>NZ_VWVU01000024.1 GCF_008638365.1 Nocardiopsis quinghaiensis | reverse complement strand
CGGGGCACCTCGATGCCGGTGAGGACCTTGATGGCGGTGCGTGTGGACTCGGGCATGTCGGGGTCCAACGGCATACGCGGTTCCACCTTCCGGGCCGCCGCTACGCGAGGCACGAAAGTAGCACCGGCAGGTCCCGATGTGGAAGTAGTTGTGCTTGTGTTTCTGCTTCCGTCCCTATGTGTTGCCTTGTGTGCCTCCTGTCTGTGGTAGGTCCGCCTGGGCGCGCGTCTCCTTCGGAGGTGCCCCGCCCAGCGCTCCCGGGGCGCTGCGGACGGTTTGGCGGCGCTCGCCCTCCGTCGTCATTTCGCAACGGTTTTCCCTGAAAGGCGGGGGTGTTCGCATAGCGTTCCCTTTCAAGCGAGATGTTCTCCTGGTGAAGAGACAGATGAACCGATCGGATCCACACGGCGGCGTGGGGCGTACCGCCCTCGCGCTCGGGGGCGCGGACACCGACGGGTCGGAGGACCTTGTGAGCGGTCTCAGCGGTGGCGCCACCGCCGTCAGGCGAGGAACGGGCGTGAGCGCCACGACGGCCCCGTCCGGGGCGGGTCGGCGGCTCTCGGCCGCCGAGGGCAGAATCGCCAGGGCCGCCCTGGCGGAACTGCCGCGTGAGGGGCTGATCCTGCTCGACGCGGGGCCGATGGCGGAGCGGATCGCGTGGCTGCTGCCCGCCGGGTGCGGGCTGAACGTCCTGACCAACTCGGTCCCCGCCGCGCTGGGGCTGGCCTCGCGCCGCGACCTCTCCGTGCACCTGCTGGGGGGACACGTGAGCGCGGCGGCCGGGACCATGCCGGCCTCCGTGCGCCTGCTGGAGCAGGTCCATGTCGACGTGGCCTTCATGGTCGCCGACGGGGTGTCCCCGGGGCGCGGCCTGACCTGCTCGGACCCCGCGGAGGTGATGGCCAGGCGCGCCATGGTGCGCGCCTCGGACAGGATCGTGCTGCTGGCCGACCACACCAGGATCGGCAATGACCGCATCTCCCGGTTCGCTCGGCTGGATGAGGCGGACTGCCTCATCACCGACACCGGGACGGACCCCGACGCCCTCCGGGGGCTGCGCGGGCGGGGCCCCCGCGTGCTCGCGGTCTGATCGCTCGACCATGTCGGTGATGTCCGTTTGGGTGTTGTTTCACGTGTGTTCGTCGGAGTGATCCGACTGCGTGTCCCTTCTGAGTCCGATGTCCGGAAAGTCGACCGGATCACAGTCAAAGAGGGGCTCTGGGGGTTGTTGTGACAGGCAACTTCTCTATAAGCTCACGCAAAGACAGGTAAAAACACACTCAATACCACATTGTTTCGGTCAGGCCGAGAGCTCCGTCCCGCGCGGCTCCCCGGTCGTGCCAGCTCACGGCGGGCCGGAACCCGGACGGAAGAAGCGGCCTCCCGGGCGGAGGACCTCCCCGTCACCCTCCTCCGAAGGGAAAGGGCCCGCTCGCGCGGGCCGGCTCCGCCATGCACCAGCCCCCCTTCCCACGGCAGTGGAGAACGCACGAATGACGACAGCCGTAAGAAGAGCCGTCCGCGCCCGGAGCTGGACCGCGGTCGCGGGATGTTGCGCGGCCCTCGCCCTGTCGGCGGGTTGCGCCGCTTCCGGCGACGGGGTCCAGGCGGCGACACCGCCGCCTCCCGAACCCTCCCCGAGTGACGAGGAGGCCGCCGCGCTCGCCGCGTACACCGGCATGTGGGACACGGTCGTGGCCGCCTCCCACGAGGGAGGCGGGGTCCCCGCCGACCTGGAGGACCACGCGGCGGGCGGCGCGCTCGTGCTCATGAGCACCGCCCTGGAGGGCGCCCGTGCCGCGGGGGCGAAGGTCACCGGTGAACCCGTCCTCGACCCCAGCGTGGAGGTCGGGGGCTCCGACCGCGCGACGGTCGACGACTGCCTCGACGACTCCGACTGGAACCTCGGCGTGGGCTCCTCCACCGGGGAGGGACCGCGCCGTGTCGAGGCCACGCTCATACACGACGGACTCGCCTGGCGCGTGTCCGACCTGCGGATCTGGGAGGCGGGATCATGCTGAGACCCGTTCGACCCGCGGCCACGGCCGCGGTACTGACCCTGCTCATGGCGGGACTCCCCGCCACGGCCCACGCCGACGACGGCTCCTTCCTCGGGCAGGTCGAGTGCGGCACCTCCGGCGGCCTGGGCTGCTCGATCCTGCTGCGCTGGTGGAAGTCCCAGGGAGGCCAGCCGGGGTCCGGCGGCACCGGTGCCACCGACGGCTCCGGCACCCCGACCGGTTCCGGCGACGGGACCGACTGGAGTGCCGTCGACTGGAGCGCCGTCGACTGGGACGCGATCGACTGGTCCCAGGTGGACTGGGACGCCATCGACTGGGACGCCGTCGACTACGACGGAGACGGGGAGGCCCCCACCGACCCGGTCACCCTCATCCAGGAGTCCATGGCCGCCTTCGAACTGCCCCCGCCCCGGATCGCGACCTCCCCCGGAAACGAGTCGCTGGTCCTGGTCAACACCCCCGTGTGGCTGTGGGTCGAGTCCCAGGACTGGGAGGCCGCAGAGGCCTCCGCCGAGGTGCCCGGCTGGTCCCTCACGGTCACCGCCACCCCCACCGCGACCGTGTGGACCCTGGGCGACGGCACCGAGGTCCGGTGCGAGGGCCCGGGTACCCCCTTCGACCCGGCCGTGCACGACCCCGCCGCGGCCTCCCCCGACTGCGGACACGTCTACACCCTGCCCTCCGACAGCCGGCCCGGCGGCGTCTACGCCGTCTCCGTCGAGGTCGGCTGGGACGTGGGCTGGGAGTTCTCCGACGGGGAGGCGGGCGCGCTCGACCCGGTCACCACGGCCTCGCAGGTCGAACTCCGGGTGGCCGAATCCCACGGCCTGGTCACCGACACAGGCTCCCGATAGCAGCGAGAGAGACGACAGACGTGGTGGACACGAAGACGGCACCGGCGCCCGCGGCGCCCCCACGGACGGGCGACACCCCGCCGGTGCGGCTCCTGGGCAGCGGCCCCCGCCGGTGGCGGTGGCTGGTCCTGGCCCTGGTCCTGATGACCGTGGGCGCCCTCAGCGGCGTCCTGGCCCTGGAGCGGATGGACGACCGCAGGGGGGTGCTCGTCGCCGACACCGACCTGTCCGCCGGGCACGTGGTGACAGCGGAGGACCTGAGGGTGGCGCGGATCGCCGTCGCCGACGGCGTCTCCTTCGTCGGCGACGAGCGTATGGAGGAGGCGGTCGGCCAGACCCTCACCGTCCCGGTCGCGGAGGGCGGGATCCTGCCCGAGTCCGCGCTGGGCACCGAGGCGGCCTTCCCCGAACGGGACCGGGCCGTGGTCGGCGTGGCCCTGCGCCCCGGCCGCTTCCCCTCCTCCCTGGTCCCGGGCACGGCGGTCTCCGTCGTGGTCACCCCCGAGGAGGGCGCCACGGCCGGGGTGGAGGCCTACCGCGCCCTGGTGCGGAGCGTCCAGGCCTCCGCCGCCGACGACGGCTCCGTCACGATCGAGCTCGTCGCGGCCTCCACCGACGCCGCCGCCATCGCCTCGGCGGCCGCCGCCGAGCGGATCAGCGTCGTCCAGGTCAACCCCAGGGGAGACGCGTGATGCCCCGGACCGTGGCGCTCCTCTCCCTGGGCGGGGCACCCGGCGTCACCTGCGCGGCCATGGCGCTGGCCGCGGTCTGGCCGGGCGAGGCCGGGGCCGTCCTGGTGGAGGCCGACGCCTCGGGCGGCGACGTCGCCACCTGGCGGCGCCTCCAGCTCGCCCCGGGGCTGACCGGCCTGGCCGCGGCCGCCCGGCACGGCGGAGGCGCCGCCGACCTGGCCGCCCACACCCAGGTCCTCCCCGGGGGACTGGCCGTGTGCCCCGCGCCCGTCACCGCCGACCGCGCCGAGGGCGCGGTGCGCCTCCTCGCCCAGAACCCCGACGTGCTCGCCTCCGGAGACGGTCCCGCGGTCGTCCTGGACCTGGGCCGCCTGACTCCCGGCGCGGCCGCCTCCGGCCTGGCCGCGCGTGCGGACGAAGCCCTCCTGCTCGTCGCCGACGACCTCGCCCAGCTGCGCCGGGCCAAGGAGGCCGCCGAGCCCCTGGCCCGGAGCCTGCCGTGCCTGCGCACCGTCGTCGTCGGCGGCACCGGGGGCGTCCGCGAGATCGAGGGCGCACTGGGCCCGGACGTGTGGGGCAGGATCCCCTCCGACCCGCGCTCGGCGGCGTTCCTGCGCGGAGAGGCCAACCTGCGCAAGCCGCACCGCAGGCCGCTGCTGCGGGCCGCGGCGCGCCTGGCGGGCGACCTCGCCGGGGCCGCCGCACCCACCGACGCGGCCGCGCGGTCCGTCGCCGAGACGACGGGGGTCCCCGCATGAGCAGCGGACATGAGGCCGGCCTCGACATCACCGACGGCTTCTTCCTGGACACCGACCGGGCCCGGACCGTGGGCGAGCGGGTGGAGCGGATCACCGCCGAGGCCACCCGGCGGCTGAGCGAGGAGACGCGCGGAGCCCCCGAGGACACGCCCGAGGAGTACCGTGCCCGCGCCGAGCGCCTCATCGCCCAGATCCTCGACGAGGAGGCGGGCCGCGCCCTGGCCGAGGGCAGACAGGTGCTCGACGCCCCCACCGAGGCCTCCGTCGCCGCGGGCGCCCTGGCCCGGGTGTGCGGGCTCGGCCCCCTCCAACCGCTCCTGGACGACTCCGGGATCGAGAACATCAACATCAACGGCGTCCACGTGTGGGTGCGCCGCGCCGACGGCACCCGTGAACGGCACGACTCCCTCTTCGACGACCCCGAGGAGGTCGTCGCCCTGGTCCGGCGCCTGGCCGCCGAGTCCGCCACGGGGGAGCGGCGCTTCGATCCCGGTGCGCCCATCCTCGACATGCAGCTGCCCGGCGGCGAGCGCCTCAACGCCGTCATGGAGGTCTCCCGGCAGCCCGCCGTGTCCATCCGCCGCCACCGTTACGGCCGCACCACCCTCGAACAGCTCCGCGAGCTGGGCACGGTCGACGACACCCTGGTCGCCCTGCTGCGCGCGGGGGTGCGCTCCCGCCGCAACATGGTCATCACCGGCGGCACCGGCGCGGGCAAGACCACCCTCCTGCGCGCCCTGGCCGCCGAGATCCCGACCGACGAGCGGCTCGTCACCATCGAGGACGTCTTCGAACTCGGCCTGGACCGCGACCGCGTGGCCCACCCCGACTGCGTCGCCCTCCAGGCACGACCGGCCAACGTCGAGGGCGTCGGCGAGATCACCATCGCCGACCTCGTGCGCACGGCCCTGCGCATGTCCCCCGACCGCGTCATCGTCGGCGAGACGCGCGGCCACGAGACGGTGCCGCTGCTCAACGCCATGAGCCAGGGCAACGACGGCAGCCTCACCACCCTGCACGCCGCGAACTCCGCAGGGGCCTTCACCAAGATGGGCGCCTACGCCGCCCAGTCCGCCGAGCGCCTGCCCCTGGACGCCACCGCGTCCCTGGTGGCCGCCGCCGTGCACCTGGTCGTGCACGTGTCCGCCCTGCCCACCGGCGGGCGCATGGTCACGAGCGTGCGCGAGGTCGTGGGCGCCGAGGGGCAGAACGTGGTCTCCAACGAGGTCTACCGGCGCGGCCGCGAGGGCCCTCTGCCGGCCGCGCCGCCCAGCCCCGACACGCTCGACGTCCTCGCCGAGGCCGGGTTCGCCCCCGCTCTGCTGCACCCCGACACGGCGGGGTGGGCGCCGTGACGACACCCGTGCTCCTCCTGGCCGCAGCCGGGGCCCTGACCGGCGCGGGGGTGTGGCTGGCCCTGGCCTCGCTGGCCGCCTCCTCCTCCTCCCGGGCCTCACGGATCCCGCGGTGGCGCACCGTCCTGCTCGGCCGACAGCGGCCGCTGCGGCTGGCCGGGGCCGTCATCGGCGGTGTGCTCGTCTGGTTCGCCACCGGCTGGCCCGTGGCCGGGGTACTCGCCGCGGCGGGCTGCTGGTGGGGTCCCGCCGTGCTGGGGCCCGACCGCCGGCACCAGGAGCAGGTGACCGGTGTGGAGGCCGTCGCCGCCTGGACCGAGATGCTGCGCGACCTGATGGCCGGCGCCGCCGGACTGCACCAGGCCGTCGCCGCCACCGTGCCCATCGCGCCCGAACAGGTGCGCGAGCCGGTCGCCCACCTCGCCGAGCGGCTGCGGGCGGGCCAGCCCACGCAGGACGCCCTGCGCTCCTTCGCCGACGAGGTCGACAACCCCACCGCCGACCTGGTGGCCGCCGCCCTGGCCACCGCGGCCACCCGGCACGCCACCGACCTGGGCGTCCTGCTGGGCACGCTGGCCGAGGCGGCCCGTGAGCAGGCGGCGATGCTCGTGCGCGTGGCGGCGAGCCGCGCGCGGCTGCGCACCTCCACCCGGATCATCGTCGCCACGACCCTGGGCATGGCCGCGTTCCTGCTGCTGTTCAACCGCGAGTACCTGGACCCCTTCGACGGCTTCCTCGGCCAGGTGGTGCTCGCGGGCATCGGCAGCCTGTGGGCGGCCGCGCTGGTCTGGCTGGCCCGCATGTCCCGATTCGACCTGGGGCCGCGGGTGCTCGCGCCTGAGCCCGCCCCCGCTCGCACTCCGGAGGCCGCACGATGACCCCCGTCCTGGCCGCCGCGGCGGCGGGAGCCGCCGTCGGACTGGCCCTGTGGGCGCTGCTGGCCGCCCGCTGGGCGAGGCCCACACTCGCCGAGCGCCTGGCCGCGCCGCCCCCTCCTCGACCCGCCCTGGCCGCGGGGCCGGACACGGGCGTCCTGGCGCGCCTGGGAAGAGTCGGCGTCCCTCTCCTGGAGGGCTTCGGGATGCCGGGCCCCCGCACCCGGCGCGACCTGCGGGTGTGCGACCGCGAACCGTCCTCCTACCTCGCCGAGAAGTTCACCGGCCTGCTGCTGGGCCTGACCTTCCCCCCGCTGCTGGGCGGGACGCTCTCCCTGGCCGGGCTCCTGCCGTCCACCGGCGTGGCCGCGGTCATGTGGGCGCTGTTCGCCCTCGGGACCTGGTCCGCTCCCGACCTGTCCCTGCGCGACGAGGCGAACAAGCGCCGGGAACGGATGCGCCGCGCCCTGGCGAGCTTCGCCGACCTGGTCGTGGTGTCCCTGGCCGGGGGAGCGGGCGTCAACGGCGCTCTCACCGACGCCGGGGCCGCGGGCAACGGATGGGCCATGGCCCGTATCCGGGAGGGCCTGCGCGAGGCGGTGCTCATGCGACAGCCGCCCTGGACCGCGCTGCGCGACCTCGGTACGCGCTACGACACTCCCGAGTTCGCCGAGCTCTCGGCGAGCCTCCAGCTCGCCGGGGCCGACGGCGCGCGCATCCGCGGCTCCCTGGCCTCCAAGGCCAAGACGCTGCGCACCCAGTTCCTGTCCGAGATGGACGCCGAGGCCCAGTCCGCCACCGAGCGGATGAGCCTGCCGGTGGTCCTGCTCTTCACCGGGTTCCTGGTTCTGCTGGGCTACCCGGCGATGAGCCACATCCTGTTCAGCGCATGAGACCCCGACACACCCTGGAGACCTCCGATGAAACGCCTCACCGCCTACCTCAGCTCTCTGCTGCTCAGCCGCAGGGACGACGGCTACTCCACCGAGACGGTCATCATGACCGCGTTGCTGGTCGGTGTCGCCCTCGCGGCCGGTGCGGGCATCCTGACCTTCGTGAAGGCACAGGTCGACAGCCTCTCCGTGGAATGAGCGCGGGCCCTCTCCGGGACGACCGCGGCAGCGCCGAGATGGCCGTGGCCGCGCCCCTCCTCCTGCTCCTGGTCCTGCTCGTCGTCCAGACCGCGCTGTGGATGCACGGCGACCACGTCGCCGCGAACATCGCGCGCAGGACCGCCGAGCAGTCGCGCACCGCGGGCGGCGGCACGTCGGTTTCCGACGGGGCCGGCGGCTCCCTCCTCTCCGGCCTCGACGTCTCCGTCGACCGGGGGGACGAGGAGGTGCGCGTCGTGGTCGACGCGGAGGTGCCCAGCCTCATCCCCGGCTTCAGCTGGCCTGTGGGGCATGAGGCCTCCGTGCCCGTGGAGCGGTTCGTCCCCGCGGAGGCCGCCCCGTGAGCTCCGCGCACTCCACGGCCCGTGGGCGCGCCGACCACGGGTCGGCGTCGGCGGAGCTGGCGGTCCTCACTCCGGCCCTCCTGGCGTTCGCACTGCTCATGGTGTTCGCCGGGAGGGTGGTGGACGCGCGCGCCACCGCCGAGGAGGTGGCGCACTCCGCCGCGCGGGCGGCCTCCCTCGAACGCACGGTGGCCGCCGCGGAGACGACCGCCGAGGGTACGGCCGCCCGGTCCCTGGCCGAGCACGGCCTGGGCTGCGGCGACCACACCGTCACCCTCGACCACGGCGGGCTGCTCCCCGGGGGAGCGGTCACCGCCACGGTCGAGTGCCGCGTAGGACTGGACGGACTCACCGGCCTCGGCGTCCCGGGGACCTACACGGTCGCCGGGAGCGCCACGGTGGTCGTGGACGCCTTCAGGGGGCAGCCGTGAGACGTGCGGACGACAGGGGCCAGACCACGGCGTTCGTCGCCGTCATGGTGTCGGCCTTCCTGCTGTGCCTGGGCCTCGTGACCGACGGCGGAGGACTGCTGCGCGCCCGCGACGAGGCGGCGGTCCTCGCCCAGGAGGCCGCCCGCGCGGGAGCCCAGCAGCTCGACTGGGCCGCCTACCGCGAGGGCACGGACGAGGTCGCCCTCGACCCCTCGGCGGCGTCCGCCGCCGCGCGGTCCTTCCTCAGCGCCGCCGGTGCCGACGGGACGGTCGCGGTCAGCGGCGACACGGTGACCGTGACCTGCTCCGTGGCCTACTCCTTCACCCTGATGCCGCTGGGCGCGACCACCGTCGACGCCACGGCCACCGCACGTCCCCACACCCAGCCGACCCCCTAGCTCCCGTGAGGCGGACATGTCCCACATCCGACGGCTGAGCGCGGTCCTGCTCGCCGCAGCGGTCCTGACCGGTATCCCCTACCTGCTCCTGTGGCACCTGCCCTGGCCGGAGCTGCCGGATTCGTGGGCCGTGGCCGCGGCCCACCTGCGCGGCTGGCGGCTGCCGCCGGGCGTGTCCACCGCCCTGCTCGTCACCGTGCTGTGGGCGCTGTGGGGCCTGTACGCGGCGGGCCTGGCCGTGGAGACCCTCGCCCGCCTGCGCGGCGCCCCCCGGAGGCTGCGCCCCCTGGGGCCCCTCCAGGTCGTCGCGGCCGCCGCCGTGGGCACCGTGGCGGTCGCCCCGGCCACCGCGTTCGCCGACACGGCCGTCCAGCAGGAGGAGCGGGAGGCGGCCGGGGAGGAGGACGGCTCCGCTCCCTCCGCCCCGGAGGAGGCCGCGCCCGCGCAGCCCACCGAGCGGGTGCGCGCCGTCGCCGGTTTCGCCGTGGGATCGGCCGAACTCACGGACCAGATGCGGGAGGACCTGGCACCGGCGGCGGAGATGATCGCCTCCTACGGTGACCCCGACACGGCCGTCCGGATCACCGGTCACACCGATCCCAGCGGAAGTGCGTCGGCCAACCTGGAGCTGTCCGAGCGCCGGGCCCAGGCGGTCGCCGACCACCTCGGCGGACTCCTGGGCGAGGACGCTCCCGAGATCGCGGTGAGCGGTGCCGGGTCCGGCGAGCCCCGCGACGGGGGAGCCGCCGCCCAGCGCAGGGCGGAGGTCGCCTACACCGTCGTCCCCCAGCAGCCGACCTCCCTCCAGCCCCGGGCGGCGTCCGCCGAGGCCTCCGACGACGATCCGGTGGAGGCCTCGGTCGACACCGCCGAGGACGGCAGCGGGGTGATGGTCGTGGAGATCCCCGACGGCGCCGTCACCGGCGCGATGGCGTTCGCGGGCCTGGCCGGGGGCTACCTCCTGGGGCGGGGCGGTGCCCGCGTGCCCCGAGTCCGTCTGAGCCTTCCGCGCGTGCCGACGGTGTCCCGGCCGCGCCGCCTGGCCCTTCCGGCTCCGCCGCCCCGACCCGTCCCGGGGGAGGACATCGACGAACGGGTGACGGTGGAGCTCGACCACGTGCCCGGACTCGGGATCACCGGTCCGGGGGCCGTCGGCGCCGCCCGGCGCCTGATCGCCAACGCACTCGACCGCCTCGACCGCGATGCCGTGCGCGTACTGCTCACAGAGGCCGACGCCATCCGTCTGCTGGGTGAACGGGGGCGCGACCTGCTGCGCGCGCACCCCTGCGAGCCCGTGCGGATGGTCGGCACCATGGAGGAGGCCCTCACGATCCTCCAGCGCGAGCTGCACCGGAGCACCGGGGAGCCGCACCCGCCCCTGGCGCTGGTGGCCGCTCCCAGCCCCCGGCACGAGACCGCGCTCTCCGGCCTGCTGCTGCACGGGCAGCGCCGCGGCATCACGGCCGTGGTCCTGGGCCGCTGGCCGCTCGGCGGCAGCTGCGTCATCGAGGAGGACGGCCTCATCACCGAGACCAGTCCTCCGCTCAACCCCGTCTTCCACTACTCCTGGCCCGGTTCCACCGCCGACCAGGTCATGAACGCGGTCCGCGCCTACCGCCACTCCTCGCCCGCGCACGAGCGACCGGACGCGGCCCCGGCCGAGGCCCCGGGAACAGGGGCCGCACCGGCTCCCGAGGCGGCCGCGGAACGGTTCGAACACGTTCTGCGGATCCGTCCCCGTGCCGGGGAGCCGGAGGGAGCCGTGACCGAGGGATCCGCCCGGGCGCCCGCCCGGCCAGCCCGGGCCGGCGGTCCGGACGACCCACGTGAACCCGACCGGCCCGTCAAAACCGACCGGTCCGTCAAAACCGACCGGCCCGCGCTCACCGGCCGGATGGAGCGTCTGGAGAGGCTGGAGGGGAAGGAACGGCGGCTCCTCCGGGAGGAGGGAGGCGGCGGGCCTCCCGTCGCCGCCGAGAGGCCCGTCGCCACCGAGAAGGAGGGGACGCAGCCTTCCCGTCCCCTGGTCCGCAAACCCAAGAAGGCGGGACGGGGCAGGAACTGGAGGCCCAAGGAGGGCGGGTGAGGGCGCTCGCCCACTCCGCGCGACCGTGCCTCCCGGACCGACACGGGCATGGCGGCGCCCGTCCCGTTGGCGTCGGGGTCGGTAGGAGTGGGACCCTGGGTAGCCGCAGAGTGTTGACGTCCCGCAGACGGGACGAGGCACCAGCGTGGACCCGTGTGGAATCTTCCGGTACAAGGAGCTCGACCCATGACCCCGACCCCGACCCCAGCCGACGACACGACCGGTTTCTCCGGTCTGTCGCTACGGACCGAGCTTTTGGACGCGCTCTCCGCGCTCGGCTACGAGGAACCCACGCCGATCCAGCGCGAGGCCATCCCGCCCCTGCTGGAGGGGCACGACCTGCTCGGACAGGCTGCGACGGGGACGGGAAAGACCGCCGCCTTCGCACTTCCCATCCTCCAGCGGCTGCCTCAGGGCAACAGGGGTCCGGAACCGACGGCACTGGTCCTCGCGCCGACGCGTGAGCTGGCCATCCAGGTCTCGGAGGCGGTCCACCGCTACGGCCGGGTCCTGGGCGCGCGCGTCCTGCCGATCTACGGCGGGCAGCCGATCGGACGGCAGATCCGCGCCCTGGAGCGCGGGGTCGACGTCGTGGTCGCCACACCCGGACGTGCGCTCGACCACATGAGCCGGGGCACGATCTCCCTGGGGTCCCTGCAGATGGTCGTCCTCGACGAGGCGGACGAGATGCTCGACATGGGATTCGCCGAGGACATCGAGGCGATCCTCCAGGAGACGCCGGAGGACCGCCAGACGGTGCTCTTCTCCGCGACCCTGCCCAAGCGCATCAACACGATCGCCCAGCGCCACCTGACCGACCCGGTCCGGACCCAGGTCAAGGAGGCGACGGCCGCCCCGGGCGAGGCTCCGCTGGTGCGGCAGAGCGCCTACATGGTTCCGAGGGCGCACAAGCCGGCGGCGCTCGGGCGTGTACTGGACGTGGAGGCGCCCAAGGCCGCGATCGTCTTCTGCCGTACGCGTGAGGAGGTCGACGTCCTCACGGAGACGATGAACGGACGGGGCTACCGGGCCGAGGCGCTGCACGGCGGCATGAGCCAGGAACAGCGCGACCGCGTGATGGGGCGCCTGCGGAGCGGGACGGCGGAACTGCTCATCGCGACCGACGTGGCAGCGCGCGGACTCGACGTCGAGCAGCTCACCCACGTGGTCAACTACAACGTGCCCTCCGCGTCCGACACCTACGTGCACCGGATCGGCCGGATCGGCCGGGCCGGCCGCGAGGGCGTGGCCATCACCCTGGTGGAGCCGCGCGAGCACCGGATGCTCAAGACCATCGCCCGGGCGACCAAGAGTCGGATCCCGATCGAGAAGGTGCCGACCATCGCCGACATGCGGACCCGGCGCCTGGAGCTGACACGCGCCGCGCTGCACGAGAGCCTCCTGGAGGACGAGGGAGCTCTGGAGCACGTCCGCGTCGTGGTCGAGACGCTCGCCGACGAGTTCGACATCATGGACGTGGCGCTCGCCGCGGTGAAGCTGGCGCACGAGGCCGGCGGGCCCGCGGCCGACGAGGAGGAGATCCCCGAGATCACGGTCAGGCCCGAGCGGGAGCAGCGCGGCCGCCGCGAGGCGCCCGGACGCTCGGGAGGGCGCGGCCGTCCGTCGTCGGGCGGGATGACGCGCCTCTTCGTCGGCGCCGGGCGCAGCGCCAGGATCCGTCCGCAGGACCTGGTCGGCGCGATCGCCGGGGAGTCGGCCCTCCGCGGGCGCGACATCGGTGCGATCGAGATCGCCGACCGCTTCTCGCTGGTGGAGGTCCCCGAGTCCGCGGCCGACGAGGTGATCGCCGCCCTGAAAGGCAGCACCATCAAGGGGAAGAAGGCGGTCGTCCGCCGGGACGCGCGGTAGTCGGTCGGCGCGAGCGGCATGGACGCCGACCGCGTGGTACCCCGGCGGCCCTCGGCCGGTGCCCGTGGGCCCGGAGGCCTTCCCGGGTCAGCCGGTGCCGAGCACGGTCCGGTGGCGGGCGATGAGCTCCCCGTCCGGGGGCGGCCCCGGCCTGCCGGGGGCGCCCGTCGAGGGCCGTGGCGAGCGCACCCGGGGACACGTCCCACCCGGCCGCCGTGTTCGCCGTCCACGCGGGGTCGGCGACGGTGCTGGAGAGCCTGAGCACGCACTCGTCACCGTCCTCCTCCGGGGTCCAGCGCAGACCCTCCCCGGTGGTCAGGGCCGCCCAGACCGCTGACCGCGGGTGCTGGTGGCGGCGGGTGAAGTGCAGGGCGGGCGTGCCCGGAGCGCTCGTGTCGACGCGGACCCCGGCGGTCGTGGCCGCGGCCTCCCGTGCGGGCGGGTGGAGCCGAGGTAGCCGCCCGGACCGTCCAGCCTGTTCGCCCAGAACGCCCGGTACCGCGCGCCCCACCGGGCACGCTTACCGCGCGCCCCACCGGGCACGCTCCGGCGTTCTTCCGGCGGGGCGCGGCAGGTCAGTCGCTCAGCTCCGGTTTGCCGAACAGCACGGCGTAGCCGGAGGGGAGCTGGCTCAGGATGTGGTTGAGCTGGCCCCCGGTGATCCTGTCGGCCACGGTGGTGAGTACCGCGCTGGCGTCCCACTCCGCGGTCCTGGGGCGGGCGCCGGTGGCCGCCGCCACCCGGGTGAGGAACTCCTCGACCCCGAAGGACTCCGCGTCGAGGAGCTCTCCCTGCCGCACCGCGTCGCCGAGTTCGTCGGGGAGCTGGGCGACCAGGTGCTCGGCCCCGTTGGCCGGGAGCCGGGGCGCCAGCACACCGAGCACCGCCCGGCTCACCTGGTCGGCTTCCTCGCGGTCGGCGTACTCACCCAGCTCGCGGACCTCCTTCAGGAACGCGTCGTAGCTCATGTCGACCTCCTCGCCGCGTGTTGGCCGGTCACTGTCCAGGTCCCCTGCCCGCTCCCCGGGAAAGCGAACCTCCCGGGCCCGGCCGGGGTTCGGTCAGCTCCGGAGCACGGCCCCCGGCGGCCCCGTGTCCCGCCCCGTACGCGGCGGACCTCGGCGCCGTGTCCGAACTTCTGGGGGAGGGCGGCACTTCTGGGGGAGGGCGGCTACCGGGAACCGGCGATCGGGCAGGTGGCCGGAAGGGCCCGGGTGAGCAGGCCGGCCGCCCGGCCGGTCCGGGTATGTGTGCGTTCGGGGCATCGGGGTAACGCTCACCACAGGGCCCGCGCACGTTCGGTGAACTGCGCGGACGCAGGCGGCCGGGTACCGGCGGAGGACGCCTTCCCGGGCACCCGGAGTGCGGGGGACCCAACCACTCGGGAACCACGGACGACCGGTCCCGCGAGGCTTCGGCGGTGGTGTCCGCGCCGTCGTACCCCGCTCATCCGGGGCCGACCACCGGGCCCGTGAGCCCGTGCACCGCGACGACGCGACTGGGGTGAGGAACGTGTTCCGGAACCGGCGAGACGCGGGTGAGCGACTGGCCCGCGTGGTGGAAGGGCAGAACAAGCCGCACCCGCTCGTGCTGGCGCTGCCGCGCGGCGGTGTTCCCGTGGCGGAGCGCGTCGCCGAGAGTCTCGGAGTGCCGATGGACATCGTGGTCGTGCGCAAGATCCCCGTCCCCGGGAGCCCGGAGACGGCGATCGGCGCGACCACGGCCGAGGGGCCTCCGCTGTTCGACAGAAGGGCGCTGGACCTGCTGGGGCTCTCCGAGGAACGCCTGGCCGACATGGCCGGGGCGGAGCAGACGGAGGCGCGGCGACGGGTCCAGGCCTACCGCGGAGACGCACCGGATCCGGAGGTCGCCGAACGGGACGTCTTCGTGATCGACGACGGACTGGCGACCGGCATGAGCGCGCGGGCGGCCCTGGCCGCGCTGCGCGAACAGGGCCCCGCCTCCCTCGTGCTGGCCGTCCCCGTGGGGGCACCGGACGCGGTGCACGCGCTCGCCGACGTGTGCGACCAGGTCGTCTGCCTGGAGACGCCGTCGGACTTCGGCGCGGTCAGCCTGTGGTACGAGGACTTTCCGCAGGTCAGCGATGAGGAGGTGCTGGCCCTGCTGAACCGTGCCGGCACTGACGAAGGGAGAGCACCATGACCGCCCAGGACGTGATGGTACGGACCCCGGACGCGCGGCTCGACGGACAGCTGACCATGTTCCCCGGGGCGACCGCGGTCGTGGCCTTCGCGCACGGAAGCGGGAGCTCACGGCACAGTCCGCGCAACCAGGCCGTCGCCCGTGAACTCAACATGGCGGGGATCGCGACGCTCCTGCTGGACCTGCTCACCCCGGACGAGGAGCGCGTCGACGACGTGACCGCGCAGCAGCGCTTCGACATCGGCCTGCTCACCGGGCGGCTCACGGGAGCGGTGGACTGGCTGGCCTCCCACGAGGACACCGAGGGAGTGCCCATCGGCCTGTTCGGCGCCAGCACCGGAGCCGCCGCGGCACTGCGGACCGCCGCCGAGCGCCCGGACGCGGTCTCGTCGGTCGTCTCGCGCGGCGGCCGTCCCGACCTCGCCGGTACGGAGGCGCTGCAGCTGGTGCGGGCCCCGGCGCTGCTCATCGTCGGCGGCGCGGACAGCGAGGTCCTCAGGCTCAACGAAGAGGCGGCCGACCGGCTCGGCGGACCGAGCCGGATCCACGTCGTTCCCCAGGCCACGCACCTGTTCGAGGAGGAGGGCGCGCTGGAGGACGTGGCCGACGCCGCCGCCGACTGGTTCGCACGCATCATGGGTGAACGGGAGAGGTGAGCGGCGGGCCCGCCCGTGGGCCGCGCCGCACCGGATCCCGTGCCCCCGTTCCCGGGAGGACCGACATGACGACGGACAACACCGGAGAACCGGTACGCATCGACCCGGACGCGGTCCTGCCGCTGAACGGACCCCACTCGCTGGACCCGCTCATGGAGCGGATCGGTGACGCGCGGTACGTACTGCTGGGCGAGGCCTCGCACGGCACCGCCGAGTTCTACCGCTGGCGCGCACGGCTGACCCGGCGGCTGGTCGAGGAGGCCGGCTTCTCCTTCGTCGCGGTGGAGGGGGACTGGCCGGACTGCCAGGCGCTGCACTGCACCGTGGTGGGCGCGCAGGGGGCGCCCGAGGACCCGCGCGAGGCACTGGAGGGCTTCCGGAGGTGGCCGCGGTGGATGTGGGCCAACACCGAGGTCCTGGAGTTCGCGCGGTGGCTGAGGGCGCACAACCTGGAGCTTCCGCGGGAGCGGCGTGTGGGCTTCTTCGGTCTGGACGTCTACAGCCTGTGGGACTCGCTGTACGCGGTGCTGGGGTGGCTGCGCGAGAACATGCCCGAACAGGTGGAGCCCGCGCTGCGGGCCTACCGCTGCTTCGAACCCTACGGCGAGGACCCCCAGTCCTACGCCCAGGCGACGCGGCTGGTGCCCGAGAGCTGTGAGGCCGAGGTCGTCGACCTGCTGGCCGGGCTGCGCGGCCGGGCGCGGACGCAGGGGGCCGTCGACGACGGCCTCGCCGACTTCGCCGCGCGCCAGAACGCCGAGGTGCTCGCGGGGGCCGAGCAGTACTACCGGTCGATGGTGCGCGGAGGGCCCGACTCGTGGAACGTCCGCGACCACCACATGGCCGACACGCTCGACCGTCTGATGGAGCACCACGGCCCGCGGGCCAAGGCGGTGGTGTGGGAGCACAACACCCACGTCGGCGACGCACGGGCCACCAACATGTCCTCCGCGGGCATGGTCAACGTCGGACAGTTGGCACGTGAACGCCACGGGGAGGAGGCGGTCCTCGTCGGCTTCGGCACCTACGAGGGCCGGGTGGTCGCGGGCAGGTCGTGGGGCGCGACTCCGGAGCCGATGCCGGTCCCCGCGGCACGCGAGGGAAGCGTCGAGGACCTGCTGCACCGGTCGGTCGGGGACTCGGACTCCGCGGCGGGGCTGATGATCCTCTCGGGGGAGGGGGCGGTCCACCCGTTCCAGGAGGGGAAGGTGCTCCCGCACCGCGCCATCGGTGTGGTCTACCACCCGGGACGCGACCGGCGGGGGAACTACGTCCCGACCGTCATGGAGGAGCGCTACGACGCCTTCGTGTTCGTCGACCGGACCCAGGCGCTCGTCCCGCTGCACCCGGTCGAGCCGGACTCGGTCGAGGAGGAGACCTGGCCCACGGGGCTGTGATCCGGGCTCCCGGATCCCGCCGTCCGTCGGAGGGCGAGCGGTTCGAGAGCGCCGCCGAATGCGATACAGTTTCACCTGTTGGCGGCGCCGGAGACGGTGTCCGCGCGACGGACGGGACGTAGCGCAGTTTGGTAGCGCACTTGACTGGGGGTCAAGGGGTCGTGGGTTCAAATCCCGCCGTCCCGACAGAGAAGTAGCAGGTCGTAGAGGGGTCCGCCCGAGGGCGGGCCTCTTTCTGCGTTCCATGTGGGGTGGAAGTGGGGCTGCGACCGGGGCATGTGGGCCGTCAGCCCACGTCGTTGAGGATGTCGTCCATGGCCTTGGCCGCGGAGCGGCGCACCGGCCTCCGTTGGCGGTGGTAGACGCGTTCGGTGGTGTCGCCCCCGTCGTCCGGCGGCGGGACCGTGCCTCCCGGGCCCCTTCGGCTCTCGTCGGCGCCCTGACGGAAACCCAAGGTGATCAGTCGTACTCGAAAGGTACGCATAGGAGGGTTGACGCCGAAAAACCGCTACTTTACGATGCATGAACAATTACGAAGCGTGTTCATGATATTCAACGACAACCGCTGGCGCCACCCCCACTCCACGGCGCATGACCCCCTTGCGGAGTTCTCGTGCACGCACTTCCCGAGATGCTGGTCGTCGGCACCGGACGCTTTTCGCGTGCGCGGAATGTTAGCGCTAACAATCTGCGTTTCCCCATAGTTCCGCCGCGTCCGGCCCCGTGACCTCGGCGCTTTCGGACACCTGCCCGGTACCGATTCCGACCTCGTGGTCCACCGACCCGGCCCCGACACTCCTCACACCCCCCGACCGAGCCCGAGGAGGCTTTCCCATGACCGAACACCCGAGCACCCCCTCCGTGCCCCCCACACCCCTCTCACGCCGCAGGCTGCTGGGTGCCGCTCTGGCGACGGGAGCACTGGCCGCGGCCCCGGCCGGTGTCGCCGCGGCCGCCGCCTACCCCGGCCCCGGCCACGTGACCGGGGACGTTCGGATGCACGACCCGTCCTTCGTCAAACGGCCCGACGGCGGCTACCTGGTCGCCCACACCGGCAACGAGGTGGCCCTGAAGACCTCGGCCGACCGGACCGCCTTCAGCGACGCCGGCGTGGCCTTTCCCGGCGGCGCCCCGTGGACCAGTCCCTACACCGGCGGTGCGCGCAACCTGTGGGCGCCGCACCTGTCCCACCACAACGGGCGGTACCACCTCTACTACTCCGCCTCCACCTTCGGCTCCAACCGGTCGGCGATCTTCCTGGCGACCAGCGCCAGCGGGCACTCCGGAACCTGGCGTGACGAGGGCCTGGTCGTCGAGTCGTTCACCTCCGACGACTTCAACGCCATCGACCCCCACCTGCAGGTGGACGACCAGGGCCGCTGGTGGCTGGCGTTCGGCTCGTTCTGGTCGGGGATCAAGATGGTGCGCCTCGACCCGGCGACCGGTAAGCGCTACGACGGCGCCCTGCACGCGATCGCCGGCCGCGGCGGCGGCGCCATCGAGGCTCCGACCCTCTTCCACCGCGGCGGCTGGTACTACCTGTTCGTCTCCTTCGACCTGTGCTGCCGCGGGGCCGACAGCACCTACCGCGTCATGGTCGGCCGCTCCAGGAGCATCACCGGCCCCTACCGGGACCGTGCCGGCGCCGCCATGACCTCGGGCGGCGGCACCGAGGTCCTGGCCGGCCACGGCGGCGTCCACGGCCCCGGGCACCAGGACGTCTTCGCCGACACCGACAGCGACATCCTCGCCTACCACTACTACGCCGACGACGGCACGGCGCTGCTGGGAGTGAACTGGCTCGGCTGGGACTCCTCCGGCTGGCCCCACGTGCACTGACACCGGTCCCGGTCCCCGGGCCCGTCCGTCCGGTCCCGGGCCGCCGTCGGGCTGACCGACGCCCTCACCGGCCTCCGGCCCGCCCCGGTCACCGATCCCGGCGCGGGCCGGTCGGGGGCCCGCGCTCCGAGAACCCGTAGGCCGAGGCCGTCGACACTCCTCCACGGTCCACGGTCACGGACCGGTGCGGCGCCCGCGGCGCCGAACGCCCCCCGACCCCGCCACCGTGAGTACGGGGAGGCCGCGTGGTCCGCGCCGCCCGGCGGGCGGCGGATGCACCGGATCCGGTCCTTCAACGTGGTGGTATGTGACCCGATACCCTTTTCGGGTGGGTCGGTTGGGGGAAAGGATGACCGATATGGACGTCCTGCGCAGGAACAACGTCACAATCACCGGTGTCGCCGACGGGCCGGTGGTCGTGCTGGCCCACGGATTCGGCTGCGACCAGAACATGTGGCGCCTCGTCGTCCCGGCCCTGGCCGAGCGGTATCGGGTGGTGCTGTTCGACTACGTCGGTTCCGGAGGGGCGGACCCCTCCTCCTGGAGCGAGGAGAGGTACTCCACCCTGGAGGGCTACGCCCAGGACGTGGTGGAGGTCTGCCGGGAACTGGAGCTGGACCGGGCGGTGTTCGTGGGGCACTCGGTCAGCGCCATGGTCGGCGTTCTGGCCGCGCGGGCGGTGCCCGAGCGGATCCGGGCGCTGGTGATGGTGGCCCCCTCACCCCGCTACATCGACGACGAGGGCTACCGCGGAGGCTTCACCGCGGGAGACATCGACGAACTGCTGGACTCGCTGGAGTCGAACTACCTGGGCTGGTCATCGGCCGTGGCACCCATGATCATGGGCACTCCCGAGCGGCCGGAGCTGGAACAGGAACTGACCGACAGCTTCTGCGCCACCGACCCCGACATGGCCCGGGTCTTCGCCCGCACCACCTTCCTGTCCGATAACCGCGCGGACCTGGGAGAAGTGGAGGTCCCGACGCTGGTCCTGGAGTCCGCCCGGGACCTCATCGCCCCGCGCGAGGTCGGCGCCTTCGTCCACAGCGCGGTCCCCTCCTCCCGGCTGGTCACCCTGGACGCCACCGGCCACTGCCCGCACCTGAGCGCGCCGCGGGCCACCACGGCGGCGGTACTGGACTTCCTGGAGGACCTGTGGCCCGCCGGGTGAGAGAAGGGCCCGAGCCGCTCGGGGCCGACGCGGAGGCGGCCCTCGCCGCACTGCCGGAGGACAGCGCCGAGGAACTCTACGAATCCGCCCCCTGCGGGTACCTGTCGACGCTCATGGACGGCACGATCGTCAGGATCAACGGCACGCTGCTGGAGTGGCTCGGCCTGGAACGCGAAACCGTGGTGGGACGTATGCGCTTCGCCGACCTGCTCACCGTGGGCGGCAGGCTCTACCACGAGACGCACTTCGCGCCCCTGCTGCACATGCGGGGCGAGGTCAGCGGCATCGCCCTGGAGATGAGGACCTCCGACGGCAGCCGCCTTCCGGTGCTGGTCTCCTCCGTCGTCAGACAGGGCGGAGGAGGTAGTCCGTCGCTGATCCGCGCCACCGTCTTCGACGCCACCGACCGCCGCTCCTACGAGGAGGAGCTGCTGCGCCGCCGCAGGGAGGCCGACCAGGCCCGCGCCGAGGCGGAACAGGAGCGCCTGCGGGCCGAGGCCGACCGGGCCCGCCTGACGGAGGCGCTCGCCGTCCTGCGGAAGTCCTTCCTGCCCGACACCCTGCCCGACGTACCGGGTATGGAGACGGCCGCCTACTACCACACCGCCTCCCCCGACCAGTTGGGCGGCGACTTCTACGACCTCCTCCCCCTCGGCGACACACGCTGGGTGTTCTTCCTCGGCGACGTGTCCGGCAAGGGCCCCGAGGCCGCGACCCTGACCTCCCAGAGCCGCTACGCCCTGCGCGCCGCCGCCCTCCACTCACCCGAGCCGGCCGACGCCCTGGCCACGCTGAACACCGTCCTCCTGGACCGCTACGCCGACAACGGCGACCCCCGCTACTGCACCGCCGTCTTCGGCGTCCTCGAACCCGGCGGCGACACCGGCCGCGCCCGTGTCCGCCTCGCCTCCGGCGGCCACCCTCCAGCCCTGGTCGTGCGCGCCGACGGACGGGCCGACTTCCTGCCCACCCCCGGCGGGATGCTCGTCGGCGTACTGCCCGACGCCCACTTCGCCACCACCGGGACCACCCTCGCCCCCGGCGACACCCTCCTGCTCTACACCGACGGCCTGACCGAGGCCCGCACGGGGCCCGGGAGCGACTCCCTGTACGGCGAGGACGCCCTGCGCTCCTTCGCCGCCGACCACGCCCCCTCCACGCCCGGCGACATGGTCAACGCCCTGACCGAGCTGCTGCGGGGATTCGGCGACGGCCTCGGCGATGACACCGCCCTCCTCGCGTTCGGCGTCCCCGCCTCCCGTCCGGTGACGGACACCCCGCCAGGGAAGCCCTGAGACCTCACCCGCCGGGCGGCGGCCCCTCCGGAGCCGGGCCGCCGGGAGGTGTGCGCGGACCCGCGTCGCCGTCGCCGTCCCCGTCCGGTGAGGGGCCGCCCTCCTCCTCGAAGCCGGCTTCCACCCGCTCGACGCCCCCGCCGCTGTCCAGCAGGGGATGCTCCTCGACCTCGTAGCGCCTGATGTAGATACTGAGGAACGCCTGCAGGCTCGCGCCGATGGGGAGGGCGAGCAGCGCGCCCGGAGCGCCCATGATCGCCATGCCCGCGAGTACCGAACCGAACGCCACCGCCGGGTGCATGTCGAGCGTCCTGGCCGTGATGCGGGGCTGCAGCAGGTAGTTCTCGAACTGCTGGTAGACGATGACGAACGCGAGCACCCACACGGCCTGCCACGGGCCCTGCAACAGTGCCACCAGCACGGGGACGGCACCGCCGATGTAGGTGCCGATGGTGGGGATGAACTGCGACAGCACCCCCACCCACAGCGCGAGGGCGAACGCGAACGGGATGTCCAGGACCACCAGGACCAGGTAGTGCGCGACAGTGCAGACCAGCGCCATGAGAGCCCGGGAGTAGAGGTAACCGCCCGTCTTGGCGATCGCGATCTCCCACGCCCGCAGCACCTCGCGCTGGGTGCGCGGCGGCAGGACCGAGCAGGTCACGCGGCGGAAGCGCGGCCCGTCGGCGCACAGGTAGAAGGTGAAGAGCGCGATCGTCAGCCCGTTGAACAGCATGGCCAGGACCGTCGTCCCGGCTCCCCAGACGTTGTTGGCGATGCTCGTCGCGTACTGTTCGACCAGCCCGCTCGCGCTGGAGACCTCCTCGATCAGGTTCGTGGGGGAGAAGGACGTGTCGAACGTGGTGTTGACCCAGTTCAGCGCGGCGCGTGTCATTCCCGGCAGCTCGTCGGCGAACGCCAGCACCTGCCCGATCAGCATCGAGCCGAGCAGGCTGAGGAAGGCGAGGACCGACAGCAGTACGAGAGTCATCACCGTTCCCGTGGCCGGACCGCGCGGCCACCGGCGCTGGTGCAGCCAGTTGACCGCGGGTTCCAGCGCCAGCGCGAGGAACAGCGAGATCAGCAGCAGCACGATGATGCTCTGCAGCTGGAGGAACAGCCACAGGGCGATACCGAAGGCCGTGACGACCCACATGGTCAGCATCAGCGCCCGGGGAAGCCACCTCGGCACGGTGCTTCCCTGCTCGGGGCGCGGAGTCCGGTGCGATTCCGGTGGAGTGCTCGTGCGCAAGCTGGAACTTCCTTCTCTCAGCGGCCCTCGGGGCCCTTCCCGCGTACGGCGGACGATATCCGGTCCCTCGGGGGTGGAACCGCCATGTGGACGTCCGACACGGTCGGGGCGCGGACGCGCTCCGCCGGAGCCCTCCCGTCCAGCGGACCCACATCACAAGAACAGCATTAGGTATATGACGGTTAGATCTCGTATTGTCTCCTGTGCACCCGCCGACCCGTAGGCACCTTCCCGTTGGTGCCGTGCGATGGGCGAACCGGCGCCGGGCTCCCCCCAGCCCCGCCTCACCACCCTCTTGCCCCTCGCTCGTCGGGCTCGTTCGCGGTACGACCCATGGAGCTCGCATGAACCGGAACTTCCTCCCCTCACCGACCGACGCCTCGTCCCGTCGGGGCGTGCGTTCGGGCGCGGCGACCCTCGCGCTGGCCCTGGCCGCCGTCCTCGTCGCGCCGTCGGCCGCCCACGCCGCGCCCGACGACGCGGACATCGACGACCTCAACGGGAGGGCGGAGGAACTGGAGGAGACCTACGAGGGCGAACTCCTCCAGTACAACGAGATCAAGGAACGCGCCGAACAGGCGAAGGAGGAACTGGAGGAGGTCGATGAGGAACTGGAGGGGTCCCGCTCCAGCGTCGTCCAGATCGCCGCCAGCCAGTACAAGAGCTCAGGTCTGGACCCCACGCTGGAGGTGCTCTTCACCGCCTCCCCCGAGGACCTGTTCCAGGACACCGCCACCATGGAGCAGTTGGGACGCCAGCAGGCCGGCCAGATCTCCGAGCTCGTCCAGCTCCAGGAGGAGAGGCAGGAGGTCTCGGAGGAGGCCGACAAGGAGCTCTCCGAGGCCGAGGAGCTGATCGACACACTGGAGGAGGAGCGCGACGAGGTCGAGGAGGCCATCGAGCGCTACGAGGCCGAACAGGTCCCCGAGGAGCCGGAGGAGCCGGAGGAGCCCGCGGCGCCGTCGGGCGGGAGCACCGGCGGCACCGTCCCCGAGAGCCTCAAGGGGTGGGGCTTCGACGGTGCGACGCCGCGCATGGCCGCGATCCGCGACGAGATCATCCTCAACGTCGGCTCCCCCTACGAGGTGGGCTGCGCGCGCAGCAGCAGCGACGACCACGGGACGGGGCAGGCCTGCGACTTCATGGTGTCGGTGATCGGCACGCACCCGAGCGCGCAGAACCGGGCGACCGGGAACGCGATGGCCCAGTACGCGATCGACAACGTGGACCGTCTCGGCGTCAAGTACGTGATCTGGGAACAGCGGATCTGGCACTCGACCAACCGCCAGTGGGTGGCGATGAACAACCGCGGCAGCGTCACGGAGAACCACTACGACCACGTGCACGTCTCGTCCTACTGACGCCCGGCCTCCCGAGACGGGCTCCCCGCCGTTCGGCTCCCGCGCGCGGGGCCCCGCCCGCCCCGGGCCGGTCGGTCGCCGCGACCACCGCGTCCGAAGGGGAGGAGCGCGGTGCTCACGGCTCCACAGCCCCGAAGAAGGCCGCGCGGGCCCGCTCCCCGACCTCGCGCAGCGAGACGGGATCCGCGAACTCCGTGTGGGTACCGGCACTGCCGCAGGCGAACGCGCCCGCCACGGCCCCGGACAGGACGCACTCACCGATTGCCCGGTCCTCCAGGTAGGAGTACAGGAACGCCGCGACGAAGGCGTCGCCCGCACCGTTGCTGTCCACGACCGGGCGTTCGGGGGGTGCCGCCGGGTAGTGCCTGGGAGCGGGCTCCCCGCGCACCAGTACGTGGCAGCCCCGCTCGCCGTCGGTGGCGACGGCGACCCGTGCCCGCCCACGGTCGACGATGCCGTGCAGCACGTGGGGAACGCGGTCGCGGATCGCCGCGGCGCTGAGGAACACCAGGTCCGAGCGCAGCGCGTAGGAGAGGTGGTGCGGGTTCTCCCCGTCCCAGTCGTGCAGGTCCGTGGAACTGGAGAGGCCGAGCGCCTCGACGTCCTCGTACATGTCCCTGTTGTGGCCGATGATGGACATGTGTACGTGCCGGGAGCGTTCCAGGTGGGGCAGGTAGAAGGCGCGGGGCAGGCGCAGGTCGGCCGGGTGGCGGCCGTCGTAGAAGGAGAAGCGGCGTCCCCCGGGGTCCACCAGGTTGATGCCCCGGGGCGTGCCGTGCGCGGAGACGACCCGGCTGAAGTCGAGGCCGATCCCGGCGTAGGCGTCCAGGACCATCCGGCCCTGGGCGTCGTCCCCCAGGAAGTCGATGAACTTGGTGGACGTCCCCAGGGTGTGGCAGCCGACCGCCACTCCGTTGCCGGTGTGGGCGACGTAGTCGTGCACCGGCGGGACACCCGCGGAGTCGCCTTCGGGGACCTCCAGGGCGTCGACGCGGACGATGGTGTCCACGCCGGCCCCTCCGGCGACCAGGACGTCGTACCTCGGGTCGTTCATGAGCTCCGCTCGTTTCTCTCGGGCCTGACGGGCACGTGCCGCGGGGGTGCGCGCGTCAACGAATAGAGTCCCCCGTATGCAGATCCCGACCGACGGGGAGATCCGCTCCCTGCACCTGGAGCACGCGCCCACACGCGAAGCCTTCGACCTTGTGTACACGCACTGCCGGATCGTGTGCGAACTGGCCGAGCACATCGTCCGCGCCGACTCCCTTCCTCTGGACGTGGGCCTGGTACGGGCGGGCTGCCTCCTGCACGACATCGGGGTGTACCGCCTCTTCGACGGATCCGGAGAGCTCGACCGCGCGCGGTACGTGCGCCACGGGGTGCTCGGACACGAACTGCTGGCGGAGGAGGGCTACCCCGAGGCGCTGTGCCGGTTCTGCTCGTGCCACACGGGGGTGGGCATCACCAGGGACGACGTGCACATGCGGGGCCTGCCGATCCCGGTCGACGACTACCTTCCCGGGACGCCTGAGGAGGAGGTCGTCATGTACGCGGACAAGTTCCACAGCAAGGCGGATCCGCCGGTGTTCCTGACCGCGGGGGCCTACACGCGCAAGGTGAGCGGGTTCGGGCCGGACAAGGCCGCGCTGTTCGGGGCCATGGTGGAGCGGTTCGGCGAACCCGACGTGGCGGGGATCGCCCACGGGTACGGGCACACGGTCCTCGACTGATCTCCTCTCCCCCTCCGGCGCGGATCCGCGCCCTCGCGTGTCCCTCCCCGGATCCGGCCCCGCCCCCTCCTAGCCTGAGAGCCGGTGTGGACCGTGGTTCCGACGGCGACCGCCGAGGACGGGCAGACGCGCCTCGGCGGGGGAGGGGGAGCGCATGGACTCGTTCGGGCCGGTGCTCGTCCTCGCCGGGATCGCGGCCGCGCTGGTCCTGGGCCTCTACGCGCTCTCGGCGGCGGTACGCCTGCGGCGGACGCCCGTGTCCTGCGAACCGTTCCTGTCGGGCGCGGCCGTGACCGAGCACGCGGTCTCCCGGTACCACGTGCGCTGGTACACGGTGACACTGCTCTTCCTGGCCTTCGACATGGAGATGGTCTTCATGTACCCCTGGGTGCTCGTCGTGGCGGACAAGGGGGCACCCGCCGTCGTGGAGATGTTCGCCTTCCTCGCCGTCCTGGTCGCGGCCGTCGTCTACGCGTGGCGGGAGGGGGCGTTCCGGTGGACGTGACCGGATGGCTGCTGCGCCGCGCCGCCCCGTGCGCCTTCGTCGTCACGGCGATCGGCGGTACCGGAGCGCGGCTGGCCGTGGAGAGGGCCGTGCGCGAACGCGGCTGGCGTCAGGCGCTGGCCCCCGCCGAGGCCGACCTGCTGGTGGTGTGCGGCCCCGCGGACCCCGAGCTCGACGAGATGCTGGACCGGGTCTGGGGACAGATGCCCGGTCCGCGCGCCCGCGCGCGTGTCCCCTCCCCGGAGCGGGCGGTCGCGGCCCTGGAGCGCGCCCGCGCCGACCTGCTCGACGTCGCCGCCCAGCGCCGCGACGCCGACGAGCGCGACCGGGCCGCACGCGAGCGGGCCGAGGCCGCCGGTGAGGAGCACATGCCCGGCGGCCTGCCCATGGCGGACCGGGGCGAGGACCGCGACGGCCTGGCACTCGACCAGCTGCACCTCGCCCTCGGCCCGGCCCTGGCCGACTGGCCCGCCGGGCTGTCCCTGCGGGTGGTGCTCCAGGGGGACGTGGTGCAGGAGGCACGGGTCCACCTCGTCGGGGCACGGAAGGGCCCCTCCTTCTGGGACGCGCCTCGGGACGTGCCTCGGGACGGGCCGCGCGCCGCCGAGCGGAGCCCCGGGCGCCCGTGGACCACGGCGGCGTCCGCCCTGGACGCGGCGCAGCGCCTGCTGTCCGTGGCGGGCTGGCCCGCCGCCGCCCTGACGGGACGCCGACTGCGCGACGCGTTACTGGAGTCCGACACCGGTCCGGGTACCGGGGCGGAGCTGCGCCGCTGGCTGCGCGGGGTGCGCCGCTCGCGCCTGCTGCGCTGGGCCACCGACGGTCTCGGAGCGGTCGGAGACCACGCCCCCGAGGAGCTGCGCGGCGACGTCACCGACCGCTGGTCGCGCTGGCTGGAGCGGATCGAGACGGCGGTGGAGCCCGGCCGGTCCGCCTCCGCCCCGGTCCCCGCCCCCGGCACCGCCCGGGCGGCCCTGGACCTGGTGCCCGAACTCGTCGTCGGCCGGGAACTGGCGGCGGCACGGCTCATCGTGGCCTCACTCGACCCCGACACCGAGGCCGTCGGCGCCCGCGTCCCGGAGCGTGACACGTGAGCGGGGCCGCGCCGCTGTGGACCGTCCTGCTCGTGCCCGTGCTGCTGTTCGCCTTCGGCTACGGCGCCGCGGCGGGGACGGCGGCGCTTCGCGCGCGGGCCGCGGGAACCGCCCCGGCGGCGGGGCTGACCGCCCCGGCGCGGGAGTCGGCCCGACTGCTCGTGCAGCGGCGCAGGACGATCCCCGGCGCGGACACGCTGCTGTGGCGGCTGGGAGGCGCGCTGGTTCCGGTGGCCGCCGTCCTGGCGGCGCTGGTCGTCCCGCTCGGCTCGATGGCGGTCGGCGACCTGTCCGTCGGCGTCGTGTGGTTCAACGCCATGGAGGTGGTGCTCTGGGCAGCGCTGTGGATGCTCGGCTGGGGAGCCGACTCGGCCTGGGGCCTGGTCGGGGGCTACCGGTTCCTCGTCCAGGGGCTCTCCTACGAGCTGCCGCACATGTTCGCCCTGACCGCCGCGGCCCTGGGCGCGGGCTCGCTGCGCGTGAGCGACGTCGTCGCGGCCCAGGAGCAGGTCTGGTTCGCCGTCCTGATGCCCGCGGCCTTCGCGGTCTACCTCGTCTCGGCGCTGGCCATGGCCTTCTGGGGCCCCTTCGGAACGCCCGTGGGGCGGGACCTGGCCGGGGGAGCGGCCGCGGAGCTGTCGGGGGTGGACCTCCTGGTCCTTCGCGCGGGGCGGTACGTGTTCCTCGCGGTGGTGGCCGCGATGGCGGTACCGCTCTTCCTGGGCGGCGGCGCGGGCCCGCTCCTGCCCGGCTGGGCGTGGACGCTGGTCAAGACGGCCGGGGTCGTGGCGCTCCTGGTCTGGCTGGGGCACCGGCTGCCCGCGGTGCGGATGGACCGGTTCACCGAGGTGGGCTGGGTGGTCCTCGTCCCGGTGACCCTCCTGCAGGTCCTCGTGGTCGCCGTGTTCGTGCTGACGCGTTAGGGGGAGCAGTGACCGAGACGGTGGTGTTCGCGGTCTGCGCCGTGTGCGCGGTCGCGTCCGGTGCCGCGGTGTTCGTGGTGGACTCCATGGCCAGGGCGACCTTCGCGCTGCTGGCGTCCTTCCTCCTCACCGCCGCGGCGATCCTGCTCCTGGGCCTGTCCTACCTGGGCGTGCTGGTCGTCCTCATGATGATCATGGAGATGATGGTGATGGCCGTCTTCATGATCATGTACATGATGAACCCGGCCGGGCTGATGCCGATGACCATGGTGCACAACAAGGCCGGCTCCCTGGTCGTGTCCGTGGGGGTGTTCCTGCTGCTGGCCGCGGGGGCCGTGTTCGTGCCCTGGCCCGAGCGGACGGGCGAGCCCCCCGCCGACCCCACGCTCGCTCTGGGCGAGGCGGTCATGGGGGAGCACATGCTCGTCATGATGCTCGTGGGCCTGGTGCTGTTCGCGACCATGGTGGCCGCCACCGTGCTCACCACGCACCGGGGCCGCTACGAGCGCTACGGCGACGACCTGCGGCGCGAGAGCCCCGACGACCCGATCGGCGGTGGGCTCGACCGATGATCCTGGAGGCGTACCTTCTCCTGGCGGCCGCGCTGTTCTCGGTGGGGCTCTTCGGCGCGCTCAGCCAGCAGTCCGTGGTCATGGTGATGATGGGCCTGGAGCTGATGGTCAACGCCGTCATCGTCGCCGCGGCGTCCCTGTGGTTCTTCGTCTCGCCAGAGCGGGCCGACGGGCAGGTCCTGGTCCTGGTCGCCGTCACCGCGATGGCCGTGGAGATGGCGATGGGCTTCGCCGTCACCACGGCCATCTTCCGCGCGCGCGACGTCGACATGGTCGACATGGCCGCGGACCTCGGGGACGGTGGCGACCGGTGACGGCCTCCCTGTGGGCGCTGGTGGGCCTGCCCGCCGCGGTGGGCGCGGTCCTGCTGGTGGCGGGCAGGCGCGCCGATCCGGTCGCCGCGCCCTGCGCCGTCGCCGCCGCGGGCCTGACGCTGGTCGCGGCCGGCGCCGCGGCGGTGTTCCGGCCGGGCATGTCCGTGCCGATGCTCGCGGGCATCCCCGCGGGCCTGGCCGTGGACGGCCTGTCGGCGGTCGCGGTGCTCACCGTGGCCGCCGTCGCCACGGCGGTCGTCCTCTCCGCCTCGGCCGAGATGGGGACCGACCAGGCACGCGGCCGCTTCTTCGGCCTCATGCTGCTCTTCACGGCGGCGATGCTCACCACCGTGACCGCCACCGACCTGTTCACGCTGCTCGCGGCGTGGGAGGTCATGGGCGCCCTCTCCTACGCCCTCATCGGCTACTGGTGGGGCGAGGCCTCCCGCGTCCGCTCGGCGGCGCTGGCCTTCGTCACCACGCGGACCGGGGACCTGGGCCTGTACCTGGCCGCCGGGGCGGCCCTGGCCGGGGGCGCCGGCGCGCTCCAGCTCTCCGGCCTGGCAGCCCTGGACGGCGGCTGGCGGGACGCGGCCGTGGCCGGGGTGGTCCTCGCCGCGCTGGGAAAGTCCGCGCAGCTGCCGTTCAGCTTCTGGCTCTCGCACGCGATGGCCGGTCCCACACCGGTCTCGGCCCTCCTGCACTCGGCCACGATGGTCGCGGCGGGGGGCTACCTGCTGGTGCGGACCGAACCCGCGCTGGCGGCCACGGCGTGGGCGGGTCCGACCCTGGTCTGGGCCGGCGCGGTCACCGCGCTGCTGCTGGGGGCGGTGGCCTTCCACCAGCCCGACCTCAAGCAGCTGCTGGCCGCCTCGACCTGCTCACAGCTGGGCTTCGTCGTCATGGCGGCGGGCGCGGGCAGCGTGGGCGGGGGGATGCTGCAGTTCACCGCGCACGCCGCGGCCAAGAGCCTGCTGTTCCTGTGCGCCGGGATGTGGCTGGCCGCCCGGGGCACCCGGGAACTGGGCGGTCTGCGCGGAGCCGCGCGCCGACGCCCCCTGGCCGGGGCGGCCTTCACGGTCGGCGCCCTGGCGGTCGCCGGGCTGCCCCCGCTTCCGCTGTGGACGGCCAAGGACGAGGTGCTCGCCGCGGCGCTGCGCCTGGGGCCCGCCCCGTACGCGGCGGGTCTGGCGGCGTCGGCCGTGGGCGCGGCCTACGCCGCTCGGGCCCTGGCCGCGGTCTGGTCCCCGGCGCCGGAGGGGGAGGGCGGTGCGTTCCGGCGCGGCCCCGACCACCGGTGGTCCCCGTCCGAGGCACTGCCGCCGGCCGCGCTGGCCGCCGCCACGGTGGGGCTCGGCGTCCTGGTCCTTCCCGCGGCGGCGCGGTGGTGGCGCGCGCTGCTGGGAGCCGTGGGCGAACCGGCGCCCCCGGCATGGGAGACGGCGGTGTCCGGCCTGCTGGCCGCCGCGGTGCTCACCGCCACCTGGTGGGTGTGCGCACGCGGCCGTGCGGAGGCCGTGCCCGGCAGACGGTGGCTGGGCGGCTGGCTCGGCCTGGAGACGGCGGCCATCACCCTGCTCGTCAGGCCCGTGACGGCGCTCGCCCAGGCCCTGGCCGCCTTCGACGACCGGGTGCTCGCCCGGGGCGTGCGCTCCTGCGCGGGCGGGGTGGCACGCGCCGCTGACCTGGCCCGGAGCCGGGGCGAGAGGGGGGCCGACGGAACGGTGCGCGCGGTCGCCTCCGGTGCGCGGACCCTGGCCGCGTGGGCGCTGCGCCCCCAGACCGGACTGCTGCACCAGTACTACGTCCAGGCCGTCATCGCACTCGTCGTCCTGGCCGCCGTCGTCGTCCTGATGAGGTGAGGCGTGCTCTCCGTCGTCGTGTTCCTGCCCCTGGCCGCGGGCCTGGTACTGCTGGTCCTGCCGCGTCCGCGCGACGGGACGGTGGCTCGGACCTGGGTCGCGGCGTCGGCACTGGACCTGGCACTCGTCATCGGCCTGTGGGCGTACCACCCGTCCGCCTCCGGCTCCCCGGGAGCGGTGACCGGCCCCCTGGCCTACGAGGAACGGGTGCTCTGGATCCCCAGCGTCGGCGCCTCCTACCACGTCGGCGTCGACGGGCTCTCCCTGCCGCTGATGGCCATGACGGCGGTGCTCTTCCTGGCGTGCGCGGTCCACTCCCTGCGCCAGCGCGTGCGCACCCGCGCCCACGCCGTCCTCTTCCTGTTCCTGCAGACGGTCTCGACGGGGCTGTTCTGCGCGCTGGACCTGCTGCTGTTCTTCGTCTTCTTCGACCTGTCCATCGTCGGGATGTACTTCGTCATCGCGGGCTGGGGGCACGGGAGGCCGGCCCGTTCGGCGCTGCAGTTCTTCCTCTACACCTTCTTCGGGTCGCTGGCACTGCTGCTGGGCTTCATCGGCCTGTACGTGTCCTCCGATCCCCGCACCTTCGACATGGTGGAGCTGGCGGGCCAGACCCCGCTGGAGGGCCGGGAACCGGCGGGCGGACTGGTGCTGCTGGCCATCGGCGTGGGGCTGGCCGTCAAGACGCCCACGGTCCCCTTCCACACCTGGCTGCCTCCGGCGCACACCGACGCGCCCGCGGCCGGGTCGGCGATCCTGGCCGGGGTCCTGCTGAAGATGGGCACCTACGGGTTCGTGCGCATCGCGATGCCGATCCTGCCGGGCGCCTGGAGCGACCACGCGATGGTCATCGTGGTCGTCGGTGTGGTCTCGGTCCTGTACGGCGCGCTCGTCGCGCTCGCCCAGACCGACTTCAAGCGCATGGTCGCCTACACCTCCGTCAACCACATGGGCTACATCATCCTGGGGCTGGGCGCCGCCGGCCTGGCCACGGGCGCGCAGTCCGGCGCGGCGTCACTGGCGATCACCGGCGGGGTCACGCAGATGGTCAGCCACGGCCTGCTCACGGGCGCGCTGTTCCTGCTGGCCGGTGTGCTGCACGACCGGGCCGACACCTACGACATGGGCTCCTACGGCGGCCTGGCCGCGAGGGCCCCGCGCTTCGCCGCCCTTGCGGCCGTGGCCTTCTTCGGCTCCCTGGGACTGCCGGGCCTGTCGGGGTTCATCGCCGAGTTCCAGATCTTCGCGGGCAGCCTCGGCCCGGTCCCGGTGGCCACGGCGCTGGCGCTGCTGGGCATCCTCATCACCGCGGCCCTGTTCCTGCGCGCGCTGCGGCGACTGTTCCTGGGAGGACCGGGACCGTGCACGGACCGCGTCGGCGACCTGTCCGCACGGGAGTCCGCCGCGATCGCGCCGCTCCTGGCCCTGGCCGTCCTCATCGGCCTCCTGCCCCGCTTCCTGCTCGACCGCGTCGAACCCGCGGCCCGGGCCCTGGCCGCTCTGGTGTCCGGGTGAGCGGCATGGAGGGAGTCGACCCGCTCACCCTGCTGCCCGAGCTGATCCTGGCGCTCGCCGCGGTGGGCGCGCTCCTGCTCGGGAGCTGGACGCCCCGGCGCCGGCAGGGGCGCGTCCGCCTGTGCGTGACCGCGGCGCTGCTGGCCGCGCTGGCCGCCACGGTCGTGGCGGCGGCGACCGGGACCGGGTCGGACTCGGGCGGCCACACCGTGGACACCGCCACGCACGCGGTGCGCGTCGTGGTGCTCGTGGGCGTCCTGGCCACGGTCCTGCTGGCCGCCGACACCTTCGCCTCCCACCCGCGGGAGTCGGAGTTCCACGTCCTGCTGCTGCTCGCGGCCCTGGGCGCGGTGGCGCTGGCGGGCGCGAACGACCTGCTGGTGCTCTCCGTGGCCTACCTCCTGGCGAGCATCCCCCTCTACGCGCTGGTCGGCTTCGCCAAGGACGCCACGGGGACCGAGGCGGCGCTGAAGTTCTATCTCCTGGGCGCCCTGTCGGGGATCCTGCTGCTGACAGGGGCCACCCTGCTGCTCGGGGCGGGCGGCACCACCGGCTACGCGGGTCTGGCGGACGCTCTGCCCGAAGCGCCGCGCGCCCTCGTGGCCGCCGGTGTCGTCGCGGTGCTGGCGGGGCTGCTGTTCAAGGCCGGGGGAGTGCCCGTCCACTTCTGGGTGCCCGACGTCGCCGAGGGCGCCCCGGCACCCGTGGCCGCCTTCGTCACCACCGTGCCCAAGATCGGCGCGCTGGTGGCCCTGTACCGGTTGGGCGACCAGGTGCTGGCCGGGGCCGCGCTGGACTGGGCGCCGCTGGCCGCGCTCCTGGCCGCGGCGTCGATGACCCTGGGCAACCTGGGCGCCTTCCTCCAGACGGACGCGCGGCGCCTGCTGGGCTACTCCACCATCAGCCAGGTCGGCTACCTGCTGATGGCCGCGGCCGCGGTGGAGGGCCGGGCGGAACCGGTCCAGCCGGGGCTGCTGTTCTACCTGTGCGCCTACACGGCGGCCAACCTCGGGGCGTTCGCGGTCGTGTGCGCCCTGCGGACCCGGACACTGCGGGACCACGCGGGCCTCTTCCGCGACCATCCCTGGCTCGCGCTGAGCCTGGTCGTGTGCCTGCTCGGCCTCGTGGGCACCCCGCCCACGGCGGTGTTCGTCGGCAAGCTCGCCCTCTTCACCGCGGCGCTGGAGGCGGGCCTGGGCTGGCTCATGGTGCTGGCCGCCGTCAACACCGTCGCCAGCCTCTTCTACTACCTGCGCTGGATCCTGCCCCTCTTCCGCGCCTCCGGGGAGCCGTCGGAGGAGGGCGGCCGGCCGGAGTCCCCGGGCCGGTGGAGCACGGGCGTGGCCGTCACCGCCGCGGCCGCCTCCCTGGGGCTGGGCGTCGCGGCGGGCCCGGTCCTGGGCCTTTTGTAGCGGGCCGTACCGGACCGACGCGGTGGCCCGGCCCGGGTGGACTCCGCCGAGGCCCGGGGTGGACACTGCTGCCGTGGTCAAAGCAGCGAATGGGGAGTCCGTGCTGTCCCGGGTGGTGCGCGTCCTGGAGGCCTTCGACTCCGAGCACCCGACACTGCGGGTCTCCCAGATAGCGCGGCGCGCCGGCCTGCACGTGGCCACCGCCTCCCGCCTCGTGGAGGAACTGGTGCGGCACGGGTGGCTGGAGCGCGGTCCCGACCGCCACGTCCGCGTGGGCGTGCGCATGTGGGAGGTGGCCGTGCGCTCCTCGCCCGCCCTGGGCCTGCGCGAGACGGTCGGACCGTTCATGGAGGACCTGCACGCGGTGGTGGGCCAGCACACCCAGATCGGCGTCCTCCAGGACGAGGAGGTCCTGTTCGTCGAGCGCCTCTCCGCCCCGGGCGCGGTCGTCAACGTCACCCGGATCGCCGGACGGCTGCCGCTGTACGCCTCCTCCTCGGGCCTGGTCCTGCTCGCCCACGCCCCCGCGCCGCTCCAGGAGCGGATCCTGGCGGGGCCCTTCCACGCCTACACCGCGAACACGGTCGCCGACGCCCGGCGCCTGCGCTCCCTGCTGGCCGAGATCCGCAGGTCCGGCTACGTGCTGTCCCGGGGGTTCATCGACGAGGAGACGGCCGGTATCGCCGCCCCCGTACGCGACTCCACCGGAGCGGTGGCCGCCGCGCTGTCGGTGGTCGTGCCCAACGACGAGCGCGCCGTCCTCGCGGTCCCGGCGGTACGCACCGCCGCGCGCTCCGCCTCCCGTGCCATGGGCGCCTGAGGGCGCCGGGGCGTGTCCGGCGGATACACACCCCGCTCCCTCCGGCCCGGGAGCAGAGTCCTTCTCTCAAACAGTGAGAAGCTTCTGGTGGAGCCGGTCACACGTGGTGCATCGTCGACACACCCGGGTTCCCAGGGGCGGCGGCCGACACCGCACCCGCCCGGACCGCGGGGGCGCCGCCGACCGCGCTCGCGGGGGCGGTCGGACCGAGGCCCTCAGCGCCGCCCGCCGCCACGACGACACGCCGCGCGTTCGGGGCTTCCCTCCCGTGCGCGTGCGCCGAAGCACCAGGAGGAGAAACGACCGTGCGCACCCAGGTCGCCATCATCGGAGCGGGCCCGGCCGGGCTGCTCCTGTCCCACCTGCTCGGACTCCAGGGGATCGACTCGGTCCTCATCGAGCGCCAGACCGCCGACCACGTCCGCTCACGGGTCCGGGCCGGAGTGCTGGAGTCCGGGAGCGTGGAAGTCCTCACCCGGGCGGGTGTGGGGCGGCGGCTCGCCACCGAGGCCGACGAGCACCGCGGCGTGTACCTGCAGTGGCCGGGCGAGCGCCACCACATCGACTTCACCGAACTGGTCGGCAGGTCGGTGTGGATCTACGGGCAGACCGAGCTGACCAAGGACCTCATGGACGCCCGTGAGAAGGCCGGCCGCCCCGTGTTCTACCTGGCCTCCGACGTCACGCCGCACGGCGTCGACACCGACCGTCCCCACGTCACCTTCACCGACGCCGACGGGCGGCACCAGCGGGTGGACGCCGACGCGGTCGTGGGCTGCGACGGCTTCCACGGCCCCAGCCGCCGGGCCGTTCCCGCGGCACGGCAGCGGGTGTGGGAGCGCACCTACCCGTTCGCCTGGCTGGGTGTGCTCGCCGCCGTCGCCCCCTCCACCGACGAGCTGGTCTACGCCTGGCACCCCGACGGGTTCGCCATGCACAGCATGCGCTCGGCCACCGTCAGCCGCCTCTACCTCCAGGTCCGGCCCGACGAGGACATCGGCGAGTGGAGCGACGACCGGATCTGGGAGGCGCTGACCACCCGTCTGGGCGCGGGCATGGAGGACTGGGAGCTGCGCACCGGCACCATCACCGAGAAGAGCGTGCTCCCGATGCGCAGCTTCGTCACCACACCCATGCGCCACGGCCGCCTCTTCCTGGCCGGGGACGCCGCGCACATCGTCCCGCCCACCGGGGCCAAGGGCCTCAACCTGGCGATCGCCGACGTCACCCTGCTCGCCGAGGCCCTCACCGCCTGGCTGCGCGACGGCCGGGAGGACCTCGCCGACGCCTACTCCGACACCGCCCTGCGCCGGGTCTGGCGGTGCACCCACTTCTCCTGGTGGATGACGACCACGCTCCACCGCCACGGGGACGACTTCGACGCCCGCCTGCAGCTCTCCCAGCTCCAGCGCGTCATCGACTCCGAGGCCGCCGCCACCGAGTTCGCCCACAACTACGCCGGACTGCCCATCAGCTTCGGTTGAGCCGACCCGGTCCCCGGCGGTGTCCCGTGAGCGCCGCGCGGTCCCCGGCGGTGCCCCGTGCGCGTCGCGCTGTTTCCGGCGCCGCGGTCCGTCGGGCCCCGCGCGCGGCCGTCGCGCGGATAGCATGTGCAGCCGCGACAGAGATTCACCCGAGCTCGAAGGGAGCAGGGATGAGGGCGAACGAGATCCCCACCGAGGAGATCAAGCGGGCACCGGCGGCCTTCACAGACCGGGTCACCGCGGACGGCCGCTTCGGTCGCCCCGCCGAGCCGGGCCGCTACCGCCTGGTGATCAGCCGCGCCTGCCCCTGGGCGCACCGGGTCGTCATCACGCGCAGGCTCATGGGCCTGGAGCGGGTCATCTCCCTGGCCGTCACCGACCCCCGCCAGGAGGTCATCGAGGGCGACCCGCACTGGGTCTTCACCGAGGAGACCGGGAGCCCCGGCGGCAAGGACCCCGTCCTGGGCATCCACGCCCTGCGCGAGGCCTACCTGGCGCGCGATCCCCACTACACCGGCGGGGTCAGCGTTCCCGGCCTCGTCGACGTGGACGACGGACACCTGGTCTCCAACGACTTCGACCAACTGGTCAAGGACATGGCCACCGAGTGGGGCGCCCTGGTCAGGGAGGACGCCCCGGACCTCTACCCGGAGGCGCTGCGCGGGGAGATCGACGCCGTGTCCGGGGAGGTCTACACCGACCTCAACAACGGCGTCTACCGGGCCGGGTTCGCCCCGGACCAGGAGCACTACGACGCCGCGGTCACCGACGTGTTCGCCAGGCTCGACGCGCTGGAGGAGCGCCTGTCCACCCGGCGTTACCTGGTCGGTGACTCCGTCACCGTGGCCGACATCGGGCTCTTCCCGACCCTGGTGCGCTTCGACGCCGCCTACCACGGCCACTTCAAGTGCAACATCCGCAAGCTGAGCGAGTACCCGGCGCTGTGGGCCTACGCCCGCGACCTGTTCCAGACGCCCGGGTTCGGCGACACCACGAACCTGGACCACGTCCGCACGCACTACTACTGGGTCCACACGGCGATCAACCCGACGCGGATCATCGCCGCCGGTCCCGACCCGCGCCGCTGGCTCACCGCCCACCACCGTGAGGAGATGGGCGGCGGCCCCTTCGGCGCGGGTGCCGCCCCGGGCCCGGTCCCGGCCGGTGAACGCGTCCCCGACCTGGCCTGACCCGCCCCGCAGAGCACGGGCGTGCCCGCCCGGGGATCCGCGCCGCCACCGCACGGGACCCCGGGGAGGGGGATGGCCGTCCCTACCGGGCGGCCCTTCGGGGGCGGCGGGCGAAGCCCGGCGCGTGCTCGGGCCGGATCCCCTTCCCGATGAGGTAGGCGGGCACGAACGACAGCCAGGGCGCGAGCTCCAGGGCCGCCAGCACGGGCTTGGGCGGGCCCAGCCGCTCCCCCCTGACCATCGGATCGGCCAGCCCGCGGTGCATGAGGCGCTGCAGCGCCTGGACGGCGGCGGTCGGCAGGATCCGCCTCCTGCGGACCGCGGCCAGGTGGCGGGAGGTGAGCGAACGCTCGCGCAGCGGTCGGGCCAGCAGCGTCGCGGAGGCGACGGCGTCCTGTACGGCGAGGTTGATGCCCACACCGCCGACGGGGGACATCGCGTGGGCCGCGTCGCCGATGTACAGCAGGCCCTCCGCGTGCCAGCGGCGCAGCCGGTTGAGGCGCACGTCCAGGTGCTTGACCTCGTCCATGGACGCCAGGGACCCGACCCGGTCGGCCAGCTCCGGCATGAGTTCGGCGATGTCCCGGCGGAAGGCCTCGATCCCGCGTGCGCGCAGTTCGGCGTCGATGCCCTTGCGCCCGATGTAGGCGAGCTGCAGGTAGTCCTCGCGCGGAATCACCAGGGCGAACCGGCCCAGGCCCGCACGCGGGGTCAGTGCCGTGCGGTCCTGCGGCTCGCGGGGCAGCCGGAACCACCACGCGTCGATCCCCACGGGGAACTCACGGGGCACCAGGTTCATCTCGCGGCGGGCGAGTGACCCCCGGCCGTCACAGGCCACGGTCAGGTCGGCGCGGACCTCCCCCTCGCCCTCCGGACCCCGGTAGCGCACCCCCGCCACCCGGCCGGACTCGCGGACGAGCCCGGTCACCTCGGTGCTCATCCGCAGGGTGAAGGCCGGCTCCTCGTGACCGGCCTCGGCGATGAGGTTCAGGAAGTCCCACTGCGGGACCATCGCGATGTGGGGATGGGAGAGGGAGCGCCGCAGCCGCCGGAAGTCGGCGATGGTCACGGTGCGGTCGGCGCCGACGGGGAAGGCGGCCTCCTCCAGCCTGCTCTGGGGCAGCTCGGCGAACCGCTCGTACAGGCCCAGCTCCTCCAGCAGCTCCAGGGTGGAGGGGTGCACGGTGTCCCCGCGGAAGTCCCGCAGGAAGTCGGCGTGCTTCTCCAGCACGGTGACCCCGACGCCGGCGCGGGCCAGCAGCAGGCCCAGCACCATTCCGGCGGGGCCGCCGCCGGCGATCACACACGTCGTACTCTCACTCATCGCGACTCCAGGCTCGTGTTCGGGTGGTCCGGGTGGGACGGCCCCTCCGGGACCGCGGCGGTGCGCAGGAACGCGTCGGCGAAGACCGAACAGACCTCCTCCGCCTCGGGGAACTCCACACCCGGGACCCTTTCCAGTGCCGGGCGCAGCATGAAGTGCACGGCGAGCGGACCGAGCAGCTGTTGCATGAGCAGGGGGACCGGCAGGTCGCGGATCCGGCCCGCCGCGACCTCCTCGGCCAGCCATCCGCCCAGCCCGGCGAGCAGGCGGGGGAAGAAGAACCGGGCGAGCATGTCGACGGTGGGCCCCTCGGGACGGGCGAACACGTCGGCGAGCATGGCGGGCAGCACCCGGGGCTCGCGGCCGAACCCGCGGCCCAGCAGGTGGTGGATCCCGTGGACCCGCGCGGCCAGGTCCTCCTCCGGCCCGGCGAGGGCCGCCTCCAGGTCCAGGATGGGGCTGTAGCGCTCGAAGATCGCGCGGAGCAGCTCGTCGCGGCCGCCGAAGGTCGCGTAGAGGCTGTGCACCGAGCACCCGGCGGAGGCGGCGACCGCCTCCAGCGTGGCCGAGCCCAGGCCCTGCTCGCTGACCAGACGGGCCCCGGCCTCGATCGAGCGCTCCCGCACCGGAGGCCGCCCGCCCGGGTCCACGCCCGAGGCGCGCACCGCCCCGTCCAGCGCCCGGCGCGAACCGCCCACGCGGCGCAGCAGGGTGCTGCGGGAGACGCCCGCCTCCTCCGCGATGGCGACCAGGGGCACGTCGGCCACGTCCTTTCCCCGGCTCTCCGCGGCGCGAAGGGCCGCGTTCACGAGGTCGGCCGGGACGGGTGGGTTGCTTGGTTCTGACATCATTACCAAGGTAACACGTAATCGAGTTCCAGAAAAGGAGGAGTGCCTCACGGGAGCCCTCCGCCACCCCGTACGCTTTCTCCCGAACCAGCTCAGAGGGGAGCGCAGTGCCACCTGTCATCGGAATCTCCACCTACGCCGAGCAGGCACGATGGGGCCGGGTCTGGGACATGGCCGCGGCCCTGCTGCCGCGTGCCTACGTGGACGCCGTCGCCGCCTCCGGGGCCGTCCCGGTGCTGCTGCCCCCGGTCACCGGCGCGGCCGGCGCGGCCGGTGCGGTGGACCGCCTGGACGGTCTGCTGCTGGCGGGCGGTGGCGACATCGCCCCGGACCGCTACGGCCAGGGCGCCGGGGAGCACACCGCCGGGGTCCAGGGCGTGCGGGACTCGGCCGAGAGCGACCTGCTCGCGGGCGCACTGGCCCGGGGCATGCCGGTGCTGGGCGTGTGCCGGGGGATGCAGCTGCTCAACGTGGCCCGGGGCGGCAGCCTCCACCAGCACCTGCCCGACGCGGTGGGCCACGACGGACACCGCCAGAGGCCCGGGGTGTTCGACGGCCATCCGGTCACCGTCGACGCCGACTCGCGCCTCGCCCGGATCCTCGGCCGGACCCGGCTGGAGGTGCCCACCTACCACCACCAGGCCGTGGCCGGCCTGGGAGAGGGAGTGGTGGCCACGGCCTGGGCCGACGACGGAACCGTGGAGGCCGTCGAGTACGCCGCCGACGACCGGGTCGTCGGCGTGCAGTGGCACCCGGAGATGGGGGAGGACCCCACCCTGTTCGGCTGGCTCACCGAGCGCGCCGCCGCCTTCCACGCGGGGGGACGGCCCACCGCCCGCACGGCCCGGTGAACGGGGACCCCCACCCGCGGGTGGGGGAGACCACGCCCGGGAAAAGCCCGGACCGACGGGCTCCCACGGTGGGGTGTGCCCTAGTGTTGGCCGCCGGGGGAGGCTTTGTGGACAACGAGTGGTTCGAGCGTCGCACCTACCGGTCCTCGGACTGGACGGTCGATCGCCTGGTCGAACTCAAACGGCGGCGGGGAAGCACGATCAGCCTGGTGATCCCGGCGCGCAACGAGGCGGCGACCGTCGGCGGCATCGTCGCCCGGGTCCGCGCGGAGCTCCAGGAGGAGGCGCCCCTGCTGGACGAGATCGTCGTCATGGACTCCGACTCCACCGACGACACCGGCGCCCGCGCACGCGCCGCCGGGGCCGTCGTCCACCGCGTCGGCGAGGTGCGCCCCGAACTGGGCCACCACCGGGGCAAGGGCGAGGCCATGTGGAAGTCGCTCTTCGCCACCTCCGGCGACGTCATCGCCTTCATGGACGCCGACCTGGTCGAGTGGGACACCCACTTCGTGTCCGGGCTGCTCGGCCCGCTGCTCACCGAACCCGGCGTGAGCCTGGTCAAGGGCTTCTACGACCGGGTGCTGGACCGGTCGGGCACGGCCGGGAAGCCCCACGGCACCGGTGGCGGACCAGGCACCGAGGGCCCAGAGGAGACAGCGGCCTCCCACGAGGGCGGCCGGGTCACCGAACTCGTGGCCCGCCCCACCATCGCCCTGCGCTGGCCCCAGCTGTCGGGCGTGGTCCAGCCCCTGTCAGGGGAGTGGGCCGTACGCCGCGAACTGTTCGAGCGGCTCTCGGTGCCCACCGGCTACGGCGTCGAACTCGCCGTGCTGGTCGACACCGCCCTGCGGTACGGCGTGGACGCCGTCGCGCAGGTGGACCTGGGCCGCCGCGCCCACCGCCACCAGTCGCTGCGCGGCCTGGGCGCGATGGCCACCGAGCTGCTCGCGGTCGCCGACCGCCGGGCCGGGATCGACCACGGCACCGACGCGGTCCGGATACGCCAGTTCGGCGACGGGGAGCGGCGCGGACAGCAGCTGGACACTACGGTCCACATCGTGGAGCGCCCACCGGCGGCCGAGGTCGGCGCCGGGGACACGGAGGTCCTGGAGGGAGTGGTCGGCCGGTGCTGAGACTGCGCGGTCGGGAGTACGACGCGGACACCACGCTGGTCATGGCGATCGTCAACCGCACCCCCGACTCCTTCTACGACAAGGGCGCCACCTGGGACGGCGGGGCCGCCCTCGAACGCGTGCGCGGGGTCGTGGCCGAGGGCGCCGACATCGTCGACATCGGCGGTGTCAAGGCGGCGCCCGGCGAGGAGATCGGCGCCGAGGAGGAGAAGCGCCGCATCGTGGACTTCGTGGCCGCCGTCCGTGCCGAGTTCCCCCACCTGGTCATCAGCGTGGACACCTGGCGCGCGTCCGTGGGCCGGGCGGTGTGCGAGGCCGGGGCCGACCTGCTCAACGACGCCTGGGGCGGCTACGACCCGGAGTTGGCCGAGGTCGCCGCCGAGTTCGGCGCGGCCCTGGTGTGCACCCACACCGGCGGGGTCACCCCGCGCACCCGCCCGCACCGGCCGCACTACGGGGACGTGGTGCGCGAGGCCATCGACGACACGGTCGCCCAGGCCGAGCGCGCGGTGTCCCTGGGCGTGGACCCGGCGTCGGCGATCATCGACCCGGCGCACGACTTCGGCAAGAACACCTGGCACTCCCTGGAGCTGACCCGGCGCCTGGACGAGATGACCGCCACCGGCCGGCCGGTACTGGTGTCGCTGTCCAACAAGGACTTCGTCGGCGAGACCCTGGACCTGCCGGTGGGGGAGCGCCTGACCGGCACGCTCGCGGCGACCGCCGTGTGCGCCTGGCACGGCGCGCAGGTCTACCGGGTCCACGAGGTGACCGAGACCCGCCAGGTACTCGACATGGTCGCCACCATCCGGGGAGTCCGTCCCCCCGCACGGGCCGTTCGGGGACTGGCGTGAGGAGGTACGCGTGATCGTCGCAACCGCCGTCTGCCCGCACCCGCCGCTGCTGATGCGCGAGCTCAGCGGAGGCCAGGACGTGGCGGCCGAACTGCGCACGGAGTGCGAGTCGGCCCTGGAGGCGTTGGCCGCACGCTCCCCGGACGTGCTGGTCGTCGTCGGCGGGCACGACTCCTCGGGGAGGCGCACCGAACGGCTCGTCCCGGTCCGCGGGTACGGCGGCACGGGAGAGCGGGTCCCCCCGGAACGGACGCTGCCGCTGAGCCTGGGCGTGGCTCGGCGACTGCTCGACTCGGCCGGGTACCGCGGGCGCGTGGAGATGGCCACCGTGGCCTGGGACGCCTCCGCGGCCGAGGCGGAGGCGCTGGGCCGCCGTGTCGCCGACCGCGCCGAACGGGTCGCCCTGCTCGTCATGGGCGACGGCAGCGCCCGGCGCGGCACGAGGGCGCCCGGGCACCTGGACGAACGCGCCTTCGGCTTCGACGAGGAGGTCCGCCGCTGCCTGTCCGAGGGAGACCGGGCGGGCCTGCTGCGTCTGGACCCCGTCCTCGCCGCCGACCTGATGGTGGCGGGCCGGGCCGCGTTCCAGGTCATGGCGCACGCGCTCGCCGCGACCGGAGACCCGGTGGGGCCGGAGGTGCTCTACGCCGACGACCCGTTCGGGGTCATGTACTTCGTGGCGGTGTGGCCGTGCGGCTCCTTCTGAACGACGCCGTCCCCGGGGCGGGCTCCCCGGGGGACGCGCTCGACGCCTCCGCCCTGGAACGGCTCTACGTCTACCCCGACCGGCCGTGGCTGCGCGCGAACATGGTCGCCACCCTGGACGGTGCCGCCGCGGGCAACGACGGGCGTACGGGAAGCATCAACACCCCCGCCGACCAGGTGGTGTACACGCTCCTGCGCGACCTGGCCGACGTGGTGCTGGTCGGCGCCGGCACCGCCCGCGTCGAGGGCTACCGGCACACGCGTCCGCGCACCCGTGACCTGCTGTCCCGTGCCGTCGCCGAGGGGCGCGCCGCCCATCCGGAACTGGCCGTGGTCAGCGCTACCGGCCGGGTGCCGCCGCTGTTGGCCGACAGGGCCGAGGACGGCGGCGGGGTGCTGCTGGTGACCTGTGGGGCGGCCGGAGCCGAGGCCCTCGGCCGCGCGCGCCACGCGCTGGGGGAGGACCGCGTGCTGGTGTGCGGTGACCAGAGCGTGGACCTGCCCGCCGCCGTCGCGGCCCTGTCCGACCGCGGGCTGCCCCGGATCCTGTGCGAGGGCGGGCCCCGCCTGCTGGCCGACGTGGCCGCCGCCGGCCTGCTCGACGAGCTGTGCCTGACGGTCGTGCCGCTGCTGGCCGGAGGGCTCGAACAGCGCATCGCGGTGGGCACGGCGGCCGACCACGCCCTCGTGCCCGGCGTGGTGATCGAGTCCGGGGGCACCCTCCTGCAGCGCTGGCTGCGTTCCGGCGCCTGAGCGGGGAACCGGGCGTGCTCAGCCCCGGGGAGGACTCCCGGCGGCCCCCGCGGTGTCCCCGGAACCGCCGGTCAGGGAGGCCAGCGCGAAGTCGGCGAGCGGGAACGCGTGCTCGTCCGCGTGCTCCCGGGTGTGCTCGCGCCGGTGGGGGTCCACGGACATGGCGTGCACCAGGACCGCCCCGTACAGCGCCTCACCGAAGGGTCCCGTGTCGGTGCCCGGGGCCAGCTCACCGCGTTCGACGGCCCGTCGCGCCATGTCCGCGACCCCGTCGCGGTGGGCGCGCACGAGCTGTTCGCGGAAGGACGCGAAGGCCTCCAGGCCCGTGGCGGCGTCCACGGCCACGCGCAGGGTGACCCGTCCGGCCGGGGCCAGGAAGTGGTCGAGCAGCGCCGCCGCCAGCGCGCGTGCGTCGCCGCGCAGGCTGCCGGTGTCGGCCGGGACCGGCAGCCGGGGGTGCTCCCCGATGGCGTCGGCGAGCAGGCGCTCCTTGGTGGGCCAGCGCCGGTAGAGGGCGGCCTTGCCGACCCCGGCCCTGCGGGCCACCCCGTCCAGGGTGAACGAGGCCCAGCCCGCCCTGCCGTACTCGGCCCGTGCCGCGGCCAGTGCCCGCGGTGTGAGGCTGGGGTCGCGTGTGCGCCCCCGTCCCGTCCTCGGTGGTGTCGTCCTCTTGCTCCTTCGTGCTCGCTCGCCCATGCGGCACGTTATGCCCACACTGCCGCCGATGAAAATGCACGGCTCCGCGGGCGCCTTCCGCGACCGGGGCGGAGACGCCCGCGGGGACCGGTCAGGGCGTGCACCGTGCCGCCCGGTCCTCGGCGATCGCCAGCATCTGCTCCTGGCGCCGCTCCACGTCGGGCTGCTCCGGGCGCGCCACGTGGTGCAGCTCCCTGCGGCGGCCGTGCCGACTGGCCAGGGCCACCGACGCCGACCGCCGCATGCCCAGCGCCTCGCCCTCGGACGCCAGGGCCCCGCGCACCCGGCGCCGGTAGGCGTACCGGACCGTGAAGTACACCGCCATCGTGGTCAGGAAGACCACGGCGACCTTGAGGAGCATGCCCGGGAGTCCGCTCAGCAGCGGCGAGTCCACCAGCCAGTGCAGCGCCATCGCGAGCACCACCAGGGCGGCGGCGCCGATCGCGCGGCGCGTGCCGGGCCGCCACGCCGCGGCGGCCAGCAGACCCACCGCGGTGCCCGCGATCGCCGACATCGCCCAGTGCGAGCCCAGACCGGCCAGGCCCACACGCAGGATGAACGTCTGCACCACCGGCACCACGCCGCCGGTGCCGCCCGACTGGACCACCGCGTTCATCGAGTAGATGACGTTCTCCGAGACCTCGAAGCCCAGGCCGGCCAGGGAGCCGATCGCGAACCCGTCCACCGGGCCCCGCACCGCGCGGGGGAAGGCCACCGCGACCAGCACGATCCCGGCCAGCTTGAGGACCTCCTCGTTGAGCGGGGCGGTCAGCGCGGGGCCCCAGACCCCGGAGAAGGCCAGCCCCAGACCCTTGGCCCAGATCGACGACAGGCCGTCGTTGGCCAGGACCCCGGCGGCGGGCGCGGCGGTCAGGCCCCAGGCCACCGCGGTCAGGGAGGCGTTCAGGGCGGGGGCACGCACCGGGCGGATCCGGCGCAGCACCCAGAACCCGAAGGCCAGCGTCACCGCTCCGAGGAGCACGGCCAGCGCCGCCTCGGAGGAGAAGACGCGCGCCAGCCCCGCGAACTGCAGCGCCAGGAAGACCAGTCCCGCCGCGCACAGCACGACGACCAGCACGAGCGCGGCCAGCGACGGCAGCCGCTGGCCGCGCTCGGGCCGCCCGTCCGGGGCCCGGTCGGCGGCGTGCCCGCGACCGGGCCCGCCCCGGTGGGCCCTGCGCGGAGACGGCACCGACCCCCGGTCGGTCGCGCCCGGTGCGCTCGGCTCCTCGGATCCGTGGTTCACGAGTCCTCCCTGGTGAAGGACACCGTGCGGACGACGTCGGCGACCGCGGCGATGTCGGCCGTGGTCGCCTCGCGCCCGGCGAGGGTCATCTCCACGGCCATGCGTCTGTTGGGAGAGGGGTAGACCACAGCGGTGCCGCGCCGGGAGCCGCTCTCCAGGGTTCCGGTCAGCCCGTCGTCGCCGTCACGGGTGGAGATGGCCTCCGGCTCGCTCAACCGCGCCGACGCCTCACCGGCGCGGACGAGGCGGCTCATGCCCTCCCACAGTTCCCTGGTGCTGGGCGGCGGCGAGGCCGCGGGTGTGACCGAGTTGAGCGTCAGCTCCACGGGACCGCGGTGGAAGCGGTAGGTGTGTCCGGCCTGGCTGGCACCGGTGTTCAGTGACCATCCCTCCTGGGGGAAGGTCAGGGACGCCTGGTAACCGCCCCCGGATCCCACGGGCACGGGGTCGTCGGAGGAGACGGACTCGGAGCCGGGCAGCAGCGCGTTGACCAGCGGCCAGGCCACCACCAGCAGGGCGACGGCTCCGGCGGCCACACCCAACGGCACCCAGTTGCTCCGTGGACCGCGCCGTCGCGTGCGCGGATCCCCCTCGGTCGCCTCCGCCATGACGCCCCCTCCGTCGCGTGGTGATGGCCCGTCCGGCAAGCGAAACACCCGGGGATGGGCACGTCGGTGGCGCAGCGTCGACTTGGCACACGTTTACGACGATTTCACCATTCCGTAGTGAGGACGCCCGTGCGCGACCTGTGGCTGGCCACCGACGGTCCCGGTGAACTGTCCCGCTACGCCCGCGCCAGCGGCCCCGACACCGAACAGGTATGGCGGGGCCTGGTCTCCGTCGTCGAGCGCCTCCGGGACGGGGCGCGGCCGAGCGCTCTCTGACCCCGTTCCGGCGCATCGGCGGGTCGTGTCCGGCCTTCCGGCCCCGCGGTCGGTATCGTTCTCATAACTCGAAGCGACCGAAAAGGGATGTTGTCGGAGCCCACCCGTCCGGCGCCCCGGTCGACCGCCACACCACGGATCCGACCAGGCCATGGAGCGATCATGAAACTGCCTCTCAGAACGCGCGATCTGCCCCTGCGCATCGCCACGGGCGCGTACGTCCTCAACTCCGGGCTGGACAAGCGCGGCGCCGACGAGGAGACCGCCCAGGGGGTCCACGGCATGGCGGCGGGCGCCTACCCCTTCCTCAAGGACGTGGACCCCGTCACCTTCACGCGGCTGCTGTCGACCGCCGAGATCACCCTGGGCGCCGCCCTGCTGCTCCCCGTCGTCCCCAGCCGGATCGCCGGCGCGGGCCTCACCGCGTTCGGGTCGGGCCTGGTCGGCCTGTACCTGCGCACCCCGGGAACGCGTCGACCCAACAGCCTGCGTCCGACGGAGCAGGGCCTCGCCCTGGCCAAGGACTCCTGGCTGGTGGGGGCCGGACTCAACCTCCTGCTGGGCGGTGACGCCGACCGGGGCGCCACCCGCCGCAACCACCGCGGCCGCGGCCTCCGCCGCCCGTCGCTCACCGGCCGGGGCTGAGCGCGGGCACGAACACCCGCAGGGCCGCGCGCCGCTTGGTGAAGACGACCGTCTCCGATCCCTCCATCACCTCGCCGTCCACGGCCAGCAGCCTCGGCTCGCCCCTGATGGCCAGCGACAGCCCCGTGGTCAGCCGCTCCGAGTAGCCCTCACCGCGCGAGAACCGGCCCAGCAGCACGTCCGAGAGGGCGCGCAGCCGGGGAAAGGGCTCCCGGGCGGTGAGCACCCGCACGTCCAGCCATCCGTCGTCCAGCCGCTCGCGCAGCGCGGGCACCCGGGCGTGCGTGCGGTACTGGCAGTTGCCCACGAACGCCCACCACACCTTGGTCGGCTCGCCGTCCACCACCGCCGCGGTCGGGCTCACCTCCAGCAGGTCCCGCCACAGGGCCAGCGCGAACGCGGGCCACTTGCCGATCCGGTCCGCCCACCGGTCGCGCCGGTGCACCATACGCGGGTAGGAGCCGAACGACGCGGTGTTGAGGAAGGTCCGGCCGTCCACCTCACCCACGTCCACCCGGGCCAGCTGCCGGTCCGTGAACGCCCGCAGCGCGACGTCCACCGAGGTCAGCCCCAGGGTGCGGGCGAAGTTGTTGAGGGTGCCGTCCGGCAGGACCAGCAGCGGCCGGTCGTGTTCGAGGGACGCGTGCGCCCCGGCGTTGACGGTGCCGTCGCCGCCCGCCACCGCCAGGACCTCGGAGGTGCGCGCCGCCTGGTCCATGACCGCCGCCACGTCGTCCTCCGCGGACAGCGGGAGGATCCGCGCCTTGGGCAGCGTCCGGGCCACCCTGCTCGTGACGTCGGTGACGGGCAGGGAGGGCACCGCGCCCGCGGCGGAGCGCGGGTTGACCACCACCGTCATCCCGGAGCCCTCGGGGTCCACGTCCGCCTCCCCCTCGGGCACCGCGCCCGCGCCGAAGAGCAGCTCGGGGCGGTGCGGCACCACCATCCGGGCGAGCAGGGCCGCACCGGAGCCGATGGCCATACCGGCGAGCACGTCACCGGGGTAGTGGACGCCGCTGTGCACGCGGGAGAACGCCACCGCGCCCGCCATGGTGACGGCCAGCGCGGCCAGCGGCCGGGGCGCGTCCGACATGATCCCGCCCGCGTAGGCCACCGCGGCGGCGGTGTGCCCGGAGGGGAAGGAGGTACTGGGATAGGAGCGGTAGGGGGAACGCGCCCGCGGCACGGCCGAGTTGTCCGGACGGGACCGGTTGGACAGCTGTTTGACCACCGCGGAGACGGTGTTGGCGGTCCCCGCGGCCAGGATGGCGCGCAGGGCGGTGCGCCGTAGCCGGGGCCCGCCCGTGGCAGTGAGGGTGGCGGACATCAGGAACCAGGGCGCCATGTTGTCGGTCGCCTGCACGAACTTGGGCGTGTAGGGGTCCAGGATGGGCGGCCCCATACCGGTCACCCGGTCGTAGACCTTCTTGTCGACCTTCTGGAGGCGTCTCTTGAGGCTCATCGACCCAGAGTGTGGCGAGTGGGGTCAGATGTCCACAAAGACGCGCCCCCGGGTGGGTCTTCGTGGTGGCGGTCACACCGGTCCGCCCCATACGCCGTGGTCTTGTACCCACAGCGGGTCTGGAGCGCTTGGGGTCGAGTGGCTGTCGCAACAGACACTAGGAACCACCGCGTTGGACCTCGCCATGAGTACAAGATCACCGGGGTCGGGGCCTCGCACGTCACACCGGCGGCGCTTCCGGCCGGCCCACTAGACGGAGGGGATCTGGCCGCCGTCCACCCGCACCACCGAACCGGTGACGTAGGCGGCCTGCCGGCTGGCCAGGAACGCGGCCACCGCCCCGTACTCCTCGGGCCTGCCGTAGCGCCGGGCGGGGATACCGGCGCGGGCGTCGCTCTCGACCTCCTCCAGCGGACGGCCCTCGCGCTCGGCGCGGGCGCGGTCCAGCGAGTCCGTGCGCGGGGTGGCGATCCGTCCGGGCACGATCACGTTCGCGGTCACCCCGTCCGCCGCGACCTCGGTGGACACCGTCTTGGACCAGGAGTGCAGCGAGGCCCGCAGGCTGTTGGAGACGCCCAGGTTCGGGATCGGCGTGATCGGACCGGACGAGGTGCTCGTGATGATCCGTCCCCAGCCGCGCTCGCGCATCCCGCCGACCACGGCGTCGGTGAGCCGGATGACCGGCAGCACCATGGCTCCGTACATGTCCTTCCAGAGCCCGGCGTCCTGCCCGAGCGCGGGGGTGGGCGGCGGGCCGCCGGTGTTGTTGACCAGGATGTCCACCGGGCCCAGCTCCTCGGCCGCACGCCCGGCGATCTCGGGCGCCCGCCCGTGGTCGGCCAGGTCCCAGGTGAGGGCCAGCGCGGAGACGCCGTGCTCGGCGCACGCCGCCGCGGTCGCCTCCAGGCGCTCCTCGCTGCGTCCGGTGACGGCCACGTGCACGCCCTCGGCCGCCAGGGCGACGGCGATGGCCCGCCCCAGACCGGAGCTGGCGGCGGTGACCAGCGCGACCCTTCCCGTGATTCCCAGGTCCATGTCCCTCCTCAGGTTGGCTAACCGGTGCACACGGCATCCTGGCAGCACACCGGCTCCGCCGGGAAACCCGGGAGGGCCGCGCCCCCGCACACGCGCCGGACCGGTCAGCCCTCGCCGGGCACCACCACGGCGCGGCCGAAGACCTCCCCCTCCTCCAGCTTCCGGTAGGCGTCCAGCGCCTCGTCCATGGAGAACCGCTCGACCTCCGGGCGGATCTGCCCGGCCCGGTACATGTCCACCACCTCCCACAGTTCCCCCACCGTGCCCCAGTAGGTGTTGGTGACGTAGGACTCGTACGGGTTGGTGAAGAACGAGAACTGGTGCGTGCCGCCCGCGATCCCCACCACGGTCAGCCGTCCGCCCTGGGCCATCACCGCGGCCGCCGTGGTGATGGTCGGAGAGGCGCCGACGAAGTCGAAGGCCGCGTCCACACCCCGGCCGCCGGTGACCTCGCGGATCTCCTCGACCTGCCGCTCACCCGTCCCCACGGTGATCGCGCCGTGGGCCTCGGCCTCGGCCCGGGCCTCCTCCTTGAGGTCGGTGGCGATCACCGTCGCACCGGTCAGCGCCCGCAGGATCTGCACGCCGATCTGCCCCAGGCCGCCCAGACCGATCACCAGGGCGTGGCGGCCGCCGCCCTCCAGGTGCGGCAGCGCCTCCTTGACCGCGTGGTACGGGGTCAGGCCCGCGTCCGACAGCGGAGCGGCGTCCACCGGGTCGGCGTCGCCCAGGGGGACCAGGTGGTGGGCGGGCGCGGTCATGTACTCGGCCATGCCGCCGTCGCGCCCCAGGCCGACCGCCATGTGGGGCACCGTGGCGGCGTTCTCGCAGTAGGTGTCCTGTCCCCGCGCGCACCTGCGGCAGTGGCCGCAGCCGGTCGGCCCGTACACCAGGTAGGCGCCGCCGACCTCGACACGCCCGCTCACACCCTCACCGAGCGCCTCCACCCATCCGGAGTTCTCGTGCCCCAGCACGAACGGGGGCTTCTGCGCCCCGGGCTGGCCCTCCCTGAAATGGCGGTAGACGCTGATGTCGGAGTGGCACGCACCGGAGCCCGCCACCCGCAGCAGTACCTCGCCGGGGCCGGGCTCGGGCTTGGGAACGTCCTTCAGGGACGGGAACTGCTCGTAGTCCTCGAAGACCACGGCTCGCATGGGTGCCTCCCCTACTCTTCCGCGGGCCGGGCGGCGCGGCGCGCCACTGGCACTCTCGGTACACGCATGGCCGCTCGACGCTATCAAGCCAGGTCAGTGCTGTCTGCCAACGCGGGTTCCGAAAACCGTCCGGTCTTTTTTGCCCGACCCGATGAATCCCCGCGGCCGATCCTGTCCGTACGTGTGAACGAACCGCCCCGGGCGGAACCGACGGACGAGGAAGGCCGCGATGAACGGCGAGAAACCGACCCCCGCACGTGCGGGAAGGCGCGAGTGGCTCGGGCTGGGAGTACTGGCACTGCCCACCCTGCTGCTGTCCCTGGACATGAGCGTGCTCTACCTGGCGCTGCCCCACCTGGCCGCCGACCTGCGGCCCTCCGGCAGCCAGCTGCTCTGGATCATGGACGTGTACGGCTTCATGGTCGCCGGATTCCTCATCACCATGGGCTCCCTGGGCGACCGCGTCGGACGCAGACGTCTGCTGATGGTCGGCGCCGCCGTCTTCGGCCTGGCCTCCGTGGCCGCGGCGTTCGCGCCCAGCGCCGGGGCGCTCATCCTCACACGCGTCCTCATGGGCGTGGCCGGAGCCACCCTCATGCCCTCCACCCTGGCCCTGATCAGCAACATGTTCGCCGACCCACGCCAACGCGCCGTGGCCATCTCCGTGTGGATGAGCTGCTTCATGGGGGGTACCGCCGTCGGCCCGGTCGTGGGCGGGCTGCTCCTGCAGTGGTTCTGGTGGGGGTCGGTGTTCCTGCTCGGCGTCCCCGTCATGGTGCTGCTGCTGGTGTGCGCGCCCCTGCTCCTGCCCGAGTACCGCTCTCCCGGGGCCGGGCGCCTGGACCTGGCCAGCGTCGCCCTGTCCCTGGCCGCCATCCTGCCGGTCGTCTACGGGTTCAAGTCCTTCGCCGAGGACGGACCCGGCCCCGCCCCGCTCGTGGCGGTGGCCCTCGGACTGGCCATGGGGACGGTATTCGTACGCCGACAGCTGCGCCTGCCCGACCCGCTGCTGGACCTCGGACTGTTCCGCGAGCGCTCGTTCGGGGCCGCCCTGACCGCGATGGCGGTGGGAGCGGTCGCGATGGGCGGCACGTTCCTGCTGCTCAGCCAGTACCTGCAGATGGTCGCCGGACACTCCCCGCTGGCCGCGGGGATGTGGCAGGTGCCCGGGGCCCTGGCGATGATCGCCGCCACCATGGCCGCGGCGCCGCTGGCCGCGCGGATCGGACGGGCCAACGTCATCGGCGGCGGCATGTTCGTGACCGCCGCCGGGTTCGTCCTGCTGTTCCTGGCCCCCGTCGAGAACGGCACCCTCATCGTCGTCGCCGGACTGGTGCTGGCCTCCGCCGGCCTGGGCCCCGGGGGCGCGCTGGGCACCGACATCGTCGTGGGGTCGGCGCCCAAGGAGAGGGCCGGGGCCGCGGCGTCGATGTCCGAGACCGGCGGGGAGTTCGGCGTCGCCATGGGTGTGGCCGTCCTGGGCAGCCTGGCCTCCGCCGTCTACCGCGCCAACGTGGTCCTTCCCGAGGGCGTGCCCGAGGAGGCGGGGCAGACCCTGCCCGCGGCCGTCTCCGTCGCCGGGGAACTGCCCGCCGACCTGGCCGGGAGACTGCTCGGACCGGCGCGTGAGGCCTTCACCGACGGCCTCAACCTGGCCGGGGCGATCGGTTTCGCGGCCATGGTCGTGTTCGGGGCGCTCGCCCTCGTCCTGCTGCGCTCGGCGCCGGCGCCGGGGGGACCGACGGGGGAGCCGGTGGACGCACCGGCGGGGAATCCGGTGGAGGAAGAGGCGGAGGAGAAGGCGGAGGGAAAACGCCCGGAGGCCGATGAGTCCGCGGCCGGCGGGAGGTCGGTACGGGTGAGCGGCACCGATGGCCGGACCTGAACCGGATCCGGACCGCACGATCAGCACACCGCCGACGGAGGACACCATGGACCGTCCCAGCCTCGACAGCATCCTGCTCGCCACCACCGACCCCGACCGCCTGCACGACTGGTACGCCGCCGTCCTGGCGCCCCAGGGCGACAACGACGTGGACCGCTACCGCGTTCTGCGCTTCGGCGCCCTCCACATGCTCATCGACCGCCGCGACGACGTCGGAACCAAGGCGGGCGAGCCCGTCCGCATGATCCTCAACTTCGACGTGGACGACGCCCGCGCCGTCGCCGCCCGCATGGACGAGCGGGGCACCGAGTGGCTGGCGCCCCTGGAGGACCGCGGCGGCAGCCTGTTCGGCACCGCCGTGGACCCCGACGGCAACTACGTCCAGATCATCCAGCTCAGCGACGAGCACCGCGCCGCCATGGAGAGCGGCGAGTAGGGGAGGACACCATGTTCGACGGCAACCGGGCCTTCGGCTCCTTCGCCGTTCCCGACACCGACAGGGCCAGGGGGTTCTACGGGGACACCCTCGGACTCGCGGTCGGCCCCGTCGAGGGGATGGAGGAGCACGGTCTGCTCCGCATCGACCTGGGGGAGGGGCGGGGCATCCTCGTCTACCCCAAACCCGACCACGAGCCCGCCGGCTTCACCGTGCTGAACCTGCGCGTGGACGACATCGACTCCACCGTGGACGAACTCGTCCGGCGCGGTGTCCGGATGCTGCGCTACGAGGGCCTCGGACAGGACGCGCAGGGGATCTCGCGCGGCGAGCCGGTCGTCGCGTGGTTCGCCGATCCGTTCGGGAACGTGTGTTCTGTCGTACAGGAGGAATAACGTGGCGGTCGTGGTGGAACACGCGTCTGACCAGGACTTCGCGAGACTCGCCGACCCGTACCGGCGGGAGCTGTTCGCGCACTGCTACCGCATGCTCGGCTCGGTGCACGACGCCGAGGACCTGGTGCAGGAGACCTACCTGCGCGCCTGGAAGGCCTACGACCGCTTCGAGGGCCGGTCCAGCCTGCGCACCTGGCTCCACCGGATCGCCACCACGGTCTGTCTCACCGCCCTGGACAAGCGCCGGCGGCGGCCCCTGCCCACCGGGCTCGGCGGACCCACCGCCGAGCCCGAGGGCGAGCTGGCCGACCGGCCCGAGGTGCCCTGGCTGGAGCCGGTGCCCGACGCCCTGGTCGGCGTCCACGACCCGGGCACGGTGGTGGAGGTGCGCGAGAGCGTGCGCCTGGCGCTGGTCGCGGCCCTGCAGTACCTACAGCCCAGGCAGAGGGCGGTGCTGATCCTGCGCGACGTCCTGCGGTTCAGCGCCGCCGAGGTGGCCGAGACCCTGGACACCTCCGTCCCCGCGGTCAACAGCCTGCTCCAGCGGGCCCACGCCCAGCTGGCCCGGGTGACCCCCAGCGAGGAGAAGGAGAAGGTGTCCGAGCTCCTGCCCGCGCAGCGCGAGACCCTCGTACGCTACGTCGACGCGTTCGAGTCCTACGACATCCCGGCCATCACATCGCTGTTCACCGCCGACGCGGTGTTCGAGATGCCGCCCTTCGCCGCCTGGGTGCGCGGCGGCGAGCACATCGGCCGTCTCATCGCCGCCCGGTGCCCGGCCAGCGGCGCGGGCGACATGGCGCTGGTGCCGACCGCCGCCAACGGGCAGCCCGCCTTCGCGGTGTACCTGCGCGGCGGCGACGGTCTCCACCGGGCGTTCAGCATCCAGGTCCTGGACCTGTCCCCCCGCGGAGGGGCGGTCACCCACACGGCGATGTTCTTCGACACCACCCTCTTCGCGCACTTCGGACTTCCCGCCACCCTGCCCCCGCGGGGCTGAGGGCGCGCGCCCCGTGCCCGCGGACCGGCCGTCACCGCACCCCTACGCCCACGCCGGAGGCAGGTCGAACTCGGCCCAGACGACACCGCCCTCCCCGCCGGAGGACGCGGCGCGCCGGGTCCCCCAGCGGGCGGCGAAGTGGTCGATCAGAAGCAGCCCCTGGCCCCGGACGCTCTCGCGCCAGTCCCCGGGCCGACCGCCGTCCGGCGCCGGGCACGGCACACGCGCGGCGACGCCCGAGGCCCCCTGACCGGCCATCGACAGCCGCAGTACGCGTCCGCCCTCCGGAGAATGGTGCAGGGAGAGCACGCACACCACCTCCTGCGGGCCCTCGCCGTTCAGCGCGCGGGCCACGATGTTGGCGAACATCTCGCTGGCGCACAGCACCACGGCCGCGGTCGGTTCCCTCCGGACCCCGGACACCGAGGCCAGGTCGGCGCGCAGATCGGCCCTGAGCCAGCCGACGGCGTACGGATTCGCGGGATAGACGCGGGGCGTCCAGTGCCTGTCGGGGTCGATCGGTCGCCGGGGCCGGGGCAGGACGGTCATCTCGGTTCCTCCTGGGGTGGGGGTCTGGGGGTGCGGGGACCTCTCCGGGCGTGCGCGCCCCTCGGACACGGGCGCTCTCCGGTCCCGCCTCATCCCGATGAGGCGAGGACCGAGCTCTCGTCGTCGAGCCACACCAGTTGGTGCTCGGAGGAGACGGTCAGCCCGAACCGTGTGTGCGCGGGCCGCCCGGCCTCCACCCACCGCAGGTGGGCGTCCTCCAGTTCGGTGAACAACCGCCGCGGGCCGTACTGGCGCACCTCGTGGCCGGACTCCCCGTGTCCGGGATCGACGTGCCAGGAGGCCCGGGACCACGTGGCCGGATCCACCAGGTGGACCGTGAAGCGGGGATCCCCCCTCTCCTCCGCCCGCCGCACGCGCCGGTACACGCCGGGCATCTGCAGACCCACGGCGAAGGAGGCGTCGCGGTCGCCGACCAGGTCCCCGGGGCTCAGCCGGGTACGCGTGGCGGCGTGGCCGGCGTCCGGGCGGAGGCAGGCCTCCCACAGGTGGGGCGGGGCCCTGTCCGCGCGCGCCCACACGCAGCCGGTGTGCCCGACGAACCTCCCGTGGGCCGTTCCGTGCGGCCCGACCACCAGGTCGGCCAGGATCCCGTGGTGGAAGGCGTTGCCCCACGGAGTCAGGATCCGTCCGCCGGGCTGGGTCTGCGCCACCCAGGCGTAGGGGACCCGGCGTACCGCCACGGCGCTGACCACGCGGTTGTAGGGGGCGCGCCCCGCCCAGCCCTGCATGCCGTCCCCGCTGACCACCAGCGGTGTGAACCCCGCGCTCATCAACCTGACCCGGGCGCGCTCGGCGAGTTCGAAGTCGACCTCCACCGACACGACGGCGTCGTCGCCCAGCAGGTGCGAGAGCAGGGCGGTGCCGTACCCGCTGCCGGTGCCCACCTCCAGCACCCGCATCCCCGGCACGGCCCGCAGGTGTCGCATGGCCTCGGCCGCCGCGGACGGAGCCGGGGACGAGGACGTCGGCTCACCGGGCCCGCGGCGGTCCCCGTCGTCGACCTGGGTGACGACGGGGGCGTCGGCGTAGGCGGCCTCCAACCACCCCTGCTCGTCCACCTCCCGGTCCACGTGCCCGCCCGTGTCGGCGTCGGCGATCACGTCCGGAAGGAACAGGTGCCGGGGGACGGCGGCGAAGGCGGCGTACCAGTCGGGGGGCAGGACGCCCCGTCCGGCGAGGTCCTCGACCAGTCTCCGGTGCGGGGGGATCACCGCGGACACCTTCCGCGCCGCTCGCGGTGCCGACGACGTCCGCGGCCGGCGGGGACGTCGGTCCGGGGTCCGCGGCTTCCGGAGCCGGCGCCGTGCCCGCCGGTTGAGGTGGAGGTCACCGCTCTTCCTCCTCGGGTGATCACGAAACAGAGCAAATCAGGGTCTTGTGTCCATTACGGGAACGGATGTTTCCGGGTAAGGATTACTACGCAAGACACAACACCATTCGCCAGCGAAGACGGAATCCCGTGCCGATATACACCGGCGGTATGCATGGCAAAGTCCCTGGTCGCGCCCCACCCCTCTCCGCCGCGGTCCTTCTGGTCCCGCGCCGACGTCCACACCTCGCTCGCCGCACGGGACGCCGGCGCCCTGTTCGGACTCCTGCGCCAGTACACGGGCGCGAGCCAGCAGGCGATCGGGTCCGCCGTCGACATGGCCCAGCCGCACGTGAGCGCGATCATGTCGGGAAAACGCGTGGTCACCGCGTTGGAGACGTGGCAGCGCATCGCCGACGGGCTGATGATGCCCTCCCAGGCCCGCCGAACATTGGGCCTCGCAGATGTGGACGAAGAGTATTCGACAGGCGTTTCCTGGACAGATACCTCGGTGGAAGAAGGCGATTCGTGGTCCGCGTCCAGAACGGCGCAGGACATCGTCGAGATCACGCTGAAGGACCTGATGAAACGCAGAGACGCATTCGCGGTCGGGGGAGTGCTCCTCGTGGGCGCCACGCTGACGGAGACGCTGGAACACTGGCTGATGCCCCGGGCCGCCGAGCCCGGCCGGGGCCGCGGCACCATCGGGGAGTCGGAGCTGCGCCGTATCGAGGCCGCCACCGTGGTGCTGCGGCACTGGGACGACCGGTGGCGCCTGGGCATCCGGCGCAAGGCCGTCATCGGCCAGCTCTCGGAGGTCTCCGAACTCGTCGAGCACCCCCAGTCCGCGTCCGTCCAGGCACGGCTGTTCGCGGTGATGGCCGAGCTGTCCAAGACCGTGGCCTCGATGTCCTTCGACACCGGGGACCACCCGACGGCGCAGAGGTACTACACCCTGTCCCTGCGCGCGCTCCACCAGGCGGGACCCGAGTACCGCGTCTACGGCATCGGGGTCCTGGCCGCCATGGCCCGGCAGATGCTGGACCTGCACCGCCCCGACGACGCCCTCGACATCTGCCGCCTCGCGCTCGACAGCGCGGACGCCGCCGGGGCGCCCGCGCGGGTGCGGGCCATGCTGCGCACGCGCGAGGGCTGGTCCTACGCGCGGATGGGGCGGCCGGAGGCCTACCGCCGCACGGTCGTCCAGGCCGAGGACCTCCTCGCGGCGGGGGACTCGGAGAAGGAGGACCCGGAGGAGGCGCCCGGCCGGACGGGCGGCTTCGACCACGCCGAACTGTCGGGGGTGGTCGGTGCCCGCTACCGCGACCTGGCCGCCAGCCGCGACGACCGGGGAGCCCGGCACAGGTACGCCGAGTCCTCCGCCGCCTACATCACCCAGGCGCTGCACTCCAGGAACCCGGACAGGAAACGCGTCCGGGCGTTCGACCTCGTGGGGCTCGGACGCACCTACCTGCTGCTCGACGAACCCGCCGAGTCCGCCCGGGTGGTGCGGCAGGCCGCGGCACTGGAGTCCTCCCTCGACTCCGGCAGGGTGCGCAGGCGCCTGGGCGACTGGTACGCCGAGTCCTCCGCGCACCACCGTAACCCGCAGGTGGCCGAAGTCCGCGACGAGTTGTCACGTACGCTGCTGCACCATCAGCGAAATGTGAAGGGGATGACGTGACTCGGATCGGAATCACTGGTCACTCGAATCTTTCCGCCGACAGCGTGGCACTGGTGCGCAAGGCCCTGGTCGAGGCCCTCGCCCCCTACACCGACGACGGCCTCGTCGGAGTCTCCTGCCTGGCGCGCGGCGCCGACCAGATCTTCGCCGAGGCCGTCCTCGACGCCGGCGGCAGGGTGGAGGTCGTGCTGCCCTCGGCCGACTACCGCGAGACCAGGGTCAAGCCCGCCGACCTGGACCGGTTCGACGACCTGCTCGTGCGCTCGGCGCTGGTGCGCTACATGCCGCACCGCAGAGCGGGCCGATCCGCCTACGAGGACGCCAACAACGCCGTTCTGGACGGAGTGGACCGGCTGTTCGCGGTGTGGGACGGCCGGCCCTCGGGTGGTCGGGGCGGGACCGGCGACGCCGTCGTGGCGGCTCGGGACAGGGGGGTGCCGGTGGACGTCGTCTGGCCCGAGGGCGCCCGGAGGGACTGAGTCCCGGCCCGAGCCGCGCTCCCGGGGTCGGGGCTGTTCGCGCGCCGCTCAGCCTCCGTCCAGCACGCGGTGCAGGGTGCCCGCGAAGGCCTCGGGGTGGGGACCGAAGCCGAGGTGGTCGCCCGGGAAGGCGACCGGGTCCGTGTCGAGCCGCAGCGCGAGGGCGAGTCCCATGTCGTAGATGGCCTTGCCGGCGTCCGCCTCGCCCAGGCCCACCGTCACCGGGACCCCGCTCGTGCGCAGGGCGTCCACGTCGGGCTCGTACAGGGACAGGGGCATCAGCCCGTGGGAGAAGAAGTAGTCGAAGTTCCCGCTGACGCGCTCGTACGTCTCGGCGTCCTGGTGCCACGGGTTGTCCGCCGGCGCGCCCCCATCACCTGGCTTCGGTTCGCTCTCCAGGCCGTTCAGCTCCAGGAACTTGCCCATCGCCGCCTCCACGCCCCCGCGCTGGTAGGTGTCGTAGACGTCCTTGCCCCCGGCCATCATCTCGGAGGGGTCGTCGAGCAGCGTCAGGCACGGCGGCTCGTGCGCGACCAGCTCCCGTACCAGCGTGGGGTGGCGCGCCACCAGGTCGAGCCCGACGTGCGCGCCCGCGCTGTTGCCGAACACGTAGGCGGGGATGCCCACCTCGGAGACCAGGAGCGCGGCGTCGTCGCCGTGCACGTTCACCCGCTGCTCCTCCGGCTCGCCGTCCAGAGGGCTCCGCGAGTTGCCGCGCGGGTCGTAGGACACGGTCGTGTAGTGGTCGGCCAGGTGCTCGGCGATCCCGTCGTAGACCCCCGCGTCCTGCGGGCCTCCGGGGATCAGCAGCAGGACCGGTCCCGATCCGCGGACCTCGTAGTGGAGCCTGGCCCCGGGAACCTTCAGCGTGTGTGTCTCGGGTGAGTGGTGCGACATGGTCTCTTCAGTCCCTCCCGGCGCGGTACCGCGCGCGGTTCGCTGTGGAAATGGCCCGTCTGGTACTCCACGTGCCCCAAAACCAGGGCGGACAGTGCCAATGGAGTAGAAAAGGAAAGACCGGGACCGGTGGCCACGCGAGAACTGAGTCGATCGCCCCTGGGACACTCCTGGGGCAAGGAGGGGCTGTTCGTCGAGTTCGTCACCAGCATGATCCTCTGGAAGGGCGACGTCGGTATGCGTCACGGACGAAGTCCTGGCCACGTCTGGGCAGTGCGCCACAGGGGGCGGTCAGCGCCCAAAGGAGAATGTGCGGGCACGGTCGTGGCCGTGCAACTCCCAGGCCGGGCGTTCACGAGTGGATTCGTGCCCCCAGTGGCCGTCAAGCACCAGAAGTCGGCGTCCTGGCCTTTCACGACGGCATGTGGTGTGCTTTCCTCGGGGGTACCAAACAGAGCGAATGCTATTAGGTCATAACGGGGTGTTTGGGTGTCAGTGGGGCTTATGGTATTTGTGTCTGATTTTCGAGAAGTTGGAAAATCGGCCGCTTGCCACTGGTAAGTTCGCAGGTCGTTGACTGTGCTCCCCGCGCACGCGGGGATGGTCCCGGCTTCGCAACGCACCCCAGACCCAGCGCCGAGTGCTCCCCGCGCACGCGGGGATGGTCCCCACCCGGACTCGCGGAAATGCCACGCGACGGTGTGCTCCCCGCGCACGCGGGGATGGTCCCGGCCAGGACGACGAAGGCGCCGCCGACCAGAAGTGCTCCCCGCGCACGCGGGGATGGTCCCCGACGCACCCCGCGCCCTGTACGACGCGTGGGGTGCTCCCCGCGCACGCGGGGATGGTCCCAACCAGCGTGGCCGAAGCAACTCCAGCCCCCCGTGCTCCCCGCGCACGCGGGGATGGTCCCCAGATGATCTAGACATCATTCTTAGCTACTACGTGCTCCCCGCGCACGCGGGGATGGTCCCTCGGGGTTGTCGGCCAGCCACTGGTCGCGCTTGTGCTCCCCGCGCACGCGGGGATGGTCCCCAGTGGTCGCTGTTCAACAGGCACGGTCGTACGTGCTCCCCGCGCACGCGGGGATGGTCCCGGGTCGTTGGTCAGGGATCGGCACGGGCCCGGGTGCTCCCCGCGCACGCGGGGATGGTCCCGGGCCACCCATGCCCGGATGCAGTCCGACACGGTGCTCCCCGCGCACGCGGGGATGGTCCCGGAGCGGTTGCGGCGCCAGCGCGGCTACCCGGGTGCTCCCCGCGCACGCGGGGATGGTCCCAAGCCAGAGACCCCCGCAGCCTCAGAGCCCGTGTGCTCCCCGCGCACGCGGGGATGGTCCCGGCACGACGGTACGGACGATCGACGCAAGCATGTGCTCCCCGCGCACGCGGGGATGGTCCCGGCCCACGTCGCCGAGAGGTTGCGGGACCGGGGTGCTCCCCGCGCACGCGGGGATGGTCCCGACATCAGCCCGCTGGTCGCGGTCACGCTCGCGTGCTCCCCGCGCACGCGGGGATGGTCCCGTGAGCCGCCCTTTGGCGGGGTCGACCCAGTCGTGCTCCCCGCGCACGCGGGGATGGTCCCCGGGCGGTTGAGGTGGCCGCGCGACTGATGCTGTGCGGTTTCGGCAGGGTCCACAGGAGCGGGGGCGGGCACACCGGGGCACGCGGAGTCCGTCGGTCCCGCCCTGGCTCCGCTGGTGCCCCGCCCTTGGTTCGGTGCGTGTCCGCTCACCGCGCATCATCTCCCCAGGTGCGCCGGGTGGTGTGCTGATCCCGAGTGGTCATGACCGCTCGGGTGGAACCTCCTTCGTGTCGAGGCGAACGCCGCACTTCGGTCTGTCCGTTTCTCTCCGTAGCAGCACCTCAGAAGGAAAATAATGCCGCATAGCGCTCCTACCTGCGGTGATGATGAACGTGGACGTTTTCTGCCCTCCGAGTTCCGGGTACGCGTGGTTACTGACCGCGAACATCGACGAGGGGACGCGGACATGGCGCACGGCATCGCGAGAAGGTGCGAGCTCGACCGGCTGAGGGGATTCCACGAGGAAGGCCGGACGTGAACGACCGCACCACCCCGGCCCTCGCCCCCTCGGCGACCAGCGGCTGCTCCACCACCACGGCGGTGCGCGGCTCCCTGGTCTGGTTCGGCACCGACCCCTTCCTCACCTCCAGCGAACAGGCGCTCGAGTACGTGGAGGACGGCCTCCTGGTCTCCCAGAACGGCAGGATCACCGCGGCGGGGCCGTACACCGAGCTGGCGGACGGCCTTCCCACCGGCACCACCGTCGTTCACTACCGGGACAAGCTGATCCTGCCCGGGTTCGTCGACCCCCACGTGCACTATGTGCAGACCCGGATCATCGGAGCCTACGGCGACCAACTCCTGGACTGGCTGCACAACCACGTCTACCCGGAGGAGGTCCGCTTCGCCGATCCGGCCTACGCCCGCCGGTTCGCAAAACTGTTCTGCGACCAGATCCTGCGCAACGGCACCACGACCGCGCTGGTCAACTGCGCGACCTATCCGGTCTCGGTCGACGCCCTGTTCGAGGAGACCACCCGCAGGGGCATGCGAGTGGCGGCGGGCAAGGTCCTCATGGACCGCAACGCCCGCCCCGACCTGCTGGACGCATCCCCTCTCCAGGGCTACGAGGAGTCCGAGGCGCTCATCCGCAAGTGGCACGGCGTCGGCCGGAGCCTCTACGCCATCACGCCCCGGTTCGCCGTGGCCTGCACCGACGAGATGCTCCGGTCGGCCGGAGAACTGTGGAGTGAACACCCCGGCACCCTCGTACAGGCACACCTGGCGGAGAACACGAGGGAGGTCAGGGAGGTCCGCGCGCTCTTTCCGGACCGCAAGGACTACGTCGACGTCTACGAGCACCACGGCCTCCTCGGGCGCGGGGCGGTCTTCGCCCACGCCGTGCACATGGACAAGCGCGAGTGGCGGCGCCTGTCCGCCACCGGCAGCGGGATCGCGCACTGTCCCACCTCCAACCTGTTCCTGGGCAGCGGATTGTTCGCCATGCGCGAGGCCAGGAAGCCGAAGCGCCCCGTGTACACCGGTCTCGGCACGGACGTGGGCGGGGGCACGAGCCTGTCGCTCATGCAGACCATGAACGAGGCCTACAAGGTGGGCCAGCTCGGCCTGCTGCCCATGGACGGAACCAAGCTCTTCTACCTGGCGACCCTCGGCGGGGCGAGTGCCATGGGCCTGGACGGGGTCGTGGGCTCGCTCGCCCCGGGCAACGAGGCCGACTTCGTGGTCCTGGACCCTTCGGCCACGCAGTTGCTCGCCGTGCGCACGGCCGAGAGCGAGACCGTCGACGACCTGCTCTTCGCCCTCGCGAACCTGGGCGACGACCGGGCCGTAGCCGCCACCTACGTCAACGGGCGCATCGCGCACGAGCGCGACCCGTGCCTGGACGCCAAACCGGATCGTGCGGGGCGCCGCCGCTGGACGAGGTCGCTCAACAAGGAGCTGCGGTGGTTCAGGTTCGAGGAGGACGCGGGCTGGTCCAAGGACCTGGAGGTGCCGAACGCGTGGTCTCCCTACGCGCCCGGTGTCGAGGCGTACAAGAGCCGCCTGTACTGCCTGCACCAGAACACGTTCCAGGACGAGTCCCTGTGGTGGGACGTCTACGACAAGGACACCGGCTCATGGCGGGGTGACAGGGCGCTTCATGACGCACTCGGTGCCCCCGTGCCCAGTTACGGGCCGCTGTCGGTCTCCCACGCCAACGACCACCTGTACTACGTGCACCACCGCGCCTACTCCGACTCCCGGCTCTGGTGGGCGCGCTACAACACCGAGGAGGGTGAGGCCGGCTGGTCGTCGGACCAGGTCGTCAAGGAGGCCGACGGCCGGGAGGTGCGAGCCTCGGGCGCGTCCCTCACCGTCTACGACGGACGCCTCTACTGCGTCCTGAGGCGTGAGGACGGCCGGTTGCGTTGGCTCACCCACGACACCCGCTCCGGGGAGTGGAGCGCAGAGCGGGACGTGCCGGGAGGACTCACCTCGTCACGCACCCCGGTGGTCGAACGCTTCAAGGACCGCCTCTACTGCGTCCATGACCGCGGGGACGGCCAGCTCTACTGGCTCACCTACGACAGCGCGTCCGGGCGCTGGAGCGGAAGCCGGCGGATCGAGGGCCCCGATGGCGCACCCGTTCACACCTCGTACACCCCGGCGATCACCCGCTACAACGACTACTTGTACTGCGTTTTCCACCAGGAGGACGCCAGCGGGTGGGGACGGCTGTGGTGGACCCGCTACGACGAGGAGAAGGGGTGGAGCCGACCCGAGCGGGCCGGGAACGCCATCTCCTCTCCGGGGTTCGACATATCCGCCTTTCACGGCCCTCTGTTCTGCGTCCATCGGGGCTGAGCCGCCCCCTGTGCCCGGCAGCGGTCGGGACGGTGCCGAACCGGCACCGTAGACCCCGCTTCCCCGCTGTCGCGGGCCAGGCGGGGTGACACGTCCGCGCCGTTGCCCGGGCTCATCCGCTCGGCGGTCTGCGCGGCCTTCCTCCCGGGTTTCCCCGACCTCGGGACCGGGCCGAAGCCGGCGCTGCCCCAGTGCCATTGCCATGCGTGCGCGTACTCATACGGCGGGTGACCAACACCCGGAAAGACGAAGGAGAGACTCATGACCCAGCCTGTGGTGTTCTATCTCAACGGCGACAGGATCGAACTCGACGCCCCCTCTCCCGAGCTCCTGCTCGTGGACTACCTGCGCGCGTCCGACGTCGGGCTGACCGGAACGAAGAAGAGCTGCGGCCAGGGGGGATGCGGCGCGTGCACCGTCGTCCTCTCGCACTGGGACGCCGAGCACGAGGCGGCCGAGCACCGGGCCGCCAACGCCTGCCTGCGCCCGGTCTGCTCCCTGGACGGCCTGGCGGTCACCACCATCGAGGGCACCGGCGCCGCGCGCCGACCGGTCCCCGAGAGCCTCAGCCACCAGGTGTTCCACTCCCGAGGGGCCGCCCCACCCGATTTCACGCTGCCCGTCGTCGCCGACGCGGCCCAGACAGCGGCCGAGATCGCCCAGAGCACCGACGCACCCGCCGACGGCACCACCGCCCCGAAGCACGCCGCCGACTCCGACACGGACTCGACGCCCCTGTGCCACATGAACCCCGTCGCCTACCGCCTGGCCGCCAACAACGGCACCCAGTGCGGCTTCTGCACCCCCGGCTTCGTTATGAACATGACCGAGTTCCTGGTCAACCACCCCAGAGCCACCAAGGCCGATATCGAGCACGCCCTCGACGGGAACCTGTGCCGCTGCACCGGCTACCGGCCCATCCTCACCGGCATGAAGACCTTCGCCGAGGACTGGAGCGAGCAGGACGAGAAGAACCGCATGAAGTGCCTGCCCGAACCCGTGTGCTGCCCGCCCGACCCCCACGCACGCCCCACCCTCGACCTCCCCGAGGGCGCCAGGACACCCCCGCGCGCGTTCACCGTCAAGGCCCGTGACACCACCTGGCACACCGTGACCACCCTCAGCGGCCTCAAACAGGTCATGGCCGCCACCCCGGCCGGCACCCGCCGCCTGGTCTGCGCCAACACCTCCTACGGCGTCTATCCGGAGGAGTTCCGTGCCGCGCGCGACCTCGTCGACATCCGCCACATCCCCGAACTCCACGGAACCCGGGAGAACGACGACCACGTCCAGGTGGGCGCCGCCACCACCTACACCGACCTCATCACCACGCTGGACACGGTGATCACCTCCCACCAGGACCAGGGGGACACCGCCGCGCTGGAGGCCCTGCGCCTCATGGCCCGCCGCACCGCCGGGACCGTCCTGCGCAACACCGCGACCCTGGGCGGCAACACCATGATGGTGCTGCGCCACATCACCACGGGCGAGTTCTTCCCCTCCGACCTGTTCACGGCCCTGGTCGCGGTGGAAGCCGAGATCACCTACTGGCTCGCCTCCACCGAACAGCGGTACACGGTGAGCGCCGGGGAGCTGGTAGCCCGGGTCACCAAGGCCCCCGAGCTCCTCGACGACCTTGTGCTGATCCACTACGCGCTGCCCCTGCTGACCGACGGGTTCCACGTCATGGCCCACAAGACAGCGCTGCGCGAGGTCAACTCCCACTCCCTGGTCAACGCCACCACCTGCCTGGCCAGGGAGTGGGACGGGGAGGATGACGAGGACGGGGACGGCCTGTCGTTCAGCGCCGCCCACCTGGTGTTCGGCGGCGTCGCGGCCTCCCCGTGGAAGGCCGCCGACACCGCGAGGGCACTCCTCGACGAGCCCCTCACCTTCGCACGTGTGCCCGACCTGCTCGCCCGGCTGCGCACGGAGGTCGGACAGGCCCTGCGCGACTCCGCCCCGCGCCGGGCCGCCGCGCCCTCCGAGGGCATCACCGACGCCTACCTCGCCGACCTGGTCTGTGCGTTCCTGCACAAGACACTGATCATGGCGCTCCTGAAGTGGGACCCGGACCAGGTGCCCGCCGAGGAGCGCTCCGCCGTGGAAGCGCCCTGGGGCAGCAGGCCCGTCAGCGACGGTACCCAGAGCTGGTCCAGCCAGGACTGGCGCCAACCCGTCGCCGAGCCCCACACCAAACGCCTGGCGATGTACCAGGCCTCCGGCCAGCTCCGCTACACCCACGACGTCCATGCCGTCCCGGCCACCGCCCACTGCGTCCTGGTGACCAGCCGCAGGGCGCTGGCCAAGTTCACCCTCACCACTCCTGGCGACAGCCGTGCCTCCGGTCCCGAGGCGTTGAGCGCGCACCTGGCCGACCGCTACCCCTCCGCCTTCCTCGGGCTCGTCACCCACCAGGACGTGCCCGCGGTCGGTATCAACAAGCAGGGCATGGGCGCGGACCAGCCCCTGTTCGCCGAGAAGCAGGTGAGCTACCTCGGCCAGGCCCTCGCCCTCGTGGCGGCCCGCAGCGAACAGGAGGCCGCAGAGATCGCCGAGTACGTCACCGCCCACTGCGTCACCTACGCCCCCGTGGACTGGTCCGAGCCCTGGAAGGAGCCGATCCTGACCCTGGACGAGGCCATCCGCCACGGCAGCGTCTTCCCCGACTGCCCCGAGGAGGCGGCCTTCGTCTCCCACATCTGGAAGATCACCCGCCCCGGCAGCCGCTTCGACTGGACCACCTCCGGCAAACCGCCGCTCGAACGCACCCCCCTCCACCGCCAGGCCAGTGTCGACGGCCTCACCTGCGAGGTCGTGGAGAGCGCCCAGAGCACGGGAGGCCAGGTCCACTTCTACATGGAGACCCAGGCCTGCCTGGTCGACCCCCTGGACGGCGACCGGTGGCTGGTGCGCCCCTCCACGCAGAGTCCGATGGAGATGCACCAGACCGCCGCCATGGCCCTGGGCGTGGAGCACCACCGCATCCAGGTCCACGTGGACCAGGTCGGCGGCGGCTACGGCGGCAAGACGGAGGCCGCCCGGTTCGTCACCGGCCCCGCCGTCGTGGCCGCCCACGCCCTGCGCAGGCCGGTCCGCCTGGTCCTGCCCCGCGACCAGGACACCGCACTCATCGGCAAGCGCCACCCCTACTACGGCCAGTACCAGATCGCCGTCGACGACGGGAGGGCCGACCCCGCCGACCGGGGCCTGATCCGCGGGATGCAGACCCGCATGTGGGGCGACGGGGGAGCGTTCTACGACTGCTCCTTCATCGTGGCCAACTGCATCCAGCTGCGCGCGGACAACGCCTACCGTGTTCCCAACTTCGAGAACCAGATCGACGTGTGCCGTACCAACACCGCGCCCAACACCGCCTTCCGGGCGTTCGGTGACATCCAGGGCAAGATCATCACCGAGAACGCCATCGACGACGCCGCCCACGTCCTCGGCATGACCGCCGAACAGGTACGGGAGAAGAACCTCTACGAGCGGGGCGACGTCACCCCCTTCGGCCAGCCCCTGACCTACTGCTACATGAAGGAGGTCTGGGCCTACCTGGAGGAGGTCGGCGACTACGAGAACACACTGGCCCGGGTCAGGAGGTTCAACTCCGAGAACCGCTGGCGCAAACGCGGAGTGGCCATGGTGCCGGTCAAGTACGGATCCGGCTACAACCTCACCATGCTCGAACAGGCCGCCGCGCACGTGGCCGTCCACGCCGGTGACGGCAGCGTCGTCATCCACCAGGGCGGCGTGGAGATGGGGCAGGGCCTGGTGACCAAGGTCGAGCAGATCGCCTCCCACATCCTCAACGTCCCGCTGAGCCTGCTCCGGGTGGAGGGCCCGCGCACCAGCGTCATCCCCAACCCCACCAGCACTGGGGCCTCCACCGGTACCGCCTACAACGGCGAGGCCGTCAAACAGGTCTGCGAAAGTCTGCGCCGGCGCCTCGCCGACTTCGGCACCCGCATGCTCCGGGAACAGGGGCCGGACTGGTGCAAGGCGCAGGGCATCGACTACTGGAACCACGGCGAGCAGGGGTGGGCGGCCAGGACCGAATCCGGAAAACTCGTCTGGCAGAACCTGGTCCAGCTCGCCTACGCCCACCGGGTGGACCTGGTCACGGCCTTCACCGCGCCCATCACCGGCGGTGAGGCACCCCTGCCCGCACTGACCTACAAGCCCAGGGAACAGCAGCCCAGCATCCCGGGCGTCAAGGTCCACCCCGACGCCGTCCCCGGCGGCGGCGTGGACTCCTTCAGCGGGTTCACCTACTCCGCCGCCTGTTCGGAGGTGGAGGTGGACGTCCTCACCGGCGAGGTCACCGTCCTCAGGTCCGACATCGTCTACGACATCGGCTGGAGCATCAACCCCGCACTCGACGTCGGCCAGATCGAGGGGGGCTTCGTCCAGGGCCTGGGCTACCTGCTCACCGAACACCTGCCCCGCGAGACGGCGGGGAAGGAGCGGGGCCGCCTCAACAGCACCAACACCTGGAGGTACAAGCCCCCGGCGACCTCGACCATCCCCCTCCGGATGAACACCCACCTCTTCCCCCGGGAGAAGGCCGCCTCTGTGCCCGACAACCCCAACGACCTGATGTCGTCCAAGGAGATCGGCGAACCGCCGCTGGTACTGGCCTCCAGCGTGTTCTTCGCCGTGAAGTCGGCCGTGCGCGCCGCGCGGCTGGAGAACGGGCTGGACGGACTGTTCCGTTTCGACGCCCCCGCCACGGTGCAGGAGGTCCGCCGGGCCTGCCGGGAGTAACCGCCCCACCCGGCCCCGGTTCCGTGATGAGTGCCGTTCCGTTGGACCGGGGCCGCCCCGGACAGCCCGGGACGGCTTCCCGGAGCCGGGGAGGCCGGGGCCGCGGTGGAACAGAGGGCCGCCGGGGTGCTCCCCGCGCACGCGGTGACGGCCCCGGCCTACGCGTCGCTCGTGGCGCGGGCCGGGGAGACGCTCTCCCGCGAGTCGGAGCCTGCCCTCTCCAGGGCCGCGTCGATGAGCACCTCGGCGGCCTCGCGCGCCCGGTCGGCCGTCTCCGCCTGACCCGTGATCGCGGCGGTGGTCTGCGCCCCCTCCGCCAGGAGCGCGAGCTGCGCGGCGAGGGAGGAGTCCGCGCCGATCCGTTCCACCAGCTCGCCCAGGTAGCGCTGGAAGGACACCTTGTGCTCGCGCGCGATGTCGGCGACGTCGGAGTTGACCGCACCCAGCTCCGCGAAGGCGTTGACGAACCCGCACCCCCGGAAGTCCTCCTCGCAGAACCAGTCGGACAGGAAACCGTAGACCGCCAGCAGCTTCTCCCGGGGAGTGCCGGCCGCGTTCACGTGCTGGTCCAGCCCCTCGACCCACATCCGCCGCCGGCCCCGCAGGACGGCCATGACGACGTCGCCCTTGGAGGGGAACAGCTGGTAGAGGCGGCGCAGCGAGACCCCGGCGGCGTCCCGCAGCTGGTCCATGCCCACGGAAGAGAAGCCCCGCGTGTAGTAGAGCCGGTCGGCCGCGGCGATGATCCGTTGGCGGTACTCCTCTTTGTTCATGTCCATGTCCGCCAGTGTACTTGCGTTGAGAACGATCGTTCTCTAGACTTCAGAACAAGCGAGAACGATCGTTCTCGCCCATTGGCTCAGATGAGAACAACCGTTCTCATCCAGGGGGAGAGGTCCATCATGGGGCGCATCACCGTCGGAACCGAGAACAGCACTCCGATCGAGCTGTACTACGAGGACCGGGGCACCGGCCAGCCGGTCGTCCTCATCCACGGCTACCCGCTCGACGGCCACTCCTGGGAGAAGCAGGCCGCCGCCCTGCTCGACACCGGGTACCGGGTCATCACCTACGACCGCCGCGGTTTCGGGCAGTCCTCCCAGCCCTCCACCGGCTACGACTACGACACCTTCGCCGCCGACCTCAACACGGTCCTGGAGACGCTCGACCTCACCGACGTCGTCCTGGTCGGCTTCTCCATGGGCACCGGCGAGGTCGGCCGCTACCTGGGCACCTACGGTTCCGCCCGCGTCGCCAAGGCCGCCTTCCTGGCCTCCCTGGAGCCGTTCCTGCTCAAGACCGAGGACAACCCGGACGGTGCCGCGCCCCGGGAGTTCTTCGACGGCGTCGTCGCCGACGTCAAGGCCGACCGGTACGCCTACTTCACCGACTTCTACAAGAACTTCTACAACCTGGACGAGAACCTGGGCACCCGCATCAGCGAGGAGGCCGTCCGCAACAGCTGGAACGTCGCGGCGGGCTCGGGCGCGGTCGCCGCGGCGGCGGCTCCGCTGACCTGGTTCACCGACTTCCGCGCCGACATCCCCAAGATCGACGTCCCCGCGCTGATCCTGCACGGCACCGCGGACAACATCCTGCCGATCGACGCCACCGGCCGCGCGTTCTCGGCCCTGCTGCCGTCGGCGGACTACGTCGAGATCGAGGGCGCCCCGCACGGCCTGCTGTGGACCCACGCCGAGGAGGTCACCGAGGCACTGCTGGCCTTCCTCGCCAAGTAGGGCGGGGGAGCGGGGAAACGGTCACGGAGTGACCGGTGGTCCCGGGGGCGCGTTCGACGGGGGCGCTCCCGGGACCTTCCGCGTGATCGGCGTGATCGGCGTGATCGGAACCGTCAACGGCCGGGTTCGGCCTTCGCCACTCCTCGGCCGTGCGCTGGCGGGGGACCAGGGGACTGGTGTCCTTGGCGCCGTCGTCTATGACCGACAGACGCAGCACGGCCCCGGCGTCCGGCGCGGTGTGCACGGCCAGGGTGCGGATGACCCTGCCGTCGGCCTCTCCCGACCGCGAGTGCTCGACGGCGTTGGCGAACATCTCGCTGGCGCACAGCACCACGGTCTCGACCAGGTCGTCACCGAGCCCGGTGAGCCGGGCCAGGTCGGTGCGCAGGTCCGAGCGCACGCGGCTGGTGGTGGCCAGGGTTTCGGGGTAGAGGCGCGGCTCCCAGCGCCGCTCCGGGTGAGCGGTGGCGACAGAGGTCTGCGGCACAATGACCATGCCGGTATCTCCTTTTTCTGTTGGGTTTTGTGTGCTGGCCGTGCCCTGGAGGCGGACTAACGCCTGCCAGGGCCTTGACGTGTCCGGCCGGTGACACGTGGGGGAGGAACCCGTGATCAGCCCTTGGCGGCGGCGGTGTCATACGCGTCGCTGACCCCGTGGGGGAGGCCCGTGGTGAGGGCGCGCCGCCTGGGCTCGTCGGGGAAGCGTTCGATGACCCGGTCCAGCAGCCGCAGGGAGTCGGCGGCCGACAGGGCCACGCCCTGGAGGGTGGCGAACAGGTCGGTGTAGCCCTTGATGTGCGTGGCGTCGGTGACCAGGTGGCCCGGACCGCGCGGATGCGGGGTGTAGGCGAGGCTGTGGCGCGGGGAGAAGGCCAGCGTCCAGAACACGCCGCGCAGGCCGGGGTGGGGCGCCGTGCCCTGGGGAAGCAGGTGGACCGTGACGCGGTCGCCGGTGGCCAGGTCGCGAAGGCGGGTGAGCTGGGTGCGCATGACGCCGGGTGAATCGTCAGCGAGGCCGCGATCCGCACCACTGTGGGTGGCTCTAGTCTGATGGCAGAACAAGTCCGGCATCTCATTCAGACTGCGGAGCAGCCGAACGTAACCCTTCAGGTGCTGCCTTTCGAGGCAGGAGCCCACGCGGCCTTGGAGATCGGAAACTTCATCCTGCTCACGCTGGATGAGTTGACGGTACTCGTGACCGTCACCGATACCACGAGTCTTTTTTGGGATGATCAGGAATCGCTGGAGCGCTACTCCGGTGTGTTCGAACGCCTGCTTGCGGACGCCTGGCGGCCCGCGCAGACGCTCACCTTCCTGGATGGTGTTGCCAGAGCCTTGGAGAAGGAGTAGCAATGAAGCCGCGCCCCGCTAAGTGGTTCAAGTCAAGCTACAGCGGAACCTCGTCCAACTGTGTCGAGGTTGCTGACTTGAACGAAGGAGCGGCGATGCGGGACACCAAGCATCGGGAAGCGGGGCCCTTGCTTTCCCCAGTATTGAGTGGCATGTCTTCCTTGAGAGCGTCAAGACGGACAGGTAGCGCTAGCTCCGGATTGGCAATTGAGTTATTTTTGGGTTTTTGGGGCTTATGTCTGAATTTCGAGAAGTTGGAAAATTGGCTGCTTGCCGCTGGTAAGTTCGCAGGTCGTGGACTGTGCTCCCCGCGCATGCGGGGATGGTCCCAGGAGCACACCCCCGGCTTCCAGGCCGGAAGGGTGCTCCCCGCGCATGCGGGGATGGTCCCTGCCTGTCGGCGGCGGCAAGAGCTTGGGTGTAGTGCTCCCCGCGCATGCGGGGATGGTCCCAAACCCCTGAGAACATGAAGCCCGGAGAGCCAGTGCTCCCCGCGCATGCGGGGATGGTCCCGGCGCCCGCGAAAGCTACGGCGAGGACACACTGTGCTCCCCGCGCATGCGGGGATGGTCCCGGGTCCGGGGCCGGGGGCGGCGTGGGTGTGGTGTGCTCCCCGCGCATGCGGGGATGGTCCCGAGGTCGTGGAGTTCTACATCGGCCCCGTCGAGTGCTCCCCGCGCATGCGGGGATGGTCCCTGACGTCGCGGTCGTTGGCCAGGTCCAGGCCTGTGCTCCCCGCGCATGCGGGGATGGTCCCAGGTCTTCGAGGAACGCCACGTTCGGCGCGGCGTGCTCCCCGCGCATGCGGGGATGGTCCCGACAGCAGCGAGCCGATCGACGTGAACCCCATGTGCTCCCCGCGCATGCGGGGATGGTCCCGAGTGGCGCGCGCTGCTGGGAGGGCTGGGCGGGTGCTCCCCGCGCATGCGGGGATGGTCCCCACCTAGGGCCGCCTCGTCCGCGAACACGAGGGTGCTCCCCGCGCATGCGGGGATGGTCCCAAGATGCGCGAGGAGTAGCCCGCCGTCCCCGCGTGCTCCCCGCGCATGCGGGGATGGTCCCGCGGTGCGCGAGTTGCGGCTGTACCTCATGGAGTGCTCCCCGCGCATGCGGGGATGGTCCCGGCATCATCGACCCCGCCGACCTGGAGGTGCAGTGCTCCCCGCGCATGCGGGGATGGTCCCAGCTGGCGGCCGTCGTCGTCCAGACCCGCGACGTGCTCCCCGCGCACGCGGGGATGGTCCCCACGCCAGCGACGCCAGCAGTCTCGCGACGGGGTGCTCCCCGCGCACGCGGGGATGGTCCCCCCTCGGCCGCTTCACCGAGCACGGGCAACAGGTGCTCCCCGCGCACGCGGGGATGGTCCCTGACGCGGTCTTCACTACCAAGCGACTCCGAGGTGCTCCCCGCGCACGCGGGGATGGTCCCATCGTGGGCCAGGCGACGGTGCGCTCCGGGGTGTGCTCCCCGCGCACGCGGGGATGGTCCCTGAGTGACGAACCTTATAGTGAACCTTGGAATGTGCTCCCCGCGCACGCGGGGATGGTCCCTTCTTCAAGGTCTTGTAGGAGGGCACGAGCGAGTGTTCCCCGCGCATGCGGGGATGTGTCCGGCGCACAGAGCACGTGGTTTGCACGTGCGGGCGGGTTCCTCATGGCCGGATGCGGTCAGAGCGGATATGGGCGTTTGGCTGCGGAAGGTCGCTGAGCTCCTGTTCAATGTCGGCCATGACAGACGAGGGTCGCCCCCAGCCCTGGAAAGACCGCCTCTCCACGGCTGCTCGCCAAATATGGGCCAAGCACGACTTCGACTCCGACGGCTGGTTGCCCCTGTGGCGTCACATGGCCGACAGCGCCGCCGTCGCGAGCAAGCTGTGGGACGAGTGGCTCCCCTCCCAGGTACGTGACCAGATCAGCCACGTACTCCCCGAGGGCGAAGACGAAGCCCGAACCCTCGCCATCTGGCTGGCCGCCACTCACGACATCGGCAAAGCCACCCCTGCCTTCGCCTGTCAGGTCGAACAACTCGCCGAGCGCATGCGCCACGAAGGCCTGGAGATGCCCCTCCAGAAACAGATGGCCGACCGCCAACGCGCGCCCCACGGCCTGGCCGGACAGCTGATCCTCCGCGACTGGCTGGTGCAGCGCCACGGCTGGAAGGAACGTTCCACCCACCAGCTCACCGTCATCGTCGGAGGCCACCACGGCACCCCTCCGAGCATTGGTGCCATCGCCGACCTGGCCCGACGTCCGGAACTACTCCGCACCCCCGGGCACGAACAGGTCTGGGCTACGGCACAGCGGGAGCTCCTGGACGCGGCGGCGCAGGAAACAGGGGCGTCCGACCGGCTCGGGGACTGGACAGCCCTCAAACTCCCGCAGACCGCGCAAGTACTCCTCACCGCCCTGGTCATCACCGCCGACTGGATCGCCAGCAACCCCGAGCTGTTCCCCTACTTCCCCGGCGAACGCGGCACTGACCCCGAGCGCACCGAACACGCCTGGCACCTCCTGGACCTGCCACAACAGTGGAAGGCCGAAAAACCGGAAGGCACCACCACCGGGCTCTTCAAGGCCCGTTTCGACCTCCCGGCCGGAGCGACACCCCGTCCCGTCCAGGAACAGGCCGTCGAGGCAGCGCGGGAGATGACGGGTCCGGGTCTGATGATCATCGAGGCCCCGATGGGCGAGGGCAAGACCGAAGCCGCCCTGACCGCGGCGGAGATCTTCGCCGCCTGCTCCGGAGCGGGCGGCTGCTTCGTCGCCCTCCCCACCATGGCCACAAGCAACGCCATGTTCCAGCGCTACCTGAACTGGCTCGAACGCCTCCCCGGGATGCCCGAGGAAGCCACCTCAGTCTTCCTCGCCCATTCCAAGGCCCACCTCAACAGGGACTTCACCAAGCTCATGGGCGGCGGCCACCGCCTGGCCACCGACACCGACCGGGACAGCGACGACGCCCCCGCCAACAGGCAGGCTCCCAGCGAACTGGTCGCCCACCACTGGCTCCGGGGCCGCAAGAAGGGCATGCTGTCCTCCTTCTCGGTCGGCACCGTCGACCAACTCCTGTTCATGGGTCTCAAGAGCCGCCACCTGGCCCTCCGCCACCTCGCCATGGCGGGCAAGGTCGTCGTCATCGACGAGGCCCACGCCTACGACACCTATATGAACGCCTACCTCGACCGCGCCCTCTCCTGGCTCGGCCAGTACGGAGTGCCGGTCATCGTTCTCTCCGCGACCCTGCCCGCCCGTCGCAGGCGTGAGCTGGTCGACGCCTACACCGACACAACCGGAGACACGGACAACCACGCGGTGGAGAGCGCCCGCGAGTACCCGCTGGTCACCACCGCCGAGCGCGGCCGTGCATCCCGCGTCCACGCCCCCGCCGCATCCGGCCGATCGACCGACGTCACCGTGGAACCCCTGGACGACGACCTCGACGTACTCGCCGATCGCCTCGGAGGGGAACTGGCCGAAGGCGGCTGCGCCCTGGTCGTGCGCAACACGGTCGCCCGTGTCCACGAGGCCGCTGCTCACCTGCGTGACCGCTTCGGAGACGGCGCGGTGACCGTCGCGCACTCACGCTTCCTCGACCTGGACCGGGCCTCCAGGGACGAGCAGCTCCTGCGGGAGTACGGCTCGCCCGCCAGGGTCGCCGAGCTCGGTGGAGATCGTCCCACCAGGCACATCGTGGTCGCCAGCCAGGTCGTGGAGCAGTCCCTGGACGTCGACTTCGACCTGCTGGTCACCGACCTCGCCCCGGTCGACCTGGTACTCCAGCGCATGGGCCGCATGCACCGCCATCCGCGCGGGGAGGAGCAGAGCGATCGGCCCCCACGCCTTCGCCGCGCCCGCTGCCTGATCACCGGAGTCGACTGGGCCGAGACACCGCCCCGGCCAGTACGGGGTTCGCGGACGGTCTACGGCGAGTACGCCCTCCTGCGTTCCCTTGCCGTACTGCGCTCCCGCCTGGAAGCCGACACCGACACCGACGCCGGTCCCGACGCCAGCCCTACCATGCGTCTGCCCGACGACATCAGCCCTCTGGTCCAGGACGCCTACGGCGGCGCCGAAGCAGCCCCGTCCACCTGGCAGGAGCGGATGGCCGAGGCCCTGAAGGCGCACGAGCAGCAGCACGCGCGCAAGGGTGAGAAGGCACAGACCTTCCTCCTCAACCCGGCGGGCCGGGACGGCAGGGGCCTCATCGGCTGGGTCGACGCCGGGGTCGGCGACGCCGACGACACCCAGGGCGGAAAGGCCCAGGTCCGCGACACCGGCGAGAGCCTGGAGGTTCTGGTGGCGCGGCGTCACGCCGACGGCACGGCCACCACCGTCCCCTGGCTGACCGAGGGCCGCGGCGGTCTGCCCCTGCCCATCGACGCGGTGCCTTCTCCCCGTGCCATCCGCGCCCTGGCCGCCTCCGGCCTACGCCTGCCCTACCAGCTGACCGTCTCCGGCGCGGTGATCGAGCAGGCCATCACCGAGCTCGAAGCCGAGATCGTGCTCGCCTGGCAGACCAAGGACGCCCACTGGATCGCCGGGGAGCTCGTCCTGTTCCTGGATGAGGGCAACCGCGCCGAGCTGGCCGGGCACACGCTCCACTACACAGAATCCGACGGACTAGAGGTCCACCGTGCCGACTGACGCCACCGTGCCCCCGCCCACCTCCTTCGACCTGATCTCACGCTCCTGGATCCCGGTCCAGCGCCTCGACGGGGGAGAGGCCGCGCTCTCCCTGGCCGAGGTCTTCGAACAGGCCCCGGACATCCGACGCCTCGTCGGTGACGTGCCCACCCAGGACTTCGCGCTCCTGCGCCTCCTCCTGGCGATCCTGCACGACGCGGTCGAAGGCCCTGGAGACGTCGACGAGTGGGAGGAACTGTGGGAGGACGGCATCCCGGCGGACCGGGTGCGCGCCTATCTCAGCGAACACCGTGACCGCTTCGACCTGCTGCACCCCGCCACGCCGTTCCTCCAGGTCGCGGACCTGCGCACCGGCAAGGGCGAGCACTCCCCGCCTGACCCGATCGTGGCGGACGTGCCCAACAACGCGCGCTTCTTCACCATGCGAGCGCACGGTGCCGAGCGGCTGACCTTCGCCGAGGCCGCACGCTGGCTTCTGCACGCCCACGCCTACGACACCTCGGGCATCAAGTCGGGCGCGGTCGGCGACCCCAGACTCAAGGGCGGCAAGGTCTACCCGCAGGGGGTGGGCTGGGTCGGAAACCTCGGCGGGGTGTACGTGGAGGGCGACGACCTCCAGCAGACCCTCCTGCTCAACCTCGTCGCCTCCGGGGAGCAGAGCCTCAACCTGCGCACGGATGCGGCAAAGGACGCACCAGCCTGGCGCCGTCCCCAGAACACCGCCGAACCCCTGGCGGGCGCGGAGGCCGAGACCCGACCGCACGGGCTGCGCGACCTCTACACCTGGCAGAGTCGCCGGATCCGCCTGCACCACGACGGCGAAGGCGTCCACGGTGTCCTGCTCGCCTACGGCGACCCGCTCACCGCACGCAACAAGCACCAGCGCGAGCCCATGACCGCGTGGCGCCGCAGCCCCGCCCAGGAGAAGAAGCTTCGGGAGGCCCCGGTCTACCTTCCGCGCGAGCACGACCCCGCCCGCAGCGCCTGGCGCGGACTCGGCGCGTTGGTCACGGGGTACGCCCGCGGCGCGGAACAGCGCCAGGAGGCGGCGAAGATCGTGCGTCCGCGCATCCTGGACTGGATCGCGCTCCTCGCCTTCGAGAACCTTCTGTCCAAGGACTTCCTGGTCCGCGCCCGTATCGTCGGCGCCGTCTACGGCACCCAGCAGTCCGTCATCGACGAGATCGTGGACGACGCCGTGGCCATGCCCGTCGTCCTGCTCCACGACCGGGACGGCGCCCTCGCTCGGACAGCGGTCGACGCGGTCACCGACGCGGAGGAGGCGGTCACCGTCCTGGGCGACCTGGCCACCGCCCTCGCCGAAGCGTCGGGCGCCGACGGGGAGGGCCCGCGCGCGAACGCCCGCGACCGGGGGTTCGCGGAACTGGATGAGCCCTTCCGCAAGTGGCTGCGCGGCCTCAACACCGCCGAACCCCCTCTGGAACAGCGCCGCCACTGGCAACTTCAGGCACACCAGACTGTTTTCCAGCTTGGCGCCGAACTCATGGACACAGTTGGAGAAGCGGCCTGGACCGGTCGGGTCATCGCCACCAAGAAGGGCTCGGTCTGGCTCACCGCTTCCCGGGCCGATCTGCGTTTCCGCGCCGGCCTGCGCAAGGTGCTTCCCCTGACCATCCCCGACGACTCCCCGGAGGAAGAACAGTGACCACCACGAGCCCTGCCGAGTTCGTGCCCAAACTCAGGGACATCGGGGAGTTGGTCGACGAACGCGTCCGCCAGCTCCAGGGCGGCTACCTGAAGGACCTCTCCGAGGCCGTCGCCACCCTGGCCAGACTGCGCCGGGGCGCGGGCAAACCGATCGATGCGGTCCCGGAGCTGGTGGGACTGACACTGGACCACCGCTTCTACGAGAGGTTCGGCATCGACGACGACCCCCGGACCGGGGCAGCGGAGGCGGCGGTGCACGGGGCCCTCACCCTCTACGCCCTGCATCAGCAGTCCAAACGGGACCGGGGCATGCACAAACGCGGACGCGATCTCGGCGGAGCCGTCCGCCGACTCATGCCCTCCGGGGATATCGACGAACCGCTGCGCAGGAGGTTCGTGCAGGTCGGAAGCGCCACCGACCCCGCCACCCGTCTGGACCGGCTCCGGGGGATCGTCAAGCTTCTGCGCGCCCAGGACATTCCGCTCGACTACGGGCTTCTCGCCGACCAGCTCTACGAGGCCCGCACGCCTGCCGGGGCGGCCCGGGTCCGCCGGCTGTGGGGCCGCGGATTCCAGGCTCACCGCCCCCAGGGGGCAGCCGAGGCCAACGATGCCGCCGACGGGCCGGAGACCGAGACCGGCGTCGAGGACTGACTGCGCCGCCTTTCCAACACCCCCCCCACCAGCTTTCTGCCCCCATGTGCCCGTTGGCGGGCACCGACAGGACGAGGACACACCATGAGCCGCACCATTCTCGACGTGCACGTGCTGCAGACCGTGCCGCCCAGCAACCTCAACCGCGACGACACCGGCGCCCCCAAGACGGCCGTCTACGGCGGGGTCCGCCGCTCCCGGGTCTCCAGCCAGGCGTGGAAGCGAGCCACCCGGCTCGCCTTCGACGCCCTGGTCGACTCGCAGGAGCTGGGCACCCGGACCAAGCGTGTGGCGGAGCTGGTCGCCTCCCGCATCAGCGAGATCGCCCCGGACGTCGATGAGGCCGAGGCGCTGACCCTGGCCGCCGAGGTCTTCCATTCGATTCTCGGAAAGAAGCTGGAGGTTCCGAAGCGGAAGGCTGATGCTGCAAAACAGAAGGGCGAGAAGGAGCCCGCCCCCGAGTCGGCCTACCTGATGTTCCTCAGCGCCCGCCAACGTGACGGACTCGCCGAGCTCGCCGTGGAGGGCCGTGAGGACATCAAGGCCTTCCTCAAGGACAAGGACAACAAGGCGAAGGCCAAGTCGATCGCCGACACCCGCCACTCGGTGGACATCGCCCTGTTCGGCCGAATGGTCGCCGACGGCGCCGACATCAACGTGGACGCCGCCGCGCAGGTCGCACACGCCATCAGTGTCCACGCGGTGGAGAACGAGTCGGACTACTACACGGCCGTGGACGACCAGAACCCCGAGGAGGACACTGGCGCGGGCATGATCGGCACGGTGGAGTTCAACTCCGCGACGCTGTACCGGTACGCGGCCGTGGACGTGGACCTGCTCGGGAAGAACCTGGGGGAGGGGCTGCGCGAGGACGAGCCCGTCAGTGAGCCGTTGCGCCGCGCGGTGGAGGCGTTCGTGCGCGGGTTCGTGGCGTCACTGCCCACCGGCAAGATCAACACCTTCGGCAACCACACCCTGCCCGACGCGGTCATCGTCAAGCTGCGCGACGCGCGCCCGATCAGTTTCGTGGGGGCCTTCGAGGCTCCGGTCGAGACCGGGGAGGAGCGCGGGTTCGTCGCAGGGGCGTGCAGGCAGCTCGCCGAGCACGCCGAGGAAATCGAGCGGGCCTACGGCGCCGAGGGCACCCGTGGGTGGGTACTGCGGATCGGTGAGCGGACCAAGCCGCTGGCGGAGCTCGGTACCCAGGCGCGGAGTCTGGACGAACTGGTCGGAGGAGTCGGCGAGGCAGTGGCGCAGCGCGTGGAGAGCGACGCATGAGCGTGCTGGCCCTCGTCCTGGCGGGTCCCCTCCAGTCGTGGGGGTCGGCCTCCCGGTTCGCCCGGCGCGGCACCGAGCACGCCCCCACCAAGAGCGGGGTGCTCGGGCTGCTGGCCGCCGCCCAGGGACGCGACCGGACCGCCGACCTGTCCGACCTGGCGGCGCTGCGCTTCGGCGTGCGCGTGGACCAGCCGGGAACCCGCGTGCGTGACTACCAGACCGCCAAACACCTGGTCACCGGCACGTCCATGCCGGTGTCGGAGCGCTTCTACCTGTCCGACGCCGTGTTCGTGGCGGCGGTGGAGGGGGAGGAATGCCTGGTCGCCGAGCTGTACCGGGCGGTCCGTAGCCCCGTCTACCTGCCCTATCTCGGCAGGCGGTCCTGCCCTCCAGCCCGGCCGGTCGACCTGGGCGAGCCGGTGGACGGCCGGGTCGAGGACGTCCTGCGGGAGCAGCCCTGGCAGGCCGCCCGGTGGTACCAGCGGCAGTGGCGGTGGCGCGCCCGGGAGGAGGTCGAGTTGAGCACCCTGGTCGACGCCGCGCCGGGGGAGACCCGGGCCGACTCACTGCGCGATCTGCCGCTCAGCTTCGACCCGCTGCACCGCCGGTACGCCCTGCGTACGGTACTGCCCGACTCGGTTCGCGTCCCCAACCCGACGGCTCGCAGGAACGCGCTGCCCGACCACGACCCCACGGCCGTGCTGGGAGGAAACTGATGCACCTGACCCGATTCCGGTTCAACACCCATCGTCCTGGCGCGAGGAGACTGCTGTCCTCGCCGCAGGCCATGCACGCCGCCGTCATGGGGTCCTTCCCCGATCTGCTGCCGGGCGACCCCGGTGCGCCCCGGGTGCTGTGGCGGGTGGACCGCAACGCCGCGGCGGAGGTGTTCCTCTACGTGGTGAGCCCCGCCCGGCCCGACCTGACCCACGTGGTGGAGCAGGCCGGGTGGCCGACCAACCCCGAGGGCACATGGCGGACCCACGACTACACCGGGTTCCTGGACGGGTTGGAGGCCGGGCAGTCGTGGGCGTTCCGGCTCACCGCCAATCCCGTGCACAGCATCCGGCGCAAGGACGGGGAACCCACCAAGGTCACCGCGCACGTGACCCCCCGCCACCAGGCGGGATGGCTGCTGAAGCGGCAGGAGGCGTGCGGTTTCGAGATCGTGCGCAGGTCAGCCGACCAGCAGTTGCTCCCGGGTGAGGACGAACACGAACTACTCGTGCACGACCGCGGCGCGCGCGGCTTCGACAAGCCCGACCCGCGCCCGGACAGGCGCGGGAAGCGGATGCGGGTTCCCGTGGTCACCGCGACCTTCGACGGGCGGCTTACCGTGACCGATCCCGACGCGTTGCGCCGCACGCTGTGCGCGGGCCTGGGACGGGCCAAGGCGTACGGGTGCGGGTTGATGACCCTGGCGCCGGTGGGCTGAGGCATGGGAACCGTGGGCAGGCGTAGGACATCGGGTCCGCGCGAGCTGACGAGGGTGGGCGACCGCTTGTCGTTCTTGTACCTGGAGCGGTGCATCGTGCACCGCGACTCCAACGCCATCACCGCCGAGGACGGTGACGGGACGCGCTACCTGCCGTCCGCGACCATCGGCACGCTGCTGCTGGGGCCCGGGACGAACGTCACCCACTCGGCCATGAGCCTGCTCGGCGAGTGCGGGGCGACGGTCGTGTGGGTGGGGGAGCACGGGGTGCGTTACTACGCGGCGGGGAGGGCGTTGACGCGGTCCTCCCACATCGTGGAGGCGCAGGCGAAGGCGTGGGCCAACCGGCAGCGGCGGCTGGACGTGGCGCGGGCGATGTACAGGATGCGTTTCCCGGACCTGGAGGTGGAGGCGTTCGGTCGCCAGGGGCTTCTGGGAAAGGAGGGGGACCGGGTCAAGGCGTGCTACCGGGAGCAGTCCGAGCGGACCGGTGTGCCGTGGCACGGGCGTAGGTACACGCCCGGTGACCACGACGTCTCGGACCCTCCGAACAAGGCGGTCACGTCGGCCGCCCAATGTTTCTACGGGGTCGCGCACGCCGTGACCGCCGCCCTCGGGTGCAGCCCGGGGCTGGGGTTCGTCCACTCGGGGCACGAGCGCGGTTTCGTGATGGACGTGGCGGACCTGTACAAGGTGGAGATCGGCATCCCCGTGGCCTTCGACGCGGCGGCGCAGGGGGACGACGACGTGGACGGGGTGACGCGCAGGCTGCTGAGGGACCGGATCAACCAGGACGGTCTGCTGGACCGGTGCGTGCGCGACGTCAAGGCCCTGCTGCTCGGTGAGGACCAGGAGGGGAACGAGGACCTCGCCGACACGGTCGGTCTGGTGGGCGACCGTGGCGAGCTGCTGGAATCGGGTTACAGCTACACCGACGAGGTGGTCTGGTGACGGTCGTCGTGCTCACGAACTGCCCGGCCGGGCTGCGCGGGTTCCTGACCCGGTGGCTCATGGAGATCTCGGCCGGGGTGTTCATAGGCAACCCGTCGCGTCGGATCCGGGAAGTGCTGTGGGCGGAGGTGAAGGAGTACGCGGGGAACGGGAGGGCGTTGCTGGCGTACAGCACCGATTCCGAGCAGGGGTTCACCTTCGAGACCTTCGAACACCACTGGGAGCCGGTGGACCACGAGGGGCTTACCCTGATGCACCGCCCCAAGAAGGTGGTGGAGGAGGACAGGCGCCCGCCGAAGAAAGGGTGGAGCAAGGCCTCGAAGAGACGGCGCTTTGGTGGGCGATGAGTTGTTTGGGATTTATGTGGCCTGTGGTGCGCGTGTCCGTCTTTGAAGAAGTTGGAAAAACGGCCGCTTGCCATTGGTAAGTTCGCAGGTCGTTGACTGTGCTCCCCGCGCACGCGGGGATGGTCCCCAGAAATCGACGTTTTCGGGATTCCCGGCCATGTGCTCCCCGCGCACGCGGGGATGGTCCCTCACCAGGACGCCGACGGCGCAGAGGTCATCAGTGCTCCCCGCGCACGCGGGGATGGTCCCACGTCGTTCGTCTTCATCTTCCAGCAGAAGACGTGCTCCCCGCGCACGCGGGGATGGTCCCTGGTGCTGGTCGATCTCCAACAGCGTGTGCAGGTGCTCCCCGCGCACGCGGGGATGGTCCCGTGGGTGGGTTCCACGAACTCACCATCGGAGAGTGCTCCCCGCGCACGCGGGGATGGTCCCCGTAGGACGGTTTGGGCGGCGGGGTCCTTGTTGTGCTCCCCGCGCACGCGGGGATGGTCCCTCCCACGGCACCGGCCGCAGGGTCGAACTCGTGTGCTCCCCGCGCACGCGGGGATGGTCCCCGCCCTGATGCACTCCTCCCAGTACTGGGCCTGTGCTCCCCGCGCACGCGGGGATGGTCCCACGGCACCGAGGTCTCCGATACGACCCTGGCCGTGCTCCCCGCGCACGCGGGGATGGTCCCTTGCGGTAGACCCCGCCCGAGGAGGGGCCCCAGTGCTCCCCGCGCACGCGGGGATGGTCCCGTGGGACCTGGCCGTCGACACCCTGCCCCAGGGTGCTCCCCGCGCACGCGGGGATGGTCCCCGCAACGTGTACCCGTGCGCGCCGCCCGCACCGTGCTCCTCGCGCACGCGGGGATGGTCCCGTCACCAGTGATGAGTTCCTGCTGGAACTTCGGTGCTCCCCGCGCACGCGGGGATGGTCCCGCCACGGGCACCATCGCGGCGGCCCCGAGCTGGTGCTCCCCGCGCACGCGGGGATGGTCCCGGCTATTGGCATCCCACCGAAATTTCTTCCGGGTGCTCCCCGCGCACGCGGGGATGGTCCCGTGACCGTCTCCTCGGCGGGCAGCTCGGCGGCGTGCTCCCCGCGCACGCGGGGATGGTCCCACAAGGAGGGGTTTCCGCTGGTCACGGCGGGAGTGCTCCCCGCGCACGCGGGGATGGTCCCGCTGGGGAGGGCTCTCGGGACCCTGTCAGGTTGTGCTCCCCGCGCACGCGGGGATGGTCCCATCTTCGCCCGCAACCTCGCCTCCAAGGTGATGTGCTCCCCGCGCACGCGGGGATGGTCCCGGGTGGCGGGTGAGTTCCCCCGCCGCCTCGGCGTGCTCCCCGCGCACGCGGGGATGGTCCCGCGTTCACGACCTGGAAGGGCATCGAAGCCACGTGCTCCCCGCGCACGCGGGGATGGTCCCGCTGGGGAGGGCTCTCGGGACCCTGTCAGGTTGTGCTCCCCGCGCACGCGGGGATGGTCCCCGCCCTGCACAAGCAGGTCCGCGAGATCATCAGTGCTCCCCGCGCACGCGGGGATGGTCCCCCGTGCTCGGACGCGACCTCCAGGTCCCTCAGGTGCTCCCCGCGCACGCGGGGATGGTCCCAACTTCACCGACGTTGATGGGGCGATGGCCAGGTGCTCCCCGCGCACGCGGGGATGGTCCCTTCTCCAGAAAGGCGACGCTCTCCCGTGGGGAGTGCTCCCCGCGCACGCGGGGATGATTGCTGGAGCGGTTGAGGCCCGAACTGACAAGCTTCGTCGTGGGTCTGGGCGCTCGGTACTGCTACGGCTGACGCGCCTTGAGGGTGTTGAGGAGGCCGGTCCACTCAGGGGTACCGAAGGCGAGGCGCCCGAGTTCCCGGTTCTGGGTGTCGCGAACCAACACGCTCTGCCCCTCAGCGACCTCAACGCACTCGCCACCGTTGGTGCTGTAGCTGCTCTTGTGCCAGGTGCGGGGGTGCGGCGCGGTCATTTCCGTGTCTCCTCTTCTTTGCAGGGGCCTACTGATCCTCGTCCAGGAGCCCACGTACGAAGAGGACCGACTCATCGGGTTTGAGCGCTTTGCCCAGCAGGCTCCCGAACATCAGCGTATAGCGGCGGACTTCTTCAGGGTTCTCCGGAACGAGTCCACTACCGGCCTGTTCGAGGTAGACCACGTCGGGGTCGGCCTGTTCCGGGAACTCCAGGAGATAGAACGGGCCGTCCATCCCGGCATGGGCCCCGTGTGAGAACGGTAGAACTCGGATGGTCACGTGTGCTCGCTCGGTGAGTTCTACGAGGTGCCGGAGTTGTGCCCGCATGGTCTCGGGACCGCCGACCTGGCGACGCAGCACTGCTTCATCCAGCACAGCGACCACTTGCAGAGGGGCATCCGGACGGGTGAGTAGTTCTTGGCGAGACATGCGCACCAGGATCTTCTCGTCCACCAGGTCGGGGGTGGACGTGATGGCGGTCTGTTCGGTCACCGCGCGGGCGTAGGACTCGGTCTGGAGGATGCCTGGCACCACGATGGTCTGGAACGTGCGGACCACGGAGGCCGCTGCCTCCAGGCCGATGTAGCTGTCGAACCCGGGTTTGAGGGCCTGCCGATGGCGGTGCCACCACCCGCGCTTGCGGGCGTGCTTGGCCATCTCGATGAGTTCCTCGCGTTCTGCCCCATGCACGCCGTACACATCGAGCAGAATGGCCACGTCCCCAGGCTTCGGCCTGGTCATCCCCGTCTCGTATCTCCACAAGGTGCTGTCGGTGATGCCGACGTGATCGGCGACTTCGGCACGGGAGAGCCCTGAGCTGCTGCGGAGCCGGGTCAGTTCCGCCATCAGGCGTCGCTGACGAGCGGTCGGGCTCGGGCGTGCGGTCATACTGCACCTCCTGGTTCTACGTGAACCGTAACACATTGCATGATTCCTTATTTCGATTACGCATAGTGGACTACTTCTTTCTGAACTATTGCAGATTTAGTTATGGCACTTCATCCTGGTGGGGAGTCAACAGCTGCGGGTGCTCTTCGGCGTCCGGACGGCGTGTGTCACGGCTGTCGCTTGCACAACGCAGCCCACTTCTGTCACTTGGAGGAATCACGATGGACGGCTTTGGTGTGCCTCGACCGAGGCGGGCGGTGGAGGAGGAGTGGCGGGCGCCCGGGAGCGGACTGCCGCACCGGGTTCCCGGCAGGACGGGCACGGGAGTGCGCACGGCGTTCTTCGGCTCCCAGCCCTCGCAGGCGGCGCAGATCCGCAGCTGGTGCCAGCGAGGCGCCCGGGTTCCCGCGCACCGGGCCTTTCCCCTGTTGCTGGTGGTGAGCGAACTGGTGACCAACGCCTGGCTGCACACCGCATCCGGCACCGAGTGCGGGCGGGTGCGGGTCCAGATGCGGCACTTGCCCGGCCGACTCGTGCGCATCGCGGTCACCGACGACGGGCCACGCCCCGGACAGGGCGTCTGCCTGCCACGGCTGTCTCCCGAGGCCGACGCCCTGGCCACGTGCGGGCGGGGCCTGCGCCTGGTCGACAGGCTGGCCGTGGAGTGGGGCTGGGAGGGCGAACCCGGCCGACCCCTGACCGTGTGGGCGCACACCGACCCCTACGCGCCCGTGCCCGACACCGTCGGGGCCTGAGGGCCGGGGCATGGGGTGGGACCGCAGTCAGGACACCGCCCAGTACGAGGCCGCCCGCCTGTTGGATCAGCTGCACAGCCGCTGGTGGGTGCTGTGGGGGCCGGGCTCTCGCCGCTTTTTCGCCTTCCACCTCGGCCCGCACCGCGTCTCACCGCTGAGCGCGGCCACACCACAGTCGCTTGACGAGCAGATCCGCGCCTTCGAGCGGGAAGCGCAGCCCCGCCGGGGCCAATGACACCCGCCCGAGTACATCAATCCGAGAACACAAGCGCCCCGAACCGGTGTTAGGAGCACCGGATCGGGGCTCGATCAACCACCTGCACCAACCAGGAGGAGGACCGTGAACGACCACCCTAGTGGGCGACACCGCAGGCCCCGCCAGAGCCTGGCCGGACGCGTGTGGGCGCTGACCGCCGCGCTGCTGGCCCTCGCCCTGGCCGCCGTGTTCGTCCCCCAGCACTCTCGGCACCCCCGGCGGGAGAGGGCCGCGATCACGCCGCCGCCCAGCCGCCGGGAACTGCCGACCATCACCCCCGCACGCGGGGCCGAGGGGCCTGGCACCGGCCCCGAGGAGGCCGAGAGCGCCCTGGTCCGCCCCTACATGCCCCCGTTCCCCCGGGTCCCGGTCGGCGACCTGCTGGCGGAGCCCCTGACCGCACCCGTCCGGCCCACCCCGCCCACCGAACCCGCCCGGGACGTCCCCGACGACCTCGGCGACCTGGCCGACGCCGTCCGCCGCTACCTCGACCGGGTCGGGTGAGCCGATCGACGAAGCGGATGCGACTGCGACCTCGGTCACCCGCGGGGCTCCTGGGGTGCAGGAAGCGTGTGATCGCTGATGACGCCGGGTAGGGGCCTGCCAAGCCATACGACAGGGAGGAGGCCCGGACAATGAGCGTTCCGGAGGAGTCCAGGCCGAAGACCAGGGACACCGACCAGGTCGTCAACGCCGACCACAGCGACGACCAGCAGGATCCGGACACCCGGGGGGAGTTGGAGGCCGAGCTCCAGGACAAGATGGAGCAGGAGAACCTCCGCCGGGAGGACTTCGGAGAAGGCGGCGGGGAAGAGTAGCCGCCAGGAGCGCCGGGGCCGCATCGGCCCCGGCGCTCCTCGCGTGCGTGGGGACTACGCCGGCCCGGTCCACGCGACGGGCGCGGGCACCGCGAACAGTGAAAGCGAGACGATGAGCCCTTCGATCGCCACCAACACCCGTGTCGACCTCGACGGCCTGTTGGAGTTCGTGCGCCCCCGGCACCGGGCGCTCCTCATCACCCGCCGGTCCGACGGTGAACCCCAGGCCTCGCCGGTCACCTGCGGTGTGGACACCGAGGGCAGGATCGTGGTGTCCACCTACCCCGAGCGCGCCAAGGCCCGCAACGCCCGGCGCGACCCCCGGGTCGGCGTCGTGGTCCTGTCCGAGGACTTCGACGGCCCCTGGGTCCAGGTCGACGGCGAGGCCGAGGTCATCGACGGCGAGGAGGCCGTCGAGCCGCTGGTCGAGTACTTCCGCGTGATCTCCGGCGAGCACCCCGACTGGGACGAGTACCGCGAGGCCATGCGCCGCCAGGGCAAGTCGCTGGTCCGCGTCACTCCGAAGAGGTGGGGGCCTGTCGCCACGGGCGGTTTCCCCGCCGACCGCGTCTGAACCCGGCCGAGGCCGTACCCCGCCCGTCGCCCCCATGCATCGCCCGCCGCGTCCGTGCCCCGCCGGCCGTGTCCGAGCGGAGCGGGGCACACCTGCCCCGCTCCCGGGAGGTCACCGCCCCGCGGGCGGCGGTCTCCAGTCGTCGTCGGGCGGTGCCGGCCCGCGGTCGGGCGGATCACCGCCCTCGGGCGGCGGTTTCCAGTCCCCGCCGGACGGGGGCTCCCCGGCGGTTCCCTCTCCGGGCCGGGCGGTCCCCAGGCCGGGCATGCTGCCTCTGTTGTCCCATCCGGTCGGATACCGCCTGCCCTCCGGCCTCTCCTTCCAGTAGTCCGGCGAGCGCACGGCCTCCTGCTTGCGGATCGTCTCCCGGCGGATGATCCACAGCACGAGGAAGATCACCGCGATCGGGACGGCGATGGCCACCAGGATCCCGAACAGCCAGCCGAGTGTCGGCCACTCCATCGCTGCCCTCCTTCAGACGTCGGCGGCGCGGCCCCTCACAGGGCCGCGAGAAGCTCACGGCACGCGCTCTCGCAGCGGCGGCACGCCTCGGCGCACACCCAGCAGTGCTCGTGCTGTGCGGCGTGCCGCTCGCACTCCTCGCCGCACATGCGGCAGGCCTCCGCGCACGCCTTCACCAGCACCCGGACCAGGGTGTCGTCGCCCTCGGTCCTGCGGGAGAGCACCCTCTGGGTGACCTCGCACACGTCCGCGCAGTCCAGGTCGGCGCGCACGCACGTGACCAGGTCGGCCACCGCCCTCTCACCCAGGCACGCGTCCGCGCACAGGGTGCAGACCTGGGCGCACTCCCCGCAGGCCTCGATGCAGGCCCGGAGCTTCTCCTCGACCCCGAAGCCCCGGTCGCCGGGACGGGTGTCCAGCATCTGTTCGACGACGCTCATGTCTCCTCCTCAACGAACCCGGGCCGGATCCGTCGCGGATCCGGCCCGGAGCTCAGGTCGAAAGCGAGAACCGCAGTGCGAAGTGGTTCAGCGACGCGGGCAGCCCCGTCGCGGGCAGCGGTCCGGCCGCGTCCGCGCGGGCCGGGTTCCGGCCCCGGAGCAGCGCGCGCAGGAACAGGGACACCGCCAGCGGCACCATGTCGACCCCCGCGCACCCGGCCGGGCCGTAGCTGAAGGGCAGGATGCCCGGCTCGTCCTCGGCACGTCCGTCGAGCCAGATCCCGGGGTCGAACGCGTCGGCGTACGGAAGCCGTGAGGAGTCCCGGTGGAAGTAGGAGCTCACGATCAGGAAGGCGGTCCCGGCCTCGAACACCTCCTCCCGCCAGGTCGTCTCGCGCGTGCTCTCCCGGATCACCATGAGCGTGGTCGGCCACAGCCGCGCCGACTCGCGCACGGTCGCCCGGAGCAGCGGGAGGTCGAGCCCCTCCCGGGTGTCGATCTCCTCGCGCGCCGCGTACGCTCCCGGGCTGAGCGAGGTCAGAAGTGCCAGGGACCGGAACGCGACGATGGCGGCCGCGTCGAAGGCGAACAGCCAGTGCGCCGCCTGGTCCTCAGGCCGCAGGTCCGTGTCGTGGCCGTCTCCGGCGGAGCCTCCCGCGGTCAGCCTCCAGGCGAGGCTGCCCGGTTCGGCGCGTTCGACGTTGGCGCGCGTCCGGTCGAGGAACTCGGCCCTGGTCCCGTGGCGAACGGGAGCCGTGTACGTCCAGTTCGCACGTGCCCGCAAGGCGTACAGCAGCTCGGTCGTCCGGTGGTCGTCCGCGGCGAAGGCGCCGAAGACCATCCTTCGCGCCATCGCGTTGAAGGACTGGGTGAACCTCCACCAGTCCAGGTCACCGCCCTCGCGCAGGGCCAGCGCGAGGGTGAGCGCCTCCTCGTCGGCCTGCGCCGCGAGGGTGTCCCCGTCGGGGTGGATCGCCTGCCCGGGTGCCAGGGCGGCCTCGTTGGCCGCACGCCGCCGGGGGCGGTTCGCGTGGTCGGAGATGAGCACCCCGTGCGGCTGGAAGTGCGACAGGGCGCCGCGCTTCTCCCGTCCGTCGGGGGAGAAGGGCTCCGGAGTCTCCCGTAGCAGTCGGCGCACGTCCTCCGCGGACAGCACCAGTGCCGCCTGGCGCCCCGCCAGGCGCAGCGGCAGCGGGTCGTCGCCGTGGCGTTCGCGCATCTCGCGCAGGGCGGCGACCGCCCTGCGGTCGGCGTCCAGTCCGGTGACCAGTCTCGTCATCAGCGGGCGGCGCAGGATCACGCCCCGGGCCACGTTGGGCAGCAGGACCGAGGTCAGCAGACGGGCGGTCTCCGACGTGCTCGTACGCCGCGCCCGTCCCGGTCGGCCCGTCTCGTCCCGGCGGCCCGCCTCCGTCCGCGGCCGTGTCTCCCGTCGGTCTTCTGTGGGCATCGGAACCGTTCCTCCCCTTGGTCGGTTCGTCCCCGGAGTCCTGCCCCGGCTCTCCCGGCTCCCGGCCCCGGGCGCGGCGCCGTGTCGTCGTGCGCCGCGCCCGGGCGCCGGTCACAGGTGGTCGCGGGGCAGTGTCTCCCGCCACTGCCGGGAGAAGACCCGTTCGTCGTTCTCGAAGGCGTCCAGGGTCGCGTACACCCGGAAGTCGGTTTCGGTGCACTCCAGGATCGTGTGGGTCTCGGTCCGGGTGCGCCACCCGTCGCGGGCGAAGCGGACCGTCCACGTCGACTGTCCGCGCGCCGAGGTGAAGTCACCGGCCACGGACTCGTAGCACTCGTAGGCGCGCCGTCCGACGTCCATGTCGATGTCGTCGAAGTGCAGGACGCCCCCGTCCTTGACGATCTCCAGGGAGGAGTGGGTGTCCACCAGGTCACGGTGGACGGTCCAGCGGTGTTCCGGTTTCTCCTTGCGCGTGGTGGAGATCTCCGGCGCCGCCTCCGGCTCCCCGAAGGGCTGCGGGTTCGGCTCGTCGGCGTCGTTGTGCGGGCGCACCGGCAGGACCAGCCTGCTGTTCTGCGGGTGCACGGTCAGCATGACCGGACGCGGCGGCGGCCAGGCCAGCGGCCAGTAGGAGGTGGACAGCGACAGCCGGATCCGGTGGCCGACGGGGAAGGCCTGCGCGACACCGTTCAGCGTCAGCCTCACCTGGTAGATCTCGCCCGGCTCCAGCACCTCGGGGGTCTCGTGCCCGTTGCGGTGGGTGAGGTTGAGCAGCCCGTAGGTCACGCGTGTGGCGCTGCCCTCGGGGTCGACGTCGACCAGCCTGGCCGCGACCATGGCCACGGGCTCGGTGACCGAGACCTCCAGCTCCACCGCGCCGGTGCCCAGGATCTCCACGTCCTCGGACAGCACGTCGCTGTCGAAGACCAGGGAACCGCCGTCCTCCTCTCGCTGGTCGTAGGGCAGGTCGGGCGGGGCGTTGTAGGAGGCCCACTTGCCCGCGAACTGGCCCACGGTCAGCGGAGACCTCAAGGTCAGGGACTCGCTCTGGATCTCCTCTCCGGGGCGGCCGATCGTGTACTTGGCCAGGGGGTAGGAGATGTACTCCACGTTCGGTGAGGGCCACTCGTCCTCGCGCACCCATCGTCCCGGGCGCTCGTGGTAGGCGGTGGAGGGCGGAACGCTGTCCTGCATCCAGGCCCACAGGGCCGGGCCGTCGTCGATGCCGTTGTCCTCGCCCTTGAGCCAGTGGTCCAGCCAGCGCACGACCTCCTGGAGGTAGCCGATCGCCGGGCCGGGCTCGCCCATGTGCGGGTAGCGGTGCGACCAGGGGCCGACCAGTCCCCTGGCGGGGGCCTTCAGGTTCCACAGGAGCCGCAGGACGGCGTTGGAGTAGCCGTCGGCCCATCCGCTGGAGGCCAGGACGGGGCAGCGCACCTGGGAGTAGTTCTCCGCCACCGAGGCGTGCCGCCAGTAGCCGTCGTGCCGCTGGTGGTGCAGCCACTCCAGGACCCACGGCTCGCTGTCCTCCAGCCGCTCGAACCACATCCGCCGCCACTCCTCGCCGACGATGACCGGGTCGGGGGGCAGGGTGGCCGCGGCGAACATCGTCCCCGCCTCGGCGAGGTTGTCCGAGAGCAGGCAGCCCCCCATGTAGTGGAAGTCGTCGCCGTAGCGGTCGTCGGTGAAGGAGCTGATGATGATCGTGCCGAGGCTGGGCGGCTGCCGCTCCGCCACCTGTAGGGCGGCGAACCCGCCCCAGGACAGCCCCATCATGCTGGTGTTGCCGTCGCACCAGGGCTGTTCGGCCAGCCAGGCCAGGATCTCCTCGGCGTCGTCCTGCTCGCGTTCCAGGTACTCGTCGGTGAGCACGCCCTCGGAGTCACCGGTTCCGCGCAGGTCCACGCGGACGCAGGCATAGCCGTGCCCGGCGATGTAGGGGTGGTGCATGGAGTCCCGCACGGCCGTCAGGTCACGTCTGCGGTAGGGGATGTACTCCAGTACCGCCGGTACCGGGGTCGCGTCCGAGGAGGTCGGCCGCCACACCTTGGCGGCCAGCCGCACGCCGTCCGACATGGGGATCCAGAGGTGCTCGTCGGTGTGCAGGGCGTGCGGCAGGTTCTTGACCACGTGCATGGACGGGGGCCTCCCTTCAGCGCTGGACCGTGCTGTCGGAGGAGTCGTCCACCTCTTGGAACTCGAAGTGCAGTTCCTCCACACAGCGCTCGTACTTGGCGCGCATCTCGGTCTCGTCCTCGGCACCGATGGTGATCTTGACGAGCTCGTAGCTGTAGCTGTCCTGGTAGGCCATCTCCGAGAGGCGCTCGCCCTGCTCGGGCACGATCTCGTCGATGCTCACGCCGGGCAGGGACTCCTCGACCTCGGCGACCTCCTCCGGAGTGGGTACGCGCACGACGACGGCGTCGTCGAACCGGCGGTGGTACCACTCCGCGGCCACGTTGAACTCGCCCCGCATGTCGTCGGGCAGGCGCGGGCTCTGTCCGAGGGCCAGCCGGAGCATGCGCTCGTGGTTGGGGACTCCGTCCACCAGTTCGAAGAGCCTCGCGTGGGACTGGGAGTGGCGGGTGTTGACCTCCAGGACGTTGAGGCCCTCCTCGACCGGGTCGTAGAAGAACTCGATGCTGAAGGTGGCGTTGTCCATCCCGGACTTCCCGATGACCTTGACGGCGACGTCGCGCATCCGCCCGATCACCTCGTCGGGCAGGTCGGAGGGGTACTGGTGCCGCAGGAACACCGGGCTCGCCGGGTAGTCGATCGAGTCCAGGGAGCCGTAGACCACGACCTCGCCCTTGTACACGTAGCCCTCGACGGCGGCCTGTACGCCGTGCATCGCGGCCTCGGCCAGGCAGGTGCGTCCGCCCACGGAGGAGATCTCCGGGGGCAGGTCCACCCGCTCCAGGATCTGCTCGAAGGGCCGGCCGATCATGTCGATGCCCTCGCGCATCTCGGCCACGGCCTCGTGGAAGCCCTCGTCGTCGTCGACGCGGAAGGCCAGCAGCGAGGAGGCCGACTTCACCGGCTTGAGCCACATCGGGTAACCCGGGCTCTCCGGGGGCTTGACGTTCTCGTCGTTGAGGTCGACCAGGGCGAAGGGCGGGTACTCGTCGATGACCTCGCTCTGCAGCAGCCTGCTCCAGTACTTGTGCTCGCACTTGACGAAGGATTCCAGGGACGCCGAGGGCAGGCCGCGGCTGGAGCACAGGATGGGAACGAGCAGGGTCACCGGGAAGTCCCAGTAGCCGACGATCGCGTCGACGGATCCGTCGAAGTCGTCCAGGATCCGCTCCGCCTTGGCGATGAGCGGGTTGATGTCCACCTCGCCGGCCTGGAGCTCGTCCAGGTCCAGTAGTTGGTGGAACCGGCAGTTGCGGCCGGTCGGGGTCCTGCGCAGAATCTCCAGGTTCCGCTCGTCCAGACCGACCACGAACACGTTCTTCACAGCTGCCTGCACCGCCTTTCCGTAATAGGACTGTGATCTTCTGGTGCGTACAGGTGCGACTACCCGTGATCGTCGCGCCAAACCAGAAGCGTTCCGTCCCACACGGCGAAGGTGCTGGCCAGAGCGGTGGAGCCGGTCGCGGAGCCCGTCTGACCTGGTCGAACGCCGCTGGACCGTCCCCGGCGGACCCTGTCGGGAGGGGCCGCGCCGGATCCCGGCGGGGCCGCCCCCGACACCGCGCGTGTCGGCGGTCCGGACGGTCGACACCGTCCGGACCGCCGGCCCGGACGAGGGACCGCCGGGGTGCGGTCAGTCCACGCGGGCGTACTCGTCGATCTCGGCCAGCTCGTCCGCGTCGAACTCCAGGTCGCCGACCGCAGCCACGTTGTCCTCCAGCTGGGAGACGCTGCTCGCGCCGATCACCGCCGAGGTCACCCGCTCACCGCGCAGCACCCAGGCCAGCGCCATCTGGGCGAGCGACTGCCCGCGGCGCTCGGCGACGGCGTTGAGCGCGCGCACCCGCCCCAGCACCTCCTCGGTGATGCCCTCGGTGGTCAGGAACGGGCTGCTTCCGGCCGCCCTCGACCCCTCCGGCACGCCGCCGAGGTACCGGTCGGTCAGCAGCCCCTGCGCCAGCGGCGAGTAGGCGATGGAGCCCGCGCCCACCTCGTCGAGTACGTCGAGCAGACCGTCCTCCACCCACCGGTTGAACATCGAGTAGGAGGGCTGGTGGATGAGCATCGGCGTGCCCAGGCCGCGCAGGACGGCCGCGGCCTCGCGGGTCTGCTCGGGGGAGTAGTTGGACACGCCCGCGTACAGGGCCTTGCCCTGGCGTACCGCCGTGTCCAGCGCGCCCATGGACTCCTCCAGCGGGGTGCCGGGATCGGGCCGGTGGTGGTAGAAGACGTCCACGTACTCCAGGCCCATGCGCTCCAGGCTCTGGTCCAGGCTGGACAGCAGGGACTTGCGCGAGCCCCACTCGCCGTAGGGTCCGGGCCACATCAGGAACCCGGCCTTGGTCGAGACCACGATCTCGTCGCGGTGGGGGCGCAGGTCGCGGGCCATGACCCGGCCGAAGTTCTCCTCGGCCGACCCGGGCGGGGGACCGTAGTTGTTGGCCAGGTCGAAGTGGGTCACACCCAGGTCGAACGCGCGCAGGATGATGTCGCTCTGGACCTCGATGCCGCGGTCGTGGCCGAAGTTGTGCCACAGGCCCAGGGACAGGGCGGGCAGGCGCAGTCCGCTGCGGCCGCACCTGCGGTAGGGCATCGTCTCGTACCGGGTCGGGGCGGCGACGTAGGTCATGTTTCCCTCTCTCCTGGGGCTGTGCTGGGGCTGTGCGCTCATCGGAGCGCGGCCGGAGTCCTTCTCCGCCGGTCCGCGCGCCGGCCGGAACCGTGCGGTCGCAGTATCCCGCGCGAGCGGCACCCGCGGTGAACGGCGTGCGGGGAATCCGTACGTGTCCCGGCCAGTCACCGGTCAACCGGCGTGCGGAGAGTACAGAGCGGAGAGGAAGCGCACCAGGAGGGCCTCGCGCACCGACGGTTCGAGGCCGTCCAGCACGGTGTTGACCGCCGCCATCCCCGCGCCGCCGGGGCCCGTCAGGTCCACCCCCACCGAGGCCAGCAGCTCCACGAACCCCCGGTCGTCCAGGGTGGACAGGTCCAGTGCGGAGACCGCCTCGGCCAGGCCCTCGGGGACCGGCGGGCGCACCCCCCTCACCGCCGTGACCGCCCCGGCGAGCACCTCCAGCAGCGCGTCCACCCCGGCCAGTGACACCCCGGTCAGGGTCAGGTGCAGGTTGGCGGGGATCCCCGCGTAGGACAGCTGCGGCTGCAGGAACCAGCCCGACTCCGCCACCCTGTCGGCGAGCACGAACACGTCCACCTCGTCCGAGGCCAGTGCCACCAGCGGCGCGTCCGGGTCGCCCAGTACCCGCAGCCCGGGGATGTCCGCCACGCCCTCGCGCAGGCGGCGCGCGGCGGCCATCGCCTCCCGGGCCAGCTCCCGGTACCCCGAGGAGCCCAGCGCGTTCAGGGTGGCCCAGGCCCCGGCCAGCGGTCCGGCGCCCTTGCTGCTCTGCACGGTGGAGTTGACGACCGTGTAGCCGGGCCAGTCGGCGCCGGCGTAGTAGGCGCCCCTGCGCAGCCGCTCGTCGGTGAACAGCACCACAGAGGCGCCCTTGGGCGTGTACCCGTACTTGTGCAGGTCGCAGGAGAGCGAGGTGACCCCGGGGACCGACAGGTCGAACTGTGGTGCCGTGCCCTCCTCCAGCCACGGCAGCACCCAGCCGCCCACACAGGCGTCCACGTGGCAGAGCACGCCCCGCCCGGCCGCCAGCGCGGCGATCCCCGCGACCGGGTCGACCACGCCGTGCGGATAGGACGGCGCCGACGCCACCACCATCACGGTGCGCGGGGTGAGGGCCCCGGACACGGCCTCGGGAACCGCCCGCAGGCTCTCGGGATCCACCGGGACGGTCACCGGGTCCAGCCCCAGGTAGTGGCAGGCCTTGCGGAACGCCGGGTGCGCGGTCACCGGCAGGACGACCTCGCCGCGTCCCCGGACGGGGCGGGTGTCGCGGGCGGCCTTGACCGCCAGCATGATCGACTCGGTGCCGCCGCTGGTGAAGATCCCGGGTGTGGACGCGTCGCCGCCCAGGACCGAGGCGACCGCGCCCACCACCCGCCGCTCCAGGGCCACGGTGCTGGGGAAGGCCGTGGGGTCCAGGCCGTTGACCTCGATCATCTCCATGTACGCGCGGTGCCCGGCCTCGCGCGCCTCCGGTCGGCCCGGGTCGTACACGTAGGCGGCCACCCGCCCCTCACGCACGGGCAGGTCGCCCTCCCGGAGGCGGGAGAGCTCGGCGAGAAGGTCGTCGGTGGAGCGTCCGGACTCAGGTAGCACTGCGGTCTCCGGGGTCGGTGTCGGGTTCGGTGCCGGCGGGTTCGAGGGGGCGGTCGCCCCGGTCCCCGCGGCGGAAGGCGAGCAGCGGGGGCAGGCTCGCCAGGAGCAGTGCGGCGGGCAGCAGGGTGAACCCCGCGCCGATGCCGGTCAGGGCGCTGTCGGGCTGGGTCACCGCCACCGACACCTCGGCGGACCGGAACGCCGTCAGGCTCAGCACCGCCGCGAACAGTCCCGGGCCCAGCGCCATCGCGCCGGTCTCCAGGCCCGTCCACATCCCGGTGAACGTGCCCGCCTGGGCCTGTCCGCTGCGACCGGCGTCCTCGCGCACGGTCTCGGGGAGCAGCGACAGCGGCAGCAGTTGCAGGCCGGTGTAGCACAGGCCCACCAGGCCGGTCACCGCCAGCACGGGCACGGCCCGCTCGCTCAGCACCGCCGGGAGGAGCAGCAGGGCCGCGGCGGTCATGGCGGCCACCGCCGCCAGGTAGCAGCGCACCGTGCCGAACCGGCGGGCGGCGGCGGACCAGGCGGGGACCGCCACCAGGCTGGGACCGACCACGCACACGAACATGGCCGAGGTCAGCCCGTACGCGCCCAGGCGGTAGGTGGCCACGTACGGGGCGGCGGCGAGCATCACCGACACCGCCAGGGCCTGGAGGGCGAAGGCGAGGGCCAGGCGGAAGAACGCCCGGTTGCCCCGTGCGGCGCGCAGGGCGGCCACGGGTCCGAGCGTGCGCGGGCCGGGACGGCTGACGATCCACCGGGTACCGGCGGTGGAGGCCACCAGCGCCGCGCCCAGTACCAGGCCGATGGCCGCGCCCATCACCAGGTGTCCGGCGCGTCCGCCCCCGGCCCACTCCACCACGGCCGGCGCCAGGCCGCCCGCCGCCAGGATGCCCAGGGTCAGGCACACCACCCGCCACGACATGGCGCGGGCGCGCTGGTCACGGCGCGGGGAGATCTCCGCGGGCAGGGCGACGTAGGGGACCTGGAACAGGTTGAACGCCGTGGTGGCCAGGACGAACGCGCACCCCACCCACACCGCCGACCACCCGGGGGCCAGCACGGGTGCGGCGAACATGGCGGCGAACAGCACCGGCAGGGCGAGCGCGCCGGTGAGCATGAGCCGGGTCCGGTGGCCGGTGCGCACGGCCTCGCGGTCGCTGGCCACCCCGATCGCGGGATCGACCAGCATGTCCCAGACCTTGGGCAGGACCAGTACCAGTCCGGCCAGTCCGGCGGCGACGCCCAACACGTCGGTGAGGTAGTAGAGCAGCAGCAGGCCGGGCAGGGCGGAGAAGACGCCGGTGCCCACCGAACCCACTCCGTACCCCAGGAGCCGGGTACGCGGCAGCGGCGGAGTCACGGCAGGGCCCGTGTGAGGTGGGGTCCGGCTGTGACGGGAGAGGGAGCGGTGGGGGAAGAGATGGTGGGGGAGAGGCCGCGGCGCCCTGCGGAGGCGCGCCCGGCGTACGGGGGGAGGGCCACGCGCCGACGTTACTCCCGAAGGGGCGGGCGCATCAACGGCGCGCCCGCCGCCGGCCGGTCCCGTATGTCCTCGGAAGCCCGTCCCACCTGCTGTTTCGTGTCCAGGCTCCCGGGTAGCTGTGCCCCTACACCCCATCGTCGTACGGAGCAGAAGGGGAGGGAACGTCGATGCACGAGACCACACCCCCGATCGAGGGCTATGAGGGACTTCCGGTCGGGACGCTCCAGCACCGCGTCCGCTCACTCGACACAGAGCAGATGCGTCAGCTGGTCGACTACGAGGAGAGCCACGCCAACCGTGCCGGGGTCCTGGAGATCCTGCGCCACCGGCTCCACGACCTCGAAGAGGGCGCCGAGCCCTCCGGGGGTACACAGGACTTCCAGCCCGAGCGGCCCGGTCCGCCGACCGGCGGCTCGCCGGTGAGCACGGACACCGCGGCTCCCGCGTCGAGCCCGCCGCCGCAGGGCGTTCCCAACCAGCCCGCCAAGCCCAAGGGCGACCGACAGTGAGGCGGCTGGCCCCGCCCCACGGGGCGGGAGGCCGTATCCGCCGTTGCGCCCCGTGCGCGTGACGTGGAGGAAGGCCGTTCCCGACGGGCTCCTCCCCGCACCGCCACGGTGCCGCGGCGACGCCAGAAGGGGGAGACACCATGCAGCACGACACTTTCATCGGACAGGTCCAGGCACGGGCCCACCTGGACAGCCGCGGCGCCGCGGAGGAGGCCACGAGGGCGACGCTGGAGACCCTCGCCGAGCGGGTCGACCCCGGTCTGGGCGAGGACCTCGCCGCGCAGCTGCCGCGTGAGATCGGGGAGAACATGCGCCGGGTGACCCGCCAGACGGAGCAGGGGCCGGGCGCGGAGGGCTTCGACCAGCAGGAGTTCCTCAGCAGGGTGGCGCAGCGGGCGCACAGCGCCCCGCCGGAGGCCGCCCACAGCGCCCACGCCGTGTTCGACGTGCTCGACGAGGCCACCACCGGGGGAGTCATGGACAAGATCCGTCAGGCCCTGCCGGAGGACCTGCGGCGGCTCACCCTCCAGGGCTGAGAGGTCCCCAGGCCGGGCCCCGGCGCGGAACCGGGGCCCGCGAGGCGTCCCCCGGGTGCACGCGTGCACCCGGGGGACGCCCCGACCGCAACGCCGGGGCAGGGATTCGCCCATGTGCGGCCATCCGCGGTTTTCCGTTCCCCCACCTCGGGTAGCCGTACATCCGCACATCCCCCTGGACCGTTCCTTCGACGCACAGGGAGTGACATGGTGGTGGCACCTACCGCGCACCGGGTCTTCGACCACGACGGACGGAGCGGCCGGTGATGCGAGGCAATGCACCCTTGGTCCTGACCGCCGCGGGCTGGGCGGTGTCCAAGCTCCGGAGCAGGAACGAGCCCGAACCCGTGCGCCGCCGTCGCGGCGGCACGGCCTCCTGTGCCGTGGCCGGTGCCGCCCTGGGCGTCGGCGCGGCGGCGCTGTGCGGGAAACGGCGCGTCACCCGGCTGCCCGGCAAGGTCGCGCTGATCACCGGCGGCTCCCGCGGGCTCGGACTCCAGATGGCCCGCGAGTTCGGCTCACGCGGCGCTTCCGTCGTGATCTGCGCGCGCACCCGGGACGAGCTCGACCGGGCGCTGACCGACCTGGAGGGCCGGGGCGTGCGTGCGCACGGCGTCCAGTGCGACATCCGCGACCCCGACCAGGCCGAGAGCCTGGTGGAGGAGGCCACCGGAACCTTCGGGCGCCTGGACTTCGTCGTCAACAACGCGGGCATCATCCAGGTCGGGCCGCACGAGACGCTCTCCGAGAGCCGTTTCCGCGACGCCATGGAGACGATGTTCTGGGCGCCTCTGCGCATCTCGCGGGCCGCGCTCGGCCCGCTGGGCGAGACGGGCGGCTCGCTGGTCAACATCACCTCCATCGGCGGCCACCTGAGCGTGCCGCACCTGTTGCCCTACTCCTGCGCCAAGTTCGCCGAGGTCGGGCTGTCGGAGGGGTTGGGCGCCGAGGTCGCGGGCCGGGGCGTGCGGGTCACGACCGTGGTCCCGGGCCTGATGCGCACCGGCTCCCACAAGGCCGCCGTGTTCTCGGGCAGGCCCGAACGCGAGTACACCTGGTTCTCCCTGGGCGCCGGGCTGCCCCTGGTCTCGGTGAACGCCGAGCGCGCGGCCCACAAGATCGTGGAGGCGGCGGCCCGCGGGCGCGGCTACCTGGTGCTCACACCGCTGGCCAGGATGGTCATCATCACCCGGGGACTGTGCCCCTCCTTCGTCCAGGGCGTGACGCGCGTCATGGACAGTGTGCTGCCGGATCCGCCCGAGCAGGCGAGGGAGCGGACCGGAGGCGAGGTGGACGACGACGCCGTCAACCGCGCGCTGAAACTGCCCACGGCACTCAACGAGCGCGCCGGCGAACGCCTCAACCAGGGGCCGCGCGGTGAGGGACCGCCCAAGCAGGAGCCCCGTGGCGAGGGGCCGGACGCACCGGGCCGGTGAACGGCCCGGAACAGCGCGGAGCGCATGGAGACAGCGGCGATCGGGGGTTGCGACGTGACGCGTTTCGGATACTTTCTCGCCTGTGAGGAGCACGGACCCAGGGAGTTGGTCCGACAGGCCCAGGGCGCGGAGGCGGCGGGGTTCGACTCCCTGTGGATCTCCGACCACTACCATCCGTGGCTGGACTCGCAGGGGCAGAGCCCGTTCGTGTGGTCGGTGATCGGCGCGATCGGGCAGGTGACGTCCCTGCCGATCACCACCGCGGTGACCTGCCCGACCACACGCGTGCACCCGGCGGTGGTCGCGCAGGCGGCAGCGACCTCGGCGGAGATGGTCAGGGGCGGGTTCACCCTGGGCGTGGGCACCGGCGAGGCTCTCAACGAGCACATCCTCGGCCAGCCCTGGCCGCCCGCCTCCCGGCGTCTGTCGATGCTGGAGGAGGCCATCGGGGTCATACGCAAGCTGTGGACCGGCAAGCTCGTCAACCACCGGGGCGAGTACTACGAGGTCGACACAGCGCGCCTGTACACACTGCCGGAGGATCCGCCGAGGATCTACATGTCCGCGTTCGGCCCCAAGGCGACCAGGCTGGCCGCCAGTGAGACCGACGGCCTGATCCAGGTGGCGCCCAGCAGCGAGACCATCGAGCGCTTCCGCGCCGAGGGCGGTGCCGGCAAGCCCGTCCAGGGCGGGCTCAAGGTCTGCTGGGCCGAGACCGAGGAGGAGGCCCGGCGCGTGGCGTACGAGAGGTGGCCCACCGAGGCGCTGGCGGGCGAGGCCCCCCAGCTGCTTCCGATGCCGCGCCACTTCGAGCAGCTCACCGAGGGCCTGGTCACCCCGGAGATGGTGGCCGACGAGGTCGCCTGCGGGCCCGATCCCGAGGTGCACGTGGAGGCGATCAGGCCGTACCTGGAGACCGGTGTGGACGAGGTCTACGTCTGCCAGGTCGGTGACGACCAGGAGGGCTTCTTCGAGTTCTACGCGAACGAGGTCCTGCCTCGGCTCAGGGCCGAGGCCTGAACCGGGAACGGTGCGCGGGAGTCCCGCGCACCGTTCGGCGAGGAGGAGACATGAGCACCCGTACCCGTGACGGGACCCTGCGCGAGCCCGACCCGATGCCGCCGGACCCCTTCCCCCCGACCCCGATGCCGGAGCCCCCGCCGGAGCCGGAACCGGAGCCCGAGCCGCTCCCCGAACCGCCCGGCCCGGAGCCCGAGCCAGAGCCCGTCTGAGGACACCGCAGGGAAGGATCCCTGCGCGGAAGAGCCCGCGGGACGTACACGGCCTGTGCGTCCCGCTGGGTTCGTGCCTCCGATGAGGCCACGGATCCGGTCGCATACCCTCCCCGGTCCTCCGCAGCCGCCCGGCTCTCCCACCCGTCGCCGGCGGATCCGGTCCCGCCACGAGCGACTCGGATCCACTCCGTAAGGGGTATTGCCCCCTGTGTGACGGCTGGCCTACGTTGCCAGTGACAGGAAAGGCTCCTTCCGGTTCGGTCCGGCCGTTGTGCGCGGCGCCGAGCCGTCACCCGCTGGAGGAAGAACCGTGGCGCCACCCCCGTCCCCCGCCCGAGGCCGTACCGTCCTGGCCGTAGCCGCTCTCGTGGGCGCACTCCTCGCCACCCTGTCCCCGGCCGCTCCCGCGGCCGCGCGGGGCCCGGCCGACACCCCTCCCGCCGCCGGAACCGGCTCGGCCGCCCGGTCCGCAGCCGACGCGGTGGAGGCCCACGGCCAGTTGCGGGTCTGCGGCCTCAAGCTCTGCGACGAGAGCGGCGACCCCGTCCAGCTCACCGGGATGAGCTCCCACGGCCTGCAGTGGTACGGCGACTGCCTCACCGACGGTTCCCTGGACGCGCTCGCCCACGACTGGGGCGCCGACGTGCTGCGCGTGTCCATGTACATCCAGGAGGGCGGCTACGAGACCGATCCGCGCGGCTTCACCGACCGGGTCCACGAACTGATCGAGGAGGGCACCGAGCGCGGCATGTACGTCATCGTCGACTGGCACATGCTCACGCCCGGCGATCCGAACCACAACACCGACCTGGCGCGCACCTTCTTCACCGAGATCGCGGCCGCCCACGCCGACAAGGACAACGTCCTGTACGAGATCGCCAACGAGCCCAACCACGTCTCCTGGAGCGCGATCAAGGGCTACGCCGAGGAGATCATCCCGGTCGTGCGCGCCGAGGACCCCGAGGCCGTCGTCCTCGTCGGCACCCGGGGCTGGTCCTCCCTGGGCCTGTCCGACGGCTCCGACCACACCGAGATCACCGCGGACCCGGTCGACGCCGACAACATCATGTACGTCTTCCACTTCTACGCGGCCACGCACGGCGACTTCCACCGGGAGGGCCTGCGGGCCGCGGCGCGGGAACTGCCGCTGTTCGTCACCGAGTTCGGCACCCAGGAGGCCACCGGGGACGGGCCCGACGACTTCGCCTCCGCCCAGGCCTACCTCGACCTCATGGCCGAGGAGCAGATCAGCTGGGTGAACTGGAACTTCTCCGACGACTTCCGCTCCGGCGCCGTCTTCGAGCCCGGCACCTGCGCCGCGGGCGGCCCCTGGGCCGGCACGGACGCGCTCAAGCCCGCGGGGGAGTGGATCCGCGACCGTATCCGCGAGAGCGGGGACGTCCCGCCCACGGATCCCACCGATCCTTCGGACCCGCCCACCGACCCGGACGAGTGCGAGGTCCCGGCCTGGTCCCCGGAGACGGTGTACACCGGCGAGGACCGGGTCGGCCACGGCGGACGCCTGTACGAGGCCCAGTGGTGGACCCGGGGCGAGGAGCCGGGAACCACGGGTGAGTGGGGCGTCTGGAGGGACCTCGGGGCCTGCTGACCGCCCGGGGGCGGGCCGGGCGGCCCGCCCCCGCACGGCGACCGCGGGCCGCCGGATCCCCGCCTCAGAACGAGGGCACGGTGGAGATCCGCAGCTCCCCGGTGTCGTCCACGTCCACCAGCACGTGGTCGCCCGCCACGACCTGCTGGTCCAGCACCATGCGCGAGAGCCGGTTGCCGACCTCGCGCTGGATCGTGCGCGCCATCGGGCGGGCGCCGTAGGTGGGCTGGTAGCCGCGCTCGGCCAGCCACCCCACCGCCTCGTCGGTGAACCGCACGGCGATGTCCTGCGCGCGCAGCCGCTTCTCGGTGCGCTCCAGCATCAGGCGGGTGATCCGGCCCAGCTCCTCCTCGTCCAGCTGCTTGAAGACGATGACCTCGTCGATGCGGTTGATGAACTCGGGGCGGAACTCGTCCCGCAGCCGCCGCATCACCCGCTGCTCGGTGTCGGGGTCCACCTGGCCGCCGCTGGTGAAGCCCATCGGGCCGCCGCCGGTGATCACCTCCGACCCCAGGTTGCTGGTCATGATGACCACCGTGTTGCGAAAGTCCACCGTGCGGCCCTGGCCGTCGGTCAGCCGCCCGTCGTCCAGCAGCTGCAGCAGCAGGTTGAACACGTCCTGGTGGGCCTTCTCGACCTCGTCCAGCAGCAGTACCGAGTACGGGTGGCGGCGCACGGCCTCGGTGAGCTGGCCCGCCTCCTCGTAACCCACGAACCCCGGGGGAGCGCCCGTCAGGCGGCTGGCGGTGTGCCGCTCCTGGAACTCGCTCATGTCGACGCGGACCATGGAGTCCTCGGACCCGAACAGGGCCTGGGCCAGCGCCCGCGCCAGCTCCGTCTTGCCCACACCGGTCGGACCCAGGAACAGGAAGCTGCCCACCGGACGGTCGGGATCGCCCAGTCCGGCCCGTGAGCGGCGGATCGCCTCCGCGACGGCCGTGACCGCCTCGTCCTGGCCGATCACCCGCCCGTGCAGCACCTCCTCCAGGTTGACCAGGCGGTCCCGCTCCTCCTGGGTGAGCCGGGCGACCGGGATGCCGGTGCTGCGGGAGACCACCTCGGCGATGTCGGCGCCGGTCACCTCCGGCACCGCCGAACCGGTGCCGCGTGCCTGGTGGATCGCCCCCTTGGCCTCGGCGATCTCGTCGCGCAGCGCCGAGGCGCGCTCGTAGTCCTCCTCCCGGACCGCCTTCTCCTTCTCCTTCTCCAGGCCCTTGAGCCTGCCCTCCAGCTCGCGCAGCGAGGAACTGGAGCTCTTCAGCCGCAGGCGCACCCGCGCGCCCGCCTGGTCGACGAGGTCGATGGCCTTGTCCGGCAGGAACCGGTCGGTGACGTAGCGGTCCGACAGCTCGGCCGCCGCGACCATGCTCTCGTCGCTGAACCTCACCTGGTGGTGGGCCTCGTAGCGGTCGCGCAGCCCGCGCAGGATCTCGACGGTGTCCTCCACCGACGGCTCGGGCACCAGGATCGGCTGGAAGCGGCGCTCCAGGGCCGCGTCCTTCTCGACGTTCTTGCGGTACTCGTCCACGGTGGTCGCGCCGATGATGTGCAGCTCCCCGCGGGACAGCGCGGGCTTGAGCATGTTCCCGGCGCTCGTGGAGCCCTCGGCGGCACCGGCGCCGACGATGGTGTGGATCTCGTCGATGAAGATGAGCAGCTGGTCGGACTGGCTGCGGATCTCGTCCACGATCTTGTTCAGGCGCTCCTCGAAGTCGCCCCGGTAGCGCGTGCCCGCCACGACTCCGGACAGGTCGAGCTGGACCAGGCGGCGTCCGCGCAGGATCTCCGGGACGTCGTCGTCGAAGATGCGCTGGGCGATGCCCTCCACGATCGCGGTCTTGCCCACGCCCGGGTCACCGATGAGGACCGGGTTGTTCTTGCGGCGCCGTGCCAGCACCTCGATGCACTGCTCGACCTCGTCGTCGCGGCCGACCACCGGGTCCAGGCGGCCCTCGCGGGCCAGCGTGGTCATGTCGGTGCCGAACTCGTCCAGGGTCGGGGTGGGCGAGGGCTCCCCCTCGGACCGTCCGGCGGGGGACGGGGCCCCGGACGCCTTCTGCAGGGACTCGGGGTTGATCCCCGAGCTGTGCAGGAGCTGGCCGACGGCGTTGTCGGTGTTGACCGCCAGGGCGAAGAGCAGGTGCTCGGGCGTGATGCTGGAGCTGCCCGTGGCCCGCGCGATCTGCAGGGCGTCGAGCAGGGTGCGCTTGGCGGCGGGCGTGAGCCGGACCGATCCGCGTACCGACCTCGGGGCCTGGGCCACCGCCTGGTCGATGATGTCGATGATCTGCCGGGTGTCGGACCCGGTGTGCTCCAGCAGTTCACGGGTGGGCGGGTGCCGCAGCAGCGACCACAGCAGGTGGATCGTGTCGACGTCGGCGCCGCCGGTCTCCAGGGCGCTGCGCACCGCGGCGTCGGCCACCTGCTGGGCCTCGGGGCTCATGAGCTTGGACAGGTCCACGCGGCGGATCGGTCCCCGTGCCCCCAGGAAGCGCGCCAGGAACTCGTCGAACGACCCCGGGTCGCTGCCGCGGTCTTCGGGAAAGTCGTGTGTCATCTCGTCTCGTCCCCCGTGCGTTCAGTAGTGGCTTTTTCACCCTAAGTGAATGACCGTCGATCGGCCGGTAGCGGATCCCGGTGTGGGGGACGGAACGCGCGCGAGGGCCGCCGCCCGCCCGCACCGGGGTTCGCGCCAGGGAGCCCGCGCCGGGCCGGGTGCCCCGTTCCGGCCCGCTACCCGGGTCCGGTGCGGGATAACACGCCGCGACGGTGGGGGCGGTGGGGGCGGTCCGCGCCGTGTCCGACCGTGCGGCGGGGAGGACGGCCCACTCGGCCCGGTGTGCGGCGAATGTCCAGAATATGAGAAGCGTTGGTCACCTGTTGATACGGGATGTTAATCTCGTCCCATGATCGCGCTCATCCGACGACTCCACGTCGACCATGCGCGGGTGGCCGGCATGCTCTGTGGGCCCTGACTCCTCGGTGGTCGGCGGGGCCGTCCACCGTCCCAGAGCCCTGTTTCCCTGACCTGAACACCGAACAGAGGTTGCGCCATGACCGCCGACGCCACTCCCGAACAGGCCTGGTCCTTCGAGACCCGGCAGATCCACTCCGGGGCCCAGCCCGACCCCACCACCAACGCCCGGGCCACGCCCATCTACCAGACGACCTCCTACGTCTTCCGCGACACCCAGCACGGCGCCGACCTCTTCAGCCTCGCCGAACCGGGCAACATCTACACGCGGATCATGAACCCCACGCAGGACGTGCTGGAGCAGCGCATGACCGCGCTGGAGGGCGGTGTCGCGTCCGTCGCCTTCGCCTCGGGAGCGGCCGCCGTCACCGCCGCCGTGCTCAACCTGGTCGGCTCGGGCGGCCACGCCGTCGCGAGCCCCCTGCTCTACGGCGGCACCTACAACCTGTTCCGCTACACGCTGCCCAGGCTCGGCATCAAGGTCAGCTTCGTCGAGGACCAGAACGACCCCGAGGCCTGGCGCGCGGCCACCCGCCCCGAGACGGGGTTCTACTTCGCCGAGACCCTCGCCAACCCCGGCGGCAACGTCCTGGACGTACGTGCCGTCGCCGACACCGCGCACGCCGAGGGCGTGCCGCTCATCGTCGACAACACCGTGCCCACGCCCTATCTGCTGCGGCCCATCGAGCACGGTGCCGACATCGTCGTGCACTCGGCCACCAAGTACCTCGGCGGGCACGGCACCACCGTCGCCGGGGCGGTCGTGGACGCGGGCACCTTCGACTTCGGCGCTCACGGCGACCGGTTCCCCGACTTCGTCGAGCCCGATCCCAGCTACCACGGCCTCAAGTACTGGGAGGCCCTCGGCCCGGGCGCCTACGCGGCGAAGCTGCGCGTCCAGCTGCTGCGCGACACCGGCGCGGCCATCGCCCCGCTCAACAGCTTCCTCATCCTCCAGGGCATCGAGACCCTGTCACTGCGCATGGAGCGCCACGTCGCCAACGCCCAGGCCCTCGCCGAGTGGTTGGAGTCGCGTGACGAGGTCGAGAAGGTCTACTACGCGGGCCTGCCCTCCAGCCCCTCCAACGAGCTGGCGCGCCGGTACCTGCCCCGGGGCGCGGGCGCCGTCGTCTCCTTCGACCTGCACGGCGGCGTCGACTCCGGACGGGCCTTCGTGGACGGCACCGAGCTGTTCAGCCAGCTGGTCAACATCGGCGACGTGCGCAGCCTCATCGTCCATCCCGCCAGCACCACGCACGGCCAGCTCTCCCCCGAGGAGCAGGCCGTCTCCGGGGTCACCCCGGGGCTGATCCGCCTCGCGGTCGGCCTGGAGCACGTGGACGACCTCAAGGCCGACCTGGAACTGGGGTTCCAGGCCGCGAAGGCGCAGCAGTGACCGAGGCTCCCAGCCGTGGCGCCCCCCGGGGGGGGGGGGG
>NZ_VWVU01000023.1 GCF_008638365.1 Nocardiopsis quinghaiensis | reverse complement strand
GAGACCTGCGGGGGCCATCCCCTCCGGAAGGCACTGGTGTAGGTGTCCCCGGTCAGCACGATGCTGGCGTGGCCCAGCATCGCCTCCAACCCGTGCTCAGAGATCGAGGGCGACGACTGCTCGGTTCATGAGAGTGACGAGAGGCGATCCCGACACACGCCATCGCTCCTGCGAGTTCGAGGCTTGGGCGAACACGGTGGACAAGCGCATACTAATCACGACGTCACCTAAGGGTCGGACGATGGTGCAACTCAGATCCAACCCCCGGTAGGGCTCTTGTCAACATGCGCCCGCTGTCGCGTTCTGGCTTGGAGCTACGCGCAGGACTTCAGGAAAGGCGCTCAGCCACATGGGAACAACATCATGAGCAGTTCGAGCAAGGGCACAGGGCGTCAGCCCTGGGGCTGCCTACTCCTTGCCCTTGTCGCCGTGCTTCTACTCTTCGGAGTATTTCAGTGCTCAACGACCGACGACATCGATGACGGGCCATCACCAGAGCCCACGTCAAGGTCTGACGCGCCGTCACCAGAGCCCTCACCGAGCCCTACCGCAACGATCGATCCCGTTGCTCCACCCGACTTTCCGGAGGAAGAGGAGGAAGAAGCGAAGGAAGACGACACCGACGAGACGGGCGACCAGGATTCCGAGGTCCAGATGGGCATCCAGTTCGGGAGCGCCTGCTCTCCCATCGGCGCTCTCGGCATCGCTGAGGATGGGCGTCCCGCCAAGTGCTTCATGGGCCACGACGGTCAAGCTCGGTGGGGCTACGACTCGAACCGTGGCTGAGAGCTCATCTCATTTGGATTCTCGACAACCTGACCGCGTGTCGATGGTGGACGGCTCGTGCCGGACGAGCCATGGGAACTGTTCCAGTCTGATCTCCCAAGCAAATACTGAAATCCTGACAGCTCCTCCATTACGTTGGCGATATCTTTGCGCTGCCGAGGGTCATTGATGGCGGAAATCTCGAACAAGTGCTGGGTAGATAGAGGCACCAAGGCGCGGCCCTGCTGAGTGGCTTTTCGTGCCGCATCGAAGAGCTCTCGATAACCACGCGGGGTCTTGACGTCACCAGTATTTGCTCTGGCCATGCCAATGAAGTGGTTCATGTCGATGTAAATAATTGGAACGCGCGGCCGCATCACTCGCGCCCACACGAGGGTGTCTGCCATCGGAACCCTGTTCGCGTTCTTGTTTGCCAAGCTCTCTAATACCTTTCTGGACCTCGAAAATCCATCCACTAGCCAACCGATCTGGCACTGGTCACGATTAATTCACAGACGCTCGACGCCTGCACAGAGTAATCCTAGGTCAGCCACTCGTCCGGGGTTGCGGGACTGCGGTTGACCCCAGGACGGACCATCACGGCCCGGGCCTGCGATCAACGAGAACCTCGCAAGGTGCCATCGGATGCCACCAGCCACTGTTGTGTGCTCCGATTATCTTCTAATCCGATGTCCGCAGGTTCGAATCCTGCCGGGCGCACCACAAAACCCCAGATCAGAAGGAGTGCGCTGCCTCACCTCAGGCGAGAGGGCGCGCTGATGGGTCCAGTGGGCCCAAGCTGGGTCCAGGCCCCCAAGGCCCACTCCGTACCCGCGCACACCAACGAATCCCCCTGGAGTCCCGAAGCACCAGCCATACGGTCCGCTCAGCTGCCTCCCGCGCAACCTCCGGCAACATGCTGGCTTCGGTGCCCGCGGTCAGCACGACGCCAACCGGAATCAGAGCCGCCTGCACCAGCCTCGATGTGCACCTCGTGATCGAGATCGACGACTTCTCAGTTCATAGGGTGAACGGGAGGCGATCCCGGCACACAACCAGAGCTTCCAGCGCACTCAATTACGAGACGCTCCGGGTCCCTGACGGCCCCGTGTAGGCCTCTATGCTCGGCCCATGCCCCCCACCACAGCGCTCCAGCGGTTCACGCACTTCTTGGCCAAGGTCGTCAAGGAAACCGCCGCACGTGCCCCTGACTGGAAGTACGAGGCGTTCGAGGAACTCGCCCAGCCGTTCCTCGACAACCCGGAGACCCAGGAAATCATGACCAGCCTCAGCGTCACACGAGCCGACATGGTGGCGGAACTGCTGGACAAAGAAGAAGAGATCCTGACAGCAAGATCATCCCAGGCCCTCGTGCGACTGGACCCCCAAGGCTGGTTATGGAATCTGGGCAGCTCCCTCTCTGAGAACGTCGGAAACGTCGATGAGATATCCGGCAGGGAGTTCCTCTACGGGCTCGGAGTGATCACCTTGGTCGTCTTGTCTGTATCTCTCTCACCCTCTTTGATTCTCCTGTACCTACTGCTGGCCGCAGTCGGTCTGGCTACTCTCTTCGCCGCTTCGGGCACCGACTACCGGGGCATGCGATTCGTTGAGCCCTTCCTGGGAGATCTACGCGGGAACGTGGTTGTGCCCCTGCTACGTTCACACCTGAACGACCTGCTGCGGCGGGCTGGGTTGGATGAACCATTCCAAATCACCGACGCCTCCTCCCTGACCGACCTCTCCGAGCGGAAGCAGATCGTTGCCACCAGCGCGATGGGGGTGATCGATAGGACCAGCTCGTCAGTCGGTTCGGGCAGCATCGGCGTCTCGGGCCCTCGGGGAGCGGGAAAGACCACCCTGTTGAGGAATTTCTGCGAGAACAGGTTCGCCCAGGCCAGCCAACCCGACCTTCGCATCCTGATTCCTGCACCTGTGCACTACGAGGCACGGGACTTCGTGATCCACGTCTTCGGGCACTTGTGCGAATCGGTCATCGCCAACACGAAAAAGAAGCAACGAAGCAATCCGATAAAATTTCTGTTGATTCCACTCGAAAACGTTCTCTTCCTGCTTGGGTTACTCTTCCTTCTCTACGCCTTCTTCAGCAGCTTCTTGGCACCCGAAGAGGACCTCCCAACCGTGGATGAGGTTCTGTCCATGAGACACCTGTTCACTCCGAAAAACCTCCTGTTGTGGGGTGAACACCTGGCGATCTACTTCACTGTTCCGATTGTGATTGTGTTCGCCACAGCGCTCTTTTCCGGCATGCAGGCGATTCGTTTTCTACGGGAAAGGTTCCCTGGCACCGAAAGCGTGCAACGTATCGACCTCTGGGAGACCATTGTTCCGATGGCATTCGCCGCCATCGTGACCGTAGCCACCATTCTGGTGATCGCCCGGTGGGTGGGATCCCCCGAGGAACGGTTCGACTATTCGGTACTGTGGACGCCTTACACTCCTGGTGTGCTCCTGTTGGCCACTAGCCTTCTGGTCAGCTTCTGCGGGGCCAGACTGGCCGCCTGGCACAAGAGGAAACGCGCCGACCCTCCGAAGGATCTCGCCTCTCTGGCCCGGGAGCGATTGCGTCAACTGCGCTACCTGGAGACCACAACGATCGGGGTCACTGGTTCAGTCCAGGTGGCCCGCCCCGCCCAGCTGTCCGGAAGCCGCACCCGGGCCCTGGCCGAGCAACAGATGGGGCTTCCCCAGTTGGTGGCGGAGTACCGCAATTTCGCCACGATGACCGCCGAGTGGTGGAGTGAACTCCACAAAGGCCGAGGTCGGCTGGTGATCGGGATCGACGAGATCGACAAGATGTCCGCGCAGGAGGCGGAGCAGTTCATCAACCAGGTCAAAGCCCTGTTCGGCACCCCGAACTGCCTGACCCTGGTGTCTGTCTCCGACGATGCCCTGGCCAACTTCGAGCAGCGCTCGTTCTCAGTGCGCGACTCCTTCGACACCGCCTTCGACGACATCGTCCGGGTGGAGCCCCTGAGCTACGAGGACGTCCGCCAGCTCCTGATCCGACGAATCAGCGGCATCCCCGACTCCCTGGTCGCCCTCTGCTACGTGCTCTCCGGTGGACTTCCACGGGAGTGTCTGCGCGCAGCCAGGAGACTGGTCCAGCTACGGGCGGAACGCCAGAACGCAGAGGCAGAGAAAGCCACGAGTCCTATCAAGACCGTCGATTTCGCCGAGGAACTCGTCCGGCAGGAGGTTGAGGTCCTAAAGAACGCTCTGCTCGCCCAAGGGTTCCCCATGAAGGCTACGGAGGAAGGAGAGAACACCGGATCGGAGATTGACCGTGACATCCGGGGAATCTTCCGGGCCGACTGGCCGGAGATCACCGGGAAGAAGCTGCTGGAGATCGGCTCCCGCTTCTGGGAGGAGGATAACGCGTTGGCCGTCTACGCCACGCAGTTCCTGTTCCTCGGTGCTGTTCTGCTGCTCTACACCGATGCTGATCAGCATCAGACGGTTGGCGTGCTGCTTCGGGAACAGGAAGCGGCCGCGGTCACGCTCCTGACCACCCTAGCCAGAGCCCGAGCGGTGGGAGCTCAAAGCAGCAACGCACAGAGGTTACTAGTCGAGGAGTTCCTGAAGGACTGGGAGCAGGTGGTGTGACGGAGCTTTTGTGGTCAGCATGGGAGATCGGGCTGGGGTTATCCACAGGTTTGCCAAGCGGAAGGCGCAGCCCAGCACCAGCCGGGTCGTCTCGCTCCCGACACCCTTAGCCCGGGACTACCCAGAGCTACGCGGTGAAGCGTGTTGACGGCCAGGCGGACCGTGTCCGGCGATGCGGGTGGACGCGGCCTGGAGGTGCCGACGGCGGCGAGCTTGAGCAAATTCTAATCCGATGGCCGCAGGTTCGAATCCTGCCGGGGATGCCCGGAGACGAAACCCAAGAACGCGCGGGTCTGCTCCACCGTCCACACCGCCACCGCCGACCGCATCCCGCCATGGGTCCACTCGGCCACCGCCTGCTCGGTCCACACCACCGGCCGCGTACCCACCCCCGGCTCCAACCGCAGGCCTCGAGCGGGATTGGAGGGCAGCAACCGCTCACGCACCGCGGTGTTCAACGCCGCCCGCAACGTGGCGCGCACCCGCTGCACCGTCGCCGGGGAAAGTCGATCCCCCATCGATGTGGTACGGCCCGAAATCGCATCGAACGCCTCCTGCACCTGGGCAGGTGTCAACTCCTCCAACAACACCCCGCCCAGGTAAGGGTTGAGGTAGCGGTCGATGTGCTCGCCGTAGCCGACCCTGGTGCGCGGCCGCAACCGGGTCCGAGTGTCCAACCAGTGCTGGAGCCACTCCCCTACTGTCCACACCACCGGACCTGTCGCATCTGTCTCCACGCTCTGGGTCCTGCGCAGCGCCGTGCGGGCGGCCTCCCGGGAAGCGAATCCACCACGACGCATCCGGCATCGCCGGCCCGGAACATGCTCTAACTCGGCCGAGAAGTACCAGCTCCCATGCCCGCGAGAACGCAACCGCGGACAACTGCCCCCGACCTTCCTCGAGGTACCAGGCAAACGACACCCACACCGCTTGAACACCGAACCAGACCCGGACACGGCCACCACCTCCGAGCCCAGTCTCACCCCGGACAGCGGCACTCGGAAAAGACGAGTGACGGAAGACGATCCCGAGACACGCCGCAGCCTCTAAAGAACCCGGAACGAGACAGCGGCAGCTGCGGCAAGGAAGGAAGCAGCTGCAACGATGACTGCCCACCACGCGGGGTCACTCCAGGATGACGTTCACAGCGTTACTCCTTGAGGAACTGGGCCAGGTCGAGCGGCTCAAGCTCCCGATAGGAGAACGGTCTCGCCTCATCGACGTGGATGCGCTCGGGCCACTCGGTGGCCTCGAACCGGGCGTACAGGTCGAGGTCCCCGGACGCGACCACGCGGGGGCTGTCACCCGCGAACAGGGTGACCATGTGGACCTGCTGGCAGTCGCAGGGGCGACAGAACGCCAGGTCGGTTCCGGCGTTGGCGACGGCGTCGAGCGCCGCCGGGTACTCGACGGTGTGGCCCTGCTGGCAGACGACGAGGGAGGAAGGCTGGTCCATGTCGGGACGGTAGCAGGCCAGCGACCCGACATGGGCGGCTTTGCCCTACTGCTGTTTGACAGGCGGGACCGGGTCGACCGGCCCCGCGTAAAGCCCGTTGGGTCACCGACCCAAACGGTGCGCGCCCAGCCGGTCGCCGAACTGGGCCGACATAATGGTCTGCGCACAGACCACCCCTCTCTCGGAGGATTCCATGACGGCCCCATCCCCCACCCCACCCGCTTCCAAGTTCCCGGCCGGATGGGCGTTCGGCTGCGGGTGTGGAGGCATGGTCCTCGGCGCCCTGGCCATGTTCATCTTCGTGCTGGCCACGTACCCGATGCCCGAGGAAACCCCGACCACCGCACAGGCCGAGGTGGAAGAGCAACAGGTTGGGCGTGACGAGGTGTTCGAGTTCAACCAGTTCAGCGTCACTGTCGAAGACATCAAGATGGACGCCACACACTTCGACGGCGACATGATCACCTCGGCGGGCACCTACGTGGTCGTGACGGTGCGGGTCGAGAACACCTCCCAGGAACCTCAGGAGGCGGACCGGCGGTGGTTCCGCCTGGCGGACGCCGAGGGGGCCGTCTACGAGTACGACAGCAACCTGGCCATCCGGACGCGACAGGACGTGAACCCGGGCAACGCGCTGGTCGCCCCGAACCCCTACAGCGTTCCGGCCGATGCGGAGATCACCCATCTTGTCGTCGGGGACGAAGAAGACGGGGCAGTGGTCAGAGTCGAGCTGTAAGCCACCAGCGACCCAGCTCCGCGGCTAACGAGTGGGCATTGCTTCACAACGACGAGTGCAGCCGGCCACGGGCCGCTCTCCTTTGACCTGGCGGGGTCGGGTGGGCCGGCACCCGCCCCCGCCCCGCCAGATCAAGGAAGGCCCCTAGAATCCGCCGACCGACCGGGACCGACGTGTGTCCAACTCGTCGCATGAACGTTCTGCGGCAAGTGACGGGAGGCGATCCCGGCTCACACCACAGCCTCCGCCAAGCCCGGTACGAGGCAGCGCCGACCAAGCCCACCGGCAGGAACAAAAACACCGCGCAGGCATGAACTGGCCACCACATAAGCGTTATGGCATGATGCGGGGCATGTTCATCGACAGAAAGGCCCATGCCGCGTAGACGGCCGGGACGCATGCGCGCAGAGAACCACCCCCGAGCGCGCAGAGGACAAAGAAAAGCACCAGCGATCAAAGGCCTGTCGTCCAAGACGATGGCCGAGATCCGACGAGCCGAACACCGCCACCCGCAGCTGTGGCCAGGGATCATCAACGAGGCACTCCCCAGGTGGGAGAGGTACGCCCGCGACCCCGGGCACCCCCCGTGGAACGACCACCTCTATCCCCGCTCGTGGTACTGCTGCTGGGAATGCTGCGGCAGCCCACTGATGGCCAAGGACTTCCTCGACATACTGGTCCACGCCATGCGGGGCAGTTCAGCGCGTGAAATACGTGCCCGTCTCAGACACCTGGATGAACTCCACGGCCTCCCGTTCCCCTGACAGCACGAAGCCCAAGGAGTCCAGCGCTCCTTGGGCCCAGTCGGAATACCGCGAAGATCAAGGAGGTCTGCGCAGATCAGTGGCCTGGCATTTCGAGGCCCCGGCTGAGCAGCCGTCGTACCTGTCATGCCCCCACCTGGGATGACTCGCCCACTGGTCATCTGAGCGACCACGATGGATTGCTCACTCTCAGCCACACGACGAGAACCTCGCGAGGTGCCATCGGACGCCGCCAGGGGCCGGTGTGTGCTCCGATTATGCTCCGCAGTTCCGGACTGGCACGACAGCGGACGACACCTCTTGACACGAAACGATGGCGATGATCGGATGGATAGGGACGAAACGGCACCCTATGGCACGTAGAGACACGAAAGCGCCGGACTTCTAATCCGATGGCCGCAGGTTCGAATCCTGCCGGGTGCGCCACAAAATCCCAGGTCATAGCCTTGTCTAGTTAGAGCTCATCTCATTTGGGTTTTCGGTAGCCTGCCTCTGTGTCGATGGTGGAACGGCTGGTGCCGGACGAGCTGTGGGAACTGTTCCAGCGGGTGGTGCCCGAGGCGCCCACCCGCCCGCAAGGCGGCGGGCGGCGCAGACACGGCGACCGCCAGGTGCTGGCCGCGATCATCTTCGTGGCCACCAGCGGCTGCACCTGGGCACAGCTCCCGCCGGTGTTCGGCCCCTCCGGACCCACCGCGCACCGGCGCTTTGCCGAGTGGACCCAAGCGCGAGTCTGGGCCAAGCTCCACCGGCTCGTGTTGGACGAGCTCGGTTCCCGCGGTGAGCTGGACTGGTCGCGGTGCGCGATCGACTCGGTGAACATGCGGGCCCTCAAAGGGGGGACCTGACAGGTCCGAATCCTGTCGATCGGGGCAAGAAGGGGTCGAAGATCCACTTGATCACCGACCGGTCTGGCCTGCCCCTGTCCATGGCGATCTCGGGGGCCAACACCCACGACAGCCAGGCCCTGCAACCCCTGGTGGAGGGGATCCCACCGATCCGCTCCCGCCGCGGCCCCCGACGGCGCAAACCGGCCAAGCTGCACGGCGACAAGGGCTACGACTACACCCACCTGCGCCGATGGCTCCGCAAGCGGGGGATCGTCCACCGCCTGGCCCGCAAGGGCGTGGAGTCCTCACAGCGGCTGGGCAGGCACCGCTGGCAGGTGGAGCGCACCATGGCCTGGCTGGCCGGATGCCGTCGCCTGCACCGCCGCTACGAGCGCAAGGCCGACCACTTCCTGGCCTTCGCGGGCATCGCCTGCACACTCATTTGCTACCGCAGACTCACCAAATGAGATGAGCTCTTAGAACCTGAGGGGGTCGTCCTGCCGGTGGGTCCAGGGTGGGACCCAGGTGGGACCAGAACCAGGCCCCGGCGACCACCCCGTCCCCGTCTCCTCGTATGCCGACCGATCTTCCCGGCGTCCCGCAGCACCAGCCAGGCGGTTCGCTCCGCCGCCTCCCGCGCCACCTCCGGCAACACACTGGCGTAGGTGTCCGCGGTCAGCACGATGCTCGCGTGCCCCAGCATCGCCTGTACCACCTTCAGCTCCACACCCGCCGCCAACGCCAACGTCGCCGCCCCGTGGCGCAGATCGTGCAACCGCACCGGCGGCAAGGCGCTCTCGTCGTTCAGCTTCCGGAACAGGCGCGACAAACGCTCCGGGGCCATCGGGCCACCGCGCAGGGCGGTGAATACGTACCCTTGCGGATTCCAGTTGTGTCTCCGCTCGGCTGCTTCGTGCTGTTGACGCCACTGGTGGCGGCGCAACACCCCGACCGTGGCATGGTCCAGCGTCAGCATGCGGCGACTCGCCGCGCTCTTGGGCACCAACTCCACCAACCCGCCCCGGCCCGTCTGGAGCTGACGCGCGATGCGCACCGTGTCCCGAGCCAGGTCGAGGTCCTCCCACCTCAACCCCACCACCTCGCCCCGCCGCAACCCGGTCATCACCAGCAGGTGGAACAACGCATACAGCCGGTGCCCGGAGACGAAACCCAGGAACGCGCGGGTCTGCTCGACCGTCCACACCGCCACCGCCGGCCGCATACCGCTATGGGCTCACTCGGCCACCGCCTGCTCGGTCCACACCACCGGCCGCGCACCCACCCCGAACTCCAACCGCAGCCCTCGAGCGGGGTTGGAGGGCAGCAACCGCTCACGCACCGCGGTGTTCAACGCCGCCCCGCAAGAAGGCTGAGGAGATACGTAGAACGACCCCTGCAGCCGCAGTCCGGCGAACAACGTTGTCCGAGACATTTCCACCGTCGTGAACACGGATCCCTACAACGCCCCAATGCTCGTAAGTCGTGTCAGCAGTAAAGGCGGAGACCACGTCAGAATGGTGGAGCAGGACTGCGGCTGGCCCAGGACAGGACACCACCGCCGGTCCATGGACGAGGAGAACACCGAGGCGGCGAGCACACCGCAAATCGTGCGAGCGTATTCGACGTTCCCATGCAGTTTACTGAGAAATTCTCAGAGACCCGAAACGATGCATGGGCGACCCATGAGCCTAGCCACTAACCATAATTCCATCCTGCTGATACGCAAAAGCAAAGTCTTCAAATATATCAACGCATATATTTCTATGCCTAACATTACGAACAAGCCCATGCAGGAACTCCTTTTTTGTCAAAAAAATAAAATTCTGCGCAACCGGAGCAAAGCCAGTCGGCTCTCCGTCAGTGTCCAACTGGAAGTTAGAATTCTCCGCCGCCTCAGATAGGGAAGAAATTAAAACTCCAAGGAAATCGGCCTCCTGAATAAGTTCAGAGTTATCAATCAAGAACACCATATCCCTACCGCCATGCCAGCTCCCATGGACCCTAGAAAGACAGTCGGCCAAGGCATCCCAGTTACACCCAAAGTAGGAAGGAAAAATCAACCTACTTGAAAATTCGCGAAATACGTCCCCAGGCGACCGAAATTTTGCGGCATCCATCCGAAAGACCAAGCCACCTCGATCAGAAAATGATTTCACATTTCGCCCAAGGAAACCCTCTGCATCTGCAAGGAAAAAAACCCATGGCCCCTCCCTACTCATCAAGGGAAGATGGTCGCCTTTCCAATGCATCAATCCCTTCCCCCTAGAGATCACTAAAATGCCCCGTGTGAAAGAAAGTTCCGTAGTGATCAGGCGTATAGAATGCACTTCCTGAGGAGTTCTTAGGAGTCACAAGCCTTTCTGGCCCTCGGATGGCACTCCCACAAACGCTACATTGAGGAAGATCTTCTCTAGCATTGACATCCCACTCTCGATACTTTCCTCCGGGAAGCGAACCCGTACCGTTCCCAAACCCTCCATTGCCATGGTATCCATCAACCTTTCCGGTTCCTCCAGGTCGACTAGATACAGCTTCCAGCATGTTATGAGCGCTTTGCGGCGCGGGCCCTTCTACAACGCCTGGGCCATCAGGACTGCCTTTGCCTCCTCCATGAAGATGACACAAAGGCGCGCTGTTGTGGTTGAGGACATCCAGGTCCCCGGCGGTCACGTGGAACGTGTGAACGCCCTGGACGGTCAGGTTATGGACCGTCGCGGCCTGCGTCCAGGCTTGAACCGCGGAGACCTGTACCCAAGTGCCCGCAGATGTCTGCAGCCACGTCCCCGGGTCCAGGTCGATCGCGTCGACCCACGTCCCCAGATCGGGCACCCAGAACGGGTGCTCGTCGGTCGCGATGATCACGTCCCCGGCCGCGATCGGGCCGGGAACCCCCGCCTGCTCGGCCTGCTCATCTTCAGCTTCGGAACCGGCGTCCCCACCGATCGCCTCGCGCTCGGTGGTCGGATCCACCGTGATCTCCACCAGATGCTTACTGCCCGACCCGATGATGGTGGCCAGGACCGTCCGCGCAGTCTGCTCACCCGTCTCCGGGTCGGTCGCCAACACCTTCTCGCCGACCTCGACCTCCTCGATCGGTCTGGTCGACCCGTCAGCCATCACCACCCTGGTCCCCGGGGCGAAACTGTTACAGAGGTTGTCGACCTTGCGGTTGGACTTGATCAAGTCCCCGACACCGTCGACCAAGTCACCGCCGAGCTTGGCGATCTTTCGGCCCAACTCCGCGGCCTTGCCCCATCTCAGCCCGTACTTCACCGCGATCTTGCCCGCCAGGCCGCCCACGAACATCGTCGCGACGTTCAGCGCGGTCTCGCCGCACGCCCCCAGGTCACCTGTGGTGAAGCACTCCAGGCCGGCCGTGATCCCCAACTCGTCTGCGACCAGCTTCGCCAGGCCCGCCGCGGCGGCGATCAGCTTCTGCTTGGCCTCCTCCTTCTCACGCTGGGCGTCCAGATAGGCCTGCGACGGCCCCTGACGTCCCTGATACGTGGTGCCGCTACCCCCACCCCTGCTGGCACGCGTGCGCGGAGACGGTGAGTACACACTGGTGGTCCCACCGCCCTCGTTGAAGAAGATCTTCTGTTCGCGGTCGTAGTCGTACAGATAGCCGCCGCCCTTCGCCGTGGGGTTCACGACGGCGTAACCTCCCGAACCACAGATATCGATGCACAGCCACGACAACCCGTCCGGGTCGGTGAAGGTCACCGGGTTGTTGTTGGCATAGACATAACCATGCATCTGCTGGTGGTCGGTCACGTCCATGAGCGGGTCCACCGAGACGAACCGGCCCAACCCCGAGTCGTAGGCACGCGCACCCAACTGGGTCAGCCCGGTTGAAGCATCGACCGTGCCACCCACGAACCCGCGCTCGGAGGGCCACCCACCCGCGCTGCCCCGGTCAGTGCCGAACGCCGTCATGTGCCGACGGGTCTCCTCACCGGTACGGGCGTCGACCGCGAACTGCCCGGTCCCGTGACGGTCGGAGTGGATCCACGACAGGGTGCCGTCGTTGTTACGCACCGCCACGGTCTCCCCCGCGAAGGAGTAGAACCGGGTGGCCTCCTTGACCAGGTTCTCCTTGTCCAGGCGCAGTTCCATGCCCGGCAGGTACAGGGTCGAGGAGTCGGGGGCGTGGCGGATCAGGCGCTGGCCGTCGGCGTCGTAGACGTAGGAGGTTTCGGAGCCGTCCTCCTCGGTCACCCGGGCCAGGTTTCCCTCGGCGTCCCACTCCAGGTCCTGCTCCCGGGCCGCGGTGGTACGGCCGGTCATGTTCCCGGCCTCGTCGTAGGAGTACTCCTCCAACCGGTCACCGCCAGGACCGGTCTGCTCCACCCGGGTCAGCATCTGGGGACGCAGCCCGGCCGCGTCACCATGGGTGTAGGTACGGGTGACGTCCCCGGTGGGACCGTGCTGGACCTCGGTGGTGCGGTTGCCCAGGGTGTCGTAGGCGTAGGAGTGCCAGTACGGGGCCGCCCCGCCCAAGGCGTCGGCCGAGGGCTCGGCGGCACAGGCCTGTTCACCGGTGGCGCCGGGGGTCCACACGCCGGTCATGCGACGCATGTGGTCGTAGCTGAAGCACTGCACGTCCGCCTGGAGGTGGTCGGCGGTGGGCTCGTCGCGCAGGTTGAGGACGTTGCCAGCGTCGTCGTAGGCGTAGTACTGGTGCACCAGCGAGCCGGTGACACCGCGTTCGGGCACCAGGGTGGTCTCGGACATGCGCCCGGTGGCCTGGTCGAAGTGGCGGGTCAGGTAGGTGGCGTGGGTACTGGAGTCGCCGATGTCCATCGTGCGCTGGACCAGCTGCCCCAGCTTGTTGTACTTGCTCGCCTCGACGTAGCCGGTGAACCCCGCCATCGCGACGGGCATGCCGAAGTCGTTGTAGGAGTAGGCCACCGACTCGCTGCCCAGGCCTCCGGCCGCGGGCATCTTCTGGGACTGGACGGAACCGTCGGGGTTGTAGGCCGTGGTGAACCGGTACCGGCCCGAGAGTCCCGGTTCGCTGGAGGGGATGAGGACCTCGGTGGCCAGGGGCCGGTAGAACTGGTCGTAGTTCACCACCCGGGAGGTGTAGGCGCTGCCGTCCACGTGCCGGGTGGAGGAGGTCAGGTGGCCCTTGGCCAGGGTGTCGTAGACCCACTTGGCGCGCAGCGCCCCGTTCGTGGAGTCGTCGTGCAGGCCCACCTGGCGGCCGATGGAGTCATAGGAGTAGGCGAGGGTCTCACCGCGGGCGTCGGTGGTGGTGACCAGCTGGTCGAGCCGGTTGTAGGTCATCGTGGTGGTGCCCGCGACGGGGTCCGCGGTCTGGACGAGACGGCCGCGCAGGTCGTAGGTGTAGGTCCAGGTGTTGCCCTCGGGGTCGGTGACGGTGGCCAGCTCGTCGTTCTTGGCGTAGGTGTAGTTGATCGCGTCGTAGTCGCCCTCGGGGGTGTCACCGTGGTGGGTGCGCACCTCCGCCAGGCGGCCCTGCACATCGGTGATGGATGTGGTGGCCACGCCTCCGTCGGGAGGAGTGACCAGGGTGCGGTCGCCATGGTGTTCGGTGCTGGTGCGCCAGAGCTCCTCACCGAAGCCCACGTGCAGGAGGTCGGTAACGCGGCCGGCTCCGTCATAGACGGTCTCGGCTTGGCGGGGGATGTCACCGTCGTCGGCGACGACGAACAGGGTGTCGCTGGGGTCCTCGGTGTTGTAGTAGGCCTCGCGTTCCTTGACCACCTGGCCCCGGGTGTCGTGGAAGGTGTCGGTGATCAGCCGCCCTCCTTCCGACGTCGGGCTCGGGGCCTGGGTCTGGCGTGGGCGTAGGAAGGCGTCGAAGATCTCGTAGCCGGTGGTGTACTCGGTCGCGGTGCGCAGGGTGTGCGTGACGACGGATGTGGGCGCGTTCTGGCGGATGTGGTACTCGAACTTGGCCGTGGGGGTGTCGGCCCCGGGGTCGCGGTCGGGGAGCCAGACGCTGACCAGGCGGCCGAGGGGGTCGTAGGCCATGTGCATGGTGCGGCCGTTGGCGTCGGTCTCGGCCACGGGCATGCCGCGGGCCGGGTCGACGACCGTGGTGGTGGTGTGGCCGAGCGGGTTGGTCTCGGTGACCGACTCCGGAAGTCCCATGGAGGTCTGGGTGTAGTCGGTGGTGGTCACCCCGCCGTTGGCGTTGGTCTCGGCCACGGTGTTGCCGAAGGCGTCGAACTCCGCCTCCTGCACCATCTGGTAAACGGGGTCGTCGCCGGTGTAGGAGTCGAGCTTCTCGGTGCGGGTGGGCAGACCGCGGGTCGGGGCGTCGCCGTGTCCGCCGCCGTCGTAGAGGACGAGCTCGTCGGTGACGACGTCCTCGGGGCGGTCAGGGGTCTGTCCGCAGTCCACCGCGAGGGTCTCGGTCCGCGAGACGAGGTTGAGGATCCAGGCGTCGGTGTTGCTGACGTAGGTGGTGTGGACGCATTCCTCGTCACCGGCCATGTCCACGTCGCCGTGGTCGCGTGTCCGTGTGATGACGCCGTCGTCGTTGATGGTGTGGTCAATCCGGGCCTGGTTCCAGGTGCCGTCGGCCAGGCGGGTGAAGCTGTTCACCCGCTTGGTTCGGATCATGTGCGCGGTCTGGCTGCCCCAGGAGTGGGTGACCTCGGCGGTCTTCTTCAGCCAGGGGGTGCTGATCTCCCGGGAGAGGTCCTCGCCGCCCTCTCTGTTGCGGGTGATGGTTTCGAGGAGGGTGCCGTTGAGTTCCTTGTGGTCGGTGTGCTCGACCCCGCGCGAGTCGGTGACGGACACGTCCCTGGTTCCGCTGGGCTGTTTGTCGCCGTCCATGCCCTGGAAGTACAGGTACTCGGTTTCGCTCCGCTCTTCGCTGGCGTGTCCGGTGTGGACGATGACGCGGTCGTAGCCGCGCCAGTCGGCCCAGGTGCGGTACTTGTCCTTGACCATGCCGTCGGCCTCGGTGTACCGCCAGGCCGGGGTGCCCACGTAGTCGTAGCTCGTGGTGAGTGTGGGTTGGTCGGTGACCAGGTCGAGTTCGTTGACCTCGGTGACCACGTACTTGTGGAACCAGTCGGTCAGTTCCACCCCGCCCTCGGGCGTCCACTTCACCGGGTAGCAGCGCTTGGTGTTGTCGTGCGGCTGCGGAGTCTCGCCGTGCACGCACTCGGGTTCGGAGTAGGTGATGTCGAGCTGCCCACCGGTCTCGGTGAGGACCTCGGTGATCCGCCACCGCAGCATCGGAGCGATGTCGTCGGTGGGTGAGTCCACGCGGTTGGGCATCTGGGTGCCGCCGAAGGTGACCTTGGGCAGCGACTCGGTGCCGCCCACGTGACCGGTGTGCTCGATGGAGTCCAACCACAGGGTCGGGCCCGTCCCGTCCCCCGCCTCGGGGAATGAGTGTTCCAGGGTCCAGGAGTCGACCTTGGCGTACTCGCCGTCCTGGCGGATCTGGGTGGTGATCGCGTCGAGCTTCTTGGTGGACCAGAAGGTCGGAGAGTGGCGGCCCGCACAGGAGGAGCCGGACTTGCAGTCCTGGTCCAGGGGCACGTCGGGCCAGTGCTCGGCGTTGCCCGAGGTGCGCTTGTCGGGAGCACAATCGAAAGAGTCGGTGACCAGGCACCGCTCGGAGGTGGAGAACACCACGCGCGTCGGGGCGGTGGCGTACACGTCGCCGCTGCGGAGACCGTACTCGATGTGCTTGATGTTGGCCGCGCGTACGTAGGGAGTGGCGGTGTTGGTGAGGTTGCGGCCGTAGTGGTTGGTCTCGGCGTCGTAGTAGAACGTCATGACGTTGCCGTGCACGTCCACGACGTAGTCGAGGTTCCACTTGTAGGCCTGCTGGCACCAGGACTCGGAGAAGTCGGAGTCGTAGCAGGGCTGCCCGGACTCGGCGGCGTAGACGGGCATGGTCTGCGCGGACTCGGTCTCGGGATCGCCGCTGGACCAGCCGGGCAGGCGGTTGCGGCCGAAGAAGTACTGGGTGCCGTCGGGGGTGGTCACCTTCCAGTACTCGCCGCCGTGCGCCCCGTTGGTGGCGCCGGTGAGCCTCTCGACCTTGGTGCCGTCGTCGTTGGACAGGCGGTAGCTGCCGTCGTCGTGCTTGACGAGCGCGCCGGAGTGCCCGCTCATGGACAGAGTGACGTTGTCGGTGTTCCAACACAGGTCACCGGTCCTGTGTCCGGAGTCGGAACAGGCCACGTAGCGGCGTTCGATCGATCCCGGGGCGTAGGCGAAGCCGTCACCGATCCAGGAGGTCTGGTTGTTGGAGGTGGCCACGCGTCCGTCCACTCCGCCGGAGGAGTAGCTCAGACCCATGGCGGGGACGAGCGCACTCGGCGCGGGTGGGACGGACAGGTCGTAGGACCAGGAGAAGTCTCCGGCCTGGGTGTTGACGTTCCAGGTGGAGGACGGCGAGAGCTTGGTGGCCCTGTAGTCGCCGTTGCCGCCGGAGGGGGCGGAGGTGACGGCGAACAGGGAGCCCTGGGCGGGAGCGGCGCCCACGACGGCGGACAGGTTCTGGTCCTGGACGCTGTTGTCGAGGAGTTGGGGCGCGTCGAAGGCGACGGTGTCGTCGGCCTCGCAGGAGTCGTCCAGGACGCAGGGGGCGAGTTCGACGACGCTCAGGCGGGAGGCGTAGTCGCCGCCGAACGCGGCGGCGAACTCGGAGTAGTCCACCTCCATCCGGACCGGGGCGAGGGTGGGCGAGTCGTCAGTACGGGTGACGTGGACGAGCAGGCCGTTGACCCCGGCCTTCTCGGCGTCGGTCTGGTCCAAGACCTCGACCTGGGCGGACTCGACCGGCTCGGGGGCGGCGAAGGCGTCCACCTCCGGTGCGGAGTCCTCAGAGGTGACGGGTTCCCTGCGGGACTCGTTCCGGGTCGGGGACGGGCTGCTCTCCGGTGAGGGGTCCACCGACTCCGGCGACCTCCCCGGGGTCTGGACGGGAGACTCCTCCGGGGAGGGATCCGCGGTCTCCTCCCCCGCAGCCGGGTCCTCTTCCTCGGCTGCCTCGTCCCCGTTGGGTTCCGCCTGCCCGGAAGTTTCGGTCTCGTCCGGGACATCCTGCTCGGAAGCCCCGTCCTCGGTAGGCTTCTCCTGGTCTTCGGGTGCCCACTGCTGCCAGTGTTCGGGAACCTCCCACTCGCCGAACGCCTCTCCCGTCACCGGGGTGACCGTGACCGGTGCGTCCTCCTGAACGTTCAAGGTCCGGGGCCGGTCGCCGTCCAGGTTGAAGTCATTGGAGGAGGGTTCGGGCCATGCGGCCTCCTCCGGTTCGGTGAGGGCCGCCTTGGCGACCGCGTCCGCTCCGCCCGCAGCGGGGGACAGCAGGTCGTGTCCCTCCACCGAGGGGACGTCCTCCACCTCGGGGCGCGGATTGTAGGCGGTGGCGGAGGCCGGAAGCGTGTTCAGCAGCCCGGCCGCCAGGACGAGGGCGACCGAGTAGGTGATGCCGCGGCGGATCGGGCCGGGACGGACGGGGGTGTCACTGCGCGGGGTCACAGCAGTCCTCCTGTCCCTCCGCCTTGCGGGGCGGAGGGACGATCACGGGGTGGGGTGTGATGGGGGTCGGGGCGGGGTCAGCCCTGTGTGTTGGGGAACTCTCCGTCGCGGACCTGGCGAATGCCGAGGTCGTTGAGTACGCCCTGGTAGGCGTGGACGTCGTCGATATCGCCGGTCCAGTGGTAGGCGTTGGAACCGCCGTGCTGGGCGCTGCCGATCCGGAACGGGCCGTCGGCGTGCCAGGCGTGGTCCACCGCCACACGGGACTCCTCGAAGCCGTTGACGTAGAGCACCAGCTCACCGGTGGTGTGGTCGTAGACCCCGGTGAGGTGGACCCACTCCCCCAGCCGGGCGGCGGTGCTGGAGTAGGCGTAGGTCCATCCGTCCGAACCGGAGGTGGGAGCGTCGTCGTGGGGGGCCATCTTGAACACCCACGCTCCACGCGACCCCTGGTAGCCCAGGTGGAACCCACTCTGGAACTCGCCGGCCTGACTGGTGGCGGAGGTGTTGACGCCCTCGCCGGTCTCGTCCAGGCGCACCCAGGCCGAGACTCCGAAGCTGCGGTCGGTGCGCAGGGCGGGCCCGGGCGCCTCGACGTACTCGTCGGCACCGTTGAGCCGCACCCCGGGGGAGGCGGTGACTCCGTTCTCGGCGGTGTTCCACGCGGTGAGGGGATCACCGTGCAGGGTGGCGTCCAGACCGTGGTCGGTGGCGTCGGCCACCGCCGTACCGTCCCATTCGTCGAGCCTCCACCGGCCCTCGGCGGCGATCGGACGGTTGGCCAGGCGCCACACCTCGGAGGCGGTCTCGGACTCGGACACGGTCTCGTCCAGCACGAGCCGGTTCCACACCCTGATGTCGTCGATGGCGCCGGGCCAGTAGTAGTTGCCCGCGCCCTGGAACAGGGCACGGCCCACGGTGAGGGGTCCCTGGGCGTTCCACGGCCCGGGGTGTGTGTCCGTTCCCTGCTCGACGCCGTCGACGTACAGGGTGATCTCGCCGGTCTGCGCGTCGTGGGTGCCCAGCAGGTGGGTCCACACCCCGACCTCGGCGGTGGCGGAGGACGTGACCACGGCCCACTCACGCGAGCCGTCCCAGTACTCGTCCTCAGGGGACATCTTGAAGACCCACTGACCGGTGTTGCCCTGGTAGCCCAGGTGGAAGGCGCTCTGCTGCGTGCCCTCCTGTGCGACGGCGGTGTGGTGGGCGTAGGCGCGGTCCAGCTTCACCCACGCCGACACCGAGAAGGTGCCGGAGGTGTCCACGGCCGATCCGTCGGCGGTGATCTCGTCGTAGGGGCCCGGATCGCCGTCGGTGTAGCCGCTGGTGTGCACGGCGGTGCCCTCGAGGCGCGGGGTGGGGTCGGTGTCGGGATTGTCGGTCGCCCCGACCCGGCCGCGGACCCACTCCACACCGTCGGACAGGGTGGCGCCCTGGCCGGGGTTGGCGGTGTCGGCGGCGCGGTCGCCCTGTCCCTCGTCGAAGGTGTAGTGGGCGGCCGGATCACTGGGCGGGGCGACCAGGAAGGAGTAGGCGAGGACGCAGTCGGAGGAGTTGCCGAAGGCGTCCACGGTGCGCGCGTAGACCCAGTTGGGTCCCTCCAGGCGCGGGGTGAGGGTCACCGTCACCGACCCGCCCGGTTCACCGGGGGTGAGTTCGTGGACGCAGGAGTCGTCGTTGAGGGCGTAGAAGTAGCTCTCGGCCCCGTCGACGCCGTTGTTGGTGAAGGCGAACTCGCCCGGCTGCCCCGGGGAGCCGTGGAACTCGTCCCCGGCGGGGTAGTCGGTGGAGGTGACCGCGGGTCCCTGCTCGGGCCGGGCGGTGCTGATCATCAGGTAGCAGTAGGACGACCAGCCGGACCACGATGTGCCGTCGTTGGCGTTGGCCCGGTAGCCGATGAGGACGTCCTCGGGCAGGGCGGTGGCGCGCACGGACTGGTAGGAGCCCGAGGACCACACGGCCACGTTGGTGGAGGAGGTGTCCACGTCACCGAGCCGGGTGCCGTCCACCCACCAGGCGAAGCGGGTCTTGACCTTCTGGCGGTTGCTGGAGGTGGAGTCGCGGTCGCGGACGTAGGCGGTGAAGGTGGGCCGGGTCTCGTTGATCAGGCGCGGATTGTCCGGATCGGTGGAGCAGGTGCCGCCGTGGGAGTCCGAGAGCTTGGTGGGGACCTCGGGCGGGTTGTTGTAGTCCACCTGCAGAGTGGGGTTGGAGGCGAAGCGGCGCCAGTCGTGGTTGCTGGAGGACCTGGTCTCGTTGCCGCGCAGGCCCAGGGTGGTGGTGTTGTGTCCCGCGTCGCGGCTGTACACGTACCCGGAGGTGGCGTTGAACTCCACCGTCGGAGAGACGCCGCCGGAGCAGCCTGAGCGTCCGGCGTTGATGGTCCTGGTGTCCAGTCTGGTGTTCCAGAACGCCGAGGTGTTCTGCTTGTTCCAGGTGGTGGAGGAGGTGATGGCGTCGGTGCGCCACAGCTGGACCTTGGCGTTGGTGCACGCGTAAGCGTGGGTGACTTTGGCGCGGAGCGTGGCTCGGGTGATGTCGGCGTTGCGGGTGCGTGAGTCGATGTTGAACCGCCAGAACGCGCGCTTGGTGCTGCCCTCGCTGGGCTCGTAGCCGACTCCGGGGGTGTGGGAGGTGGCGTAGTTCCAGTACGACTGGCTCGGGTAGTTGGCGTTGACGTAGGTGCGCCCCACCCGGCTGACCGCTACCGAGGGGTCGATGTAGACCGGGTACTCGGTCTCGGCGTCGTCAAGCATGGCCGCGTCGGGGACCAGCCGGATGCTGTCGGGGGTCAGGTCCACGCCGAGGAGTTCGGTGCGTGCGCCCATGGGGGCCATCACCGTGGGGTCCTCACCGGTCTCCTCCACGCCGGCGGAGTCCCACATCGCCGGGGCCACCGCGGTGAAGACACTCTCCTGCCCCTGGTCTCCGAGGGCTTCGAGCATGCCGTTCTCGCCCAGGTGCATGGTCACACCGGTGGTGGACAGGGCCATCTCCAGCTCCGCGAGGTCCTGGTGCCGGGCCGCCTCGGGGGTGTGCACCACCAGCACCTGGCCGAACCCGTCCACCCCGGCGGTCAGGACCAGGTCCACGTCCGGCAGGACGTCGGCGTAGGTGGCCTGGGATCCCTCCAGGGTGGGAGTCGGCAGGTCCTCGTGCCAGCCGAGCCCGACGGAGTTGGAGCCGATCCCGACGCTGGCCAGGGCCTGGTCCCCGCCGCCGGAGAAGGCGATGTCCGCGCTGACCGCCCTGGGGCGGACCCTGTCGTCGGAGCCCACGGCCAGGTCGGTGTCGACCGGGGTCCAGCCGTCCTGGCTGCGCACGCGCACCGGGGAGGCGTTCTGCTCCAGGGTGAAGCTGCCGTCGGGGTTGGCCAGGTGGCGGCTGGTCTCGGTGGTGGCCGCGGTGATCTCGACGGGTTCGCCGGTCTCCTGGGCCAGGACCAGGGCCTCCTGCTCTCCGCGCAGGTCGGCGGTCGAGGTGGAAGGGCCGTTGTCGGGCTCCTCATCCGCGAAGGCGGGGGTGGACAGAGCGGGCATGAGGAGCAACGACGCCGTTACGGCAGCGCCGAGTGCTCGCGCATGGCGGGGCATGGCAGAGCTCTCTAACCCAGGCTGGGGGATCACCGTGTGGGTGCCGTGCCATCCGAGCACGGTCGGTGGTTGTCCTGGGACCGAACGGGAAACTAGCAGCCCAAAGGAAACATCAGACGAGTGTCGCAAGTCACATCACGCGACGCACGAGCACACGACATGCATCTTCAGTCACACAAGTAACCCAAGAGAGCATTGTGACCGAATTCGGACACTTATCGCATGTTTAGTTGGATAGCCCTTCTGAGCTGCTGTGACGGCTACGGACAGCAGACAGGGCGGTTTCCCACAGGTTGAAGCCGGACGTCCTCGCTTCGGGACGGAGAGAACCTCCATCGCGCAACAACACGGGAGAGCGTTCTGTGGCTCTGGGCTTCCTGTAGACGGGCGAGCGCTTCGACCGGCACCGAACGGACGCTCTGACCCCAGAGCCGCACCGCCCTTCAGGCACGCACAAGCCAGCGGCCGACATGGGCACACTCCACCCTGAGGGCTCGGAAACGGACACCTGGTTGCGGACCAGCACACATCGGTGCCGGCTCGAAGACCTCGCGAGGTGCCATCGGACGCCGCTTCCCATCCGATGGCCGCAGGTGCGAATCCTGCCAGGTGCGCCACAACATCCCAGCTAGGACGGACGGGATACACCACCTTGCCGCAGAGAAAGTGCGTGCTGGTGGGACCAGCCCTCCGCTCACGCCCCATGCCCGCGCACCGACGGGTCCTTCCGGAGGCTCGCCACACCAGACACGCGGTACGTTCAGCCGCCTACCGCGTCACCTCTGGCAGCACGATGCCGACCGGACCCAGCATCACCTTCGACATGCACCCCAGGATCGAGAGCGATGACTGTCCGGTTCCGGAAGTGACGGGAGGCGATCCCGGCACACGCCGCAGCCTCTACCAACCCCGGTACGGAACACCTGGCTGTGGCGGCCCGCACCACCGCGGCCGCTGAGATCGTCTGGGGCCAGCACGGCGCCGTCGTCAGGCCTGCGCGCCAGGGATGCACCGATCAGGATCTACTGGACCTGCTGAGCGGTCTGGGCCCCGGCGACCGTGCCGGTGTCGACTGCCCCTTCGGCTGGCCGGTCAACTTCGCCGAGGCCGTACACGCACATACCCACCAGCGCCCCTGGCCGGGGCGCGGCCGGGACCGCGCGGAGCACTATGCGGGGTTGCGGTTGCGCCGCACCGATCTGCGTGTGTGTCAGGTGGTCGTCCGTTGTCGGTGTCCTTCGACAAGTTGGGTGCTACCGCCGCTCGCTGGGCGTATCTCGCCGACGTCCTGGCGTGCAGTGGGCGGCCTGTTGACCGGGCCGGGGCCGGCACGGTCGTGGAGGTGTACCCGGCGGCTTCCCGCACCCAGTGGGAATTGGGACTCGAACGCAGTATGCAAGGACTCCTGAGATCGGCCCCGTGGTTGGTGTGCTCTGAGGAGTACCGGAGTGCCTATGACGCCAGCGAGCACGCTTTCGATGCCCTGGTCGCGGCGTTGACCGCGCGTGCCGCTGCCCTGGGGCTCACTGTCCGGCCTGAGGGCGAGGAAGTCGCCCTGGCCGAGCGGGAAGGGTGGATCCACCTTCCAGAGCGTGGAAGCCCGCCGCGCCTGGCCTGAGCGAGCACCACGAGCAGTCGGGCACAAACCAGATCGTCCACGGCCTTCAGCAAGTGTGTCTGGTGAAAGCACACCCCGAAGCGTCCGTGGGCGCTGTGCGCGACGGCTGGTCACCGGTCCAGAACCGGGATGCTCAACAGCCGGAAGTCGCCCCGGCGGCCCTCCAGTCGCGAGTAGCCCGACCAGGCGCACCTGTATGCGCCGCGCAGCCGGATGGGACCGGTGCGGCCCTTCATAGTGCCCCGTCCGGTGTTGGGCCCCCATGCCCGGACCCCCGCGAGCTGACTGCCCTCATAGACGCGGAAGGCGTCGGCGTTGGTGGTCCGGCCATGGCCGGGACGACTCCAGTAGCCCGGGTCATTGGACAGCACCAGCACACCACCGCTCCAGCCCGGCGCGTGACCGGTCAGCTGTTCCACGCGGCTGATGTCCTTGACCACGTCGTAGCCCCGGATGTCCTGGGCACCCTGGTTCGCCAGCTCGAAGCGCTCGCCCGCCACCGTGCCGCTCCAGGCAGCCTTGAGGTACTTCAGCTCCAGCACCAGGTTCCGGTCCTGCTCCGGGGCGGAGATCAACAGGTCCAGGTGACCCACGGCGGTCTTGACCTCCATCCGCACCCGGAGAGAAGGCTCGAACAGGTGCGCCGTCCAGGCCAAGGCGTGCTGGAAGTCCGCCTCAGAGTGGAACACCGGCCGCGTCCGCTTCAGCTCCTCGAGCCATGCCCCGACACGCAGCCCCCAGTAACCAGCCATGCCGGAGAACCTAGCGGGCGCCGAGCACACGGGGAAAGCCGTTCTTCACGTCAGGGCCGGCCACAGACAGAGAACCCCACCCGGGGGACACCCGAACCCGTCCAGTCACCCACCGCGGCCAGCACACACCCGTGCTCCACTGCCCCATCGGTCGTAGCTTCTATGGCCACCTGAGCGGGAGCGACCACCAAACCCGGGCGGGTGACGGGAGGCGATCCCGACATGCATCCCTCCCTCCACCAGACCCGGCACAGGGCAGAGTTCTTAGCGGCGAAAGTCTACTGTGTGGCCATGGCAGACACTGACTCCCCCGATGGCCGAGTCCCCCTGCTGGGCCAACTCGCCGGCGAGGGCTGGTTCATGAACATGGGCGAGATCGCAGTGACCAAATCGCTGACCTGGCTGGCGTCAGATCCAGAGCTCCGCACCGCGATACTCGCGCACCTGGGGATGCGGGCCAACATAGATCTCACCGGCGTGGACCAGCTCGTTCCCGAGTCGGTGCACGATGACAGGTCCCGACCCGACATCGAGATGCTCGATACGGACGGCCGCATCATCGCCCTTGTCGAGGCCAAGTTCGATGCGCATCTGACCGACGGGCAGGTGGCCGCCTACCTCGAGATCCTCAACCGGCGCTCCGGTCCCCACCGGGGTGCTTTGTTCGTGCTCGTCCCGTCAAGCAGAGTGGACGAAGCGCAGCGGACCCTCCAGCGGACGATCAGTACCCGGGCCGAGGCGGCGGCGCACGCTGTCATCACCTGGGACGAATGGCTCAACGTGTGGGCTGACGTCGCCGAGCAAACCAGTGATGCCGCACTCGCCAACGACCTGCGTCAGCTGAGGGCCATGTGCCAGACGCTGGGTGGAGGCGTCATACCGCCTCTCGCTGAAACCACCGCCGGCCGAGACTGGCAGGAGCGAGCGAGCGACCTCGTCAAGATCGTGAACGTCGTCACGGCGCGGTTTCTGGGGTCTCTGGGGCCCCGCGACCTGCCGATGCAAGGAAACCTGGTGTCGAAGCCATGGACATACCGGTATCTACCGGAAATCAGCCAGGAGACCTGGGTGCAGGTCGGGGTCTGGGGCAGATTCGCGGACGAAGGGCTGACCCCGTTCTGGCTGATGCTCCACAAGGACGACAAGGGATCCGGAGGATTCCAGACGGCCCTACAACGACTCCTGGCTTCAGAACTGTCCCGCAAGGTCCGACGCGACGATGGACACGCGTGGGTGCCTCTCGAAGTGCCCAGCGACGCCAGCGGACCGGAGTTGGTCGATGCCCTGGAGACCAAGGTGGGGGCCGTGCTGGGGATCCTGAGGCTCTAGCCGATCACGTGCCCGCTCGCCTGCGCCGAGCCCAGCACCGCCACTACAGGTAGCGGGCACCACCGGGCGGATTCCCCTCTGGCGGGGCGGACCCTACCGCCCGCGCGAAAGCGGAAGACCCCCACCAGCCCGCGCGTCGCACAGCACCACACCAGCCATCTGTTCAGGAGGTTTCCAGGTCGCTGGTGGTGCGCACCCCGGGTTTGCGCAGAGCGGCCAGGGACACATACCGCTGGCCCATCGTCCACGCCCACGGACGACCGGAGGCGGCCACCGTGTCGTTGGCCACCGGTGCCTCCAACACCACGGTCTCAGGGGCTTCCGGCTCGGAGAGCAGGAACACCATGTACTCCTGCCCCTCCTCACGGGCCCCGGTCTCCAAGGATGCGCGGACCAGGTCTCCGATCCGGGCGTCCCTGCCTCCGTTGCCCTCCCGCCGCAGCGCCTCCTCGTAGGTGAAGGGCACGTGGTCCTCACAGGTGAGGATGCGGGCCAGGTGCGGTTGGATGGCCTGCTGGGCGTAGAAGCCCATGTGGGTCAGCCCTTCCCGGAAGGACCGGCCGGGCTGGCAGATGTAGGCCGCAGATTCCAGGTACTCGGGGTAGGCCTGGCTGGCGGCCACGACCACCACTTCATCCGAGGTCACCAGACCGTCGTTGTCGAACAGCGCCTGCAGCTCCCGCAGCAGGAACCGGTCACGTTCAGAGGGTGCCAGGAAGGCGTCGTCCACCACCGCGGTGATGGCGTCGTACAGGGCGGCGAAGTTGAACCACACCATGCGCCTGTCGTCCACAGCGTCGAGCGCAGCGGGCCGTGTGGGGTCGGGGGTGAGCACGAACAGGTACCGGCCCGCCCCTTCTTTCAGGTTCGCCAAGTGGCAACGGAGCTGCTTTGCACCGACCGTGCCGCGGACGGTCTTGACCTCGAACAGATAGGTGAAGTCCGCGGAGATGCGAGCGTCGGGGACCGATCCCTTGCCGGCCTTGGGCTGGTTGGTGAAGGTGACCGTCTCCAGCGTGGCCTCGCCCGAGGCCTTGGCCAGGATCTCCTCGACCAGGGACAGACCGATCCGTTCGAAGACCGCCAGCATCGACGAGGTGACCCGGTTCTCGCCCTGACGGTAGGTGGAGAACAGCGGTGTGGACGACACGGGAACAGCCTCCAACACACATGGATTGACCTACCTGTCCGACCAGCAGACCAAGGTGGTCCCTGATATTCAAGGACCTCACGAGGTACCATCGGACGCCAAACGCCAGCGATGTGTGCTCCGTTTGTGCTCCGCAGTTTCAGACCGGGGCGACATCATGTGGCACGACACGGTACCGGACGGTACAGCGGGCCGAATGCAATGGCGCAAAACGGTACGTAGCGGCAGGTGACGACACATAACCAGGGCACTTTTAATCCGTGGGTTCAGGGTTCGAGCCCCTGGGGGCCTACCCGCAAAATCCCAGTTCAGAGGACCTGTGCAAGGCTTCTGTCCCGGGGTTTTCTCGCTTCCGGAACCGTCCGGTTGCTCCATGCGTGCTCTTCAGCCTCGTCCGTGCCTCCACCTCCTGTGAGGCTTTCCCGGGGCGGCCTGTCAGGCGGTGTGCGGCCTGGTGGGCCAGAGAGCTGCTCACGAACCCGCCGCGCATCAAGCAGGGGAAGAGGACACCGGCTACTCGGGCGCCGCCCCTACCAGAACCATCCCCCTCGTGGGCGTGCTGGCGGCGCGACACCGGCTGCTGGACGAGCCGGGCCGGCACCTGGTGCTGCTGCGGCGGCTGGCCGTGTGGGGCATCTCCGCGGGGCGGACCACCGGTGTTGTGGATCGGGACGCTGGGGCGACGGTCGATGAGCGGGTACCTGGCGCAGTCGCTGGTGCGGGGGCCGGTACTGGCTTCCTGGGGGGGGCTGGGTCTGGGCGCGCACCTGTCGGGCTGGTGGCGCACCGGTTGAGCGGGTGTGCGGCGGCCACGGCGTGGCCGGTGCGGCCGTGCTGGAGCGGTGGGGCCGACGGGGCCCGGCGGAAGTGCTGCTGCGCGAGCTGACCTATCGTCCGGCGCGTTCCCGGGACTGAGGGAGGCGCCGCCAGGGCCCACTTGCGGATGGCTGGGCACTCGGTGACACTCTTCTCCTCTGGCCGCTACCCCCAAGGACGGGCACACGAGATGATCACCAGCCGAGCACACCGGGGGCTCTGTGGGGCAGCCGCCCTGGGCCTGGCGCTCACCGGCTGCCATCCGGCTCCACCCGAGCCGTCCGGGCCCAGCACCTTCCCCCCGTGCACGGACTCCACGGGACGGCTGATCGCCGACGTGAACAACGACGACCGCCTCGACCGCGTCACCGGCACCGAGGGCACAGGCGCCGACCTGGCCGTCTCCTTCGGCGATGAATCCGGTTTCTCGGAACCGCGCACACCAAAGGACCTGCTCGGAAGCTCACCTGCCGACCTGCTCGGAGAACTGCCCACGGAAGACGAGCAGGTCGTGGCCGCGGTGGCCGACTTCGACGGCGACGGGTGGCTCGACCTGGTGGTCGCGGCGGCCACCCCCACCGACGTAGACGACGCGGGGGAGGACCCCAGGGTGGGCGAACTGCGTCTGGGCCCTTTCTCGGACCGGGGAATCGGACAGCGCACCGTGCAACCGCACCTGGGGTACACCTACGGTCTGCGCGTGGTCGACCTCAACGAGGACGAACACCCCGATCTCGCCTCGTACTACCACTACGGGGACGGCCATGACGCGATCGCCGGTCTGCTGGGCGGAGCCGAAAACGGGCTGAGCGGCAGGGACGGGCGCTTCCACGAGGACTTCACCGCCTCCCAACAGCGCGAGGCAGGAGGAATGGACAACCTTCTTCCCCCCGCGGCCTCGGACCGATTCCTCCCGGCCTGCGATGCGTGAACCGGACGCCCACGCAGGCCCTCGCCGGCTCACCACTGAGACCGGTGCACGAGGGGAGGGTCGGTCTCCGAAGGCTACCCACGGGCTCCACCGGGAAAGCGTCACCAACCGCGAGGTGGACATGGCCCCACCGGCGGCCCGGTGAGCGTCCGGAGCCTTCAGGAAACCAACGTTCTCCGCCACCTGCGGCAGGCGGTGGCGAAAGCCGTCCACGGCCTCCCCAAACCCCGTCGGGAACCAGGGGCTTTCAACAACCCTCCCGGGCCGTTTCCCGAACGCGAACTTTTAATCCGTGGGTTCAGGTCTTGATCCTCTGGGGCTGACTCGCATATGGCGGGAGGCGATCCCGGCACATGCCACAGCCTCGATCGAACTCGGTACGAAACACCCTGCACAGCCCACGTCCGCTGACGTTGCCGTCAACTACTGCCGTCACCACCACGCAGAAGCTCCGCCGACCTCGGGTATTCAATGAGGAGCTGGGAATTCCCCAAAAATAAACGAAAGGTGCCCCCACCTGTGAGGATTCGAGTGTCGAGCTCAGAACCACAGCAGGAGAAGGAGCACCTTTCTGGTGAGCGACGCCACCGCCTGGGACCACCGCCTGTCCGTCACTTCCACAGCGAAGAACCTCATCGGCCACGCCGGAACCGTGCTCCTGCGCCGTCTGGCCGACCGGACCGGCCTCACCCACCACCTGGCCACGACCCTGCCCACAGGCCAAGGCAACCGGTGGCGCGACCGCGCCAGCATCCTCATCGAGGCAGCCATCGCGATCGTCCTGGGAGCACGCAACCTCTCCGGCACCGAACGCCTGGGCGCACACCAGACCTGCTCATGGGCGCGCCCGCCTCCGACTCCACGCTCTGGCGCACCCTGGCCGCCATCGACGAGGCGGCGCTGGCCACGATCAACAAGGCCAGAGCCGAGGTCCGCCGCCACGTGTGGAACCTGCTCGCCCTGCGCCCCGGCGGTTTCCCCACCGTCGGAGTCGCCGGAAAGAAGCTCACCGGATGGATCGACATGGACGCCACCATCCCCGCCGCGGCCTCCAACAAACAGGGCGCCGCACCCACCTTCAAGAAGACCTTCGGGTTCCACCCGCTGGCCACCTGGTGCGCCAACACCTTCGAGTGCCTGGCCATGGAGCTACGGCCGGGCAACGCCGGGTCCAACACCGTGGACGATCACGTGCGGGTCCTCACCGATGCCCTGGCCCAGGTACCCGGATCGTCCAGGGCCAAGGTTCTGGTGCGTATCGACGGGGCTGGGGCCACCCACGCCCTGCTGGAGCACCTCCAAGGGCTCAACACCACCAGGCGCACCGTGCGCTACACCGTCGGATGGGCCATCACCAGCGCCGACGAGGAAGCGATCGCGGCCCTGCCCGAGACCATCTGGCACGCCGCGGTGCACCAGGACGGCACCGCCGACTCCCAATACCAGGTCGCCGAGCTGAGCGGGCCCAACACCCGCACGGGCTGGCCGCAGGGACTGCGGTTGATCGTGCGCCGGGTACACCCCAGCGGCCGGCACACCGAGAACCTCACCGCGCTGGAAAAGCGCACCGGGTGGAAGTACGCCATCACCGCGACCGACATAGGCCGCATGTGGGGGATCGGCGGCTCCCGCCAGGAACAGTGGCTGGACGCGGTGCACCGCCGGCACGCGGTGGTCGAGGACCGGGTGCGCTGCGACAAGGCGATGGAGCTTTCCCACCTGCCCTCGCAGTGCTGGGTGGTGAACCGTTCCTGGGTGCTGGCCCACAACCTGGCCCAGGATCTGGACGCCTGGTTGCGGCTGCTCACCCTGCACGAAGGCCAGGAACTCCAGGCGGCCGAGCCCAACACGATGCGCTACCGCCTCTACCACCTGCACGCGAGGCTGTCCCGCCACGCCCGCTACCGGGTGCTGGCCATCGAGCGCACCTGGCCCTGGGCGCAGGCGTTCACGACCTGTTGGCAGCGGCTGGGCGCACTGCCCGCGCTCAGATGAAGCGGCCCTGACCCGACGAGCAGAAGGAAGGAAGAGACGCCCAACACCTTCCGGGACGGTGGAACCCGGCGCGGCCCGCAGCGACACGCGAAGGCCCCGCACCCGTACCCGCACCGCTGGGACAAACCGGGGCGAACCCAAGGCCTACTCAACCATCTCCCACCACTGAAGAACCGAGGCCGGCACGGGAGCTTGGGTCGCCCCACGCATGCAGAGGTGAGGTGTCCTGATGACGAACGAGCTCTATTACACCTGGGACCGCGAGCGGATCAGTGGGCTACGTGGAGCTTTCCCACAGACCGGGCTTTCTCAACAGCTCAGTATCCAGCCCAGCGGGTGAGTACAGCGACGCGCGGTCATTCCCGAACCCAGCTCTCAATAATGTCGTTCGAGCCGTCAGCGCTTCTGGCATCGTTCCAGTGGTCCAACCACCGGAGTCGGATCTCAGCGGGTTCCCATGGGGTTGGGCGCTACACGCTCGGGGCCTCAATATGTCCCGCCGAGACGGTCTACACCTGGCGGCGCCAGAACCGTATCGACCAAGAGCTCATTTCATGCGGTGAGTTCGCGGTAGCGGACCACTGTACAAGCGATATCGGTGAAGGCCAGGAACAGTCAGCTGGTAGCGGCTGTGCGGGCGGCGGCATCCGGCGTGCCCGACCATCGTGCGCCCCGACCGGCACCCTGCTCAGGCCCGACGGGCGGCCCGGGGAACGATGTGGCCCCTGCGGTGGGCCACGCGCAGCAGATACACCGTGACCGCACCACAGAACAGTACGGCGACAACACTGCCCTCGGGGCCGAACGCTCCCCCACTGATCGCCGTGGGCCCGCTCGTCGCCCCGGTCAACAGCCCGGCGAACGCCTCCTCACTGCCGGAGACGGCGGTGCCGAAGATCCCGGCCTGCGCCGTGTTCCAGCCCAGGTGCAGGCCGATCGGCAGCCACAGGGAACGTGTGGCCGCGTAGGCGGCGCCGAGCATGAGACCGGCCTCCAAGGCGATGGCCAGCGCGCCCCACAGGGTCGCGTTCGGGTTCACCAGGTGCAGCCCGCCGAAGAGCACGGAGCTGATGGCGAGCGCGCCCCAAGTCCCAACAACCTCTTCCGCGATCCGGAAGAGGACTCCGCGGAACAGGAGCTCTTCCGCGACCGCGACCGCGCACATCAGTCCGCACACGGCCAGGAACGCCTCAAACGACCCCCAGCCGGTGACTCGGTAGCCTCCGAGGATGGCGATGGCGATGATGGTCACGGTGAACACACCGACCCCGGCCAATGTGCCCACTCCGAGGCCGCGGGCCGCCCCCTCGCGGGAGAGTTCCAGCGGCTTTCTCCCTTCGATCCGGAGAATCGCGAACCGGTATGCCCACAAGCCGAGGGCCGCCGCCGCGACGCCGAGAGGCAGGGCCCACACTGACGCGCCCACCGCGCCCGTCACGCCCGGGAGGAGCGCGGCCAGGGCGATGAACAGGAGCAGGAGGAGCGCAAAGCGCGAGGCCGTGCGCCGGGGCCTGCGGGGGGTGGACGCGGATACGACGTCGTGAGGCATGTTGGGACCATTTTCTAGGACACGGGGCGCGAAGGGCGCTCTGACCGGTTCCCAGACTAGGTAAGGGGCCCCGCCTGCCACATCACCCGCGCGAGCGCGATTCGGTAGCTCTCGAGGGGGACCCGGTACTCACCCCTGCCGCACCAGCCCCGAGCGGTAGGCGAAGACAACAGCCTGGACCCGGTCGCGCAATCGGAGTTTGGTGAGGATCCGCGACACGTGGGTCTTGACGGTCTCGTGCGCGATCGTCATCCGCTCGGCGATCTCCCCGTTGGACAGCCCCTCCGCTATGAGGAGCAGTACCTCGTGCTCGCGCTCGGTCAGCGGCCCGGGGCGCGCTGCGGGAGGGGTGGGATCGGCGGGGCGGATCCGCAGGGCGTACTCGCCGATGAGCCGCCGGGTCACGCTCGGTGCCAGCAAGGCCTCTCCCCGGGCGACCGTGCGCACTCCCGCGATCAGCTCGTGCAAGGGGGCATCCTTCAACAGGAACCCGCTCGCGCCGGCCCGCAGCGCATCGTAGACGTATTCGTCCAGATTGAAGGTCGTCACCATCAGAACGCGAATGGGGTGGGTGTCCAGCGGCTCCGCCAGGCGGGCGGTCACTTCGATGCCATTCAGGCGGGGCATGTGGATGTCCATCACCGCGACGTCGGGCCGCAGGTCCCGGATGATGCTCACAGCCTCGGCACCGTCGCCAGCTTGCCCCACCACGACCATGTCCGGCTGGGCGTCGAGCACCGCGGCGTACCCGGCGCGCACCAGTTCGTCGTCCTCGCAGACCACGACCCGGATGGGCGAACCGTTCATGTCCTCCCCCTGGGGATGCTGGTGTGCACCGTGAATCCCCCGTCGTCTGTGGGACCTGCGTGCAGCTCCCCGCCGACGACGCAGACCCTCTCCCGCAGGCCCCTCAAGCCGTGACCGCCACCGGGGCTGGACTGGGGCGAGCCGACCACCTCGGCCGCAGGCGCGCCGCCTCCGGTGGTGATCCGGGCGCCTACCGCCTCGTTCCCGTGGTCTATGCGGACGATGACGTGCCTGTCGGGCGCGTGCTTGAGCGCGTTCGTGACGGACTCCTGCACGACGCGGTACAGGGCTTCCTCCTCCTGGGGGCGCATCGGTCGGGGCTCGCCGTCCTCGACCAGTTCCACGCTCTGCCCAGCGTTGCGGGAGCGCTCGATGAGGCTGGCGAGTTCGCCGAGCGAGGGACCGGTTCGGTCCTCGCGTCCGTCCAGGACGCCGAGCAGGTGTCTGAGGTCGTCCAAGGCGCGCCGACCGGTCTCCCCGATACTGGTCAGGGTGGTTCCCACTCGGTCGGACCGCTCCAGCAGATAACCCGCCGTGTCAGCCTGCACCACCATCGAGGTGACGTGGTGGGTGACGACGTCGTGCAGGTCGCGGGCGAGACGGGCGCGTTCGGCGGCAGCGGCGTCCGCCTCCGCGCGGCGGCGGCGCTCCTCGGCGTCCAGGGCGCGGGCGCGCACCCACCCGCCGAGGGCGCAGAACGCGACCAGGACGAGGCCGAAGGAGAAATAGTCGGCCACGGTGGCACGGGAGCCCGCGAGGTGCAGGGAGTAGCAGACGAGCGCGTAGGCGGTGATCGCCCCCGCGACCACCGGAGCGGGACGGCGCGGCGGGTGTGTACCGACGGTGTACAGGGCCACGATCAGTGCAAGGGAGGCGAAAACGTTGGGGTAGCGCAGCAGTTGGAACGCCGTGAACGCGGCGGCGACCACGATCAGGCAGGTGAGGGGGAACCGACGCCGCAGGGCGAGAGGCGCAGCCTGGGCACCGACGAGGGCCAGGCCCAGGCCGTCCAAGGGCCGGCCGTCCGGCAGCTCCGCGAGGTCGACTCCCTGCTGAGCGATTCCTGGGACGAAGGACAGGGCCACGAGGGCCGCGGGGAGCAGGGCGTCGGTGGCTCCCGCTCTTCGCATGGGGCGGAGCATGCGCTCCGTCCACGCTGTTGTCTCGAACACCCGAGCAGACTATCCCGCGCCGCCGCGGTGGCGGACGGAGCGCGTCGCTCAGTGGTCGCGAACCGGTGCCGGGCGGCGGCCGCGCACTGTGGGCCCCGCTGCCCCGGTCCAGGCACCGCCCCCAGCCGGAGACGGACAGGCCCGGGGCCGGGGAGTGCCTCGTGCCGGATGTGATGAAGGCTCCGGTAAGTTCCGCGTTGTTCGGAGTCGGGTTCCTGGGCACCGAGACCACGTGACCTCCAAGAGGCAGCATGGGGCAGCGTGGACACCCGGCTGAGTTCCGGCACAGGGTTCTGCCCCTGGCCGGAGACCGTACTCGTGCTGTCGGAGCTACGGAGTAGCTTCTCCACGCAACCGATTCTCCTCTGTATGAAGGGTCCGAGCATGGAGTTCCACGTCCCAGGACGTCCCGAGGACCTGCCCTCGTTCGACGCCCTCTGGGCCCGAGCCGCCACGCTGGCCGTCCTGGAGGCGGGCGGCAGCGAGAACCAGCACAGCTACGCCGACGCGGTCGTGCACCACGACGACGGGGGCGGCAACGAGTGGCGGCTCGCTCGGATCGAGGGCGGACGCGGGGTGCTCGTCGGTGCCGACCACGAGTGCGACGATCACATGGACGTCGAGGGCTACGACCCCTACGCCGGCCCCGGTTGGCTGCCTTGGTCCTGGTTCACCGCGTTGGAGAACGACCGTGAACAGGGATTCGCTTACTGGTGGGACGGGGCCGCTTGGAGCCGCACCGACTACCCCGACCTCATCGACAACGACGGCCTGAACCTGCTGTTGCCCCACGTGTCCACCGCGGAGAAGGCGGTCAAGAAGGTTCTGGACTCTCTCGACCTGCGCTCTTCCACGGACGAGTGGGAAGAAGGGTCCCCCCTCGTGCACCGGGTGCTGGAACTGGCCAAGAGCGGCACCGCCACCGAGGAAGAGTGGCGCGAGGACCTGGACGCGGTCCTGACCTTCGCCGCGCATCAGGACTCGCAGTACGTGAGCCGTGGGAAGGACGAGTTCGACGTGGTTCTCGCTCTGGCGGTGGCACGGGCGACCGGCCTGGTCAAGGGCTCCACGGCCGAGGCCAAGCCCGCCGGAAACGGTCGTCCCGAAGGCTGGTTCCCGCGCCTGGGATAGATCCGAACCGAACGCTCCAGGCGCGCGCCCTGAAGCAAACGAACGGTCGCTCCGAGAACCTCGCGAGGTGCCATCAGACGCCGCCGACAGGCCGTGTGTGCTCCGATTATGCTCCTCAGTTCCGGACTGGGACGACACCGGGCGGCACCCCTTGACACGAAACGATGGCAGTGACCGGATGGATAGGGACGAAACAGTACCCTGTGGCACGTAGATGCACGAAAGCACCTTCTAATCCGATGGCCGCGGTTCGAATCCTGCCGGGTGCGCCACAAAATCCCAAGTCAAAAGGGATGTACGACCTCGTCTCAGAGGAGTCACCGCACTGATGGGACCAGGGCGGGACCGAGATGGGACCAGCTCCCTGCTCACCCCCGCCCCCGCCCGTGCCGCCGGGTCCTCCCGACGTCCCGCAGCACCAGCCAGGCCGTCCGCTCAGTCGCCTACCGCGCCACCTCCGGCGACACAATGCCGGCCTGACCCAACATCACCTTCAACAGCCGCCTTGCTGCGCGGGAGTACTGGGAGGCGATCCCGGCACACGCCGCAGCCTCCATCAGAGCCGATACGAGACATCCTGTCCGCACCGGACGGCATCCCGCTGTGGGGCCCGGTCCGAACCCGGCTCTACCCCCGACATCACCGCCGCCCGCATCCACGCCCTGCCAGTCCTGCACAAAGCAGCCGCCGACGGCCTGCCCACCCTGACGGGCAAGAGCTACCAGGGCACCGGGACCGGCGTGCACACCCCGGTCAAGCGCCCTATGAGCCAGGGCGAAGGGGCTCTCCACACAGGAACCCGGATGTACAGCGCGCTGTTGCGGCATGTTCGCGCGCTCGGCGAGCGCACTGCCACCGGGCTCAAGGAGCGCTGGAAGGTGTTGAAGCATGTCACGCTCTGCCCGAACCGGGTCGGAGGCATCGCCCGCGCGGCTCTTGTCGTCAACGTGAAGTGAAAATGATTTTCGTTGAAAAACCCGAGCGACTTCTACCTTACTACCGCGTTTCATGAAAGTGCAGGCTTTGACGTTCTGAGGGCAAACTAGTGATGGAAATCCATCCCCGCGGAGCCAGACTTTGGTCACCGGGTATCCACGTGAACCTCACTCGGACACTACTTTCCCTTGCGGGTGGGACTTGCGTAGCGTTCACTGCGATCTCCGGAACCGCTGGGGAACCGGAATTGATTGGAAGGAAGCAACCAATGAGGAGAGCCGCCTACCGCATCGCCGCCAAACTGCGCATCATCGACGGCGCCCGGCTGACCCGCCCCTACATCTACTACTAGGAATCCGAAGATTCCGCAGTTCTCCCGGCCCGTGCCACCCCCTCGGGGCACGGGCCCCGCCCGGAACGGACCCGATGACGGCCATGACCTCCGCGCCACCGGGGCCCCACGGTGGACGTGGCACCTCCAACGTCGCCGACTTCGCGCTCGACCCGCTCGCCTTCCTCTCCCGTGCGGCCCGCGAGTTCGGCGACGTCGTTTCCCTCACCCCCTCGAACGTGCTCCTGGTCCACCCCGACGACATCCGCCGGGTGCTGGTGGACTGCGGCGAGAACGTCGTCAAGATCAGTGCGGGTGTCCGGCGCGGGCCCACGGGCTTCCCCCTCGCCATGATGAACAGTGAGGGTCTGGACTGGGAGCGCAAACGCGCTCGGCTCCGTCCCGCCTTCCGCAGCGAGCGCTTGGAACACCTGGAACGCGTGGCGCGTGAGGGTGTCGCTCACACCGTCGACACCTGGCGTGACGGCCAGACCATCGACGTACACCGGGAGATGTCAGGGCTGGCCATGCGGATCGGGGCCACGCACATCGCCGGGCGCGAACTCGGCGAGCGGGGCGAGACACTGACCGCCGCCGTGGCGGCCATCATGCGGCTGACCTCGTCTCCGCGTCTTCCGACGTGGTTGCCGACCCGCGTCAACCGGGAACTCAGGCAGTCCCTGCGGACCCTGGACGAGACCCTCGCGGCGCTGATCCGCGACCACCGGCCCACGGGTTCCGACACGGCGTTGGACCGGCTGCTGTCCGACGACCCGCCCTTCGAGGAAGTCAGAGACGAGCTCGCCACTCTCCTGATGTCGGGGTACGAGACCACGGCCGACGCCCTGACATGGCTCTTCTTCGCGCTGGGGGGGCACGGTGAGGCCGACGGCCGGATGGCGGACGACGGCTACGCCCTCGCGGCGGCCAAGGAGGCGATGCGCCTGTACCCGCCCGCGTGGGTGATCAGCCGCGAGACCGTGCGCCCCTTCGAGGCCGGTGGCTACACGCTCCCCCCTGGCACGGTCCTGGGTCTGAGCCAGTGGGTCACCCACCGCGACGAGCGGTGGTTCCCGGCCCCTGAGGAGTTCCGGCCCGAGCGGTGGTTCGGGCGCGGCCCGACCCCCCGCCACGCCTACTTCCCCTTCGGAGCCGGCCCGAGGGGTTGTGTGGGCGCGTCGATGGCTCTGCGCGAGACAGAGGTCATCGCCAGGGAACTGCGCGCGCGGGTGCGACTGGACCTGGTCGACCCGCAGGCCGTCCGGCCGCACCCGGCACTGGCGCTTCAGCCTCGCGGGGTGCGGGCGGTCGTGCGCAGGGAACACCCTGTGTGAAAGCGCCGCCAGGTCAGGGCGGTCGCGCCCAGGAAACGGCCCCGCCTGACGGCTCCACCGGGTCAGGGCCGGATGGCGCTGACCACGAAGAAGGGAACGGCGGCGAAGAGCCTCCCCTCGCGAGCGCGCTCGCACTGGTCTTCGGCCCAGGAGGCGGCTTGTTCCGCTGTGACTGCATCGGCTTCCTCCGCCGCCTCCGCCAGTGCCATGAGCATGGGCAGGACCTCCTCGTCCGTGAACACGAGCACGCTCCCCTCCACTTCGATGCCGGTGAACCCCGCGTCGAGCAGCAGCGCCCGCTGGTGCCGGGGCGCGCGTGCGTCGGGCATCCGATCGGCGTAGGAGCGCAGGATGGAGCGGGTGACCCCGGAGTCGGCGGCGTCCACCATGTAGGCGTCCCAATCCTGTCCGACCAGGACGATACGGCCGCCGGGTGCCAGGACCCGGCGTGCCTCGGCCAGGGCACTCCCGGGGTCGTCCAGGGAGTGGTAGACCTTTTCTGCCCGGTAGCCCTGAGCTGAGGCGTCCGCAAGCGGGAGTTCGTAGGCGTCGCCCAGGCGGAGATCCGCCTCGGGGTGACGCGAACGCGCGGCGTCGAGCATCCGCTGGTCGAGATCGACCCCCACCACGTGCGGCCCTGCGGCGGCGGCCTCGGCCACGGCCCGCCCCCCACCGCAGCCAACGTCCACGACCATGTCCTCCGGTCCGCAGCGCAGCAGTTCTCGGACCCGCGCGCGAAGATCGCGGGCGAAGGGGGTGAGGTCGAAGCGGTCCAGTCGGGCGAGGAGGCGGTCCGTGTCGTAACGCTGGGGAGTCTGCATAGGGGCATCCTGCTCTCCCGCCCCCGTGGGTTCAACGTTTGGCGGAGAGCGGGTCCGGTCCGCTCAAGGCAAGGCGATGGGGCCGCCGTGCGTGAACGGCGGGAACGCCCCTCAGCCGGGCTTACGGCCCGGTTCCCCGCCTCGGGTTCTGCCCAACGCCGCACACGCGACCTCACAGGAAGCGAATCCACCCAGCCGCACCCGGTACCGACCACCAGGGCCGTGGCCAAGCTCAGGTGAGTAGCACCAGCTTCGATGACCACGCGAGCGCAGCCGCGGACGACAACTCCCGTACCTCACCGAGGCGCCGCTCACCCGACACCCGCACCGCTTTGAACACCGAACCAGACCCGAACATCACCACCACCTCCAACGCCGGTCTCACCCCAAGGAAACGGAGAAGGCGAGCGACGAGAAGCGCCCCCGACACACACCAGAGCGTCCATGACACCAGGGCAAGACCGGTCTGTACGAGGCCCTCCCCCGAACGGGTAAGGCCCTGGCCCACGGCAAACGCCTGGAGATCGTCGAGGTCCTGGCTCAGGGGGAGCGCCCCGTTCAGGAGCTCGCCGGCACGGTGGGCCTGAAGCCCATCACCGCTTCGGCCCACCTGCAAGTGTTGTGCCAGGCCGAGCTCGTGGCGGTCCGCAACGAGGGCACCAGGATCTTCTACCGGCTGGCCGGGGATGACGTGGCCGCCCTGACGGCCCTGCGGCCGGGTCGCGGACACCCACCGTGCCGAGGCCGAAGCGATCCGTCGCACCTACCTGGGCGAGGAGGGCACCCGTACGGTGAAGCGTGAGCAGTTGCTGGCCGCTGCCGTCACCGGCCGTGTCCTGGTGTTGGGTGTGCGACCGACCGAGGAATACGCCGCCGGGCACCCGGCCGACGCGGTCTCCATCCCTCTGGAGGAGTTGACCGAACACCTCGACGAGATCCCCTCGGATACCGAGATCGTGGCCTACTGCCGAGGACGCCATTGTGTGCTGTCCTGCAAGGCAGTACGCCTTCTAGAGGAGCACGGCCGCAACGCCCGGCTGATGGAGGACGGAGTGCTCGAGTGGCGTTCCGAGGGCCTCGTCTGATCCGATATCCGCAGGTTCGGATCCTGCCGAGCGCAATAAAAACCCAGGTCAAACTAGGCGCGGGACCTCGTCGCAGAGGAGCCACCGCACTGATGGGACCGGGATGGGACCAGCCCCGCCTTTACCCTTCGGGCCCGCCCCCGCTGGTGCGTCCTGCCAGAATCGCGCAACACCAGCCACTCCGTCCGCTCCACCGCCCACTGGGCCACCTCCGGCGACACGATGCCGGCCTGTCCCAACATCACCTTCGGCGGCTGCCCGGTTCACGAAAGTGACGGGAGGCGGTCCCGGCACACACCAGAATCTCCATCACACCCGGCACGAAACAACCTGTCGATTCCTCTGGTGGCCAGGCTGGGTTATGCGAGCATCCCCGAGACCTGCCGACGGGTGGGCTACGACTGCTTCATCCGCCCACTTGGCCTTCTCGGGCTTGCTTGACCAGCACGAACACCGGCCCCAACCGACAATGAAACAGCCGTGGGTGTGTTCCATGCTCTGGCCTGTTTGGCTGAGGGTGAATGTTGGATGCCCGAGACCATTTGAGCCTTCGCCGAGGTGCCTGAATAGTCACGTTTGCTCCAGCCAGGCCCGTAGTGAACGAGAACGTCTTGCCCGATATTTGCCGAATAATGACAAGCGCTATCCAGTCCGGTGGTGGATATTCGAGTGATTCCCTGTGAGAATAAAGTCTATTGGCATGCTCCGAGGCGAGAGTGAGAGTGAGAGTAGAATACTGTCGGGCACGTACAGCACCCTGCAAACGTGGATAATGCGATCGAAGTCGCCGATAATCTCGAACTCTCCCTGGAGAATACAGTGTCGACCAAGGAGCTGCCGGAGTTATCGACATCGGCACTGTCAAAGAGACCACGGGTGTAGCCGCGAAACCCGAGCCGTCCGCCACGAGGACGGTCGAAGGCGATCTGACGGTCACCCTGACGTTCGTCGCGAGTACGGCGAACCTGGGCGCCGGCACCCCAGTCATCGGAGTCGCCATCGTCAGCCTTCGACTCCTGTAGTTCATGGCTGACCGGAACGCCTGATCTCTTTTAGCGCAACTCAATTCGCACCATGGGGATTGGGAATGTGACCTGAAGCTAGTCTCCTTCGAAGTGCAAAGGAGATGCCCGAGAAGCCAGACCGATGAAATCACTTCATTTTTGACCGGATCGGAGTTTTTCCCGAGGCAGGAAGCGATTAGAAGAATCGCATCCTTGTTGCCAGCGCAACTTCGGTGACCCTCAATTTTCGTTTCATTGATTTACACGAAGGGCCATAGTCTTATGCCTCAGTCATTTTCTTCTCCGGAAGGTTCTTTCGAGGGACACTCGCTGCGGGACGCCTACGCGGAGTGGGCGCGCTCGTATGTCCCCGAACAGGGGATCACCCAGGCGGCGCCCGCGCCGCGTCAGCCCGAGGTCGATGCCTCCAAACTGCACGTGGGCATCATCGGAGCCGGCATGGCCGGGATGTATGCGGCCCTGCTGCTGCAGGCCGCGGGCGCACGGGTCACGCTTTTGGAGGCCGATCCGAAGCGGGTCGGCGGGAGAATCCTCACCCACCGCTTCACTCAGGACCCCGAGCAGTACTTCGAGGCCGGAGCCATGCGGTTGCCGCAGATGGCCGAGCAGCGCCCGGTCTTCGACCTCATCGACCGGCTCAACGACCTCGTGGAACCCAGCAGTGAGATCGAGCTGATCGACTACGTCATCTCCGATCCCAAGGGCAACCGCGTCCTGGTCAACGACTGCCGGGACGCGTCCGGGAACATCATGACCCTGGAGTACGCCAACGCCCACCCCGACCAGCTCGGGTTCGGCCTCCCGGAGCCGGTACGCACCGCAACGCAGATGATCCAGGACGTCATCCGCCCATTCACCGACCTGCTGAAACAGGACTTCAAGGCCGGGTTCAAAGCGATCCTGGCCTACGACAACCTCTCCTTCTACACCTACCTGACCACCATCGTGGGATGGAGTACCGAGCAGGTCGACTACGTCCAAGTCATGACCTCGCAGTCCAACCAGTTCCAGGCAAGCTTTCCCGAGATCGTCATCGAGAACATCGACTTCGCCGAGCCGCGGTGGAAGACGATCAAGAACGGCATGGACCGGCTGCCCAACGCCTGCGCCAAGCTGATCGGCCAGACCAACATCGTGCTGGGCGCCGACGTCCACGCCCTGCAGGAGGTCGGCTCGCAGGTCCAGGTGCACTACACCCGTCAGGGCCGTACCAAGGAGCGGAAGTTCGACAAGGTGATCGCCGCGGTGCCGCCGGCGGTGCTGCGGATGTGGGACACCCCGCAGTGGTCCCCGGCCAAGCAGCAGGCCATCCGCGAGATGAACTACCAGCCCCTCTACAAGATCGGGCTGCGGTTCAAGAGCCGTTTCTGGGAACAGGGAGAGCGGCCCACCCGAGGGGGCCAGTCCATCACCGACTTGCCCTCCCGTTGGGTGGTCTACCCCTCCAACGGCATCGGCGATGAGGGGCCCGGGGCGCTCCTGCACTACTCGTGGATGACCGACGCCTACGTGTGGCTGCCCCAGCCCTCCGAGCAGCGTGTCGCGCTGGCGCTGCGTGACCTTCAGCGACTCCATCCCGAAGTCGATGTCGAGACCGAGTTCATCGAGGCGTTCGATGTGGCCTGGGCCACCCAGTGGGCAGCCGGGGACGCCAAGTTCCTTCCCGGCCAGTTCCGCAAGGTCTTCAACGCCGGACGTGCCCCGGAGAACAACATCCACTTCGCTGGTGAGCACCTCAGTGTCCACCACACCTGGATCCTGGGCGCGTTGGACTCCGCACGCACCGCCTGCGAGCAGATCCTCGGCCGCGATCTCGCCTACCTCAGTCCGGACCACCTCGTCTCACCGACCGAATCCGCCTCCCAGGCGAAGCCGGACTACTCCTGGACACAAAACATCGCACCGATGTGCCTTCCGGTTCCGGAAAGGACCTAGGCCCGCCGAGAGCGGGCGTACTCCCGTACGGTCAGCGAAGGCACGCACCGCGCCGCTGCGGCCGGTGGCATCGTCGATCTCCACCGTCCCGGCACGGGCCATGGCATCACGAAGATGCCGAGGCGCCGCTTCGCCGGGGACTTCGCCGAGCGGGTGTGCGGCCGGGCGGCGCGGTACCGCCGCGTTGCCCGGCCGCACACCCGGCCCGCAACGACATCCGCCCGGATCTCGCCCGCACAAGGAACGTGAAGCCGTGGCCGCGGTCGCTGAGACCCTGGGCCCGCAGACGTCCCCGCCCCTACGCCGACACAGCCTGATCACCGGGGCACTCCACGATGTGGAAGGGCGTATCGTACCGTGCTGGGCCACGGCGATCGCGGTCGCGACCGGGTGTCTCAGCAGAACGTTTCTACCGGGCCCGAGGGGACGCTGCGTCCGCCGGGCCGGGCATCGACCAGTTCACCGTCTCGGACCACGACGCGGCCTCCCACCAGGACCGTCCGGGGCCGACCGGTCATCTCCATCCCCTCGTAGGGGGTGTAGTCGGTGGCCATGTGCAGGTCCTGTGAGCGCACCGTCCAGCGGGCGGCCGGGTCCCACAGGACGATGTCGGCGTCCGATCCCGGCGACAACACACCCTTGCGGGGGTAGAGCCCGTTGAGCCGCGCGGGATTGGCGGCGGCCAACTCCACGAAGCGGGTGACCGGCAGACCCCGCCCCTCCACGTAGGACGAGTACACCACCGGGAGGCGGGTCTCGACCCCCGGGAGCCCGTTGGGCATGGCGCGTACGTCGTGGCGGTACTCCTCCTTCTGTCCGGTGTCGTAGCAGCAGTGGTCGCTGCCCACCGTGGAGATCTCGCCGGTGAACAGGTGCCTGCTCAGGTTGTTGACGGCTTCTCGGGAGCGCAGCGGCGGACAGCAGACGAACCGCTCGGGGTGCTCGCCCGTGTAAACGCTCTCGTCCAGTACGAGGTGGTGGGCGACCGCCTCGCTGTAGGCGCTCTGACCTCGTCGCCGAGCCGCCGCCACCAGTTCGACGGCTTCGGCGGTCGATTGGTGGACGAAGTACACGGGTGCGCCGACCGACTCGGCGATCGCCAGGACCTCGGCGACCGAGGCCGTCTCGGCGAGTTCGGGGCGGGTGGCCGCCATGTGTTCGGCCCCTGCCTCGCCTCGTGCGCCGCACACCTGTTGGGCCTCGTCGATGATGTGGTCGGCCTCGCAGTGGATCACCACCATGCCGCCGGTGGCCCGCATGGCCTTCATCGTTCTCAGGACCGTGTGCTCGTCGGCCATGGTCTCGCCGCGATAGGTGGTGAACATCTTGATCGTGTTGACCCCGAGCGCGGCCATCTCGTGCAGTTGGTCGGCCGTGGTGTCGTCCCACTCCACGACGCATCCGTGCAGCGCGCTGTCGCACAGGCCTTCAGCTGCGGCGGCCCGGCGCTGTTCCACCGCGTCCAGTGGGCTCTGCCCGGGGCGGGGGATGGCGAAGTCCACGATGGTGGTGGTGCCGCCGAGGACCGCCGCGGTGGTGCACTGCGAATAGTCGTCCAAGGAGGTGAACTCGCCCGAGGTGAACCCGACGTGGCAGTGCGGGTCGACACCGCCCGGCATGACGAGGAGGCCGGTGGCGTCGATCTCCTCGGGGTGGGAACCGCTCGGCACGGGGACGCCGGGCGTGACGAGCGCCGCGATCCTGCCTTCGGCGACGAACACGTCGGCCTCGCCCTGCCAGCCGGCGTTGACGACCGTGCCTCCCCGTACCACCAGGTCGACGGTGCTCAAACCGACCCCTTCTCGGCCAGGTAGGCGCGCCAGCCACCCTGTTCGCTGATGTCGGACACCTCCGGCAGCGTCAGGGCGCGGGCGCGCATGCACATCGCCAACGAACCCGACCCGTCGGCCATCTCGATGACGCTCAGTTCCAGCTCTTCGGGTTCCGCGGGGAGTAGGCGCTCGCGCAACTGGGCGTACTCCACCTCGTACAGCTCACCGGGGACGGAGCGGCCGTTCTCCTCCACCGGGTGCAGGCCGGGAAACTCGTCGCGTACCGAATAGAAGCGATAGCGCGGCGCGGTCTTCGCCGGGCCCAGGAAACGGGCTCCCTCCAGGGCGTGGCTGATATCTCCGCCCGACATGGCCTGACCGTTGACGAACATGCGAACTGTGGTCATCGCTTCTCCTCATGGTGGTTCTGTGTGTGTACGGCGCCGCGTCCGGCGGCCCGGGCGCGCTCCGCGGCCGGGTCGGGGACGGGCACGGCGTCGAGCAGGGCACGGGTGTAGGGATGACGGGGCGAGGTGTAGACCTGTTCCCGGTCACCCTGTTCGACCACGCGGCCGGAGTTCATCACCGCGACACGTCCGCACAGATGGTGGACGACGGCGAGGTCGTGGGCGATGAAGAGCAGGGACAGGCCGAGTTTCTCCCGCAGGTCGCCGAACAGGTTGAGGACCTGGGCCTGCACGGAGACGTCCAGCGAAGCGACGGGCTCGTCGCAGATGAGCAGGTCGGGGCCGACCGCCAGGGCTCGGGCGATGGCGATGCGCTGGCGCTGTCCCCCGGAGAAGGAACGCGGGTAGCGGTCCAGGTGTTCGGATCCCATACCCACTGTTTCCAGGAGCTCGACGGTCCGGTCCCTGCGGCGTACCCGGTCGGGTTCGATGCCGTGGACGTACATACCCTCGCCGACCAGATCGGCCACGGTCATGCGCGGGTTGAGGGAGGAGTAGGGGTCCTGGAAGACCATCTGGATCCGGCGCCGGGTGGCGCGCAGAGCCCTTCCCCGGGCGCGTGTGACGTCCTGGCCCGCGATCAGGACCTGCCCGGAGTCGGGGTGCAGAAGACCGGCCACACAGCGCGCGGTCGTGGACTTGCCCGAGCCCGACTCACCGACGAGCCCCAGTGCCTCTCCTCTGCGCACGGTGAAGGACACGTCGTTCACCGCGCGTGTCCCCGACCGTCCGGAGAAAGTCTTGACCAGGTTGCGGGCCTCCAGGAGCGGAGTCTCCTCGGCGGTGTTCACAGCTCTTCTCCCTCGGGTGACACGGAGACGGGATCGGCCGTGGCCGCGGCCGTGCCCAGCCTCCTTCCGGGCTGGTCGCCGATGCGGGGAACCGCGTCGAGCAGGGCACGGGTGTAGGGATGACGGGGCGAGGCGTAGACCCGGTCCACGTCTCCTTCTTCCACCAGCTTTCCGTCGCGCATCACGGCGACCCGCTGAGCGAATCCGGCGACGATGCCGAGGTCGTGGGTGATGAGCAGGACCGCCATGTCCTTCTCCTGGGCCAGTTCGCCCAGGAGTTCGAGCACCTGGGCCTGGACCTGTACGTCCAGTGCCGTGGTGGGCTCGTCCGCGATGAGGACCTGGGGTTCGGCGATGACCGCGATGGCGATCACCACACGTTGGCGCATGCCTCCGGAGAACTGGTGGGGATAGTCGTCGAAGCGTCGCGCGGGGTCGGCGACACCGAGCCGCCCCAGAAGGTCGACGGCGCGCCGCCGAGCCTCGCGGCGCCCCATCCCTCGGATCCGCAGTGGCTGGGTGATCTGCCAGCCCACGGTCTTGACCGGGTTGAGCGAGGCGAGCGGGTCCTGGAAGACGAGCCCGGCACGTGCGCCGCGCACGCGGCGCACCTCCTTGGAATTCATCTCCAGAACGTCCTGGCCGTCGATGAGGACACGGCCGCTGGTCCTGGCCTCGGAGTCCAGGCGCAGAACCGATCGGGCGGTGACGGACTTGCCGGACCCGGACTCACCGACCAGTGCGACCCTCTCGCCTCGGGAGACCGAGAGGTCGACTCCCCGCACCACTTCCTTGAGGCCGTCCGGTGTCGGGTAGGACACGCACAGGTCCTGGATACGCAGCAGGGGCGTTCCTTGCGTGGGGTGCCCGCTCATCAGCGTCCTCCCGTTCTCAGGGTGGGGTCGGTGCGCACACGTAGCCAGTCACCGACCAGGTTGAAGGCGATCGCGGTCAGCGCGATGGCCAGCCCAGGAAAGAGCACCGTCCACCATGCGGTGATGGCCGTGTCGCGTGAGGCGGCGATCATCGCGCCCCATTCGGAGGCGGGAACCTGGGCTCCGACACCAACGAAGGAAAGACCGGAGATGACGAGCATGACGGCCGACACGTCAAGGGTGGTCTGGACGTAGAGCGCGCTCAGGGAGTTGGGCAGCACGTGGCGCAGGACCAGTCTTGTGCGTGACACTCCCAGGACGCGCGCGGATTCGACGAACTCGGCGTCGCGTGTTTCGCGGACCAGCGTTCGCACCAGCCGGGCGTAGCCCGGCCACCAGGTGGCCGCCAGGGCGATCACGGCGGACTGGAGGCTGGGTCCCATGGCCGCCGCCAGCCCCAGGGCCACCACGATCGCGGGCAGGGACAGCCCCACGTCACAGATCCGCATGAGGATCTCATCGACGATCCGACCTCCCAGAGCGGCTGCCGTACCGATCAGTGTGCCGATCACGGTGGCCACGGCGATCACGGCGACGGTGGCCAGGATCGTGGTCCGCCCGCCCGCGAGGACGCGGCTGAGGATGTCCCGGCCGTTGGCGTCGGTCCCCATCCAGTGCTCTGAGCCCGGTGGGGTGAGGGACTTGGCCAGGTCCACGGCGTAGGGGTCCATCGGAGCCAGGTAGGGACCCACCAGCGCGAGGAGGACCATCAGGCCGGCCACACCCAGGGCGGCCCTGTCGACGAAGGTGGTGTGCCCCTGCTTGTTCCCACCCTTGCGGGTCAGGAGGTTCCGCAGCCCCGCGGAACGTGTGGGTACTGGGGTCGTGGTGCTCATGTGCGCTCCCCGGCGAGGTCGGAGGCCTCCGCGGCGGACTCGTCCGCGCCTGCGCGTTCGCGGCGCTTCCCCTTGCGCAGGCGGGGGTTGAGCCACAGTTGGAGCAGGTCGACGACGAAGTTGGCGAGGATGAAGACGACGCCGATGACCAGGACGGCGCCGATGACGGCGTACAGGTCGTTCTGCAACACGGCGGTGACGGAGTAGGCGCCCACACCCACGCGGCCGAAGATGGACTCCACCAGCACGGTGGATCCCAGCATCCAGCCGAGCTGCATGCCGAGGATGGTGCTGGTAGGCACCAGGGCGTTACGCAGACCGTGGGAGATGACCACGCGCCATTCGGAGGCGCCGGTCGCCCGCGCCAGGGTGATGTAGTCGGCGTCCAGAGCTCCGATCATGGTCGAGCGGAGCGTGCGTGTGACCACCGCGATGTAGGCAGCCGCGAGTGTGATCGCGGGCAGGACCAGGTGGCTTATCGCTTCACCGAAGGTGGACGGGTCCCCGGCCAGCAGCGCGTCGACGGTGGTCATCCCCGTCACTGTGGGGACACTGCTGCCGAAACCCAGATGTCCGGTGAGCGGGAACAGGCCCCAGCGCGCGGACAGGAAGGCCTGGAGGATCAGGCCCAGCCAGAAGACCGGGACGGCGGCGCCGAGCAGCGCGACCAGGCGCGCGGAGAGATCGGCCCCTTTGCCCCTGCGGTAGGCGGAGACCACACCGAGCGGAAGCGCGACGGCGACGTTGATCAGCATCGCGGCCAGGACGAGTTCCACCGACGAGGGGAGGACCTGGGCGATGTCTTCGATGACGGGACGTTGGGTGAAGACCGAGGTCCCCAGGTCGCCTTGGGCGACACGGCTGACATAGGAGACGTACTGCTCGTGGACCGGTTGGTCGAGACCCAGGCGCTCGCGCGCGGCGTCGACCTGCTCCACGGTGGCGTTGCGGCCGGCCGCCGCACGTGCCGGATCGCCCGGCAGGACCTGGGTCATGAGAAACGTGACGGTGATGAGGCCAGCCAGGACCAGGATCATCATGCCCAGTCTCTGGGCGATGAACGAGAGCACCGTGCCTCCCCTTCCGGGTGGTGGTTCTGTGGGGGGAGGCGGCGTCGGACCTGCCGACGCCGCCCGTGGCTGGCGTCAGCCCTTGGTGATGCCGTAGACGTCCACGGTCTGGTGGTGAGCCGGGTCGTAGGCGTAGCCCGAGACCCCCTCGCCGATCACGGTGACGTACTGCGGGTTGGACAGGACCATGGCCGCGTAGTCCTCGGCGATGATGTTCTGTGCCTGGGTATAGGCCTCACACCTCTCGTCGGGGTCGGTACTGCGCTGACCCTCTTCGACGAGTTCGTCGACCTCCCCGTCGGAGTAGCCCCCGAAGTTGAGTCCTCCGCCGATGTTGGTCGAGTGGAAGCTCTGGTAGAGCACGGCGTCTGTGTCCGGGAAGGCGGGGAAGGTGTAGATCATGCCCAGGTCCGGAATGCTCTCCGGGTCCGAGGCGATCTCGATGTACTGCGGGTAGGTGATGGCCTGCAGGGTCAGGTCGATACCCACATCGGCGAGGTTGGACTGCAGGAGTGTGGCGGCCTGCTCCATCTCGGCCGTGGCCTCGAGGTAGGTCATGGTGAGCGACGTGCCTTCGAGCCCTTCCTCCTCGATGATCGTCCGCGCGTGGTCGGGGTCGTAGGAAGGCTGCAGGACACCGGGGTCGTGGCAGGCCATCCCGCTGGGAACGACTCCCTGGGCGAGCTCCCCGGCACCCATGAGGATGCTTTCCAGGTGCTGGTCGTAGTCGTAGGAGTGGGCGATGGCCTCACGCAGCGCCCTCTCCTCGGTCTCTCCCTTACCGGTCATGTCGAAGAGGGCGTAGAGCTGGACGTTGGTGTCGGCCCGGTCGACGGTGTAACCCTCGGTCTCCATGGTTTCCCAGTCCTGGGGGGAGATGTCCATGGCGATGTCGATCTCGCCCTGCCGTAGGGCGGTGGCCTGCGTGGAGGCCTCGGAGAGGTAGCGGAAGACGACGTTCTCCGTGTGCCCGTCGGTCCCGCCCCAGTAGTCGGCGAAGAGCTCGTAGGTGGCCTCCTGGTTGGGGGTGTACCCCGTGAGGCTGTAGGGACCGGAGCCGGCGTCGTTGGAGGACAGCCACTGCTGTCCGTCGTCCTCGCCCGCGTTCTCCTCCACCAGGTCGGCGTTGAGCAGGTACACGCGGCTCAGCGCCGACATGAAGGGTGCGTAGGGCTCGGAAAGGGTGATGGTGAGGCCGGTCTCGCCGACCGCTTCGGCCGACTCGTAGGAGGCGAAGAAGGAGGCGACGCCGATCTGTAGGCGCTTGACGCGGTCGAGGGTGTAGACCACGTCGTCGGCGGTGAGTGTGGAACCGTCGTGGAAGACCACGTCGTCGCGCAGTGTCATGTCGATGGTGGTGCCGTCCTCGGACACCGTCCACTCGGTGGCCACGAAAGGAACGAGTTCGTTCCCTTCGAAGCGCACCAGGGCGTCATAGGCCGGACGCGAGACCTCGTTGACGGTGGAGTTGTCGGCCTGGATCGGGTCGAAGGTCGCCGGAGCCTCGTTCTCGGCGATGACCAGGGAGTTCGCCCGGGCGTCGGAGGCTCCGTTCCCACCCCCCGTACCGCATGCGGCCAGAAGGAGGGAGGCCGCGAGTACGACCGCACCGGCGGTGACGGTGTACGCGGTGGAACTGTCCGAACGATGTGCCTGTCGTCGGCCGGGCCGACTGTGGGTGTGTCGCACTGGGGTTTACCTACCCTTCTCTTGTGGCGGTCCTTCCGGTCCGCCACGCGCCCCGACGGTGCGCGCTTCGAGGGCGCGGGTCTGTCCGTGGGGCTTGGGCAACGATCGCGGTACGACGACGGGACTTCCGCGTCCGTTCCGCTGTGGGTTCATCCGTGGGGAGGCGGAGGCCGCCTCTCCACTGATGACTCATGGCGCGGTCCGACCCGGGGGTTCAGTCCCCGGATTCCGACCTGGTGTGTGCCGACCGCTCGGGCGTGGACTGCCACGTTCCGTCCTTGGCGACCAGCAGTCCGTAGTGTTCGCGTGCGGCCTGGGTCGTGACGTAACTGTTGAGCACGTCGGCGGCCACCGCCTCGGGGGCGCGTTCGAAGGGGTGCCCGTATCCGCCGCCTCCGGCGGTGCGGTTGGCGAAGCGCTCGCCGCCCTCCATCCAGGCCCGGTACATGCCGACCCTCTTCTCCTGGTCCGTGCCGGGCCACAGGTCCATGTGGCTGGGCTCGGGCTCATGGCCCCCGTACAGGGCCCAGGGACGGGTCTTGCTCTTCTTCTTCATGGACAGGACCTCGCCGGGGGCCATGTAACGCACCACCCGCTCCACGCCCAGTCCGCCGCGGTGGCGTCCGGGCCCACCGGAGTCGGGGATGAGTTCCACCTTCTCGTGGAAGAGCGCGGCCTTGTGTTCGAGGACCTCGATGGGTGTGTTGCGCACGGTGGTCTGCGAGGGGTGCTGCTGGGCCGTGCCCCCGTCGTGGTCCCTGGTCGCGCCCCAACCGATGCCCTCGTTGTTGCTGACCACGTAGTCGCGACCGGTGCGGGGGTCGTTGCCCAGGGCCATGAATCCGGGTTCGTCGCCACCGCTGGAGGCCGGAAGCGTGTCGATGACCTGGGCCAGGGCCTTGTAGACCAGTTCGAAGGCGACGATGGCGCTCCACTGGGTGAAGGTCGCCGAAGGGTAGAGGGCGTGGAAGAAGTTGCCCGGGTCGGCGACGACCTTCAGGGGGCGGAAGTGGCCCGCGTTGGTCGCCTCGTCCCTGGTGGTCAGGCCCTTGAAGGCGGCCTTGGCGAGACCGAGGGTCGAACCGATGGGCAGGTTCACGGGGCCGGCCACGGTGCCGGACGAACCGTTGAAGTCGACCGTCATCTCGTCGCCGTCGATGGTGACCTCGACGGCGATGCGGATCAGGTCATCGGTGACGTAGTCGTCGTCGACGTAGTCGACCGCGCTCCACGTCCCGTCCGGGAGTGCCGCGACGGCACGGCGGGCGACACGTTCTCCGTGCTCGATGACCTGGTCGATGGCCTGTTCGACGATCTGGCCGCCGAACTTGTCCCACACCTGGCGCAGGCGCTCCTCGCCCGTACGCAGCGCGGCGAGTTGGGCGTGGAAGTCCCCGATGGTGGCATCGGGCAGCCTGGAGTTGAAGCGGATCAGCTCCAGGATGTCCCGGATCACCTCTCCCCCGGAGACGATCTTGGTTCCCGGGAAGATGAGGCCTTCCTGGTGCATGTCTGTGGAGTCGAGGACGTACCCGGCCTCCTTCGCACCCAGGTCCATCCAGTGCGCCCGCACGGCGAGATAGGCGGCGGGCCCCTCTTCTCCGTCCCGGAAGACGGGGGCGCACAGCATGGCGTCGTAGGAGTGGGCGCCGCTCCAGTAGGGGTAGTTCATGAGGTAGACGTCGCCGGGCTCCATGGCCCCGTCTCCCACGTACTCCACCAGCTTGACCAGGGCGTGGTCGTTGGCGCCCAGGAAGTGGGTGATACCGGCGGCCTCGGCCATGAGCTGGTGCTTGGAGTCGTAGAGGGAGATCCCGAAGTCCAGAACGTCGTAGATGACCGGGTTGAAGGCCGACCGAACGAGGGTACGACGCATCTGCTCGGCGACGGAGTGGACGTAGTTGCGGATGACCTCGACTGTCGCACCGTCCAACGGTGCTCTGGTGGCACTCACGAGTGCTCCTCCCGGGTGGTTTCCTCCGTGCCGCCTTGGGCGGCGTTGACCAGCAGGTGGCCGTAGGCGTCGATGGTGAGGACCTGGTCCCCGAACAGGACGGTGGTGGCGGTCCCCTCCTCGACGATGGCCGGGCCCGGGACGCGATGACCGGGCGCCAGGTCCTCCCGCCGGTAGACGGGGAACTCCGCCAGGGCCCCGACCGCCAGGTCGAAGGCCTTGCGCGAACCGACGGCCCCGGCCGGACCGTCGGCCGGCTCCTCACGTGCGAGGGCGGGCTTGGGCAGGCTCCCCACCGCTCGCACGCGCAGGGTCATGACCTCGCAGGGTTCGTCCATGGCGTGCCCGTAGCGGGAGCGGTGGAGCTCGTGGAACCGGTCCAGCACGGTGGTGGCGCCGTCGTGCGGTTCCAGGTCGATGCCGAGGGTGTGCTCCTGGCCCCGGTAGCGCACGTCCACCCTCCGCACCAGTCGGCCCTGCTCCCCGCTGACACCCTGCTCGGCCAGTACCGAACGCGCCTGTTCCTCCAGGTCGGCGAAGAGCGGTTCCAGCCCCGCCAGGCTCTCCCCGTCGAGAGAACGCAGGACCGTGCTGGAGAACTCGTACTCCAGGTCCGACATCAGCATGCCGAAGGCGGAGAAGGCCGCCGGTACGCGCGGCACGATCGTCGTGGCGATGCCCATCTCACGTGCCAGCATGGGACCGAGCATGGGACCGGCCCCGCCGAAGGCGAGCAGGGTGAACTCGCGCGGGTCCAGACCGCGCTCCACCGTGATCTCCCGTAGCGCGCCGACCGAACGGGCCATCATGACCCGGAAGACACTCGCGGCCGCTTCGGCCGTGTCCACTCCCAGGGGCTCGGCGAGCCGGTCGCGGACGGCGTCGGCCGCCGCGACGGGATCGACGTCCATCTTGCCGCCCAGGAACTCGCGGGCGTCGAGGTAACCCAGAGTCAGGGCCGCGTCGGTGACGGTGGGTTCCGTTCCGCCTTGGCCATAGGCGACCGGACCGGGCACGGCCCCCGCACTGTGCGGTCCCACCCGGAGCAGGCCGTCGTCGACCCAGGCGATGGAGCCGCCTCCGGCGCCGATGGTGCGCAGGTCGAAGATGGGGATGAGCAGCGGGAAGCTGTCGATGCTCGCCTCGTGGACCTCACCGGGTTCTCCGTCCACGATCACGCACGAGTCGATGCTCGTGCCGCCCACGTCGAAGGACAGCAGGTGTTCGATACCCAACTCCGAGGCGAGGTAGCCGGCTCCCACCACGCCTCCGGCCGGACCGGACAGAACCGTGGTCAGGGGAGCGGTTCGGGCCAGGTCGGCCGTCATCGCCCCGCCTCCCGAACGCATGATGTGCAGCGGGTCGGACAGTCCCCTCTCCCGAAGACGCGACTCCAGCACACTGATGTAGTCGTTGAGGACGGGGCGGATGTAGGCGTCCATGACGGCGGTACTGGTGCGCTCGTACTCCCGGTACTCACGGGTGATGTCCGTGGACAGCGACACCGACACGTGTGGGAATGCCTCCCTGAGGACGGCGCCCGCCCTCTGCTCGTGCTCGGGGTTGGCATAGGAGTGGAGGAAGCACACGGCGATGGAGCTCAGCCCGTGTTCCTCGACCAGAACCCTTCCCGCCTCGCGCACCGCGTCGTCGTCGAACTCCGCCACCACCTGCCCCTGGGCGTCGACACGGCCCGGGACCCCGAGGCGACGCCGCCTGGGCACGAGGACCGGTGGTGGAGCGTAGGAGAAGTTGTACATGTGCTCGGTCGGGATGGCCGCCCGGGCGACCTCGAACAGGTCGCGGAAACCCTCGTTGGTGATGATGCCGACGTCGGCCCCACGCCTTTGGAGGATGGCGTTCAACCCCAGGGTGGTCCCGTGCACGAAGGCGGACACGGACGCCAGGTCCCCGGCCAGCCCCTCGACGGCCTCCAGCACACCGGCGGCGGGCTCGGCGGGGGTGGTGGAGGCCTTGTTGAGGCTGATCGCCCCCGTGGTCCCGTCGTAGGCGAGTGCGTCGACGAAGGTGCCGCCGATGTCCACCGCCAGACGCAGCGGACGCTTGTTGGTGTCGGTCACTTCCTGCCTCCTGCGGTCGTTCGGGGAAGGTCGTTGCGCACGACCCCTCCCGCCTGGATGACCAGGGGGATGTCGTGGAGCGCGGCGATGTCGGAGGTGGGATCGGCGTCGACCGCGATGAGGTCGGCGGCGTATCCCTGTTCGACCCGGCCGATCCGGTCGTCGAGACCGACCAGGCGTGCGGCGTTGACGGTGGCGGCCTGGAGGGCCTCCGATGGGGAGAGTCCGGCGTCGGTGAGGAACTGCATCTCCCGTACCTGGGTGACCGTGCCGTCCATGGGTTCACCGGGCGGGTAGTCGGTACCGGTCACGATGGTGATGCCCGGGGACTCGGGATCGGCGGGGTCGGTGCGCCGTGCCTTGGCGGCCCGCCGGATGCTCTCCAGATGCTGCGGTCCCACACTCATGGCGAGTTCGATCTGCCACTCGGTGAAGTCGTGGGCCCGCATCCATTCCGGGCTCCGTGTCACCGTGAGGGTGGGGGTGAGGAAGGCGCGGCGTCGGGCCATCTCCGCCACGGTGGCGTCATCGAGGTCATAGCCGTGTTCGAAGCCGCGGACCCCGCATTCGAGGGCCTCCACGATGGCTCCGGACCCTCCGGCGTGGGCCACGACGTAGGTACCGTTCTCCTGGGCCGCGCGCACCGCGGCGCGCATCTCCTCCTTGGAGGTCTGAGAGCTGTTGAAGGTCTCCCCGAAGTGGGCGATTCCGCCCGTGATGAAGATCTTGATGTGGTCGGCGCCGGCGTCCAGTTCGGCGCGGGCGGCCTTGAGGAACTCGTCGTGGCCGTCGGCGAAGACGCTCAGCCCGCCCTTGCCGTGGCCCCCTGTGGTGGAGACCGCCTGGCCGCCGCCCACGATGCGCGGAGCGGGTGCCCAGCCCTTGGCGGCCGCGTCCCTCAGGAGGAGGTCGGCGCGGTTCTGTTCACCGAGGGTCCGCACGGTGGTGACACCGGCGTTGAGGGCGTCCTTGGCCCGCGCCGCGGCGCGCATGACGGTCGTCGCGGGATTCTCCCCGTAGTCGGCCGCGTCGAAGGGGTACAGGACCGACAGGTGGGTGTGCACCGAGATCAGACCGGGCATCAGGTAGCGCCTGCCCAGGCTGACGGTCTCGGCGCCGGCCGGAGGTGCCTCCGCGGTGATCCGCGCGATCCGGCCGTCACGGAGCTCGACGCTGCGGTCACGGGCGACGGAGCCGGTGAGGACGTCGACCACATGGGCCTCTGTCAGCCACAGTGACTGCTCTGTTCCTGCCTGGCCTGAACCGGAGCGAGGACGGTTGTGGTTCAGCACGGTGCTGTTCCCTTCTCGGTGTGTGCGGAGGTCGTGCGGTCGGTGCTCCCACAGGTGGCCGTCAGCCGGTCGGGGGCGAAGGAAGAAACGTCGATCCGGGTGGGCTCTCCCCGGACCATGCGGCTCAACGTCTCCCCCCACAGGGGGGCGAAGGTGAAGGCGTAGGTGCCTCCCGCCACGTAGAGGCCGGCCTGTCCGGGCACCGGCCCGATCACCGGCATCTCGTCGGGAGTGGCGGCGAGCGGACCGGCCCACATCCGCAGCAGGCGCAGCCCGGCCAGGAAGGGGAGGACGCGGGTCGCCTGGGCCATGTTGCCCGCGAGGCTTTCCACGCTCGCGGTGCTGCGTCCCTGGAGGTTCATGCCGAGAGCGGGCCAGCCTCCGCCGACGAGGAGGTTTCCGGCGGTGACCTGCTTGACGGACAGACCCTCGCCGATGTGCTGCACGAGGTGGTGCAGTACGGGCCGTTCCCGGGCCGTGACGTGCATCTGGATGGCGACGGGGGCCATCCGCAAGTCCACGCCCGCGAGGGCGCACACCTCACTGATCCAGGGGCCGGCGGTGTTGATGACCACCGGGGCGTCGTGGTGGCCGTCGGGGGTGTACACCCTCCATCCGGAGCCCCGGCGTTCCAGGCCGGTGACGGGGGTGAAGGCCTTGATCCGCGTTCCCAGGCGGTTGGCGGCGGCCAGGTAGGCGGGCGCGGCCTTGAGCGGGTTGGCGTAGCCGTCGTGGGGACACCACGTCGCGGCCGTGACCGTCGGACCCAGAAGCGGGAGTGCCGCGCGGGCCGTGTCGCCGTCCAGGAGCTCCGTGTTCAGGCCGGCACGCTGTTCCCAGACGTGCTTGGTGTACAGCTCCTCTCGCTGCTCGGGTGTCTCGGCGACCATGAAGCCGCCGTTCCTGCGCACCTCCAGGTCCGCTTCGAGCCTGTGCTCCGCCTCGGCCCACAGGGTGTCCGCGGCCTTCTGCGCGGGGAGCAGGCCCTCGCTGTCCAGGGGGACCTCCTGACCGGGACGGCGCGTGTGCACCGCCTGGATGTGGAGGTTGCCGGCGGTGGTGCCCGATCCCTCACGGTTGGGGGCGCCCCGTTCCAGCACGAGCACGGACATCCCCGTCCGCGCGAGTTCGAATGCGGTGGCGGCGCCGAGAACGCCGGCACCGATGACCACCGCGTCGAAGGTGTTCACGAGTCCTCCCTGGAGGAATCGGAGAACCCTAGGACCGCGGTGACGGGAAGCGGACGCAGCGGCACTCGGGCCGGAACCGTCCCGGTCCCCGCACCGCCCGTGCGCAGTGCCTCCAGGGCCGGCCCGCACTCGCGCGCCTGGCACAGTCCCATCCCCGCCCGGGTGTCGCCCTTGATCGCGGGCACGTCGGACCCGCCGGGGGCGGAGGCCGCTTCGCGCAGGGTGTCGGCGGTGACGCACTCGCACCGGCACACGAGTGTGTGCCCGGGGAGTTCGCGTGTGAGGGCGGTGACCAGGTCCGCCGGTGACGGGTACAGGGCGGAGGTCAGCCGGGTGAAGCGCGTCAGCGACGCCATCCGCACGGCCGCCGCCCTGCGGGTCCTGTGGTCGGGCACGCGGCCGCACCCAGCGAGGATGTCCAGCGCGGCGGCCCGGCCTCGGGCCACGGCGGTGGGCGCCCCCGCGACCCCCGCCGCCTCGCCGACGACGTACACGTGGGGAACGGAACTGCGTCCCACCGGGGTGAGTCGGGGAACCGTGTCCCCCGTCACCGGGTCCCGCTCCATGGAGCACCCGAAGAGCTGTGGCAGATCGGACTGGGGCCGGAACCCGTAGCCGACGCAGAGGACGTCGACCTCGTGCCGGGCGACCACGCGGCCGGGGTCGGAGAACCTGACGAGGGTCGCCGACTCCACGTGGTCCCCGCCGTGCGCCTCCGCGACGACGGTGTCCTGGTGCACCCGCACTCCGTGTCGTGTCAGCCGCGCGAAGTAGGAGGCCAGTTCGACCAGGCGGGAGGGGAAGCGCAGGGCGCCCAGGGCGGCGACGCCGGGCGCGTAGGGTCTGCCCGCCTCCGCGACGGCGACGACGCGCACCCCCCTCTCCAGGAGGGCGCAGGCCACCGGCAGGAGGAAGGGGCCCGAGCCCGCGACGACGGTGCGCCTTCCCAGCCGGACTCCCTCGGCGGACATGTGCTGGGCCAGGCCCGGGGTGACGACACCGGGAAGCTGCCATCCGGGGAAGGGAACGGATCTTTCGTAGGCCCCGGTCGCCGCAACGATCCAGTCCGCCCGCACCTGCACGGGAGTGCCGTCGGGGTCGACCGCCAGAAGGGTCCGGCGGTCGTCGTCCACTCCCCAGACCGTGTGCCCGGTGAGCAGGCGCACCCCCGACTCGCGCACCCGGGAGATGAGGTTCGCCCCTTCGGGCCGGTGGTCGCCCGCCGTGCGCAGGACCTCGGGGCCGGGGCGGCGGTAGTACTGCCCTCCCGGTTCGGGCTGCTCGTCCAGCAACAGGACGTCCAGCCCCCCGCGGGCGAGTTCGAGCGCCGCCGCGAGCCCGGCGGGGCCCGCTCCGACCACGGCGGCTTGGGCCGTGTGGACGGTCGGCGGTCCGGTCTTCGTAGTCATGTCCCCTCCTCCTCAGCGGTCCCGGTGCCGATGCGCATGCCCTCGCACACCCGTTCCAGGCAGGCTCTGACGTGGGTGCGCTCGTTCACGGTCACCTCGCACTCCAGGCACACGCCCATACCGCAGTAGGGACCGCGTCCCTGGCCGGAAACCCGGTTGACGCGAAAGTTCCAGTGCCCCTGCTCCAGAAGCGCGGCGGCCACGCTGGTCCCGGAGCGGACGAGGACCCTGCGCCCGTCCAGCGTCACCGGCACCCGCGGTGCCGCGTCGGCCATCACCGGACACCGCCGGGAGAGAGGAGTCCCGCCCCGACGAGTGCCTCGCGTACGCGCTCCAGGTCTTCGGCGGAGGTCACCGGCAGGAGCGGTGGCCGCACGGTGCCGCCGGGCTGGCCGAGCATGGCCATGGCTGCCTTGAGCTGGGAGATCGGGGAGGCGATCCGCCCGTTGTATTCGGGCGTGATCAGCGCGGAGGACAAGGTGGCGTAGCGGTCGGTCCACTCGGCCGCCCTGGCCATGTCCCCGTCGAACACCGCTTCGTAGGCGGGCACGGCGTAGGGCGCGCCGAGACCACCACCGTCGATGTTGCCGTCGCCCCCCAACCCACCGAGGATCGCGAGTCCCCTCCGGTGGAGGAAGCTGCCGAAGACACGCACCCGGTCACCGACGGACTCGACCGTGGCGAGCATGCGCGTCCAGTCCCCGGTGCTGTCCTTGAAGGCGACGACGTTCTCCAGGTCGCAGAGGCGGTGCACCAGGCCCTGGTCGGCGGCCATGTCGACGGCCACTCCGCGGGGCCAGTTGTAGACCATGAACGGCAGGTCGGTGGCTCTGGAGACCTCCGTGTAGAAGGCGAGGAGTTCGTCGGCGGTGGGGTGGACGTAGGGCGGTGGGGTGGCGAGTACGCCGTCCGCTCCGATCCCAGCGGCATGCCGGGCCAGCGACGCGGCCTCTCCCGGCGTGTAGGCGCTGACTCCCACGACGACGGGAAAACGTCCGGCGACCGCCGCGACCGCGGTAGCGGCGACGCGTTCGCGCTCTTGCCGGCTCTGGCTGAACCACTCCCCGGTGCTCCCGTTGACCAGGACCCCGTGGACTCCTTGGTCTGCGTAGTTCCCGAGCAGACTCGTCCAGGCTTCCTCGTCGAAGGCGCCGTCGGTGCCGAAGGGCGTGGGCGCCGCGGGCCAGTACCCCCGCCAGTTCACATCGGTGCGGTCCATACATGCCTCTTCCGGCCTGGGGATGCCTAAGCGCCCCAGGTCATCCGTGTGGGATCGGTTGCATTATGGTTCACACCACGCTCAGGAAAAGTCAAGAGCAAAACAAGAAGTTCACCTGCAGTAACACCAGAGACTCATGATCGTGACCTTGTTCCCGAGGGGCCTTGAGCTACGATGTCCGCAACCGATCCCACCAACGTGCACGGCGAGAGGAGAAGATGGCGGTCACACTCAAGGACGTAGCCACGGCCGCGGGGGTGTCGCGAAGTACCGCGTCCCGGGCCCTGAGCGGGTCGGGGCTGATCTCCGAGGAGACACGCTCCGCGGTGGAGAGCGCGGCACGTAGGCTGGGCTACCGACCCAATCGAGCCGCCAGTGCGCTGCGCTCCCGTCAGTCGCGCCTGATCGGCCTGGTGATGAACAACCTCATCAACGCCTCGTTCCACACGATCGCCGACGTGGTGCAGCGCAGGGCCTCAGCCGAGGGCTACCAGGTCCTCCTGTGCATCACCGACGCCGACCCGGACAAGGAACGTTCGGTGCTGCGCATGCTCTCCGAACACAATGTGGACGGTGTCGTGATCATCGGCACGGGCCAGAACTCCGACCTGCGCGACGATTTGATGGACGCGGGGACGGGCGTGGTCAACGTGATCCGTGGCGCGGAGGGAGGAAGAGCGCCCTCCGTTCTGGCCTCCGATCGAGAGGGCGCCCACGCGGCCACGCGCCACCTCCTGGAACTGGGGCACACCGCCATCGGCTACGTGGGCGGCCTGGCCTCGGCCAACTCCGGCCGTGAACGCTTCGCCGGCTACGAGCAGGCACTGCGCGATCACGGCCTCGGCGTGGATCCGGAGATGGTCGAACGCGGTCCCTTCTCACCGGCCTTCGGCGCCGAGGGGACACGTGCGCTCCTGGACCGCAGACCGGACATGACCGCCCTGTTCGCCGCCAACCACGAGGCCGTCTTCGGGGTCCTGCCGACCCTCGTCAGCCGGGGTGTGCGCCTTCCGGAGGACCTTTCGCTGGTCTGTCACGAGGACATCAGCTGGTTGCGCAGTTGGCAGCCCTCCGTGACGGTGGTCGACAACGGTGCGGGCGAGCTCGGGCGCCTGTGCTTCGACCTCCTCCTCCGGCAGATGCGCGAGTCCTCCGAACTGGGGCAGGCGCCGGGCCGGGTCTACCGTGTCGGAGCCGGTCTGGTCGAGCGCAACTCCTGTGCTCCGCCCCGCACCTCCCCTCTCCTCCTACCGAGGACGATCCCACCTCGGCCCGAGCCGACCACTGTTTCCCCGCAGGGATAGACCCGAGGAGCAGGTGGCCTGGGGACCAGGTGGTCCCGGGTCGAACCTGTCCTCGGCTGTGTTCGGCCGCCGTCCGAAACTCTTCCAGACTGAACGGTCCCGCGCCTGGGGCAGCCGGACCCGTCACCTGCGGGGCTTGAGTCTCCATCACCCCGGGGAGATCCACCCCTCCCGGACCGACCTGGCAGACCATCTGACAAAGCTGTGCACACGCCGTACTCACATGCTGGGTTCAGCGGTTATCAAGGCGGCCACCCGAGCGGAGGTCCCCGACCCACTCACCAAAGCGCTGGAATACACCACAGCCGCCCCCGTCACCCCCAGCGCGGTCCTCGAGCAACTCACCAACGCTCTCCCAGCGAGCCGCGCAGGGCCCCGAGTCCTACGCCCAACCTCGCAGCATCCCTGAACAACCAAGCCATCCGCCCGGCCAATCCGGGGAGAGGGAGGGCCGAAGAAGCCCTGGCCCCACAGTGGCTGCGCACCTCCCTGCGCGACCGCGCCGCCGCGGTCGCCACCTGCTACGGAGCCTCCTCCTGAGAGTTGTCGCCTTCTAAGAGCCCATCTCATCTGGATTCTCGGTGACCTGGCCGCGTGTCGATGGTTGGACGCCTGGTGCCGGATGGGCTGTGGGAACTGTTCCAGCGGGTGGCGCCCGAGGTATCCACGCGTCCCCAGGGCGGCGGTCGACGCAGACACGGGGATCATGAGGTGCCGTCGGACGCCGCCCGGGGCCGATGTGTGCTCCGCGGCGCAAGGTCCAGTACAGGTGGGGCGGGCGCCTCGCGGAGCATTTCGTCGTTCCGTGACCCGGAGCCTCGGTCGGCCGGGGCGTCCTCCGGGAAATCCGGTGAAGCGGTGAGACCACGGTGCGAGACCCGGATCAAGGCGAGCAGCACGGTAGCGATAGCACGGAGCGGTCAACCTGTGGGTACAGGCAGTGTGGTGCCGTAGAGCGCGGATGCTGTGCGAACGAGCGCTGCGACCGCTTGGGAGCGGCTGCTCGTCGGCCAGGCGATCACCGTGGTGACATCCGGTGCATCGACGACGGGTACCGCGACGTGCTCGGGCCACTGCCAGGCGCGGCTGGAGGCGGGAATGACAAGCAGCGTCTTGCCGAGCGCCACGAGCTGGGCGAGCTGTGACTGGGTGCCCACCTTCGGTCCGGGCCCGTCCGGATACGACCCGTCGAGCCGCGGCCACCTGGCGATCGGCAGGTCCGGAACGTTCTGAGCCTCCGCCAGCGTGATCCGATCGCGTGAGGCGAGCGGGTGGCTTGCCGGAAGGAGCGCGACCTGGCCTTCGACGTAGAGGGCTTCGGTATCAAACCCGGCGAGGTCGTCGAACGGGTGATGCATGAGTGCCGCATCAGCGTGCCCGCTGCGGAGCAGCCCTGCCTGCTCGCCGACCTCACACAGGATGACGTCGATCGGTGCGGCATCGGGTGCGGTCGCGACCGCGTCGAGGAGCCGTCGCAGTGTTTCGTGGGAAGCTCCGGCCTTCGTCGCGAGCGCCAGCGGTCGTTGAGGGTTCCCGGCGCGTCGCGTCCGGCGAACAGCGGCCTCGACCGTATCGAGGGCCGCTCTGGCCTCCCGGAGCAGCACCGTGCCGGCATAGGTGAGCGCCACGCCGCGTCGGTTCCGATCGAGGAGCCTGACGTCGAGCCGGTGCTCCAACTGGCGGATCGCGCGCGAGAGCGGAGGCTGTGCGATCCCGAGCCGCTCGGCGGCGCGCCCGAAGTGGAGCTCCTCTGAGACGGCGACGAAGTACCGGAGCTCGCGGGTCTCGATATGGTCCACGCTGACAGCCTAACGGCTTATACCGGATAGGTATCACAGCGGACCGGATCGGTGTTGGCCCCTGAGAGCGCAGCCTACGAGTATGAACAACATGAACGATACGAAGGTAGCGCTGGTCACCGGCGCGAACAAGGGAATCGGTTTCGCCATCGCCCAGGGCCTCGGAGCAGTCGGCTTCAGGGTCGCGGTGGGGGCACGTGACGATGCGCGGCGTGAAGAAGCCGTGAAGTACCTGCAGGCCGCAGGCGTCGACTCGTTCGGGGTCGCCCTCGACGTCACCTCCGACGACAGCGTCGCCGCAGCGGCGGCGACCATCGAAAGGACGGCGGGACACCTGGACGTGCTCGTCAACAACGCGGGGATCGCCGGCCGGACCGACGGCGGCAAACAGGATCCGACGACACTCGACCTCGACGTCGTGCGCACCGTCCTCGAGACCAACGTGTTCGGAGTCGTCCGGGTCACCAACGCGATGCTTCCGCTGCTCCGCCGCTCGGACGCACCGCGAATCGTCAATATGTCGAGCAACATGGGCTCGTTGACAATGCAGGCAGGACCGCCACTGGCCGCGTACGCACCGTCGAAGACCATGCTCAACGGCATCACAGCCCAGTACGCCCGCCGGTTCTCCGACACGAACATCATCGTCAACGCCGCCTGCCCCGGCTATGTGGCCACGGACTTCACCGGATTCAACGCCCCGCGGACGCCCGAGCAAGGAGCCGCGATCGCGATCCGGCTCGCCACCCTGCCGGATGATGGACCGCGCGGCGGGTTCTTCGACGACGAGGGTGTCGTCCCCTGGTGACAACGCGCGGAAGGGGCACCGCGGCCTGAGAATCCGGAAACACGGCTCCACCGAACTCAGTACACGCCACTCCATCACACCCGGAACGAGACATCCGGTGGTGCTGGTCTGGGACAACCGCTCCTCGCACACCTGCAAACCGGTGGCCGTCCAAGTCGCGGTTCGGGACTGGCTGAGCGTGGTGTGCCCGCCCCGGTACGCGCCCGAGCTGAACCTGGTGGAGCCGTTGCGGTCCCATCTCAAACGCGTGCTCAGAAGCCGCCTGTTCCGGAACCTGGAAGAGCTGAAACAGGCACTCGAAGCGGTCAAGGCCCGAGCAGCTGCGCACTGATGTCGTCGCTTTGGATCCCCGCGACGAGGTCCCTGGCGTCCTGGCGGGCCTGGACCAACTTTGAGCGCAGCTCGCGTGCTGCCTCGGCGAAGGCCTCCCAGGGCGGTGGCAGCCGTGTCGAAGCCGGTTTCCACTCCGTCGCCCGCCGTGGCGACGGGACTGACCGCCGAATACGGGGTCTCGGCCTCGGGCGCGCTGTAGACCTCTCGGAGCCCTGTCCATGAGCTCTTGACGCTCTGTCCCGCTTGAGGTGACGAAAGACCGGCACCCAGGCGGGGCAGAAGCCCTCTTCCGGGGGTACCGGAGCCGGGCACCGCTGCGTCCCGACCGCGGCCGGTGCGCCGCCCCCAGACCGTGACCGCATGCGGCATAACTCCTTCCCCGCACGGAACTCCCGCACCGTTCGCACTATGCCGTCAGGCCGAATGTGCTATTTTCCGTCCATGGAGTCAGAAAACAGGCCGGTCGGTCAGAAACGAGCGTCCTTCATCGAGGAGGCGCGCCGCGCACAGATCATCGGGAGCGCCGTCGAGACCTTCTCGGAGCTGGGCTACGCCAACACCTCGCTGGCGCGCGTCGCCGAACGCGCCGGCATCAGCAAGAGCGTGATCTCCTACCACTTCGCCGGCAAGGCCGAGCTGATGGAGCAGATCGTCGAGCAGGTCTACCTCGACATCGCCCAGTTCGTCCTGCCACGGACCGAGAAGGAGACCACGGCGGCCGGCGCGCTGCGAGCGAACATCCGCTCGGTCGCCGAGTACATGCGGGACCACCGCGCCCAGCTGCTCGCTCTCGGGGAGATCTTCAACAACCTCCGCACCCCCGAGGGCGAGCGGCGCTACGGCGTCGCCTTCAACGAACAGGTCTACGAAGGGCGGGAGGCGATATTCCGCCGCGGCCAGCGGACCGGCGAGTTCCGCGCGTTCGACCCCCGCGTCATGAGCGTCACCGTGCAGTCCGCGATCGACGGCATGTTCGGCTACTGGGTGACCTACCCGGAGCACGACCTGGAAGCGCACGCCGAGGAACTGGCCGACCTGTTCGAGCACGCCACCCGTGCCGAACGCCCTGAGGGGAATGCGAGCCGATGACTCGACCCACCGACCGGCCGGCCGCTTCGCCCACCACCCGTCCGCGGCTCCTCTACGTCGACAACCTGCGCACCGCCCTGACAGTGCTCGTGGTGCTCCACCACGCCGCCATCGCCTACAGCAGCATCCCGCGCTGGTACTACATGGAGACGGTGACCGACCCGTCGGGAGTGTTCCTGGACCTCCTGCTCTTACTCAACCAGACGTTCTTCATGGGCGTCTTCTTCCTCATCTCGGGGCTCTTCGTGCCCGGCTCCCACGACCGCAAGGGAACCAGGAGCTTCCTCGGGGAACGGCTACTGCGCCTGGGAGTTCCGCTGCTGGCCTGGCTGCTGCTGCTCCGTCCCCTGGTGACCGTCGGCGCCTACACCGAGGCGAGGGACGTCGCCGCCCGGCAGGGGGCCGAGCTGCCCTACTGGCAGTACTACCTGCACTCGTTCACGCCGGGGCCGATGTGGTTCGTCGAAGTGCTGCTCGTGTTCAGTGCGCTCTACGTCCTCTGGCGGCACCTGGCCGGCAAGGAGCGGCGCGCGTCCGGGGCGGCCCCGGTCGCGGGCCGGGCGCCCGGCGCAGTCGCGATCGTCGGGTTCACCATCGGGCTGGCCCTCGTGACCTACCTGTGGCGCATCGTGATACCGATGGGCGTCCCCCTTCCGGTTCTGGGCCTGCCCACGCCCGCCTACCTACCGCAGTACGCGGCGCTGTTCGCCGCCGGGCTGATCGCGGCCCGGCGCGGCTGGCTGGATGGCCTCTCCAGGGCGACCGGCCGGACCGGGTTCGCCGCCGCGGCCGTCGCCGCGGTCGGGATCATCCTCCTCGCCATCGGCTCTTCCGGGGGAACGGCGTTCCTGGGCCACGGCACCTGGCAGTCCCTGGTGATGGCGGCCTGCGATTCGACGCTCGCCGTCGGCATCGCCCTGGGCCTGCTGATGCTGTTCCGGGAGCGCCTCGGTCACCAGGGACGCCGCCGCCGGTTCCTGTCGACGCACGCCTACACCGTCTACTTGATCCACCCGGTCGTGCTGGTCGCGCTGGGCTACGCGCTCAGCGGCGTGCAGGCCCCCGCCGTGGCGAAGTTCGCGCTCCTGGCCGTCCTCGCGGTACCGCTCTGCTGGGCGATGGCGTTCGCGGTGCGCGCCCTCCCGGGCGCCCGGAAGGTGCTCTAGCCGCCGATGGGACCAGACCGACGTCGATGGGCAACGAACGCGGTGGGCCGGGAAGGACCTGGCCGACCGGGCCAACCAACGAGACGAGGAGGATCAACGGTGGCTGGGTGGCACAAGCGGTCCTACAGCGGTGGCGACGACGAGTGCGTTGGTGCGGGGGTGTTCCACGGCTCTCAAGGCCTGGTCCGGGGCGCCCGGCGGGGAGCCGGAACAAGCGTTCCGCTCCCCGCCGCGGGGCCCGAGGAAGAACGCGACGGGCCCTGGGAACCGCTCCGGAGACAGGCGGACAGGTGGAACGCCAAGCTAGAACGCGTCCGGGTAGAGCTCCTGGGCGATCGTCTCCACAGCGTCGATGTTCCCCAGGGCGCCGGGGTACAGGTCACTTCCGGGAATGGCGATGAGGAGTTCGTTCTCCACCGCCGGGACTTCGGGGAAGGTGCTGCGGAGGTACTCGCGTGTCTGCTCTTCGTGCTCCGGTCCGCTCACGCCGAACACGATGGCCTCGGGGGCGCGGCTGATGATCTCCTCGGGGTTGATCTGCGCGGCGAAGAAGTCGGCGAACTCGGGCCCGTCGGGGTCGAAGACGTTGTCGCCGCCGGCGGTCCTGATGATGTCCGCCTCGATGCCGGCGCCGATGGCCGACAGCGAGTTGCCCTCGACGTAGACCTGCGCGACGGCGGGTGGCGGAGAGTCGCTGATCGCGGCCTCCACAGCGGCCAGCCGTTCCTCGGTGTCCTGTATGAGCTCTTCGGCCGCGTCGGGGACACGCAGGATGGCACCGAGGTCGTCGATGTCCGTCAGCACGTCGGTGACCTCCGCGGTGTTGCGGCGGTCGGCGCAACCGCCGGTCGCGACGTAGGCCTGGGCGCCGTTCTCGTCCAGCTGCTCGATGCTGGCGAAGCCCTGTTCGGCTGTGAACTCGTACTCCGTGGGGGAGGCCACCAGGTCGGGGGCGACGGTGAGCAGGTCCTCGCGGGTGGGCGGAGCGTCCGCGCTGAGCACCGGGATGTCGGCGGCCTGCTCGGCGATGTCGTCCGGCAGCGCCGAGACCTCGGTCTGGGCCTGGCCGACGACGGAGCCCCCCGCACCGAGGCGGATGAGCAGTTCGGTCTGCGAGGGCATCAGCCCGACGACCCTGCTGGGAGCGGTGTCGAAGGACAGGTCCCGTCCACAGTTGGTGACCGTCACGGTTCCCTCGGAGGTCTCGGAGGCCTCCGGGGCGCTGGTGACGCCGGTACCGCAGGCGGTCAGCACCAGCGGTGCCACGGCGAGTGCGGCCCAGGCGGTCGAGCGGTCGCGGGTACGGGAACGGCGCCGGGACGTGGCCCGGGTGGCGTTGCGTGTCATGGGGTGGTGACTTCTTCCTCGGTCGGGATGGGTGGGTTCGTGGGGCCGTGGCCGCTCGGCTTCGGCGGGCTGCAGGCGTCGAAGAGGAGGTGTCTCCGTCCGGAACGCGGATGGGCGACGGCCGTCGACTCGACGCCGAAGACCGAGCGGACCAGGTCGGTGCGAAGTACCTCGTCCGGGGCGCCGAGGGAGAGCAGCCGCCCCTCGGCCAGGACGCCGATGGCGTCGCAGGAGCGCGCGGCCAGGTTCAGGTCGTGCAGGGCGACCATCACGGTGCGGTCGGTGGCCCTGACCAGATCGAGGAGTTCGAGCTGGTGGGCGATGTCGAGGTGGTTCGTGGGCTCGTCGAGGACGAGCACGGGTGTGTCCTGGGTGAGCGCGCGGGCGAAGAGCACGCGTTGGCGCTCGCCACCCGAGAGGGCCGAGAACGGGCGGTTCTCCAGGTGCGCGGCGCCGACGCGGGTGAGGGCCCGCTGGGCGAGGGAGATGTCGTGGTCGGAATCGCGCCCGTACCCGCGTCCGTGCGGGATGCGCCCGAGCAGGACCAGGTCGAGGACGGGGATTTCGAACTCCTCGCTGTGCTCCTGTGCCATCACCGCCACGCGCCGGGCCATCTCCCTGCGGCTCAGCGAGGTGATGTCGGTGCCGTCGAAGCGCACACGGCCGGCTGATGGGGCCGCGAGCCCCGACACGGCGCGCAGCAGTGTGGACTTGCCGCTCCCGTTGGGCCCGAGCAGCCCGAGCACGGTGCCCGAGGGCACCGGGACGCTCACGTCGGTGATGACGGTCCGCCCCCCGCGGTGGGCTTGGAGGTTCTCGATGTCGACTCTCATCGGCCCACCCCCACGCTGTCGGCGCGGTCGCGTCGGAGCAGCCACAGGAAGAACGGTGCTCCGACCATCGCTGTGAGCACGCCCAGTGGGATCTCCGAGGGATCGGCCAGGGTCCGGGCCAGGAAGTCGCAGGTGGTGAGGAACACCGCTCCGCCGAGCAGGGCGACCGGGAGCATCCTGCGGTGGTCGGAACCGACGGTGATGCGCGCGATGTGGGGGATGATCAGCCCGACGAAGCCGATGCCTCCGGAGACCGCGACGACCGATCCGGTCAGCAGTGCCGCGGCGACGAGGGCGCCGCTGCGCAGCCGGTTGACGTTGACGCCCAGGGAGGCGGCCGCGTCGTCCCCGACGAGGAGCGCGTTGAGTGCCCGCGCGTGGAACGCGGCGTAGAGCCCCACGATGAGCAGCGCCGCCGAGGGCAGGGCGAGGTGGCCCATCGTGGCGGCGGAGACCGACCCCAGGAGGAAGAACATGATGCTGAAGACGTTCTGCGCGTGGGTGGTGATGGTCAGGTAGCTGGTCACGGCGCTGAACAGGGCGCCCAGTGCGACGCCCGCGAGGATGAGGCGCTGGGGTGCGATGCGCCCGTTCTTGTGGGCCAGGGTGTAGACGGCCGCGGTGGCCGTGAGTGCGCCGAGGAAGGCCGCGCCCCCCACGCCGAGGGAGCTGGTCCCGACGCCCAGGACGATGAACGAGACCGCGCCGACTCCTGCGCCGGCGGAGACCCCGAGGATGTAGGGCTCGGCCAGGGAGTTGTGGACCACGGCCTGCATCAGCGCGCCGGCCAGGGCGAGCGCGGCACCGGCGGTCGCTGCCAGGATCACGCGGGGCAGCCGGAACTGCCAGACGGCGTTGTCCTGCACCGTCGTCAGTGACCCGTCCGACATCCACGGCATCCCTGGCACGAGATGGCCGGCGATGACGCGCAGGGCCTCCGCCGGGGACACGTCGATCGTGCCGACGCTGGTGGACAGCACCACCACCGCCAGCAGCGTGAGGGCCAGGACCGGAACGAGGATCCGAGCGGCGAGCACGCCGCGCCGCCGGGTACCGCCCGCGGGAGCGGCCGGGGCCGGGGCGCCGCCGGGGGGCGCTCCTCCGGGGCGCGTGCTGGCCAGAAGGCGTTGGAGGGAAGCCGACACGCGTCTCCCGTTGGTTGCTTGTGCCATCTGTCGCGGAGACTCTCTTACGTCGTGGATGGAGTGGTCTGCACGGATCCGGTGGCCGTGGCGGCGAAGCTGAGGACGGTCGTCCCGAGGCGGTGCAGGCTGTCGAGGTGGTTGCCGCCGTGGCCCGTTTCCGGTGCGCGCCATACGGCGGCGTCGCCTCCGGCATGGCGCAGCGCGTCGACGACCGCCAGAGTGTCGTCTGCGGCGACCCGGGAGTCCTCCGCCAGCACGATGCCGAGGAAGCGGGGAAGAGCGGTGCCGGGGGTGAGTTCCCTGGCACGGTGCAGCGGTGAGATCCGGCGCAGGTGTTCGATCCCCTGGGGGGTGTCCGAGGCTCCGAACTCGTCGGCCCAACGCCGCCCGAGCGGGTGGACGCCGAGGTTGAGCAGGTCGAGCGGCGCCGCGGTGCTGACGACACCGGCGCACAGGTCCGGCGAGCCGAGGGCGCAGCTGGTGGCCAGGACTCCGCCGTGGGAGGCGCCGGCCAGGACGAGCATGTCGGGCCGGGTGAGCCCGGCCTCGACCAGGCCGCGTGCGACGGCGGCCAGGTCCTCGACGCCGCGGCCCTTGGCGAGGCCGCGTCCGGCCTGCCTCCAGGCCGGGCCGTGCTCGCCGCCTCCCCGGACCTGTGCGACGGCGTACCGGCCACCGTGCTCGGCCCACGCCGGCACGGTCGGTTCGAACACCGGCAGGCTCGGTACACCGAAGCCGCCGTAGCAGGTGAGGATCATCGGTGCGGGGCCCCTGGCGTCGGTCGATGAGGTGACCACGGCGGGTACGCGCGTTCCGTCCTCGGCGGTGAAGACGTACCGTTCGGTGCGTGCCGGGGTTTCCGGGCGGGCCGCTGCCGGACGGTCGGACAACAGCTCGTCGGCGGGTACGACCCGCGGGGGCAGGACCGGGCCTTCGACGAGGGCGTGGAACCGGTCGGCGTCAGCGCTCACTCCGGTCGCGACGGCCGGAGCTCCCCGGTGGGTGACCTCTCGTTCGGCCACGACCGAGCCTTGGACGAGCCGCACGATGACACTGCGGCCGGCGCGTACGCCGACGGCGACGATGTCCTGACCGCGGGCGGCGAACGAGGTGACCCGCAGGTCCGGGTCGTCCCAGCACCATCTCCGGGCACCGCTGCCCGGGTCGAGGCCCTGAAGGCGGGCGCCGTCGTCGACGACGATGTCCTCACCCGCGGGCAGGACCCGGGCGATGGCGGCGAACTCGGCGAGCTCGGCACCGGTGGCCCGGTCGATGAGGCGGCTGGGGCTACCGGGGCGGCTCTCGGCGAGTAGTCCGCGCCGGCCTCCGGGAAAGAGCCTGAGCCGGGTGTCCGGCGGTACGGCCGAAGCCGTCAGCCGCCCGGTTTCCGCGTCGATCCGGACGAGGCTGTGGGACCGGCCGGCGACCAGCTCGACACTGGACGAGTCACCTTCCCAGAGCATGGGGTCGTAACGGCAGCGAACCCGCGGGTGGAGCCGCAGGGCTCCGGTGGCGGTGTCGACCAGCCCCAGTGCGGCGTCCTCGTCCGCGTGCTCGGCCAGTTGGACGCAGATGCTGCGCCCGTCCGGGGAGGGGGCCATGCGCAGGATGTGCCCCTCGGGCTCGATCACCGGTGAGCCGGTGTCCGCCCGGTAGATCCCCTGGCGTCGGCGTCCGGGCGGTCGGCTGAGCGCGAACCCGTTCTCCGGCAGGCCCGGGCGTCCGTGCCGTTCCCACTTCGTGAGCGCGGCATCGAGGGCGGGGACGGGGGGAGGAGGGGAGTCGTACATCGCTCACCGGCCGATGGTGTCGATGTCGCCGCCGTGCCAGTACAGGTGCCCGCCCTCGTCGAGCGGGCTGGGCACGGTGACGGTGTCGAGTCCGCCGTCGTGGAACAGGTGCAGCTGGCCGTCGCCTCCTCGGGTCACCGCGACCGTCGCGCCGGTGGGGTCGACGGCCACGGAGCGCCGCTGCGCGGGTGAGTCGCCGACCGGGTCCCAGGGCAGGTGTCCGGGGGCGGGCGGGCGCGACATCGGGGGAAGCGGGATCTTGTGCGAGGCGCGCATCAGCGGCTCGGCCCGCTCGATGACGGTGAGCTCGTCTCCGTCGGGATGGATCGTGGCGACGGCGGCCCGTGTGCCGCCGAGAGCGAAGCGGAAGGCCAGCCCCCGGGGCAGCCCCAGGCAGCGCGTCCGGCCGGTGGACAGGTCGACGTCGACCAGGTGGTTCGTCCACTCGGTCCATGCCGTTGGGGACGCGGGCCCGCCTCGGACCACGCCCACCGCACGGCCGGTGGCCGGGTCCAGGCGCAGGTAGTAGGCGCGTCCGGGCACGGGCCAGGCGACGGCGCCGAGCATGCGCGGGACACCTCCGTCGACGACGAAGCGCTCCAGTCCCCTGCTGGTCGCGGTCGCCGCGATGCCGGTGCGCTGGTCGACGACGTCGCCGTGTCCGTCGTCGGCGACCTCGTGGACGACCTCACCGGTGATCCGGGGCACGTGCGGGGCGGCGTCGAGGCACCGGGAGAGGGGGAACGACTCGAGGGCTCCGGGCTCCCTGTGGCGCAGCACGACCACCGGTTCGCCGCCGGCCTGGTCAGGGACGATCATCGCCCCGGGCTCCCCGACCCGGGAGCGGAACCGTACCGACTCGCTCCGTTCGAGGTCGACAAGGGTGACGACGTCGCTCCACGCCTCCGCGTTCGCGCCCAGCCCGGTCGTCACCACCACGTAGCGGCCCGAGGCGTCGCAGGCGAGGTGCTCGCCGGGGATGGCGGCGGGGAGGCGCTGTTCCCCGCGGGGCCCCGAGATCACGAGCGCGCCGGAGCGGTCGTCGACGAAGGCCCATTCGGCCTGCCCCTCCCCCCGGCGGGGCAGCGTCAGGAACCCGGCGTGCTCGGCGAGGACGGCGTCGCCGAGCGGTCTCACCGTGCCGTCCGCGACGGCGTACGTGCGGCCCCCGCGGTAGTCGGCGACGAGGAGCTTCTGGAAGTTCATGCAGTAAAGGTATTGGAAACGGTAATCGTTTTCAAGTACAGTGACCGTCGTTCGTCCCCCGACGAACACGTATCGGCATAGATGACCGATACGTCGTGGCTTGAAAGGGAAATCCTTCATGGACAACCAGATCGTCGCTGAGATCGAGGAGCCCGAGCAGCTGGCACACCTGTCGGCCTCGCACTCCAACGCGCTCGTCGAGAACCCCTTCGACGTCGTGGCCGAGATCGAGGAGCCCGAGCAGCTCGCGCACCTGTCGGCCTCGCACTCCAACGCGCTCGTCGAGAACCCCTTCGACTAGCCCTCGTCCCCGGGACGTAGTCAGTGAGAACCACCCGGTCGGGCGGCCCCGCGCTGCCCGACCGGGCCGTTTGAGAGGTCGGCCTTGCTCCCAGAACCATCCATCGCCCGCGTGCCGGGGACCGGCGCGCACGTCATCGTCGACAGCGGGGGTACCGGTGCCGTACGCACCTCCTCAGGGCGCTTCCTCCGCCTCGTGTCCCCGCCGCCCGGTCTCCCGGACGTCCTGGGCGGCGCTTCGCACGGTGACCCGGAGGCCTCCGCGTACGCCGAGACGCTTCGGGCGAGGATGTCCGCGTTCGAGGAGGAGGACGCACAGCGCCGTTGGCCGGGTCCGCGGCGCGAGGTCGCCCTGGTCGGCAGGGGCCCGCTCATCGACGCGGTGGCTGACGCCCTGACCGGTTGGGGCGCGGCCGTCACCCGCCACACCGACGGCGGGTCCCTGCTCGCCTTGATGGACGGAGCGGCCGACGACGATCGCCGGGGCGGCGGCACGGCCGGTCCCCGAGGGGAGGGCGCCTGGCCATGGGGACTGGTGGTCGCGTACGCGGACTCCCCCGTGGAGCGCGTCGGATGGGATCGGCTCGACACGCTGCCGAGCCAGGGGGTCGCCTGGCTGCGCGCCTACCGCGAGGGTGAGAACTGCTTCGTCGATCCGATCTGCCTCAACGGGGACGACCCCGGAGCCGAACAGGTGTACCGGCGACGCCTGGCGGCGAGCTTCGTTCCCCGGGAACTCGACACCTGGCGGCGCGCGGCCGTGGCCGCCGCGCCCGCCTCGGCCGCCGCACACATGCTGATGACGAGCCGGCTCCTCACCCTGGCCCTCGCCTGGGCCCAGGGGTCGGACGCGTTGGGGGGCCACCGCACCACGCTGTGGAAACTGGTCCCCGCCACCGGCACGATCAGCGAGCACCCGGTCCTGGCCTACGACCCGCCGTCCTCCATCGACCGAGGGGCGTGTCGGCGGGTATGACGGTGGAGCTCGGACGCGCACACCTGTGCCGGGGCCGCGACGGCACGGTCCTGCGCGGGCGGATGTGGGAATGCGCGAACCCGGAAGGCGTCGTGGTGATCCGTACCCCCTACGGCGCCGGCCGGCACATGACGACGGCACGCTCATGGAACGCCCGCGGCTACCACTGCCTCGTCCAGGACGTGCGCGGACGGTACGGGTCAGCGGGGGCCTGGTCCCCCTACGCGCACGAGGAGGACGACGGCGGCCAGGTGCTCGCACACCTGCTCGACGAGTACGAAGGGCTGCCGCTGGTTCTCTTCGGTGCCTCGTACGCAGCTCACACCGCGCTCGAAGCGGCTCGGGCCGTGACGCGCGACGGCGCGTGCCCGGTCGCGGCGATCATCGCCCTCGTCCCCGCACTCGGGCTGGCCGAGACCGCGTGGACCCCCGGGGGCTCCCCGCAGATCCTGCACCGGATCGGATGGTGGCACGAACACGGACGCCACCGGCGCTCCCGACCCCCGCTGTCCGCGGCAGAGCTCGACCGACGCGTCGCGCAGGCGCGGAGGCGGGGCGTGGTCGGGGCCGCCGAGAACTGGGGCTGGTCGCCATCGGCGTTGGCCGGCTGGCGGAGGCTGTGGAGCGCGGATCGTGTGGACCCGGCATCACGCTACGGCCGCGTCGACGTGCCGCTGCTGGTGGTCAGCGGCGATGACGACTTCTTCCACGACGACGCCCGGCGACTCGCGCGCGAGTGGAGAGCCCCGAGCCACTTCGCCAGCGGCCCCTGGGGGCACCGGTTGGTCGGCGGTGTCTCCGACCAGGCCCTGCGGGCCCGTATCTCGGCCGCGGGCGGACTGACCCACATCATCGAGCCGTGGCTGGCGGCCCAAGGACTGCCCGGCTCCCCGGCGGAGTGGACCGGGATCCTCACGGCCGCGTCCATGCCCCGCACCCGGTCGACCCTCGATCCCGCGTCAGAGGCCTGGCGCCACGAAAGGACCTCACCTTGACCCTCACCACAACCGGGCGGCCCCGCCTGGGGACCGCCGGGACCGCCACGGCCCGGGCCGACCGCCCCCTGCCCGTGGACGCGCTGGTCGACCCCGAATGCGGAATCATCCGCTCCGTGCGGGCCGTGACGCACCCCGCCGGCGCTCCCACCTCCTACATGGGGCTGACCGCGGCCGTCGCCGATGCCCGGCAGCTCGGCGAGTGGCCGGCCGACCGCGTCTCGTTGGGCACGTCGTTCGACGACGTCGAGCAGGCCAGGATCGCCGCGATCGCCGAGGGGATCGAGCGCTACTGCGGGAACTGGCTTCCCGCCGACCTTCCCCACGACGAACTGCGCATCGGATCCCGTGCGGAACTGCTGGCCGCGGGCCGCCGCCCGGTCGACCTGGACGACCTGCCCCTGTTCGCTCCGTGGCAGTACACCCGAGCCGGGTTCCCCTACCAGCCCCTCACCGAGGACACCCCCACCCTCTGGGCGCGCTGCGAGGAGCACGGCGGCGCCGAGGTCTGGATGCCCGCCTCACTGGTCTACCTCAACTGGCGGCAGTCGCGCTTTCGCCACCTGCCGCGTGTGCACCACCTGAACTACGCCGGGATCGCCACCGGACAGGGGGCCGAGGACGCCAGGGACCGAGGGGTCCTGGAGATCATCGAACGCGACGCCCTCGAACTGTGGTGGCACCTGGACGGACCCACCTTCGGGATCGACCCCGCCAGCGTTCCCGGACTGGCCGACGACCTGCGCGGCAGCTCCCTGGACGTGTCCCTGGCGGTCATGCCCTCGGAGTTCGCCCCCGCCGTGGCCGCACTCGTGCACGACAGGGAACGCGGCCTGTACGCCGCGGGGTTCTCCGCCGCGCTCGATCCCGTGAGGGCCGCCCGCAAGGCCGTCCTCGAAGCCGTCCACACATGGGTCTACACCCAGGGCTGCACCGACGCCGACGGGTGGGTCTTCCGTGCCGTCGAACAGGGGTTGATGGCCCGCGGCCTCTACCTCGACTTCCGCGCCGACGCCGCCTACCTCGACGCCGCCGGCGCCCAGTGCGAGCACGTCATCGACCTGGGCGCGCACGTCCAGGTCTGGCTCGACCCCCGGATCCACGGCCAGGCCCGGCGCTTCACGGCACCAGCCCTGGGGGTCCGGCCGGTCACCGAGGTCGCGGCCGTGTCGATGGACGAGGTCCACCAGCGGCTGGCCGCTCGCGGACACCGCGTCCTCACCCGCGACCTGACGACGAGCGATGTCCGTCGCACCTCGCTGCGGGTGGTGCGGAGCTTCGTCACGGGGCTCGTCCCGAACGCTCCCGCGGCTTTCGCCTACCTCGGCATGCCCCGCTTCGAGCACGCGGCCCTCGAACGAGGGTGGCGCACCTCCTGGAACGGGAGCCCTACGGACCTCACCCTCACCCCGCCCCCGCACATGTGAGGCCGCGCCCATGCCCCTTCCCTTCCCATCACCCTCCTCGCCGTACGGCGCGAGGCGCGGTGCGGCGGATCCTTCGCGCCTGCCGCCCGCACTCGCGCGCGCCTTCTCGGCCGAGGTACCAGGCCCGCCCCGCCCGCCCGGACCGCGCGCCAACCCCTGGCGCCGGGCCGGAGCCGACCCGGTGACGGTACCGGCCCGCGAACGCGCCCTGCTCGACGGCCTGTGGCACGGCGCGGGACACCACCGCCTGGCCGACGGGACGGTGACCCGTGTCCGCAGGCGTCCGGTGCCCTCCGCGGGAGCGACCTACCCCGTGCACACCCACCTGGTGGTCGGTGCGGACGGCCCCCTGGACGCGGGGCGGTACGCCTTCGACCTGGAGGACGGCACCCTCCGTCGACGCGACGAGACCCGCGAACGGGAGGCGGGCTGGCACGTCCCCGGTACGGGCGCCGACGTGACGGGGACCCACCTGGTCCTGAGCGTGCAACCCGGTCGCAGCTTCGGCCGGTACCGTCACCGGGCCTGGCCGCTGTGGATCGCGGACACCGCCTACGCCCTGGCCGCGGTGGAGTTCCTGTGCGCTCCGGCCCCCGACACAGTACGGCTGGGCCCCGGATCGTGGCTGCGCGGGCTGCTCGGCGTCCCGCGCGCGGCTGAGCACGGCCGGTGGCTCGCGCGCGGACTCGCGCCGGAGATCCCGCTGGCCGCGATCGAGCTGCCCGGCTCCTGGTCGGTCGTGCCTGGGCGCAGGGACGCCCTGGCCGCGAGGCGTTCCCCGGCGACCGGCGAGTTCGAGGCCGCGGCGCGCGCCCGCGATCCGTGGGCCGTTGACGTCGCGAAGGCCTCCGGGCAGGCCTGGGTCCTCGGTGCCCACCGGTTGGAGACGTGGTCCGTCGCGGTGGACACGCCCGCCGCCGAGTTCACCGAGACTCTGTGGCGGGCCCACCGGGCCGCGGCCGACCTGTGCTACGCGGGCGCCCTGTCCCGGCGGTGGCGCTGCCGTCCGATATCGGGGTTCGTCGCTTCGGGCGGCCGCTGGACCGTCCACGCCCTGGCGATGCTCCCCGGCGAACACGACCTCGACAAGGAGTCAGCCGCATGATGATCGTCCCCCTGCTGTGGCGGGAGGCGGCCCGGTTCCCGGCGGCTCTGGCACGGAGCGTCGCCCTGCTGGTCCTCGTCTTCCTCACCCACGTCGGACAGGCCGTGGCGGTCGCCTGGTCGATGTCGGCGGTGCTGCGCGGCCAGGCCCAGGACGTACTCCTCGCGCTGTCGCTGATCCTCGGGATCGCGCTGCTGCGCCTGCTGCTCTCCCTGGCCCAGGCGTCGGCCGCCGCGCGTCTGGGCGGCCGGGTCAGACAGGCGGTCCGCCGCCGCGCGATGGGGGCCGCGCTCGTGCCCGAGCGGCTGCACGACACGGCGGCCCGGGACGGCTCGATGCGTGCCAGCCTCGGTGACGGTGTCGACGGCATCGACGCCTACGTCTCCAAGTACGTTCCCGCGATCGTGCAACTACTCCTCACCTGCCCGATCGTCGTGATCGCCCTGCTCGTCCTCTCACCGTGGGCGGGACTGTGCGTCGCCGCCGGGGTCGTGTTCGCGCTGGTGGGGCCCATGGCGTGGAAACGGGTGATGGCCCGGCGCGGACTCGACCACTGGGACAGCTACGAGGCGCTCAGCGCCGACCTGCTCGAATCCCTGCGCGGCATGGCCACCCTGCGCACGCTCGGCGATGTGTCCGGTACCCGCGAGCGGCTGGACCACCGCTCGGAGGCGCTGCGCCGGGCCACCGAACGCGTGATGCGCGTCTCCCTGGGCGAGACGTCCGTCACCGACGCGGCCGTCCAGGGGGGAGCGGTCGCCGCCGCTGCCGTCGCCATCGCCCACGCGGTCACCGGGCAGGCCCCCGCCCTGGAGGTCTACCTGATCCTCCTGCTCTCCTCCGAGGCGTTCCGTCCCGTCCGGGACCTCTCACGGCACTGGCACGCCGGATTCCTCGGCCTCACCGCGGTCCCCGGCCTCCAGCGGCTCGGAGCCCTCACCGAGCGGAGCGTCTCCCCCGAACACACCGCGGCCGCCCCCGGGGACGGCCGGACGGCCGAGGGCCGGCCGGCGGACGCGCTGCGGGTGACCGGTCTGAGTTTCCGCTACCCCGGCGCGCCCGGCGACGTCGTCCACGACCTCGACCTGACGGCCCGGCGGGGCTCCCTCACCGCGATCGTCGGAGCCTCCGGGGCCGGGAAGTCCACCCTCTTCGACCTACTCCTCGGTTTCCTCACTCCGCGCACCGGAAGCATCGACCTCGACGGGCGGCCGCTCCGCACCTCCGACGTCGCCGTGGTCTCCCAGCGGCCGGTGCTCTTCACCGGGACCATCCGCGACAATCTCGCGGTCACCGGGGCCGCCGCGGAGGCGGATCTCGTCGAGGCCTGCGGCGACGCGGGGATCCTCGACGAGATCCGGTGCTTCCCGCGCGGCTTCGACACCGAGGTCACCGAAGCCGGCACCAGCCTGTCGGGCGGGCAGCGCCAACGCCTCGCACTGGCCCGCGCGCTGCTGGCACGGCGCCCGGTCCTGCTGGTGGACGAGCCGACGAGCGCGTTGGACGCCGACCGCTCCGCGGACGTCATCCGAACTCTGCACCGTGTCGCCCGCGACCGCGTCGTCCTCATGATCAGCCACCGCTCCGAGACCCTCACCGCGGTTCCCGACGTGCTCAGCCTCGACTCCGGACACCTGTACAGGAGCACTTCGTGAACACCCTCTCCGCGTTCCGGGCCTTCCGCGAACTGCTGCCCGTCCTGCGCCCCGAACGTCGGGGGATGGTCTGGATCTACCTACTCGGCACCATGAGCGCGCTCGGCCTGGCCGGCCTGACCGTCCTCACGGCATGGGCGGTCGGCCACGCCGTCGTGGAGCGCACGCCGCCCGGCCCCCTCTGGTGGACCCTGGTCCTCGGGCTCCTACTGCTGCGCGTGCTCCTGACCTGGCGGGAGATGGACGTCTCCCACGCCCTGGCCTACCGCGTGCTGGCCCGGCTGAGGATGGCGTTGTTCGACGCCTACGCGCGCAGCGTTCCCGGTCGGCGTCGCGAGCACTCCGGACGCGCGGCGGCGGTCGCGATGGACGACATCGAAAAGCTCGAGTTCTTCTACGCCCACACGGTCGCCCAGCTCGGCGCCTCGCTCACCCTGTTCACCGCCTCCCTCGTCACCGCGTCCCTGCTGCTGCCCGAAGCCGCACTCGTCATGCTCCTGGGCGCCGCCGTCGTGGCGAGCAGCGCACTGTACTGGGCGCGGGCCACCCGGCGGCTGGGCGAGCGGGAACAGCGGGAGCGCTCAGACCTGTCCGAGCACATCGTGGACGCGCTGGGTGCCCTACGCGAGGTACTCGCCTACGGGCTCGCCCCTCGGATCATCGCCGAGACCAGCGCCGCCACCGCACGCGCCGCCACGATCGCGCAACGGCGCGAACTGCTGTCGCACCTGGTCACCGCCCTCCGGGAACTCATCCTCACCGCCGTGGTCATCGGCGTCATCGCCACCAGCGCCACCGCCGCGGGCGTGCTCTCAGAAGGCGCCCAGGTGCGGATGGCCCCCGCGGAACTGCCCGCGCTGGTCGCCCTGGCCCTGGTCGGCATCGCCGCGATCGTGGACGCCACCGACACCCTCACCCGGCTCCATCCGCTCGTCTCCGGCGCCGAACGCGTCGCCGCCGGGATCAGCCGCCCCCCGGTCGTCGCCATCCCCCGAACGCCACGGCGGTTGCCCGCCGGACCGCTCGGCCTCCGTTTCCGGGACGTGTCCTTCTCCTACGAGGGCCGACAGCCGACGCTGACGTCCTGGTCCACCGAACTCGCCCCCGGCGAGCACGCCGGGCTGGTCGGCCCCTCCGGCTCGGGCAAGAGCACCGTCATCGCCCTCGCGGCCCGCCTCTGGGACCCTTCGTCGGGCACCGTCGAGCTCGTCACCGCGGACGGCGGGGGCATCCCCGTCTCCGATCTGGACGAGGCGGCGCTGCGGGAGGCCGTCGCCCTGGTCGACCAGGACGCGACACTCTTCCACGGCACCGTGCGCGACAACCTGCTGCGCGGCTGCGGGCCGCGGTCCGACGGTGATCTGAACGCCCTGCTCGAACGCGTCGAAGCCGCCGCCTGGATCGGTCTTGACGCCGAACTCGGAGAGGGGGGTGTGCGGCTGTCCGGCGGACAGAGGGCACGCCTGTGCCTGGCCCGCGCCCTCGCCCGCCGGCCGCGTGTCCTCCTCGTGGACGAGGTCACCGCCAGCCTCGACCCGGCCACCGAACGACTGGTATCCGACGTCATCGCCGAATTCCACGGCACCGTCCTCATCGCGTCCCACCGGGCCGAGACCCTCGCCCGCCTCGAACGCGTCGTCGACGTGGCCGCGGCCCCACACGCCGTACAGGGATCAGGCGGCTGACTCCGCGGAACGGCCGTCCCCACCTGGGGACCGTCGCAGGAGTACTCCTCCAGCCGGTCACCGCCGGGCCCGGTCCGCTCCACCTTGGCCAGCATCCGGTGACGCGGCCCGGCCGCGTCCCCATGGGCGTAGGTACGGGTGACGTCCCCGGTGGGACCGTGCTGGACCCCGGTGGTGCGGTTACCCCGGGTGTCGTAGGCGTAGGAGTGCCAGTACGGAGCCGCCCCGCCCGGGGCGTCGGCCGACAGCTCGTCGGCACAGGCCAGTGAAACCCATGCGAGTGAAACGTTCTTATTACTTCATCCCCCCTCTCGATCGCTCAGCACTGAGGAAAGCCCTGTTCACAAGGACATGTCGGTGGAGGAACAAGGTTTTTCCGCGCAACCATTGACCATCGGGAGGATCTGTTGGAAACTTCGCTGAAACGTTTTAAAGCCTGGTCCTCGACCGGCTCTGCGTGTGCGCGCACGACTTTCCCCGTCACCCCCGGCGCCCTGCTCCAGCGAGCGCAGGAAGGAAATCCCCTATGCCCCACACACCATCCCCCACGGAACGCCCGTGCTCCGGCTTCACCCCCACACGCCGTCTGTTCCTGGGGATGAGCGCCACCGCGGGCACGGCCGCGGCCCTGTCGGCCGCCCTCGGCACACCCGCGGCCGTGGCGGCCCCGCAGGCCTTCACCAAAGGCTTCGAAGCTCCGGCGGCCACGGCCCGAGCCAAGTTCCGCTGGTGGTGGCCGCACGGTCTGGTCGACCCGCAGGAAGTGGCCCGCGAGATCGACCATGCCGCCGACGCCGGATTCGGCGGCATGGAGGTGGCCGACGTCCACCACAGCTCCTCGGAGCCGCTCGACCCCGGGGGACACGGCTGGGGCACCGGGCCCTGGCGCCAGGCCGTGGAGGCCGCCCTCTCCCGGGCCGAGGAGCGCGGGATCGTCGTCGACATGACCATCGGCCCGTCCTGGCCCGCCGCGGTGCCCAGTCTGACCCCGCAGGACAAGGCCGCCGTGCGCGAGCTCGCCCACGGCGTGCGCTACCTCGCCTCCGGTGAGGAGACCTCAGGCGCCCTGCCCGAGCCCGTGGCGGAGCCAGGGCACGGGGTCGAGTCGCGCGAGCTCTTCGCGGTGCAGGCGGTACGCCTGGCCGAGGGCGCCTCGCCCGAGGACAGGCGCACCGCCTTGAAGGCCGACACCCTGGAGGACCTGACCGCTTCGGTGCAGGGCGAGGAGCTGACCTGGACCGCCCCGGGCGAGGGGGACGGCTCCACCTGGGCCCTCATCGCCTACTGGGAGCGCGGTTCGGGCCAGCGCCCCGAGGGCGGACCGCACACCGAGCCGATCTCCTACGTGGTCGACCACTTCAGCGACTCCGGCGCCCAGGCGGTCATCGACTTCTGGGAGGAGAACGTCCTCACCTCCAGGATCCGCTCCCTCCTGCGAGGGCCCGCGGGTGGTGCGATCTTCGAGGACTCCATCGAGATGGAGACCGACGCGACCCTGTGGACGCACAACCTGCCCTCCGCCTTCGAGGACCACCACGGCTACGACCCGGTGCCCTACCTTCCGGTCCTCGTGCGCGTGGACGAGGACCAGGTCTTCTCCTTCGATCCCGACACCGACCGCCGGGCGCTGAACGACTTCAACGACCTGCTCTCGCAGCTCTACATCGACCACCACATCACTCCCGTCCAGGAGTGGGCGCACGGGCTCGGGATGGAATACCGGATCCAGCCCTACGGCCTGCAGACCGACGCCGTGGCCAAGGCCGCCATCGTCGACACCGCCGAGGGCGAGTCCCTGGGCTTCAATAACCTCGACGACTTCCGCTCCCTGGCCGGCGGGCGCGACCTGGGCGGCAAGAAGGTGCTCAGCAGCGAGGCGGGCGCGGTCTACGGCGGCTCCTACAGCACCACGTGGAAGCAGACCGTGCGCACCATCGCGCGCGAGTACGCCGCAGGCGTGAACATGGCGGTCCTGCACGGGTTCTCCTACGCCGACGCGCCCGGAGCGCAGTGGCCGGGGTTCTCCGCCTTCACCCCCTACAGCGGCGGTGTCGGCTACAGCGAGTCCTGGGGGCCGCGCCACCCCACCTGGCAGCACGTGTCCGACGTCTCCGGCTTCTTCGCACGCGCGCAGCACGCCCTCCAGTCGGGCACCTCGACGATCGACGTGGCGTTCCTGCGCCAGAAGGGCTACGCCGGCTCGGGCTTCGGCGCCGCCTACTTCAGCAAGGAGGGGGTGCGCCAGGGCTGGACGCACCAGTTCGTCAGCCCCCGCCTGCTCCGCATCACCGAACCGCGGGTCGAGAACGGCCGCCTGGCCCCCGAGGGCCCCGCCTACGGCCTGCTCGTCTTCGAGGGGGACGCCTTCAGCGGACGGCTCCCCACCATGGAGCTGGACACCGCCCAACGGATGGTGGAGTACGCCCGGGCGGGGCTGAAGATCCTCGTCGTCGGCGACTGGAGCGCCCCGCAGGAGCCGGGGACCGACCAGGACTCGGTCGAGGAACTGACCCAGGCCATGGCGGATCTGCTCGCCGAGCCCACCGTGCACCGGGTCGACGCCCGCGAGGACATCCCCGACGGGCTGACCGCCCTGGACGCACGGCCCGCCGTCTCCTACGCCGAGGGCTCCCCGCTGCTGCACGCCCGGCGCCGGGGCGAGGAGCTGGAGCTGTACTACTTCACCAACGGCTCCGACTCCGAGACCGTCGACCACCGGGTCACCCTGCCCGCCGACATCAACCACGCCTACCCCTTCGCGCTGGACCTGTGGAGCGGAGCGATCACTCCTTTGCCGCAGCACACGGTCGGAGAGGGAACGGTCGAGGTCGGAGTGCGCCTGGCCCCGGGGGCGTCGACGGTCATCGCGCTGGCGCAGCACTCGTGGATCACCAGTCACGGGGAGTCGGGCCAGACCATGCCGCCGGGGCAGCTGAAGAAGCTGCGCGTGGACGAGACCGACGCGGACCAGGTCCGGGTGGAGGGCAGGAAGGCCGTGGTCCGTGCCTCCTCGGCGGGCACCTACACCACCGTGCTCACGGATGGGAGCACCTCCTCCACGGACATCGACTCCGTGGGCGACACCCTCGACCTGACCTCGTGGGACCTGGAGGTCGAGGACTGGCGGCCGGGAGAGTCGAACACCGACACCGAGGTGGTGCTGCAGGAGCTCTCCCTGTCCTCGCTCGTCCCCTGGCAGGAGATGGAGGGCCTGGCCGACACCTCCGGTATCGGTCGCTACACCACCACCGTCGACCTGGGTGAGGGGTGGACCGGAGGCCACGGCGCCTATCTGGACCTGGGCGGAGTGAGCGACACCTTCCGCGTCACGGTCAATGACACGGACCTGCCGCCGTGCGACCAGCAGGACACGGTGGTCGACATCGGCCCCTGGCTGCGCAGCGGCTCCAACACGATCCAGGTCGAGGTGGCCACCACCCTGATCAACCGCATGCGGGCCTTCCGCCCCGATGTCTACGGCGACGTGTCCCGACAGGACTACGGACTGCTGGGACCGGTACGGCTGCTGCCCTACGGCCAGGCCGAACTGTGACCGTCCCCCGTCCGGGCGGTGCCCCGCGCACCGCCCGGACGGGGGCGTCGGCCTTCCGGGGCCGTCCGGGCCGGGTCAGTCGCCCACACCCCCGACGGGGAACACGGTTGCGCGGAGGATGCTCCAAGCCCAGGACGGTCCGGTGCAGGCCCGGAAGACCACACTCGGCCTCGGCCACGAATCCCTGGCCGGACCGGACTTCGGCGGCGCGGACACGGTCAGACCGGAGCCGGCTCCCACAACGCGGAACAGTACTGGCAGGATCTCACCGGCGCCACCCGGGCCCTCGGCTGGGAGAACCCCGTCCTGGTCGGGCACTCCCTGGGCGGTTACGCGCCCAGTTCCACTATGGATGGTCCGCCGACCCCGACCAAGCCCGCGAGTACGTCGAGCGGTGTGTGGGGGAGGCACCGGAGGACTGACTCAACGGAGACTGCCGTCCCGGCCTGGTCCGCAACGTGTTGGAGCGCTCCTTCGCCGAGAAGCACCACACGTGGCTACGGCGTCCCACCCGGACGGACGTATCCGGGAGTTCCCACTCCCCCAGCGGGACCCACGTCCCCACGCGATCATCGCCGATCCCAAGGACGGGTGCCGGTTCACCGAACGGGGCGCGGAACAGGGTCGGCCACCCGGTCGGTGCCGATCCGCGTAGCAGCGAGGCGGCGGCCTCGGCCGCCGCCTCGGCCACGTCCGGGAACACCGACTGGTGGGTGTCCCGCGTAAAACGGGCGGTCGCGTGCTCCGACACACCGAAATACCATCCCTTCCCCGCAGATCTCATGATCACTCATTTCGGCAGCGGGGAACGTCCCCTCCGACGCGCTCAGGCAGCGGCAAAGAAGTTTCCACACCCGCCCGTCAGCGGCCTATCCAGCGGGTTCGCAAATCACGGCCCAGGACTCGGCGCGAACGGTTCACCCAGAATTCGGCAAGGGGAACCGCGCAACCGTGCCTCCGGCAGAACCCGCCACCTCCGTGGAAGTGGATTCCTCCGTCAGCTGATCTGCCCGGCGTGGACATCCCGCCGCACCCGTGACGTTCCCACCGGCAGGCGTCCGGCGGTTTTCCGAGGTCACGCAGTTCACCCTCACCGCACATCCGAGGATCTCCTGGTCAGGGCATCACCTATCCGCAGACCGCTCTGACCTCCCCGTTCACAGCTGTTACAGACCTCTCAAACCTCCTGAATGCGAAAATCACCGACAAAACGCCAACGACCGAAAAAACACCGCGCCAGAGACTTATCATCGCTCCGACCTGCCGTTATTCACCACACCCATAACATTGGTGACTTTCGATCAACGAGGCGGCGAAGAGGCCCTCGCATGCACCGCCGGAGGACGCACTCCAACTGAATCCGCTGGCAGGAGCGGTAAATGCGCACAGGGAGCGCCGATAAGAGCACCCGCTTAACTCCCCGTAAGTTAATCGCGAGTGATCAGTGGCCCGAAAAAGTGCATGCAAAGGCATGGACATAGAGATAACCCCTATGCCACTATCTGGAATGTCGCTGACCGAGACGACCATGGGGGAGTTCGTATGATCAAGGGGTACGGTGTGTTCTGCGACGCCGACCGCTACTTCTACGACACGCCCCACCGCCTCTGGTCGGGCTCCGGCGCCTCCGGGACGGTCGGCGAACGCGACCGGGTCTTCGAGACGGCCGAGCGGCCGGTGCCCGAAGGGTGGCAGAGCCACCGCGCCGGCGACTGGCTGGCGCTGCGCCCCGTCGAGCACCGCCTGCCGGACCAGGGATGGAAGATCCACGTCTCCGCCTGCCTGGACAACGCGGAGTCGATCCTGGCCCGGGTCTGGGACTACTGCGTGGCACGGGGCGTCTCCTTCAAGTTCGTCCCCACCCGGTACCTGCTGCACAACCGGAACGCCAAGTACGCCGACCGCGGGGGCAGTGGGAAGTTCATCACCGTCTACCCGGCCGACGACGACGAGTGCGCCTCGGTGGCCGCCGGTCTGGACGCACTCGTGGGCGGTGAACCCGGCCCGTACGTCCTCAGCGACGTGCGCTGGAACGCGGGCCCGGTCCACCTGCGCTACGGGAGCTTCACCAGGCGGCACTGCTACGACGAGCACGGCGAGCCGGTGCCCGCGCTGGAGAACGCCGACGGCGTGCTCGTGCCCGACCAGCGCGGTCCGGCCTTCCACACGCCGGAGTGGGTGACCATCCCCGACTTCCTCCTTCCGCACCTGAAGGCGCGCGGCGCCGTCGACGTCACCGGTCTGCCGTACGACATCGAGCGCGCCCTGCACTTCTCCAACGGCGGCGGTGTCTACGCCGGGCGGGACCGGCGCACCGGTGAGCCCGTGGTGCTCAAGGAGGCCCGGCCCCACGCCGGCCTGGCCGCCGACGGCGCCGACGCGGTACGCCGCCTGGAACAAGAGCGCACCGCCCTGGAGCGCCTCTCCGGACTGGTCTGCACCCCCGAGGCCAAGGACGCCTTCACCCTCGGCGACCACCACTTCCTGGTGATGGAGTACATCCAGGGCAAGCCGTTGAACTCCTTCTTCGCCCACCGCCACCCCCTGGTCGAGGCCGACCCCGCACCGGAGGGGTTGAGGGAGTACGGCCGGTGGGCGATGCGCCTGCACGGCTTGGTGGAGGAGGCCGTCGAAGCGGTGCACGGGCGCGGCATCGTCTTCAACGACCTGCACTTGTTCAACATCATGGTCTCCGAGGACGAGTCCTCGGTGGTGCTGCTCGACTTCGAGGCCGCCCGCGACGCCGACGAGGGTGGCCGCCAGACGGTCGCCAACCCGGGGTTCGTCGCCCCGCGCGGGCGCCGGGGATTCGATGTGGACCTGTACGCGTTGGCCTGCCTGCGCATCGCCCTCTTCCTGCCCCTGACCAGTGTGCTGGCCGTGGACCGGAGCAAGGTCCGGCACCTGGCTGAGGAGGCCGCGCGCGTCTTCCCCGAGGCCCGGGAGTTCCTGGAGCTCGGCGTCGCGGAGATCCTGCGCGATCCGGACGGCGGACCGGGGACCGGCACGTCCTCGGAGGGGACGCGCCCGGCGGTCACCGGTGCGCACGATCCCTACCCGCCGGCCGAGCCGGGGGACTGGCCGCGCAGCCGGGACTCGATGGTCCGCGCCATCCTCGCCTCGGCCACCCCCGACCGGGACGACCGCTACTTTCCCGGCGACATCGCCCAGTTCACGACGGCGGGCGGCGGGCTCTCCTTCGGCCACGGCGCCGCCGGGGTGCTCTACGCCCTCGCCGAGAGCGGCGCCGCACGGCATCCCGAAGCCGAGGAATGGCTGCTGCGGCACAGCAAGGAGCCCGCGTCAGGCTCCCCCCTGGGTTTCTTCGACGGCCTCTCGGGCCTGTCCTGGACCCTGCACCGCCTCGGCCACGAGGAGCCTTCCCTGGCACTGGCCGAACTGGTCCTGGCACAGCCCTGGGAGGGGCTCGGCCCCGGACTGCACGGCGGGACGGCCGGCATCGGCCTGGCCCTGGACTCCCTGGCCGCCGACACCGGCGAGGCCGGGCTGCGCTCGGGCGCGCTCCGCTGCGCGGAGCTGGCCGCACACGGATTCCTGGACGCCCCGCCCGAGCGGCGCCGCGCCGGTCTGCTCCACGGGGGCGCGGGTGTGGCCCTGCTCTGCCTGCGCCTGTACGAGCGGAACGGTGACACCGCGCTGCTCGACCTGGCCGAGCGGGCGCTCCGGGCCGACCTCGACCGCTGCGTCACCAGTGCCTTCGGCACGCTCCAGGTGGACGAGGGATGGCGGACCATGCCCTACCTCGGTACGGGCAGCGTCGGGGTGGGGATCGTGCTCGACGACTACCTGGAGCACCGTTCCAACGAGGTGTTCGAGCGGGTCCGGCCGGAGATCGTCGGGGCCGCGCGGTCCGGTTTCTACGCCCAGCCCGGCCTCTTCCGCGGACTGGCGGGCATGGTCCTGTACCTGAGCCGGACGACCACTCCCGGGCCAGGTACCGGGCCCGCGGAAGTGCGTCGCCAGATCGACGCCCTGTCCCGGTACGCCATGCGCTACCAGGGCCACCTGGCCTTCCCCGGAGAGCAGCTGATGCGGCTCTCCATGGACCTTTCCACGGGCACCGCGGGATGTCTCCTCGCGCTCACCGCGGCGCAGAGTGAACAGCCCGCCCGGCTGCCCTTCCTTCCTCCGCTGCGGCGGACCCAGAACCGGCCACTGCCATGGTCCGGAACAAATGAATAGAAGAGAAGAAAGTAAAGAAAGTATCTGACGAAAGGATATCAGCCATGACCCTGCTCGACCTGCAGTCCCTGGAGACCGCCAAGAACGAGGCGCACGGCGAGGTCGCGGGCACCAGCACCGCCAGCCTTCTTCTGTGCGGCGACAGCAGCCTGAGCGTCACCACCTGCTAGGGGCGCGCCGCGGATGAGCGCGGCGTGACCGGGCCGTGGGGCCGGGAGCCCGGCCCCACGGCCTCGGGTCCGGTGAACGGACCCCTCCTTCGGCCCGGCGGTGCCCCTGGGCGCCGCCGGGCTCCGCCACGAGCCATGCAGGAAGGCGACCGGATGGTGCCCACCCGCACGCGTGACGGTACGACCGACAGGGGCGTCGCACGGTCCGCGGACGCCCTGCTCGCCCGTGTGACCCGGGCGAGCGCCGGACGTACCGCGGGAATCCTGCTGTGCGCCGCCGCGGCGGCGGCCGCCTCGCTCGCCCTGCCCGCCGTGCTCGGCCTCACCCTCGACCTGCTCCTGGAGGGCCACCCGGACGCCGGACGCGCACTGGCGGCGGCCGTGGCCCTGACCGCTGCCGATGTCGCGCTGGACGCGGCCGTCGCCCTGCTGGCGGGAACGGTCGGCGCACGGTCCACCGCATGGCTGCGGCTACGGGCGGTCCGGCGGCTGCTGGCCGCCGCGCCCCAGGACGTGAGCCGGTTCTCCCCCGGCGACGTGGCGACCCGGCTCTCGGCGCACGCCACGGAGGCCGGGGCCGCCCCGGCCGGTGCGGCCCAGATCGTCGCGGCGGTCCTCGCCCCCGCCGGAGCCCTGGTCGCGCTGTTCGTGATCGACCCGTGGATCGGGCTGGCCTTCGTCCTGGGACTGCCCCTCCTGGGGCTGCTGCTGCGGTCCTTCGCCCGCCACTCCTCCGACAGCGTCTCCCGGTACCAGCGGGTGCAGTCCCTGATCGCGACGCGGCTGACGGACGCCCTGGGCGGCGCGCGCGCCATCGCCGCCGCCGGGACGGTGGACGAGGAACGCGCCCGCGTCCTGCTGCCCCTGGGCGAACTCGGCACCGAGGGGCGGCGCATGTGGTCGGTGCACGGCTCCGCGATGGCGCGCAGCGGAGTACTCATGCCCTTGCTCATCACCGCCGTGCTCGCCGTCGGCGGGTTCGGTCTGGCGGACGGAAGGATCAGCGTCGGCGACCTGCTGGCGGTATCCCGGTACGCCGCGCTGGCCGCGGGGCTGGGGTCGGTGGCCGGTCCGCTCGGAGCGCTGGTCCGCGGTCGGACGGCGGCCCGCCGCGTGAACGCGCTCCTCACGGTCCCCCCGCTGGCCCACGGACGGACGGAACTCCCCCCCGGCGGCCCCGGAGCGCTGGAGCTGCGCGGCGTCGGGGTGAACCTCGACGGCGTGTGGGTGCTGCGCGGCGTCGACCTGCGCGTGCCCGGCGGCCGGACGGTGGCCGTCGTGGGACGTTCCGGCTCCGGCAAGTCGACGCTGGGGGCCGTCGCCGGGCGGCTCACCGCCCCCGACGAGGGCGAGGTCCGCCTGGACGGCGTGCCCCTCGACGCAGTGGCGGCCGACGTGCTCCGCCGGGAGGTCGGGTACGCCTTCGAGCGGCCCTCGCTCCAGGGCGCCACCGTCGGGGACGCGATCGCGTCGGGGGTCGAGACCGCTCCGGTCGAACGCGTACGGGCGGCCGCACGGGCGGCCGGAGCCGACGACTTCGTCCGGGCGCTCCCCCGGGGGTACGCCACACCGCTGGACGAGGCACCGCTCTCCGGCGGGGAGCTGCAACGGCTGGGGCTGGCGCGGGCGTTCGCCCACGCGGGGCGACTGATGATCCTGGACGACGCCACCTCCAGTCTCGACACGGCGACCGAACGGCAGGTGGACCGGGCGCTGGCGCGTGAGGTCCGTCCCGGCACCCGCGTCGTCATCGCGCACCGGCTCTCCACCGCGGCGCGCGCGGACCTGGTGGTGTGGCTGGACGGCGGCCGTGTCCGGGCCGTCCGCACACACGCCGAGCTGTGGCGGGACCCCGACTACCGCGCGGCCTTCGGTCACACCGACGCCTCCGACGGTCGGGGGAACCGGTGAGGCCCGGGACGGTGGTGGACGGGGCCGGGGCGGACGGAGCGGCCACCCGGCGCCCGCCGCGGTCCGGGCGCACCCGCCCGCGGCGCCGCGGCCCGAACCCGCGTCGGTGGTCCGGCCGCCGCCGGGGCACGCTGCACGGACTGATGCCGCACGTCTGGCCCTTCCTGTGGCGTCACAGGCGTGCGCTGCTGCGTCTGGGCCTCTGGTCGCTGATGGAGTCCGTGCAGACCTTCCTCGTCGGGATCTGCCTGGCGCGCGCCCTGGACCAGGGGTTCCTGGCGGGGCGGCCCACCACCGGCCTGGTGTGGCTGACCGTCGCCGCGGGCTCGATCCTCCTGGCCGGACCCGTACTGCGCGGTGTGTTCGGCCAGCTCTCCGGACTGGTGGAACCGCTGCGGGACGGGCTGGTGCGGCGCGCGGTCGGACAGGCTCTGCGCCGGGCCGTGGCCGATCCGGCACGGGCGGCGGGGGCCGAGCGAACCGCGGTCTCGCGGCTCACCCAGCAGACGGAGATCGCACGGGACAGCTTCGCCGGGCTGGTCCTGACGGTGCGGTCCTTCCTGTTCACCGCGGTGGGAGCGTTCGCGGGGATGCTCACCCTCGCCCCCGAGCTGCTGTTGGTCGTGGTACCGCCCATGCTGCTCGGGCTGGTGCTCTTCCTCCTCACGCTCGCTCCCATGGCCGCGGCACAGCGCCGGTTCCTCGACGCCGACGAGGCGTTCACCGACCGCGCGGGGGCCCTGCGGGGCCAGCTGCGCGACCTGGTGGCCTGCGGGGCCACGGGCGCGGCGGTTGACGGGACCGGGGTCCTGGTCGACGAGGCCGCCGCGTCGACGCGGTCCCTGGCCCGGTGGACGGCCGTGAGGACGCTGGCACTCGGCGTGGCGGGGCAGCTCCCCGTCATCCTGCTGCTCGTCGCCACGCCGTGGCTGCGCGACCAGGGCGTCACCACGGGGGCGCTCATGGGCGCCCTGGCCTACCTCGTGCAGTCCCTGCTGCCCGCGCTCCAGACGATGATGACCGCCGTGGGCGCCGCGGGCAGCCGCCTCGTGGTGGTCCTCGACCGGTTCGTGTCCGCGGAGGCGGACGGCGCCGACGAGGGGGACCCCCGGGCCGCGGAGACCGTTGACCACGGGTCGTACGCCTTCCCCGCCCCGGAACCGGCACCGGCGGTGTGGTGCCACGGGGTACGGGTGTCCTACGGAGCGGGGACGCGGCCCCTGGTGGAGGGGTTCGAACTCTCGGTCGAGGCCGGGGAGCACATCGCGGTCGTCGGCCCGAGCGGGATAGGCAAGTCCACGCTGGCACACGTGCTGTCCGGGTTGCACGCCCCGGACGAGGGCGCCGTACGGCTGGCGGGCCGGCCGGTTGCCGGGCGTTCCCCCCGGGAGCTGGCCCGGACGCGGGTCCTCCTCCCCCAACAGGGCTACGTCTTCGCCGGATCGGTCCGGGAGAACCTCGCCCAGTTGGAGCCCGGCGCCGGGGACGACCGCATCGCCCGGGCGGTGGCGGCACTGCGCCTTGAGCCGCTGGTGGACCGCCTCGGCGGCCTGGGGGCCGACGTGGACCCCGGGACGCTCTCCGCCGGGGAGCGGCAGGCGCTCTGCCTGGCCCGGGCCTACGTGTCCCCGGCGCCGCTGCTCATCCTGGACGAGTCGACCTGCCACCTGGACCCGGCCGCCGAGGCGCACGCGGAGGAGGCGTTGGCGAACCGGCCGGGCACGACGCTGATCGTCATCGCGCACCGGTTGTCGTCGGCGCTGCGGGCCGACCGGATCCTCGTCCTGGACGGCGCGGACACGGCGTTCGGCACGCACGAGTCCCTGCTGCACGGCTCCCCGCTCTACCGGGACCTGACGGGGCACTGGAACGCGTCCGGCTGAGCGCGCCGGGGCCGGGGCGTCCGCACCCGGACCGGTGTACTCCCCGGTGCGGGGTCCGGACGGGCGGGCGGCCGAGGGTGGGCGGGTACTCGTTCGGGACACCCGAGACCGTGGGCCGGCGACCCTCACCCCCACACCGCACGAGTGGACCTCCCCCTCCAAGAGCTACCTCCCCCTCCAAGAGCTGGAGTCCTGCGCCCGTCGGGCGCAGGACGAGGAGATCCGTTCCCGGTCTTCGGTGGGTCTCAGCGCTCGTCGGGACGCGGCTCGGGCACGCCCAGGACGACCGGCTCCCCCGGCGGGGCGGTGCCGCACGCGGAGGCGGCCGTACGGCGTCGGTGCAGGAACAGGGTGAGAACGGTGGCCGACAGGACCACGGCCCCGAAGGCGGCCCCCGCGAACACCATGGTGGCGAGCGTGGCCGCGATCCCTCCGCCCGCGATGCCGAGGACCGCCAGCACGGGGACGGCGCAGCAGGCGGCGCAGGCCGCGGCACCGGCCCCGACGACGTAGCGGCCCCTGCCTTTGCCGACGGCCTTCACGGGTCCGGTGTCACGCGGGCCGCGGTGTTCGCTCATGCTTCGGTCCTCCTGGTGGCGATCTCGGTGAAGGGCAGGGGGCAGCAGTCGGTGGTCGCGCACTGGTGCAGGTCGTCGCAGCCAGCCGCCAGGGCCGCCAGCAGGTTGGTCCTGATGGTCTGGAGGTCCTCGATACGGGACTCGACCTCCACGAGCTTCGTCCGGGCGCGCGCCTGGAGACCGGAGTCGGGGGTGCGGCCGCACCGTCCCAGTTCCAGTAGGTCGGCGACCTCGTCCAGGGTGAACCCGAGGCGCTGGGCCGCCTTGATCACGCGGAGGACTTGGACGGTCCCGTCGTCGTAGAGGCGGTGGCCGCCGGGGCTCCGTTCGGGTTCGTCGAGGAGTCCCCGGCGTTCGTAGTAGCGCAGGGTCTCCTTGTTCACCCCGGCCGCCCGGGCGACCTCGGTGATGCGCAGGCTCATGTCACGGACTTCCTCGCGCGGGCGGCCAGGGAGTCAAGGACCTCCCGCCGTTCCGGGGGAACGGTGACGGAGAGGAGCGGTTCCTCGTCCGGTCCCTCGACGGCGAACGTGAAGAACGAGCAGCAGGCGCTCTCCCGCTCCACCAGGTCGCGGACCCGTTCGGCGAGCTCCGCGTCACCGCTCAGGTGGATGCGCGCGGTCGTACCGTGCTGTTCGACCCCGCGCGCGGACGAGGTGAACAGTTCGTCGAACTCGGCCAGGCGCAGAGGGCGCTCGGTGGTCGGAAGCGCGCAGCTCTGCGGAGCCCAGAGCTTCTCCATACCTTGGACCAGCGGATTCTTCTTCATACGCACCACGCTAAACCCGTACCCGCCTACGGGTTGCAAGTCCTGGGGGCGAGAGAATCCCGACGAGAACACCGGAGAGGTCTTCGGCCTCCGAGTCGCCGACGGAGGTTCACCGCTTCCCTCACCCCCTTTTCGATCTCGCGCGAGGTGCGCCCGGCCCAGTCGGCGATGGCGTCCCACCGCGTTCGCCGGCGCGGCGGGCGGGCAGTCGGTTGGCCCAGCCCCTCCGGTGCGGTGGCCGGCACACCCCGGCAGGTCGGCGTAGACCACGCCGAAGGTCCGGGTGGTCGCACCCGGCTGGTCGGCGGTCTGGCTGTCGCGCCGCCGCCCCGCTCGAACAGGGCGGCGGACGGAGGAGCGGGCCCCGGTCGGCCGGGACCCGTGGAAGGAGCCCTGGGAAGAAGGACCTCAGAGCGCGGGGAGGGTCCCCTCGAAGAACGCTCGGGGCGTGTGCACGAGCATCGTCTGGATCTGTTCCTCGGTGACGCCGCGCTCGCGGACGTACGGCAGGACCTCCTCCCCCAGGTGCAGGTAGTTCCACTGGGGCAGGAAGGCCATGACGTTCGGGTCGATCCAGTCGTTGAAGCAGGCCGCGTCATGGGAGAGCACCATCCGCTCGGCGTAGCCGCGGCGGCACATCTCGACGAGGGTGTCCGCTCGTGCCTCGAAGGTCGTGTCGAAGTTGAGGCCGAAACGGTCCATGCCCAGGACGAACCCCGCGTCGGCGAGTTCGGCGAGGTGGTCGTGGTCGGTGGTGTCGCCGCTGTGGCCGAGGACGATCCGGCCCGGGTCCACACCCTCCTGGTCGCACATCACCCGCTTGACCAGTACCCCCGCCCGGGACTCCGGGTGAGTGTGCACCGTGATGGGGACCCCGGTCTCATGGTGGGCCCGGGCCACCGCGCGCATCACCCGCTCGACACCCGAGGTCAGCCCCTCCTCGTCGATCGCGCACTTGAGCATGCCCGCACGGACCCCGGTCCCGGCGATGCCCTCGGTGATGTCGGCGACGAACATGTCGACCATGGGGTCCGGCACCTCGGTGCCGAGGGCCTCGTTCAGGGCCGGGCCGCGATACTGGAAGTAGCGCGGAACGCTGTCGTAGGTGTAGATCCCGGTCGCCGCCACGATGTTGAGTTCGGGCACCTGCCCGGCGATTCGCTGAATCCGGGGCACGTACCTGCCGAGGCCGATGACCGTGGGGTCGACGACCGTCCGGACCCCCTGCTCGGCGAGCGCGCGCAGGCGCGCGACCGCGTCCGCCACCCGTACGTCCTCGTCTCCCCATTCCCCGGGAAAGTCCTGCTGGATCTCGGGGGTGAGGACGAAGACGTGTTCGTGCATGTAGGTCCGGCCGAGGTCGGCGCTGTCGACCCCGCCTCGGACCGTACTGACAGTGGTCATCCGGGTAGCTCCTCGTCTCGTCCGCGCCCCGTGCGGAACGCGCGTGTCACCTGTGCGTTCGGAGACCACCAGCATGGAGGAGACGACCCGGTTCCCGCCAGGACGGTGACGAGCGCTTCGGAGACGACTCAGACCTCCTTCGTGGGTAATCGTTCAGGAGAAACCGACATCCGAGGAGCACGCAATGTCAGCACGAGCACAGATCGGGGTCACCGGCCTGGCGGTCATGGGCCGCAACCTCGCGCGGAACTTCGCGCGGCACGGGTACACGGTCGCGGTGCACAACCGCTCCTTCGCCCGGGTCCGGTCGCTGGTGGCGGAACACGGCGACGAGGGCGACTTCGTCCTCTCGGAGTCGATGGCGGACTTCGTCGCGTCGCTGGAGCGCCCCCGCAAGGTCGTGGTCATGGTCAAGGCCGGCGCCGCCACCGACGCCGTGATCGACGAGCTGATCCCGCTCCTGGAGGACGGCGACATCATCGTCGACGCCGGGAACGCGCACTTCCCGGACACGATCCGGCGGGAGGAGGCGCTCCGTGGCCACGGCCTGCACTTCGTCGGAACCGGCGTGTCCGGCGGCGAGGAGGGCGCGCTCAACGGGCCGTCGATCATGCCGGGCGGCACCCGCGAGTCGTACGAGTCCCTGGGCCCGATCCTGGAGGAGATCTCCGCGAAGGTCGACGGCGCCCCGTGCTGCACGTACGTGGGGCCCAACGGCGCCGGACACTTCGTCAAGATGGTGCACAACGGCATCGAGTACGCCGACATGCAGCTCATCGCCGAGGCGTACGACCTGCTGCGGCAGGGCCTGGACGCCTCCGCCGCGGAGATCGGCGAGATCTTCGCCGCGTGGAACCGCGGGGACCTGGAGTCCTTCCTCATCGAGATCACCGCTGACGTGCTGCGGCACGTCGACGCGGCGACCGGCCAGGCGTTCGTCGACGTCGTGCTGGACCAGGCCGAGCAGAAGGGCACCGGCCGCTGGACCGTGCGGAACGGACTGGACCTGGGTGTGCCGATCACCGGCATCGCGGAGGCCACGTTCGCCCGCGCGCTGTCCGGCTCGGTGCCGCAGCGCACGGCCGGGGCCAGTCTGCCCGCGCACACCCGGGAGTGGGACGTCCAGGACCGGGAGGCGTTCGTCGAGGACGTGCGCCTGGCGCTGTACGCGTCCAAGGTCGTGGCGTACTCGCAGGGCTTCGACCAGATCGCCGCGGCCTCGGCGGAGAACGGCTGGGACATCGACCGCGGCGCCATGGCCCGCATCTGGCGGGGCGGCTGCATCATCCGTGCCCGGTTCCTGAACCGGATCACCGAGGCGTACGAGCGTGACGCCGGGCTGCCGCTGCTGCTCGCCGACCCGTACTTCACCGAGGCTGTGGCGGGCGGGCTGGCGTCGTGGCGCCGCGTCGTCGCGGGCGCGGCGGGCAGCGGCGTGCCCGCGCCGGCGTTCTCGTCGTCGCTCGCCTACTACGACGGCGTGCGGGCACAGCGGCTGCCCGCGGCGCTGGTGCAGGCACAGCGCGACTTCTTCGGCGCGCACACCTACAAGAGGGTGGATCGTGACGGCACGTTCCACACGGACTGGTCCGGGGACCGCGCGGAGGCCGAGGTGTGAGGGGGCTCCCCGGGGCCCGGGTGCGGCCAGCGGTCTGGGCGGCGCCGGGGCGGCCCGCTCACAGGAAATCCCCGGATGAGTGCGCCCAGGGGGTCGTCGACCGGGCGCTTCCCCCAGTCCAGCGGTCCGGGGATCCGGGGGCCGCGAGCCCCGGGGGCGCGCGCTCCCGGGGCTCGCGGGCCCGGGCGACGCCGTCCGGGGCAGGCTTCGAGGTCACCTCGCACCCGGCTTCGGGACCATCCTCTTCCTCACCGGGCCGGGCCCGCCCCCGACCTACTGCGGGGCCATCGAACTGACGAGGAGCAGGCCGGCTCCCGTGGCCGTGCCCGCGCCGATCCCGTTCAGGCACAGTTCCTGGAGCGCCTCGCTGTCCTGCACCACGGCCTCCCCGGTGAAGTGGTACCGGGCGGGCCTGCCGCCCAGGTGCTTCCACCTCACCGAGGTGGTGCTCAACGCACCCGCGAACTTGCCGTCCAACCAGTCCTCGAACTCCTCCTCCGGAAGAGGGACCCGCTTGCCGCGCGGACGCGGCCCCTCCTCGGCGGGCTCCGTCCCGCGCTGTGCGGTGGGCGCCGTGATGAGTTCCCAGCGGACGGTCTCGCCCTCGGCGTGCCGCGGCATCGGGTGGATCGCGGCGGAGGTCGCGCCGGGGATCTTGCCCCAGGCGGGGGCGGTGTCGGAGCTGACCACCAGCGTGCCTGGTGAGGTGCGCGCCCACAGCACACGGGCGTCGGACCCGGGATCGGGATCGACCGCTCTGCGTACGGCCCGCCCCATGACCGCCCACTGGTCCATGCCGGCGCTGCGCTTGGGATCGAGTTTGATACGGGCCAGGTACAAGGAGTTCTCCTCCGGGGCGTCTCCGCCTGAGCGGGGCTGTGTTCGGTCACGGGCGGTCGAGGGTTCGCTCCGCCCGAGGTGGAGTTCTCACTGTACGAAGCGCCGGCCCCTGGTCAGCCCGCCGGTGGCCCCTGGCCCCTCCCGCTTCCTGGACGAGGACCGCCTCCCGGGGCGCCTCGCTCAGCCTTCGGCGGCGGGGACCTCGTCCATCGTCACCAGGACCTTCCCGCGTACTCCGCCGCCCTCCTCCAGCTGGCGGCAGGACTCCAGGCCGGTTCCGACGATGTCGAGGGTGACGTCAAGCGGCCCGGGCCCCGGAACCGGTCGTACGTGGTCGAACGCCTCGTCAGCGCCCGTGTCTGGGACCCGGGCGGGGCCTCGCGCTCCGGCCAGGCCGGTGGTGCCCACGGCCGGGAGCGCCCCCGCCTCCGCCTCCCTCGCCCCCCTTCGGCACGACCGGTTCCGGCACGTGTGCCGCGCGGTGTCGGGTAACGCGCGCACGGTCCGCCCACCGGCTCCGCAACCGGTGACCACCACTCGATCGCCGACTTTGCGTATGTCTTGACCAGGCACAACGCCTTCCCAGGGAATCCACGGACAAGAATTCGTCCGGAATCTTCCGGAAATCATTGACAACCCCAAGGAGTCGGACCGACACTGTCAATATTGGCGAACCTCACCCACGGTCAGCCATGGTCACCCAAAGCGACCTGCCTCCGGTCGGTAGCGGCACACCGGCCGACCGCCCCCACCGGGTCGCGTCACACCTCCTACCCCCAGCCCCCCACGAGGAGGAAGCACCCATGAACAAATCCCCCACCCGGCCGAAAGGCCGCAGACGCGGCCGCACCAGGTCGGCCATCACCCGTTTCTGCGCCATCGCGGCAGCGCTGGTGATGGCCGTGGCGATGGTGCCGGGCACCGCCGCCGCGGCCGTCACCTCCAACGAGACCGGCAACAACAACGGCTACTTCTACTCGTTCTGGACCGACAGCCCCGGGTCGGTCTCCATGGAACTGGGCTCTGGCGGCAACTACAGCACCTCATGGAGCAACACCGGGAACTTCGTCGCCGGTAAGGGATGGGCCACCGGTGGCCGCAGGACCGTGAACTACTCCGGCAGCTTCAACCCGTCCGGCAACTCGTACCTGACCCTCTACGGATGGACGAGAAGCCCGCTCGTGGAGTACTACATCGTCGACAACTGGGGAAGTTACCGGCCCACCGGAACGCACATGGGCACGGTCACCAGCGACGGCGGCACGTACGACATCTACAAGACGCGGCGCACCAACGCCCCCTCCATCGAGGGCACCCAGAGCTTCGACCAGTACTGGAGCGTCCGGCAGTCGAGGAGGACGGGCGGGACCATCACCGCCGGCAACCACTTCGACGCATGGGCCCGTGCCGGAATGAACCTGGGCAACCATGACTACATGATCATGGCGACGGAGGGATACCAGAGCAGCGGCAACTCCAACATCACGCTGGGCTCCTCCGGCGGCGGCGGCGGTGGCGGCGGCGGTGGCGGTGGCGGTGGCGGTGGCGGCTGCACCGCGACCCTGTCCGCCGGTGAGCAGTGGAACGACCGGTACAACCTCAACGTCTCGGTCAGCGGTTCGAGCGACTGGACCGTGACGATGAACGTGCCGTCCCCGGCGAAGATCAGCGCCACGTGGAACATCGACGCCAACTGGCCCAGCGCCCAGGTGCTGACCGCAAGGCCCAACGGCAACGGCAACAACTGGGGTGTGACGATCGACCACAACGACAACTGGACCTGGCCGACGGTCTCCTGCAGCGCGAACTGACCCCTGAACACCCGAAACACCGCACCTGTGGCGCGGCGGCCCCGGCCGTCGCGCCACGCTGCTTCCGGCTGGTGGCCGGCGCGGGTCGAGGAGGTCGGGCCGCGGCCAGGAGGCCGGTGTCCCACACGTCCCAGCTCAGGGGCGGCGAGCCGCCCCAGGCGGTCCCGCTGCGGGCGTTCGGGGTACGCCCCCGTACACAACGCGGTCCGCCCCGCCCGGGGGTCTCCGGGCGGGGCGGACCGCGAACCGCAAGCCGTGTCTCAGTCGTTGCCGGAGTCGATGGCGGCGTGGTCGAGCAGACCCAGGCCGTCGTCCTCGGAGCCCGGGCCGCGGGAGGCGATCGCCTCGGCGCCGCCCTCGGGCATCGCGCCGATCAGCCCGGTCGAGGCCGCCTGGGCCGCGCCGATCGACGCCGGGGTGGAACCGTCGCCGACCATACCGAGCCTGGCGTACTCCTCCAGCTTGGCGCGGGAGTCGGCGATGTCGAGGTTGCGCATGGTCAGCTGGCCGATGCGGTCGATCGGCCCGAACGCGGCGTCCTCCGTCCGCTCCATGGACAGCTTGTCCGGGTGGTAGCTGAACGCCGGCCCGGTCGTGTCCAGGATCGAGTAGTCCTCACCACGCCGAAGGCGCAGGGTCACCTCGCCGGTGATCGCCATGCCCACCCAGCGCTGCAGCGACTCGCGCAGCATCAGGCCCTGCGGCTCCAGCCAGCGGCCCTCGTACATGAGCCTGCCGAGGCGCCGTCCCTCGCTGTGGTAGGCGGCGATGGTGTCCTCGTTGTGGACCGCGTTGACCAGTCGCTCGTAGGCCGCGTGCAGGAGCGCCATACCCGGCGCCTCGTAAATGCCCCGGCTCTTGGCCTCGATGACACGGTTCTCGATCTGGTCGGACATCCCCAGGCCGTGGCGGCCACCGATGGTGTTGGCCTCCAGCACCAGGTCGACGGCGGAGGGGAAGCTCTTGCCGTTGATGGTCACCGGCCGCCCCCGCTCGAAGCCGACCGTGACGTCCTCGGCGGGGATCTCCACCTCGGGGTCCCAGAAGCGCACGCCCATGATGGGGTCGACGATCTCGATGCCGGTGTCGAGGTGTTCGAGGGCCTTGGCCTCGTGCGTCGCGCCCCAGATGTTGGCGTCGGTGGAGTAGGCCTTCTCCGCGCTGTCCCGGTAGGGCAGGTCGCGTTCGGTCAGCCACTCGGACATCTCCTTGCGGCCACCGAGCTCGTTGACGAAGTCGGCGTCCAGCCAGGGCTTGTAGATGCGCAGGGAGGGGTTGGCGAGCAGACCGTAGCGGTAGAACCGCTCGATGTCGTTGCCCTTGAAGGTGGAGCCGTCACCCCAGATCTGCACGCCGTCCTCGAGCATCGCACGCACCAGAAGGGTGCCCGTGACGGCCCGCCCGAGAGGGGTGGTGTTGAAGTAGGCGCGGCCACCGGACCGGATGTGGAACGCCCCGCAGGCCAGGGCCGCGAGTCCCTCCTCCACCAGGGCCGCACGAGCGTCGACGAGCCGGGCGACCTCCGCGCCGTAGTCGTTGGCGCGGCCGGGCACCGAGGCGATGTCGGATTCGTCGTACTGGCCGATGTCGGCGGTGTAGGTGCACGGGATCGCGCCCTTCTCGCGCATCCACGCGACCGCCACGGAGGTGTCGAGACCCCCGGAGAAGGCGATCCCGACACGTTCACCGACTGGCAGAGAGGTGAGCACCTTAGACATGGAAATAAGTATGCATGCAGATGAATGATAATTCAAATCGGCGGTGAGCAGGGGCTTCCCACACCTCCCGCGGCACCGACCGGTCCCGTTCGAGAAGGCGGACGCGGCCGCGTCCGAGGAGACGGCCCGTCTACTCCCCGGTGAAGGTGGGTGCGGTGCGATCGATGGAGGCGGTGATCCCGGCCTCGTTGTCCTTGGTGCCGAGCAGCCGGGCCTGTTCGACGATCTCCCGTTCCAGGGCGGCGGGCAGCGCGGCGAGCAGGTCGGCGCGGAGCGTGGACTTCATCGAGCGCACCGCCAGCGGGGCGGAGGCGGCCATGCGGTGGGCGTGTTCCACCGCCGCCCGCCGGACGGCGCCCTCCTCCACCAACAGGTCGGCCAGGCCGATGACGTGGGCCTCGGTGCCGGTCACCCGGCGGGCGGTGTAGAGCATGTCGGCGGCCTTCTGCCGACCGACGATCCCGGGCAGGGACACGCTCAGGCCGAATCCCTGGTGCAGGCCCAGGAGCCCGAAGTTGGCGTGGAAGCGGGTGGAGGGCGCGGCCACCCGGAAGTCCGCCGCGCAGGCCAGCCCCAGGCCGCCGCCCACCGCCGTTCCCTGGACGGCGGCGACCACGGGCACCGGGAGGGAGAACAGGCGCAGTCCCTCACCGTAGATGGCGCTGAGGTTGCGGGCCGGGTCGTCGCCGACCCCGCCCGCCGCGAAGTCCACTCCGGCGCAGAAGTTCCTGCCCTCCGAGCACAGCACGAGGGCACGGCAGTCACCGGAGTCGGCCAACTCCTCGGCGGCGTCGGCGAGTTCCCTGAGGACGCCGTGGTCGAAGTGGTTGTTGGGCGGCCGGTGGATCTCCAGGACGCCGACGTGCCCGTCGACACGGACGGACAGTTCCTCGCTCATGGGACGCCTTCCAGGTTCGTTCGGCAGTGGCCGGCGACGAGGTTATCGGTCCGTCTTCCCTCCCGGACGACCGCACCCGGGTGCCTCCCCCGCCGAACCTCGCGGACACGGAGCGTTGTCCGAGCCCGGTGGGGCCCGGATGAGTAACGTGACGCCATGAGCGACGAGATCGACACGACCGTCCCGCCCAGCGGCCCCGGATGCCAGGAGTGCCTCGCGGACGGCGGCTGGTGGGTGCACCTGCGCCGGTGCGCGACCTGCGGGCACGTGGGCTGCTGCGACAGCTCGCCCCAGCAGCACGCCACCCGCCACTACCGGGACACCGGGCATCCGCTCGTCCGGAGCTTCGAGCCGGGAGAGTCCTGGTTCTTCGACTTCCGCTCCCGGAAGACGGGCCGGGGCCCGGACCTGGCGCCGCCGACCTCACGCCCGCAGGACCAGCCGGTGCCCGCGCCGGCCGACCGCGTCCCGGCCGACTGGAGGGAACGCGTCCACCGGTGAAGAGGCGGGACACGCCCGTTCGGGCCGCCCCGCCAGCCGTCTGCCCGCGCCCCTCGAACAGAGTTCAGGCCCTCCCAGGACGGGGCCGCCTCCTCCCGTACGCGCTCCGTCGACCACCTCCACCGCGCCGACCGGAGGTAGCCACGACACCGGTTTCCCACCTCCCGGTCCGGTGCGCGGGACAAGGGAGCCCGCGATGGTTACCCTGCTGCGGCGGACGCGGTGCCGCACGCCCCCATCCGAACGAACGCGAGGCAGCGGAGGAGAATCCCGCATGAACTCCCTTCACGTGGCGTACGCGGCCATCGGCGCGCTCAGTGTGCTCCTCGCACTGTTCAGCAACCGGATCCGGGAACTGCCCCTGAGCGGGCCGCTGTTCTCCCTGCTGCTCGGCGTGGCCCTCGGGCCCTACGCACTCGATCTGTTCCCCCTCTCCACCGAGACGCGGGACTCCCTCCTCCTGGAGGGAACCCGTGTCCTGCTGGCCGCCTCGGTCATGACCGCGGCGCTGCGGTTCCCGGTGACCTCGATCCGCGGGCTGCTGCCCCAGTTCGCGCTGCTGCTGTGCGTCGTCATGCCGCTGGCGGCGGTCGTGACCGGTACCGCGGCGCTGATGCTCGGACTGCCGGTGGCCCTGGCGGCACTGGTCGGCGCCTGTCTGTGCCCCACGGACCCCGTGCTCGCCGCGTCGGTGGTGACCGGGGAGCCGGCCGAGCGCAACCTGCCCGCGCGTGTGCGGCAGCTCCTCACCGGGGAGAGCGGTGCCAACGACGGGCTCGCCCTGCTCCTGGTCGGAACCGCGGTGGCCGCCGTGCTGCCGCTCACCGGCCCCGGCGACGCGGTGGGGCGCCTGCTGCTGGAGGTGGTGGGGGGCGTGGCCTTGGGCACGGTCCTGGGAGCGGCCGCGGGCAAGGCGATGGAGGCGGCCACCCGTCGGCGGGAACTGGAGGAGGGGCCCTCGCTCGTCTTCACACTGCTGATCGCCGTCACCGCGCTCGGCGCGGCGCGGTTGATCGGGGTGGGCGGGGTGCTCGCCGTCTTCGTCACGGGACTGGCCTACAACTGGACGGTCCGCAGGGGGGAGCGCGGCCCGCAGGAGAACATCGACGAGGCGGTCAACCGCTACCTGGCCCTGCCCGTGTTCGTCCTGCTGGGCACGGTCCTTCCGTGGGACGAGTGGATCGGCTTCGGACTGGCCGCGCCCGCCTTCGTGCTCGCCGTCCTGCTGCTGCGCCGCCCGCCCCTGGTGATGGCCTTCACCCGGCCGTTGGGGCTGCGACCGCGCGGTGCCGCCTTCACCGGGTGGTTCGGGCCGATGGGTGTCAGCGCGCTCTTCTACGCGGCGCACTCCGCCCACGAGGGCGTGCACGACCCGCGCCTGTTCGCCGCCGTCAGCCTGGCCGTCACGGCCAGCGTGGTCGCGCACGGCGTCACCTCGTCGCCCTTCCGCCGGCTGTACGCCCGTTCCCCCGACCAGGGCTGACAGGACGCCCCGCTCGAAGACCCGGTCGGCCGGTCCGTCCGCCGGGCGGCGTTCATCCGCTCCGGCCCCCGGTCGTCGGTGCGCGTCTTCGCCACGGGAGAGGAGAGGCCGTTCCGTCCCCGGTGCCACTCTCCGCCGCGTTCCTCCTGGCGGCACAGCGAATTGTTCACGACACACCGAATTTCTCATGCATGGCCGGACGGACCCGGGGTAGTCGCGATCACAACCGAGTAACGGCCCGACTCCAAGGAGGCTTGGTGATGCACTCGCAAGAGGGAACAGGCGGGCTCGGAAACAAGGGTGACCGCATGGCCGAGACCGCTCGCGGTACGGCGAGCGAGGTCGCGTCCACGGCCGGAGAGCAGGCGCGATCCCTCACCGACGAAGCCCGGTCGGAGGCCAAACACGTCGCGGACGACGTCCAGACCCGGCTCCGTGAGGAGACCCGGGAGCAGACCCGGCGGACTTCGCAGAACCTGCGCCAGTGGTCCGAGGAACTGTCGTCCATGGCGGACCAGGGAAACCCGCAGTCCCCGGTGAGCAGCGTCGTGCACCAGGTCGCGCAGGGCGGCCAGGGGGCCGCCGACTTCCTGGAAGAGCGAGGCGTGGAGGGCCTGCTGGACGAGACCAGGAGTTTCGCGCAGCGCAGGCCGATGGCCTTCCTCGCCGGTGCCGCACTGGCCGGGTTCGCGGTCGGACGCGTCCTCAAGGCGTCCTCCTCCGCCACCGGTCAGTCGAACGAGAGCGGACGGCCCGAGGCGATCTCCTCCGGTGAGCGGGCGGGAGCGCCGATGCCACGGCAGAGCGAGAGCGGTGCCGGTGACTCGGTCCCGCCGTTCCAGCAGTCCGCCGCGTCCAGGGAGGATCCCGGGCAGCCGCCCGTGGACCCGGGCACGCCGGGGCGGACCCTCTGAAGGGAGCTGACATGGCAACGATTCCCGGCCCGTCCCCGAGCAACAGGGGCGAGACGGACCCGTCCCCGCGCAGGGATGAGGCAGGAGAGGACCGGTCGCTCTCCGAGCTCTTCGGTGAGGTGACCGGCGATCTGCAGACGCTGTTCCGGCAGGAGATCGCGCTGGCCAAGGCGGAGGTCCGCGAGGAGGCGAGCAAGGCGGGCAAGGCCACGGGCCTGCTCGGTGGAGCCGCGGTGGCCGCCTACCTGGCGGTGCTGCTGGCCAGCCTCGCGCTCATGTTCGGTCTGGCCGAGCTCATCGGCCTGGGCTGGGCGGCACTGGTCGTGGCGGTGCTGTGGGCGATCGTCGGCACCGCCCTGTTCGTCGTGGGCCGCAACCGGATGCGCGAGGTCTCGCCCAAACCGGAACGCACCGTCGAGACGCTCAAGGAGGACGCGCAATGGGCGAAACACCCGACCAGATAAGGCAGGACATCGAGCGGACCCGCTCCGAGCTGACCCATGACACCGACCGCCTGGCCCACCAGGCCGACCCGCGCAACATCGTGGAGCGGCGTACCCGGCAGGTCCGGCACAGGGCCCAGCACCTGAAGGACCGGGTCATGGGATCGACTCCCTCGTCCAAGGAGGTGTCCGGGGAGATGCGACACACCGCCCACCAGGCGACCGACATGGCGAGGTCCGTGCCGGAGCGGACCGCGCACCAGACTCAGGGCAACCCGGTCGCCGCAGGACTGATCGCCTTCGGGGCCGGCCTCCTGGCGGCTTCGGTCATCTCCGAGAGCCGTACGGAGCAGCGCGCGGCGCAGCGGGTGGGCGAGCGCGCCGGCCCGGTGATCGAACCGGCCAGGCAGGCCATGACGGAATCCGCCGAGCACGTGAAGGAGCAGGCGACGGAGTCCGCGCGGTCCGCTGGGGAGCACCTGAAGGGCAGCGCCTCGGAGGCCGCGCAGACGACCGGCGAGCACGCCCAGCACAAGGCGAGGTCCGCGGCCGAAGAGATGCGCGGTTCCTAGCGACTCCGCCGGAGCGCGAAGGTCCGTGTCCGGTCGGCACCGCCGGCGCACCGACGGCGGTGCCGACACGGGCGGGACGGGGAGCCGCCGCTCCGCGCCCGGCCCGGGGCCGGACCGGCGGGGCGAGTGAGAGAAGGAGCAGTCGATGGCCGAACGCCACTCTCCGGATTCGGGCGACAGCCCCACCCCACGGGAGGAGGCCCGGACACCGACCGACATGTCGGCGTCCTCGTGGGGGGCGTCACTGCGCCGAACCTTCAGCGAGTTCGGTGACGACGGCCTGAGCGACCTCGCCGCCGGTCTCACCTACTACGCGATCCTGTCCATCTTCCCCGCGATCCTGGTCCTGGTGTCCCTGCTCGGCCTGGCCGGACCCGAGGCTACGCAGACCCTGACCCAGAACATCTCCGATGCCATGCCCGAACAGGTGGGCGACATCGTGACGACGGCCATCGGGACCCTGCAGGGCAACCGGGCCGCGGCCGGCGTGTTCGGTGTGCTCAGCCTGCTCGTCGCGCTGTGGTCGGCCTCCGGCTACCTCGCGGCCTTCATGCGTGCCTCCAACGTCGTCTACGACGTTCCCGAGGGGCGGCCGATCTGGAAGACGCTGCCGATCCGGGTCGGCGTCACCCTGCTGATGGTCGTCCTGTTGACCGTGACGGTGGTGGCCGTCACCGTGACGGGCACCGTCGCGGAGTGGGTCGGCAGCCTGCTGGGCCTCGGACCGACCGTGGTGACGGTGTGGAGCATCGCGAAGTGGCCGGTGGTGCTGCTCATCGTGGTGTTCATGATCGCGCTTCTGTACTGGGCATCGCCCAACGCCAAGCGCGGGTTCCGCTGGCTCAGTCCGGGCAGTGTGCTGGCGGTCGTGCTCTGGCTGCTCGCCTCGGCCGCCTTCGCCGTCTACGTCGCCAACTTCGCCTCCTACAGCAGGACCTACGGCAGCATGGCGACGGTGGTCATCTTCCTCGTGTGGTTGTGGATCAGCAATATCGCGATCCTGCTCGGCGAGGAGTTCAACTCCGAGCTCGAACGCGGACGAGCCATCTCCTCGGGGCAGCCCGAGGACGAGGAGCCCTACGTGGAGCTGCGCGACCAGCCCAAGAACAAGAAGAAGCACGGGCGGTCCAAGGCGAGGCACGGGGAACAGCAGCGGGAATGAGGGCACCGGCCGGGTCGGAGCCCGCCCCGGCACGTGGCGTCGGCCGGTCCCTCCCCGAACGCGGGGGCGGACCGGCCGACGCGCGCCGCGCCGGTCACCGCGCGCCCGGGCCACCACTCCACCGGAAGGCCGCGCGGGCCGCCGGTGACCGTCCGGCCCCGCCCCGTCCGCCGGGGCACGTCCGATCCGCCCCGGGGCCGGACGCCACCGGAGCCGCGGATCAGCCGATCGCGTTGAGGAGCAGCAGGAGCAGGATCGTCAGCGCGACCGAGACCACGAGGGACAGGAAACAGCCGAGCCGGTTGCTGAAGAAGACGAACATGGTGTCTGGTGCTCCCTACCTCGTCGGGGCCCCGGGGGCCGAGCACGGTTCGCCGAACCCCTACCCGTTCCCGGTCCCCCGACAGCGGCCCTGACCGCTTCCCGGCGCGGAAACGCAATGACTTGGAGTCCCACACGGCACATCCTCACCAACCTGGCGTAGGAGCCTTGCATCTGCCCGTCACATCGTGAAGGTTTTCTTCTGGAGCCGAACCGGGCGCGGAGCGCGGTGACGTACCGACGCGCCTCCCGTCCGGCTCGACGTCCCCGTCAGTGCGACAGAAGCCGGAAGGAACCACGTTGGTGTACCCGAACCGGAGCCGTTCCGCGCCCCGAGCCGCCGGGACCGGGGCCTCGATCTCCCGCACCGGTGCCCTGTGTGGCGCCTTCGCCGCGGTGCTCACCGCAACTCTGGTCCACGCGTCGGCCCCGGTGGCCGTGGTGGCAGCCGAGACCGCCGACAGCGGTTCCGAACCGTGCCAGACCGATCCCCAGGCCCCGCCCAAGAGACAGATGCGCGCCGAGTGGATCGCCTCGGTGGTCAACATCGACTGGCCCAGCGAGCAGGGCCTGACGCCCGAGGAACAGCGGGCCGAGCTGACCGAGCTCTACGACCAGGCCGGGGCCGACGGTCTCAACGCCGTGTTCGTGCAGATCCGACCGACCGCCGACGCGTTCTGGCCGTCCCCGTACGAGCCCTGGTCGGAGTGGATCACCGGCGAGCAGGGCGCGGACCCCGGATACGACCCCCTGGAGTTCGCCGTCGAGGAGGCCCACGCGCGCAACCTGGAGTTCCACGGCTGGTTCAACCCCTACCGGGTGGCCATGCACGAGGATCCCGGGCGGCTGGTCCGGGACCACCCCGCCAGGCTGAACCCGGACTGGGTGTTCCCCTACGGCGGCAAGCTCTACTACGACCCGGGGATCCCCGAGGTCCGCGAGTTCGTGATCGGGGCGATGATGCACGCGGTCGAGAACTACGACCTGGACGGGGTGCACTTCGACGACTACTTCTACCCCTACCCGGTGTCCGGTGAGGCGATCCCGGACCGTGGCACCTTCGCCGAGCACGGCCGGGGGTTCGCCGACGTCGAGGACTGGCGGCGCGACAACGTCGACCGCCTGGTGGCGGAGATGGACGAGGCGGTGCACGCGGCCAAGCCGCACGTGAAGTTCGGTATCAGCCCGTTCGGTATCTGGCGCAACGCCTCCAGCGACCCGGCGGGTTCCGACACCAGCGGCTTCGAGTCCTACAGCGGCATCTACGCCGACAGCCGCACGTGGGTGCGGCGGGGGTGGGTCGACTACATCAACCCGCAGGTCTACTGGGAGATCGGCCTGTCCGTGGCCGACTACGCGGTACTGGTTCCGTGGTGGGAGCGGGTCACCGAGGGGACCGGCGTGCACCTCTACATCGGTCAGGCCGCCTACAAGTCCGGCGACACGGGCGCCTGGTCCGACCCGCGGGAACTCGCCCGGCACCTGGAGTTCAACCGGTCCCATCCGGGCGTGGACGGAGACGTCTACTTCAGCGCCAAGTCGCTGCGCACCAACGCCCGGTCCGCCATGGACGTCGTGGTCGAGCGGCACTACGCCCAGCCCGCCCTGGTCCCGGTCAAGGAGGACCTCGGGGGCTCGGCCCCGGAGCCGCCCGAGGTCGGCGGCGCCGAGCGGGGCGACGGCGTCCGGCTGACCATCCGTCCCGGCCGGGGGCGTGCGCCCGCCTACTACGCGGTCTACGCCTTCGACGGCACGCCGCACCGGGGCGACGCCCCGTGCGGGATCGAGGACCCGCGCACGATGGTCGGGACCGTGCGCGCCGCCGAGGACGGCGAGACGGTCTTCACCGCGCCCGGCGGAGACGGTGAACGCACCTACTACGTGACCGCCCTGGACCGGCTGCACCACGAGAGCCGGCCGAGCAGCCCGAGGTACGTGCCCTGACGTCCTGAGGCGGGCGCGCACTCCGACAACGGCCGTGGGGCCCGGTGACCGCCGGGCCCCACGCGTCGCGTACGTCCCCGCCACCTCGGGAAGGCGGACCCCGGGGCCCTCACCGGATGGTCTTGCTCCCAGTGGCGCTCTCGACCGCCGACAGTGCCGCTGGGAGCAAGGTCATCGCTGTCGAGCGCCTGGCCTCGGCGGCCATCCGCCGGATCCGGGCCACACCCGGTCGTCTGCCGTTCCTTCCCGTATCTGCCGCCCCCTCCCGCCGCACTGCGCCGGGCCGCCCTCCTCGTGGTGAGCGGTCCCGCGCTGGCCACCGCCCTCGTCGGCGGTCTGCTGCCCGTGGCAGCGGCCGTGGTCGGCTGCGTACTCATGGGGGTGGGCATGGGGATCACCTACCCGCGGATCACGGCGTCGGTGCTGACGCTCTCGCCGAGGAACCGGCAGGGCGCCCACAGCTCCGCGCTCCAGGTGTCGGAGTCCCTGGGCGCCTCGGTGCTGATGGCCGCCACCGGAGCCGTGCTCACGGCCTCGGCCGCGAACGGGTACCTGAACGCCTACACCGCCGTCACCGGGGTGGCGCCGCTGGCTCTCGCCCTCACCCCGGCCCCGCGACCGGAGACCGGGAGCGGCCCGCCCGGGTCCTGAACGAGCGGCCCGGGCGTGCCACGTCCGGACCCGTCCACGGAACGGTGGAGCCTGTCGGCGAGCCACGCGTGGGAGTCCACACGGGCCGTGTAGCGCGCCCGGTCGGGACCGACCGCTTCGAGGTCGCCGTCGGTCCGCGCGATCCGCGCGGCCACCTCCTCGGCCGACGCGGCGAACAGGACCGACACCGTGTGCCGGACCTCCGTACCGTGAGAACCCCGCTCCAGGTGGTCGACGAGGTGCTCCGCGGGCGGTTCCCTGCGGGGGAAGGGCGCCCGGGTCGGGGTGACCGCGGTGATCCGGTCCAGACGGAAGGTCCGCCGGTCGTCGCGCTCGCGGTCCCAGGCGAACAGGTACCAGCGCCGCCCGGCCAGGGTGGCCGCGGAGGTCGCCGCGTACCTCGCCCGCTGATCAGTAGAGGCCCCTGGGGGTTGGCACAGGAGGTCCGTTCCGACCCAACCTGATCACGCTGCGCACCTGCCCCTTACCGAGGGTTTATCCGGAGGGGGTAGAAAGGGGGCAACCTATGGAGTGAGTTGAGCGATGTTCGACGACGTGATCGACTGGTTCAGGGGCCTCTTCGGCGGAGCCGCCGAGGACGCGACCCAGGGGATGTCCGACACCCTGGGCGCGGGGGCGGGCGCCGCGCAGGAGGCGACGCAGACCTTCAGCGAGGGTGCCATGGGCGCCGCCGAGAACGCGCAGGGCTTCGGCGAGGAGGCCGTCGGCGGCGTCGCGGAGAGTGCCCAGGCCTACGGTGAGGACGCCGTCGGCGGGGTCACCGAGAGCGTGGAGGGCTTCCAGGAGCAGGCCGACACCGTGAGCGGTGTCGTGGAGGACCCGGGCGGCGCCGCCACCGACGCGGCGCGGGACCACCTCTTCGGCGGCAACGCCTGACGGACCCGTACCCTCCCGGTCTTCGAACGCGAGGGCCCCACCTCCCACCCGGTTCACGGACCCGGCCGGGCGGAGTGCCGCCCCGCCGGTCTCCCCGCTCGGCGCTCCGGACCACGTCCGTGCCCACGGCGGGGTACAGCCGCCGCGTCCTGGCGGTGTTGCGCTGCATGGGCGCCGGGGGCACCGGATTCGGACCCACGTGTCCTCCCCGGGCCCGGCGGGGCTTCTGTGCGGTGGGGACACACGGGCGGTTCCGGTCGGCGGTTCCCGCGGCCGACCGCCGGCGGTGGAAGGCCGCGCGGCGGGGAGCGGTCCCCGCCGCGCGGTCGCGGCTGGGGCCCGCCGGGAACGGGGATCCCGACGGGCCCTGCCCGGTGGAGGATTCCGGACAGCCGGTAGGGGTGGTCGGACGGATCAGGTGAAGTTCACGTCACTGCACAGGTAGTAGACCTGGTCCATGTGGGACGCCTGCCAGATCGTGAACACGACGTGGTGACCGGAGCGGCCCGAGGTGCTGACGGGGATGTAGTTGTCCGCCACGGGCGGGTAGGACCCGGTCTGCTCCACCAGTTCGAGGTCGTTCCAGCCCAGTGCCTGGGTGGCCGGGTTGAAGCCCTGCTTGGTGACGTAGACCTGGAAGTAGTCCGCACCGTGCTGGGCGCCGTCGTGCAGGTGGAGGGTGAAGTTGTCACCGACGTCGGTGGTCTTCCAGGGGCCGACCGCGTCCATCGAGTTGTAGCGGCCCCCCTCGGTGTTGCCACCGCTGCACAGGGTGCCGTTGGGGATCTGGCCCTGGTGGTCACCGCCCACGTTGTTGCGGTACAGGCCGTTCCAGTTCCACATGGCGTTGGGGTTGTCCTGCCATGCCTGCCAGCACATGGGGTCTTCCTGGGCCATGTCCTGGTTCAGGTGGTCGTCGCCCCAACGCTCCCAGCAGCCGTAGTTGCGGCTGGCGGGGTCGACGATCGATCCGTGGGCGGCGGCGGGAGCCGCCATCGTGGTCAGGCTCAGCAGGGGCACGGCGGCCAGGACGAACGCGCGGGTGATCCAGCTGCGGTTTCGGGTGCTCTGACTGGTCTTGTTCTTCATTGCGATCTCCGTCTTTCTCGGCTTGGTCAGCCGATCGACGGGGAGCGCTCCCACGCCAGACATTACCCAACGGAGCCGAGCCGAAACAGAACGCTGAAGAATTCGTGACGACGCCCCGGTACGCGTCGCTATCGTGCTGGTACCCACCCGGCCGCGCCATCAGGAAGCACACCGATGGACGGCACCGCCGCGGTCACGACCACCTGTTGGGCCGGGTGGAAAGCGTGCACCGGTTGGCCGACCTGGGTGGAGCCGCCCCGGGCGCCGTGGCGGGAGGGCTCGTCGCCGAGTACGTGGGCCTGCTGGTCCCGTTCTGGGGCACGACCGCCTCGGTGGGTCTGCTCACCGTGGTCACCCGGCGACCAATCGTTACTACTGAACGGTTGTAAACCAGGCCGCCACCTGCGAATTCATTCAAAGGGAACGGTGTACCAGAAATACCCAAGTCATATGGTATTTACATATCACCATTGGCGGGCTACCGTTCAGGAAAGCGTTTCGGTCCCGTAACCCGGAGTCACGGAACCCGGCAACGCTTCGCACAACACCTTGTCCACATCTGTCTCCTATATCCCGCTCACCTTCGACTGGGAGCGCTCCCACCCCCCCAGTCCCCTTTCACTCGGTTTTATCCCCGGATCTAAGGCACGTGAATGCCCCGCTCACCTCCATAAACACACGGAGTTTCCGTTCACCCGTCTGTCGGGCTCGTGGCCCTGGCACCTTCCGAACGCTCCTTCTGGCGAGCCCCCCTTCCACAAGGAAAGCAAGAGATGAGCACACCCCCCCGTGGCGCGAACCTACGTTCGTGGACACGACGCGGCTTGGCCGCGACATCCGCCCTGGTGCTCGGCACCAGTCTCGCGGCCATCACCTCCTCACCCGCCGGTGCGGCTGCTGGTTGTGAGGTCGACTACCAGGTCAACGACTGGGGATCGGGCTTCACAGCGGCCGTGAGCATCACCAACCTCGGCGACGCGGTCGACGGCTGGACCCTGGAATGGGACTACGCCGGTAATCAACAGGTCACCAACTCCTGGAACGGCACGGTCTCCCAGTCCGGGCAGAGCGTGACGGCCACCGACGCCGGCTACAACGCCGCCCTCGCCACCAACGCCAGCACGGAGTTCGGCTTCCAGGCCACCTACTCCGGAAGCAACCCCGCCCCCACCGAGTTCACCCTCAACGGTGTGGCCTGCACCGGCGACACCGACCCCGGTGACCCGGGCGACCCCGGTGACCCGGGCGACCCGGGTGACCCGGGCGATCCGGGTGATCCGGGTGAGCGGGTGGACAACCCGTACGTGGGCGCCGACGTCTACGTCAACCCGATCTGGTCGGCCAACGCCGC
>NZ_VWVU01000022.1 GCF_008638365.1 Nocardiopsis quinghaiensis | reverse complement strand
GCCAAACCGGCGGTTTGTGGTGTTCCTGATCGGGGTAAAGCCCGTCCGCTTCCGCATTTCTGTGGAAGCGCCTCCCGAAGCCTACCGGCTCAGAGCACTGCTCGAACCAACACGGTTTCGGAGAGGATTCCCGAAATCCCAGGGCTTCCTCATCGAAGAAGTTCCTCGGAGTTTCACGGGAGATCCGGCACGCCCACGGAGACCGTGTTCGTTTCGCTCGGAAGAGGTGTCGCAGCCCCTCGCGGCCTTGGGCCGGTCGGTGGCGACTCGGAGAACATTACCCCGCACCCACCGGTCTGGCAACTCGAAACCGAGTGACCTGGGTCACATCGCCGACGCGGTCAGTTCAGCAGCCTTCCCGTGCCGGTCCCCGGTGCGGCGTACAGCCACTCCACCTCCAGCTCGACGGCCGCGACCGTGGCCGGCGCGTAGGCCGCCAGGGCCTCTCCCCCCACGAAGGAGGCCGCCAGCTGCGCCACCGTCGGGTTGTGCGCCACGACCAGGACGGTCTCCGCGTCGGCGTCGACCTGGTTCACCAGTTCCAGGAGCGTGTCCGCACCCGCCGAGTAGGCGGCCTCGGAGTAGTCCACCTCCGGCCGCGACGCCAGGTCCATCGCACCCAGGACCCCGTCCAGGGTCTGCCTGGTGCGCCTGGCCGCCGAGCAGATCACGTGGTCCGGCGCGTACCCCCGCCCGGCGAGCAGGCGCCCGACCGCCTCCGCCTGGCTCCGGCCCCGGTCGGCGAGGGGCCGGTCGAAGTCCTGGAGTCCGTTCCCGTTCTCGGCCTCGGCGTGCCGCATGAGCAGCAGTGTGCGCGTGCCGTCCCTGTCGTTCGCGCCGCTCATGAGGCCAGGCTCGTCGCGACGACGGCGAGCGCGCCGATGAATCCCACCATGATCGCCACGATGGCGAACAGTCCCTTCATCCCGGACACCGGGCACCACTTCCTTCGGTAGCCGACACGAACAGCGCGTGTGCTGGTCGTCCCCGTGGCTCCAGGTTAGGTGCGGTCCCCGGCACGGGTGCGGCCGCCCGGAGTCCCCGGACGGCCGCGCCCCGACCTCCTGTCCCGTGCTACTTGCCCTCTCCCGCGCGGGCCTCCTCCCGACGGTCGTCCGCGTCGGTGCCGGTGCTCTTCTCCGCACCGGTGTCCTCGGGCTGGGAGACCTCCCCCTGCGGGGTGGCACCGCCGCCCCCGGCCTCGGGGGCGCCCTTGGGAGCGGACTGGCCACCGGTCTCGGCGAGGTCGGTCTCCGTGCCCGAACCGCGGCGCTTGGACCACAGGACCGCGCCGACGAGCACGCCCACGGACACCGCGGTCACCGCCACCCGGAGAACGACGTTGTCCGCGTAGATCACCACGCTGGGCGCCACGATCAGCGCGACGAGGTTCATGACCTTGAGCAGTGGGTTGATGGCGGGCCCGGCGGTGTCCTTGAAGGGGTCGCCGACCGTGTCGCCGATGATCGTGGCCTCGTGGGCCTCCGAGCCCTTGCCGCCGTGGTGGCCGTCCTCGACGAGCTTCTTGGCGTTGTCCCAGGCACCGCCGGAGTTGGCGAGGAAGACCGCCATGAGCACACCGGCGGCGATGGCGCCGCCGAGGAACGCGCCCAGCGGCGCGTAGCCCAGGGCGAAGCCGACCGCGATCGGCGCGAGGACCGCCAGCAGGCCCGGGGTGACCAGTTCCCGCAGGGAGTCCTTCGTGCAGATGTCGACCACCCGCGCGTAGTCGGGCTTCTCCGTGCCGTCCATGATCCCCGGGCGGGTGCGGAACTGGTCGCGCACCTCCAGCACCACACGGCCGGCCGCGCGGCCGACCGCCGTGATGGCCAGTCCGGCGAAGAAGAACACCACGCTGGCGCCGATGATGACGCCGACGAGCACGTCGGGCCGGTCCAGCGAGAGCGAGAACGCGTCGGTGTCGCCGAGCTGCGCCTGCACCGAGGTGCGGAAGGCGCCGAACAGCGCGGTCGCGGCCAGGACCGCGGTGGCGATGGCGATGCCCTTGGTGATCGCCTTGGTGGTGTTGCCGACGGCGTCGAGCCCGGTGAGGATGTCCGCGCCCCCGCCCTCCACGTCGCCGGACATCTCCGCGATGCCCTGGGCGTTGTCGGCGACCGGGCCGAAGGTGTCCATCGCCACGATGATGCCGACGGTGGTGAGCAGGCCGGTCCCGGCGAGGGCCACGGCGAACAGGCTCAGGGTGATGGAACCGCCCCCGAGGAGGAACGCGGCGTAGACCGCCCCCGCGATGAGCAGGGCGGAGTAGACGGCCGACTCCAGACCGACGGAGATACCGGAGAGGATGACGGTCGCCGCGCCGGTCTCCGAGCTCGCGCCGATGTCGCGGACGGGGCGCCGGTCGGTCTCGGTGAAGTAGCCGGTGAGCAGCTGGATGGCGGCGGCGAGCACCAGGCCGATGAGGACCGCGGCGACGGCGATGAACCTCGGGTCCGGATCGGTCCCGGCCGCCTCGATCTCGGCCAGGACCTCCGGGCTGACGCCGGACAGCCCGTCGAAGCTGGCGGGCAGGTACCAGAAGGAGGTACCGACGACGAGCAGGGCGGAGATCCCCGCGGAGATGAAGAAGCCGCGGTTGATCGCCGACATCGCCGTCTTGTCCCGGGCGCGGGGAGCGACCAGGAAGATGCCGATCATGGCGGTGAGCACGCCGATCATGGGGACCAGGAGCGGGAACACCAGGCCCTCGGTGCCGAAGGCGACCCGGCCCAGGATCAGCGAGGCCACGAGCACGACCGCGTAGGACTCGAAGAGGTCCGCGGCCATACCGGCGCAGTCGCCCACGTTGTCGCCCACGTTGTCGGCGATGGTGGCGGCGTTGCGGGGGTCGTCCTCGGGGATGCCCTGCTCGACCTTGCCGACGAGGTCGGCGCCGACGTCGGCGGCCTTGGTGAAGATGCCGCCGCCCACACGCATGAACATGGCGAGGAGGGCCGCGCCGAAGCCGAAGCCCTCCAGGACGATGGGCGCGTCGCCCCGGTAGAGGAGGACGACGGCGGCCGCGCCGAACAGGCCGAGGCCGACGGTGATCATGCCCGCCACCCCGCCGGTGCGGAAGGCGATGCGCATGGAGGTGCGGTTGGCGGCGGCGTCACCTCCCCGGGCGGCCGCCGCGACCCGGACGTTGCCGCGTACGGCGAGCCACATGCCGATGAAGCCGGTCGCCGACGACAGCAGTGCGCCGAGGGCGAAGAAGACCGACCGGCCGATGGCGATGGCCCAGGAATCGGCGGGGAGCATGAGCAGCAGGAACGGGATGAGGACGACGAAGACCGCGAGGGTGCGGAACTGCCGTGTGAGGTAGGCCGCCGCTCCTTCCTGCACCGCGACCGCGATGTTGCGCATTCGCTCTGTGCCCTGCTCTGCGGCGAGGACCTCACGTACCAGCACTCCCGCGACGGCGAGTGCCAGCAGGGCCACCACCATGACGATGATGACGAGGGTGAAGTCGGTGCCTGCCAGTGATAGGGCCATGCCGCTTTCAGCGGCGAGGTTGAGCCCAGACAATCCGTCCTCCTTGAGACGGGCACGACCTTTTCGGCCCCGTCCACCGGGAAGCGCGTGGAACGGTTCGCCGCGTGGGCGCCGGTTCCGTGCGCGGCCGTGGACGTACCGCCGTCCGGAAGGAGCCTGAGCTGGCCCGACGGCACGCTTGGCGGGGTCGAAGCGGTGCCACCTTTGGTTGTGGTGCATACCGCCCGTGCCATGTGCTCACGGGCGGTGATCCGGGGATTCTACGCACGACAACGGAGAAAGGTGAGAGCCGGTTCGGGGTTTCTTCAAGACAACCCTAAGATGTGATCTTCCGGTGATCTCAGGAAGAGGATAAATGCCTTTACTAGCAACATTTGACTTACATAACATCGCATAATGCAGTAACACGATGTTAACGCTAAAGCTCACATAAGGGCTTAAAACAGGGACAGGCACCATCGGCCACACGAGCTCCACTGGTCACAGGGAGCGCCGCGGTCCCGACAGGCTGAAGAGGCCGCCGGCGGGGAACCGGCGGCCGGGCTCGGCGCGCCCGTCGGCTACCGCCCGAGCAGGCGCATCCCCGAGGGGTCGACGCCCTCGCCCGGCTGGGCGCGTCCGGCGTCCAGGTCGTCGGCCAGGGACCGGGCGAACGCCGCCACACCGGCCACGTCCACCCCGTGGGGGGCGTCCGGTCCGAACGGCTCCACGCGGTCCGCGCCCCGCCTCAGCAGGCGTGCGGCGCCGACCCTGTTGCCGCGCTGCGCGTGGGTGACGCCCACGGCCGTCTGGGCGAGACCGCGCCACAGCTCCCGCTCCGGGTCGGGCGAGGACTTCCACACGGCTTCGAGGACTTCGTGGGCGGTGAAGGCGTACCCTCCGTCGAGCAGGCGCTGGGCCTCCTCCAGGCCCTCGGCGGCGGAGAACACGGCGTCGTCGGGGACCCGCTCGACCTCGCCCTCGCTCCCGTGCGGCAGCGGCCGCCCGTAGCGGTCCCGGGGGCGCTGGTTCTGCGCCTGCCCGGTGACGTTGCGGTCCCGTCCGCCGGCCCGGTCCCGGTCACCGGGAAGCTGATCGGTGTGCTCGTTCACGGGTTCCGTCGCCATCAGTACCCCTCCGCCGTTCTCCCTCTCCGCCGAGGGCTCCGTCCGCGTCTCCGGGGAGATCTCCGCCAACCACTCCACGAGCGCGCGGGAGACCTCCTCGGGGCGCTCCTCGTGCGGAAAGTGTCCCGCACCCGGAATCCGCCTCCAACGGTAGGCCCCCGTGACCGCGCGCCGCGAGGCGCGTGCCGTCTCGGGCGGGCAGACCGGGTCGAGGGCCCCGTGGACCTGGAGGACGGGCACGCGTACGGGCACGCGCATCCTGGCGTTGTAGCGGAGGCCGTCCGAGCGCCACCGCGACCGGAAGATCCAGCGGTGGGACTCCAGTGAGCAGTGGGAGACCTTCGGGATGGCGAAGGCGCGGCGGTAGCGCTCCTCGGCCTCGGGATCCGGCCAGCCGGGACCGGACCACTCACGCAGCAGGTCGCCCAGGCGCACGCACCCGTCGGTCAGGAGCCGGTGCTCGGGAAGGACGGGCACCTGGGCCTTGAGCATGTGGCGCACACCCGGCCCCCCGGAGGCCAGGACCCGCGCGGCGCCGCGCGGATGCGGCGACGACACCGCGGCCAGGGCGCGCACGACGCCCGGGTGGTAGGCGGTCATGGTCCATCCGACGAGGCCGCCCACACCGTGCCCCACCACGGCCGCGTCCCGCGAGCCGAGTGCCCGGACCAGCCCGGCGGCGTCCTGGGCGAGGGTGACGAGGTCGTAGCCGCGGGGGGTCTTGTCGCTGGCGCCGTAGCCGCGCAGGTCGACGGCGACCGCGCGGTACCCGGCGGAGGCGAGCGCGGTCAGCTGGGACCGCCAGGCCCACCAGAACTGGGGGAAGCCGTGCAGGAGGAGCACGAGCGGCCCCTCGCCGGTCTCGGCGACGTGGAAGCGCGCGCCCGCGGCGCTGACGGTCCTGTGGGTCCAGGGGCCGTCGACGTAGGCGTCCGAGTCGTCCAACACCGCGCTGGGCCTACCGCATCACGGGAGCGGACATCTCGGCGGAGCCGTCGGCGGCGGCGTCCTTGGGCGGGCGGATGTCGCCGCGCAGGATGCCCTTGAGGCGGGAGGCGGTCAGCGTGGTGCGCCGCAGGCCCTCCCGCTTGCGGAAGTTGACGAGGGCGAACAGCCCGAAGACCACGATGAGCAGCAGGTAGGCGAGCGTGACGATGCCGAGGCAGGCCCACGCGGGCAGTCCGAACACCTCGTGCAGGGCGAAGGCGACGGTCACCGAGAGAAGGATGACGAAGATGTGGGCGAGCACCCCGACGACCGCGAAGCCGGCGATGCCCTTGCCGATCCGGACCGCGTCGGCCTTGGCCTCCATCTTGGCCAGCCTGATCTCCAGGTTCACGATCCGGGAGATGTTGCCCGTGGCGTCTGAGACCAGTTCGCTGATGGAGCGGTCGGTGTCCCTGGTGGCGCCAGGTTCACCGGTACCCGGCTTGTACGCCATCGTGGGGGTTCCCTTCTCTCGGTCCGAACGCGCGCATGATCTTCCGCATCCTCGCACATACCCGATCTCGCCTGCCTCTCACGGCACGCGCAACGACGCCGCCGGGTTTCGCCGCACGGGTGGGCGGGACAAGGGAACGGCGCCCCGGCTCGTGGCCGGGGCGCCGTCACTGGCAGGCGTGTCCCGCGTGGTGGGTGGTCCGCCGGACCGCCCGCTCAGTCCCCGTGCTTGGCGGACGGCAGCTGCTTGGCGATGACCTCCATGATCGAGGAGTCGGTCAGCGTGGAGGTGTCGCCGATCGCCCGGTTCTCGGCGATGTCGCGCAGCAGGCGCCGCATGATCTTGCCGGAGCGGGTCTTGGGCAGCTCGGGAACCGCCAGGAGCCGGGCGGGCTTGGCGATCGGTCCGAGCGAGGCGCCGACGTGGTCGCGCAGTTCCTGGACCAGGTCCTCGGGGACCTCGTCCCCGCCGCCGCGCAGGATCACGAAGCCGACGATGGCCTGCCCCGTGACCTTGTCGGCCGCGCCGACCACCGCGGCCTCGGCCACGCGCGGGTTCGAGACCAGTGCGGACTCGACCTCGGTGGTGGAGAGGTTGTGGCCGGAGATGAGCATGACGTCGTCCACGCGGCCCAGCAGCCACATGTCGCCGTCCTCGTCCTTCTTCGCACCGTCGCCGGGGAAGTACAGGCCCTCGAAGCGCGACCAGTAGGTGTCCTTGTAGCGCTCGGGGTCGCCCCAGATGCCGCGGAGCATGGACGGCCACGGCTCGCGGATGACGATGAAGCCGCCCCCGCCGTCGGGGACGGAGTTGCCCTCCTCGTCCACGACGTCGGCGCCGATGCCGGGAATGGCCCTCATGGCGGCGCCCGGCTTGCCGGAGGTCACGCCCGGCAGGGGGCTGACCATGATGGCGCCGGTCTCGGTCTGCCACCAGGTGTCCACGACCGGTGTGCGGTCACCGCCGATGTGCTTGCGGTACCACATGTAGGCCTCGGGGTTGATGGGCTCGCCCACCGACCCGATGACACGCAGGCTGGACAGGTCGAACTCGGCGGGGATGTCGTCGCCCCACTTCATGAAGGTGCGGATCGCCGTGGGCGCCATGTAGGCGATCGTGACCTTGTACTTCTCCACGAGCTCCCAGAAGCGGCCCTTGTGCGGGGTGTCCGGGGTGCCCTCGTACAGGACCGTGGTGGCCGCGTTGGAGAGCGGACCGTACACGATGTAGGAGTGGCCGGTCACCCAGCCGATGTCGGCGGCGCACCAGTAGACGTCGGTCTCGGGCTTGAGGTCGAAGACCGCCCAGTGGGTGTAGGACGTCTGGGTGAGGTAGCCGCCCGTGGTGTGCAGGATGCCCTTCGGCTTGGCCGTGGTGCCGCTGGTGTACATGATGTACAGCGGGTCCTCGGCGTCGTGCGCCTCCGGCGTGTGCTCGGTGCTCTGGGAGTCCACGACGTCGTGCCACCACACGTCGCGGTCGGTCCACTCGACGTCCTGGCCGGTGCGTCGGACGACGAGGACCTTCTCGACCGCGGGACGCTCGGCGACCGCGCCGTCCACGGCGGGCTTGAGCGCGCTCGGCTTGCCGCGGCGGTAGCCGCCGTCGGCGGTGACGACGAGCTTGGCCTGGCTGTCGTCCAGGCGCTGGCCGAGGGCGTCCACGGAGAAACCGCCGAACACGACCATGTGGACGGCGCCGATACGTGCGCAGGCGAGCATGGCCACGACGGTCTCGGGGATCATCGGCATGTAGATGGCGACGCGGTCGCCCTTGCCGACACCGAGCTCGGTCATGGCGTTGGCGGCCTGGGACACCATGTCCTTGAGCTCGGCGTAGGTGATGGTGCGCGTGTCGCCGGGCTCGCCCTCCCAGTGGTAGGCGACCCGCTCACCCAGGCCGTTGGCCACGTGCCGGTCCACGCAGTTGACGGAGGCGTTGAGCTTGCCGCCGACGAACCACTCGGCGTAGGGCGGGTTCCACTCCAGGACCTTGTCCCAGGGCTGTTCCCACTGCAGCCTGCGGGCCTGCTCCTCCCAGAAGGCGAGACGGTCCTCGTCGGCCTTGGCGTAGGCGTCGGCCTTGACGTTGGCGTTGGCTGCGAGCTCCTCCGGCGGGGGAAAGGTGCGCGTCTCGTGGAGAAGGTTGGACAGTGTCTCCTGGCTCGGGGGAGTGCTGTCGGCCACTGTGATTCTCCTTACGTAGGCTGTTCACACCCAATTAATCATGGGGTGCGATACCGCGTGAACAACCGGGCCGCCGTACAGCGGCGGGGACCTCCGGACGCGCGACGAACGGGCGGCGAGCGGTCGCCCGCCCGCGACGAGCGGTCGCGCGGCGCCGGTGGGGGCCACCGGTGTTACCGGCACGTAGTGTTGTTTCCCGTGAACCAATCGACTCCTGCCTCCGCGTCCGACCCACTGGCCCGGATCGCCGAACTGCCCGGTGTGGCGGATGCGGTCGCCGACACACGAACCCTGGTCGACCGCCTGCTGGGGCACCGCATACTGCGCCGCCGCAGCAGCGACGTGTCCATGGAGTCCGCGCTGCGCGGCGCGTGCGCGTCGGCCGCGCTGGAGGGCGCCGAGGTCTCGATCGACGAGATCCGCGAGGGGCACGTGTACGACACGCGCATCAAGGGCGCGCTACGGGTGTCCGGAGAGCTGGGGAGCCTGGTGGGCACCTGGCCGAGGGCACCGCGCCAGGCGATGGCCCGGCTGCACACCCTCGCCGCGGCGGACGCGGTGTCCGAGGACGCGCTGGGCCGCCCGCGGACGGCCGGGGAGCGGGTCGAGGACCCGCTGGAGCTCGGACCGGCCCCGGCTCCGGAGACGGCACTGGCCCGGTTGGAGGGCCTGTACTCGCTGCTGGGCGCCCGGACGTCGGTCCCCGCGCTGGTGATGTCGGCCCTGGTGCACGGCGAACTGATGGCCGTCCGGCCGTTCGGGTGGGGCGACGGCCTGGTGGCGCGCGCCGCGGAGCGGCTGACCCTGGTGGAGCGGGGCCTGGACCCGAAGTCGCTGGTGCCGTCGGAGCTGGGGCACCGGACGCTGCACGACGAGTACGGACCGGCGCTGCGCGGGTACATGGGCGGCACCGCGGAGGGCGTGGCCGGGTGGGTCGTGTACTGCTGCCGCGCGGTCCGCGCCGGTGCGCAGGACTCACTGGCCACCTGCGAGGCCCTCAAGCGCGGCTGAGCCCACGGGTGCGCGCGAGGCATGGAACGAGTACCGCCTTTGCCGGGGGACGACCGCGTGCCTCCGGAGGGGCGGAAAGCCATTCCCCTCCCGGGCAACGGGCAACGGGCAACGGACCGCGGCAACAGAGGGTATCGTTTCGATTACGCTTTATGGCGCGCGAATGGCTCGGGATTGCGACGGGCACGCACACGGGCGGGACGACGCCCCGCTCCATCTCACGGGGCGCCGCCTCCGACGCGTTCCACCGGGTTAGCAGGCGTCCGTACTCGTAGTCCGACCGGGCGGCACAGCAGGTGGTCCGGCCTGGACGGGCCTCACGGGGCCAGGTGGCGCGTGGGTTCCCGGCTGGCGCGTCGGGGTGGTTCCGAAGCCACCGACTGCTTTCTTTCTACACTGGGGCCCCGGTTCCGAAAAGGCGGTTGACCCGAGTTTTCCCCCCGGATTTCCGAACCCGTACACAACATCACGTGGTACCGTCTGTGCCGTCGTTCCCCGGAAGGGTCGGCCGACGCCGCTCCGCGGCCCGCCGCACGCGCCCCATTTCGCGTTCCGGCGGAGGCGTCCACTTCGGAGAACGACCGCGAGTCCGGTCCTTCCGCGGTCGCGGAGAGCTCCTCTCCGCGGACCCTCACCAGAGAGCGGATCCGGTCCGACCCCCCGGGGCCGGAAACCGCGTGATCGCCTTCGTGCCCCCGCGTAGGCGAGGTCCCGCGTCCGCTCTCCTCTCGCCTGCCGGGCGGGGACGCGTATCCGCCCCCGTGTACGCGTCCCTCCCGTCAGGTGAACCCGCGCGCGAGCCACCGGTTCCATGGTCCTTCGGGCCCGCGGGTCCGAGCCCCGCCGGAGTTGTCCACAGCTTCGGGACGGGGCTTTCCCCGTGTCCCCGGTTCGGCGAAGGTCGAGGAAGGCCCCCGATCCGGAAGGTCCCATGGACGTCCAGCACCGGCCCCTGCTCGCGACCGCCGACCCCCTCCTCCTCGACGACCTCCTCAGGCTGGCCACGGCGGCCTCCACCGAGGTCACCGTCGCCCACACACCCGACCGGGCGCTGAGCCTGTGGCCGCGCGCCCCGCTCGTCGTGGTGGGCGACGACCTGCGCGCGGCCCTGGGCGACGCGGACCCCCCGGCGGGCCGCCACGTGGTCGTGTCCCGCGATCCGGGGGCCGCGGCCGTCAGGGGACCACGCCTCCTCCTGCTGCCCCGGGACGAGTCCGTGCTGGTGGACCTGATCGCGAGGGCGTCGGTCCCCGCCAGGGCACCTGCGCCCACGGTGTCCGTGGTCGGGGGCCGGGGAGGCGCCGGAGCCAGCATGGTGGCGGTCGCCCTCGCCCTGGCCGGCGAGCGGACGGGGCGCTCCACCGCCCTGCTGGACGCCGACCCGTTCGGGTGCGGTCCCGACCTCTACCTCGGCTGCGACCACGCCCCCTCCCCCGGCCCGCGACGGCGGACCGGCTGGGAGGACCTGTTGAGCCGGAGCGGCCGGGTTCGCTGGCGCGACCTGAGCGCCGGGCTCCCGGGTACTCCCCGGGTGTCGGTGCTCACCTGGACACGCGGGCGGGAGCCGACGGGGCCGCTGCCGGTCGGCGCGGTGCGCGCGGTCCTGTCCTCGGCGAGGGAGGGCGCCGACCTGGTGGTGGCCGACCTGCCGCGCTCCTTCGACCCGGCCACCACCGTGTTCCTGAACCGCTCCGACCTGGTGCTGCTGGTGGTCCCGGCGGACGTGCCGTCGGTGGTGGCGGCGACCAGGGTGCTCTCCCGGCTGCGGGACGAGGCACGGGCCGTGCGGCTGGTGGTGCGGGGCGCCCGGGGTGAGCTGAGCGCGGACGTGGTGGCGAACACGCTGAGGGTGGACCTGGGCGCCGACCTGCCGCCCGAGCCGGGGCTGGCACGCCTGCTGGCCGCGGGGAACGTGCCCGCCCGCCGCTCCCGCTCGCCCCTGGCCCGGTTCGCCGACCGGGTCGTGTCGGGCCTGCCCTCACCGGAGAAGGTCCGGTGAGCGCGCTGGTGGAGGCCGTGCGCAACCGCCTGGTGGCCTCCGGGGCGCCGGTGAGCCCGTCGAGCGTCGCGGCGGCGCTGCGCGCGGAGGGAGGCCTGCTGGGCGACACCGAGGTGCTGTCCATGACCCGCCGTCTGGCCGCCGACCTGTCCGGGACGGGGCCGCTGGAGGAACTCATGGCCTCCGGGGTCACCGACATCCTCGTCAACGGCCCCGACGAGGTGTGGGTCGACGACGGCGGCGGCCTGCGCCGGACGGGGGTGCGGTTCGAGTCGGCCGACGAGGTGCGCCGGCTGGCCCAGCGGTTGGCGGCGCAGGCGGGGCGGCGACTGGACGCGGCCGTGCCGTACGTGGACGCCCGGCTACCGAGCGGTGCCCGGCTGCACGCGGTGCTGCCGCCCGTGGCTCCCGCCGGGACCTGCGTGTCCCTGCGGCTGCCGCCCCGGCGGGTGTTCACCCTGGAGGACCTGTCCGGGCGGGGGACGGTGACCCCGTGCGGGGCGGCACTGCTCCGGGCCCTGGTGGCGGCCCGGGTGCCGTTCCTGGTGAGCGGGGGGACGGGCACGGGCAAGACGACCCTGCTCTCCAGCCTGCTGTCCCTGGTGGACCCGGGTGAGCGGATCGTGCTGGCCGAGGACTCCCCCGAGCTGCGGCCCGACCACCCGCACGTGGTCCGGCTCCAGACCCGTCCGGCCAACATCGAGGGCAGCGGCGAGGTGTCCCTGGAGGCCCTGGTCCGGCAGGCGCTGCGCATGCGCCCGGACCGGCTGGTGGTGGGCGAGGCGCGCGGACCGGAGATCGTGTCCCTTCTGGGGGCGCTGAACACGGGCCACGAGGGCGGCGCCGGCACCGTGCACGCCAACGGCGCCGGTGACGTGCCCGCGCGGGTGGAGGCGCTGGGGTGCGGGGCCGGCCTGGACCGGGCGGCGGTGCACAGCCAGCTGGCCGCCACACGGGCCGTGGTCGTGCACCTGGTGCGGGACGCCGGAGGCCGGCGCCTGGCCGAGCTGCGGGTGCTGCGCCACGGTCCGGCCGGGCTGGTGCGCGCGGTGCCCGCGGTGTCCTTCGGACCTGACGGCGTCCGCCGAGAGCACCCGGGGGCCGAGGAGGTGGTGGCCCGGCTGGGTGACGGGTGGCGCCGGTGGTGACCGCGCTGGTGGTCTGCGCCGGACCCTGCGGGCCCGGGGGACGGCCCGGGTGGAGCGGCTGGGCGTACTGGTGGTGGCGCCGCTGGGGCTGTGCTTCCTGCCCGCGTTCGTGCTGATCGGGATCGTCCCGATGGCCGCCGAGCTCCTGTCCCGGGCCCTGGGCGGCTGAACCGTTCCCATCGTGGTCGGCCGCCCCGGCCACCGGAACGGCGCCGTCCCCCGTACTGGGCGGGGCCGCACGGCAGGAGGGCGCACATCAGCGTGGAGACGGGCGCGTGACCCGTTCCGCCTCCTCGCGGGAGGCGGCGGCCGGCCCCGCGCGGGCGCGCGCCGTGACGGGCCGGTCGACGAGGGAGGAGGGGACCGAGACCACCACCTCGGCGGTGGAGCCGGTGAGGACGCAGGACCGGAGGGAGGCCCGGTTGGCCTCGGCGGTGTCCCGGGCCCGCGCGCAGGCCTGTTCCGTCCCGTGGACGGCCCGGGCGGCGGCAGCGAGGGCGGAGAGATCGGCGGCGGCGGTGGCGCGGTCCCTGTCGAGTCGCGCCGTGGCCGTCGCGAGGACGGCGAGGGTGATGAACCAGAGCAGTGCGCCCAGGGCGATCCACCAGACGGTTGCGGAGCCGGAGTCGGGACCGGAGGCGGAGTTGGAACCGGGGGCGGAGCCGGGGGCGGGACCGGGGGCAGGGGCGGGGCGCACGGAATCAGCTCCCGGGTTCGAGGGGGACGGCGGCGCTGCCGTCCACCTCCACCGGCAGGGCGGCCAGGGGGCCGAGGCGGGGCTCGGCCCGTACGGTGACGCGGGCCATGCCCCCGTCCTCGGACAGGTGGACGTCCGCGCCCTCGGGCGCCGCGGACAGGGCCAGGGCGCGGACCCGGTCGTGGTGCTCGCCCCGGGCCAGGGCCCGCGCGCCCACACGCGCGGCGTCGGCGCAGGAGAGCTCGGCCGACGCGGCCCCGACGGCGCCGAGGGCCACGCCCAGGACCAGCAGCAGGGAGGGCAGCGTCATCGCCGCCTCCGCGGTGACCGAGCCGCGGTCAGAAGCCCGAGCTGAGCGCATCGACGACGAGGTTGGTGAGGGCCTCGCTGACCGCTCCGCTGGTGAGGACGGCGTAGAGGACACCGGCGAACGCGACGGCGGTGATGGTGCAGAAGGCGTACTCGGACGTGGTCATCCCGGCGTCGTCCCCGGTGGTGCGTGGGAACGGGCGCGTGAGAGCGAACATGATGGTCTCCTGGCCGGGGGCCGACGGGGTGTCGGCCCTCCTCTTCCAGGTTCGGGTGGCCGGAGCCGATGCGAAAGCCCCCTCCCCAGCCTGTGGAAAACCCCGTGGGCCGCCCTGGGACCGCCCGGTCGGGGCGGGGCGTGTCCACAGCCTGTGGACGGGATCAGTCCGCGCCGCCCCCGCCGGTGAGCACCTCGTCCAGCAGCCGCAGCGCCCCGGCCTTGCTCAGCGGCTCGTTGCCCGTACCGCACTTGGGCGACTGGATGCAGGACGGGCAGCCCTGCTCGCACTCGCAGTCGGCGATGGCCGCGCGGGTCGCGGACAGCCACTTCCGAGCCGCCGAGTACCCCCGCTCGGCGAAGCCCGCGCCGCCCTCGTACCCGTCGTAGACGAACACCGTCAGCCTGCCCGTGTCACCGTGCACGGAGGTGGACACTCCGCCGATGTCCCAGCGGTCGCAGGTCGCCAGCAGCGGCAGCAGGCCGATCGCGGCGTGCTCCGCCGCGTGGGCGGCGCCCAGCAGCCCCACGTCCTCCCCGCGCAGCCGCGCCTCGCCCTCGGCGGGCAGCGTCCACCACACCGCGCGGGTGTCGAGGGTGCGCTCGGGCAGGTCCAGCGGCTGCTCCCCCAGTACCGAGCCGGTACGCACGTCCCGCTTGAGGAAGCCCACCACCTGGCGGGCCACCCGCACCTCGCCGAAGTACACGGTGGCCCCGCTCGGCCACCGTTCCTCGCGCAGTACCGACCGGACGGTGATGTCGGTGGTGTCGCGCGCCCAGGTGCCGTAGGGCGGCTCGGCGGCGTGGACCAGGGCGACCCCCTCGTCGAGGTCGAGCGAGTCGACCAGGTACGTGGACCCCTGGTGCAGGTACACCGCGCCGGGGTGCACGGTGCCGTGGGCGGCGGGCTCGTCGATCTCTCCGAGCAGCTGTCCGCTCTCTGTGTCGACGATCTGTACCGGCGGACCACCCGATCCCCGGATATCGGCCAGGTCACTAGCTCGTTCGTTACTGGTCCAGAACCAGCCCCGTGGACGCTTGCGCAGCAGTCGGCGCTCGACGAGTCCGTCGAGCCGCTCCTCGGTCGTCCCGCCGAAGAGTACGAAGTCGTCCTTGGTGATCGGCAGCTCCTGGGCGGCCGCGCACAGGTGCGGACCCAGGATGTGCGGGTTTTCCGGGTCAAGGACGGTGGACTCTACGGACCGGCCGAAAATGGCCTCCGGGTGGTGTGCCAGGTAGGTGTCCAGCGGGTCGTCCCGGGCGATGAACACCGCCAGCGAGTCCTCACCGCGCCGCCCGGCGCGGCCCGCCTGCTGCCACAGCGACGCCAGCGTCCCCGGCCATCCGGCGATGAGCACCGCGTCCAGGCCGCTGATGTCCACCCCCAGTTCCAGGGCGTTGGTGCTGGCCAGGCCCAGGAGCTCCCCCGAGCGCAGCGCCTCCTCCAGCTCCCGGCGCTCCGAGGGCAGGTATCCGCCCCGATAGGCGGCCACCCGCCCGGCCAGGGTGTGGTCGCCGCGCTCCGACAGCAGCCGCTGGGCGGTCAGCGCGACCACCTCCGCGCCCTGGCGGGAGCGCACGAACACCAGCGTGCGCACTCCGTCCCGTACCAGGTCGGCGAGCATCTCGGCGGCCTGGGAGGGGGCCGTCCGGCGGATCGGGGCGCCGTGCTCACCGGTCAGGTCGGTCAGCTCCGGCTCCACCAGCGCCACGGACATCCCCGGGCGCGGTGAACCGTCCTCGCTGACCGCCGTCACGGGCACCCCGGTCAGCCGTGTGGCGCTCTCGGCCGGACTGCCCGAGGTGGCCGAGGCCAGCACGAACACCGGCTCCGAGCGGTAGCGGGCGCAGATCCGGCGCAGCCGCCGCAGGATCTGCGCGACGTGCGAGCCGAAGACCCCCCGGTACCGGTGGGCCTCGTCGATCACCACGTAGCGCAGCCGCCGCAGGAAGCGCGACCACGCCCCGTGGCGGGGCAGGATGCCGTGGTGCAGCATGTCCGGATTGGTCAGCACGTAGTTGCCGTGCCCGCGCACCCAGGATCGCTCCTCGAAGGAGGTGTCCCCGTCGTAGACGGCCGCCCGCATGCCCGGCAGGGCCAGGTCCGATATCCACCGCAGCTGGTCCTGGGCGAGCGCCTTGGTGGGGGAGAGGTAGAGCACGGTTCCGCCCGTGTCGACCGCGTCCACCGCGGGTACGAGAAAGCCAAGTGACTTTCCCGAGGCCGTACCCGTGGCTATGATCACATGACGGCCCGAGCGTGCGAGGTCGGCGGCTTCGGCCTGGTGGGACCACGGCCTGACGATCCCCCGGTCGGCGAGTCTTCCGACCAGGTGGGGCGCGGTCCATCCCGGCCACTCCCCGCTCACTCCGCCGCTGCGGGCCACGTGTTCGATGTGGGTCACCTGCGGGTACCGGGTATCGTCACGCCACACACCGGGGAGCACGGGCTCCGGTCGCCTCATCCGAGACCCCTCCTCACTGGACGCGTTCGAGGTCCACAGGCGCTCTCGGACGAACAGTGAGGCACCGGGACATCGGTTTCAGTGTGACATCCGGGGGAACAGTGGCGCGGTGTCACGGTTTTTCTGTGCAACACAGGAAGACGCACTCGACACGCGTGGTTGAATGCGTGCTGGTGGGGTAACGCCCGGCAGAGATCATTCGCGATTTTTCGCGGTTCGGCGCTGGAGGACTAGTGGACTTGAAGCTTGATCATTACACCGAGGGCGACACCGAGATCGTCGTCGTTGAGGGTGAGATCGATGTCTATACCGCGCCCCGGCTCCGCGAGCTGCTGATCGACCTGGTCAACAAGGGCAACTTCCATCTCGTGGTCAACATGGAGAAGGTGGAGTTCCTGGACTCGACGGGCCTCGGCGTGCTTGTGGGCGGGCTCAAGCGCGTCCGGGCCCACGACGGGACACTCGACCTCGTCTGCACCCAGGAGCGCATCCTGAAGATCTTCCGGATCACCGGTCTGACCAAGGTCTTCGGTATCCACAGTTCGGTGCAGGAAGCCATCGACAAGCGTTCGGCGAAGTAGCCCAGAGCGAGCGATGGCAACCATCACGCTCACGATCAGCGCGCTCCCGGCCCACGTGCGCACGGCGCGGCTCATGGCCGCGACCGTGGCGCGTCGGGCGGGTATCGCCGCCTCCGCGATCGACGAGATCAGGCTGGCCGTCGGCGAGGCGTGTTCCCGGGCGGTGGCGGCGCACAAGCTGCACTGCCCGACACAGCCGATCCTGCTCCAGCTGACCGACGGCAACGGGACCGACGAGGCGTCGGAGCCCCGCGCCGACGCCACGAGCCGTGTCCTGCGCGTCAACGGGAGCGCGGCACAACGCTTCGAGGTCGTCGTCTCCGACCGTGCCCCCGCCAAGGACACGGAGGAGAGCGCCGGCGCGTCCATGCTCGACGGGCTCTTCCTGGACGGTGACGACACACCCCCCGGCGGGATCTCGGGGTTCTCCCCGGGCCTGGGCCTGGCGGTCATCACGGGTCTGGCCGACGAGGTGAAGATCGACCCCAGTGACCAGGGCACCGTCGTGCGGATGAGCTGGCCCCTGGCGGCGGAGCACCCCTCCGACCCGCGTCCGAACTAGCTCCGGCGGCAACCGAGGCAACCGAAGCACGAGAGGGCGCCCTCCCCCGGGAGGACGCCCTCTTCCCGTGTCCCGGCGGCCCCGTGCCTCCGGCGGCCGGATCAGTCGCAGGTCCGGGAGGACACCTCTCCGGTGGCCTCCCGCCCCTCGCTGGTGTTCTCCGCGATCTCGTCCGCCGTGAGCACGTATCCCGTCTCCGGCTCGTTCGTGGCGGCGGCGAACACCACCCCGTACACGGTGCCGTCCGGCGCCAGCAGCGGGCCGCCGGAGTTGCCCGGGCGCACCACCGCGCGCACCTGGTAGATCTCCCGGCTCACCTGCTGTGAGTGGTAGAAGTCCGGCCCCTGCGCCGTCTGACGGGCCCGCACACGCGCTGGGACGGCCGTGAAGCCGCTGTTGCGCGGGAAGCCCGCCACCACCGCGTCGCCGCCCCTGGGCGCCTCGTGGGTGAACTCCAGCGGCTCCAGGTCCACGTCGGGCACGTGCAGCACCGCCAGGTCCTGCTGGGCGTCGAACAGCACCAGGGTGGCGTCCAGCTGGTACCCCTCCCGGGTGACCACCCGCAGGTCGTCGGTGACCCCGGCGACCACGTGCGCGTTGGTCACGATCCGGTCCTCGGCGTAGACGAAACCGGTTCCCTCCACACGGCGCTGGCAGGCCGGAGCGGTGCCCAGCACCTTGACCACGCTGCGGCTCGACTCGATCAGCTCCGGCGTGGTGAGCACGTCCGGGTCCGGCGGCTCCACCTCGGCCAGCTCACCGGTGCCCAGGCCGCTGAACACCTGTGGGAAGGAGCTCTGGTCCACGACCTGGCGGAACGTGGAGAACCCGGTGTGCGCGGCCTCGGGCATCAGCGTGTCCACCGCGTGCAGGATGCGCGACTCCTTCACCTGCCCGGCCACGAACGGCAGCGCCGAGTTCGCGACCGTGCTGCCGATGAACCAGGACACCAGCAGCACCGACAGCCCGCTGACCACGGCGCCGCCGATGGCGTCCAGGACCCGGGCCGAGTCCCACGTGACCTTGTTGCGCACGAGGGTGCCCACGTAGGAGCACAGGAACTGGCCGAGCGCGGCGGACAGGAACACCACGGCGATGGCCAGCAGCGCCTGCCTGCCGGGGTCCACCACCCACTCCTGGATGAGGCCCGGGGCGCTCAGTGCGGCGAGGACGCCGCCACCGATGAAGCCCGCGAAGCTGAAGACCCCGACGATGAAACCCTGCCGGTAACCGGTCACCGCGAACAGCAGCAACAGGACGACCAGGATCACGTCGAGCACATTGCCCTCCAAGAGTGAGCTCTACCCGACGGGACGCAGGCCGTGCGGGGTGGCTTCGAACACGTCGGTGAGATCCTCGTCGTGCCACGGAAGTTCCCAGCCGCCCAGAGCGAGCAGGCCGTCGATGACCGCGCCGGTGAAGCCCCACACGAGCATGCCCTCCACCCGGAAGCCGGGACCCCAGCCGGGGCCGCCGCCGTAGCGCACCATAACCCGGTTGGCCGGCGCGGCGAGGTCGGCGACCGGAACGCGGGCGACGGCGGCGACCTCGCCCAGATCGGTGGGGCGCACCTCGCTGGGCTCGCGCCACCAGCCCAGGACGGGCGCCACCCGGAAGTCGCTGAAGCTCAGGTACAGCTCCGGCAGGCGGCCGACGACGTCGACCCCGGCGGGGACGAGCCCGGTCTCCTCCTCGGCCTCACGGAGCGCGGCGGCCTCGGGGGAGGCGTCGGACGGCTCGATCCGGCCGCCGGGGAACGCGGGCTGCCCGGAGTGCCTTCGCAGACCGTCGCCGCGCTGGATCAGGAGCAGGTCCGGCCCCCGGGCCCCCTCGCCGAAGAGGACGAGGACGGCGGACTCGCGCCCGCCGTCCTTCGGCGGCCGCATGGGCGGCGGCACGGTCATCGTCGTGGCGGCGTCCGCGAGCGCGGCCAGCCACTGAGGGGGCGGGTTCATACGTGGGACCTGTTCCGGAGGTTGTCGCGCCGTCGGATGGGTGGTCGGGGCCGCGCGCGCGGAACGCCCCGCGCGGACGCGGGGTCCGCGCCGATCATGTGGGCGCCGCCATGCGAGGGAGCACGCCCGGAGGAGGTCGTCATATGGTCGGACCTCCCCCGGCGCCGACGGGCGGGGAGTACCGCCGTCGTGCCGGGGGCCACGGGCCCCGGGGCCCGTGGCGGGGTCGATGTGCGCACGCTCACCTGATCAGAGTACAAAGTACCGGCGTGTGCTCGCCGGGGGCCGCGGGACGCCGCGGGCGCTCCGCGTGTCCGCGCCCGGGCCCGACCGGCCCCGGCGGGGGCCGGTTCCCGTTCCCGGGAGGGGCGGCTCGTCCCGGGAGGGGCGGCTCGTCGACGGTTCAGGAGAAGGAGCGCATCCGCAGCAGCTTGGTGGCGGTCACGGTGTCCGTGGGGCCCTCGCCGAAGGAGGGGCACAGGCGGGCCAGGCCGCAGGCGCCGCACGCGGGCTTGCGGGAGTGGCAGACCCGGCGGCCGTGCCAGATCACGCGGTGGGAGAGCATCGTCCAGTCCCTGGGCGGGAAGAGCTCGCCGACGGCGTGCTCGACCCTCACCGGATCCTCCTCGTCGGTCCACCCGAATCGGCGGACGAGCCGCCCGAAGTGGGTGTCGACAGTGATACCAGGCACATCGAAGGCGTTACCGAGCAGTACGTTTGCGGTCTTTCGTCCTACACCGGGTAGTTTGACCAGGTCGGAGAGGTTCCCCGGAACCTCACCACCGTGCCGGTCGCACAGCGCCTGACCGAGTCCGATGAGACTGTTGGTCTTGGCCCTGAAGAACCCGGTCGAGCGGATCACCTCCTCCAGTTCCTCCCGCCGGGCCGAGGCATAGGCCTCGGCGTCGGGACAGCGGGCAAAGAGGGCGGGAGTGACCTGGTTGACCCTCTTGTCCGTGCACTGCGCGGACAGGATCGTCGCGACCAGCAGCTCCAGCGGGGTCGTGAAGTTCAGTTCGCAGTGGGCGTCCGGATACAGCTCGACGAGCTGCCGGTACATCTTGCGGGCGCGGCGGACCAGCGCGAGTCGGCTCTCGCCTGTGGGAGTGGCCGTCTCCGCCGTCGCGTCTGGTGTGTCACGGGGCATCGTCACAGGGTAGGCGCCCCGGTGACGGCACGGGCGCGGTCACCGGTCCGGCGCTCGGACGTCCCGGTACCCCGTCGGCGTCCGGGCTGGTGACGGGCCGAGGGGCGGAATTATGTAACCAATGTCCGGTGGCGCGGCGCGGTCAGCCCTGGTACAGAACTGAAGACGACTAGGATCTCAGGGGCTGGCGTCGGCTGTTGTGGGCACGTTGTCTCTCGGCGGACAAGCCGAGACAACACCCTGGTTTCACGCCGGGGTGCGATATACGTCACACTGTTGGCGGTCAGGTTTTAGGAGGACGTGTGGTGGACGAGATCAACGAGGTGCTGCGGAAGGCCCCTCTGTTCGAGGCTCTGGACGAGGAGGACACGGCCGCACTCCGCTCCTCGGTGAACGAGGTGCGTCTCGGCCGCGGCCAGACCCTGTTCAGCGAGGGCGACGAGGGCGACCGCCTGTACGTCATCCTCAGTGGGAAGGTGAAACTGACCCGCACGGCCGTGGACGGCCGCGAGAACCTGCTCGGGGTGCTCGGCCCCAGCGAGATGTTCGGGGAGCTGTCCCTGTTCGACCCGCGCCCGCGCACCGCGAGCACCGTGGCGGTCACCGACTCCGTTCTCGCCGGGCTGGGCCACGACGACCTGCGTCCGTTCCTGGCCAGCCGCCCGCAGGTGTCGCTGCAGCTGCTCAAGGCGCTGGCCGCACGCCTGCGCCGGACCAACGACGTGATGGCCGACCTGGTCTTCACCGACGTTCCGGGCCGTGTCGCCAAGGCCCTGCTGGAACTGGCCGACAAGTTCGGCAAGGAGGGCGAGGACGGCCTGCACGTCCACCACGACCTCACCCAGGAGGAGCTCGCCCAGCTGGTCGGCGCCTCCCGCGAGACGGTCAACAAGGCCCTCGCCGAGTTCGCGCTGCGCGGCTGGCTGAGGATCGAGGCCAAGGCCGTCGTCCTGCTCGACGTCGAGCGGATGCGGCGCCGCGCCCGCTAGGGGGCACCCGTCAGGGCACCCACCGGGACGCCCTCGGCCTGAACGCTGTGTGGCCGCTCCTCCCTTCGGGGACGGGCGGCCACAGCGCTGTCCGGGCCCCTCCCGGCCCCGCCCGTGGGAACCCCCGGAAGGCGGTGTCAAGGATCCTTGACATGGTGTCCGGTCTTCTTTACGTTCCGTGGTGTCAAAGATCTTTGACACCACACCGGGAGCGGACATGGCCTTCGAAGAGAGACGCCTCTGGATCCACCTCGCGGTCACGGTGATCGTCCCCGCCGCCTACCTGGTGTTCATCCTCCGCGAGGCCCAGGACACGGCCGTCGCGGAGGTGGCCTACCAGCGCCCGCTGCTGACGGCCGCCGTGGCGTCGGTCATCGCGAGGATCGTCCTGTACCTCACCGCCGCGGCCCTGTGGCCCGGGTACGCCCGCCTCCGGGACCAGCGCGACCGGGAGATCGAGCGGCGCGGCGACCACACCGGTTTCGTCACCATGTCCGGGTTCACGGTGATACCGCTGAGCCTCACGCTGCTGGAGACCTCCTACTTCTGGATCGGCAACACGATCTATCTGGCCTTCGTGCTCTCCGCGACCGTGTCCTCGGCCGTGAAGCTCGTCGCCTACCGGAAGGGCTTCTGACCGTGGGGAGGACGACCAGGGTCACCAACAGCATCCGCGCCCTGCGCTTGGCCCGGGGCGAGATGACACAGGCCGAGCTCGCCGACCGGATCGGTGTGACCCGGCAGACCGTCATCGCCATCGAGAAGGGGCGCTACCCGCCCTCGCTGGAGACGGCCTTCCAGATCTCCCGGGTACTGGGAGCGCCTCTGGAGGAGGTCTTCCAGTACCCGGACCCCGGCACCCGGCGGTGACGCGGGAGCCCGCGGACGGCCGTCCGCCCGGCGCGCCGGGCGGACGGCGTGGTCCTCACCGTGGGGACGGTGCGCCCGTCAGACATCGACGCCCTCGGGCAGCTCGCCGCGCGAGGCCAGATAGCGCAGCTGGGCGCGCACCGACGAGACCGCCGCGAACCGGATCTGCTCGGTGACGTCGGGGTAGACCCGGTCGGCGATCTCCTCGACCCCGGTCGCGCCCGCGCGCACCGCGTCCAGGACCTGGCGCAGGCGCGACTCGCGGTGGTCGATGTAGGAGTCCAGCACCGTCGCCGGGGACGTGAGGATCGGTCCGTGCCCGGGCAGCAGGGTCCGCACGTCGTACTCGCGCACGAGGTCGCGCAGCCGGTACAGCGAGTCCATGTAGGGGCCGAGGCCGTCGTCGCCGTCGATCACCGTCGTGCCGTGCCCCAGGACCGTGTCACCGGTCAGGAGGGTGTTGTCCGCCTCCACCATCAGGCACACGGAGTCCTCGGTGTGCCCGGGGGTGACGACCACCCGCGCCTCCAGGCCGTCGGCCTCCAGGACCTCGCCGTCGGACAGGCCGCGCCCGCCGACCCGTACCGCGGGGTCGACCGCGTGCACCGGTGCGCCGGTCAGCTCCGAGAAGTACTGGGCGCCCTCGCCGTGGTCGGGGTGGCGGTGGGTCACCACGGCCATCAGGACCTGGGCTCCCTGCTCCTGCACGGTGCGCGCCACCCGTTCCAGGTGGCGCTCGTCGTGGGGACCGGGATCGACGACCACGACCCCGCGTGCGCCCGGTTCCCGCAGGATCCAGGTGTTGGTGCCCTCCAGCGTCATCGGGCCGGGATTGGGGCACAGCACGCAACTGGCGCGCAGTGTCCCGGAACCGTCGATCCTCATCGCACCTCGCTTCGCTCGCCGGACCGGACCGGGGCGGACTGCCGGGGCCGTGGGGATCCGCCCGAGCGGTCCGCGCCGTGGCACGGGGTCACCTCAGGGGGCCGCGCCGGGTTTCGGCAGAGGGTAGTCGACCCCGTTCGGCGCGACGACGCGGACCTGGCCGTCGACCTTCCGGATGACCGGTTCAATGGGGACGATATCCCGTCGCGCCTCCCGGACGCCCCGCAGGGTCCGGCGGTCCGCGAGTTCGGCGCAGGACACCGCCGTGGGCAACAGCATCGGCATCCGGCCCGCCTCCCACTCGGAGGCGACCCCGGCAGGATCGGTCCAGCAGGTCAGGTCCGCCTCGCCGCCCACGTCCCGGGAGGCCTGTCCCGGCGGGAGCTCGGCGGCGAAGAACCAGGTGTCGTAGCGGCGCGGCTCGCTCTTCGGGGTGACCCACCGCGACCACGCCCGCAGCCACTCCGAGCGCAGGACGAGGCCGCGCCGGGACAGGACCTCGGTGAAGGAGCGGGACCGGTCGATCAGGCCCAGCCTGTCCCGCTCCCACTCCTCGGTGTCCGTGTCGAGGGTGATGACCTCCGCGTCCGCGCGCTCGGGCTCGCTGGCCAGGAGGACGCCGGTCTCCTCGAAGGTCTCCCGGACCGCCGCGCACACCAGGGCTCGCGCCATCGGCACGTCGGTGCCGAGCGTGCGCGCCCACTCCTCGGGGGCGGGCCCGGTCCAGGGGACGCCGCCGTCGGTGTCGCGTTCGTCCACCCCGCCTCCGGGGAAGACGAAGGCGCCCGGCGCGAAGCCCATGGAGCGGACCCGGCGCATGAGCAGGACCTCCATCGGCCCGTCGGCACCCGTACCGCTCCGGTCGGCGCCGTCCGCCGGGAACCGCCCGGTCCCCGCGGGCCGCAGGAGCATGACCGTGGCGGCCGGGCGGGGCCGTGCGGCACCGCCGTCCGCGGCGCCGTCCCGTTCGCCGCGTTCCGGACCGTCCCGTTCGCCGGCGCCGGGCGCTGAGCCGTTGTGCATCGACGTACCCTCCTGGGGCTCGGGATCGGGAAGCCGCGCCGCGGCCCGGGGCGACTCACCCCCGGGGCGGCTCACCCCCGAGGGGGCGAACCGCTCAGCGGACCTCGACGATCATCTCAACCTCGACCGGTGCGTCCAACGGCAGGGCCGCCACCCCCACGGCGGCGCGGGCGTGCACGCCCGCGTCGCCGAAGACCTTCGCGAGCAGGTCGCTGGCGCCGTTGACCACACCGGGGTGGCCCGTGAAGTCGGGGGCGCTGGCCACGAAGCCGCCCACCTTCACCACCCGGACCACGTTGGACAGCTCGCCGACCTCGGCGCGCACCGCCGCGATCGCGTTCAGCGCGCACAGCGCCGCAAGCTCCCGCGCGGTCTCCGGGCTGACCTCGGCCCCCACCTTGCCCGTGGCGGGCAGCGCGCCCTCCACGAACGGCAGCTGGCCGGACACGTACACGTGGTCGCCGCTGCGCACCGTCGGCGTGTAGGACGCCACCGGCGCCGCCACCTCGGGCAGGGTCAGCCCCAGCTCGGCGACGCGCTCCTCGGGAGTGGCCATCACAGTTCCCGCTTCATGTACGCCACGTACTGCTGGTTGCGGGGGTCGGTGCCCTCCGGCAGCGGGGCGGGCACGACCGAGACGAGCTCCCAGCCGTCGGAACCCCAGTTGTCCAGGATCTGCTTCGTGGCGTGCGACAGCAGCGCCACGGTCTGGTACTCCCACTTGCTCATGCGTCCTACCCCTGTTCGGTCACCGGTGCCCCGCCCCCAACGGGCCGGGCACCGCACGTCAACGCCGCCACCCTACTCACCCCCGGTCCTCCCCCGCGCACCCCGACGCGGTTCCCGGTCCCCCTCCCGGGCGCCCGCATAGACTGCCTGGAGTGAGCGAGGGCGAGGACGGACCGCAGCCTCCGGGTGGAGCGCGCGCGAAAGCACGACTGCACATCGTCACCGGAAAGGGCGGGACCGGCAAGACCACGGTGGCCGCGGCGCTGGCGCAGGCGCTGGCGTCCGGCGGCGGAAGGGTGCTGCTGGTCGAGGTGGAGGGCCGCCAGGGCGTCGCCACCCTCCTCGGCGGCCCACCGCTGCCCTACGAGGAGCGGGAGATGGTCTCCGTGCCCGGCGGCGGCACGGTGTGCGTGCTCGCGGCCGACGCCGAGGCGGCGCTGCTGGAGTACCTGGAGATGTTCTACGGGATGCGCCGGGCCGGTCAGGCGCTCAACAGGCTGGGCGCCGTGGACTTCGCCACCACCATCGCGCCCGGACTGCGCGACGTCCTGCTCACCGGCAAGGCCACCGAGGCGGTGCGGCGGCGCCGGGGCTCGCGCCGCAGAGCCTCCGACGCCTCGCCCAAGGCTCCCTTCCACTACGACGCGGTGGTGATGGACGCGCCGCCCACCGGCCGTATCGCCCGGTTCCTCAACGTGAACTCCGAGGTGGCGGGGCTGGCCCGGGTGGGACCGGTCCGCAACCACGCGGACCGGGTCATGGAGGTCATCCGCTCCGAGCAGACCCGCGTGCACTTCGTGTCCCTGCTGGAGGAGATGCCCGCCCAGGAGACCCGGGACGGCATCGCCGAGATCCTCGGGCTGGGGCTCAGGGTGGGAATGGTGCTGGTGAACATGGTGCGGCCGCCGCTGTTGGACGAGGCCGACCTGGCCGCCGCCGCGGAGGGGGACACCGACCCGGACGCGCTCTCCGCCGGACTGGAGGAGGCGCGGTTGGAGGCTCCCGGGGAACTCGCGGCGGCGCTGGCCGGGGAGGTGCGGGCGCACGCGCTGCGGGTCCGGCTGGAACGCCGGGTGCGCTCCGGTCTGGAGGAGCTGGGCCGGCCGCTGCTGGAACTGCCCCTGCTGGAGGGCGGCGTGGACCGCGCCGCCCTGGACGTCCTGGCACGGCGGCTGGCCGAGCAGGGGGTGCGCCGGTGACCCCCGCGGCACAAGAGCGGCTGGACGCGGACGCGCTCGTGGACGACCCCGGGACGCGGATCATCGTGTGCTGCGGCGCGGGCGGGGTCGGCAAGACCACCACCGCCGCCGCGCTGGGGCTGCGCGCCGCCGAGCGCGGGCGCCGGACCGTGGTGATCACCGTGGACCCGGCCCGGAGACTGGCCCAGTCGCTGGGGCTGGAGTCGCTGGACAACACCCCGCGCCCGGTGCCGCTGTCCGAGGGGGCCGCGGGCAGTATGCACGCGATGATGCTCGACATGAAGCGGACCTTCGACGAGGTCGTGGAACAGCACGCGGATCCCGACCGGGCCCGGCAGATCCTGGCCAACCCCTTCTACCAGACCCTCTCCACGAGCTTCTCGGGCACGCAGGAGTACATGGCCATGGAGAAGCTGGGCCAGCTGCGCCAGTCGGGGGACTGGGACCTGATCGTGGTGGACACCCCGCCCAGCCGGTCCGCACTGGACTTCCTGGACGCGCCCAAGAGGCTGGGCCGGTTCCTGGACGGGCGCCTGATCCGCTTCCTGAGCGCACCGGCCAGCACGGGCGCGTTCCGTCTGCTCGGCGCCGGGTTCAACCTGGTGACCTCGGCGATCGGCAGGATCGTGGGCGCCCAGCTCCTCGACGACCTGCGTTCCTTCGTGTCGGCCTTCGACACGGTGTTCGGCGGGTTCCAGGAGCGCGCCGAACGCACCTACCGGCTGCTGCGGACGCCGGGAACGGCGTTCGTGGTGGTGGCCGTCCCGGACACGGACGCGATGCGCGAGGCGTCCTACTTCGTGGATCGGCTGGCCACCGACGCCATGCCGCTGGCCGGGCTGGTGGTCAACCGGACCCACCCGCTGCCCGAGGGGCCGGCGGCCGCCCTGGGCGCTCGGGAGGCGGTGGCGGCCGCGGAGTCGCTGGGGCGCTCGGACTCGCACCCGCTGGCGTCGGCGGCGCTGCGGCTGCACGCGGAGAGGGTCCGCACACGTGAGCGCGAGTGCCGGCTGCGGGACGCGCTGCTGTCCTCGCACGGCGGCGTGCGCGTGGCCGAGGTGGCCGCCCTGCCCGAGGACGTGCACGACCTGGCGGGGCTGCGCGGGATCGGTGAGGCGCTGGCGTCCGCGTCCGGGGACCGCTAGGGCGGCACGCGGGCACGCCCCGGGCCGCCGTGCCCCGGGGCGCTCACGGGCCCGCCCCGGCCGCCCCGCCGCCGCGACTGCTGTGGCCGCCGTGGGTCAGGCCGCGGACGTGCGGTCGGCGTACGCGGCCGCGCGGCCCGCGATGTCGCCCCCGTACTCGCGGTCGGCCTCCTCCAAAAGCGGTTCCCAACTGGTGACGCCGGGGTGCTTGCGCAGCAGCGCGCGCCGCTCACGCTCGGTCATGCCGCCCCAGATGCCGAACTCGATCCGGTTGTCGAGGGCGTCGGTCAGGCACTCGGTACGTACCGGGCACCTCTGGCAGATGAGCTTGGCGCGGTGCTGCGCCGCGCCCTGCACGAACAGCGCGTCCGGATCCTCACGTCGGCACAGCGCCCTGGTCGTCCACTGGTCGGTCCACATGCCCTACTCCCCTGTGTGCGCAACCGCCCGCGTGTGTCAGCGGGGTTCCCGGGGCACGGGGCTCCCTGTGCGTCCCGAGGGGACGGGGAGGACAGGTAGGCTCCCGCTGCCGCGCGGGGTGCGTCGAGTCCACCCCCGTTGCCTAGAAGTTACGGATCTGTGCGCCGCACCGACAGAACCCACTCGACCCACTTTTCGTCCAACCGAATATGGCCCGCTCGGGCCATTGCGTGGGGCCCCGTAGCCCTCCGCACCGGACGCACGAAGCCTCGCGGCACCGAACCGTGTAGCGATTGGTCTGCGATAAGCATGAAAAGATGGCATGGGGGTACCGCCCGCGGGACAACGCGGGCGTTTCTACGCGTTCGCGCACTGTCCGTGCCACATCGCACCACTTCGCGCGTTCGTGGTCACTTAGTCTGATGGGGTGGGTCAGGGGACATTGCTTCAAAGAATCAGCCAACTGGTCGTCATCGGCGCCATCGCGGGCCTCCTCGTCGCCGCGCTCGCCCTTCCCGCGGTCGGGGGTCTGGGGATCACGGCCCGCAACGTCGCCAGCAACTTCCTGAACATGCCCGGCAACCTGGAGACTCCGTCTCCTCCGCAGAGGTCGACGATCTACGACAGCGAGGGCGGCGTCATCGCCGAGATCTTCGACCAGAACCGGGAACTGGTCAAGATCGAGGACGTCTCGCCGGTCATGGTCGACGCGATCCTCGCCATCGAGGACTCGCACTTCTACGAGCACGGCGGCATCGACGTGGCGGGCACGTTCCGCGCCGCCATCCGCACCCTGAACGGCAACACCCAGGGCGCCTCCTCCATCACGCAGCAGTACGTCAAGAACGTGCAGATCGAGGCGGCCACCTCCCAGGAGGAACTGGACGAGGCCCGGGAGGAGACCGTCGCCCGCAAGATCCGTGAACTGCGCTACGCCGTGGCCCTGGAACAGCGGATGAGCAAGGACGAGATCCTCGAGGGCTACCTCAACATCGCCTACTTCAGCGACGGGGCCTACGGCGTCGAGTCCGCCGCACAGCACTTCTTCCAGGTGCCCGCCAGTGACCTGGAGCTGCACCAGGCCGCCACCATCGCGGGGCTGGTCCGCTACCCCTACCTGTACAACCCCCGGTTCAACCCGGAGCAGACCATCGACCGGCGCAACGTGGTGCTCGACCGCATGGTGGCCACCGGCGCCGTCACCGAGGCCGAGGCGGCGGAGGCCAAGGAGGAGCCGATGGAGCTGGAGCTGTCCACGCCGCCCAACGGCTGCGTGCCCAGCGACCAGCCGTTCTTCTGTGACTACGTGGTCCAGGAGATCGAGAAGGACGAGCGCTTCGGCCCCAACGAGACCGAACGCGCGCGCTGGCTGCGTACCGCGGGCCTGCAGATCCACACCACGCTCGACCCGCAGACCCAGAGTTCCGCCCAGGCGGCCGTGGACAAGTGGGTGCCCCGCCAGAACGAGTCCCGCAAGGTGGGCGCGGAACTCATCATCGAGCCGGGCAGCGGCCACATCCTCGGCATGGCGCAGAGCCGCAGCTACGGGCCCGACGAGAGCAAGCTCGGCGAGACCTCCATCAACTTCACCACCGACTCCGACCGCGGCGGCAGCAGCGGATTCCAGGCCGGATCGACGTTCAAGGCGTTCACCCTGGCAGCCGCGCTGGACGAGGGGCTGCCGTACAGCACCTCGTTCAACTCCCCGTCCAGCGTGTCCGTCTCCGGACAGCGCAGCTGCAACGGCGGCACGCTGCGCACCTGGTCGCCCAGCAACGCCGGTGACACCAACTCCAACACCACGCACAACATGGTGTCCGGGACCAAGGCGTCGTCCAACACCTTCTTCGCGCAGCTCCAGAAGCGTGTGGGCATCTGCGACGTGATGGAGATGGCCGAGAACCTGGGCCTCAAGCGCGCGGACGGCACGCTGTTCACCGAGAACCCGAACTCGCTGGCCAACAGCAGCTTCACCCTGGGCAGTGAGGAGGTCTCCCCGCTACGGGTGGCCAACGCGTACGCGACCTTCGCCTCGGGCGGGATCTACTGCGAGCCGCAGGCCATCACCAGGATCGAGGACCAGCAGTCGGGCGCCACGATCGAGATCGAGCCGGAGTGCTCCCGGGTGCTCGACGAGGAGGTCGCCGAGGGGGTCAGCTACCTGCTGACCCAGCCCTTCAACGGCGGCACCGCGGCCAACATCCACATCGGGCGTCCGGCGGCGGGCAAGACCGGCACCACCGACGGTTCGGCGGCGGCCTGGTTCGCCGGGTTCACCCCGCAGATGGCGAGCGCGGTCTTCGTCGGCGACCCGCGCGGCCCGCAGCAGCACCCGCTGCGCAACGTCACCATCGGGGACCGCTACTACGGCGTGGTCTACGGGGCGACGATCCCCGGCCCGATCTGGGAGGAGACCATGCAGGGCGCCCACGAGGGGCTGGACGTCGAGCAGCTGCCGTCGCCGCCGTCGCAGTTCGGCTCGACGTCGGCCCCTCCGGCCCCGGAGCCGGAGGAGGAGGCCGACCCGGCCAGTGACGACGGGGGCGTGCCGAACGTGGTCGGGCTGTCGCAGGGGGCCGCGGTGAGCGCCCTGGAGACCGCCGGCTACACGGCCAACGTGTCCGGGACCCGGGTCCGCTCCGACGAGCCGGAGGGCGCGGTGGCCGCGGTCAACCCCGACCCGGGCACGCGGCTGCCGGAGGGGGCCACGGTGAACGTGTTCCTGAGCCGTGGCGGCGGAGCGTCCAACGGCCAGGGGAACGACGGGGACTGGTTCCCGGTCGAACCCGCCTCCACTCCCACGGTCAGGGAAGAGGAGTAGGCGAGACGGCCAGCGCGGGGGGCGGCGGTGCGGGGGCGCACCGCCGCCCCCCGTGTACCAGGTGGACGCGGCGGGCGCGGGGCCCGCACCACGGGGGCCGTCCCGGCCGTCCGGATCAGGACGGCCGGGCGGCGGGGGGCGGAGCGCCGGGGAGCCGGATCACCCGGCGAGCTGGCGCTTGACCTCGGCGGCCACGCGGTCGCCCGCGGCCCGGTCGGCGACCCGGGGCTTGACGACCTTCATGACCTGGCCCATCGCCTTGGGGCCCTCCGCGCCGGTCTCCGCGACGGCCTCGGCCACCAGCCCGGAGAGCTCCTCGTCCGTGAGCTGCTTGGGCAGGTAGTCGGAGATGACCTCGCTCTCGGCCCGCTCGGCCTCGGCCTGCTCGGGCCGACCGCCCTTCTCGAACGCCTCGGCCGCCTCGCGGCGCTTCTTGGCCTCGCGGGTCAGCACCCGGGTGACCTCCCCGTCGTCGAGGGAGCGCTGGGCGGAACCGGACGCCTCCTCGGTGGAGATGGCTGCCAGGACCATACGCAGGGTCCCGGTGCGCACCTTGTCACGCGCCTTGATGGCGGTGGTCAGGTCGTTCTTGAGGCGTTCCTTGAGTTCGGACATGAACCGATCCTACGGCGGCGGACGGTCGGCTCACCAACGGTTTGCGCGCGGGTGCACCACGGCATCTGCGACGATCTCCACAACAACGAAGGAGGAAGATGGGCGCCGACAACAGACGACTCCTGCGCCGGGTGGGACGCGCGGCCGCGGTCACGGGCGCCGTCGGGGCGGCGGGGCTGGCCTACGCCTCGGTCATCGAGCGCAACTGGTTCCGGCTGCGCCGCTACGAACTGCCCCTCCTGCCGTCCGGAAGCCCGCGGATCCGGATCCTGCACCTGTCCGACGCGCACCTGACGCCGGGCCGGAGGATGCTCATCGACTGGATCCGGGGGCTGGACGCTTACGAGCCGGACCTGGTGGTCAACACGGGCGACTCGCTGGCGCACCCGGACGCGGTGGGTCCCTTCACCGAGGCCCTGGGACCGCTGCTGGAGCGGCCGGGCGCGTTCGTGTACGGGTCCAACGACCTGTTCTCACCGCAGCTGAAGAATCCGGCCCGCTACCTGTGGCGGACGAGCAAGGACGACTACGGCAAGCGCCGGGTGCCGGACCTGCCCTGGCGCGATCTGGGCGCGGCCATGTCCGCGTCCGGGTGGCTGGACCTGAACAACCGCAAGGGGGAGCTGAGGGCGGGCGGACTGGACGTCGCCCTGGCCGGTGTGCACGACTCGCACATCAAGCTGGACCGGTACGAGGAGGTCGCCGGACCGGCGGACCCGTCGGCGGCCCTGCGCCTGGGAGTGCTGCACTCCCCGGAGCCGTCCAACCTGGACCGCTTCACGGCCGACGGCTACCAGCTGCTCCTGGCCGGGCACACGCACGGGGGCCAGCTGTGCCTGCCGTTCTACGGGACGCTGGTCACCAACTGCGGGATCGACCGCAGGCGCGCCTGGGGGCTGCACGGGTACGGGGACGCGTGGCTGCACGTGTCCGGCGGCCTGGGCACCTCGCCGTACGCGCCGGTGCGGTTCTGCTGCCGTCCGGAGGCCTCTCTGCTGGACCTCGTGGCGGCCTCCTGAGGGCCGACCCGATCGGCCGGAAAAGCGTTCGCGAGCACTCCTGACGTCCGCTAGACTTGTGGACGTTGCTTCGGGGTGTAGCGCAGCTTGGCAGCGCGCTTCGTTCGGGACGAAGAGGTCGTGGGTTCAAATCCCGCCACCCCGACTGTGAAGTACCAGGTGAGAGGCCTGATCGTGGACATCCACGATCAGGCCTCTTCTTGTTTGACCGTGGTTCGACCGTGTGATTGAACGTCACGAGATGACCGCGACCGGCCATCAGCGGCACCGCGCAACCCTCAGCGCCCGTCGTCCGCCGCCCCGATCACCCGCAGCAGATCCGCCGTCGAGACACGGTAGAGCCCGCCGATCCGCACCACCCGGCACGGGAAGTCATCGGCCCGCGCGAGTTCGTACGCCTTGGTGCGACCGATGCCGAGAATCCGAGCGGCGGTCATCAGGTCGATGGTGGGTGGAAGCTGCTTGAGTTCGTCCAGAGTCAGAGCCAAGGGGGTCTCCAGGAGAGTCGATCCGTCGACGTGAGGAGCGCCCGACGACACCGCATCGCACCCACACTTTGAGGATGGTCGCTCACGACACCTGTCGGGTGGACCATTGGCGCCCCATGCACATGTCCTGACCTGGACAGACCTCTACGCAGGGGGTAGCCACTCATACGGGTGGGGTCAACGGCCGGGTCAGTGACTGACCGATTGGCGTACGGGATCGGGCACAGCGGTACCAAAGAGCCGTGCCGTTCGATGCCCTTAGCTTCCATACCGTCACACCCGTTCCGTCCAAGCGCTTCTACTACTGGTTGCGATCGAGAACGCCGTTTGGGGTCACTCGAACACGAGAATGACTCGGCCGTGTAGCCAACTGAGCCTCCTGTGGCCAGTGAGTCCAAGCTTCGACTACTGGTCTCGGGCCTTTTGCATCCACCCCAGTAGGCCACGCGCCAGGGCTTCCTCCGGGAGTCGCTTCGCGGACACAGCCTTGAACGAGACCAAGAAGGTATGGATCCATGCACTCGAACATAATGCTAAGTCCATGCCGACAGGCGTAAGATCTGTTGCAAGCCCTATTGGCCCTTGGCCCCAGACGTCAGCCAAGGGTGGATCCGGCCACCAGAGCAACAAAATCAGACATATTAGACAACGAGAGCGAGTGCGACACCATGAGACTCCTGCAGGATGAAATCATCGAACGTTCACAGGAGATCCACACTGATCGTTATAGCATGGCCATCAACGAGGCATTCTCAATGTATCAGGATGGCGACCTAGAAATTCACCCGGAATTTCAAAGAATATTTCAGTGGAATCTCAAACAGCAGTCACGCCTAATTGAAAGCGTTTTTCTCGGCATTCCCATCCCACCCATATTTGTCGCTGCACGCCAAGACGGAGTATGGGATGTTGTTGATGGAGTACAACGACTCTCAACCCTTTTTAGGTTCATGGGAGCCCTAAAAGACACAGATGGAAATAAGGATACGCCTGACCCCTTGATGTCCGGCGACTACCTTAAGAGTCTAAAAGGTACTGTATGGGATTCAGGAAACCATACTGACAACAGCCATGAGGAGTACACCGAGCTGACAGAAGCTCAGAAGAGGTTCTTCAAGCGAGCACGACTGGACTTCCAGATCGTCCAGCACACGAGTGACGAGCAAGCAAAGTTCGATCTCTTCCAGCGCCTAAATAGCGGAACACATCTGTCTGAACAGGAGGCCAGAAATTGCCTTGCCGTGATGCTAGATCCGGAATTTTTTCGCTGGCTACAATCACTTGCCAAATTTCCCGCGTTCCTGGAGACTGTTTCCTTGAGTGAACGCCGAGAAGAGCAATCATACGGAACTGAAGTGGCTCTTCGATTTCTCTGCTTGGTCTCTGCGGAAAAAAGTGATCTAAGTGGCATGAAGGACGTAAGCGAGTTCCTAACCAGCAGAATGCGGAAATTCATCGAAGAGGGCATCGATCGAGATTTTGAAAAGCAGCGATTTGAACACATCTTTGATTGGCTCAGTGAAGCCCTCGGTGACTCCGCCTTCCGGCGCTACTCACCAGAATCAAAGAAGTTCACCATGGCATTTACTGTTTCTGCCTACGAGGCAATTACAACAGGAATTGGTCTCAATTATGAATACTGGAACTCCCTGGGCTCCGAGAACCGAGCAACGCTCCTCACCGGGAGGATAAAGGAAGTTTGGAAAGACCCAACTTTCCGATCACGAATGGGGGCAGGAAAATCTGCTGATCTTCGAATCCCTCACATGTACGAGGTCGGAAAGAGGATCTTTTCTGGAGACTGGGTTGCGGACAGTAAGTGAACTTCAGGATGCCCTTGACGAGGATCTTTCCTGGCGAAGAGCGGAGCTTCACAGCTTCTTAGGAAGCATCCGTCGATCAAAAAGCGATAGCACTGCTCAAGTAGCGCTTTGCAGGGCAGGGGTCCCACTTCTTTACGCACACTGGGAAGGATATGCAAAAGCAGCCCTAACTAATTATTTGAGATTTGTTGGACGCCGGAAACTCACATACTCAGAGCTGCACTTCGGATTTATTTCCATGGCTGTTGAACACGCCCTTGAGAAAGAAAAGGGGGCTTCAAGCACGCAGAGGAACCTACAACGTGTCACAACTTTACTCACAGCAGATAGTGAGCGCGCGTCATTGCCTTGGAGAAAAGGAGTTGACACGCAATCGAATCTCAACAGTGATCGCTGCTTCGATCTGTTTACAATGTTCGGGCTAGACCCTGAACCAATTCGCCTCAAATCAAAAATGATCGACTACGAACTCCTTCGGGTTAGAAACGAGGTCGCCCATGGAAAGTACCTCAGCGTAACACCAGAAGCATACAAAGAACTTCATGATAAGACATTGGAGATGATTGAATTTATCAAAAACAGCATATCAACAGCAGCCGAAAATGGGGACTATCGGCGCATTCGATAGAGAGTCGAATCAGAAGATGTAGGTCAAGAATCATATTTGATCGTTTCACCTTTTCGGTTTCTTATCGCGGGCCTCGTGCATCCACTCCAGCGGCCCACGTGCGAGGGCTTCCTCCGCGAGTCGCTTCGCAGAAGCGGTCTTGAGCGAGGCCAGCGAAGTGTCGATCCAAGGTTGAGTGTGCGTGTTGCCCTGTTCCCGGTACTCGACCGCCTGCAAGAGGCATTCGAGCTTGTCGGCGTCCTTGGCACATCGGGCCTCGGCCGACTCCTTCGCCTCGTACTCGTCGACCGCCGTGCCGATCACCTCGGACAGCGTTTCGGGGAGGCCCTCCGTCTGGTCTGCGGTCACCTCGGTGTTGGGCGCGGCCTTGAGGTAACGCTTGCCGACGTAGGGGATGTCCATCACCCGGGTCTCCTGGGTGTCGTGGAACAGCGCCAGGAACGCCGCGCGTTCGGGGTTCGCACCTTCGAGTGAGGCGATCACCGCTGCCGTGATGGCCGTGCGGTGCGAGTGGTCCGCGATGGACTCGGGGGCGGCCACTCCGGCGATCTGCCATCCGGTCCGCTTGTAGCGCTTCAGCAGTCCGACCTCGTACAGGAAGTCGACGGTGCGGGTGTCCTGCTCGTCTGCCATGGGGCTCCTCTACCTCCGCTGTGCCATCCGAAGAGCGTAGAGGACGGCCTCCAGTTCGCACCGGGATCGTGGGGAAACCGACCCTTCGTCCAGGAGGCGGAGCACGGTCGGGGTCATGCTCGCCGCGTTCCTGCCGTCCAAGAGGCCGAGCTTGCGGATGACGAGTGCCCACAGGCTGTGGACGACGATGTCGACATAGGGATTTGTCGGATCGAGCTTGCCGACGAGGTGGGTGAGCAGGTGGTCACCCCGCCACGTGTCCACGCTCAGCTCCACCATGAACGTGTCGGCCAACTGGGGATCGGCCACCTCGCCCAGCCAGTACGCCCAGTAGTTCAGGTTGGCGGTCTCGCACTCCTCACTGGACACGTGCGCATCGATGAACTCGGGAAGCGCCTCGCTGTCACCCTTCCGAGCGATCGAATGTGCCCCGGACCGCACCACCGCCCACGACGGCGACCATTCCGCGGTGGAACGGAGACGTCTCTTCTCTTCCTCCTGCATGGCAGCGAGCCATTCGGCTGTCTCAGCCGAGGTGTCGAACCCCGTCACGTAGTGAGCCTGCCGACGAAGCAGAGCGCCCTTCACCGTGTCGCGTGGGGCTTGTTCCGCTGCCGACCTCAGGTGCGCACTGATGTGCTGGCGTCCGCGCCCAACTCCGGACCGCTGGCGCTGGGGCCTCGCCTAACTGGTGGGGTCGCTTCCGCGATGACCGTCGGCGCGACGCCTATGAACGGCCACGCCACCAGGTCAGTGAAAGGGCGCGTGATGACCCACGTGGCGAGCGGGTGCCCGTCGAGATCGATCCGGTGATCAGCACCGAGTACGTACCCGATGAAGCGGTCGGCCTCCAGCGCAGTGTCGAGTTGCGTGAGCAGGTGCGGACCGGCACCCAGCCGGTGCAGGAGGTGCCGCAGCCGTAAGTACTGTCCGGTGCTCACGGCCATGAGCGGCCGACGCCCTGACTCCCACCCTTGCAACGTGGTCACGTCCACGCCGACCCGCTCAGCCATAGTCTCCTGCGTGTGCCCAACAGACCTGCGGACGGCCTTCAGGACATGACCGGAGACCCGTCCTTCACGTTCGAACTCGGGTGTGACGGAGGAACTGTGACCCGTGGTCAGTGTTGGTCGGCGGTTCTTCGGCATGGGGGCCTCGAAGGGGGTTCGGACTCGTACTGGCAGTCACTTCGACCAGGCATGACCGCTCCGTAACGTCACCACCACGATAGAACAGCCGACCGAGACACAGGGTGAGGTTGATGACCCAGCACCCCCGACGGACAGCTTTGGCACCCACCTCTTCCGTGCGGCTCAGGGGTACCAGGGAGAACGTGGCCGAGGCTCGGCGCTTCACGGTCAAGGTCTTGCGGAAGTCCGCGACCACCACTGTGCCTGACGACGTGGTCGAACGCACGGAACTCCTGGTATCCGAACTGACGACAAACGCGCTCTAGCACACGATGAGCGGCGAAGGAGACGGATCCTTCGTTCTGGTGCTGTCAGGCGAGAGTTCCCATATACGGGCCACCGTTCGCACAGAGGAACCACGCGAAACGTCGAGCGTGCCGCACGTGCGCCGACCTTCCGCCCGCTCTGAGTCGGGGTGAGGCCTCGCGCTGGTCGACATGCTGTCGGACGAGTGGAGTACTCTCCTCTGGCTGGAACGTGGGGTCTACTTCCTCATCACACGGCACGGGGACGACCCGCGATGACCTATGAACTCAATCCGACCGCCGCCCTCGACTGGGCACGCCGCCAGTTCACCCACTACGAGCTGATGAAGGTGCACGACTCGTCGGGATTGCCCGAGTACATTGCCGTGCTCAAGCCGAACGCCATGCACACCGGCCACGCCGTTCTGGTGTGCGCCGGAGACGTGATCGAGCTGTGCACGATCCTGCGCGCACAGGGCCCGCCCCGCCTTCCCCGCCGTTCGGAACGACAGTAGGCCGACCCCAGACACTCACATCTCACCGTGCCCTTCCCTGTAACCGGCGGCAGTTCCGAGCCCTCTGAGCCTGGCCATGACGTTTTCCGGAGAATCTACAATCTTGTATTTACCCTTATTCTCCTCAAGGGCTGCCACCATGGGACCACAGAGAAAATTCAGCACTTCACGAACATCTTCCAAGGAGGGACGTGGAGCCATCTCCTTCCTTAGAACATAAGAAATATTCTCTTCACTAATAGATCCGCCAGAAAGTGGGTCCTCATCATTGGCCTCCTGGAAAGCCAAAACCATAACTCGTGAAATTAGTGCCAATCGCTTCCCGAGAGCCTGATAGCGCTCGCCCAGTTCCTCAACATGCAAGTCTCCTCTCGCCAATACATCCCTGAAATCCATTAGACCCAAAGGGGTGGAATAATGCGCCCTGAGTACATCGATAAGCTCATCGATCTCAAGGAGTGCAACACTGTGATCAAGCGCCCATTGCTTGACACGGGATGCGAACTTAGGGCCAACGACAATGACGAAGTCAGCCTTGTGCTTCTTCTTGTGGTCCTTGAGGGCATCAAACTTTACGTTAGACTCAGAAATTACACCAGACCCTGAACTTTTTGCGTCAATAATGACCTTATACTTGTCTGCAGGAGCCAATTCTGCCGTGGCAAGGACGTCCGTATTCCCCGACCCTCCAATATGTTCCACTCGAAAGCCAAGGAAACGAAACGCCTCAGCCACCTGCTCCTCAAAGGAGAGACTGTCCGTTCCAGTACTGCCAAATTTTCGCAGACCGCTCTCAATCTCAAGGCGAACCGATTCAGATTCTTTTCGGGGCTCTCGTTCAGCCTCTGTCGCCTCTACCTCTTCCATCTCCTTTTGGAGAGTGACTTTCTGAACAAACTCCGTACCTAGATTGCTCCTCGAAAATCGCTGCCAATCTAATCTGAAGGCAAGTCCGGCATTCTCCAGAATTCCTAGCCGCAAGCGCACTTCTCCATTAGTAAGTTGGCTGATTCCATAGCAGTCCCGAGCTACACCCACGAGCGCGCTCGTTGACAGAGGATTTTCGAGGTGCTTCAGCAGCTCTCCGAAAAATGCATATTTCGAGTGCAAATAGCTGACAAATTCCACCTCATTTCCAGCTTCCAGCAATTCAGAGATGCGGCCATTAACTGAATACTCATTGAAGGCGACCTGTTCAATCAATCCCATATGGCGCGCAGAATGCAGCATGGAGTTAAAAGATCCCTGGCTGATTCCGAGGGATTCTTTGCTCGCCTGCTGAAAGTCATCCTTTCTTGGATTTTCTCGAACGAGACGAGCAAGCTCACGGATTGCCGGAATCGGCGCCAGAGCTGACTCTCCCGCAGCTTCTTCTGCCACCTTCTTCCCTCGTGGTATATAACCGATTAGGAGTTTTCGCTTCTTTAGCTCCTCCTGTGTCAAATCGGGAAACTCCAGGTTTTCAATCTTCACGGATTCTTCCCCCTCAACGTGACTCAAAGTTTCCCCCCTGGCTACCTCCGGAGGACAAAGGATCAAATCTTGCAGAAGTTCCGACCCCTTTTCGGTTCGGACAATTCGTTGACCCCACAGCTCTACAAACCCAAGGCTCCTAAGCCATCCGATTCTTCGCCGAACCTGATCAGAACTGTTCCACGGAAGGCCATAGACCTCTTGCGCAACACGCAATATATCTGCGTGACTAGTATTAGAATCGATTGCTTCTAGAGCCTCACCGAAAAACTTCACATTCGCATGAATATGACGCGCAAGATATTTATTGTCCCCGAACTCTTTCCACCGAAGTGCCTCGTCAGTGGGCACCCATACGCCGCCTTTATCTCTCCTTACAAACTTTGCAGTAGACAACTGATGAACTGCAAGTTTTTCACACTCAACCGAAATTTCTTTGCCATTCGGGTCATTAAGTCGAAGAATGCTATCTCCAGAAGATGGCAACTGCTCCAGAACCTGCTTCAGGAGAAAAGCTTGAACTGCCATGCCACCCGAAATGTAACCAATCGTGTTAGACCGATCACTCCACGGATGAACAGGGATTTCGCTCTCCCACGGAACCTCTGACACAAGACCACCCCTCGATGCATGTGTTTTCAGGCAACTCTACGGCCCACTAGGGACATCCAACCTGCCGCAGGCATACCAGGGGGCGAACTAGATCAGGTTGTGATAAAAATAGGATGCATTGATCTCAGTCCCCACACACTACACAAACGGACCCTATCTTCCCATATGTGACATAATACTAACTGCCCGAACAACTACTTATTCGGAGTATGATTCATCCGCTCTTCTGCGGATGCGGGAGAGGGCGTCGAGGGCCGTCTCGTCGGCATCGGGGAGGGTGTGCAGGTAGCGGGCCGTCGTGGCGATGTCAGCGTGACCGAGGCGTTCCTTCACGATCTGGAGGTCCGCGCCGCCCGCCAGTAGCCAGGAGGCGTGCGCGTGGCGAAGGTCGTGCATACGCAGGTTCACCCCGATGTCTGCGGCCTTGAGCGCGGGCTTCCAGACTTGGCGGCGGAACCAGTCGGACGAGATGTGTCCGTCCGTGTCCGGGGTTCGGGAGGGCCGGGGGTCGTCCTTGCCCTCCGCGCGGCGTCGGGCTCGGTACAAGGCGTATGCGTCCTTGCAGTAGCGGCACCGGCACTTTCCCGCTGCGTACGCACTGAGGGTGCCGTGCTTGTACGTCCGTCCCTTGTCATTGGGTTCGGTGCGACCCAGGGTGTCAGAATCAGGAACGGCTCGAAAATTGGGCGTCTTGGGTTCGGCGAGCATCGGGAACAAGAGGTCGTCCCCACGGAGCCTCCTCTCCGACACATGCTCCTGGAGCTTGCGGGCGATCTGCGTACTCAGCTTGAACCGCCGGTACTCGCGACCCTTCGGGTACTCCTTCACGAGGAACCGACCACCCGTGGGGTGGAACTCCGGGTTGACCTCCACGACCGCGCGGCTCACGGTCAGGATTCGGGTGCGCGTGTCCAGATCCCTGACTCGTAGCTCAGACAACTCTCCCCGGCGCAGCCCGCTCTCTATGGCGGTCTCGACCAGTAGCCGCGCCCACGCGGCGGGCAGCGCCCGGTACACAGAATCGAACTGCTCCGGAGTGACGATCGTGCGCGGCTTCACCGCGACATGCGGGGTGCGTACGCCCTTGCAGGGGTGGAGGTAAACCACCTGGTCGTTGAGCGCAGTGGTGAAGATGGCGCTCAAGAGCACCTTGTTGTACTTGATCGTCACCGGTGAGACCCCGGCGTCCTTGAGCTTGGCCACCCAAGCCCGGACATGCTCCGGCAGGATCTCCACCATCCGCATCGGCCCAAACTCGGGCATGATGTGCTTGCGCATCGAGTAGGTGTAGCTCTGCCGGGTGGTCGCCTCCACCTCGTGGTTGGGGAGCCAGGTCTCCTCCACATAGCGCTGAAAGGACTTCCGGCCTCGGGCCGGATCGCCCATCCGCCCCTCCGCCAACCGTGCCTCGGCGCGCTGCCACGCCCTGTCGGCGTCCCGCTTGTTGGCGAAGGTGCCCGCCGACCGCTCCTTGCCCTTGATGTCCTTAAAGTAGGCGGTGTAGCGCGGCTTCCCGGCACGCCCCAGCCGCTTCCGTGAGAACCTCACGGTTGAACCCTTCTCCCTGACCGTCGTTTGACCGTGGACCGTGCGTCATCGTCGGTCAGGGTTCGACCCTGCGCGGCACTCCGAAATGCCGCTCTACCAGGGACTCTAGGCCGGTTCGAGGGATCGGTCCAGGGTGGGATTCCGGGCCGATTCCGTTTCGGGACGAAGAGGTCGTGGGTTCAAATCCCGCCACCCCGACCAAAGCGAGAGGCCGGTCCTTCGGGACCGGCCTCTCGTCGTTGCGGGGCGGACAGGGGTCGGCACGGCCGCTAGGGCATGCCCGTGATCTCCTGGAACAGCGAGAGCGGGGGCCTGCGCGTCCCCCACCTCGTCGGCCTTCACAGCCTGCGGGCCCTCCCCTTTCCGGCCCTTCTGGACCTGGGACTGGCCGCCCCCTCCCGGCGCGTGCCCGCTCTCCGGAGGTAGGGGACCAGGACGGCGCTGCTCCTCCTCGTGTCCGGGACCGGTTACGGCGGGCTGATCGCCCTGCCGGCGCACCAGGCGTTCCGCGGACAGGCACTGGCTCCACCCGGACACACTGGCCCTGCGGCTGGCCGGAGTGCCGGGGCACCGTCCCCGCAGCGGGACCGGTGCCCCCGAAGACACCGGAGTCCCCGGCCCGGTCGCGGGACCGGGCCGGGGACCCGTGGGCTTCCGACGGATGTCGTCCGTGGCGCTCCTAGCGGATGTTGACGTCCACGCAGGAGTAGAAGGCGTTGCCGGTGTCGGCGACGTTCCACCGGGCCAGGATCGTGTGCCTGCCGTTGTAGCCGGACAGGTCCACGTTGTGCCGGACGGTCGACGGCGGGCGGGCGCCGTTGTCGTTGAAGTTGGCGACGCGCTGGCCGCCGATGAAGTACTCCCAGTTGGCGGTGGAGTGCATGGCGGTGAGGGTCCAGGTGAAGGTCAGGGAGGTACCGACATCGGTGACGTGCCAGCCGTGGTTGTCGTCGTCGAGCTCGGAGAACCGGCCGTTGCCGCCGGAACAGCTCATCAGGCCCTTGGGACCCTCGACGCTCTGCGGCTCCCACTGGATGCCGCCGCACTGGACCATGATCGCGGCGCACTGCGCCTGGCGGCTCATGGGCGCGGAGACGTAGCCGTGGGCACTGGCGACGCCCGCAGGCATCAGGGTGAAGGTCAACGCGGTGGCGGCGGCGACGGCCGCGAGGGAGCGGATTCTACTGCGGATCTTCATGAATGGGGGCCCTTCTTTCGGGTCACGATCCCGGGTCGGGGGTCGTAGCGGGGTGACCCGGACCGTTTCCGGTCCAGGCGGGCGGAAGCCGTCCAGCGGGGTCCGGATATCCCCCGTGCGGACGGTCGGACGGTGCTGTCCCGGAAACTCCGGGCGTCCCCGGCATTTCCTTCCACCTGTTGCGAAGACCGTAAAGAGGTCGTCACTACACGTCAAGACTCCCGTTACGGAGGGGAACCGAGTGCCACCCGTACCGGGTGAGGAGTCCACTCGCCCACCCTCCGGAACTGGTACTACTCACACGTCCGACGTCCTCCGGGCCGCCAACTGGAAAGACACCTTACAGTTATGGACCGTGGTCTATCCGGGAGACCCGGTAGACCAATGCCGCCGATCGGGGGTCAGCGGACCGTACCTGCCCCCGGAGATATATTTTTCTTCCCCGGCCTCCGGCGGGCCCCGCGAGGGAAAACAGTGGCCCCCGCCGGGCCGCGACCCTAGGCTCGCGGGCATGTCCCCTGGCTTCCTCCCGGGGCTGGATCTGTCCCGGGCCCTGTACACGGACGCGGTCGCACCGCTGCTCACCACCGGGCGCCGCCCGGTTCCGCACGCCGCCGCGCTGCTCGGCCCGGGCTCCGAGGTCCTCGGACTCGACACCGAGCGCTCCACCGACCACGGGTGGGGGCCGCGCCTGCAACTCTTCGTGGCCGACCCCGACGAGCGCGTGCGTGTGCTGGACACGCTCGCCGACGGCCTGCCCGACCGGGTGCACGGCTGGCCGACCCGGTTCGCCCCCGGAGACGGCCCTCCCGGGACGTGGCCGCCCGACGCCGACGCGCCCGACGGCCGCCACCGGGTGGAGGTCCTCGATCCCGGCGACTGGTTCCGCGGACGGCTGGGCTTCGACCCGCGCACCGGCGTGACCACCGCGGACTGGCTCGCCGCGCCCGCCCAGCGGCTCGCCGAGGTGGTCGGCGGCGCCGTCTTCCACGATGACGCCGGCGAGCTCACCGGGGCTCGGAAGCGCCTGGCCTGGTACCCCGACGACGTGTGGCGGTACGTGCTGGCCTGCCAGTGGCAGCGCGTGTCCCAGGAGGAGTCCTTCCCCGGCCGCTGCGCGGAGGCCGGCGACCACCTGGGCGCCCGGGTCGTCGCCGCCCGGCTGGTGCGCGACCTCATGCGCCTGGCCCTGCTGCTGTCCCGCCGCTACCCGCCCTACTCCAAATGGCTGGGCAGCGCGTTCTCCCGGCTCCCCGAGGCCGAAGCGCTCACCCCGCCGCTGTCCCGCGGCCTGGACGCGGACACCGGGGCCCTCGCCGAGGCGTGCTCCCTGCTCGCCGCGTGGCAGAACCGGACCGGTCTCGCCGAGTCCCTGGACACCGGCCTCCGGCCGTTCCACGACCGCCCCTGGCCGGTGCTGGACTCGGCCCGGTTCACCCGTGCCCTGCTGGAGCGGATCGGGGACCCCGAGCTGGTGGGGCGGCCTCCTGTCGGCGCGGTCGACCAGTTCGTCGACAACACCGACGCCCTGACCCGGCCGGAGGTCTTCCGTTCCCTGAGACCATGAGGGAGCTCCTCAGGACCTCCTCGGGGCATGCGTCGGACCCGCGGCGGCCCCGGAGGGCCGGAGGCCTCAGCGCGCTCAGGGAGTGCCCCGGCCCCGGTCACCCGACCAGGGCTTCCGGCCCCGGTTCCCGGCGGGCGCGCCTTCTCCGCCCCGGTATGCGAGGTGTCGTACGCTCCCAGGCATGGGCCGATCGTCCGATGAGTCACCCCTGCGCCGGATCAGCGGGGAGGCCTGCGCCCTCGGCGGCGCCGGGTACTCCGTCCTGCTCCAGATCGCCCACCCCAGCGTCGCCCGGGGGGTGCACGACCACAGCGACTTCTCCACCCGGCCGTTCAACCGCCTGCTCGGCACCCTCTACTTCGTGTACGGGACGGTCTACGGCACCGAGGAGGAACGGGAGCGCCTGCACGCCATCGTGCGTGCGATGCACCGCAAGGTGAACGGTCCGGGGTACCGCGCGCTCGACGACGACCTGCTGCTGTGGGTGGCCGCCACCCTGTACGAGTCCACCTCGCGCCTGCACGCGATGGTGTTCGGGGAGCTCGGCGAGGAGGAACGCGCCCGGCACCTGCGCGAGGCGTCGGTGCTCGGCACCGCCCTGGGCCTGCCCGAGGAGAAGTGGCCCGCGACCCCGGAGGAGTTCGACGCCTACTGGGGCAAGGCCGTGGCCGGGCTGCGCGTGGGAGAGGAGGCGCGCGGTATCACCGAGCAGCTGCTCCACCCGGCGTCCCTGCCCCTGCGCCCCCTCATGAAGGCGCAGTCGCTCCTCACCGGCGGCCTCCTCCCGCCTCACCTGCGCGAGCAGTTCGGCATCCCCTGGTCGGACGCCCGCCAGCGCCGCTTCGACCGGGTCGTGCGGGTGACCCGGGCGGTGTACCCGCGCGTGCCCCGGCCCGTGCGCTTCCTGCCCACCACCCTGTGCCTGTGGACCATGCGGCGCGGGCTGCTGGGACCGCGCTGGCTGGGGCCGCCCCGGCCGGGGGCCCGCGAGGCGAGGGGAGCCGTCGGCTAGGGCCGTCAGCAGAGGGGCGCGGGCGGGTCCTCCAGGGCCTTCCTGGCCTGTTCCGCCTCGGGCAGCCCCAGCTCGGCGAAGACCTCCTCCGCCTCCTTCAGGAGTTCCCGGGCCCGGTCCGCCGTCACGGTGGGCGCGGGCAGTCGCCCGAGGGCGAGCGCGGCGCGGGCGACCGTGTAGCGCTCACTGCGCTCGGTCGCGATGGCGTGGGCCTTCTCCAGCTCGGTCGCGGCCTCCTCGTACCGGCCCGCGGCGGCGTAGGTGATCCCCAGGTCTGTGCGGATCTCGGCGTCACCGCTGTGCTGGCCCGACCTCTCCGCCAGCGCCAGGGCCTCGGTGTGGGACCCGACCGCTTCCTCCCAGCACCGTGCGGCCCGATAGGCGATGCCCAGGGTGTTGTGCACGTAGACCTGGTTGCCCACCAGACGAAGGCGCAGGGACAGCTCCAGCGCCTCGTTCAGGTCCTGGAAGGCGAGGTCCAGTTCGCCCAGCCCCGCACGGGCCTCGCCCATGACGCGTTTGGCCTGGGCCCTGGCCTCGTCCTGGTCTCCTCCCGTGGCCTTCGCCATGGCCTGCCCGGCGCAGTACAGTGCCTCGGTGTGCTCCCCGAGCGCCTGTTTCACCACGGCGAGTCCGCCCCACTGCAGCGCTTCGAGGCGGACGTCCCCCAACTGGGCCGCGTAGTCGAGCACGTCCTGGATGGCGTCCGCGGCGTCCGCGAGACGGCCGACACGTTCGTAGACCATGCCCAGGTTGGCCAGCACCCGCACCAGCCCCCTGCTGTCACCGATCGAGGCCAGCAGGTCCCGGGCTTCCAGGAGCAGGTCCAAGGACTCCTCGAACCGTCCCGAGAGGCAGTGGGCGATACCCAGGCCGATGAGGGTCACCGCGCGTCCGCGCCGGTTCCCCTGCTTGTCGCTGATCTGCAGCGCCCGCTGGTGGGAGCTGATCAGCAGGCCCATCTGGCCGTGGAGGGCGTAGAAGCGCCACACCGCGTCGGCCATGCGCCACGCGTACTCGCCGTTGTCGTGCGAGGCGAAGTACTCGATCGTCTCCGCCAGGTTCTCCTGGTGCAGGCTGAACCAGTTCTCCGCGTCCTCTCGGCCAGCCAGTTCGGTGCGGTAGCCGGGACGCACGTCGACGTCCTCGTGTCCTCTCGGGCCCAGAAGGTCAGCGGCGTGTTGGGCCGTGGCCATGTACTGCTCGGCGAGGCACAACCTGGCCGCGTCGATCTCCTCGGCTGCGAGGACCGCGGCGGCCCGGTCCCGGGAGAAGGCGCCGATCAGGTCGTGCAGGCGGTACACGTCTCCCTGGGGTTCCTCCAGCAGGCAGACCCCGACCAGCTCCTGCAGGATGTCGTCGGCGTCCTCCACCGTCATGTCCAGAAGAGCGGCCGCTCCGCCGAGGTCGATGGTGTTGCCGATCATCAGACCCAGGAGGAGGAAGGCACGGCTCTGGTCCCGGTTGAGGCTCTGGAAGGACAGGTCGATGGCGGACTCGACGCTCTGCCCCTCGACCTGGAGTTCGCGGAACCTGCGGTTCTGTTCGCCGAGGCGCCGGGCGACGTGCGCGAACGACCATTTGGGACGGCTGAGCATGCGTCCCGCGACCACGCGCAGGGCCAGGGGGAGGCCGCCGCAGATCCGGACGATCTCCCGCGCCTGCTCGGGCTCGCTCCGTACACGCTCATCCCCCAGGACGCGCCCGAACAGTTCCAGGGAGGACCGCTCGTCGAACACCCCGAGGGAGAGGAAGCGCGCACCGCTGAGCCCGGAGAGCTCGTTGCGCGTGGTGATCAGGGTCATCGACCCGGGGGAGGACGACAGGAGCGGGCTGACCTGGGCATAACTGGACGCGTTGTCCAGTACGAGCAGCACCCGGCGCCCCATGAGGGTGGCCCGCCACAGGGCCGACCGCTCGTCGAGGGACTCGGGTACGGCCTCGGGCTCCGCCCCGACCGCGCGCAGCAGGGCTCCGAGCGCGGACGCGGCGTCGAGCGGCTCCCTGTCCGTGGTGTAGCCGTACAGGTCGATGAACAGCTGGCCGTCGGGGTAGCGCTTGGCCGCCTCGTAGCCGAACCGGACCGCGGTGGTCGTCTTGCCCTCGCCACCGCTGCCCGTGATGACACAGACCTGGGCGCGGTCCTCTCCGGCACGGGCCGCCTCGTCCAACCGCCGCAGTGACTCCTGGCGCCCGGTGAAGTCGGGGAGGTCCCTGGGAAGATCGTTGCGCACCACGAAGTGTGTGCCCGGCTCCCCGGCGGACGGGTCCTCCGCCCCCTCCTCGGGAGGGTCCTCCTGGAGGATCCGGGTGTGCAGGGCGACCAGCTCCGGTCCCGGGTCGACGCCCAGCTCCTCCGCGAGTCTGGTCCGCAGCTCCTCGTAGACGGAGAGCGCCCTGGCACGTTCGTTGTCGCGCCACAGGGCCGTGATGAGCAGATGGTGCAGGCGCTCCCGGAACAGCTCCTCGCTGACCATGGGCGTCAGGCGGGAGACGACGTCGGAGTACTTCCCCAGCTCCAGGCCACAGGTGGCCCAGGCGATGACCGAGGACCAGTACTCCTCCTTCAGAGGGGCGACGACGGAGTAGTCCAGGTACTCCGACCCGACACCGGAGAAGGGGACTCCGCGCCAGCACTCCAGTGCCCGCTCCAGCAGTTCGCCCGCCGCCTTGGGATCGGCCGCGGCGGCCCTGTCCCTGAGCTTCCGGAAGCGGTGCAGGTCGACGGACTCTGGATCGACGTCGAGGACGTAGCCGCCGGAGGTCGTGGCGATGGTGCCGGGAAGGGTACGGCGCAGATGGGAGATCTGGACCTGGATGACGGACCGCGCGGTGCGGGGCGGGTCGTCGTTCCACAGGTAGCCGATCAGCTGGTCGATGGTGACCTCGCGGCCCAGGTGCACCAGCAGCGCTCCCAGCACACAGCACTGGCGCGGACCACCGACCGGAACGGGTCGGCCGTCGGACCAGACGGTGATGGGGCCAAGCACGCCGAATTCCACAAACAGCAACCCTAGCAAGGGTCATTGGCGGGAAAAGGAAACACGGACAAGGCAACGGCTCCGAGTACCCCCTCCACTCAGGTACTCGGAGTGACCGTTGGACTACCCCGAAAAGGAGTTACTTCTCCTCGGCGGGCTTCTCCTCCGCCGGTGCGCTCTCCGCGGGCTGCTCGTCGGCGGGCTGCTCCTCGGCGGGAGCGGTCTTCGTCGGGTCGGGCTCCTGGAAGGGGCTGATCTTCGCCGCAGGGGCCACGTCCGTGACGATCGCCTCGAACTCCTCGTCCACGGTCAGCATCTTCGGCACTCGAACTCCTCGTCTCACAGCACTCGCGTAGAGCCGTAACGTCGCCCTACGTCTTCTACGAAGCATCACAGCATCCGCCCTCCGGCGGAGTAGCCACCCGTGGCGGGTTCCGCCTCGAAGCACACCACGGGTGGCATGTGTCCAACGAACGTCGCACTGGTCGGCACCGCGAGCCGTCCTCTCGCAGAACCGACCGCGTCGAACGTGTTCCACACTAGAGAGATGCTCTTCCACTCCGCTTTCAGTCTTCTTTCAGTACCGAAACCGGCGCAGCCGCAGCGGTTGTGGGAGCCGCGCCATCATTGACCCCCGGGAGCCGCGATGGCCAGTGCTTGGCCGGTTGCGGACAGTCAGAGCCGGTTCGCACCTGCCGTGACGCCACCTGGACGGGCGGTAAGAACCCTCCTCCGCGAAGGCCCCACCGGGGAGAAACGTCCCGGCCGCCACGAAAGCGCGCACACACTTCTCATTGATTCCGTGAAACGTGCTTTGCAAAACGCGTCCATTCTCCTGGTCACGTGAGGGAATTCCGGGAAGCGCGTTCCCCAGGTGGCGTTCTCGGCCTGTTCGGGAGGCCTTCCCGGACGGGGCGCCGTGGAAGTGCGCGCGCGGACCGCACGGCGGCCAGGTCGCCGGAGACGTGCCGGAGGCGCCTGTGGACGCGCGGCGGAGGGACCGGTGGCGCCGTGTGGGGTCGAGCACGTACACCGGTACGAGGACTGTGGAAGATCCGGGTACGGGCCGTAGGTTCTAGGGAGTGGCCGGGTGCACGGACACCGGCGGTTCTGGAGGGCGCGGAGTTGGAGGACGTGATGCTGGACGGCGACGGAAACGGCTGGGTGAGCCTGCCGGACGGATCCCGCAGATGGGGGATCTACGGGGCTGCCGGTCTGCTGCTGTACGCCACCGACATGACGGGGAACGGCCACGTACTGCTCCAGCACCGGGCCGGATGGACCCACATGGGCGGCACCTGGGGCATCCCCGGGGGCGCCCGGAACCGGGACGAGACCCCCCTGGAGGCCGCCGTGCGCGAGTTCCGGGAGGAGGTCGCCGGCGACCTGGCCGAGTACACCCTGCTGGGCGTGCACGAGCAGGACCTGAGCGTGTGGCGCTACGACACGTTCCTGGCACGGCTGCCGGAACTGACGCCGTTCCGCCCCGGCAACTCCGAGAGCCGGGAGGTGCGCTGGGTACCGCTGGCCTCGGCCGAGTCGCTTCCCCTGCTGCCCGCGTTCCGCACGGCCTGGCCGCACCTGTGCGCCGACCTGGCCGCCGCTACCGCGGGGAGGACGGGCGACCCGGGCGCCTCCTCCGCCGACTGACCCCGGGGCTCCCCAGGCCCCCTCAGGGGCCCGCACGCACGCGTCGGGCACATGCACGGCGGGCACGCACGCGCGCAGTGGCCGCGTACGGGTCGAGCAGTGCGTATCGGACATGTGAACACAGGACATATACACGGCCCGAAACCCGAACCAGGTTCCCGAGGGGAACCAGGGGGCCCGTCTCGAACGTTGTCGGGGTACTGCGCGCAAGTAGGGGGAATGTCAGGGACGTGCCCTGATGTGCTCGAAGCCCCGACCTTGCATGCTGGAGAGGACCGCCCGGCGAAGAGCGGTCGTCACGCTATTCGACTGGAGCAGTGGACATGACGCTGGAGCGCGGTAACGCCTTCACTCCCGTCGCCTCGGCGACGATGATCTGGCCCTGGGCCACCTCCGTGCTGGGCGGCGCGGCCGGCGGGGCCCTCTTCTTCCTCCTCAACCTGGGCGCCGGCCTCGGTGCCATCGCCTCCGGGCTGACCGCCGCGGTGATCTTCTTCTCCCTGATCGGCGGAGTGGGCGGCGTGATGGGCAGGAAGTCCGACCGGCGGGGCAAGCGCTACGCGGCCACCTACCCGTTCCGGTACGCGGCCGTACCCGCCGGAGTCGGCGGTGCGGGCTACGCCCTCGTCAGCATCTTCACGGGTTCGATCATCGGCGGCATCTTCGGCGGACTGTTCGTCGCGGCGGCGATCTGGATCACCGTGGGGCTCATCGCGATGGTGGTCGGGGACAAGAACGCCTAGGCTCGGTGTTTTCCGCCCAAGGCGGGAGCCAGACACTCACCTACGGGAGCAACCGGGCGCCGATGACTGAATCTGCTCGTCAGAAGATGGTCGAGCGGGTCCGCGGGCTCCTCCGCATGGCGGAGGACCCCGCGGTTACTGATGCCGAGAGCCAGGCGTTCACCGCCAAGGCCGCCGAGCTGATGACCCGCCACGCGATCGCTGAGGCCGAGGCCCGCGCTGAGAGGGGCGAGGAACCGGACGCGATCAGCCGCATGGACTACACCGTGTCGGGGATGGGAGGCCACGGTAAGGCGCGGGTCCGAGCGCTGGCCGACATCGCCGCCGCCTACGGCTGCCAGTCAGCGGTACGGGGCAACACCTCGGAGAACACCGAGCGCGTCATCATCCTGGTGGGCACGGTGAACGCGCTGGAAGCGCTGCGGATGCTGCTGCCGTCGATCTCCATGCAGATGGAGGCGTCGGCGAAGTTCATGAGTTCCTCACACGTGACCGACATCCGGGAGCTGCGCAACTACACGCGCTCGGAGCTGGAGACCGAGCGCAAGCGCTACTACCGGTCGTTCGTGCGTGCCTACGGGCGGGCGGTGGCCGAGCGCATCCGCGACTTCCGGGCGCGGCTGCAGGAGATGGCCACGGCCGACGAGGCCGGAGGCCCGGTGGAGGGCGTGGATTCCGCGCGCGGCGCGGACCTGGTGCTGCAGAACGACGTGCACCGGGTGAACGAGGAGTTCCAGAAGCAGTTCCCGCAGCTGCGCAAGCACCGTCCCGAGCGCACGCACAGCCCGGCGGGATATCGGGCGGGCTACCGGCGGGGGCGTCAGGCCGAACTTGGCTTGGAGACTCCCGTGAGCAGCGGTGGTTCCTCCACACTGACCGAAGGCGAGTAGCCCTTTCGCTGCTCGGCGGGAAAGTTTTCCACAGGCTGTGCACAGAATCGCCCCCGTGGCTGTTTTCGCATGTCAGGGCCAGAATGCGAGGGTTCAGCGGGGGCGATTTGGTTGTTTCGCGAGGGTGTTACCCCGGGTTATCCACAGGAAGATCGGCTTCCTGTGGATAACTCTGTGGATAAGGTACCGGTCCGGCAGAGAAAGGGACCAAAACCCCAGTTCAGGACACCCGCAACGGCTGGACCAGGTAGCGGAAGGACGGCTCCTCGCCCTCCTTGGCCGGCACGTCGGTGAATACGGCGGGTTTGGTCGGCTCGGTGAAGTTGAGATGGGCGGTGTCGCTCTCCATCGCCGACAGCCCGTCCATGAGGTAGTCGGGGCGGAAGGCCAGCCGCATCGGGTCGCCCTCGTAGCCGACCCCGATCGCCTCCATCGCCTGGGCGTCCTCGCCCGAGCCCGCCTCCAGCACGACCTCGTTCCCGGAGAAGGCCAGCCGCAGCGGAGTGTTGCGGTCGGCGACCAGCGCCACGCGCTTGACCGCCTCCATCAGCGGCGCCACGGCCACCTCGGCGCGAGCGGAGAACTCCTTGGGGAACCAGGCGGCGTACTTGACGAACTCGCTGTCGATCAGCCGGGTGGTGGTGCGGCGCTCTCCGTTCTCGAAGCCGATCATGCCCTCGCCCGGGGACAGGCTGCCGCCCTCGCCCACGCTGCTCGTGGACAGGGCGACGTCCACGTTGGAGCGGCTGAGCAGACCGCGCACGGTGTCGCTGAGCGTTCGCGCGGGCACCAGGGCGGACACGTCCAGGTTCTGGTCCTCGGGGCTCCACCACAGCTCGCGCACGGCGATGCGGTAGCGGTCGGTGGCGACCACCTTCAGGGTGTCGCCGGTGAAGTCGAGGCAGGCTCCGGTGAGCATGGGCAGGGTGTCGTCGCGGCTGGCGGCCGGAGCCACCTGGCGCACGGCGGCGGCGAAGGCGTCAGCGGACACCGAGCCGATGCGGCCGGGCATGCCGGGCAGGGTGGGGTAGTCCTCCAGCGGCATGGTGATGAGGGTGAAGCGCGCAGCGCCCCCGGAGACCAGCAGCCTGGAGCCGTCGGTGTCGATGTGCACCGATCCGGACGGCAGGTTGCGCACGATCTCGGCCAGGAGGCGGCCGGGCACGAGGGCGGAGCCGGAATCCTCGGAGAGGACCTCCACCGATGCGCGGGTGGAGACCTCGTAGTCGAACCCGGACAGGTGCAGGGAGGAGCCGTCGGCGGAGAGCTCCAGGCGGATCCCCGCGAGTACCGGGACGGCGGGCCGGTTGGGCAGGGCCCGGGCCGTCCAGGCGACCGCCTCGGCGAACGCGTCGCGGTCCACTCGAAGTTTCACGGTGAGGCCTCCTCGTAGCTGTTGTTCTCGACAACGTACCCAGCGGTACCGACAAACGCCCCCGGCAGGACCAGCGAAGACGCGCCCCGGGTGCGCCACCCGGGAAGCCTGGGAAGCCGCCCGGCAACGGCCTCGCGGGCGGGCACCGCGTGTGCGGGACTGTGGGCTACCATGACTGGCGGAGAGTTCCTCTCCACCTGGAGGGTTCGCATAGCGGCCGAGTGCAGTGCTCTTGAAAAGCACCAAGTCCTTGACGGGACTTCGTGGGTTCAAATCCCACACCCTCCGCAGAGTCAGGAAGTCTCCCCAGGTGGGGGGCTTCCACGGAACACGGCGAAGGCCGGTGGTCCGGGCCCGTAGCACATTCATCGCACACGGCCCGGGGAGCCACCGGCCTTCTCCGTTCCCCGGGTCAGGCGGCGAGGACCTGCCGACGGGCGACGTCCATCGCGTCGGCCACCTCGTCCAGGCGGTCCGGGAACAGGTGCCCGTACCGGTCCAAGGTCATGGTCGCGGTCTTGTGGCCGAGCATCGCCTGTACGACCTTGACGTCCGCGCCGGCCGCGATGGCGAGGGACGCGGCGGTGTGGCGAAGCTTGTGGGGGGTCAGCCCCATGCCGTCGAGCCCGGCCGCCTTCACCGCCAGGGCGAACTCACGGTTGCGCCAGTTCCGGATACGCAGCGGGGCGCCCCGCCTGGTGGTGAAGACCAGCGCGTCATCCGGCCGCCCCTCCACGAAGGACCGCAGTTCGGGGACGAGGGACCGGGGAACGGGCACGGTCCGGAACTTGCCGTTCTTCGGAGGCTGTTCGACGAGCTTGCCGTCCACCTCAGCGAAGGTGACGACGACCCGGACACGCCTCCTGTCCAGGTCCACCCTTCCTACGCGTAGAGCGGCGGCCTCACTCCACCGCATGCCGGTGTAGGCCAGTAGCAGGATGAGCGCCCGGCTCACCTTGGCCGAGGCGAGTTCCTGCCCGTACTTGGTGCGCAGTGTCAGGGAGGCGTTGGCCAGCGCTTCCACTTGGGCGTGGTCGAGGTAGACGTGTTCGGCCTCGCTGGGCTTGGGCAGCGGTACGCCCTTGGCCGGGTTGAAGGGGATGCGCCGGGGGACGCACCAGCCCAGGACCATGGACAGCACGACGTGCGCGTGCCTGGTCTGGGATGCTCCGAGATTGCTACCGCCCTCGTCCCGGGGCTTCTGGAGTTCGGCCACCCACACGGCGACGTCCTCGGTGTGGATTGCCGAGAGGCGGAGGTCTCCCCAGCGCGGCAGCACGTGGTTGTCCAGGACCGCCCGGTACTGCCACCACGTGGACCGTTTGATGTCGGTGCGGGTGATGAGCCACTTCTCCGCCATCTCACCGAAGGTCACCTTGGCGTCGTGGGGGTTGCGGTAGGAACCCTCGTGAAGGCTGTTCTCGATCTCGGTCTGCTTCTTCTCCGCGTCCGGCTTCTTTTTGAAGGTTCCGCCACTCTTGATCTTCCCGGAGGGGTCGTAGTAGCGGACCCACCACCGACCGGGCGGAGTGCGCTTGGACGCCTTGGCCTTCTTCACCGCCTCCACGTACGCCTTGTCCTTGGTGCGGTCATAGACCCACGCACGGGCCATGAGAGTTTCCTTTCAGGGGGTGGAGTCAGCGGGAGGTGACCCAGGCACGGACTTCAGCGGGCACGTAGCGCACGTACCGGCCGATCCGGTGGGAGGGAGGACCGTCGCCCTTGTAGCGCCACTCGTAGAGCGTCTTGGCGGGCACACGGAGGTAGGCAGCGGCGTCCTTGACCGACCACAGGGCAGAGTCGGCACGGGGCCGGGGAACGGTTGGTGTGGTGGTTGTGGGGGTCATGCGGCCCTCGTTTCCGGAGTTGCCGAAAGATCGTTCTGCCGTGCGGCGTCGAGTTGGGCACGGCGTTTGAGCGCTTCACCCACCGCCCGGAGGAGGCGTTGCTCCCGGGGAGCCACGTCCGGATCAGTGGGGCGTGCCAGTTCCCATTCGAAGGAGCCCGAGGCGACCGAGGCCAGCACCGGGGAACGCGGGTTGTCCTCGTCTCCCTGGTCCTCGTCTGTGGGATCGACGCCGAGGGTTTCCAGGACCCAGGCGAGCCGGTCCGCCTTGTGGTCGGCGAGGGTCTTGCCCGACCACTTGCGCGAGACCAGGACGCGGCGACCCGCGTAGCCCAGGTGTTCGCGGCGGTGGGCTTTGGACCGACAGAATCCGGGGCGCAGACCGGCCTTGAGGGCTTGGGGTTGGATGCCGTAGCGCAGCCAGTTGGAGCACCGGGGCGAGCACGGCTCGAAACGGAGAGCATCCAGGAGTCGGTCCACGTGCTGTTCCTGGGAAATGGACTCGACGGTGTGGCAGTCGGCGATGTCCTTGGTCAGGTACTTGGCCAGATAGCGCACACACCGCGAAGCGTCCTCCGAGCCCGCGACCACACCTTTAGCGTCCACCTGACGGCCGAACCGCACCACGTGGAAGGGTTCCGCATCGGGGTCTTCGTCGATCTCGTCCAGCGCCTCGTCCCAGGTGGAGAGCACTTCCCCTGTGGTGGGGTCGAGGTAGGTGTTGTTGTCCTCGTCCCAGACCGGCAGGTGGTCACCTTCGAAGCGGACCGTGTCGGCGGCGGGCCACCACACCTGGTGGTAGGTCGCGGCGGCGATCTGGCGCAGCTCCGCCCGAGGAATCGTGCCCCGGGTAGCCATGTGCAGGTGCGGGGCCAGGCGTCGTTGGGGTTCCACGGCCGCGAAGTACTGGACATCGAACCCAGCCACGCGGCGCAGGTTCTGCACGAACCGGTCCACCAGCTTGGAGAAGTGCAACGTGTCCCGAGCGGCCCGCCGGTAGTCGTACGTGGAGGGGTCGACCGGTGTGCCGTCCGAGCGCACCCGCCCGTAGGAGTCCAACGTCAGGGTGATGAACAGCGAGGGCCGGAACACCTTGCCCGAGTTCGGATCGGTGAAGGCCCGCCCGACCGTCTTCCTCGTCATGGGCCGCTTGGGCAGGTCGGGCACGTCCTGACGCCGCTTGGTCGAGCGGACCCGCCGCGAACCCGACGAGCCCGAGGTGTCACCGGAGCGGGTGATGGAGCCGCGTAGGCCGGAGGCGGTGATCTCCTCGTCCAGGTCAGTGATCGCCGCATCCAGCGCCGAGAGCTGTTCCGGGTCAGCGGCCCCCGTGGTGGCGAGACGGTCCCGTTCGGCGGTGACCATCGCACGCTGTTCCACCCAGGAGCGCTGTTCCTCGGACGGCGGATCGGGTTCCACCACCGGTTCCTCTGTCAGGTGCCAGCCCTCTTCGCACTGGGTTCGCCGTAGCGACCTCTTGCGCTTCGCGCAGGCCGGGCACCGTGATTCCAGGGTGGACCCGCACGGGACATCGATCACCTCACTGGCACCGGTCGCGATGTCCGTACGTCGAAGGGACACCGGGCGAATGCACACCCCGTGGTCGGCAGCGACCTGTTCGGCCATCTCACGGGCGAGTGGTTGCGCAAGTCGTTCGGCCCGGGTTGTCTTACCAGTAGGAGTGGGCATCACCCCACCTCCACAAGCACAGGCCAGGAGTCCCCCACCACATGCTCACCAAGAGGCTTCCCCCATGGATTCTGCTTTTCGTCTTCGGCCCGATAGTGCTGAAGACAAGCCAGTTGCTCTTGGGTTATGAGGACCCCTACCCCGGCAGATTTTGGATCATCTTTGCCTGCGCCGTGGTCCTCGCAATAGTCGGGACGAGCTTCTATGTGTGGGATTGGCTCTACCATCGCCGCCGTCAAGCTTCCTCCTCGTCAAAGGAGAAGCCGAGGCCGTAGCCGTTCACCATGGCCGTGATGTCCTCATCCGACACGTACGTCGCCCGCACCCGCACCGGGGAGGGGGAACCCTCCACCCTGACGTAGGCCACACCAGGAAGCGTGGGGTCGATCAGGTGCGCCTCAGCACCGCGTTCGCGTGCTCCTTCACCGAGGACCATGTCCACCTGTGATGCCTCGTCCAGGCGCAGCGCCACCTTGTCGGGGAAGAGGTTGCGCAGGTTCATGACTTCCTTGCGAGGGTCCTGCAACGCGGCCAGCACGGCGAAGCCGACCGAGCGTCCCTGTGAGGTCAGGGTGGCGATGGCGTTCTCCGCGCGGCGCCGCACGTCCCGGTCGGGGTGGTAGGCGGTCAGAAAGGCGACCTCATCGAGGAGCACGACCACGAAAGGGTCAGCCGTCGTCGGGACGTGGGAGCGCTGTTTGCCCGCGTAGCGTTCGGCCCGCTCCTGCATGTCGGTCACCGCCTTTTCGAGCAGGGCCACCGCGGATTCGCCCGTGTCGGCGTAGTGGGCGAACAGGTCCCGTCCGTAGGCCAGTTCCATGCGCTTGGGGTCGATCGCCCACACCTGTGCCGTGCCCTCGGAGATGGCGGGGAGCATGGCGCGCACGGTGGACCAGATCACCGAGCCTTTGCCAGCCCCGGTCACCCCGACCACGAGCACGTGGGTTCCGTGCAGCCGCAACAGCCACGGCGAGCCGTCCTCGCGCTGCCCGACCGGGAGCGCATCCAGATCCGGGGAGTCAGGAACCGGAAGGGCATGCAGGGGTTCGGCCAACGTGTCGCGTCGGGGAAACTCCAGAGTGATGTCACGGGGACCGTTGACGACCACCCGGCAGGAGGGGGCGGCGAAGCCGTGCGCCAGTTCGGCCACGCGGTGCTCGAAGTCCACCGGAGCAGTCCCAGCCACCAACGAGACGCGCACATAGTCGGCCCAAGCGTTGCAGGAGACCCGGCGGATACGCGGGAGGTAGCGGCGTTCCTGGTAGGACTCGGCCAGCCCGGAGATCACCAGCACCGGTTGCCAGTGACGCCGGTACACGAACACGTGCCGCCACCAGGCCAGCAAGCGGAGCGTGATGCAGATGCGGTAGGAGTCCGGCCAGATCCGCCACCACACCAGGGACACCACGGCCACAGTCCCCCACAGCCCAGCGAGGCCGGGCCAGTCCAGCCACCACCAGGCCCCGACCGAGGCGGCCAAGCAGGTGACCATGACAGGGAACCGGAACGGCAGCGTGACCAGGAACCGCACCAGACGCCAGATCCACGACGCCAGCACGACGATCCCGGGGGTTTCCACGATCGGGGTCGTCCACCGCACCCCCTGAGCCGGGGTCGGCAGGGTCGGAGAGGACTGGGCCGCTCCCACCTTGGATTGACGCATCATCACCGGCCACCCCGGTTCGCGTTCTCGATCTGGGCCAGGAGCCGGTCACGGTCGGCACGGGCACGGGCGGCGAACCGCGCAGCCGCCGGGTTCTCGTCCCGGTGGGCGAGAGTGGCGAACACCCGGGCTTTGAAGTCGAAGAACTCCGCCCGCTCGGCGTCGGTGGTGAGTGGGGGGTTGGTCGCGTCCAGCAGCAGGCGGACCAGTTCCGGGCCGCTGCGCCCGGACAGGTCACGGGGGTCATCGGACATACTTGGAGACACCTCTTCTGAGATTTCGCAGTCGCAGGAGGGATTCAGGGGCGGCCGAGGTGTTGCAGCACCAGGCCGCCCCGCTTACATGTCGGGGGTCAAGCGGCGTCCTTGGCCGCCGGAGTCCGACGACTGCCAGCGGCACCGCCGGGAGCCTTCACGCCACGGGCGCGCAGCGAGTACGCCACCCGGGGACGACGCCCGTTGTCATCCACGTAGGGCATGACCGCCATCGCCTCGAACTCGATCGGACGGAACGGCAGGCCCGGGACCTCATCCGGGAGGGTCGGGCAGACCTCGGCGGCGACCTTGACCTTGACCGACTTGGCCTTGCCCCGGGCCTCGGGGTCGGCGTCGATCACGTCCACCGCCCACAGCGGCAACCCCGTGTCCTTGTCGAGCTGGGGCCGCTTGGTCTCGAAGTCGGTGATCGCCTCCACCCCCAGCGCGAACGCACCGTGCGGGAACACCGCGGCGAACGCCACCGGCAACGCACCCTGAATAGCCATCTCTCAGCCTCCTCCTCATGACCACTCAACCACTCGATCGGTCAAGTAGAGGCTCAGAATAACCGGCCACACTTGATCAGACAAGTAGATAAGTGGCCGGTGTTCTGCCCGCGCTTACACGGCCGGGTAGGAGTCCTCCAGTTCGTGCAGGTCACCGGGGAGGACGACCTCGGCGACCGCGATCACATCTCCGGAGGCATCGAGTATCCGCGCGGTGATGCCCAGCACTGGGGTGCCCTCGTCCAGGCCCAGGGGTTCGCGTTCGGCGCTTGTGGCCAGGCGTGCGCAGAGCCGTTCGACGACCTTGGAGGGCCGGAGTTGCTTGACCATCTGCACATGTTCGCGTGCGCCGATGCTGATCGGCTGCGTCTCGCCCAGGTCGGTGCCCTCGGCTACGTCCAAGGGGAACCACAGGGTGACCAGCTCACTGGGTTCGCCCTCGCCCAGGACCAGGCGTTGACGCATGATGGCCGGGGAACCCTCAGGCACACCGATTGCCTCAGCAACGGCAGCGGACACCGGGGAGCGTCCAGCGGTCAGGATGTGACTCTTCTTGGCCTCTTCGGAGGCGTCGAAGGCACTGGCCCCGGCATGGGAGCGCTCGGAGGTCTGTTGCGGGACGCCGCGTACGAAGGAGCCTCGTCCGTGTTCGCGTTCGATCCAGCCCTGCATGCTCAGGATCTGCAAAGCGCGTACGACCGTGGAGCGTCCGGCCCCGAACTCGCGCACCATCCGTGACTCCGAGGGAAGCATCTCCCCCACCGGATAGGTACCGTCCTCAATGCGCTCTTGGATCGCCCGCACGATCTGTACGTACTTGGGCGGAGCGAACTCCAGACTCGACATGATGTCCACCTGGTGACTCTAGTACTCGTGTGGTCGAGTAGCTTACTTGGGTTGATTGTCCCTGTCAGCAGGTGGGGGCACATATGAACCCCACCGCTGGCCAGGGAGCACGGCGGAAAGACACCCGTGGGGTGTGCACGTCGCCGTGAAAGAGGGGAAGGCCCGCGTGCCCTGGGCCCCGTGGTCTCGAAGAGACGTCAGGGCACGCGGGGGTCTGAGAAGCGCCGCTAGAAGGGCCGCCAGTACTGGGCGCGCTGCACGGTGTAGACGGTGAGGTTGTCCACCGTGGCCCCGCATACCGCCCGGCGTTCGGCTTCCACCAGCGCGGCGGCGACCAGCGTCACGTCATGGCGGGCTGCCTCGTCCGCTGAGGAGAGCACCGGGGGCACGACCCGGCGGACGTGGTTGCACACCGCCCCACCCACGTCGTGCCAAAGCCCGACGATGTAGGTCAGCCGCAGGCGACGCAGCGCCATAGCCGGAGGCAGCATGCACCGGTACCGCTGCACCACCGCGGTTCCGTCCGGGCCGGGTGAGACGGCTTCGTAGGTGATGGACTCCCAGTCCTCACAGGCCACCCGCACCCGCACACCCTGTTCCCGTGCCCACTCGGTCAGCGTGTCGCGGCCAGCTATGGGCCCACATGCATCAGCGTTCATCGCCGCACCGCCCCGACCGCGATGGCCGTGCGCACCAGGTCACGCAACTCGGCCATGTCATCGAGAGCAGGAGTCGAACGCGCAATCTGCATCAGCAGGTCGATCCCCCGCCGGTCCCGTTCGGCCCGCTGGGCGCGGCGCCGGTGCTCCAGGTGGGTGTAGGGACCGCGTTGGAGGGAGTAGGCACGGGGGTCGCCTGCATCCATCACGATGGGGTCCGGTGCGGGCCACAGCTCCACCCGCGCGGGTGTGGGCAGGTAGTAGGGCCGGGGGCCGGTGCGGTGGTGCCTGCCGTGTCGTTTCGGTCGAATCAGAGTCACCCAAGCCCGGATCAGGGCGATAAGGTCGCTCACGTCAGCCTGCTTTCCTCAGGTTGGCCGCGCCCCCGGACGCCTTCCACCGCGTCGCGGGGGTCTGTCGTGTCATGGATCAGCAGGCGAGACCGCTGTCAGTGGAGGACTCCACCGTGACGGAGCGCTCTCCCGTCCCCTTGCAGAAGGGACAGACCGCCGCACGCGTTGCCTGCTTCTCGCCAGGCACAGATCGAACGACGACCAGTCGTCGCGGTCGGACGGATTTCCAGCCCCGCCCACGGCATGACCTGCACTGCATTCCGTTCCTGGCATCCATGAGGCCAACCATCCCGGGTTGGGAATCCGAAACCCATTCCTCCTCGGGATGACAGAGAGGGATACTGGCTGTACCCGTACTCGCAGCGCCGAGGAGTCAGGATGCAGGGACACCCGACGAGCCGGATCACCATCCCTTCGTGGGCATGGGAGCGAGAACACACGGCCGAGTTCCTACGCAGGCGCGATGTCCAGGCGCTCTTCCAGTTCGTGCGCCAGTACGGCGGCGCGAGCCAGATGGCAATCTCGGCGGCGACCGGTCTGTCCCAGGGCCGGGTGAGCGAGATCCTGAACGGCCGCAAGACCGTCACGGCCTTCGAGGTGTACGAGCGGGTCGCCGAGGGCATCAGCATGCCCGACCCCCCGTCCCGGATGCTGTTCGGCCTTGCCCCGAGGAATCCGGGCGCGTTCACTGGACACAATGGTGCGGCGCTCTCGGCACCCCCGAGGCTGCCCGCGCAGAAGAGCCCAGACCGAGGGGAGGTCTCGAACGTGCGCCGTCGCGAATTCGTCGGACTGGCCGGAACCGCCCTGTTCCAAGCCACGAGTGGTTCGATGCTAGACATGGACGAGATCGCCGCAGCACTCACCAGGTACGCGGGCACCAGCCGTGGCACCGTACGATCGGCGACCAGTCTGCGAGAGCTATCCCAGCGGACACACTCCGCCAAGGTCGGGTACCAAGCGTGCCACTACACGGCCTTGGCCAAGCACCTGCCCGAGCTGTTGCGAAACCTGGATGACGCCGCCACCGGAGTAGAGGGGGACGACGCCGCCCAGGTTCACGCACTCCGCGCGGAGGCCTATCACGTTGCGGCGAGCCTGCTACTGAAGTGCGAGGAGCGGGGATTGTCCTACCTCGCGGCTGATCGGAGCATGCGAGCCGCTGAGGACAGCGAGAACCCCGCGGTTGTGGGTGCCAGCGCCCGAGCGTTCACCCGAGCACTGATGCGTGAACGGCACTACAAGGCGGCGACGGAACTGGCGACGAGCACGGCCGAACGTGTGGACAGCGCCATGGACGAGCCCACGCCGGAATCCCTGTCGGTGTACGGGTCACTTCTGCTGAGCGGCGCGGTATCAGCGGCCAAGCGCGAGGACCGGGGCCAGGCGCTCAGCCTGCTTGACGAGGCTGGCGACGCAGGCGAGCGACTCGGCGGAGATTTCAACTATCAGTGGACGGCATTCGGCCCCACCAACGTACTCCTTCACCGAGTCAGCACCGCCGTCGAGCTGGGCGACGCGGGCAGCGCCATCGACTACGCCCGACAGGTGCAGTTGGACAACATCGAGGTCATGGAACGCAAGGTAACGCTGTTCATCGACGCGGCCCGCGCTTACCAGCAGTGGGGGAAAACCGAGCACGCCTACCACGCGTTGCGCAACGCCGAGGAGATGGCGAGCGAAGAACTGACCGCACGTCCGGTGGTGCATCAGTTGATCAACGACATCCGAACGCGGGCGAGCGGGCATCTGTACGGCAGCGTCAGCGAACTCGCGAAAAGGGTCGGTGCCTGACTCAGTGAGCGAACAGAAAACGCTCTACGTAGTGGTGTGCGCAGCCGGACCGGCCTCGGATGTCGGCACAATGGTGGGTTTGGCCCAGGAGCAGGGCTGGACCGTTCAAGTCATGGCCACCCCAGCAGCGGTGGACTTCATTGACGTCGAGGCGTTGGAGAAGCAGACCGGTCGACCAGTGCGGAGCCAGCACCGCACACCAGGAGAACCCCGTTCCCCCAAGGCAGACGCCATCATCATCGCCCCAGCCACGTTCAACACGATCAATAAATTGGCGAACGGCATCGCCGACAATTACGCCTTGGACGTGTTGAACGAGGCCATCGGCCTCGGAGTGCCGACCGCCATCCTCCCGTTCGTGAACTCTGCCTACGCCAGTCGTGCCCCGTTCAAGATGAGTATCGAGAAGCTACGCAGCGAACAGGTCCCCGTGCTAATTGGCCCAGATTCTTTCATGCCACATGACACTGGAGATGGATTGAATAACGCGAAATATTTTCCCTGGAAAAAAGCTCTAAAAATGGTTTAAGTCATCGATCTACACCTAAGGGATATTGCAGCCGCCTTGAGAAAACAAGCAATTTTCTCTCACGCGGCCACGTCGGGCTCCGCTGAAGTGTCTCACCTGAAGGCTATGATCGTGGCATGCCAACATTCAAGGTGGCCCGATGACAAAACTAGCAAAGTTCATCCTATTCTTTTCCTCTTACTCTCCGCTCTTTTTAATGTTGGCAATCAAATTCAAGGGAAACGATGTAGATCTAAGACTATTTTCTCTTGGCCACGTTCAGATATTCATGTTCTGCCTTTTCTTCGCTGGCGTGGCAGGACTATCCGTAATTATCATTACGGATAAAAGAAGCTCTGCCGGTCCGCATGAGATCACACAGGTACAGCCCGCAGGAACAGAGGCTGCCTCATACTTGGCAGCGTACCTCCTCCCCTTCATGACCACTTCGGAGCCAAGCGGTCCCGATCTAGTTTCCTATGCGATATTTTTCATGATGGCAGCATTAATCCATCTCCACACTTCCGTTGCCCAAATCAATCCCTTGCTGTATATTATGGGATATAGAGTTTTAAAGGTGAGGACCAAACTCGGACTAAACGCCTATCTCGTAACAAGAAGGCACATACAAGAGAATGAGGTCATTAAGGCATCAAAATTCGGAGATGACATGCTCATCGAAAGAAGAGAAGCGAAATACAGCACAGAAGAGGAAGAGTAGGTTGGAAAATACAAATATCCCCACTAGCGGTTCCGCAACCCTCATTGGAGCCTGGCGCACCGGGAAGAAAGTTCACGGTCGGTACATTAGATTCGGAGGCGACCTTCAGAGCGAGCTGCAGCGGTATGCTAAAGAGGCAGCGGAGCGGATTACCACTGGCACGGGCAAGGACTATGACCCGGACGACGAGAAAGGCGAAGCAGATTTTCTGAAGATACAGCACGAAGAGCTTCAGGATACAGCAGTCGTTGAAGTTCTAAAAAAGGCAACGACCCTTCAAAATGCCGACAGCCGCGAGCTAAAGAAAAAGAAGTTGGCATTCTATTCCCTCATTCTCGGGGACAATCCAGAAAGGAGATCGATATTCATTAAGGTCGGAAATCCGATAAAACTTGCAGAAAAATCTCTGGTTGGCATATTCGACAATTCATTGACTCAAATCAAAGATCCAGTCTTCCAATTTGAGGACAACTGGGACATCGTAATAACCGAATGGGGAGTGTGGTCCTTTAATCAAAAGGCTTTTGAGCGCCTCTTCAAAGAAACCGAGGTAGTTCTCGCGAGGACCAGGGAGTGGGTAGAGAAACTCGCCACACTTATACCAATAGCTGAAGAAGACATCGAAGGCTTCGCTGAAAGGGTGCGGTCAAACAGCCATCTTCGAGCTAAGGTGACAAGCCTCCTGAGGAAGCCTCACATTGAGAGCCTGGATACAAAAGTGCTCCGAGAAAAAATGATAAGTCGCGGCCTAGACCCTGAAGTCTACATGCCAAATGGAACAATATCACTTAAAAAGGAGAATCAAGATCACGTGATTCGACTTCTAAACGAAGACCTCTTCAGCGGCGATTTCTCTGGCGAACAGTACGCGGCAAGCAAAAAATCAGTGCGCAAGTACTGATGTGTTTGCCGAGTTGGGCTGTATGGGATCAAGGCGACGGCGCAAGCGCCGTCGCAACGACTCGCCGCCTGGCTCGGGCTGCGGGCTGGCGCCCGGTCCCGAGCCAGCAGCGGCCGGACCGGAGAGGTAGCGCCACGATCGATTTCACAGGTCCCACACCAGCTTCGGAACCAAAAATAGTGCTCTACAACCAAGGCATATGCAAAGATGCCATTTCAAGTATATATTGATGCACTAGTCTAGGCCCCTCCGCTTCAGATCAGCGATCATCCTCCAGTTCTTGTTCACATACATTTTGGATTCTCGCATCTTCTGAGTCTCGCGAAAATTTTCCGGGAAATTTATTTTTCCACGCCCCTGGAAATCCTCCACTTCCGCTCCAAGATAATTCTTCGAGAAATTAGCTAGCAGCCTATCTCGGGTTAACAGTGGAGCCCTCCAATTACTCGCCACCGATAGAATGAAGATATCGTTCAAGGAGTTCCGATAGTCCAGCTTCATCGCATAAGTTCCCACAAAAGCGTGGAACATAGGAAGTGCAGAATTCACCGCCTTCCCATTTAGGGGCTTGCAGCGAATTCCGTACTCATCAAGGTAATCCGCTCGCGATCTCATCTCGCGCAAAAATTTTAAGCCGCCGACGTCAGCACACATTGGAAAAAGCCACCCTTTTCGCTCATTGATAATCCGAGCGATTGATGTATGCCCCGTCTCAACGATGGGGGGATAGTCACGGCCAAAGTCGGCTACCAGCCTATCTAGATGACGATCACGGTATGCAGATCCCCGCGAAGCATACTCCTTTACAAGGAGTCTCCACTCTTTTCGATCCATGAGCTCGGCATGTCTCACTTTATGGAGTGTAGGAATCCAATAGGCAGGCTTTCCGGAACCTTTAACCCTCAAGAAAAAAAGCTCTTGCGCCGTGGTTGAAGTGATAAACACATCACCACCAGGCGGTGGCTTACCTTTTCTACTAAGAGACACAATCTCCTGTGTATCAAGGACCATCTCACTCATGCGACCTCCTAATTTATAAGGTAAAATCAACTTTACCACTATTAACAACAAAAAAGGATCGACTTTCCGAACTCGCATTATCTGGCCTGATCATTGTGACTGACAGTGCGCTGGTTCGCCAAGGAAATTCTTCCCTAGCGCTCCGGACGTCCTCGGGTTGAGAGACACCCGGTAGTGCAAGGAGGACTGGCGGTACCAGGGGGCTCAGCGCCCCCTGGACCCCTCCAAGCCCGCATGGAACCTGGCGCTGCATAGGACGCGTGGGGGTACAGACCGATCGCGCCAGAACCCATACGGGACCGAAACCGTGATTGCCGAATACTTGGGCTGAGGCAGCTATGGTGAGCCCACCAGGAACGTGCGGCCCACCTGGGTCGAAGGCACGTGGCAGACACACAGGGCATCGCACATTCATCGCACACGGTTCCGGGAAGGGGCCGGAAGCACTGGGAAGCCCTCGGAACGTCCGCGCAGGTCACAAGGCGGTTCGTCGGTTTGTCGACAGGTCGTTAGGGTCCCCCGGTACAACGGGACTTCGTGGGTTCAAATCCCACACCCTCCGCAGAGACCGGGGCCGGTGGGCCCGGGCCACGGCGCATCAGGCGCCAACGGGCCGGGGACACCGGCCCCCGGTACGTCCGGGCCGGCTCGGCCCCCGGGGCCGTGGCTCCTCGCGGGCGCGCACAGACGCGCGGGGGGGAGACGTGGGGAAAGGCCCGCGTGCCCTGGCCGCCGTGGTCTCGAAGAGACGTCAGGGCACACGGGGGTCTCTGAAGGGTCCGCCCGCGCTCGTCACCAGGACCTCATCGCCGAGGACAGCGCCGGGGCGCGACCCGGCGAATATGGTCGCACATGGCTCCGTCGGTCCCGTGACACAGGTCCGGAACACGGCGCGCTACGCGCGCTCTGGGCTGGACGCCCCCAGCCGCTGCTCTCCGCGGTCGTGACCGGTGAACCGCCAGGGTTCGGGAAGCAGCCCGCCCGCAGGTGGGTGTCCAGCAGCGACAGCAGCCGGTCGGCCTCGCGCAATGCCGCATAAACCTCACCGGCATGGCGTGGACATGACCGGAGCGCCTCGGACAGGGAGTCGTACGGCCCTGTCGGGATGTCCGGTTCGAGGGCACCCCAAGGGAACGACGTGCTCATGCGACCGCCCCCAAGCTCAGCAGTACGGCCTGGCCCGCTCCACGGTGCGACGTGCCATCGCCGTGCTCGTGGAGGAGGGACTGGTGTTCACCGTGCCCCAGCGCGGCACGTTCCGGAAGTAGCTTCACGAACCGCACAGGCGGAGTGAGTCCCCTCCCGGTCCGGGGTTGCACGAGGGGGTCGGCGCGGGAGATACCCGTCGCTCCGGCGACGTGTCGACATGGCACGCATCGTTTCGGCGCGGCGGGGAAGGGTGCGGGACATGATCGGACGACTTCACACCATGGTCATCGACTGCCCCGACCCCCGTGCGCTCGCGGACTTCTACTCCGAGCTGCTCGGGCTGCCCGTGGCCCAGGAGGAGGGTGAGTGGCCGGTGGTCGGGCAGGAGTGGCCGCGACTGGCGTTCCAGTACGCGCCGGACCACCAGCCGCCCGAGTGGCCGGCTCCCGAGCGCCCGCAGCAGATGCACCTCGACGTCTGGGTGGAGGACATCGACACCGCCGAGGAGATGGTGCTGGAGCTCGGGGCCAGGCAACTGGCGGTCGCCGAGGACGATCCCGGCAACCTGTTCCGGGTCTACGCCGATCCCGCGGGGCACCCGTTCTGCCTGGAGTACCCCGCACGAACGCCTGAGCCGCCCGGCTAGCTAGTCCTCGGCACGGTGGGGAAGGACCACCACGGGGATCTCGGAGTGGTGCAGGACGCCCTGGCCGACCGAGCCCATGATCAGGCCGCGCACGGTCCCCCGGCCGCGGGAGCCCACGACGATGGCGTCGGCTCCCTCCGCGGCACGGAGCAGCGCGTTGACCGGGGTGTCCTGGGTGCGCACCACGCTGACCTCCACGTCGAGGCCCTCGCGGCGCTCGTCGGCGGCGTCGGCCAGCATCCCGGCCACGAGCTCCTCGGACTTGCGGTCGAACAGCTTCTCCTGGGGCTCGTAGCCCATGGCGGTCATCGCGACCGGATCGTACGGATAGGGCACCTCCCAGCTGTTGACCACGACGAGCTCGCCTCCGCTCTCGCTCGCCAGGTCCACGGCCAGGTCCAGCGCCCGGCGCGCGTTCGTGGAGCCGTCCACGCCGACCACGACCCGGTTCAGGGAGGTCGTCGCGGGCCTGCCCTCGCGCGAGGGCACCACCGCGACGGGGCAGGGCGCCTGGGCCGCGACCCGGACACTGACCGATCCCACGAACATCGACGCGAACGCGCCCAGGCCCCGCGTGCCGACCACGAGCAGGTCGTGGGGGCGGCAGTGCCGCAGCAGCGACACCGGTGCCTCGTCCAGGGCCGTCTCGGTCTCCACGGTCACCGAGGGCTGGAGTTCGCGGACGCGCTCGGTCACCCGGTTCATCACCTCGATGGCCTGGTCCGAGATCTCCTCGGTGGGGTCGAAGCGGGTGGGCCCGGCGTTGGCCGACACGACCATCGGCATCCCCAGCGCGTACACGGCCAGGATCGGCGCACCCCTGCGGGCGGCCTCGGCGGCGGCCCAGTCCAGAGCCGCCCAGGAATGCTCGGAACCGTCGATCCCCACGATGACCCTGGGCGAACGCTCCTCATTGCTTGCCATAGTTCCCCCTCAAGGCGTGTTCGACGAACACGCCCTAGCACTGCGGTCCATCATTGCCGAGGAGACCGACCCGCCGTGGGAGCGGCACGGGTCACTCGTCCCCGGAGTGCGGCGGCAGGACGGCGACGGGTACCGAGGAGTGCCGCAGCACCCCCTGACTGACCGATCCCATCACCAGCCCACGGACTCCCCCGCGGCCACGCGAGCCCACGACGAGCAGGTCCGCCTCCTGGGCGGCCTCCACCAGGGCCTCCACCGGGTTGGCCTGCGTCCGTACGGCGCTGATCTCCAGGTGCTCGGTCCGGTCGTCGACCACGTCGGCGAGCAGCCCCGCGACCACCTCCTCGGACTGGCGGTCGAACGTCTCCTCGTGCAGAGCGCGGTCGTCGGCGGCCAGCGACTCGGCGTTCGCGGGCAGCGGCACCTGCCAGCTGTTGACCACCACGACCTCCGCCCCGCTCACCAGGGCCTCCCGCAGGGCGAAGCCCAGGGCGCGGCGGGAGGACTCGGACCCGTCCACGCCCACCACGACGCGGCCCCGGCGCGGCGGCGGCCTCTCCAGGTTGGGGACGACCACCACGGGACAGGGCGCGTGCGAGGAGGCCCGCACGCTGGCCGAGTCCAGCATGATCGCCCGGATCCCGCCCAGGCCGCGCGAGCCCATCACGATGACGTCCCCGGGCCGGGCCTCGTTGAGCAGGACGGCTGGTGCGTCCTCCGGTGCCAGGACGGTCGCCACGTTCACCTCGGGCCGGGCCCGGTGCACGTACGCGGCGCCCGCGGTGAGCAGGTCGTGCCCCGCCTGCCGCAGGTCCTCGACGGCGAAGTCGCCCGGATCACCGTAGGCGCCGATCACCACCGGTATGCCCAGGCCGTGCACGATCCGCAGCGGTGCCCCACGCCTGGCCGCGTCCTCGGTCGCCCAGACCAGGGCGGCGTGGGAGGCGGGCGTGCCGTCCACACCGACCACGACCGCTGGCGAGCGTTCCTGTGCGTTCATCCCCATTCCCCCTTGTTCCTCCCCTGTCCGAAACCGGATCCCGGAAACCAGGAAGGGGCCCACGCACACCGCGTCCGTGCCCTCACCTCTGCCAGGCGAACGCCTCCCCCACGGACGCCGCCAGCTGGAGGTAGGAGTCCCGCGTGGCGGGCGCGAGCTGTTCGAGGTCCACCTCGGCCCCCTCCTCCAGGTGCCCGTCCCACGGCACCCGCACCACGTCGCGGCACCGCCCGGAGAAGTGCTCCTGCAACCGGTTCAGGTCCACGCTGCTCTTGCTGTCGGACCGCACCATCGACAGCACCACCACCGCGCTGCGGACGAGGGCGCCGTGGCCGTGCGCCTCCAGCCAGTCCAGGGTGGCGCTGGCGCTGCGCGCCCCGTCCACGGAAGCCGAACTGACCAGGACCACCTGGTCGGCCAGTCCCAGCACCCCCCGCATCGCCGAGTGCAGCAGGCCGGTACCGCAGTCGGTGATGCAGATGGAGTAGAAGTGCTCGACGATGCGGGCCACCTCCCGGTAGTCGGAGTCGCTGAACGCCTCGGAGACCGCCGGGTCGCGGTCGGAGGCCAGGATCTCCAGACGGCTGGGTGCCTGGGAGGTGAACCCGCGGATGTCGGCGTAGCGCGACACCAGGTGGCGCTCGTTGAGCAGGTCGCGGATGGTCGCGGCGGTCTCCAGCCGCACCTTGTCCGAGAGCGTGCCCCGGTCGGGGTTGGCGTCCACGGCCAGTACCCGGTCGCCGCGCAGGGACGCCAGGGTCGCGCCGAGGGCGACCGTGGTGGTGGTCTTGCCGACACCGCCCTTGAGGCTGAGCACGGCCACCCGGTGGTGTCCGGTCGCCACGGGCGCGCAGGCACGGGCCACCAGCTCGCGCTGGCGCAGCACCTTGGCGGACTCCCCCGGGTTGACCAGGCCCAGGGTCGCGGTGTGCACGGCCCTGCGCCAGCCGCCGCTGGGGCCCTGGCGCCGGTTGCGCACGAGGGTGGCGGCGTTGAGGGACTCGGAGGTCTCCCGGTCCCGACCGTCGCGCCGACGGTCCGGCGCCGGCGGGCCCGCCGGTGAATCCGTGCCCGGCTGCGTCGTCGGCTTCGCCGGTGGTGCGAGGTCGGCACGCGGGCCCGTGAGCGTGGGCGGCGGTTCGGGACGGCCCCGCGGGGCGCCCGTCGTCGCGGGCAGGAAGGGACCGTCGGGCTCGGGAGGACCGCCACCCGGCCGTGTCCCGGGGAACGTCCCGGGCCCCGCCCCCGTTCCGGGTCCCCGCCCCGGAGCATCCGTGTCGGTCGCGGAGCCGGGGGATGATCCGGACCCCGGCCCGGTCTCCAGCGGCGGCAACTGCTCGGGCTCGGGAACGTCGGAATCGTGGCGCGGCCTGCGGGGCGCCAGCGGGTCCGGCTCCCCGCCCGGCCTCGTGGGGCGCTGGAGCCGCTGCCGCTGCGGACGTTCGGGGCGCTGCGGACGCCTGCGCGGGGAACCCGGCAGCAGCCGGACCGTGCTGCTCCGCGTCTCGTTCTCGGCGTCGTCGGCGCTGTCGGACCCCTCATCGGTCCCGGAGGCCCCCGCGGTCTTGGGTACCTCCAGCGCGTCCAACGCCTCAGGCATCTCAGGTATCTCGGAAGCCTCAGGTATCTCGGAAGCCTCAGGTATCTCGGGCGCCTCAGAGGTCTCCCGTACCTCAGATGTCCCGGCAGACGTCCCGACCGGCCCGGGCGGCTCCGAGGGCTCGGGCACCGCGGTCGGCCGGAACGGTCCCGGCTCCGGCTCCGGTGCCCACTCGCCGACGGCGTCCCCACCGGCGTCCGCGTTCCCGTCGTCGTCCACGGGCGCCGATCCCTGGTACCCCGTTCCCGGCGCCGGGAACGGGGTGTCCTCGGGCATCCGGGCATAGGGCGGCGGGGGAGGAGCAGCCCCCTCGAACCCGCCGAACCACTGCTCCCGGGGGGAGGGCGCGGGCGCGGCCGGACCGGGCGCGGCCTCGGTGCCCGCCTCCTCGGCCCCGTCCGGGTCGTCGGCCCGGCCGTCCGGCCCGATCCGCTCCTCGGCCTCCGGTACGGGGCCCGCCTCGGCGTCTCGATCCGGCCCGTTCTGTTCCTGGTGTGCCACCGGGGCTCTCCTGCTTGAAGGGGGTGTGCTGTGGAGGGAGGGATACCGCAGCGGGGAAGGGACAGGTCCGCTCCCTGGAATCACTCCTACCCTCCCGACCCCACCGGAGTACCTCCGGGGAGGGTGAACAGAGTGATCCTCTGGCTGCCGGTGAACCTCCCCAGGTACTGTCTGGCTCATGCACGCGATCCGTATCACCGAACCGGGCGGCCCCGAGGTCCTGACCTGGTCCGAGGTTTCCGACCCCGTCCCCGGCGAAGGGGAGGTCCTTGTGGACGTGGCCGCCAGCGCGGCCAACCGGGCCGACGTGGCCCAGCGCCAGGGCAACTACTCGCCTCCCCCCGGCGCCTCCGAGTACCCGGGCCTGGAGTGCTCGGGCACCGTCGCGGCGCTCGGACCCGGCACCGAGGACGCGGGCTGGTCCGTCGGCGACCCCGTGTGCGCCCTGCTGACCGGGGGCGGCTACGCGGAGAAGGTCGCCGTGCCGGTGGGCCAGCTGCTGCCGGTGCCCCGGGGCGTGGACCTGGTGGAGGCCGCCTCGCTGCCCGAGGTGGCCTGCACCGTGTGGTCCAACCTGGTGATGGTCGGAGGCCTGCGCGCCGGAGAGACCGTCCTGCTCCACGGCGGCGGCAGCGGTATCGGCACCTTCGCCATCCAGTTCGCCCGCGCCCTGGGCGCCCGGGTGGCCGTCACGGCGGGCAGCCGGGAGAAGCTGGAGCGCTGCCGCGAGCTGGGCGCCGAGATCCTGATCAACTACAAGGACGAGGACTTCACCGAGCGCATGCGCGAGGCGGGCGGCGCCGACATCATCCTCGACATCATGGGCGGCTCCTACCTGGACGCCAACCTGCGTTCCCTGGCCACGAACGGCCGTCTGGTGATCATCGCGCTGATGGGCGGCCGCCGTGCCGAGGCCGACCTGGGGCGTATGCTCGTGAAAAGGCTTTCCGTGCAGGCGACGACCCTCCGTTCCCGTCCCCGGGACGAGAAGGCGGCCATCGTCTCGGGAGTACGCGAGCAGGTGTGGCCGTTGGTAGAACAAGGAGTCGTCCGCCCCGTCGTCGACCGCTCGGTACCGATGCGGAACGCGGCGGAGGCGCACCGTGTCATGGAAACGAGCGCGCACACCGGAAAGATCCTTCTCACCCGTTGACGGCGTGCCGGTGATATCCACGTAAGGGGACTGATGAGCAGCGCAGACAACCCGAACGAGCGGCCCCAGGTACTGGTCATGGGGGCCGACCAGCAGGGCGACGGCCCGGAGGAGGACGGTGCGGAGGAGCCCCGCACCCTCGCCGACATGGTGGAGCAGCCCGCCAAGGTGATGCGGATCGGCAGCATGATCCGCCAGCTCCTGGACGAGGTGAAGGCCGCCCCGCTGGACGAGGCGAGCCGGGCCCGGCTCAAGGAGATCCACACCTCCTCCATCAAGGAGCTGGAGGACGGCCTGGCCCCCGAGCTCATCGAGGAGCTGGAGCGGCTGACCCTGCCGTTCGCTGAGGGCTCCGCGCCCAGCGACGCCGAGCTGCGTATCGCGCAGGCGCAGCTGGTGGGCTGGCTGGAGGGCCTGTTCCACGGCATCCAGACGACCCTGTTCGCCCAGCAGATGGCGGCCCGCGCCCAGCTGGAGAACATGCGCAAGGCCCTGCCGCCCGGCGTCGCAGGCCTCCAGGGCCAGGGCCCCGGCGGCCCCGGCGGTGCGGGCGGTGAGGAGCCGCCCGGCTCCGGCCCGTACCTGTAGCGGCCACGGCCCTGTAGCGGCCACGGCGAACGGAGCCCGCCCCACCGGTCGGGGGCGGGCTCCGTCGCGTGCGGGCCTACCTCTTTCCGCCGACCGGCTCCAGGACGTCGCGGCCCAGGTAGGGGCGCAGCGCCTCGGGGACCACCACGGAGCCGTCCTCGCGCTGGTGGTTCTCCAGGATGGCGACGATCCACCGGGTGGTGGCCAGCGTGCCGTTGAGGGTGGCGGCGAAGCGGGGCTTGCCGTCCTCGCCCCGGAACCTCGTGTTGAGGCGGCGGGCCTGGAACTCGGTGCAGTTGGAGGTGGAGGTCAGCTCCCGGTAGGTCTCCTGGGTGGGGACCCACGCCTCGCAGTCGTACTTGCGGGCGGCGCTGGTGCCCAGGTCGCCGGCGGCGATGTCCACCACGCGGTAGGGCAGCTCCAGCTTGTCCAGCATCTCCCGCTCCCAGGCGAGCAGCCGCTCGTGCTCCTCGTGCGCCTGGTCCGGATGGGTGTAGACGAACATCTCCACCTTGTGGAACTGGTGCACCCGGATGATGCCGCGGGTGTCCTTGCCGTAGGAGCCCGCCTCTCGGCGGAAGCACGGCGACCAGCCGATGTAGCGGTGGGGCAGTGCGTCGGCGGGCAGGATCTCCCCGGCGTGGTACCCGGCCAGCGGCACCTCGGAGGTGCCCACCAGGTAGAGGTCGTCGGCGGGCAGGTGGTAGATCTCGTCGGAGTGCTCGCCGAGGAACCCGGTGCCCTCCATGGTCTCGGGCTTGACCAGCACCGGCGGGATCATCGGCGTGAAGCCCGACTGGACGGCCTGGTTCATCGCCATGTTGAGCAGCGCAAGCTCCAGCTGGGCGCCCACACCGGTGAGGAAGTAGAACCGGGCGCCGGAGACCTTGGCGCCGCGCTCCATGTCGATGGCGCCGAGCATCTCGCCCAGTTCCAGGTGGTCGCGCGGGGTGAAGTCGAACGCGCGCGGGGTGCCGACGGTCTCCAGGACCTCGAAGTCGTCCACGCCGCCCTCGGGCGCGCCCTCCTCCACGAGGTTGGGCACGCTCGCCAGGGCGGCTCTCAGCCCGTCGGCGAGGCGGCCGGCCTCGGCGTCGGCCTCCTTGACCTCCGCGGCCAGCGCCTTGGCGCGGACCAGGAGCTCCTCGCGCTCCTCGGGAGAGGCCTTGGAGACGGACTTGCCCACGCTCTTCTGCTCGGCGCGCAGGGTCTCGAACCGGGACAGCGCCGAGCGGTGGCCGGCGTCGAGTTCGAGCAGCCGGTCGGCGACGGAGGGGTCCTCCCCGCGGGCCCGCTGCGAGGCACGGAGTCGTTCGGGGTCTTCTCGAAGAGCGCGAAGGTCGATCACGCCTTGCAGGTTACCGCCCGGACCCGATCGCCCCGACATCTTTTCCACAACCGCGTCACGGACGTTCATGGACGCGGGGGAGCGGCGTCCTCCCCGTGACAGGACCTGACGAGGGGAGACCGCGTCGAAGCCGGTGAACGAGATGACCGCAGAGGGGTTCACCGCCGCGCCGGAGGTGCTGGAGGCCGCGCGTCCGGGGGACGACCCCGCTGCGGCTGGCGCTGTGCCCGGAGGGGGCTGCCGCGGCGCGCCACCACCGTGGAGGAGGCGTTCGGGGGGCGGCCGGACACGCTTCGACAGCGATGGTCCTGCTCCCGGTGGCACTGCCGGCGATCGAGGGTGCCGCTGGGGGCAAGACCATCCGGTGAGGGTTCTAGTCGACCCGGCCGGCCCGGACGCGTGCCAGCCACCGCTCGGCCTCGACGAAGTCGGCGTCCGTGGCCGGGCGGGGCCGCAGCGGCGAGTCGGTCACGGGGCCCCGGCCGTCGCGCGGGTAGCTGCCCAGGAAGCGCACGTCCCGGCACACCCGCCGGATACCCATGAGCGCCTCGCCGACCCGGGCCTCCGACACGTGCCCCTCGGCGTCGATGCAGAAGCAGTAGCTGCCGAGCCCGTCACCTGTGGGGCGCGACTCCAACCTGGTGAGGTTGACCCCGCGCACGGCGAACTGGTTGAGCACCTCGATCAGGGCACCGGGGTGGTCGTCGGCGATGAAGGCGACGAGGGACGTCAGGTCGGACCCGGTGGGGCCGGGCAGCGCACCGGGCCGGGACAGGTAGATGAACCGGGTGGCGGCGTCGGAGCGGTCGCCGATCCCGGAGGCGAGGGCGCGCAGGCCGTACCGCTCACCGGCGATCACCGCGCAGATCGCGGCGTCGTAGGGCGCGCCGGGCTCGGACACGCCGCGCGCCGCCGCGGCCGTGGAGGAGACGGTGTGCGTGTCGACGTCGGGCAGGTGCCGGGCGAGCCAGCCCCGGCACTGGGCGAGGGCGTGGGGATGGGTGGCCACCCGCTTGACGTCCTCCAGGACCGCCCCGCCTCGCGCGAACAGCGCGAACTCGACGGGCACGGCCGTCTCGCCTGTGATGAGCAGCGGATCACCGTTGACCAGTTCGGCGATGGTGGCGGTGACGCCGCCCTCGACCGAGTTCTCCAGCGGGACGACCCCTCCGTCCACCGCGCCGGAGCGGACCGCGTCGAAGACCGCCGCGATCCCCTCGCAGGGGACGCGTGCCTCGTCGGACGCGTCCGGGCGCAGGTCGCGCAGCGCGGCTTCGGTGAAGGTGCCCTCGGGGCCGAGGTAGGCGTAGCGGTTGGGCATACAACCAGGCTATACGGACCCGCGGCCCGGGCGCGGCTGTCCGTGGCCGCCCGTGGAGCGGAACGAGGTGACCAGGGACTCCGGGTCCCCCACCTCCCGGACGGCCCCGGTGGCAGGAGCGGCCCCGGAGGGCGCGGCTCCCGGGTGCGCGGCCGGTTCCCCACCGCCCTCACCGGTCCCCGCGGTCGGGGGCGCGGGACGGTTCGGGGCGCTCCCGGCCGTCATGCTCGTGCCGATCCCCTCGCCCAGGCGGGCCGAGCGGACGACCCGGTACTCCTCGGGGCTGAGCAGGATGTCGGACTCGCCGCCCACCAGCGGCTTGGCGTAGGTGCGCGTCTCGGTGCGCCCGTTGATGGAGGTGACGACCACGCCGTCGCCCTCGCTGTTGAGCAGTGCCAGGGAGAAGGAGCGGGCGCCCGACATCTCCTCCAGAGCGTCGTAGTGGAGTACCGCCACGTCGCGGACGGCGAGCGGGTCCGCGCCCGAGGCGCCGACCTCCGCCGCCCGGTGGGCGATCATGCGGGACTCGCTGTCGGCCACCCGGGTCCTGGACAACGCGTACCCGCCGAGGGCGAGCGCGCCCAGACCCGAGAGCATTCCGGTCAAAGCCAGGATCGTAGTGAACACAGGGCGAGCGTATAACTACACGCTGCGCCCATGGAGCTACTTGGGGCGATTTCGCCAACTCATGGGCCCGACTTTGCCCGCCAGTTGCCGTCCGACCGTACGCGCGCGCTCCCGGGTCCGGTCCCACTGGCGCCACGCCGTGGGCCGGAACTCGCGTACCGCCAGCGCCCGCGCCACGTCCGCGAACTGGTGGGCGCGGTGCCACTGCGCGCGCAGGTCGGTACCGGTGGCCCGGTGCTCCAGCGGCACCTCCACCTCCAGCACCCGAAAGCCCGCGCGCAGCACGTCGATGGTCAGGCCGGTCTCCACACCGAAGCCCGTGGCCAGCGGCTTGGCCGTCTCGAAGGCGGCGCGTGTGACGCAGCGCTGGCCGTTGAGGGGCTGCTCGGGCTCCCACCCGGTCGCCTTGCGGACCCCGCCGCGTGCGAGCCGCACCACGAACCCGTGCCCGCCCAGGCGTGTGCGCGTGGCGGGGAAGAGGGCGATGGTCATGTCGGCCTTGCCGCCGGTGACCGGCTCGATGAGCGGGGCGGCCGCCGCGGCGGTGGCCTCCAGGTCGGCGTCCAGGAACAGCAGGTGCCTGGGGGGACGGGGCGCTCCGTCCCCGTGCGCCTCGATGAGCCGGACGCCCTCGGCGCCCGTCTCCATCGCCGCGCCCTTGCCCCGGTTGCGGCTGTGCCTGAGCACGCGGGCCCCGGCGTCGAGGGCGACGTCGGCCGTCCGGTCGGCGGAACCGTCGTCGACCACGACGACCAGGTCCACTCCGGGCAGGGCGCGAGCGGCCCTGACGGTGCTGCCGACCCTCGGGGCCTCGTCCTTGGCCGCGATCACCACGGCGACCCCGGCCCCCTCCGGGCCGCCGGCCTCCCCCCGGAACACGCGCGCCCGCCTACGGGGCCGTGCCGGTCCCCGCGGCCACCGGCAACGCTTCGAGGTCGGGGTGGATGACGAACACCTCGTCCAGTCCGGTCACCTCCAGGACCTTCGTGACCGCGGGCCTGGGCGCCACGATCTCCAGGTCGCCGCCCTTGTCGCGGGAACGCTTCATGGCGGAGAGCAGCACGCTGATGCCCGTCGAGTCGCAGAACTCCACCCGCGACATGTCGACGAGCAGCCGTCGTGCCCCGTCGTCCAAGGCCTCGACGAGCTCGCTGCGCAACTGGGGTGCCGTGTACAGGTCGACCTCACCGCCCACGGTGACCACCGCGACGTCTTCCTGAGATCGGCTTGATATCTTCAACTCCACAGTCGCGACTGTAGCGGCCCCATCACCCGTGGGCCACCTCGGCGACGGTGTTTCGCGACATCGGCGACGTTCCCGCGCCGTGCCGCACGGGCTTCTCCGGAGCGGAACCGAGCGGCGGATCCGCTCAGATCAGGGCGTTCCAGGTCCTCACGTCGTCCCGGTCGAGCAGCCGCAACTCGACGATGTCGGCCGTGCCCGGAGCGGAGTGTCCTCCGAAGCCCTCGGGCAGGCCCTCGGCCGTGCCCCTCTCCTCGTCCGCGCTCTCCTCGGCGGGGACCTCCAGGACCGCCCACACCGTGGTGGTGGTCGCGTCCATCTCGGTGCCCCACCGGCCCGACAGGGTCTGGACGATGCCCAGGCCACGGCCGCCCAGGCCGGAGACGGAGGGACGCGCCACGCGGGGCATGGTGCTGGATCCGCCGTCGCGCACCGCGATCTCCACCCAGCCGCCCGGCTGCGACCCGCGGTCCACCTCGGCGCGCCAGGACACGCCGACGACGCCCTCAGGACCGTCGAAGGCGGGCAGGGGACTGGCGTGGCGCAGGGCGTTGCTGACGAGTTCGCTGAGGACGAGGGCCGCGTCGTCCACGCGTTCCTCGTCGATCTCCAGGGCCCGCAGGTCGCGGCACAGCCGCTGCCTGGCGCCGGTCACGCTGACGGGGGTGTAGGGGAGCGTGACGCTCCGCTCGACCTTGTGCGGGCGATCCCCGGTGTCGAGTGGGGTGTTGTCTCCTGACACGTTGAGTCCCTGCGCGTTCGTGCTGTCTGGGGCGGTCCGGAACCCGCCCGATGTGTGCCAGCGAATTCCACCAGGGGTGGAAATGCCCCGTTCACCTCGCAAGGAAACCCGCCGCGAGATGAATCACCGGGTACGGCTCGCACGTCGGCGCGGGGATCGCTGCCGTGGCAGGGGTTCTGGGCTTGGTGATGTTTTTGATGTTTTCTGGGACTCAGGTTGCCTGTGGGACAGCTCGGACCGTGTAGGGGTCCGCTCGGCGGACCGCTCGGCGGGCTCCGGTTCGCCCTCGCGGTACAGGGGCACCGTGAACCGCATGCGCGCCCCGCGCTCCAGCCGCTGGGCGGTGACGTCGCCGCCCTGGTCACGCGCCAACTGGCGCACGATGTACAGGCCGAGACCGAGTCCGCCGAAGCCGGAGTCGTCGCCGCGCACCCCGGACTGGACGAAGCGGTCGAAGATCCGCTCCTCGTCACCCGGCCGCAGCCCCACGCCCTCGTCGTCGACCACGACCGCGACGGCGTCGCCCTCCTCGTGGGCGCTGACGTGTACGCGCCCTCCCTCGGGCGAGAACTTCAGGGCGTTGTCCAGCAGCTGGTCCATGATCATGCTCGTGGCCAGCGGGTCTCCGGCCGTGGGCGGGAGCCGGGGCAGCGCCTCCAGGGTGACGTCGTGCCGGTCGGACAGGGGCCGGAAGGCGCTGACCGCCTGCCGCAGCACCTCGGGCAGGTCGAACCGGTCGCGTCCGACCCGCATCTCGCCGCGCGAGACGTCCGAGCCCAGCTGGAGCCGGTCCACCAGCGTGGCCAGGGCGGAGGAGCGCTCGGCGATGGTGCCGACCGCCTGGTACTGCGAGTCCGGGCTGAGCCGGGACCACTTGCGCAGCAGTGTGGTGGCGTAGCCGTGGATGACGGTGATGGGGGTGCGCAGCTCGTGCCCGCTCGTGGCCAGGAAGGCCTCGCGCTCGTCCTCCATGGCCTTCTGCGCGGTGATGTCGCGAAAGTCCACCACCCACTCGCGGGTGCGCGGGATCTGCGCCATGAGGATCTCCAGCCAGCGCCCGTCCTTGAGCTGGTGCTTGACCGGCTGACCGTGGCAGGCGGGCAGCGGGAAGGGCGGGTGGCGCCCCTCCATCACCTCGGTCCCGTAGCCGGTGAGCTCCACCGCCGAGCGGTTCCACTTGAGCACCCGTCCGCCGAAGTCGAGTACGGCGATCCCGTCGGCGCTGGAGTCGGCCACCGCCTGCTCGTGGACGCGCTGGCGGTTGAGTTCCTCGTAGGCCAGCGCGTTGCCGATCGCCACCCCGGCGTGCGCCGCGAGCAGTTCGAGCAGCTCCAGCTCCACGTGCCCGACCTTGCGCTGGCTGTAGAGCGCGTACAGGGCTCCGTAGGGCCGGCCGTGCACGTTGGACACACCCAGCGCGATGGTGTGCAGCCCGGGCAGGTCGGCCCAGACCAGGTCCTGCAGGCCGCGGGTGTCCTCGTTGGCCAGCAGCACGGACTTGCCGCTGCGCAGCAGCTCGCCGAACAGGCTGTCGTCCAGCGCCGCGCTGAACCCCCGGAGCTCCTCCGACAGCTCGGAGATGCTCACCAGCTCCACGCGGTCCTCGTTGAGCAGGACGAAGCCGCCCGCGTCCGCGCCGGTGAGCTCGGTGATGCCGCAGGAGATGCGGTCGAGGACGGTCCTGCGGCTGAGGTCGGCGTTGATGTCGACGACCACGTCGGTGAGCCGCCGCACCAGCCGGGCCCGTTCCATCGCCGAGGAGCGGGCCCGCACGTCGCTGTCGGAGGGGTAGAGGCTGAGCACCCATCCGGCGATCCCGCCGTGGGCGCCGGGGACGCGGTTGGTGTTGATCCGCACGTCGATGACCACGCCGTCCCTGCGCACCCTGCGCGTGTGGATGGACAGCGGCGTCCCCGCGCGCACGTGTTCGAGCACCGCGCCGTGCTCGGCCTTCAGCTCCGCGGGGACGATCGGCAGCTCTCCCCCGAGCACCTCCTCCTCGCGCCAGCCGAACAGGCGCTCGGCCGCCGGATTCCAGAGGGTGACTCGGAGTTCGCTGTCGACACAGACCACCGCGTCCGCTGACGCGGCCAACACGGCTTCGGCGCTGAGGGGCGCGCGCTCGGAACTCACGACGTCATAGTGCCACCCGGAGGCGCCCGGGGGCAGTGCTTTGCGCAATCGGAGCCAAATAGACAGATCCGGGTCTCCGGCGCCATGACCGGAATGGCTCACCGGACCACGTCCGCGGCGGGCGGTCCCGCTCCTGGTGGCACCATCGGACACCGGAAGTGACGCCGGAAGCGGGACCGACCGGACGGAGCGCCCCCTCAGCCACACCACCAACGTTTCCGGTCGGTGCACCAGGCGGGGGGCGAAGGATCAGATGACACGGGGCTCCGCGCCGGCCTCCGACGCCAGGTCACGACCGGCGTGCTGCCAGGCCTGCATGCCGCCGGAGACGTTGACCGAGTCCCATCCGGCCTGGTTGAGCGCGGCGACGGCCTGCGCGGAGCGGCCGCCCGCACGGCAGACGACGTAGACCCTCCGGTCCTGCGGCACCTCGGCCGCGCGCTGGCCCAGCTCGCCGAGCGGGATGTGCGTGGCGTCGGGCGCGTGGCCCGCGTTCCACTCGTCGTCCTCGCGGACGTCGAGCAGGTAGGCGTCCTCGGGCACCTCTGTGGCGTTGGTCTCCGGGACCTCGTTGCCGGACATGTGACCCCCTGTGTCTGCGTGCTTCGTGAAATGTAAGAGTTCGGGGAACCCGACGGGTGTTCCCCGCGTCCGAACCGTATGGCTCAGTACACCTTCGCGACAGCCCTGCCGGCCCGCCTCGCCGCTCTCGCAGCCCTCGGCCTGCTTATCACGGCCTGCGGCAACGAGCCCGCCGAAGTGAACGCGCCGGCCCCCGCATCCGACGAGAACACCAATCCCTCCGACCCTCCCGGGACCTCCGGGGAATCCTCCGGTGAGGAGACCGGCGACGCCGAGGTCCAGCTGACGATCGAACGCTCCCTGAGCGGCGACGAGGCACTGACTCCCGCCGAAAGCTACGAGGAGGGGGTGTGGACCCTGACCTGCGCCCCCGTGGGCGGCGACCACCCCGAACCCGAGGCGGCGTGCGCCCAGATCGAGGAGGTCGGCGTGGAGCCGTTCGTCCTCGACACCTCCGACATGACGTGCACCATGCAGGTGGGCGGCCCCGAGGTCGCCCACGTGACCGGCCACATCGACGGAACCGAGATCGACACCGAGTTCAACAAGCGCGACGGTTGCGAGATCGAGCGCTTCGAGACCGTGGAGACGGTGCTCAACCCCTGACCGGGGCGCACCGGCCACCGGCCGGTGGGAAGGGGGAGTCGGGCCGCGACGGCCCGGCTCCCCCTCGCCGTGCGGGGGTCAGGCGGTACGCGCGGTGTGCGGCGTGTCCCAGAAGGCGACCTCGTGGCGCATGCCCTCCAGGAAGATGTGCTCCGCGCGGTCGGGGTCCGGGTCCGCCTCCTCCAGCATCCTCCCGTAGTGCTCGGTGAGGGTGGTGAACTCCGGGTCGGCGTAGGTGTCGACCCACCGGCGGTAGCGCGGCTCCTCGGGGCGCTTCTCCGCCAGGGCGAGCCCGAGCTGGTTGTAGCCCCACATGCAGGGGTAGACGGCGGCGAGCCCGTCGCGGTAGTCCGCGGCGGCGTCGAGAAGCCACGCGGTGTAGGCCGAGCAGGCCGGCCCCTTGTCACGTGTGGTCAGGTCCGCGCCGAACTCCCCGGACAGGGAGCGGTGCAGCTCCAGCTCCTCGGTGAGGGTGCTGTGCGCGATGCCCACCAGGTCGGCGAGGTGCTCGTCGGGCGCCTGCCAGGCCAGCCGGGAGAAGGCACGCGCGTAGTCGAGCAGGTAGAGGTGGTCCTGTTCCAGCCAGTACCGGAAGGCGCGCTCGTCGAGGTCGCCCCGGGCGATCCCGGCGACCGTCGGGTGCGCCAGCTGTTCGGCGACCAGCGGCCGCCCGATCTCATGGAGTCGTTCTGTGATTCCCACGTCCGGAGTGTCCCATCCGCCGGACCGGGTCCTCAATGTGTTCTGAGCCCTTATGTGTGCCAAGTGCCCCATGTGGCCGATCCAGCTGATCAGGGGCTTTGCCGAAACTTTCGGCAGGCAAGCGCTTCCCATGGAACGTCTTGATGAAACCTTTCATTTCCCCACCAGCGGAAACTCTCCCCGAACCCCAGCTCACAGCCCGCGTGTGACTTATATCTCTCGCAGGGGTTGACCAGGTCACCGCGAGTACGTACATTCTCCGTCAGTAAGTTTCGGTACTAGTTTCGAAAGTTTCGAGTGTTCAACTCCCGAGATCCACCAGCCGGCGAGGCCCCCTCCCCGCATCCTCACTGAGCACAGAAAGGCACACCCACATGACCGGACCCTCTGACCACGTCGTCGAGCGGGAGGACACCGCCGGGAGCTGGCGGGACCCCTCCCTCCCGGCCGCGACGCGCGTCGAGCGACTTCTGGGGTCGATGACCCTGGAGGAGAAGGTCGCCCAGTTGCACGGTGTGTGGGTGAGCGCGGACGCCTCCGGGGAGGCCGTCGCACCGCACCAGCACGACCTCACCCAAGAGCCGCCGGCGTGGGAACAGGTGATCGCCGACGGCCTCGGTCAGCTCACCCGTCCCTTCGGCACCGTCCCGGTGGACCCCGTCGCCGGACGCGCGTCGCTGGCCCGCAGCCAGCACGAGATCATGGGCGCCAACCGCTTCGGCATCCCCGCCGTGGCCCACGAGGAGTGCCTGGCCGGGTTCGCCGCCTGGAAGGCGACCATCTACCCGGTCCCCCTCGCCTGGGGCGCCAGCTTCGACCCCGACCTGGTCGAGCGGATGGCCGCCCAGATCGGCGAGAGCATGCGCCGGGTCGGCGTCCACCAGGGCCTGGCCCCCGTCCTGGACGTGACCCGCGACCCCCGCTGGGGACGCACCGAGGAGACCATCGGCGAGGACCCCCACCTGGTGGCGACCGTCGGCACCGCCTACGTACGCGGTCTGCAGTCCACCGGGATCGTGGCCACCCTCAAGCACTTCGTCGGGTACTCGGCCTCCCGCGGCGGCCGCAACCTGGCACCGGTCTCGATCGGCCCGCGCGAGTTCGCCGACGTGCTGCTCCCTCCCTTCGAGATGGCCGTGCGCGACGGCGGCGCCAAATCGGTCATGTCCGCCTACAACGACAACGACGGGCTCCCCGCCGCCGCGGACACGGACCTGCTCACCGGCCTGCTGCGGGACCAGTGGGGGTTCGAGGGCACCGTGGTCGCCGACTACTTCGGCATCGCCTTCCTCCAGACCCTGCACCGCGTCGCCGAGTCCACCGCACGGGCCGGGGCCCTGGCCCTGACCGCGGGTGTGGACGTGGAACTGCCCACCGTGCACTGCTACGGCGAGCAGCTCACCGCCCTGGTCCGCTCGGGCGAGGTGCCCGAGGAGGTGGTCGAACGGGCCACCCGGCGCGTGCTGCTCCAGAAGTGCGAGCTGGGCCTGCTCGACGCCGGCTGGACCCCCGAGCCCGAGGACCCCGGCGCCCCCGTGGACCTGGACCCGGCCGAGCACCGCGCGCTGGCCCGCGACCTCGCCGAGCGCTCCGTGGTCCTGCTGGCCAACCCCCGCGACGTGCTCCCCCTGACCGGTACCGGGGACCTGGCGCTGGTCGGCCCCCTCGCCGACACCGCCGACGCCGTGCTCGGCTGCTACTCCTTCCCCGCCCACGTCGGCAGGCGCCACCCCGGCACCGCCGTCGGCGTGGAGATCCCCACCCTGTTGGAGTCCCTGCGCGCCGACCTGCCCGGCATGAGCGTCGAACACCGGGCCGGGTGCTCGGTGGACGGCGACTCCACCGACGGGTTCGACGAGGCCGTGCGGGCCGCCTCCCGTGCCCGTGTGTGCGTGGCCGTGGTCGGCGACCGCTCGGACCTGTTCGGCCGGGGAACCTCCGGCGAGGGCTGCGACGCCGAGGAGCTGAGCCTGCCCGGAGTGCAGCAGGAGTTCCTGGAGGCCCTGGCCGCCACCGGAACCCCCGTCGTCGCGGTGGTGGTGTCCGGACGCCCCTACGCGCTGGGACCGGTCGCCGACCGGCTCGCCGCCGTCGTCCAGGCCTTCCTCCCCGGGGAGGAGGGCATGCCCGCCGTGGCCGGAGTGCTCTCCGGCCGGGTCAACCCCAGCGGACGCCTGCCGGTGTCCGTGCCGCGCTCGTCCGGCGGCCAGCCCACCACCTACCTCGGCCCCGACCTGGCCCACCGCAGCGAGGTCAGCTCGGTGGACCCCGCCCCGCTCCACCCGTTCGGACACGGCCTGTCCTACACCCGGTTCTCCTGGGAGGACCCGCGTGTGGACGGGGACCCCGTCCTCCCGGACGAGGCCCCCGTGGTCGGCACCGACGGGGAGGTCACCGTCGGCTGCACCGTCCGCAACGCCGGCGGCACCGCCGGGACCGAGGTCGTCCAGCTCTACCTGCACGACCCCGTCGCCATGGTGACCCAGCCCAGGAGGCGGCTGGTCGGCTACGCGCGGGTGCACCTGGAGGCGGGCGAGGCGCGGGCGGTGGACTTCACCGTCCACGCGGACCTGTCCTCCTACACCGGACCGGACGGGCGGCGCGTGGTCGAGCCCGGCCGACTGGAGCTGCTGCTGGCCGCGTCCAGCGAGGACGTCCGGCACACCGTCCCGGTCACGCTCCGGGGCCCGACGCGCGTGGTGGACCACACCCGCCGCCTGGCGTGCGGCGTCCAGCTCGACCCCGTCGCCCGGGAACAGGAGGTGGCGGCACGCGGATGAGCCCCCGCGGCTGAGCACTCCTCGAACTCCTCGAACTCCACCCCCCTCACCCCCCGCTGTCAGAGGAGACAACCACACATGAGTACCCCCTCCCCGGCGGCCGGTCCGCCCACGGGCCCGGTCCGCGTCGCGCTCGTGGGCACCGGGAACATCGCCCGGTTCCACGCCGAGGCGCTGCGCTCCCTGCCGGAACAGGCGGAGACCGTCGCCGCCGTCGACGTCGACACCGGGGCCCTGTCCGCGTTCCGGTCACGTTTCGCCGTCCCGGCCGGGTACACCGACCTGGCCGAGATGCTGGACCGGGAGCGGCCGGAACTGGTGCACGTGTGCACGCCGCCCGGCCTGCACCGCCCCCAGGTGGAGGCCTGCCTGGGGGCGGGCGCGTCCGTGCTGGTGGAGAAGCCTCCCGCGCTGAGTCTGGCCGAGGCGGAGAAGATGGCGGCGGCCGAGGGAGGGGAGCGGGGACCGTGGCTGGCCACGGTGTTCCAGCACCGCTTCGGCTCGGGCGCGCGCCGGGTCCGGGCGCTGGCCGAGGCCGGTGCGCTGGGGCGTCCGCTGGTGGCGGCCTGCCACACCACGTGGTTCCGCCCCCAGGAGTACTTCGACGTGCCGTGGCGCGGAAGGTGGGAGACCGAGGGCGGCGGCCCGACCATGGGGCACGGCATCCACCAGATGGACCTGCTGCTCGCCCTGCTGGGCGAGTGGACAGAGGTGTCGGCCGTCGCCCGCCGCCAGGCACGCGACATCGAGACCGAGGACGTGTCGCTGGCCCGGGTGGACTTCGCCAACGGGGCGGTGGCCAGCGTGGTCAACAGCCTGGTCTCCCCGCAGGAGGAGAGCCGGATCCGGGTCGACTTCGAGAGGGCCACCGTCGAGCTGGTCCACCTGTACGGCTACGGCGACTCCGACTGGCGGATCACCCCGGCGCCCGGCTTCGAGGAGGAGGTCACCGCCGCCTGGGAGGACGGGGAGCGGGGGACCAACAGCGGCCACCACGCCCAGATCGCCCAGGTGCTGGCCGCGCTGCGCGACGGCACCGCGCCGCCGGTGAGCTCCGCCGAGTCGCTGCGCACGATGCGCCTGGTGGCGGGGGTCTACGCCTCCGCCTTCGAGGGGCGCCCCGTCACCCCCTCCGACCTGGGGCCGGAGTCGCCGTTCCACACCCGCATGGACGGCGGGAGCGTCCGGTGGTGACGCGCCGACGGGCGGCCGCCACGGGGGAGGCACCGTGCGCCGCTACGTGATCCGCCGCATGCTGTACATGGTCCCGACCCTGTTCGCGATCTCGCTGGTCGCGTTCCTGATCATCCAGTTACCCCCGGGCAACTTCCTGAGCGCCTACATCGCCGAACTGTCCGCGCAGGGACAGGGCGTGGACAACGCCCAGGTCCGTGCCCTGGAGGAGAGGTACGGGCTCAACGACCCCTTCCTCGTCCAGTACTGGAACTGGATCTCCGGAATCGTCCTGAGCGGCGACTTCGGCCAGTCCTTCCAGTACCACCGCGATGTGGCCGACCTGATGTGGGACCGGATCGGCCTCACCCTGGTCCTGGCCGTGTCCACACTCCTGCTGAGCTGGGCGATCGCCTTCCCCATCGGGGTGTACTCGGCGGTCCGCCAGTACTCGGTGGGCGACTACGTCGTGACCGTCGTCGGATTCGTCGGCCTGGCCACCCCGAACTTCATGCTCGCCCTGATCTTCGCCTGGATCTCCTACCGCTACTTCGGCGAGAGCGTGGGCGGCATCGTCTCGCGCGAGTACGCCGACGCCGCCTGGAACATCGGCAAGGTCATGGACGTGGTGTCCAACCTGTGGATACCGGTACTGATCATCGGCACCGCGGGCACGGCGGCGCTCATCCGGGTACTGCGCGCCAACCTCCTGGACGAGTTGCGCAAGCCCTACGTCACCACCGCCCGGGCCAAGGGCCTGCCCGAGTGGCGGGTCATCCTCAAGTACCCCGTGCGCATGTCGCTCAGCCCCTTCATCAGCACCATCGGCTGGATCCTGCCCACCCTCGTGGGCGGCGAGGTGATGGTCTCCATCGTGCTGAGCCTGGAGACGACCGGACCGCTCCTTGTCGAGGCCCTGCGCAACCAGGACATGTACCTGGCCGGGAGCTTCATCCTCGTCCTCGGCACGCTGACGGTCATCGGCACCCTGCTGTCCGACCTGCTCCTGGCCTGGTGGGACCCCCGCATCCGCTACCAGCACGTCGAGAGGGTGTGACCCGTGGGACCCCTGCCCGACCGCCCCCCGCCCCCGGAGGCGCCGAGCGCGCCCGCCGCCTCCCCCGCGGCCCCCGACGCGGCCGTGGGGTCCGCGGCCAACGAGGCCCTGCCCGGAGACGCGCCCCAGCGGGTGCTCATCTGGCGGCGCTTCCGCCGCAACAAGCTGGCCGTCACCGGTGCGCTCGTGCTGTGCGCCTTCGCCCTGGTGTCGGTGTTCTCCGAGTTCGTCGCACCCAGCACACCGGACGCCTACAACGCCGCACGCACCTACGCCCCGCCGCAGCGGATCCACTTCGTGGACACCAGCGACGGCTTCGACCTGGGCATGTACGTGTACGACTACCGGGTGGAGCGCGACCCGGAGACGCTCGCCAACACCTACACCGTCGACGAGTCCACGAAGATCCCCGTCGGGCTGTTCGTGCGCGGCGAGCCCTACGAGATGTGGGGGCTGTTCACCGCCGACCGCCACCTGATCGGCTCCAGCCACCCGGAGCAGGACGTGTACCTGCTGGGCGCCGACCGCAACGGCCGCGACATGGCCTCCCGGATCGCCCACGGCACCCGGGTGTCGATGTCCATCGGCCTGGCCGGGGTGGCGCTGTCCTTCGTCCTGGGCCTCGTGCTCGGCGGGCTCTCCGGCTACCTGGGCGGACGCGTGGACAACACCATCCAGCGCGCCATCGAGTTCCTGATGTCCATCCCCACGATCCCGCTGTGGATGGGCCTGTCCGCCGCCGTGCCCCGCGACTGGAACTCGGTGCAGACCTACCTCGCCATCACCGTGATCCTCTCCCTCATCGGCTGGACCGACCTGGCACGCGTGGTGCGCGGCCGGTTCCTGTCACTGAGGCAGGAGGACTTCGTGACGGCCGCCCGCCTGGACGGATGCGGTACCGGCCGGATCATCGGCCGCCACATGCTGCCGTCCTTCACCAGCCACATCATCGCCTCGCTGACCCTGGCCGTGCCCTTCATGATCCTGGCCGAGACCTCCCTGTCCTTCCTGGGCCTCGGGCTCCAGCCACCGGTCGTGAGCTGGGGCGTGCTCCTCCAGGAGGCGCAGAACATCCACTCGATCGCCAACGCCCCCTGGCTCCTGCTGCCCGGGGTCGCGGTGACCGTGGCGGTGCTGGTGCTCAACTTCGTCGGCGACGGCGTCCGCGACGCCGCCGACCCCTACAGGTAGGGAGGCGGCCACCATGACGGCCGAGACACGCGACGACGTCGTCCTGGACATCCAGGGCCTGCGAACGTACTTCACCACCGACGACACCGTGGTGCGCGCCGTGGACGGGGTGGACCTGGCGGTCCGCCGGGGCAGCACCCTGTGCGTGGTCGGCGAGAGCGGCTGCGGCAAGAGCGCCATGGCCCGATCGGTGCTGCGACTGGTGGAACCGCCCGGCAGGGTGGTGGACGGCAGGATCCTGCTGCACCCTGCGGAGGGCGCCGGCGAGCCCGTGGACCTGGCCGCCCTGCACCCCACCGGCAGGAGGATCCGCTCGGTGCGCGGCCGCGAGGTGGCCATGGTCTTCCAGGAGCCCATGTCCTCGCTGTCCCTGGTGCACACCGTCGGCAACCAGATCGGCGAGTCCCTGCGCACGCACCACCGCGTGTCCCGCAAGGAGGCCCGCGAGCACGCCGTCGAACTCCTCGAACGCGTACGCGTCCCCGGCGCCGCGCGCGTCGTGGACTCCTACCCCTTCCAGCTCTCCGGAGGGATGTGCCAGCGGGTCATGATCGCGATGGCGCTGGCATGCGGCCCGCGCGTGCTCGTCGCCGACGAACCCACCACCGCCCTGGACGTGACCACCCAGGCCCAGATCCTCGACCTGTTCGCCGACCTGCGCCGCGACACCGGCATGGGCACGCTGTTCATCACCCACGACATGGGCGTGGTCGCCGAGATCGCCGACGAGGTCGCCGTCATGTACCTGGGCACGGTGGTCGAGCAGGGTCCGGTGGACGAGGTCTTCCACGATCCCCGCCATCCCTACACCCGCGCCCTGCTGGAGGCCGTCCCCCGGATGGGCGCCTCCCGCGCGCACCGCCTGCCCACCATCAGGGGCACCATCCCCGACCCCGGCGACCAGCCCGCCGGCTGCGTGTTCCGTACCCGCTGCCCCGAGGCCGTGGAGGGGCTGTGCGACACCACCGTCCCGCCGGTCACCGTTCCCGGTCCCGGCCGCCGGGTGCGCTGCCTCCTGGACGAGGGGCCCGCCGCGGCGGACGCCCCCGGCGGGGGAACCGCCGTTCCGACCGGCAAGGAGACCGTCGATGCCGACTGAGACACCGGCCGGCGCGTCGGTCCACACGCCAACCGACCCCTCGCCCGCCCCCTCCGGCCAGGGGCCCGCCGAGGCGGCGGACGCACCCGTCCTGAGCGTCCGCGGCCTGGAGGTGGACTACCCCGTGCGCGGGCGCTCGCGGAGCGGGCCCCGCCACGTGCGGGCCGTCGCCGGGGTGGACCTGGACGTGTACCAGGGCGAGACCCTCGGCCTGGTCGGGGAGTCCGGGTGCGGCAAGACCACCCTGGGTTCGAGCATCATGCGGGCCCGCCCGGAGGCCACCGGGAGCATCCGCTACCGTGCCGCCGACGGCCGCGTCATGGACGCCCTGGACCTGCCCGCCGCCGAGGCCCCCGCCTACCAGCGCGAGGTGCGGATGGTCTTCCAGGACCCGCACTCCTCCCTCAACCCCCGCATGACCCTGCGCGACATCGTCGGCGAACCCCTGCGCATGCTGCTGGGCCTGCGGGGGGAGGAGTTGGAGGCGCGCGTCCGCCAGGTCATGGAGCGGGTGGGGCTGCACCCCGACCACCTGCGCCGCTATCCGCACGCGTTCTCCGGGGGCCAGCGCCAGCGGGTGAGCATCGCCCGCGCCCTGGTCCCCGGTCCGCGCCTGGTCGTGGCCGACGAGGCGGTCAGCGCCCTGGACACCTCCGTGCGCTCGCAGATCCTCAACCTCCTCCAGGACCTCCAGGACGACCTGGGCCTGACCTACCTGTTCATCTCCCACGACCTCTCGGTGGTCGAGCACGTGTGCGACCGGGTCGCGGTCATGTACCTGGGCAGGATCGTGGAGGTGGCGCCCGCCGAGGACCTGTTCTCCGCGCCGCTGCACCCCTACACCGAGGCCCTGATCTCCGCCGTGCCCCTCCCCGACCCGCGGCTGCGCGGCACCCGTGCGCGCGTGCGGCTCAGCGGCGAGGTGCCCGACCCCTCACAGCCGCCGCCCGGCTGCCCCTTCCACCCCCGGTGCCGGTACGCCACCGACCTGTGCGCCACCGAGGAGCCCGCGACGCGTGAGACCGCTCCGGGCCGCACGGTCGCCTGCCACCACGCCGAGGAACTCGACCTGCTCGGGATCACCGATCCCGGCGCCACGAGCACCAACCCCCCGGCCCGCGCAACGCGGGAACCCCCCGAAAAACAGGAGAAGAACACATGAGACCACGAACGACAGGCGGTACGAGGCGGTGGACGGGCGCCACCGCGGGCGCGGCGGCGGTCGTGATGACCGCCGGGTGCTCCTTCTTCTCCTTCGGCCCCGACGTCGAGGGAGAAGGACAGGCGGGGGGCACCGGCGAGGCGCCGATGCTCGCCGAACTCGTGGAGTCGGGCGACCTGCCCCCGCTGGAGGAGCGGCTGCCCGAGGAACCGCTGGTGGTGGAGCCGCACGACCGCGTCGGCGTGTACGGCGGCGAGTGGAACACCGCCATCCTGGGCGTGGGCGACTGGCCCTGGCTCGGCCGGACCGTGGGCTACGAGAACCTGACCCGCTGGGACCCGGAGTGGGAGGGTGCGATCCCCAACCTCGCCGAGTCCTGGGAGTACAGCGAGGACGCCACCGAACTGACCTTCACCCTTCGCGCCGGCCTGCGCTGGTCCGACGGCGAGCCGTTCACCTCCGACGACATCGTGTTCGCCTTCAACGACGTCTACAACAACCACGACCTGACCCCGGTCGCGGCGACCAGCCCCGGCACCGCGGAGAAGGTCGACGAGCAGACCTTCACCATCGCCTTCGAGGACCCCCAGGCCCTCTGGGCCGGATCCGACATCCTCCAGTACCAGGTGGTGACGGCGCCCAAGCACTACCTGGAGCAGTTCCACATCGACTACAACCCCGACGCCGACGCGCTGGCCGAGGAGGAGGGCTACACCGACTGGGTCGAGATGTTCGAGGACAAGGCGGGGGTGATCGACAGCGCCCGGTACTGGCAGAACCCCGACATCCCGACCATGTACCCCTGGAGGATCGTCGAGCCGCTGGCCGACTCCGGGCGGATGGTGCTGGAGCGCAACCCCTACTACTGGAAGGTCGACACCGAGGGCAACCAGCTGCCCTACATCGACAGGGTCGTCTTCGACATCCTCCCGGACGAGGAGGTCATGCTGGTCCGGGCGCTCAACGGCGAGATCGACATGCACTCGCGGCACTTCAACACCCTGGAGAACCGGCCCACCCTGGCCGAGGGGCGCGAGTCGGGTGACTACGACTTCTTCGAGCTCCAGCCCGCCGAGATGAACACGGCGATGGTCTCCCTCAACCTCACCCACGAGGACGAGGAGCTCCGGGAGACCTTCAACGACCGCGACTTCCGGGTGGCGCTCTCCCACGCCATCAACCGCCAGGACATCATCGACGTCGTCTACCGAGGCCAGGGAGAGCCCTGGCAGGGCGCGCCCCGCGAGGAGAGCCGGTTCTTCAACGAGGAGCTGGCCACCCAGTACACCGGGTACGACGTCGACCTGGCCAACGAGATCCTCGACGACGCGGGCTACGACGAGCGCGACTCCGACGGCTTCCGGACGAGCCCGCGCGGCGAGACGGTGAAGTTCACCCTGTCGGCGCCCACGGACTTCCGCCCCGACATCGTGGACTCGATGGAGATGGTCGTCGGCTTCTGGCAGGAACTGGACATCGACGTGGAGCTCAACACCGAGGACCGCTCCCTGTGGCAGACCCGCCGGGAGAACAACGAGCACGACGCCAACGTGTGGTCGGGCGACAACGGCATGATGGACGCGATGTACGACCCGCGCTGGTACGCGCCCACCCAGAGCGGCGAGTCCAACTTCGGCATCCCGTGGGCCCAGTGGTACGCCTCCGACGGCGACGACCCCCGCTCCCAGGAACCGCCCGCCGAGGTGCGCGAGCACCTGGAGATGTACGACGCCGTCAAGGAGGAGCCCGACCCCGAGGCCCGCATCGGGCTGATGCGCGACTTCCTGGCGGTCACGCAGGAGCAGTTCTACGCCATGGGGGTCAGCCTGAGCCCTCCCGGCTACGGGATCGTCGCGAACAGCTTCCACAACGTGCCCGAAACGATGTACTCCTCCGGCAACTACAACGACCCCGGACCGACCAACCCGGAGCAGTACTTCATCGAGGAGTGAGCACCGACGCGCTCCCTCCCGCCCGGCCACAGAAGGGTTGAGGACATGCCCGCGAACACCACGACGACCACGGCCAACGGCGGCGAACCCGCCGCGAGCGGCCTGGGACTGGTCCACGAACAGGGGCGCTCGCTGCGCCTGACCCACGACGGCGGCGAGCTCTTCCGCTACGTGTACCAGCCCTGGGACGTCCAACTGGAGGCACCGCGCCCCTACCTCCATCCGCTCCGCACCCTGGGCGGGGACACCGTCAGCCTGTACCGGCCGCACGACCACGTGTGGCACAAGGGGATCGCCTGGTCCCTGCCCAACGTGGGACCGGCCAACTTCTGGGGCGGCCCCACCTACCTCCGGGACGAGGGGTACCGGCAGCTCGCCAACGACGGCTCGACACAGCACCGCTCCTTCGACCGGATCGAGGCCTCACCGGAACGGGTCTCGATCGGTGAACGACTGGCGTGGGTGACCGAGCAGGGCGAGACCTGGTTCTCCGAACGGCGGGGGCTGCGGGTGACCGCGGCCCCCGACCGGGGGGCGTGGACCCTGGTGTTCACGACATCGTTCACCAACCTGACCGACGAGGCGGTCCCCTTCGGCAGCCCCACCACGGAGGGGAGGCCCAACGCCGGGTACGGAGGGCTGTTCTGGCGCGGCCCCCGCTCCTTCAGCGGGGGCCGGGTCCACGCCGAGGGACAGGAGGGCGACGACGACCTCATGGGGACGCGCTCGCCCTGGCTGGGCTTCGTCGGCCGGCACGACGGCACGAACGACGCGTCCACGCTGGTGTTCGTGGACGCACCTGACAACCCCGGCCACCCGGTGAAGTGGTTCGTGCGCAGCGGGATCTTCGCCTGCGTGTGCCCGGCGCCGTTCTTCGACGAGGTGGTGACCGTCGAGGCGGGGGCCACCCTCGCCTACCGGTACGCGGTCGTCGTCGCCGACGGCGACCAGGGCGGGGAGGGCGCCAAGGACCTCGCCGACATGGGCCTGGGAGAACTGGGACAGGAGGCGGAAGAGAGCGCCGCGGCGGGTGCCTCCGGGAACACGGAACACGGGGAGGCACGGTGAAGGGCCCCCGTGTCCCCGGGTTCCCCGGCGGCACCGCCGTCTCCCACCTGCGGGTCTACGACTGGCCCTCGGCCGACGGGCTCGCGGGCGGCTCGCCGCACCTGCACACCGCCTCGGCGGAGGGGTACGTGGTGCTGCGGGGCGAGGGCTCCCTGGAGACCCTCAGCGGAGCCGGGTTCCAGCGGACCCGGTTGCGCCCCGGCAGCCTGCTGTGGTTCACGCCGGGAACCGTGCACCGGCTGGTCAACGACAGCGGGGACCTGGAGATCCTGGTCGTCATGCAGAACGCGGGCCTGCCGGAGTCGGGCGACGCCGTGCTCACCTATCCCGGCAAGATCCTGGTCGACCCGGACGCCTACCGCCAGGCCACCGTGCTGCCCCAGGCCGTCACCTCGGCCGAGCGGGCGGCCCGGGAACGCCGCGACCTCGCCGTGGAGGGCTATCTGGAACTGCGCACACGAGTCGAACGCGAGGGCCCGGAGGCTCTGGAAGGGCTGTACAGGGCCGCGACCGACCTGGTCGGTGAGCGGGCCGCCGGGTGGCGCCACCACGTCGAGCGCGGGCCGGTCCACCAGGCGCAGACCACCGTGCGGCACCTGGAGGCACTGGCCGAGGGTGACGGGAAACACCTCGCGGAATCCGCCGTCTACACCGCCGACACCCCTTCGGGACCGCTCCGCAGCGGTATGTGCGGGCACCTGAAGGTGTGGGACCTCGACGGTGCCAGGAGGGCCGACTGAGCGAACCGGGATGAGAGCGGGCCGGAGACCCGCGTGAGCCGGGGCCGGGGCCGGAGGCGTCCGGTGGGGGACGCTGTCCGGTACCGGCCCCTCCGGTGCCGCGGGGGCGCCTCGTGGAGACCGTCCCCGCGGCGCCCCCGCGTGCCCGGGGGTGCTTCGGCCCCTGGAACGCGGGAACCCGGTGGAGGCCGCCTGGCGGCCTCCACCGGGTATCCTGGCCCAACGGGGTCGTCCCCCGAAAAAAGAACTGCGGGCCACCGGCAAGCTGGCCGAGGGCCAGCGAGCAGCAGCCCGCGACCTTCGGGGGTACGGGGGTCGTCCCCCGAAAAAAGAACTGCGGGCCACCGGCAAGCTGGCCGAAGGCCAGCGAGCAGCAGCCCGCGACCTTCGGGGGTACGGGGGTCGTCCCCCGAAAAAAGAACTGCGGGCCACCGGCAAGCTGGCCGAAGGCCAGCGAGCAGCAGCCCGCACAGTGTGGGCGAGGAGGGATTTGAACCCTCACATCCTTTCGGACACACGGACCTGAACCGTGCGCGTCTACCGTTCCGCCACCCGCCCGAGTGACTCGTATGCAGTTGTGTTGCCAGGTGATCCGGGCTTTTCGTCCGGTTCCCCCTGGCGACATGAACAAGGCTAGCACGGTCCGAAGGTAGGTCGCACACGCATTCCGGTCCGCCGGTTGCGGGCCCCTCGCGGGGCTCTCTCAGGGGTGCGCCTGAAACCAGGGGCCCCCTGACCCGGTTACGATCGTCTACACATACGAAGTGGAGTACAAAAGGGAGGTACCTCGTGGGAGTGCTCCAACGCTTCGAGCGCAGGCTTGAGGGCATGATCGAAGGCACCTTCGCGATGGCCTTCAAGTCCGAGCTCCAACCGGTCGAGGTGGCGAGCGCCGTCCAGCGTGAGATGGACGAGCGCGCGGCAATCGTCGCCCAGGGCCGCACCCTGGTCCCGAACGACTTCATCGTCGAACTGGCCGCCAGCGACAAGGAGCGCCTGGAAGTCTACGCCGACAGCCTGGGGCAGGAACTGTCCAAACTGGCACGCGACTACGCGACGGAGCAGGGCTACTCCTTCGTGGGTCCGGTACGCGTTCACTTCAGGTCCGACGAGGGCCTCAAGACGGGCCGCTTCCGGATCCGTTCCGGTGTCGTTCGCGGCACCATGGTCGGCAAGGACGGCGAGGTCCGGCAGCCCGTCGGCGACCCCGGCCCGTCCGGCGGCCAGCACCAGACCGGCCGTCCGCGCCTGCTGATCTCCCCCGGTGGCGCCGCCACCGAGGGCAGTATCTCCAGCCACGGTATGCAGCAGTCCTTCGAGCTGACCACCCCGGTGACCCTCCTCGGTCGCGGCACCGACTGCGACCTTCGCCTGGTCGACAACGGCGTCTCCCGTCACCACGTGGAGATCCGCCTGGACGGCGACGAGGCGATCCTGGTGGACAAGGGATCGACGAACGGGACCTTCGTCAACGGACAACAGGTCAGGCAGGCCCGCCTGGTGGACGGCAGCAGGATCAGTCTGGGCCGTACCACGATGACGTTCCGCCGCGGCTGACGGCCCGGTGGAACCGACTGATCAGACCCGACAGGACCGCAACCAACAGCGTTCCGTCGGCGTCTGACAGGTCGAAAGCCCGAGGCAGGCCGAATGCGGACCCGCTGTCGGATATCCGGCCGGGAGGGTAGTCTCCGCGAAGACCTGACCGATCGGGCACAATGGTCGCGGCCGAAAGCCGCGGCCGGCGACCTCGACACTCACCGACACGAAGGTGGGGAAGAAACGGTGGCGGCGCAGACGACCGCCACCCCGGCCGAAGCACGACAGGGGCTGAAGAGCAGTTCGATGTCCAACTTGACCCTCATATTGATCAAGATCGCGTATCTCGCGGTGCTTTGGCTGTTCGTCCTCACTGCGATCGGTGTGATCCGCACGGACCTCTTCGGCTCGTCCAAGAAGAAGCCGCGGAGGAAACCCCGCCCCGCGCCGCGTTCCGCCCCGCGCCGGGAAGCACCCTCGCCGTCGTACTCGTCCCGGCCGCCACGCGCGCGCCGCAACGAGCCCACCGCCCTGGTCGTGACCCAGGGGTCGCTCAAGGGGACCACCGTCGACCTGGGTTCCCAGCCCATCCTCATCGGACGCGCTCCGGACTCCACCCTCGTCATCACCGACGACTACGCGTCCGGGCGCCACGCGCGCGTCTACTCCGACAACGGCCGCTGGTTCGTGGAGGACCTCAACTCGACGAACGGCACCTACCTCGGCCAGCAGAAGCTGAACCGCCCTCAGCCCATCACGGTGGGTCAGCCCATCCGTATCGGCAAAACCGTCCTGGAACTGCGCAAATGACAATCGCTCTCCGATACGCGGCGTACTCCGATGTTGGATGCCTCCGCGAAGGCAACGAAGACTCCGGCTACGCCGGCCAGCACCTCCTCGCGGTCGCCGACGGCATGGGCGGTTATGCGGGCGGCGAGGTGGCCAGCTCCATCGCGATCTCCTCGATCCGCCGGCTCGACTCCGAGTCTCCGAAGTCCGACGAGATGACCGAGGTGCTCCAGCACGCCGTCGAGCAGGCCAACGCCTCCCTCTCCCGCAGGATCATGGAGGAGCCCCAGCTGGAGAACATGGGCACCACCCTGACGGCCATGCTCTGGGCCGGGCCCCGGGTGGCGCTCATCCACATCGGCGACTCCCGCGCCTACCTGCTGCGCGGATCCCGCTTCGAGCAGATCACCCACGACCACACCCTGGTGCAGACCCTGGTGGACGAGGGCAAGATCACCGAGGAGGAGGTCGCCACCCACCCGCAGCGCTCCCTCATCCTGCGCGCCCTGGACGGCAAGAGCCCGGTCGACCCCGACATCTCCATCAGCGAGGCCAAGGTCGGCGACCGTTACATGCTCTGCTCCGACGGGCTCTCCGGCGTGGTGAGCAAGAAGACGATCCACGAGACCCTCGCCACCGAGGTCTCCCCGCGCGACGCGGCCAGGAAGCTCATCGAGCTGGCCATCCGCGGGGGAGGCCCGGACAACATCACCACGGTCGTCGCCGACGTCATCGATGCCGAGACCGACCGCGAGGGCCCCACGGTCTCCGCCCAGGTCGTCGGCGCCGCCGACCAGCGCCGCGAGAGCGACGGACAGAGCGACGACAGCCCGGCCCGACGGGCCCAGGAGCTGCGCGGCGGCGGTGACACCGCCGAGATGGATCCCGTGCGGGACGAGGACCTGGACGAGGCGCCCTACGCCGCGGCCTCCGGCCACCACGAGCCCTACGACGACTACGAGGCCCCGCCGGCGGCCCGGCGGAGCCGCCGGGAGCAGGAAGGCGAGTACCGCGCCAGGCGCTGGTGGCCGATGGTGCTGGTGTTCGTGATCGTGGTCGCCCTCGTCGCGGGCGCCACCTACTACTTCGGCCGCCAGTACGTGGACAGCCAGTACTACGTGGGCCCCTCACCCTCCGGTGACACCGTCAGCATCTACCAGGGCATCAACACCGACATCGCGGGCTTCAGCCTGTCGGAGGAGGTGGAGGACACCCGGATCTCCCTGGAGACGCTCTCGGAGGCCGACCGCGGCGCCGTGGAGAACACCCTCCCCGCGGAGGACCTCGACGACGCCCGCGAGCGCGTCGACATGCTCGGCGAGGCCACGGCGGCCGAGGAAGGGTCCGGGTGAGCCGGCTTGAGTAACACCTCCGCTCCCGAGGCGCCGACCGCGCTGCCGCCCGTCAAGCGGCGCAACGCCGAACTGACCCTCATCGTCCTCGCCATCGGCATCACCATGGCGGGCATCGCGATCGCGGGCATCAACATCAGCGGCGGCGTCCCGGCCGCGATGTGGACGGTGGGCCTGACCTTCGCCGCCCTGTCGGCCGCCGCGCACGTGGCGATGCGTTTCGTGGCACCCTACGCCGACCCTCTCATCCTGCCCTGCACGCTGTTCCTCAACGGGATCGGCGTGGCGATGATCTGGCGGATCAACGCGGTCGAGGTCGAGGACGTCGAGCGCGCCGGCGTCGGCATGCAGCTGGTCTGGACGGCGGTCGGCCTGGCCTTCTGCTTCCTCATCATCATCTTCCTCAAGGACCCGCGCGTCCTGCAGCGCTACACCTACGTCAGCGGCCTGGTCGCGATCATCCTGCTCGCGCTCCCGGCCGTCCCCGGCCTGGGCCAGGAGCACTACGGCGCCCGCCTGTGGATCGGCGTCGGGTCGGCCACCATGCAGCCCTCGGAGTTCGCCAAGATCGCGCTGGTGATCTTCCTGGCGTCCTACCTGATGAACAAGCGCCAGGTCCTCCAGATCGTCGGCAAGCCGATCAGGATCGGCCGCTTCACACTCATCGAGCTGCCCCGGGCGCGCGACCTGGCACCGATCCTCGTCGGCTGGGTACTGGCCATCGGCATGCTGGTGCTCCTGCGCGACCTGGGCACCTCGCTGCTGCTCTTCGGCACCTTCCTGGCCATGCTGTACGTGGCCACCCAGCGCTCCTCGTGGGTGACCATCGGCCTGGCCATGTTCGCGGCCGGCGCGTTCACCGCCTACCTGCTCTTCTGGCACGTCCAGGCCCGCGTCAACATCTGGTTCCACGCCTTCGAGGAAGACGTCTACTACGCGGTCGGCGGCAGCCAGCAGCTGGTGCAGGGGCTGGTCGGCATGGCCTACGGCGGGCTCTTCGGCACGGGCCTGGGCGCCGGTGAGATGTACGAGGTCTTCGCGGCCGACAGCGACCTCATCCTCGCCACGCTCGGCGAGGAGCTGGGCGTGACCGGGCTGCTCGCCATCCTGCTGGCCCTCGGCCTGCTGGTGGAACGCGGCATGCGCATCGCCCTGGCCGCCACCGGCGCGTTCAACAAGCTGTTGGCCAGCGGTGTCGCCTTCCTGCTCGCCTACCAGGTCTTCATCGTCCTGGGCGGCCTGACCCGGGTCATCCCGCTGACCGGTTCGACCACGCCGTTCATGGCGGCCGGCGGCTCCGCCCTGATGGCGAACTGGATCATGATGGGCATCCTGCTCCGCATCAGCGACAACGCCCGCCGACCCGCACCGCAGGCCATCCAGGACGAGGGCGCGACCCAGGTGATCCAACGATGAACACACCGATCCGCAGACTCAGCATCTTCTCCCTGTTCCTGCTCCTGGTCCTGATGCTCAACGTCACCTGGATCCAGGGCTTCCAGGCCGAGGCCATCCGCGACGACCCGCTCAACACCCGCAAGTTCAGCGAGCGGCTGAGCGAGCAGCGCGGACCCATCCAGGTCGCCGATGAGAACGTGGCCTTCTCGGACAACATCGCCGAGGAGGGCAAGCCCCCGCGGTTCCAGCGCGAGTACACCGGCGGCGGCCTGTACACGCCGATCGTCGGCTCCTTCCGCACCTACGGCGCCTCGGGTATCGAGTACACCGAGAACTCGCTGCTCGACGGCTCCGACGACCGCCTGGCCGTGCGCAACTTCCGCGACATCATCACCGGCCGCGAGCCCGAGGGCGCCCAGGTCCAGCTGACCCTGGACCCGGCGGTACAGAAGGCGGCCTACGAGGGCTTCAAGAACCTGGGCGGCAAGAACGGCGCGGCCGTCGCGCTCGACCCCCAGACGGGGGCGATCCTGGGCGCGGTCTCCTACCCGTCCTACGACGCCAACGACGTCACCAGCATCACCGACACCGAACAGGCCGTGGCCAACTACACGGAGCTGGAGAACGACCCGCGCAAGCCGCTGCTCAACCGGGCCCTCAACGAGCGCTACCCCCCGGGCTCGACGTTCAAGGTGGTGACCGCCTCGGCGGCCATGGAGTACCTGGACGCGGGGCCGGACAGCACCATGGACGCGCCCGACAGTCTGGATCTGGGCAGGGAGCTGCCCAACGCCACCCCGGGCGGCACCTGCAACGGCGGCCAGCCGGACACCCTGGCGCACTCGATCCAGATCTCCTGCAACACCTCGATGGCCAACTGGGCGATCGAGGCCGGCGGCCAGAACATGTCGGACCAGGCCGCCGCGTACGGGTTCCACCCCAGCGCGGAGGCGGCGGAGTCGGCTGAGGAGCTCACCGTCCCGCTGGAGGTGACCCCGAGCTACGTCCCGGTCGAGACCGACCCCAACATCCTCGGCCGCGCGGGTATCGGCCAGTCCAACGTGGAGGCGACCCCGCTGCAGATGGCGATGGTCGCCTCGGGTGTGGCCAACTCGGGTGAGGTCATGCGACCCTACGTGGTGGACACCGTGCGCGACTCGGATCTGTCGGTGGTCACCCAGACCACGCCGGAGAGCTACTCCCAGGCGGTCAGCGCCAGCACGGCCGAGGACCTCACCGAGATGATGGTCGGCGTCACCCAGCAGGGCGGTTCGGGCACCAACGCCGCCATCTCCGGGGTGGAGGTCGCGGGCAAGACCGGTACCGCCGAGACCGGTGAGGGCAACGACACCCACAACTGGTTCATCGGCTTCGCCCCGGCTGACGATCCGCAGATCGCGGTCGCGGTCGTGGTCGAGTTCGGCGGTGGCAGCGGCAACGAGCTGGCGGCCCCGATCGCCCGTCAGATGATGGAGGCAGCGGTTCTGTAGTGAACGCCTACGAGCCATCTTCCCAGAGCGGTTCCGGTGGACTCACCGGGACCGTTCTGAGCGACCGTTACCGCCTGGAGGAACAGGTGGGCTCCGGCGGTATGGGCACGGTCTGGAAGGCCGCCGACACCCTGCTCAACCGCCCCGTCGCGGTGAAACTGCTGCACCTCGCGCAGATGGCCGAGCCCACTGCGAGGGAGCGGTTCCGCACCGAGGGCCGGATCACCGCCGGCCTCTCCCATCCCGGGATCGCCCAGGTCTACGACTACGGCGAGGAGGGGGGCCGCGCGTTCCTGATCATGGAACTCGTGGTCGGTGAACCGCTCTCCCAGGTGCTACGGGAGAAGGGACGCCTCAGCCCGGACCAGACCCTGGACTTCGTCTGCCAGGCGGCCCAGGCCCTGGCCGCCGCGCACGCGCGCGGCGTGGTGCACCGCGACATCAAGCCGGGGAACCTGCTGGTCACCGCCGACGGCCAGCTCAAGCTCACCGACTTCGGCATCGCCAGGGGCGACATGTCGGTCACCCTCACCCAGACCGGCATGGTCATGGGCACCGCCCAGTACATCTCGCCCGAGCAGGCGTCGGGCAGGCCCGCGAGCTCCTCCTCCGACCTGTACGCGCTCGGTGTGGTGGCCTACGAGTGCCTGGCCGGGACGCCGCCGTTCACCGGCGACACCCCGGTGGCGCTGGCGCTGGCGCACACCCGCGAGGACCCGCCGGAGCTGCCCGACCACATCCCGGCGGACGTCGACCACCTGGTGTCCTCGCTGCTGCTGAAGGACCCGGGGGAGCGACCCGCGTCGGCCAGCGAGGTGGCGCACATGGCCGCGGTCATCCGCTCCAACTCCGGCACCGGGCCGCCGACACCCACCGCGGGCTTCGAGGGCATGGCCCAGACCGCGGTGGCGAGCGCGATCACCGACATCGGTTCGGGCGCCGTGTCGCGCCAGAGCGGCGGACAGACGCCCGTCCCCCCTGACCGGGGAGGGGGCTCCGCTAGTCTGTCCGGATCACGGGAGCGACGTGTCAGCGCTCCCGTGATCATGGCGGCGATCGCCGCGACGGTCCTGATCGCGGCCGCGGCGGTGGCCGGGTTCCTCTACAGCGGGGACCAGGGGGCCGACAACGTACGCGACTCCCTCGAAACTCCGCCCGTGACCTCCTCCCCGTCCCCGGAGAACACGGAGGAACCCGCGGACGACACCACCTCGGAAGTGCCCCCCGACAACACCGGCGGAGGGACCGACTGGTCCACGGACCCGCGGGAACCCGTCGAGGGCGGGAGTCCCGACCCCGAGGGGGGAGCCCAGGAACCCAGTCCTCCCGAGGGGGACGGAGACGAGGACGGGGACCAGGGCGGGAACGAGGACGGGGACCAGGACGGCGGTTCCGGTGGGGAGAGTCCCGACCCGAACGATCCCCCCGACGAGTCCCCGCCGCCGGACGACGGGGGCGGCGGCGGGAACACCACCCCCCCGGGTGGCGGCGAACCCACAACACCGACACCGTGAGCGAGAGACGTTCAGGGTAGGCGGCGGCCCGCGGGCGGCCTCCGGAAGACACGAGGATCAGTACACGACATGTCCCAGCCCCGGCTCCTTGGCGGACGCTACGAGCTCGACACCATCGTCGGGCGTGGCGGCATGGCCGAGGTCTACCGCGCACGCGACCTGCGCCTCGACCGACTCGTCGCCATCAAGACCCTCAAACACGACATGGCCCGCGACCACGTCTTCCAGGCGAGGTTCCGACGGGAGGCCCAGTCAGCGGCCTCCCTGAACCATCCCGCCATCATCGCGGTGTACGACACCGGCGAGGACATGGTCGACGGACTGTCCCTCCCGTACATCGTCATGGAGTACGTGGACGGACGAACCCTCAAGGAACTGCTGGACGACGACCGCCGCCTGCTGCCGGAGCGCTCGGCGGAACTGGTCGACGGCATCCTCAAGGCCCTGGAGTACAGCCACGACAACGGGATCGTCCACCGCGACATCAAGCCCGCCAACGTGATGCTGACCCGTAACGCCGAGGTCAAGGTGATGGACTTCGGCATCGCCCGGTCGATGTCGGACGACCAGGCGACGATGACGCAGACCTCCCAGGTCATCGGCACCGCCCAGTACCTGTCCCCGGAGCAGGCGCGCGGCGAGCGCGTGGACCCGCGCAGCGACATCTACTCCACGGGCTGTGTGCTCTACGAGCTACTCACCGGCCATCCGCCGTTCACCGGCGACTCCCCCGTCTCGATCGCCTACCAGCACGTACGCGAGGATCCGGTTCCGCCGAGCGAGGTGGACCCGCAGGTCCCCGAGTGGCTGGAGGACATCACCCTGCGGGCGATGACCAAGGACCGCGAGGAGCGGTACCAGAACGCCGCCGAGATGCGCGCGGACATCCAGCGCGGCCTGGCCGGGATGCCCACCCAGGCGGGCACCATGGCCATGGCGGCGGCCGGGGCCACGACCGCGATGCCTCCCGCGCCCAACGACCGTTACGACGACTACGACGGTTACGGGGACGACTACGACGACTACGACGACCGCCGGGGGAACAACGCCGGGAAGACCGCGCTGTGGGTGCTGCTCGGCGTCGGCGTGATCGCCTCCCTGGCGCTGGTGTTCTGGCTGATCAGCGAGGGGACCGGCCCTCCTGATCCGGAGACCGCCGAGGTGCCGAACGTGGCCGGGTCCACGGCCGCGGAGGCGCAGACCGAACTCGGCGAGGCGGGCTTCGACGACACCAGGGCCGAGCAGCGGGCGGACGGGGATGTCGAGGAGGGCCAGGTCATCGAGACCGACCCTGCCGGCGGCGAGACGGCGGAGCTGTCCGAGGAGATCGTCCTGTACGTCTCCAGCGGGCCGGACGCCGTCGAGATCCCGTCGGTGGAGGGCCAGAGCGAGTCCGAGGCCGCGAACACGCTGGGCGACGCGGGCTTCGGGAACGTCACCACCGCGCAGAGGGCCGACGACAGCGTGCCCGAGGGCAACGCGATCGGCACGGACCCGCCCGCGGGGGACGAGGTCGCACCTGACGCCGAGATCACGGTGCTGGTCTCCTCCGGTCCCGACCAGGTGGAGGTTCCCGACCTGGTCGGAATGACCCAGTCGGGTGCCCAGTCCGCCCTGGACCAGAGGGGGCTGACCGCCTCCTTCACGGAGGAGCCGAGCACGGAGGGCCCGACGGGCACGGTCATCAGGCATGACCCGCAGTCCGGGCAGACGGTGGAGCCGGGGACCACGGTGAACATCGTGCTCGCGACCGAACCGGCGCCGGAGGAGCCCCCGGACGACGACGGGTCACCTCCGGAGGACGGCGGGGAGTCCCCGCCCGGGGACGGCGAACAGTCGCCTCCGGGCAACGGCAACGGTAACGGGGACGGCTTCGAGTTCCCCTTCATCCGCGAGGACTGAGGCAGCCGGACGAGGTCGGCGGGCCGTGTCGTGCGAAGGCGCGACACGGCCCGCCGTCGTACCGGAGGTGTGCGGGTGCGGTCCGGGGGCGCACCGCTCCGTGGTGCGGGACGGCCCACCGGTGACGGGGGCCGCCCCCGGGGCGTAGACTGTGTTCTCGTTGACGAACCCGCCCCACGTACTGGAGCAGCGACCGTGCCCAAGTCCCGCAGCGATCGCAAGAAGAAGGCCGTCTACACGCCGCCTCCTTCGAAGGAGAAGCCCAAGGTCAGTCCGCGCTGGCTGGTCCCGACGATGCTGGGCTTCTTCGCCTTGGGCATTCTCTGGATCGCGGTCTACTACATCGCGGGTGCCCAGATCCCGTACATGCAGGACTGGCACAACTGGAACCTGCTGATCGGATTCAGCGGGATCATCATGGCCGTCATCCTGTCCACGCGCTGGCACTGACCTCGCGGCGGTTGGCGGGCACGCCCTCTCGAAGATCGGCGCGGGTGCCCCTCACGTAGACATGCGCACCCGCGCTGAACAGCACCGACACACGTTTTCCACAGGGTTATCCACAGGCTGTGGGTAGCTCTTTTCGCTGTGCCCGCGGACAGCCCTCCCAGCGGACCGCGGTACCGGCGGGCACAGGGGTGGTCCCCGGGCCGTGGCCGCCCGCCAGCGCATGGGAGGGGCCCCGGAGAATCCTCCCCCGGGGCCCGTTCGACTCGGTGCGCCGTCAGCCGATGATGATCAGCGGCGCCGTGGCCACCAGGGCCGCGAGCAGCGCGGCGAACGCCGACGCCAGCAAGACGTGCGTGACCGTGCGGGCCGTGCTCCCCGCGGATCTTCCCGGCAGGTAGGCGAACACGGCGCCGAGGAGGAACCCGGCGACCAGTCCGCCGATGTGCGCGGTCCAGGAGATGTTCGGGACCACGAAGGTCAACACGAGGTTGACCGCCAACAGGACACCGACCATCCTCAGATCCAGGCGGAGCCGTCTGCCGATCACGAACACCGCTCCGAAGAGGGCGAAGATCGCGCCGGAGGCCCCGACGGAGAACTGGTTGGGCGCCACCAGGAGACTGAGCACGGACCCCGCGAGCGCGCCGAGCACCCACAGGGCGAGGAAGCGGCCGTGTCCCAGCCAGCGCTCCAGCTGCGTTCCCAGGATGTACATGGCGTACCCGTTGAACAACAGGTGGAAGATGCTGCCGTGCAGGAACGCGGCCGTGATCAGTCGGTACCACTCGTCGGCGACCACCCCGAGGAGTGTTCCCTCCACCTGGCCGAGGCCGAGCATGGCGAACTCCCAGACCAGCGGTGAGGCGCCCGCCTGACCGACCGGGTCGGAGGTGCCCAGCTGGGCGATGAATCCTGCCACCATCATGCCCAGGATCGTCCACGTCACGTAGGGCCTGGTCACGGCCCTGCCCCCGAACGTTGTCCGTGCCCGGCGCATCCCACGGTTCCCCTCCGAGACGCAGCCGGGGCATTGGAAGCCCACGGACGCCTCGACCATGCAGTCCGGGCAGATGGGCCGCTCGCACCTGCTGCAACTGACTCCGGTCTCCCGGTCGGAGTGTCGGTAGCAGGTGCGCGAAGCCCGGGGTTCCGGTTCCGGTGAGGGTCCGGACGGCGGCGGGGGCGTGCTCATGGGCGGGTTCTTCCTCCTCGGAATCTGAGCACCGTCGCCGTTACCGGCTGATCTCGATGCTGTTGATCACCACGTCCTCACGCGGACGGTCCTGCGAGTCGGTGGCGACCTGGGAGATCCCGGTGACCACATCGGTGCCCTCGACGACCTCGCCGAAGATGGTGTGGCGGCCGTCGAGCCAGTACGGCTTGTCCACGGTGATGAAGAACTGCGAGCCGTTGGTCCCCGGACCCGCGTTGGCCATGGCCAGCAGGAACGGGCGGTCGAAACGCAGGTTCGGGTGGATCTCGTCCTTGAAGGTGTAGCCGGGGCCGCCGCGGCCGGTACCGAGCGGGTCACCGCCCTGGAGCATGAAGCCGTCGATGACGCGGTGGAAGATCGTGCCCTCGTACAGGCTGCTGTCGGACGGCTTGCCCGTGGTGGGGTCCATCCACTGCTTCGACCCCTCGGCCAGGCCGATGAAGTTGGCGACCGTCTCCGGCGCCTCCTCCTCGAACAGCTTCACGACGATGGTTCCCTTGGAGGTGTTCAGCCGCGCGGTGGGCTGAACCGTGGAGTCCGACACCTACGTACCTTTCGGTTGACTTCGTTTACGTGCTCACGTTACCCGTCCGCGTCCCGGGCTCGGTCTGCACCGGTCGCCGCGGTGGTGGTGTCCGATCAGTTCGACGGGGTAGGGGGGACCCGACTCCGAACAGTTCGACGGAGTGGGGACGGCCTGGCTCCGGGAGATGGGGACGAGGAGGCGGGAAACGACCCGACTCCGGGGAAACGCGAGGAGAAAACCCGCCGTGCGGTGTCGAAACGTAGATCGCACGCGGAGAGGACGTATGTTGAGATAACACCCGGGTAACGGGTAAGGACGACGAGGAATCCGCCTGTGTGGCATCGATCGCCGGCCACCCGGGTGGGGACCGTAGAACCGGTGAACGATCGAAGGAGCTGACGACGTGCCTATCACTTCCAAGCGGCGCAAGGCACGCAAGGAGGCGGAGGTCACCCTCGCCCTCGCCCGCCTGCAGGACATGGCCAAGGGGCAGGCCGACAGGATCGGCCCGTACGCCGACCAGGCGCGCGACCAGGCCGCTCTGAAGCTCCTCCAGGCCCGCGGATGGACCGCGCCACGGCTGGAGAACGCCGCGCAGCGCGTGGAGGACACCGTGGCCCCGCGTGTGGCCGAGGCGCTCAACGCCGCCGCTCACCGCGTCAGCCCGGTCCAGGGGCGTCGCGGGCTGCGACTGATGCGGCGGGGCAAACGCGGTGTCTCCCGTGGAGCCCTGATCGGTGGTGCCGCCGTGGTCGGCGGGCTGGTCGTGTACTCGCTCATCCGCCTGCGCCAGGCGTCCCAGGACGCCGAATGGCAGGAGCACCTGGACCAGGCGCGCGACCAGGTCCGCGAAACCAGGGAGGACCTGGAGGAGAGGGCGTCCAAGACGGCTGACAAGGCCAAGGAAGGCGCCGAGGACACCGCCAAGACGGCCAGGAGCAAGGGCAAGGAGGCCGTTCGTACGGCCACGGGCAACAACCGGGCCAAGGAGAACGGGCAGCCTGGCAGCTAGGAACGGGAGACGGATCGCCGTGTCGGGCGGGGCGAGGAGTCCCGCCCGCGGACCGGTCCCCTCCCCCTGATCCCTGTCCCCTCGCCGGGGCGGTCCCTCCGTCCCGGCATCGCCGTGTCCGGGGGCGACCGCGTCCACCGGTACACCGGCCCCGTGCCGGGACGTGCCGGTGCGGCGGCCCGTACCGGTGCGAGCCCTCCGCTCCGAGGCTCCCCGCTCCGGTGAGGCCCGCTCAGTCGTCCTTGACGACGCGGAAGAGCATCGGGTAGCGCCAGTTCCTGCCCATGAGGCTGGCGATGCTGGCGACGGCCGGAAGCACCGTCCAGCCCAGGACGACGGCGAGCGTCACCAGGAGGGGCGCGATGAGCCAGGACAGGAGCACGCTCACGGTCCCGGTGACGAAGCAGAAGATCTGGAAGTTCAGCGACTCCATGGCCTGACGGCGTACGTAGGGCGAGAGCCTGCTGCTGAGGAGGAAGGTCACCAGGGGCGCGATGACGGGAAAGAAGTAGTTCCCGCTGTGGCCGACCGCGGCCATGACCCGCTCGGCCTGTGTGCTCGGCAGGGGAGTCCTGGAATCGGTCCTCCCCTGACCGCTGAAGGCTCCGAACGGACCTGCGGGCGCCGACCGGGGCGCCCCCGCCTGGCTGAGGCCCAGGTCCTCCGTGAGGGGGGCGAGGTCGGCCCCGAACTTGGCCCGCATGGCCTTCTCGGTGCGCTCGCCGAACTCCTCCTCGTCGAGCTGACCGCGGCTGAACGCCTCCTGGAGGACTCCGATGACGTCGTCGCGCTCGGCGTCGGTGAGGCGGATCTGCGGCCTGGCCTGTGGCTCCCAGGCGCGCCTCGCCGGATACTGAGGATCCTGCACAGCCACTCCCACTCCCACTCCCAACGGCGACGGGAGTACGGCACCGATCAGCCGCACTCCCACCATGATGCGCCGTCAGGGCGATTATGGGTATAGGGGCCTCCCCTGATTCTCCCCTGATCCGCCCCTCCCCCCTGAGGCGGAGGATGCCACCGACTTTCGTCTGCGTCCTCCGCGGGGCGGCGCCGGGGCTCTCCCCCTACCCGGGCCTCGGCTAACTCCGCGCGGCGACCGCGACCTCCTGCCCGGTCCGCTCGCGCTCGTAACGGCGCTCGGCGCTGGTGAGCAGCTCGTACCAGTCGGTGACGTCCTTGCGTCGGCGCAACAGGGCGCGGCGCTCGCGTTCGGTCATGCCTCCCCAGACACCGAACTCGATACGGCTGTCGAGTGCCTCGGCCAGGCACTGTGTACGGACCGGGCAGCCCCGGCAGATCAGCTTGGCGCGGTTCTGGGCCGCCCCCTGCACGAACAACGCGTCAGGGTCGATCTCCCGGCATTTGGCACGGGTCGCCATCTTCTCATTCCACATGTTGCCCCACTCCCAAGATCAGCATGTGTGGTGATCGGAAAATCCGTCGACTGGCGCGACCGTCGACGGGCGAGGAGACGCGGACCGATCCGAGGACGGTGTCACATGGCCGTGCGGGGGGCCGCACGTCCGTCTTCGGGGGTTGATCGTTTCGGCGCGCTGTCTTCCTCGTTGTCACTGGTGTCGAAACTACGGTTCGTCCTAGTTCACCAACAGACCCCAAGAGGCCTATTTCTTATATGGCCCAGTAGGACCATTGCACTTAGAGGAAGTGTCATCATACACATACGCAGAGTAGTCGCATGTGGTAGAAGCGGACCCGTGCGGCCGGAAGGAAAGGTCACCCGTCATCCTTTCCCCGACAAGCCGCATGACCTGCGGGTTCATAGCTCCGTCACAGCTGGCCCACCACCGGGGAGTGTCCGGGCGAAGGGGACTCTGGGTCATCCACCCCACCCGAACGGGCTATACGGACCCCCGGGGATCACCCGCCGCACGACTCCACGCGCCACCTATTTCCCACCCGACGGAGCGAACCGGAACTACTGATTGGTAACCCCGAAACTACTGATTAGTAGCCATTACTGGTTAGTAACCATAGGGAATCGTCAGACTCTGACCGAGATATCCCTGTTTGATCCGGACAGGGGTTCCAAAGCGGGGGTTTCCTCACGGACGATTTGCGGAGTTCGCACAGTGCATTTCGGGGGAGAATCCTGGCCGGATCCGGCCTTCACCGCAGAAGGGCCGTCACCCCCGGAGGGGGAGAAGAGGTGTTCGGGGGAGGCACGACGAAGGCGGCCCCGCGGACAAGCAGTGCCTGTCCGCGGGGCCGCCTTGAGACGAGTGGAGCCAAGGGGAGTCGAACCCCTGACCTCCGGTATGCAAAACCGGCGCTCTGCCAGCTGAGCTATGGCCCCTCGGAGCCGGGCGTGAGCCCTGGCCACCATGCAGAGCATACCTTCATCGGGGCGGTCCCGCTCACCGAGCAGGGCCGTCCGGTCGGGGCCACGGCTCCGGGACCAGAAGCAGCACAAAGCCGTGGGTCGCACCTCGGGATTGTTCTGGCCCACCCACGTCTTCGTGTCACTCAGGAGCTGGCCGGGACGGCGCGAACGGCACCGGTCCCCGGTCGCCCGGTGGATACCTCACGGCCGCCGATAAGGCGTTCGGTCAGCCCTCGCTGGCCGCAGTGGCCTCGGTCCACAGGTCGAGCTCGGCGCGGTCCGCCTGGATCTTGCGGTAGACGGCGAAAGCCCCGAGGGCCACCAGCACCAGAACGATGATCTTCTTCACTGTCCGGACCCTTTCGGTGATTCAATGTGTACACACGGGCTCCCGCACGAGACGGGGGCTCCGCAGAGAACTTTATGAGGTTGTCACCAAGCAGACTAGCAAGCTGTTGGTAGCGGTCCCTGCCACAGTGGACCGTTTTCCACCAACTTCTCGGAGTGATCCGCGAAGAGGCGCCCCCACAGTCTCAGGTCAGCAGCGCCATCCGCCGCAGGATGGCCAGCGTGGCCTGCGGAGACGCCGCGATCCCGGCGAGTCCGGACCACACCCGCCTGCAGGCCTCGACCGACTCCTCCGCCTCCACGATCGAACCGCCCTGGGTGGCCTCGACGTAGGCCAGGGCGGCCTCGTCCTCGTCGAACTCCAACACGGAGAAGGGTCCGGCGACTCCGGGGTGCGGGCCGGCCGACGTGGGCAGCAGCTGCACGGTCACCCGGTCCGACTCGGTGGCCAGCTCCACAATGCGGGTGGTCTGCGCGCGCAGCAGTCCCAGGTCTCCGGACACCCGCTGGAGGGCGTCCTCCTCGACGATGGCGTGGTATCGGGCCAGACCGCCCTGGTCGAGGACCTCCTGGCGTTTCAGGTAGGCGGCGACCATCCGTTCGACGGCGTGCTCTCCGCACCCCAGCGCCCGTGCCACGGCGGCGGTGTAGTCGGGGGTCTGGAGGAGGTCGGGGACGAGGATGCCCGAGTAGGACTGCACGGAGACGGCTCCCGCCTCGTTGCCGACGTACGCGGACGGGAGCACGTCCTCGTACTCGGTCCACCACGGGCGCAGCCGAGACTCCCGGACGAGGGTCAGGATGGCTTCGCGCTGCCCGCCGGTCACCCCGTACAGGCGCAGCAGGGCCGCGATCTCCATGACGGAGGGCCACTTGCGGATACCGGTCTCGATATGGCCCAGCTTGGCCGGGGACCACTCCAGTTCCTCGGCGACATCGCTGAGGGTCATACCCGCCTGCACACGGCGGCGGCGGAGCTCGGCGGACAGTCGTCGGCGACGGACCGTGGGGCTGGTCATAACGCTGATCCCATGACGCAGAGTGGCGGAGTTGTACCACCAGCGAAACACGGCGTCTAGCATCTAGCAATGCGTTTCTAGGAAAGAGCCGCCGATTCGATGCATTACGGCAGCCGGAAACCCGACGGTCCGGACGACAAACCCGTCTTTTGGTACGAAGGTGGCAGGGGCTGTGAGGACTGCGGCCCCAGGAGGCTCAGAAGGCACAGAAGGTATAAGAGGCGCAGGAGGCACTTTCCGCTCCATCTTCCACAGTCCTCGGCCTTGCCCGGGTCCCTTGCCGTCCCACGCACCGAACGTGGACAGGAAAGGAGGAGAGTGACGCGGAGGCGGAGGGCGGAACCCGAGTGCGGAGAAGCCGTGGGGAGGCCGGAGGAGGGGACGAGAGGGCTCGGAGAAGGATCGGAGGAGGGGGCCGGGGGGATCCGGTGAAGAGCGCGGGCCGGTGCGCGGAGGCAGGAAACAGGAAGGTGTCCGTTGTCTCCCGTCTCGTATGTCTCACCCTGATGCCAGCGTGGAGAAACAGCGTACGATGCTTGAGGTGCCCGCTCCGGCGAGCGTAACCGTACACATAGAGGAAATCCATTGAGCTACCCCATTAACGACGCAGAGCAGCTGATCGCGAACGCGGAAGCGGAGATGCCGCCGAGCACCCGGTCCCGTCTCATCGCGAAACTCCGGATGGGGAAGCATATCGACGACGCCGCGGGCGAACTCGGCATCAGCTCCACGCAGGTCTTTTCGACCGCACGTATCCTCACGGCCTTCGGCAACCAGCTCGACTCCACCCTCACCGAGCAGCGGGATCCGTCCCTGCCGCACGGCACCGTCACGGGATACAACAAGCGCTGCCGGTGCCCGGAGTGCCGTAGCGCCCTCCAGCAGCGCGTCTGAAGCGAGCCGACCGTCCTCGTCGAAGGTTGGGGCCACGGCCCCCGTTGAGGGACCAGAGGACTCCTGAGTCCGTCCAGCCCCGTGTCCGCTTCGAGAGCCCTCTGGTCCCCCCACCGGTCGAGCCGGCCACCTGCGCTAACGCCTCGTTAACCGAGACTTCTCGAACCAGTGCGGCCCACACAGGCTTATCGGCCGTGGGTTGGGGGAAAACCGCTGACATGAACGAGCACGTGGACTGGTCGGCGATGAGCGAAGAGGACTTCTTTGCGCTGCTGCGGCAGCTCATCGACATCCCTGAGGTCGACGAGGACTAGACGGAAGCAGTACACACCGGCACGGGTCCCCCGCCCCGGGCCCGGAACTCCCTTCACCCCCAGGCGCACGGGTGTGTGGTCGCGCGTCAGCCTCGGCTCCACGGGTGCGTGGTCGGGCTTCACCGGAGGTCCTACCCGAACCCGTCCGAGGTGGTTCGTCGTCGTGTGCTCCACCCCCGCGCGACCGACACCCCACCCCACCCACGCACGGCCGACCGTTCCCCACCCCGGAACACCCCCACCCTTTGTTCACACGTTCACAAGCCCGGGCGGACAAACACCCCACACACCCACACCACCCACCCCCACACACAAAAAAAGGGGGGCCACCCCGCAAGGCGACCCCCCCAAAACAAACCGTGGCAGCAACCTACTCTCCCACCCCACCACA
>NZ_VWVU01000021.1 GCF_008638365.1 Nocardiopsis quinghaiensis | reverse complement strand
TTTCCGTGGAAGGCGCTGTTGCGTTTCCGCTTTGTTGTGTCTTCACTTTATCAGGTGTTCCGCACCCCGCCAAACCGGCGGTTTGTGGTGTTCCTGATCGGGGTAAAGCCCGTCCGCTTCCGCATTTTCTGTGGAAGCGCCTCCCGAAGCCTACCGGCTCAGAGCACTGCTCGAACCAACACGGTTTCGGAGAGGAAGGTCTGTGATCGCGGTCCGGTTCCGAGCGACCCCGAAGGATCCTCGCCGTCCCGCAGCGACTCTTTCGAGTATAGGGAGGACAGGGGCAGGCGTCAAACCAGAGCCCGGATCAGGTGTCGAAGTGTCGAACCCGAGATCCGGAACCCCGTCGCCCCGTCTGGGCGGCTTGTGAAGGCCCCTGATGACGTACGCGGTCCTCACACCAGGTCCGCGTGTCGGCTGTTTGTGTCAGATAACAGGCGTCCTTCCCGGAAGATTCCCTCCCGAAACCCTCATCCTCCAACAAACCTCCCAACTCTCGGTCGGAGCTCGGCACGGGCGCCGGCGCGGGGAACCCCGGGCACGGCCACGGGCCGACGCCTTGCGGGCGCCGACCCGTGGATCGGTGTGTCGGTCGGAGTGTCAGCCGCCGAGGACGACACCGCCGACGTTGCGCTTGCCCTTGCGCAGCACCACGAAACGCCCCTGGAGCACGTCCTCGGCGCTGAGCGTGGCCTCCACGTCGGTGACCTTGACGTTGTTCACGTAGGCCCCGCCCTCCTGGACCGCGCGGCGGGCGGCGGACTTGCTCGGCGTCAGGCCGCTCTGTGCGAACAGGTCGATCACGAGCAGCTCGTCCACGGAACCGCTGACCTCGGCCTTGGGCACCTCGGCCAGGGCCGCCGCCAACGTGCGGGCGTCCAGATCGGACAGGTCCGCCCGACCGAACAGCGCCAGGCTGGCCTCCTTGACCTTGCGGCACTCCTCCTCGCCGTGCACCAGCGTGGTGAGGTCCTCGGCCAGGGTGCGCTGGGCGGCGCGGGCCTGCGGACGCTCCTCGGTCTGTCGCTCCAGCTCCTCGATCTCGCTCCGGCCGCGGAAGCTGAAGGTCCTGAGGTAGCGCACCACGTCGCGGTCGTCGGCGTTGAACCAGAACTGGTAGAAGGCGTACGGCGAGGTCAGCTCGGGGTCGAGCCAGACGGTGCCGGACTCGGTCTTGCCGAACTTGGTGCCGTCGGCCTTGGTGAGCAGGTTCGTGGTCAGCGCGTGCGCCTGGCCGTGCGGCTCGTTGCCGTCCATCCTGCGGACCAGGTCCAGACCGGCGGTGATGTTGCCCCACTGGTCGGAGCCGCCGGTCTGCAGTGTGCAGCCGTGGCGACGGTAGAGCTGGACGTAGTCGTAGGACTGCAGCAGCACGTAGCTGAACTCGGTGTAGCTCATCCCCTCGCCGTCCAGGCGGCTCTTCACCGTCTCCCGGGCGAGCATCTGGTTGATGCTGAAGTGCTTGCCGACGTCGCGCAGCAGCTCGATCGCGTTGATCTCGCCGAGCCACTCGGCGTTGTCGGCGAGGACGGCGTCGGTCGGCTCCGGCTGCCCGCCCTCGGGGGTGAAGCGCAGGAACGCGGACAGCTGTCCGGCCAGGTTGGCGACCCAGCCCTGCACGGCCTCCTGCGAGTTGAGCTGGCGCTCGGCGTTGGGCTTGGGGTCCCCGATGAGCCCCGTGCCCCCTCCGACCAGCGCGATCGGACGGTGCCCCGCCTGCTGGAAGCGTGCCAGGGTCAGGATCTGGGTGAGGTGGCCCACGTGCAGGCTGCCCGCCGTCGGGTCGAATCCGCAATACAGGGTGATCGGACCATCGGCGAGCGCCTTGCGCAGTGCGTCAAGGTCGGTCGTCTGCGCGAGCAGGCCGCGCCACTGGAGTTCGTCGATGATGTCGGTCACTGTGTTGCTCTCTGTCGTGTAGGCGGGCCCCGGGGGGGCTCGATCTGCCTTGAAGTGTAGGCCGGATACCGCGGGCGGACATCCGGTTCTGGCCCGCCTCCACGCTATCGGCCGTCCCCGGGCCGCTGCTCACGGGCCGCTCCCCGTGGGAAACCTCGTCCGGCCCCCTTGATTCACTTGGCTAATGCCATTAGCTTTTACGCTATGGACACAAGCCACAGTCCGGGGAACTCCGCGGCGCACCATCTCCAGCGCCCCCGGGGACGAATCGCCTACGACCTCTACGGAGCGGAGAACACCGGAACACTCGTCGTCTGCGTACCCGGCATGTTCGACCACCGGGCCTCCTTCCGCTTCGTGGGCGCCGCGCTCGCCGAAGCCGGGTACCGGGTCGCCGCCATGGACCTGCGCGGCCACGGTGACAGCGGCACCGCCTTCGACGACCACACCAACCGGGCGGCGGCCACCGACGCCGTCGCGCTCGCCGAGGAGTTGGGCGGAGAGGACGTGGTGATGGTGGGCAACTCCCTGGGCGGAGCGGCCGTGACCATCGCCGCGAAGGAGCGGCCCGACCTGGTGGCGGGCATCGCCCTGCTGGCGCCCTTCCTCCGCCAGCCCGTTCCCTCCCTGTTCGTGCGGATCGCGCAGCGGCTCATGCTGGTCCGGCTGTGGGGACCCCGTGCGGTGACGGGCTACTACAACGCCCTGAACACCGGACGCACCCCCGAGGGACACCGGGAACACCTGGACCGCGTCCTGAGGATGCTGCGCCCGGCCGACAGGTACCGCTCCGTGTACGACACCATCTACGCGCCCCACGAGGAGGTCCTGGAGGCCGCGGACCTGCGGGCCGGAGCCGTGGTGATCGTGGGCGAGCAGGACTCCGACTGGAAGGACCCGCGCGCCGAGGCCGAGTGGGTGGCCTCGGTGGTCCACGGCTCCGTCGTGATGGTGCCCGAGTGCGGCCACTACCCCCAGTCCCAGCGGCCCGACGTGGTCGTACCCGCCCTGGAGGCTCTGATCGGCAGGGCCGGATCCAGTGCCTAGGGCGGGTCTGACACCGGCGCTGGTGGCCGAGGAGGCGGCACGGCTCAGCGACGAGGAGGGCTTCCGCTCCCTGTCCCTGGCCGCGGTCGCCAAACGGCTCGGGGTCGCCACCCCCAGCCTGTACAAGCATGTCGACGGACTGGCGGGGCTGCACCGGGAGGTGGCGCTGCTGGGCGCGAACGGGCTCGGTGAACGGGTCCAGCGGGCCGCCGTGGGCCGGTCCGGCCCCGACGCGCTGCGCGCGGCGGCCGGGGCCTACCGCCGTTACGCGCACGCCCACCCGGGGCGCTACACCGCCCTGCAGCAGTTGCCCAGGCTGGCCGGAGCCGAGCCGGACCTGACCACCGACCCCGTGCGGGTGTTGGCGGCGGTGTTGCGCGGGTTCGGGATCCCCCAGGACCAGATGGTGCACGCGATCCGGACACTGCGCAGCACACTGCACGGGTTCGTGGACCTGGAGACGCACGGCGGCTTCGGACTCCCCGAGGACGTGGACGAGACCTACGCGCTCCTGGTGGAGGGCCTCGTGCGCGCCCTCCACCAGTGGCCCGGCGCGACGGAACGGACGAACACGAGACGGAGTCGTGGCTGATGCTTGCCGGACACTTCGGAGTGGCGGGGATCGTCAAGGCCTGGCGTCCAGCGCTTCCCATGGGCGCGCTTCTGGTGGCGGCACAACTACCGGACCTGGTCTTCCTGCCGCTGTCCGCGCTGGGAGTCGAGGACATGGAACCGGCCGAGCCCGGTCTGAGCGGCTACGGGTCCCTCCTCATCACCGCGGAGTACTCACACGCCCTGGTCAGCAACCTGGTCCTGGCATTGCTCGTGGGCGGACTGACGCACGTGTTCCTTCGGGACCGATGGGGACGGGACGCCGGCGCGGTCCTGGGTGGGGTGGTGTTCAGCCACTGGCTCCTGGACCTGCTGGTGCACCGGTCGGACCTGGTGCTCCTGCCCGGTGGTGCGGGTGGGCTGCCGTTCCTGGGGCTGGGGCTGTGGGAGTTCCCCGCGGTGGCGGCCGTGGTCGAGGGTGCGCTGGTGCTGGCGGGTACGGTCCTGTACGCCTGGCGCACGTTCCGGGACCATCCGAACCGCACCCGGGCGCGGCTGTACAGCGCTGGGGTCGGCCTGCTCCTGGCGGGCTCCCTCCTGTTCGATCTCCTTGCGGGCTGATCCCTCCGTCCGCCCTGGCCAGGGCGGTGTTCCCTCCGGGTGCGGGCATGGGCCAAGCTGGTGGCACGACCGTCGCCGTTCCCGTGCGCGGTGCCCGAAGCGTTGTGGAGTTGCCTGATGTCCAAGAAGGCCTCGTCGAAGATCGGCGGCCTCATGTCCGCCGTGGTCGGCGTCCTCGCCGTCGCCGCGTTCGCCCTGTACCAGCTGGGAGTGATCGACCTGGACCTGGAGCCGGAGGGTACCGCCGAGTCGCAGACCGGTGGCACGGTCTCCTCCGACCTGTCGGTGGAGCAGGCCCGCCGACAACTGGAGGAGCTGCGGGTGGAGGCGGAGAACGATCCGGAGGGGTACGACCGCGCGCTGTTCCCCCACTGGGACTCCGGTGTCCAGGACGGCTGCACCACCCGCCAGGTGGTCCTGCTGCGCGACGGCGAGGACGTGGAGACCGACGAGGACTGCCAACCGGTGTCCGGCTCCTGGTACAGCCCCTACGACGGGGAGACCCTCACCGACTCACAGGACCTCGACATCGACCACATGGTGGCGTTGAAGGAGGGATGGCGTTCGGGCGCCCACGCGTGGACGACCGAGAAGCGCGGACGCTTCGCCAACGACCTGGACTCCTCACAGCTGTGGGCGGTCAGCGCCTCGCCCAACCGTTCCAAGGGCGATGACGACCCCGCGCAGTGGCTGCCGCCCCTGGAGTCCTCCCACTGCGACTACGTGGTCTCGTGGATCGAGGTCAAGCACGTGTGGGACCTGACCGTGGACCCGGCCGAGGAGACGGCGCTGCGCGAGGTGCTCTCCGGCTGCTGAGGCCGTTCAGCCGGAGTCCCCGGCCCTGATCCCACGCGCGGTGGCCAACAGCTCCTCCTGGCCGATGAGGCCGAAGGCGTCGCGGACCTCCACCGCCACGCCCTCGGCCGGTGTCCAGAAGGCCTCGGTCTCGCCGTGCAGGGCGGTGTGTCCGTCGTTGTGGAACTCGGTGAGTTCCCAGTCGGGCGCGCGCTCGTGGTACTCGGCGAGGAAGTCGCGGACGGCCGCCAGGTCGGTGATCCCGGCACCGCGCATGACCAGGACCTGTAGGACGACCCTGGCCCCTCCTCCCTCCAGGGTCCTCTCCCACACCCGGCTGGAGAAGGACACGCCGCCCCACTCGTACTCGAAGTCGGAGACCGAGGTCCGGTCGTCGATCTGGTCGGGCAGGTGCCCGATGGTGAATCCGTCCAACTCTCCCCCTCGTGGGCTGGTGGCGGCCGGGGCCGCGGTGAGTACGGGCACGAGCGCGATGGCGAGGAACGCCGCGACCCACCGGACAACGCGCATGGTCACCTCCGGCGGCGGTCACGGGACCGTCCCGGACCAGCGCCGTCTCCTATGGTGGAGCGCCGCGAAGGCCACTACCAGGGTGTCCTCCAGCCTGTGGAAAACCCGCTCCGCCACGCGCCGGACCCGTGTCGGAGCGGTCTACCCGCGAGGTCGGGTGACGAACGTGTCAGCGGGGAACTCGGCGATCGCCGGCGAGGACGTGGCCGCGGGCGGGGCCGGTACGAGGGCCTCCCCGGCGCCCCCGGTCCAATGGCGGCGCGCCGGGGCCGGGGCCGGCGGGGCCCTGCGGTCAGAGCGAGCGCAGTCCCACCAGGACGGCGTGCAGGATGTCCTGGCGGCCGAGGGAACGCGAGGGACCGCAGCGCTGGAGCGACCCGTCGGCGACCATGGCGGCGACGATGCCCCTGACCTGGCCGACCGGCAGGCGCACCTCGGCGGCGAGTTCGACCACGGTGCGGGCGCGCAGGGCGTGGCCGAGGATGGCCCCGCGCTCGGGGCGCAGCCACTCGTGGCGGCCCGGGACGCGCGCGGCGACGACCAGGCTGAGCATGTCGAGCCCTGAGGACTCGGGGCCGAGGACCGCGTGGGCGTCGGGATCGCCCGCGGTCACGGCGAAGGGACGCAGGAAGCGTTCCTGCCCGAACTCCTCGTCATGGCTCCGGGCGTCCGGCTCCGAGCGCCGGAACACCTCCTCGGGAAGGGCGCTGGCGGCCGCCCCGCGGCCGTGGACACCGTCAGTTCTCACCGTTCCCCCTCGGTGGTGCGGGATCGGACGGCCGGTACCCCGGGTCCTCGGGGCGGGCGTGCCCGTTGGCCGGGACGGTCCCCTGGGGACCGGTCTGGACGGCCGGCACCGTGAAGGGCTGCGGACCGCCGTACCCGTTGGGCGGAACGGGGGTCTGGGGACCGGTCCGCACCGGCCCCTGGGGCCCGGTCGGGAAGGGCTTCTGCGGGCCGGTCCGCGCCGGACCCCGCGGACCGCCGTGCCCCGGGCCGACCGGTGGGCGCACCGCCCCGTTGACTGGCGAGGAACCGTGCAGCGGTAGGGGGCCGGTCTGGGACACCGTCCCGTACGGGCCTCCTGTGCCGCCAGGCGAGCCGCTGCCACCCGTCGGAGCGCCCGTGACCGTCACGGGGTTCTCCGCCGGTTCCAGCAGCGAGGCGGGGATGAGCGTGGTCGCCCGGGTGCCCCCGTAGGGCGAGGGCTGCAGCCACACCCGCACGCCGTGCCGGTCGGCCAGGCGGGACACCACGAACAGACCCAGGCGGGGATCGTCCGGCAGCGCCATCACGTCGAACTCCGGAGGCTGGGTGAGGGTGCGCCTGGCCTCCGCGTACCCGTGCTCGGACATGCCCAGGCCCCGGTCCTCGACCTCCACCACCAGGCCCTCCGCGGCCGGGGTGCAGCTGACGTCCACGGGGGTGCCCGCAGGGGAGAACTGGGTGGCGTTCTCCACCAGTTCGGCGAGCAGGTGCACCACGTCGGCGACCACCTGGCCGTGCATGAGCACGCGGGGCGCGGAGATCAGGCGGACGCGCTCGAAGTCCTCGGTCTCGGCGATGGCGGCACGCAGCACGTCCACGAGGGGACGCGGCTGGCGCCAGCGGCGGACCGACTGGCCGCCGCCCAGGATGATGAGGTTGTCGGAGTAGCGGCGTGCCCGGGTGACCAGGTGGTCCAGACGGAACAGGCGGCGCAGCGCCTCGGAGTCCTGCTCGTGCTGTTCGATCTCGTCGAGCAGACGCAGCTGGCGCTGGACCAGGTTCTGGTTGCGAAAGGCGATGCCCAGGTAGGCGCGGTTGGCGCCCCGCCGGATCTCGGCCTGGCGTACCGCCGCCTCCACGGCGGTGAGCTGTGCGGCGTCGAAGGCCTCGGCGACCTGCCCGATCTCGTCGTCCCCGCACTCGTCCAGCTGCGGCAGTTCCTCCTGGACGTCGACCTTCTCGCCGCGCTGGGCTCGGTCGACGATGTCGGGCAGGTCCTCGTCGCGCTCCAGGATCTGTCCGCGCAGGCGGGCCAGGCGGTCGGTGAGGCGGCGTGAGGAACGGCCGACCACGGCGATGGCGGCGATACCGCAGACCAGGGTCAGCCCGGCCGCCGCCGCGGCGAGGGAGACCTGCAGCAGGGCGGCGCTCCAGGCCAGGTCGACGGTCCGCCCGGTCTGGGCCCGGACCAGCTCGTCCAGCGCCAGCACGGCCTTTCCCGAGGACCCGTCCCACTCGTCGGCGTCGACGTCGACGTCGGTGTTCCACCGGATGCCGGGCTCGCCGCCCTCGGGTTCGGACGGCTCGGCCGTGTCGGCCGTGTCGGCCGACTCGACCGGATCGGTCCGATCGGTCGGTTCGGGCTCTGCGAGGGGAGGCCGGGTGACCACCTGGCGGCTGAGCTCCTCGGCGCGGGTCCAGGACTGCTGGGAGGCCATCGCGTCGTAGCGTGACCGCACGCTCGGGTGCATGACCGAGTCGGCCGAGTCCAGGGTGTCGCGGTAGGAGGCGGTGAGGTAGGTGAAGTGCGCCGTTTCCTCGTAGCTCATCTCCCCGCGGGCGATGTTCCCCGCGAGCAGGGCGTCGGCGGTGGCGTAGGCGGAGCGCGCGTTCAGGAGTTCGCTGGCCAGGACGACGTCGGTGAGGTTCTCCCCGCCGTCGGTGGTGTGCACGAGCGCGGTGATGGCGCCGGCGGCGGAGTCCAGGACCTCGCCGTAGCGCACGAGGGCCTCCTCCTGTTCGACGGTGTGCTCGTCCAGGCGCAGGCGGGCCTCCGCCAGGGCCTCGGGGGTGTCCAGGAAGGCGGTCGCGCTGCGCTGGACCTCGTGGTCGCGGGTGCCCTGCAGCCGTTCGGCGAAGGCGACGGCGTCCGCCATGGCGGCGTCGGTGGCCTCGCGCTGCTCGCCGAGGGCGGGGCTCGCCTGGGTGTCGGCGCCCTCTCGTTCGAAGCGGCCCAGGTCGATCATGGAGAGTCTGCGTTCGGCGCGCAGCTCCTCGGAGACGTCCGAGAAGACCCGTGTTCCCTCGCGCGCCTGGTTGACGGCGCCCATGAGCTGGACGGCCTGGACCGTGCCGACAGCGGCGACGACGAGCCAGAGGGCGAGGAAACACAGGCTCGGGATCAGCACGATGCGGGTGAGCTGCCCGCGGATCGTGGGCGCGTTGTCGCGGGTACTGCGCATGGCCCCCTCCAGCCTGTGCGGTTGCCGGGCTCCGGGAGGGCGCCTCGGCGGCTTTCGGTCGTGCCGAGGCTATCGAAAAATTCTTGCTTTATGCTGTCAAACGATCACTATCAGTTGTCTTTTCTTTGGCCGTGTCCAGAACTCGGGATGTGTCAGCAGGGTCCCCCGGAGGTGAAACCGCAGGTCCTCCGGCGATGACGAAGGGCCGCCCGCTGCGCGGACGGCCCTCGGGACGCGTGATGCCCTACGGGGCACGGCGTGTCGTGTTCTACACCTGTCCTCAGGCCTCCGGACGGTGCCGTGAGCCCACCGGGGCGGGCAGCTCCTCGACCGTGGGAGGCTGTTCCACCCCCAGCGAGTTCAGGACCTCGGCGTAGCGCAGGGCGGCGATCTTGCCCAGCAGGCTGTCCGAACCCAGGGGGTCACCGAGCCTGGCCCCGAAACGCGCGGCGAGCGCCTCCAGCTCCTCGCGGGGCAGTTCCGGCCCCAGGGCGCTGGGCGCGATCACCGGACGCTGGCAGCCGCCCTGACGCAGCTGGTCCACCATCTGCTCGACCGCCGCCTCGTTCTCCAGGTCGGCGGGCAGCACGGTCAGGCCCAGGCGCGCGGCGAGCAGCACGGCGGTCACCCCGGCGGCCCCGACGGCGCCCTCACCGCCGACGGCCCCGACCACCACCCCGTCCGCCATGGTGGTGTCGCGGGCGACCACGCTGATCAGGCGCATGCGGTCCGCGCGCACGTACCCGGCCTCGGCCAGGCGCAGGTGCAGGACCTCGGCGAGCATCGGATGCGGGCCCAGGCCCTCGGTGACGCGCGCGTCGGCACCGGTCTGGGCGACAGCCGCCTCGATCGCGGCGGACACCCTTGTGTGCGGGGCCGTGACCAGCGGGACGACGACACCGGACAGGGGCCGGTCGTCGGAGCGCTCCAGGCCGCGGAGCGCCTCGACGAGGGGCTGCTCGTCGCCCTCGGTGTGCCCGTAGCGGATGGTGACCTCGGGACGGTAGGCGCGCACGAGGTCGGCCATGCGGGCACCGATCGACTCGCCATCGGCGCACTTAGCCGCTTCGGCCCTGCCTGGGACCGCCATAATCAGGGCGGGGGTACCGAACCAGTTGTCGAAGGACAGAGGGTTGCGGTGGCGGCCGGAACGGCGCTTGGGCAGTTCGCGTGGAGGAAGTCGATCAGAGTTTCGCATACCAGGATTCAGATGAGAGGCGGATGGGGGTGCCCGGTCGGGCCGGTGGTCACTGCCGCGACATTGTAGCGTTCGGCACCCTGTTTCATGGGCGTGTCCCTCCGAACGTATACCGGATCGAATCCGCAGGGAGTGCCCGGGTGGCGCCCCGCGGGGATCAGCCACTCATGACGGGATTCCGGCCCCGGATCACGTGGGTGACCAGCTCGACCAGGACCTCTTTGCAGGACTCGCGCTCGCGGGCGTCGGCCAGGACGACGGGTACCTCGGCGGAGACGTCCAACGCCTCGCGGACCTCCTCCTCACGGTAGACGGTGGAGCCCTCGAAGCGGTTCACCGCGACCACGAACGGTACCCCCCGCCGCTCGAAGAAGTCCACGGCGTGGAAACAGGTGTCCAGGCGTCGGGTGTCTGCCAGGACGACCGCGCCCAGCGCCCCCTCCGCCAGTTCGTCCCACATGAACCAGAAGCGGTCCTGGCCGGGGGTGCCGAACAGGTACAGGACGACGTCGTCGTTGATGGTGATCCGGCCGAAGTCCAGAGCGACGGTGGTGGTGGTCTTCTGCTCCACTCCCCCGGTGTCGTCCACCCCGTAACTGGCCTCGGTCATCACCTCCTCGGTGCTCAGGGGGGTGATCTCGCTGACGGAGGCGACCAGGGTGGTCTTGCCCGCGCCGAACCCCCCGGCGATGATGATCTTGACCGCCTGCGGGATCGCCTCCTGCGGCCTGGTCTCAGAGTCTGCGGATGCCATCGAGAACCGCCTGAAGTACTTTCTTCTCGGGAAGCTGTGTCATGGTCGCCCTGGTCCGCACGTCGCCGTCGGCGAGTAGGTCTCCCAGGAGCACCCTGACGACGGTCAGGGGGATGTCGAGCCGAGCGGAGATCTCCGCCACCGATATCGGTCTGTGGCACAACCGCATGATCGCCTCGTGCTCCGGTTCCCTGACCCGCTCCCTGAGGTCGCGCGCGGTGACCACGATGGTGACCAGGTCCAGGCGCGGGCCGGTGGACGGACGGGTACGGCCCCGGGTCATGGTGTAGGGGCGCACCAGGGGGCCCGCGGGTGCGTCACCGAACGCGACCCCCACCGACGGCCCCTCGGAGGTGGGATGCCCCCGGCCCCGGTGCCACGGCGGCGGCTGGTGGCCGGACGAACGGCCCGGTGGTCCGCCGTCCCCGGGGACGGATGCGCGTACTCCGTAACGCTCGTTGGACGTGCTCACGAACCGGTTCCTCCCGTGGTGGTGAGCTGGTCGGACCTGCGCGGCGCGGCGGTGAGGAACTGGCCCACCCGCTTGACCCTCAGGTTCATCTCGTAGGCGACCAGCCCGACGTCCGCGTCCTCGGTGGCCAGTACGGACAGACACGCTCCCGCGCCCGCGGCGGTGACGAAGAGGTAGGAGTGCTCCATCTCCACCACGGTCTGGCGGACGTCCCCGCCGCCGAAGTGCCGTCCCGTTCCCCGTGCCAGGCTCTGGAACGCCGAGGCCAGGGCCGACAGATGCTCGGCGTCCTCCGGGACCAGCCCTCGCGAGCGTCCGAGCAACAGCCCGTCGGCCGACAGCACGATCGCGTGCTCGGCACCGACGACGCGGTCGACCAGGTCGTCCAGGAGCCAGTCCAGGTTGTCCGCGGCCTTGCTCATGCCCACCATGTCAGTCGCTCTCTCCCATGTGATCGTCGGCGCTCGCGCCGACCTGGCCGTCACTGCTGTGTTCACGCCTGTCGGCGTCAACTTCGGCGTCGATGTCCTCGGCCCGACCGCGCCGGGTCCCGGCGCTGAAGGCGTTCATCATCCGCCGTGCCTGTTCGGGGGTCCTCTCGTCGGAGATCGCCGGGGCGGATTCGGTCCGCTCCACCGCGGGCTCGGTCCTGAGCTGGGGGGCGAGGCTGGCCTGGCGCCTGCGCCTGGGCAGTGCGGTGCGGCCCGGTCCCGTACCGATCCGCTCGGCGGGGGCCGAGGGGTCGGCGTCGGGGCGCGCACCGTGCTCCACGGGCACGGAAGGCGATTCGGGGGCTGGCTGGGGGACCCGGCGCAGCAGCGGGGGGCGGGTGGGGTTCTCGGTCGTGCGCCCGCCGTCGTCACCGTGCCGGGGCACCGGGCGCAGAACAGGACGGACGTGGTGGGGGGTGTTGCCCACGGCGAGCAGGTCGGCGGGCTCCTCCGCCCCCGACGGTTCCCGCGCCGTGGAGTGGGCGCCCTGCCGGACGGCGACGCGGGGCCGTTCGGGTGAGGTGGAGGAGGCGGCGACGAGGGCGTTGGGAACGAGCACCACGGCCCGGGTCCCGCCGTAGGGCGAGTGCCGCAGCTGCACCCGGATGTCGTGCTTGGCGGCGAGGTGCGCGACCACGAACAATCCCAGGTGCGAGTCCGCGCCGGGCGTCATGACGTCGAACTCGGGCGCCTCGCTGAGCGTCCTGTTGGAGTCGGTCAGGACCTGCTCGGTCATGCCCAGGCCGCGGTCCTCGATCTCCACGGCCACGCCCCTGGGCACGGACTCGGTGGCGATGGTGACCTCGGTGTGCGGCGGCGAGTAGGCGGTGGCGTTCTCGACGAGCTCGGCGAGCAGGTGGATGACGTCGGCCACGGCCGCGCCGGACAGTGACAGGTCGGGGACGGAGGTCAGCCGGACCCTGGCGTACTCCTCGGTCTCGGAGATGGCACCGCGCAGGACGTCCACGAGCGGGACCGGCCGGCGCCAGCGCCGACCGGGCTGGGCGCCGCCCAGGATGATGAGGTTCTCGGCGTGACGGCGGCCCCGGGTGGCCAGGTGGTCGAGCTGGAAGAGGTTCTCCAGCAGGTCGGGGTCCTCCTCCTCGCGTTCGACGCGGTCCAGAAGCTGGAGCTGGCGTTGCAGGAGGGACTGGTGGCGGTGGGCGATACCCAGGAAGACCCGGTTGACGCCCGCGCGGATGTCGGCCTGCTTGACGGCGGCGCCCACGGCGGTGCGCTGGGCGATGTTGAAGGCGTCGGCCACCTGGCCCACCTCGTCGTCGCCGTGGTCGAGCTGCTTCATCTCGGTGTCGAGGTCGACGTGGTCGCCCGCCTCCAGACGGCGCACGATGCGGGGCAGGTCGCTGCGCGCGGTGCCCAGGGTGTCGGCGCGCAGCTGGGCGAGCCGGTAGGTGAGGCGTCCGGCGGAGCGTGCGGCCACCCCGTAGGCGAGGGTGCCCGCGAACAGCGAGAGGATGCTGCCGCCCACGGCGAGGGTGAGCATCCAGGAGCTGGCGTCCTCGATGACGGTGACGACGGAGCCCGCGCGCTCGGTGGTCATGTCGCCCATGGCGGCGTTGACCTGGTCGGCGTACTCGCGCCAGCCGTCGGTTCCGGAGGGCGGTTCGGAGTCGCGTGTCTGTTCGGAGGTGGCGGGGTCGACGCTGACGGGCGCCTCGTGGTGGGCGAGGGTGTCGGCGATGGCGAGGGCGTCCTGCCAGGCCCTGCTCCCGGCGAGGGTGCTCACCGCGGAGGGCCCGCGGTCCTCGGCGGCACCGGGGTGAACGGTGTCGACGCGGTGACGGGCGTCGGCGGTGAGAGTGGCGATCCGCGTCTGCTGGCCGCGGTCCAGGGAGTCCCCGGCGAGGACGACGCTGATGAGCGCGTCGGCGTGGCTGAAGCTCTCCTGGGCCCACATCAGGTCGGTGGTGGCGGCGGCCTCGGCGGTGGCGGGCCCGTTGTCCAGGGAGCGTGCCGTGCTGGCGTAGAGGCGGACGCCCTGTTCGACGGCGGTGGTGTAGACGGTGACGGCGTCGTCGGCCGGGCCGGGGTCGGAGAGGCCGTCGGTACGCAGTTCGACGACGGCGTCCAGTGACGCGAAGAAGTCCTCGGCGAGGGGCGCGGTGGCCGGGTCGTCCTGGTCGCCGAGGTTGCCGCGCAGCTCGCGTACGGGCGCGAGCGCCTCGTCGGTTCGCTCGGCCGCCTCGGCCAGCGCCTCGCGCCCGGCCCCTCCGGGCGCGGCGAGGTACTCGGCGTTCAGCCGGCGCTCCTCCTGCAGCCGGCTGAGGGCCTCGGCGAGCTGGATCCCGGCCCGTCCGTCACCGACCGCGGCCCGCAGCGACACCGCCTGGGCGAGCGTGGCCGTGCTGAGCACGACGAACAGTGCCAGGAAGGTGATGCTGGGGATCAGCACGATCTTGTTGATCTGAGCCCTGATGCCGCCTCGGCCGGTTCCTCCCGTGTTCCCCATTGCGTTCCTCCCACGGACTGGTCGCGGACGCCTGTCGAGCGTGGGTGCACCGTGCACCGCGCTGGTACGCCGACGGTCCTCGGCCGAGGGGGCGTCACGGTGCGCACAGGGCACACCACGCTTGGTGCCCACAGACTCAGGACGCTATCGCACTCTCACGGCCCTCGCCGGGTTAATTCCAAAATGGGAGCGAGGAGAACGCGGGCACCGTGGACGCGGTCGCGTGAGGGGGCCGCACGAACGCGTTCGGGCGCGCATCCGGTGGGGACGCGCGCCCGAACGAGGGTGCCGGGGAGAGCCACCGCGGCCGCGGTCCGACCGTTGAGGGGCCCGGCGGGATCAGGCGACGAAGCCCTTCCGGTACTCGTCGATCCCCGAGCGCAGCCGCTCCAGCTGCTCGGCGACCCGGACCGGCGCGGTGCCGCCCTTGCCGGACCGGGAGGCCAGCGACCCCGGCACGGTGAGGACCTCGCGCACCGCCGGGGCCAGGTGCCCGGAGATGGCGGCGAGGTCGTCCTCGCCGAGGTCGGGCAGGTCGATACCGCGCTCCTCGCACACCCGCACGCAGGTGCCCGCGATCTCGTGCGCCTCCCGGAAGGGCACGCGCTCGCGCACCAGCCACTCGGCGATGTCGGTGGCCAGGGAGAAGCCCTGCGGGGCCAGATCGGCCATCCGGTCGGTGTGGAAGGTCAGGGTGGCGACCATGCCGGTCATGGCGGGCAGCAGCAGGTGCAGGGTGTCCACCGCGTCGAAGACCGGCTCCTTGTCCTCCTGCAGGTCGCGGTTGTAGGCCAGCGGAAGCCCCTTGAGGGTCGTGAGCAGTCCGGCGAGGTCGCCGACCAGGCGCCCGGCCTTTCCGCGCGCGAGTTCGGCCACGTCGGGGTTCTTCTTCTGCGGCATGATCGAGGAGCCGGTGGAGAAGGAGTCGTCGAGCGTGACGAAGGAGAACTCCTTGGTCGCCCACAGGATGACCTCCTCCGACAGCCGGGACAGGTCCACCCCGATCATGGCGGTGACGAAGGAGAACTCGGCGACCACGTCGCGGGCGGCGGTGCCGTCGATGGAGTTGTCCACCGAGTCGGAGAAGCCCAGCTCGGCGGCCACCGCCTGGGGATCCAGCCCCAGGGAGGACCCGGCCAGGGCGCCGGAGCCGTAGGCGGAGACCGCGGCGCGGCGGTCCCAGTCGCGCAGCCGCTCGACGTCGCGCACCAGCGGCCAGGCGTGTGCCATGAGCTGGTGGGCGAGCAGCACGGGCTGGGCGTGCTGCAGGTGGGTGCGCCCGGGCATGGCGGCGCCGGGGTGGGCAGCCGCCTGGTCCGCCAGGGCCTGCACCAGGTCCAGGAGCTGGTCGGCGATCTCGCGGGCCTCCTCGCGCAGGTACATGCGGACGAGGGTGGCGATCTGGTCGTTGCGCGAGCGCCCGGCGCGCAGCCGACCGCCCAGCTCGGAGCCGACCCGCTCGATGAAGCCGCGCTCCAGCGCGGTGTGCACGTCCTCGTCCTCCAGGACGGGGGTGAACGCCCCGGACACCACGTCGGCCTCCAACCGGTCCAGGCCCACGAGCATGCGCTCCAGCTCGTCGGCCGTGAGCAGCCCGGCGCGGTGCAGCGCGCGGGCGTGGGCGCGCGAACCGGCGATGTCGTGGCGGGCCAGACGCCAGTCGAAGTGGGTGCTCAGCGACAGCCGCGCCAGGGCCTGGTCGGGGCCGCCCTCGAAGCGGCCTCCCCACAGGCGCAGCGCCTCGGGCTGGTCGGCCATGGAAGTCTCCTTGACGTGTGGTGTGCGGGTGGTGCGGGGCCGGTGCGGCCCCGCACCGCCGGGGTGTTACCTGGTGCGGCGCTGGTCGCGCAGGCTGGCGATCTTCGCGGACATGCCGAAGATGTCGATGAAGCCGCGGGCCAGGGACTGGTCGTAGGTGTCGCCGGTGTCGTAGGTGGCCAGGCCGTAGTCGTACAGGGACGCCTCACCGCGGCGGCCGGTGACCACGGCGCGACCGCCGTGCAGGACCATGCGGATGTCGCCGGTGACGTTCTTGTTGGCCTCGGTGACGAAGGTCTGCAGGGCGTCCTTGAGCGGGGAGAACCACAGGCCGTCGTAGACGAGTTCGCCCCAGCGCTGGTCGACGCCGCGCTTGTAGCGGGCCAGTTCACGCTCGACGGTGACGTTCTCCAGCTCCTGGTGGGCGGCGATGAGGGCGATCGCGCCGGGGGCCTCGTAGACCTCGCGGCTCTTGATGCCGACGAGGCGGTCCTCGACCATGTCGACGCGGCCGATGCCCTGGGCTCCCGCGCGGCGGTTCGTCTCCTCCATGACCTGGAGCGGGGTGAGGTCCCTGCCGTCGATGGCGGTGGGCACACCGGCGGTGAAGGTGATGACGAGCTCGTCTGGCTCGCGCTGCTGGGCGGGGTCCTGGGTGTAGTCGTAGACGTCCTCGATGGGACCGTTCCAGATGTCCTCCAGGAAGCCGGTCTCCACCGCGCGGCCGAAGAGGTTCTGGTCGATGGAGTAGGGCGACTTCCTGCTGACGTCGATCGGCAGCCCCTTGTCCTCGGCGAAGGCGATGGCCCTGTCGCGGGTCATGCCGGAGTCGCGGACCGGGGCCAGGACCCTGAGCTCGGGGAAGAGGGCGGCGAGCCCGGCCTCGAAGCGGACCTGGTCGTTGCCCTTGCCGGTGCAGCCGTGGGCGACCATGGTGGCGCCGTGGTAGCGGGCGGCTTCGGCCAGGTGCTTGACGATGAGCGGGCGCGACAGGGCCGAGACCAGCGGGTAGCGGTCCATGTAGAGGGCGTTGGCCTGGAGGGCCGGGACGCAGTACTCGGTGGCGAACTCGTCGCGCGCGTCGGCGACGACGGCCTCGACGGCACCGCAGTCCAGGGCGCGCCGGCGGACCACGTCCAGGTCCTCTCCGCCCTGGCCGCAGTCGATGGCCACGGCGACGACCTCGGCGCCGGTCTCCTCGGCGATCCAGCCGATGGCGACGGAGGTGTCGAGTCCTCCGGAGTAGGCGAGTACGACGCGCTCGGTCATCTGGTCCCCCTCGGTGCTTCGTCTGGTGCTGCGGGACGGTCCGCGCATACGAGGTTACGGTCTGCGGTCGGCCAGGCGCAGGAGCGCGGCGGCCAGCTCCTCACCGCCCTGGGGGTCGCGGGAGATCACCAGGATGGTGTCGTCCCCCGCGATGGTGCCCAGGATGGTGTGGAAGTCGGTGTGGTCGATGGCCGAGGCCAGGTACTGGGCCGCGCCGGGCGGGGTGCGGACGATGACCATGTTGGCGGAGGCCTCGGCGGAGACCAGCAGGTCCTCGGCGAGCCGGGTCAGGCGTGCGCCGGAGACCTGTTCGAGGTCGAGGCTGTCGGGCCGGGTGCGCTGCAGGCGTTCGCCGCCCTCGCCGGGCAGCACGTAGGCCAGGTGGCCGTCGGCGGTGCGGAGCTTGACCGCGCCCAGCTCGTCCAGGTCCCTGGACAGGGTGGCCTGGGTGACCTGGACTCCCGCCTCGGCCAGGCGCCTGGCCAGTTCGCCCTGGGACCGGACGTCCTCGCGGGTGAGGACCTCGGTGATCCGTGCGTGTCTGGCCGCCTTGGTCATCGGTGCCGTGCCGCCGCTGTCCACCGTCACCGTCGATCGGCCCCGGGGCTGTCGCTGGTTTCGAGCAGGAAGGCGAGCAGGGCCTTCTGGGCGTGGCGGCGGTTCTCGGCCTCGTCCCAGACCACGCTGTGGGGCCCGTCGATGACCTCGGCGGAGATCTCCTTGCCGCGGTAGGCGGGCAGGCAGTGCAGGACGACGGCCTCGGGGTGGGCGGTGGCGAGCAGGTCGGCGTCGACCGCGTAGGGGCGGAAGGGCGCCTCACGCTCGGCCGCCTCGTCCTCCTGGCCCATGGACACCCAGGTGTCGGTGGCCAGGGCGTCGGCTCCACGGGCGGCCTCGCCGGGATCGGCGGTGACCGTGACCGACCCTCCGGTGCTCTCGGCGATCTCGGCGGCGCGGGCGACCACCCCCGGGTCGGGGAGGTGCCCCTCGGGGGCGCCGACGCGCACGTGGAGTCCGGCGGTGGCACCTCCCAGCAGGTAGGAGTGGGCCATGTTGTTGGCGCCGTCGCCGAGGTAGGCGAGGGTGAGTCCGGCCAGGGCGCCCTTGCGCTCGCGGACGGTCTGCAGGTCGGCGAGGACCTGGCAGGGGTGGAACTCGTCGGTGAGGGAGTTGACCACCGGGACGGAGATGTGCGCGGCCAGGCCCTCCAGGTCACTCTGCGCGAAGGTGCGCCACACGACGGCGGCGACCTGGCGCTCCAGGACGCGTGCGGTGTCCTCCAGGGGCTCGCCGCGGCCCATCTGGGTGCTGGCCGTGTCCAGGACCAGTGGGCTGCCGCCCAGGTCGGTGACGCCGACGGCGAAGGACAGGCGTGTCCGTGTGGAGGGCTTGTCGAAGATCAGGGCGACGGTGCGCGGACCGGCGAGCGGCCGGTGGCCGAAGCGGTCCTTCTTCATGTCGTCGGCGAGGTCGAGCACCCGGGCCTGCTCGGCCGGGGTGAGGTCGTCATCGCGCAGGAAGTGGCGGGTCATGTTACGGCTGCTCCTTCGTCGCGGCGGCCTCGGCGGCGTCCAGGATGGTGGGCAGCGCCTCGATGAACAGGCCGATCTGCTCGGGTGTGATGACCAGGGGCGGGGCGATCCGGACGGCTTCGGGGGCCACGGCGTTGACCAGGAAGCCGCGTACGGCCGCCTGCTCCTGCACGTGGGCGGCGTGCGGCCCGGTCAGTTCCAGGGCCCGCCACAGTCCGCTGCCGCGCTGTCCGGCCAGCAGGGGGTGGTCGAGCGCGTCGATCTGCTCGGCCAGCAGGTCGCCCGTGACGGCGGCGTGGGCGAGCAGGTTCTCGCTCTCGATGGTGTCGATGACGGCGAGGGCTGCGGCGCAGGCGACGGGGTTGCCGCCGAAGGTGGAGCCGTGGTCGCCCTTGTGGAAGGCGTCGGCGTAGCGGCCGAAGCCGACGCAGGCGCCGATGGGCAGGCCGCCGCCCAGGCCCTTGGCGAGGGTGAGCACGTCGGGGCGCACGTCCTCGGTCTGGTGGGCGAACCACTGGCCGGTGCGGCCGATGCCGCTCTGGATCTCGTCCAGGACGAAGGCGGCGCCCACGTCGTCGCAGACGCGGCGGACTCCGGCGAGGTAGCCCTCCGGGGCGGGGACGACTCCGGCCTCGCCCTGGGTGGCTTCGGTGAACACGGCGACGCACTGCTCGTCGACGGCCTCGGCGAGGGCGTCCAGGTCGCCGTGGGGGACGAAGCGCACGTCCATGCCGAAGGGGCCGAAGGGTTCGCGGATGGCGTCCTTGCCCGTGAGGGCGAGGGCGCCGGAGGTGCGGCCGTGGAAGCCCTTGGCGGAGGCCACGAAGTAGTGGCGACCGGATCCGGCGGCGCGCTTGACCAGTTTGAGGGCGGCCTCGTTGGCCTCGGTGCCGGAGTTGGCGAAGAAGACCTTGGCGTCGCCGCCGACCAGTCCGACCAGGCGCTCGGCGAGCTCGACCTCGCGCTCGTGGACGAAGAGGTTGCTGGTGTGGGCGAGGGTGGCCGTCTGGTGGGCGACCGCCTTGACCAGGGCGGGGTGGCCGTGTCCGAGGCTGGAGACGGCGATCCCGGCGATGAGGTCGAGGTACTGGCGGCCGTCGGCGTCGTAGACCTCGCAGCCGCGCCCGAGGGTGAGGGCGACGGGCGGGACGCCGTAGGTGGGCATGAGCGAGGCCGCGAAGCGCTCGCGCAGTTCGGAACCACTGGTCACTGTGCGCCTCCTGTGTACGTGGCGGTGGTGTCGTTGGGGCGCCAGGGGCGCGGGGTGTGGCCGTTTCCGGCGAGCAGTGCGGCCTCCAGCTCCGCGTCGGCGACCATGGTGCCGACGCCCTGGTCGGTGAAGACCTCCAGGAGCAGGGAGTGGGGAAGGCGGCCGTCGATGATGTGGGCCTGGGGGACGCCGCCCTCGACGGCGTGCAGGCAGGCCTCCATCTTGGGGACCATCCCCGAGGACAGGGAGGGCAGCAGCGCCCGCAGCTCGTCGACGTCCAGGCGGCTGACCAGCTCGGTGTTGTGCGGGTAGTCGGAGAACAGGCCCTCGACGTCGGTGAGCATGATGAGTTTGCTGGCTCCCAGGGCGACCGCGAGGGCGGAGGCGGCGGTGTCGGCGTTGACGTTGTAGACGCCGCCGTCGTCGGCGCGGGCGACGCTGGAGACCACGGGGACGCGGCCGTCGGCCAGGAGCGCGGCGACGGCGCCCGGGTCGACGCCGGTGATCTCGCCGACGCGGCCGAGGTCGACGGTCTCGCCGTCCACCTCGACCGTCTTGCGCCGGGCGGTCAGGAGGTTGGCGTCCTCGCCGGACATGCCGACGGCGAAGGGGCCGTGCTGGTTGACCAGTCCGACGATCTCGCGGTTGACCTGGCCGGTGAGGACCATGCGGACGATGTCCATGGCCTCGTCGGTGGTCACGCGCAGTCCGGCGGTGAAGGTGGACTCCACCCCGGCGCGGTCGAGCTGGGCGCTGATCTGGGGCCCGCCGCCGTGCACGACGACGGGGCGCAGGCCCGCGTAGTGCAGGAAGACGATGGACTCGGCGAAGCGGACGCGCAGCTCCTCGCTGACCATGGCGTTGCCGCCGTACTTGACCACCACGGTGCGGCCGTGGAAGCGGGAGAGCCAGGGCAGCGCCTCGATGAGGTTGGCGGCCTTGTCTATGGCGACGTCCCGCGCCTGGTTCTCGGTGGACGGGGTGGAGCGCGCGATCATGAGTTCTGGGCCCGGTCGTGGTCGGTGGCGGGGGTGTCCGTGGCGGGGGTGTCGGCGCCGATCTGGGTGGCCAGCTCGGCCAGCACCTCGGTCAGCAGCGCGGCGAGGGCGTCCTCGTCGGGAGTGGTGCCGCTGGCACCGCTGGCCATGAGCAGCACGGTGTCGTTGGTGGCGGACAGCGGGTCGAGGGTCTTGCCCGCGGCGGCGGACAGCAGGCGCCGGCACTGGTCGGCGGTGATGTCCGCGTCGGTGGTGAGCACGCACAGTGCCGTGGACAGGGAGGGGTCTGGGCCCTTGGCCATGGCACCGACGGTGTAGCCGTCGCCGCGCCGGAAGGCGATCTTGACGACGGTGTCGGTGGTGCGGATGGCGTCGGCGGCGGCCAGTCCCCCACCGCGCGAGGCCTCGGCCAGGGCCGCGGTGACGCCCTGGCGCAGGGCGTCCAGGGGCGGACGGGTCCCGACGGAGCCGGTGGCGCACAGCACGACCTCGGCGGCGGAGTCGGTCAGCAGGTCGGCGGTGTGCTCGGCCTGGGCGTGGACGTCCTGGAAGCCGGGTGGGCCGGTGCCCGCGTTGGCTCCGCCGGAGGTGAGGACGGCGGCGCGCACGCGCCCGCCCGAGACGACCTGTTCGGACCACAGGACGGGGGCGGCCTTGTCGCCGGCGGTGGTGAAGACGGCTCCGGCGGCGCGTGAGGGGCCGTCGTTGACGACCACGGCGACGTCCCGGGCCCCGTCGTCCTTCAGGCCCGCGGCGACTCCGGCGGCACGGAAGCCCTGGGGCGCTGTGACACTCACGGTGTTGCCTTCCTAGGGTGCGACCGCGGCGAGCGGCAGACCGGTGGCCTCGGGCAGGCCGAGGGCGAGGTTGGTGCTCTGGAGGGCGCCGCCCGCGGTGCCCTTGGTGAGGTTGTCCAGGGCGGCGACGGCGACCATGCGGCCCGCGTCGGGGTCGACGGTGACCTGCACGAGGGTGGTGTTGGCGGCCAGTGTCATGGCGGTGCTGGGCCAGGTGCCCTCGGGGAGCAGGTGGACGAAGGGCTCGTCGGCGTAGGTGGCCTGGTAGGCGGCGCGGACCTGGTCGGCGGTGGTGCCGGGCTTGAGGGGCGCGGTGCAGGTGGCGAGGATGCCGCGGGGCAGCGGGGCCAGGACCGGGGTGAAGGACAGCCTGACCGGCTCGCCGGTGACCGAGGTGAGGTTCTGGACGATCTCGGGGTTGTGCCGGTGGGTGCCGCCGACTCCGTAGGGGCTCAGGGCGCCCATGACCTCGCTGCCGATGAGGTTGGGCTTGGGCGCCCTGCCCGCGCCGGAGGTGCCGGTGACGGCGACGACGGTCAGGTCGGGCTCGACGAGCTGTTCGGCCAGTCCGGGCAGCAGGGCCAGGGTGGCGACGGTGACGTGGCATCCGGGCACGGCGACCCGGCGGGCCCCGGCGAGCCGTTCGCGCTGCCCGGGCAGTTCGGGCAGACCATAGGGCCAGGTCCCGGCGTGCGGTGTGCCGTAGAAGCGTTCCCAGGCGGCGGCGTCGTTGAGCCTGAAGTCGGCACCGCAGTCGACCACGAGGGTGTCGTCGCCGAGCTGCTGGGCGATGTCGGCGGACTGGCCGTGCGGCAGGGCGAGGTAGACGACGTCGTGGCCGCGCAGCTCCTCGACCGTGGTGGGCGCCAGGACCCGGTCGGCCAGCGGCAGCAGGTGCGGCTGGTGCTGGATCAGGGGTGCCCCGGCGTTGCTTCCGGCGGTGACCGCGCCGATGGCGATCTCGGGGTGGTCCAGGAGCAGGCGCAGCAGCTCGCCTCCCGCGTAGCCGCTGGCTCCGGCGATGGCCGCTGTGTATCCCATGGTGGTGCCCCCTGGTCGAAACTGACTGGACCATCATGCATGACCATGCAAATTTATGCAAGCAGCTGCGGGGGCCGCACCGCCCCCGTGGGCGAGGCCCCTCGCGCGAGCGCCCGGCTGGGCCTCAGCGGCCAGAGATGCGGGTGGCGATCCCGGCGAAGCGGGAGGTGTGGGCCCTGTCCTCGGTGCGGGACTCACGGCGGTCGGCGGTGCGGTACAGCCCGTAGATGACCTGGGTGCCCACCCAGCGCAGGGGCTCGGGCTCCCAGCTGCGGATCTGGTGGCCGACCCAGGGCAGGCGGGTCAGGTCGGTCTCGCGGCGCAGGATCAGGTCGCGCAGGGTGCGCCCGGCCAGGTTGCTGGTGGCCACGCCGCTGCCCGCGTAGCCGCCCGCCCAGCCCAGGCCGGTCCCGGTGTCCATGTGCACGGCCGGGCACCAGTCGCGCGGCACCCCCAGCACACCGGACCAGGCGTGCTCGACCGGCACCTCGGCCACGTCGGGGAACATGCGGATGAGCGCATGCCACAACTCGGCGATGACCTGCGGCTGGGTGGCGCCGTCCTGGTCCTGGGCGGAACCGAAGCGGTAGGGGACTCCGCGTCCGCCGATGGCGATGCGGTCGTCGGCGGTGCGCTGGGCGTAGACGTAGGAGTGGGCGGCGTCGCCCAGGACCTCGCGCCCCTCCCAGCCGATCTTCTCCCACAGCTCGGCCGGGAGCGGCTCGGTGGCGATCATCGAGGAGTTCATCGGCAGCCAGTCGCGGCGCTGGCCGCGCAGCGTGGAGGTGAAACCCTCGGTGGCGCGCACGACGTGGTCGGCGTAGACGGTGCCGTGCTCGGTGACGGCCGCCGGACGCGTCGTCGCACCGCGGGGGCGGATCTCCTCCACGGCGGTGCCCTCGAAGATCGTCACTCCCAGGTCCTCCACCACCCGGGCCAGGCCGGTGACCAGCTTGGCGGGGTGCACGCGGGCGGCGTGCGGGGAGTAGGCGGAGGCGACCGCGCCGGACACCGACAGCCGGGGCTCGTGGTCGCCCTCCACCAGGTGGATGTCGTCGGGCCAGTAGCCCCACTCCTGGAGGTACTCGATGTCCTCGGCCAGGCGTTCGCGCTGGGCGGCGTTGGTGGCCACCAGGCGCATACCGCCGCGGACGATGTCGGCGTCGACGCCCTCGGCCTCGGCCACCGAGATCACCTCGGTGACGGTGTCCATCATCGCCCGCTGCAGGGCGACCATCGCGGCCTTGCCGTGTGACTGCGCGTAGCGCTCGCGCGAGCCCGCGAACTCGGCCGACAGCCAGCCCCCGTTACGCCCGGAGGCGCCGAAGCCGGCGAACTCGCGTTCGACCACGGCCACCCGCAGGTCCGGCTGTTCCTTCTTGAGGTAGTAGGCGGTCCACAGGCCGGTGTAACCGGCCCCGACCACGCAGACGTCGTAGTCCGCGGTGCCGGGCAGGGACGCACGGCGTTCGGGGAGCCCGGTCTCGCGGAACCAGAAGGACACGGATCCGTTGGCGAAACGTGAGGACCGGGGAATCGCCCTCATCTGCGCGGCAGTGGTGAACAATCCCATCTTTCCCCCCGAAACCTGTGTGCTCACGGTGCACCCCGCGTGGGACCCACGAACTCCCGCCAACTTACACCGGAACGACGGTTTGTGGGATGTTTCCGTGCCTTCGCGGGCACTGGAGCCCCGGAGGGAAGCGGATTCGGCTACCCGCGGTGTCGAGTCGAACGCACCGTCAGCAGCAGGAGTGGTCACGGAGGGTGCGCGCGATGTCGGCGAGCCGACGGACGCCTTCGTCGCCGAGCGGGGCCAGGACGTACTCGCGCAGCCGTTCGACGTGCTTGCCACGCGCCTTTCCGATGAAGTCCAGGCCCTTGTCGGTGAGCACGGCGTAGACGACCCGGCGGTCGGAGGAGCAGTTCTCGCGCTCCAGATAGCCCTCGCGCTCCAGGCGGTCCGCGAGCTTGGTGAACCCGCCCGTGCTCAGGCTGACCTCGCGGGCCAGGCAACTCATGGGCAGCCGGTGACCGGGGGTGCGCTGCAGGCGTATGAGCACCTCGAACCAGGGACCGGCCATGTCCTTGCCGTCGGGGGTGATACCGCCCAGGAGCCTGGGTTGGACGGTGTTCATCGCCTCGTGGACCAGTCCCCACGCGGTGATGAGGTCGTCGTCGCTCGGCGCGGTTCCCGCTCCCGCCGCGGTGTCGGTCTGCCGTGTGCTCATGTCCGCTCCCTGTCCCTGACCGGGCGGACGCCGGAGCGCATCTCACCCACAAGAAATATCTTCCCAGTAAATTTTACTCCACAGCGGACGTTTCGCCCAGTGTTTTTCCCACGGACACATCACACCCGGCGCGCCTCGTCACGCGCCGGGTCAGTACACCGGTGTGGGATTGGAAAGATACTTTCCATGGGGTCCCGCCGCGTCCCTCGGGGGCGGCGGGACCCCATGGTCAGTGACGGGCCGCGACCGCGTCCAGCGCGGCCGCCAGGGTGGACACCAGGTGGTCGATCTGCTCCCAGGTGATGATCAGGGGCGGCGAGACGAGCAGCGCCGTCGGGATCGGCCGCAGGATCGCCCCGCGGGCCCGCGCCTCGGCGAACACCTCCGCCGTGGTGATCCCCCGCCCGACGAGGGCCTCCTCCGTGAGTTCCACCGCGCCCATCACCCCGAGACCCGAGCGGACCTCGGCCACCAGCGGGTGGTCGGCCAGGCCGCGCAGCGCGCCGTCCAGGTGGCGCTCGACCTCCAGCGACACCGTGAACAGGTCCTCGCGCTCCAGGATGTCCAGATTGGCCATCGCCGCCGCGCAGGCCGTCGGGTGCCCGGCGTAGGTGGTCCCGTGCATGAACGGATTGCCCTCACCGTTGTAGAAGGGGTCCGCCACGCGCCCGCTGACCACGACGCCGCCCAGCGGCAGGTATCCGCTGGAGACGCCCTTGGCGAAGACGATCATGTCCGGGTCGACCCCGAAGCGCTCGATCCCGAACCAGTTACCCATACGTGCGAAACCGCAGATGACGCTGTCGACGACGAACAGCACGCCGTACTTGCGGCAGATCCGCGAGACCTCGGCGAAGTAGCCCTCCGACGGCGGGAACACTCCGCCCGCGCCGACCACCGGCTCGGCGAAGAAGGCCGCGACCCGCTCGGGGCCCACCCGCAGGATCTCGGCCTCCAGGGCCTCGGCCGAGTCGTGGGGCACCACCGAGGTGTCCTCGACCAGCTTGCCGTAGCCGCTGCGGAACCGGTCCATGCCGGAGAGGCTCGTGCCGAAGCCGTGCAGGCCGTGGTAGCCGCCGGTCCGGCTGATCAGGTGGGTACGCCCGGGCTGGCCGGTGACCGCCCAGTACCGCCGCGCCAGCTTGGCGGCGGTGTCGATGGACTCTCCCCCGCCGCAGGTCAGGATCACCCGCGGATCGACCACGGGCGCGTGCGCGGCCAGGCGCTCACTGAGCTCCGCCGCGGGACGGTTGGTGAAGTCCCCGTAGACGGTGTAGGAGTCCAGGGTGCTGATCTGGCGGTGGACCGCGTCCGCGATCTCGGTGCGTCCGTGTCCGACGTTGCAGTACCAGAGACTGGCCGTGCCATCCAGGTAGCGATCGCCGGAGTCGTCCCAGAGCCACACGCCCTCGGCACGGGCCACCATGAACTCCGGGCCCTTGGCCACGGTGTTCATATCGCAGAAGGTGTGCCACAGGCGGCCGGGTTCCCTGTGCTCCCGGGGAGCGAGTGCGGACGAGACAACCGTTTCGGTCATATGGCGACCTCCGAGCCGAGTCATGCGCCAAAGCGCAGCGGAAAACTCAGGTTGATCTGACCTGCACCCGGGCGCCCGATGTTGGCAGGTGCTTGCAGGCTAATCCGGCGACCCGCTACACAGCAAGAGACAAAACGACGATTCATGCCCCGAAACCCAAACTTCATGCCCGCTACCCTCCGGGAGCAGCGAGAAAACCCTTCCTGGCCTGGAAAAACTGGCCAAAAAATAATCCGGGATCCGGCTGTTCCATCGGAGCTTTCGGAAACACTCGGAGCGTCGCGGCCACGCCGCGCGGCCGTTCCCCCGCAGAAGAGGGGCGGGGCCGGCCGCTCCCCCGTCTCCGGGAAGCGGCCGGCCCCGCACGGGTCCGGTCACGGGACCGGGCACCGGCCCCTTCACGCGTCTCAGCCGCGCAGGACCGCCCCCGTGCGCTCGGCGGCCGCGGTGACGGCCGCGTCGCGCGCGGCGCCGGCCTCCTCCGCGGTCAGCGTCCGGTCCCCGGCCCGGAAGCGCAGGGCGAAGGCCACCGACTTGCGGCCCTCCCCGACCTGCTCCCCGGTGTAGACGTCGAACAGGCGCACGCTCTCCAGCAGTTCACCCGCGCCCTCGGTCAGGGCCTCGCTGATCCGGCCCACCGGCACCGAGGAGTCCACGACCAGGGCCACGTCCTGGGTGGCCACCGGGTAGGTGGACACCTCGGGAGCGGTGGCGGGGACGCGGGCCCTCTCGATCCGGTCGAGCTCGACCTCCACCGCCACCGTGCGCTCGGGCAGCCCGAAAGCCTTGACGGTGCGCGGGTGCAGTTCACCGGCGTGCCCCACCAGCAGGCGCTCGCCTCCCGCGCGTACGTACAGCGCGGCACAGCGGCCCGGGTGCCACGGGGCGTGCTGGTCGGCCTCGACCTCCAGCTCGACCCCGGCGACACCGGCGGTGTCGCGGGCGGCCTGGACGGCGTCGGCCCAGGTGGCCTCCCGGCCCGGGCCCCACCATCCGGCGCGCTCGACGAGTCCGGAGAGCACCGCGCCCACCCGGCGCGGCTGCTCCGGCAGCGCGGCGTCGACGCGGGCCAGCTCCTCGGCGCTGGGGCCGCGGTCCACCGGCAGCATCGGGGCTCGGGCGGTCCCGGGCCCGGGCCGGTAGACCAGACCCATCTCGTACAGGGCCACGTCGGTGAGGCCGCGCCCCACGTTGCGGGCCAGGGCCTTGAACAGGCCGGGCAACAGCGTGGTGCGCAGCAGCGGCTCGCCCTCGTTGAGCGGGTTGGCCAGGCGCAACGCCCTCCTGCGGTCGTCGGCCGCCCCCAGCTGGAGCCCGTCCAGGTCGCGCTCACCGACGAACGGGTAGTTCAGCACCTCGTGGAAGCCGGTGTCGGCCAGGGTGCGGCCGACCGCGCGGCGCAGGCGCTGGCTCGCGGTCAGGCCCCGGCCCGAGGCACGCGGGCGGATCGAGGGGATGTTCTCGTAGCCCTCGAAGCGGATGACCTCCTCGGCGAGGTCGTTGGGGTCGGTGATGTCGGGACGCCAGGTGGGCGGAGTGACCCTCAGCAGGTCCCCGTCGGCCTCCACGGCGCAGCCGATCGCGCGCAGCCACCTCTCCGTGGTGCCCTCGGGATAGTCCATCCCGGCGACGGAGCCCGCGTGTGAGGCCCTCACCCCGATCGCCTCGCGGGGCGGGGTCCGGTCCAGGTGGGTGTAGGCGGTCTCGACGGTGGCCCCGCCCAGTTCCGCGAGCAGCTCGACCGCACGGCTGGCCGCGGCCAGCTGCACCGCGGAGTCCACACCGCGCTCGAAGCGGCGGGAGGACTCCGAGGACAGCTGGTGGCGGCGCGAGGCGCGGGCGATGTGCATGGCGTCGAAGTGCGCGGCCTCGACCAGCACCTCGGTGCTGTTCAGGGAGATCTCCGTGCTCAGGCCGCCCATGACGCCCGCGATGTTGACCGGACCGCTGTCGTCGGCGATGACGATGTCGTCGGCGTCCAGGGAGCGCTGGACGTGGTCCAGGGTCTCCAGCTTCTCCCCCGCCGAGGCGGCGCGCACCCGCAGGCCTCCCCGGAGCTGGGCGCGGTCCCAGGCGTGCAGCGGCTGTCCGAGTTCGAGCATCACGTAGTTGGTGACGTCCACGGCCAGGGAGAGCGGGCGCACACCGCTCTGGTGCAGGCGGCGCTTCATCCACAGGGGGCTCGGCGCGTCGGGGTCGAACCCGGTGGCGCCGCGCAGGACGTAGCGGTCGCACAGCGCCGGGTCGATCTCCGCGGGCGTGCCCTCGCCCACGGGTTCGGCCACGGCGAGGTCGGCCGGGTCGCGGAAGCCGACCCCGTACAGCGCGGCCGTGTCGCGGGCCACGCCTCGCAGGGACAGCGCGTAGCCGCGGTCGGGGGTGACGGCGATGTCGAGGACGTCCTCGCGCAGGCCGAGCGGGCCGATGGCGTCCTCGCCCACCTCGCCGAAGCCCTCGGGCAGGACGACGATGCCGGTGTGGTCCTCCCACAGGCCCAGCTCGGTGGCCGAGCAGATCATGCCCGCGGACATCCTGCCGTAGGTCTTGCGGGCGCCGATCCGGAAGCCCCCGGGCAGTTCCGCACCGGGCAGGCAGACCACGACCAGGTCTCCCTCGGCGAAGTTGCGGGCACCGCAGACGATCTCCTGCGGCTCGCCGGTGCCGTTGGCTCCTCCCACGTCCACGAGGCAGAAGCGGATGGGCTTCTTGAAACCGGTGAGCTCCTCGATGGAGAGCACGCGGCCGTGGACGACGGGGCCGCTGATGTCGGTGCCGAGCTCGTCGACGGTCTCGACCTCCAGGCCCGCCAGCGTGAGGCGGTCGGCGAGGTCGCGGGCGGTGACGTCGGCCGGCAGGTCGACGTACTCCCGCAGCCAGGTAAGGGGGACGCGCATCAGTTCTCACTCCCGAACGCCGAGGTGAAGCGGATGTCGCCCTCGACCATGTCGTGCATGTCGCGCACGCCGTGCGCGAACATCAGTGTCCGTTCGATTCCCAGGCCGAAGGCCCAGCCGGTGTACGCCTCGGGGTCCACTCCCGCGGCGGTGAGCACACGCGGGTTGACCACGCCGCAGCCGCCGATCTCGATCCAGCCCTCGCTGGAGCAGGTGCGGCAGACCGCGTCGGGGTCGCCCACGGAGGCGCCCCGGCACACGAAGCACTCCATGTCCACCTCGGCGGACGGCTCGGTGAACGGGAAGTAGGAGGCCCGGAAACGGGTCCGCAGCCCCTCGCCGAAGACGCCCTCCACGTAGGCGTCGATGGCACCGCGCAGATGGGCCAGGGTGACGCCCCTGTCCACGACCAGGCCCTCCAGCTGGTGGAAGACCGGGCTGTGGGTGGCGTCGAGCTCGTCGGTGCGGAAGGTCTTGCCGGGCGCGACCACGTACACCGGCAGCTCACGGGAGAGCAGCGCGCGGACCTGCACGGGCGAGGTGTGGGTGCGCATGACCAGACCGGACTCGCCGCCGTCGGGGCCCTCCACGAAGAAGGTGTCCTGCATGGTGCGCGCGGGGTGGTCGGGCTGGAAGTTGAGGGCGTCGAAGTTGAACCACTCGGCCTCGACCTCGGGGCCCTCGGCGATCTCGAAGCCCATACCGACGAAGAGGTCGGCCACGCGCTCGGCGACGGTGGTCAGCGGGTGGCGGGCACCGCGCGGGGCGCGGTCCCAGGGCAGGGTGACGTCGACCCGCTCCTCGATGAGGACGCGCTCGTCGCGCTCGGCCTCCAGGACGGCCTGACGGGCCTTGAGGGCCTGGCCGACGTCGCGCCGGGCACCGCCCACGCGCTTGCCCGCGTCGGCCTTGGCCGCCGGGGGCAGGGCGCCGATCTCCCGGTTGGCCAGTGCCAGCGGGGAGCGGTCCGAGGCGTGCGCGAGGCGGACCTCCTTGAGTTCGGCGAGGTCGGTGGCGGCCTCGATGGCGGCCAGGGCCTCCTCGCGCATGCGGGCGACCTCGTCGGGGTGCAGAGGGGTCACCTCGACCGGGTCGAAGGAATTGTTCGGTGCAGACATGGTTGGTTGCCTCGCCGCCGGAGTCCCCGACCAGGACGGGGGAACAGGCGGCAGTCACGGTCCGCGACGGGGCGGACGAAGCCGACAGGGAAAGCAGGCGGATTGCGGGCATGCCCGGAAAAAGGATCCGTTACGGGACCGGGAGCACGCCGTGGCGCCCACCGGGGAGGCTGGAGGGTCCGAAGGGTCTTCAGACGAACTCGGGCGTCCCGGCGGGCATGGTAAATCGGAACTCGGCGCCGCCGCTGGGGGCGCGTCCGACGGTGATCGTGCCGCCGTGGGCCTCCACGAGGCCCTTGACGATGAACAGTCCGAGGCCGGTCCCGCTCCGGCGCTTGCTGCGCCAGAACTGGCGGAAGACGCGCGGAATGGTCTCGGGCGCTATGCCCTGGCCTTCGTCGCGCACCGACACCGCTGTTCCTCCTTCACACGGCTCGATCACGATACTGACAGTACCAGCGCCGTGCCGCACGCCGTTTTCCACCAGGTTCAACAGGATCTGCTCGATCTTGTCGGGATCCAGCCACATGCGCGGAAGCTCACCGCGGGCCTCGACGCGGAAGCGCTCCTCGGGCTCGCCGGAGGCCACACGCCCGGCCACGACCCGGCGTACGGCCTCGTGCAGGTCGACGACCTGGCGGCGCACCTCCAGGCGGCCGGACTCGATGCGCGAGACGTCGAGCAGGTCGTGGATGAGGCGGGTGACGCGGTCCGCGTCGGCGTTGACCGTCTCCAGCATGAACAGCTTCTGCTTGTCGGTGAGCCGTTCCCACTTGGTGAGCAGGGTGGAGGTGAAGCCCTTGACGCTGGTCAGGGGCGACCGAAGCTCGTGGGCCACCTGGGAGACCAGGTCCGCGCGGGTGCGTTCGGCGCGCGCGGAGGCGTCCCGGAGGGTGACGACCAGGCGGACGAGCTCGCCGCCGGGGCGGGCGCGCACGTAACGCGCGGCGACGAGGATCTCGCGGTCGTCGGGTAGCAGGAGGGCGCGCTCGGGCTGGCGGACGCGGTCGCGGGCGCCGCCGTAGGGGTCGCTGGCCTCCCACCAGTCGTTGCCGTCTATGCCCAGCAGCGGCAGGACGGAGCGGTAGTCGCGTCCCAGGGCCGCGCCGACGGGGATGCCGATGAGCTGGGCGGCCTGGGCGTTGAAGAGCACGACGTGGCCACGCGCGTCGGCCACCACCACACCGTCGGGCAGGTCGTCCGGATGCAGGGGGCCGGTACCGGTGAAGGAGCCGTCGACCTCCTGGAGGACGGCTGCGGACCGGGTGCCGGAACGGTCGAAGGCGCCGGGTGCGCGGTCGTCCTCGGTCCCGGGGGAAGCGTCCGGGGGGTGTGCGGTCCCGTCACCCGAGTCCTCCGCCGGGTGGTCCGCCTGCCGGCCGCTGCCCACGCCTCTCCCCGCTCCCCTCGAAGGTCCACGACCACAGGCTCCTGGGCCGAGGACCGCTGACCGGTGGTCGCCCCGTGGGCACCACCGCAGGTTGTCTACCCTGCACTTCCGCCTGGTACGCCTCGCGGCCCGGGATCGGACGCCCGGCGGGAGAGGAGCGTACAAGCCCTCTCCAGGCGCCCCGCCACCCGGGAGACAGGGACCGCCGATCCGAGCGCGTCACGCGTGGTCACGCGGTGTCGTCAAGCCTGCCGGGTGGTCCGGGTCGGCACGGCGCCCCACCCGTGACACGGGTGGGCACGCCGGGTCCTACGCGTCACGCGCATGGACCCTCCGCGGTCCCTCTCCTACCGACCCTATCGGCACCCGGGCCCCGTGCACGTGCATTTTGGATGGACGGGCGCATGAACTGAGCACGCGTGTCCCTGTCGCGGCGTCTGCGGTGGGGGTGGATCGAGCATGACAGGCCTGTCACACAACGTAATCACCCGAGGTCAGCGCCGGGGCGTTCCGGGATCGCCGGGACCGGCTCAGGAGTGCCGCTGCTGCCGTGCGGTGGTGTACAGACACACGGCCGCAGCCGTGGCCAGATTCAGGCTTTCGGCCCCGCCGTAGATCGGGACGCTGACCGCGCCGTCGGTCAGGGTGACGACCTCCCCGGGCAGGCCCCAGGCCTCGTTGCCGAACACCCAGCCCACGGGGCCGTCCAGGTCGCCGTCATCGGCGACGCTGTGCAGGTCACGGGGGCCGCCGCCGTCGGCGGCCCACACCCGCGCACCCGCCTCGCGCAGGAAGCCGACCGCGCGCGCCACCGGGACGCCCACGACCACGGGCAGGTGGAACAGGCTTCCGGCCGAGGCCCGCACGCACTTGCCGTTGTAGGGGTCGACGGAGGCGTCGGTGAAGATCACCGCGTCGGCACCGGCCGCGTCGGCGGTACGCAGGACCGTGCCCGCGTTGCCCGGATCACGGACGTGGGAGAGCACGACCGCCAGGCGGACGTCGCCGAGGCCGTCCAGGGGGACGTCGACGAACTCGCAGACCGCGATGACCCCCTGGGGGGTGACGGTCTGGGCCAGCTCCGACATCACGTCCAGGCTGACCCTGTGGGTGGGCACGTCCGCCGCGCGTGCGGCGTCCACCAGGTCGATGTGGCGCTGCATGGCCTCCGCGGTGGCGTAGACCTCGACAACGCACGGGGCGGCCCCGTGGGGCCGCCCGTCACCGCCGCTCGCGGCGGTCAGCGCCTCCCGTACCGCCTGCGGCCCCTCTGCGAGGAAGCGCCGCTCGCGCTGGCGGAAGGTGCGCTTGGCGAGCCGCCGAACCCCCTTGATCCTGGGTGAGCGGATACTCGTGAACTCGTGGCTCGCCATCGCTATTCGCCGCTCACTTCCGCCCTAGGCCGCGGCCTCGGTGGGGAGGGCCTTCTTGGCCGTCTCCACCAGGCTCGCGAAGGCGGCCTCGTCCCTGACCGCCAGCTCGGCGAGCATGCGACGGTCGACCTCGATGCCGGCCAGCTTCAGGCCCTGCATGAAGCGGTTGTAGGTCAGGCCCTGGGCCCTGGAGGCGGCGTTGATGCGCTGGATCCACAGACGACGGAACTGCCCCTTGCGGTCCTTGCGGTCCCGGTAGGAGTAGGTCATCGAGTGGAGCATCTGCTCCTTGGCCTTGCGGTACAGGCGCGAACGCTGACCGCGGTAGCCGCTCGCCCGGTCGAGAACGACCTTGCGCTTCTTCTTGGCGTTGAGAGCCCGCTTCACGCGTGCCACTGGAACTCCCTCGTTGTCTCTTCCGGCGCGCGCGGCGCGCCGACCGGCCCGGCTCCGACGAATCCGGCGGCCGTGTTGCTTCGTGTGGTTCCCTCCCGGGGGCCGTCACCGTGCCGACTGGTTCGGCGCGCGGGCGCTCCCGGGGAGGGAGAGGGTCCTCGGAACTACCTGCCGAGCAGCTTGCGCATGCTCTTGGTGTCCGCGGGGGAGAGCACCGCCTCGTTGCTCAGCTTGCGCTTGCGCTTGGAGGTCTTGTGCTCAAGGATGTGGTTCTTGTTGGCACGACGGCGCATGATCTTGCCGGAGCCGGTGACCTTGAAGCGGTCCTTGGCCCCACTGTGGGTCTTGTTCTTCGGCATGTCGCCGCGTCTCCTACTCCGTCGGCGTGTCATCCGTTCCGGACGGATGACACGGTTCTTCCGCTGCTTTGGCGGGGGACCCTGCGCGCCGGTGCGACGCATCCGGGCCGTGCGAGCACAGCCCATCCCACCACCCGGTGCCTTCCCGGCGACCGGGCGGTGGGTACTTCCCGTCGCTAGGCGTCCGAGCGCTGCTCGCGGCGGGACTTGTCCTCCGCCGCCGCGCGGGCCTCGGCCTTGTGGTCGGACCGCCGCTTGTGCGGGCCGATCACCATGACCATGTTGCGGCCGTCCTGCTTGGGCTGCGACTCCACGGTGCCAAGATCCTGGACGTCCTCGGCCAACCGCGCCAGCAGTCGGCGGCCCAGCTCGGGCCTGGACTGCTCACGGCCTCGGAACATGATCGTCACCTTGACCTTGTCCCCGCTCTTGAGGAACCGCACCACGTGACCCTTCTTGGTCTCGTAGTCGTGCGGATCGATCTTCGGGCGGAGCTTGATCTCCTTGATGATCGTGTTCGACTGGTTCTTGCGCGACTCACGGGCCTTGACCGCGGACTCGTACTTGAACTTGCCGTAGTCCATCAGCTTGGCGACCGGCGGGCGCGCGGTCGGAGCGACCTCGACGAGGTCGAGGTCGGACTCCTGGGCCAGACGCAGGGCGTCCTGCACGGAGACGATTCCGACCTGCTCACCATTGGGTCCGACGAGACGGACCTCGGGCACCCGGATGCGGTCATTGATGCGGGGCTCGGCGCTGATGGGACCCCTCCCTAGCTTTCTCGGATTACCTGGAATCGGCCGTCCGCCAGGCGGTGGACGGCTCTGCTGGCCGAGCCGTCCTCGTCCGTCGGACCGCTCGGCCTCGTCGGGGTCCGCACACAGCAAAAACCCCGCCAGCGTATGCAAGCGGGGTGATCCGACCGGTTGTTCCGGCGAGTACGGGCACGCGCTCCGGGCACCCCGGACACGGGTGCCCGGTGAACAGAGCGTGGCGTGCTCGATTCGCCGGACCGGAACCTACACGAGCTGTACCCGGCAGGTGGGAGGATCATCTCCGCTTGCGGCCCCGGTGTGGAACACACCGGAACAAGTCGATACCTCATCGTACCAGGAGTCGGAACCTCCTCGGCCCGTCGCTCCGGCAGGCCGACGGACCAGCCTTCCGGCCGCGTCGGTGGACCGCCGGGGCCGTGGGACGGACCGGTCCGCTCAGGCGGGTACGGCACGGCGGGCCAGCTCCGCCTCGCCCGCCCCGCGCATGGCCTCCACCGGCACGTCCTCGGTCCCGGTCATCAACCGGACCTGCTCGACGGCCTGGTGGAGCAGCATCGGGAAACCGCCGACCACGCGGCCGCCGCGCGCGGCGACGGCCGTGGCGGCACGGGTGGGCCAGGGCGAGTAGACGACGTCGAACAGGTCTGCGCGCGAGGCCGCGAACCGGTCGGCGTGGCGGTCGGCCGCGCCCGAGGGCAGGGAGGAGACCACCAGGTCCACGTCGAGGTACTCGTCCAGTTCCGAGAGCGGGGCGATCCTGAGCGGGTGGCCGAGCCGCCGGGCGGCCGCGGCCACCTCCCCGGTGCGGTCGGGGTCACGGGCCAGCAGGGTGACCGGTGAGGTCAGGCCGAGCCGGCGCAGCGCGGCGAGGGCGGAGGCCGCGGTGGCCCCGGCGCCCAGGACCACCGCGTCGCGCGGGGCGTTCACACCGGCCTCGGCCAGGGCCGCGGCGATCCCCGTGACGTCGGTGTTGGTGGCCTCCCATCCCCCGTCCCCGCGGACGAGGGTGTTGGCGCCGCCCACCTGCCGGGCCAGGTCGGTGACCGTGTCGGCCAGGTCCAGGGCGCGGCGTTTGAGCGGCATGGTCAGGGACAGTCCGGCCCACTCGCCGCCGAGCCCGGCGAGGAAGGACGCGAGGTCCTCCTCGCCGCACTCGTGCATGCCGTAGGACCAGTCCGTCAGGCCCATCGCCGTGTAGGCGGCGGTGTGCAGGACCGGTGAGAGCGAGTGGGCCACCGGCGACCCCAGTACGGCGGCGCGCACTAGTCCCCCACCCAGTTCTCCTGGAACTCCTCCTTGAGTTTGAGGAACTCGTCGTGGCTGCCGGTGAACTCGGTGACACCGTTCTCCGGGTCGGTGGCGACGAAGTACAGCCAGTCGCCCTCGGCCGGTGTCAGGGCCGCCTCCATGGCGTCCTGCCCCGGTACGACGTAGGGACCGGGGATGAGGCCCTTGCTGTAGTAGGTGTCGAACCCGCTGGTGTCCAGTTCGCACTGCCTGAGCTGCTCGTTGTTGAGCGCGATGCCGTGCTCGCCGATGGCGTAGAAGCAGGTGCTGTCCATCTGCAGGGCCATGTCGATGTCCAGGCGGTTGTGGACCACCCGGGAGATCTTCGGCATGTCCTCGGTGTTGCCGCTCTCGGCCTGGATGATGGAGGCGATCGCCATGATCTCGTTGGCGTCGTAGCCGAGCGCCTCCGCCCGGCCCTCCAGATCGATCTCCTCGGCGACCTGGCGGTGCCGGGTCACCATGGTCTTGAGCACCGACAGCGCGTCCATGTTCGAGTCGAACTGGTAGGTGTCCGGGAACAGGTAGCCCGCGGGGCCCTCGGCGGCGTAGTCGGGCAGGCCGAGCTCGTCGGTCCGGGCGTAGGCCTCGTTGAACTCCTCCTCGGTCAGCCCGGTGTTCTCGGCGAGTTCCCCGATGATCTCCTCCGAGCGCAGTCCCTCCCGGATGGTGACGCGTCCGCCGACCCGGCTGGCCGGATCGAGGAGGGCGGACACGGCGGCCTCACCGCTCATGCTTTGGGCCAGGGAGTAGGTACCGGGAACGAGCCCGTCGCCGCGCTCCTCCTCGGGGACGGCCTTCAGGGCGTTGAGGAACGCGCCCTCACTGGCCACCACCCCCTTGCCGACGAGGTTGGAGGCGATGGTGGCGCCGGCCTGTCCCTCCTCGATGACGAAGACGACCTCGCCGCTGCCCCGTCCCTCGTAGTCGTCCGGGAAGAGGTAGACGCGCATGATGCCGTAGCCGCCGCCCGCGATCACGAGGACGAGGACCAGCGCGAGCAGGATCATCATGCCCTTGCCGCCCCCGCGGCGGCGCTTCCTGCCGCCCCTGTCCGCCTGGGCACGTGCCCGTTTGAGCTCCTTGGCCTTCCTCCGGCTGCTGCGGCCGCCGCCATAGGCCGCGGCGATGTCGGCGAGGGCGGGTTCCTCGTAGTCGTACTCGTCCTCCTCCGGCGCCTCCTCAGGCACCTCGGGTTCCTCGCGCCGACCCCGCCTGCGACGGCTGCTGCGGCGGCTCCGCGCCCCGTCCTCCGCCCCGCGCCCACGACGCGCGCGACGGCTGCGGGGCCCGGGCTCCTCCTCCGGGACCTCCGCGGCGAACGCACCGGCGTCGGGATCCTCCTCGTAGGGGGCCTCGGACTCCTGCGGGGCCTCCTCCGCGGGGGCGCCGCGCCTGCGGCGGCCGCCACCGCGGCGGCTCCGCGCCCCGTCCTCGGCCCCGCGCCCACGACGCGCGCGACGGCTGCGGGGCCCGGGCTCCTCCTCCGGGACCTCCGCGGCGAACGCACCGGCGTCGGGGTCCTGGTCGGGAGAGGACGCACCCGCGTCACGGAACGCGCCGGCGTCGGAGAAGGCACTGGTGTCGGCGGGCACGTCCTCGGCGCTGTCGGCACGCGCACGGCGGGCACGGCGGCCCGGGGGCTCGCTGACCGCGGCGAACGCACCGGTGTCGGCGGAGCTGTTCAGGCCGGGGAAGGACCCCGAGTCGAAGAACCCGCTGTCCTCGGGGGCGTCGTCCAGGAAACCGCCGGTGGTCTCCTCCTCGCGCCGGGAGCGTTTGCGGCGACCGCGACGGTCCTGGGGCCGCTCGTCGGCGGGCGGGGCCGCGGGTTCGGCGGGGACGTCCTCCACCGGGGCACCGCGCCTGCGGCGGCTGCCACCACGGCGGCCCGCGGGTGCGTCCTCGTTCCCGCGGCTCCTGCGGCGGGGCTCGGGCTCGGGTCCGGGCTCGGGCTCGGAGCGTTTGCGGCGGCCGCGCCGGGGCGGCTCCTCGGTTCCCGAGGGTGGTCGCGGAGCGCTCTCGGCGGGCCGGGACGGCGCGGCGTTCTCACCCAGGTTGGCCAGAGCGGCGAGGGCTTCCTGGGTCGGATCGCCGGCGGCGCGCCGAGGCGGCGTCGGCTCGTGCGGCCGGGGCTCCTCCGGGCCTTGGGGCTGGGGGCGCCCGGAGCGGGAGGTCCCGGAACGGGCCGCACGGCTTCCGCGCAGGGCGTCGGCCGCCCCGACGCGCCGGGGCGGGGCCCCGGGGCCCTCGATGGGCGGTTCGGCGCGGCGTCGGCGTCCGGACGGCGGAGGGCCGGACCCGAGGGGGTCGTGCCCCTCCCCGCCGCCGGGCGCGTAGCGGGACGAGCGGAACTCACCGGCGTCCGGAGCATCGTTCCGGAACCCGCCCGTGCCGGGGGCGTCGCTCCAGTCCGCGGGTTCGGGGCGCGCCCTACGGCCGCGCGGGGGCGGCTGTGGGGGCGAGGGGTCACTGAGCGGGTCGTAGTCGTACCCGCGCTCGCGACCGGAGCGCCCACGATAGGGATTGCCGGGGTAGTCATCCCTGTCGTTCATTCTTCTCCCTGCCTGGAGTGGACGATCTCGCCCGGGGGATGGCCTGTTGACCGTTCCTGGTCCAAGGCGCTCTGGAGGAGCACGGTGGCCGCGGCCTGGTCGATGACCGACCTGCGGGCCCTGCCGCCCCTGGCCCCCTTCTTGGCGAAGGAGGCTCCGGAGAGCAGCTGACCCTGCGCGGTCACCGTGGTGAGGCGTTCGTCGACCAGGCGGACGGGAACGGGACGCAGGAGCGCGGCGAGCGCGTTCGCGAACTCCCTGGCGGAGCGGGCCGCCGGGCCTTCCTGGCCTGACAGTGAGGCAGGGTAGCCCACAACGACCTCCCGCGCCTCCCGTTCCAGGACCAGCAGAGCGATCCGTTGCAGGTCACCCCTGCCACGCGGAACGGTCTCGACCGGGCTGGCGAGCATGCCACCGGGGTCGCTGGCGGCGACTCCGATGCGGGCGTTACCCGGATCGACGGCCAAGCGCACACCGTGCCTCAAGAGGACCGCTCCCCTGGACCGGGGATGGTACGCGGGCGGGCGGTACCGTTGCCGGCACAGCACCGCGGCTGGGAAATCCTCAACACGGTGGTCCTGTTCGTCAGCTGGATCGCGGGAGAGTCCGCACAGACAGCCGTGTGATCGGCTGTGACGCGCCACAGTATGCCCGATTCGATGACGGTGCGCAGCTTCGCCGACGACGGTCGCGGTACGGGGCCGCAGTCTGCGTCGGCCGCCGCCTACGGACCCGTCCCGCCGGGGCCCGGGTCGAACGCGTTCCGTTTGAGTGTAAGTCACTTCGGCGCCGCTCCGGCGCGGGCGGACGTCCCGGCGGCCGTGGCGTACCGAGGGCCCGGCGTCACCGTTCCTGGTGACGGCGGGTCCGGGGCCCACGGGGAGCACCGTGCCCGGGCATGTCGGAATTCTCCACATCGTCACAGAGTGCGACACTACAGATTCCCCGTGCGCCCGTGCGTCATTTCGCCGCCGTGTTCCGGTTGTGACCGGCCCCGGAGGGCGACGGGAGCGAGGAGGGTGGCACAGGGGCGGTACACACGCCGGGCGTGTGCGAAAGGCCGCTGGAGCGGTCCTTCGCACACGCCCGGAGGAGTGCCTGGGACGTGTGTGCCCTAGCCCCTGGCCACGCGCTCCTCGACGGCGCGCAGGGCCTCGTCGACCTTGTCGGCGTCGCTGCCGCCGCCCTGGGCGATGTCGGGCTTGCCGCCGCCGCCGCCGCCGAGCGCACGGGCCGCGACACCCACCAGTTCGCCCGCCTTGATCCCCGCCTTCTGCGCGGCCTTGTTCGCCGCGATCACCACGACCGGGCGGTCCTTGGGCACGGCGGTCATCGCCACGACCACGGGCTCGTCCTCACCGAGGCGGCCACGCACGTCCAGCACCAGCTTGCGCAGGTCGTCGCCGCTGGCGCCCTCCGGGGCCGGGGCGGCCACGACCAGCGCGGAACCGTGGCGGCGGGCGCCCTCGGCGATGGAACCGGCCGCCTGGAGCACCTGCGCGGCGCGCAGCTTCTCGATCTCCTTCTCCGCGGCGCGCAGTCGGGAGACCATGGTGTCGATCCGCTCGGGCAGGTCCTCGCGCGGGGTCTTGAGCTGCTCGGAGAGCTGGCCGACCAGCGCCGACTCCCTGGAGAGCCGCTTGAACGCGTCCACGCCCACGGCCGCCTCCACGCGTCGCACACCCGAGCCGATGGAGGACTCGCCGAGGAGCTTGACGATGCCCAGCCTGGCGGTGGAGGGCACGTGGGTGCCGCCGCACAGCTCGACGGAGTAGTCGCTCATCTCCACCACGCGCACGCGGTCACCGTACTTCTCGCCGAACATGGCCAGAGCGCCCATCTTCAGCGCCTCGTCCAGGCTCTTCTCCTCGGTCTGGACCGGGATGTCACCCGCCAGGACGGTGTTGACCTCCTCCTCGACCTCGGCCAGGCGTTCGCCGCCCAGCGCGTTGTCGGCGGTGAAGTCGAACCGCAGCTGGCCGGGGCGGTTCTCCGAACCGGCCTGGCCCGCGGAGGGGCCCAGGGAGTTGCGCAGCGCCGAGTGGATGAGGTGGGTGGCCGAGTGCGAGCGCTCGATGGCGTTCCGGCGCCCGGTGTCGATGGTGGCGTGCACGGTGTCGTCCAGGACCACCTCGCCCGAGCGGACGGTACCCCGGTGCACGAACAGCCCGGGCAGCGGCTTCTGCACATCCTCCACGTCCATGACCCCGCGGCCGTCCACGGACAGCGTGCCGGTGTCGGCGAGCTGTCCTCCGCTCTCCGCGTAGAAGGGAGTGCGGTCCAGGACGATCTCGACCCTCTCCCCCGCGCGGGCCGCGGGCGCCGAGACGCCGTCGACGACGATGCCCTTGACGTGCGACTCGCTCTCGGCGTCGGTGTAGCCGAGGAAGTCGGTCGTCCCGGCTCCCTCCAACAGCCGCGCGTACAGGGAGATGTCGGCGTTGCCCAGCTTCTTGGCCTTGGCGTCGGCCTTGGCGGTCTCCTTCTGGCGCTGCATGAGCTCGCGGAAGGCGCCCTCGTCCACGGACAGGCCCTGTTCGGCCGCCATCTCCAGGGTCAGGTCGATGGGGAAGCCGTAGGTGTCGTGCAGCTGGAAGGCGTCCGAGCCGGAGAAGACGGTGCCGCCCGCGGAACGGGTGCGCTCGGCCGCGCGGCCGAACAGCGTGGTGCCCGCGCGCAGGGTCTCGGCGAAGTTCCTCTCCTCGGCGTCGATCACACCGTGGATGACGTCGGCCCTGTCGAGCAGGTCGGGGTAGATGTCCTTCATCGCGTCGATGCTGACCTCGGTCAGCTCGTGCAGGAAGGCGGTGTCGGTGCCCGACAGCAGGCGCAGGTTGCGGATGGAGCGGCGCAGGATGCGGCGCAGGACGTACCCGGCCTTCTCGTTGCCGGGCTTGACGCCGTCGCCGACGAGCATGACGGCGCTGCGCACGTGGTCGGCGACCACGCGGAGCATGACGTCCTGCTCCTCGCCGTCGCCGTAACGGGTGCCGGTCAGCTCGGCGGCACGGTGCAGGACGCGGCCGATGATGTCGGTCTCGTAGATGTTGTCGACGCCCTGCAGGACCGCCGCGAGGCGCTCCAGGCCCAGGCCGGTGTCGATGTTCTTCTTGGGCAGGTCGCCGAGGACCGGGTAGTCCTTGCCGCTGCCCTCACCCCGCTCGTACTGCATGAAGACGAGGTTCCAGATCTCGATGTAGCGGTTCTCGTCCGCCTCGGGGCCCCCCTCGACGCCGTACTCGGGGCCGCGGTCGTAGAAGATCTCCGAGCAGGGGCCGCAGGGGCCGGGGACGCCCATGTCCCAGTAGTTCTCATCCATGCCCATGCGCTGGATGCGCTCGGGCCGGACGCCGACCTTGTCGCGCCAGATCGTCTCGGCCTCGTCGTCGTCGAGGTAGACGGTCACCCACAGCCTGTCGGGGTCGATGCCGAAGCCGCCCTCCTCCACCGAGGAGGTGACCAGCTCCCAGGCCAGCGGGATCGCCTGCTCCTTGAAGTAGGCGCCGAAGGAGAAGTTGCCGAGCATCTGGAAGAACGTCGCGTGCCGGGAGGTCTTGCCGACCTCCTCGATGTCCTTGGTACGGATGCACTTCTGGACGCTGGTCGCGGTGTCGTAGGGAGGCGTGCGCTGGCCCAGGAAGTAGGGCTTGAACGGAACCATGCCCGCGGGCACCAGCAGCAGCGTGGGATCCTCGGCGATGAGGCTTGCCGAGGGCACCACGGTGTGTCCGTTCTTCTCGAAGAAACTGAGGAAGCGGCGCGCGATCTCTGCCGTCTCCATTGATGCCCTCCTGTGCTTGCTCCGCCGCCCGGGGCGACGTGTCCGTCCCTGCGCGGGACCGTTGTCACGCGTGGTCGATAGGGGCCCATCGTAGAGGGAGCCGCCACGTCGGCGCGCGTGGTTTGCGGGTGGCCGCCGGGGGACTCGTCCTTGGGACACCGTCGGCGGCCTGGTTGTTCCCAGGCTATCGCCGCTGACCACTGCCGAGCCCCGGTGAGCACGGCGGAGGAGGGGGCTCCCGCGGCGGCCCCGGATGACCGCGGTGCTGCTGGGGACGGGGGGCGGGGTTCACGTTTCGGCCTTTCCGTAACCCGGTGTGTCAGGGGCACGGCCCCACGGGGAGTCCCGGGAAGGACGCGGAACAGGCAGAGGGGGCGCGGTCCCGGCAACAGCGCGGGGGACCGGCCGGTGCCGGTCCCCCGCGGTTCGACGGGTCGGTGGGCCGTGACGTGTCAGTAGGAGGAGGGGGCCGGACGCGAGTAGTAGGCGCGCGTGCCCTCCAACAGCATGAGCACGATCATGGCGATCGTGAAGGCCAGCGGGATCACCGTGGCGAAGCCGCCGCTGAACAGGTTGAACACCAGGATCAGCGCGGCCAGGCCCTGGAAGGCCACGACCGACCACAGGATGACGGGGCTGCGACGCCCCATGAACGAGGCCAGCGCGATGGACACGACCCCGTAGACGAACGGGATCGCGCCCATGAGTCCGAAGAGCGTCCCGGCCTCCGCGCCGGAGAGCGCCAGGCCCGAGTCCTGCAGCGCGCGCCGCACCTGCTCGCCGAGCTGGCCGCCGCTGGCCGCCAACACGGCGGCGATCCACATCAGTCCGCCGAGCAGCAGGCCACAGGCCCCGCCGACGAACATCAGCACCCGCACGGTGACGGCCGTGCCGGGCATCCCGGCCGCGCTCCCCTGGCCGGGGCCGGCCGGGGAGTCCGGGTAGCCGCCGTGGTGCGCCGGGTCCTGTGGGTACTGCCCAGGAGGGTACTGACCCCCGGGGTACTGCTCAGGGGGGTACTGGCCGCCCTGGTACTGCTGGCCGCCCTGGTACTGACCGCCCTGGTTCGGGTCACCCTGGTACTGGCCGCCCTGGTTCGGATCGCCCTGGTTCGGGTCGTTCGAGGGCTGCTGCGGGTACATGGAGGGGCCTCCATAACACCTGGACAACGTTAACGTTCCTACGAACGCCCCCTACCCAAGTGCCGCGAAAAGCACCACGACGGCGCGAAGGCACCCTGAGGGGGACGCCGCAGCCCCCTCAGGACGGTTCCGGGGGCTCCTGCCCGGCCTCGGGCAGGGCCCGGCGCCCCCTCTTCGGGGCGTACCGGCTCAGGAGTTCCTCCTCCTGCTCGCGCACGGCCTGCGCCAGGTCCTCGTTGAGCTCACGCAGAGCACCCCGGTACTCGGTGACCTGGCCCTCCACGCGTTCGGCGACGCCTTCCGGGGTCAGGGCACGCCTGAGGCGGTTGACCCGGTGGACCGTGTAACCGCCGATGGCGACCCCCGCGGCGAGGTAGAACAGTCTGCCGATCACCGGTTCGCCTTCCGCCTGCGGGTACGCACCACCGCCAGGTCCCTGCGCTGTCCGAGCACGCGGCGCACACCGTAGGACAGCGACGCCACCTTCACCAGCGGACCGACGAGCACCGACCGGGTCAGCGCGGTCACCGTGGAGACGTCCTCGGAGCTGGCCTGGACGTTGGCGGTGATCTCCTCGACACGTTCGAGCGAGGTGTTGGTGCGCTCCACCGTGGACGCGACGTCGTCCAGGAGCGGCGGGGTGCGATCCCCCAGTTCCGACACGACCTTGGTCGCCTCGTTGATGAGCTTGATCAGTTTGACGAGCGCCACGCACATGAACGTGGCCAGCACCGCCCAGACCACCGCGGCGACGAGCGCGGCGACCTCTCCTCCGGTCAGCATGCGGGCTCCGTGGGCAGATAGAGGGTTACTTCGAGGGTGGGTACAGCCCCCTCGCGCACGCGCCGGGCCTGGGGGGACGACCGGGCTCCCCGTGGTACGCGGGTCGGGCCGGTTTCGGCTGACCCTATCGTGTCCCGGTGCCGCTGGGGCGGACACGCCACGGTGGAGGAGGAAGTGGCACCGGTCACGTACCGGCCGACCGCCCGTGTGATGGCCGGTGGAGGACGCGGGGATCGACGAACGGCCTTCCCTGCAGGAGAATCACTACCAATCGGGATCTTCACTACGATGTCCGGACACTCAGCCGCCCACCGGCCCCTGAAGCACCGACAGGACACCCATGAGCCCTCGTTCTCTCCGAGAGATCTCCGTACTGGTACCGCCGGACCTGGCCCCCCTCTATCCGGACGACCCCTCACGGATCGGTCCCTACCTCGTCCTCGGACGCCTGGGGCAGGGAGCCACCGGCACGGTCTACGCCGCCGTGGACGCCGCGTCCTCCAGCCCGGGCGACCGCCTGGTCGCCGTCAAGGTGCTCGCCTCCCCCGAGCTGGAGTCCCCCGACGTCTACCCCGCCCTGGAACAGCGCCTGCGCGCCCTCTCCAACGTCGACCCCCGGCGTGTGGTCGTCCCCCTGGACTTCGACAGCAACGCCAACCCGCCCTGGCTGTCCATGCCCTACCTGGCGGGCGAGCGGTTGTCGCACTACGTCACCAAGCGCGGCGGGCTGGGCACCGGCAAGCTCATCGCCCTGGCCACCGGCCTGGCCGAGGGCCTGTCCGCACTGCACACGCGCGGGGTGGCGCACGGCTCGCTGCGCCCCAGCGAGGTCCTGCTGGAGTCACACGGCCCGCACATCATGGAGTGCGCGGTCCCGGCCTCGGCGGAGCGGATGCGCGGGTCCGGTGCCACCTGGCTGAGCCCCGAGCGCTTCCTGGGCGGTACGCCCGCACCCGCCTCCGACGTGTTCGCCTGGGGCGCCGTCGTCGCCTTCGCCGGGACGGGGCGCCTGCCCTTCGGCCCCGGCGAACCCGAGGAGATCGCGGAACGCGCCGCGCACGGGTCCTTCGACCTGGACGGGCTGGCCAGGGGGCTGCGACCCGTGGTCGGGCGCGCCCTGGACCCCGACCCCGACCGCCGCCCCAGCCTGCGCGAGGTGATCGGCGCGGTGATCGCGATGTGGCAGGCGGAGAACACGGAGGGCCTGGGGAACGGCGCGGAGTCCCCCCTCGGGGACGCCGCCGGGGCCGGTTCCCCCGGCCGCGACGACCTGGCGCTCATCCTGGAACGCGAGTGGCACGCCGTGGAGCCGCCCTCGCGGGTGCCCCAGGTCATCCGGTTGGAGGGGCGCATGTCCAACCGCCGCCCCACCCGCGCCCTGTTCATGGCCGGGAGCGCGGCGCTCGCCCTCGGGTTCGTCGGCGCCGGCGTGTGGGGGCTCTCCCAGGTGATCGGCTCCGACGAGGACGACACTCTGGTCTCCGACGCCTCGGGAGGATCCGTCGAGGGGGAGCCCGTCGACGAGAGTCCCCCCGCCGAGGACGACCCGCTGACCCTGGTGGTGCGGTTCGACCCCGCCGAGCAGGAGGCCCCCGTGTCGGGCCCGTGGGTGTACACCCCGGTCGACCGCGACGACGAGCCGGTCCGCAACCAGGGGGTGCCCAGCCACAGCGCCTGGGCCGAGCAGTGGGACGAGGCCGGTGAGCCCGGTGAGGCGGTCATCTCCCCCGAAACCGAGGTGCTCTGCGCGAAGTTCTGCGCCGCGCCCAACCACGTCTTCCTCGACGAGGAGGGCCGCGGCACCTGGGAGCTGACCGGCGGCGACTTCATCGACTACCTGTCGTGGGGCCCGGTGATGATCGTGGAGGTGACCTTCGCCGAGGGCTCCGAAGAGGACGGGGAGCCCCGGGAGATCGTCCAGATCACCGAACTGTTCACCGACTAGGGCGCCGGGGCACGGAGCTCAGCCGCGCTGGCCGCCGCCCCGGAGAACGCCCTTGATGCGCTGGAGGACCTCGCTGAAGCGCCGCTCGGCGCCGTGCTGGGTGGGACGGTAGTACTCGCGGTCGGCGAGATCGTCGGGCGCGTGCTGCTGGGGTGCGACTCCGCCGGGGAAGTCGTGGGCGTAGCGGTAGCCCTTCCCGTGGCCGAGTGCGGCGGCGCCCTTGTAGTGGCCGTCGCGCAGGTGGGCGGGGACGGGGCCGGTCCGGCCCGCGCGCACGTCGGCCGTCGCGGCGTCGATGGCGCTGATCACGGCGTTGGACTTGGGGGCCAGGCTGATGTGGATGACGGCCTGGGCGAGGTTGATGCGGGCCTCGGGCATGCCGATGAGCTCGACGGCCTGGGCGGCGGCCACGGCGGTCTGCAGCGCGGTGGGATCGGCCATGCCCACGTCCTCGCTGGCGTGCACGACGAGCCGGCGGGCGATGAAGCGGGGGTCCTCCCCCGCCTCGATCATGCGGGCGAGGTAGTGCAGGGCGGCGTCGGGGTCGGATCCGCGCATGCTCTTGATGAAGGCGCTGACGACGTCGTAGTGCTGGTCCCCGGAGCGGTCGTAGCGGACGGCGTGCCGGTCGACGGCGCGTTCGACGTGCTCGGCGGTGATGGTGACCGGCTCGCCGGAGGGAGGTCCGGCGACGAGGGCGGCGGCCTCCAGGTAGGTCAGGGAGCGGCGGCCGTCGCCGCCCGCCAGGCGTACGAGGTGGTCGGCGCCCTCCTCGGAGAGCGTGTAGCGGCCGTCCAGCCCGCGCTCGTCGGCCAGGGCCCGGTCCACGAGGGCGCGGACGTCGTCCTCGTCCAGGGACTCCAGGGACAGCAGCAGTGAGCGGGACAGCAGCGGGCTGACCACGGAGAAGAAGGGGTTCTCGGTGGTGGCGCCGATGAAGCTGACCCAGCGGTTCTCCACCGCGGGCAGCAGCGCGTCCTGCTGGGTCCTGTTGAAGCGGTGCACCTCGTCGACGAAGAGCAGGGTACGGGTGCCGTGCATGCCCATGCGCCGCCGGGCGTCGTCGACGACGGCGCGCACGTCCTTGACCCCGGCGTTGACGGCCGACAGCTCCACGAAACGGCGCTGGGTGACGCGGCTGACCACCGTGGCCAGGGTGGTCTTACCGGTACCGGGCGGCCCCCACAGGAAGACGGACATGGGCGCGTCGTCCTCGACCAGGCGCCGCAGCGGACTGCCCCGGCCCAGGAGGTGGCGCTGGCCCATGACCTCGTCCAGGGTTCGGGGGCGCATGCGCACCGCGAGCGGTTCCTGCCCTCGGGCGGCCTCGGCTCCGGCGTCGTCGAACAGCGTTTCGGGCACGTCCCCAGGGTAACCGGAGCAGTCAGGTCCCCGACGCCACCGCGGCCCGGTGACGCGCGAGCTCGGCGGAGGAGACCATACGGGTGACCAGGAGTGCGATGTCGTCACCGCGCCCGGCCGGGGCCATCTCGACCAGGACGTGCGCGGCGTCCTCGGGCGACTCGTAGTGCTCGGCCAGGGCCTCGCCGACCCGGGCGAGCCCTTCGCCCATGGGCATCTCGGAGCTCTCCACGAGCCCGTCGGAGCACAGCAGCAGAGAGGTTCCGGGCGAGAGCATGCGGGTGGTGACGGGGTACTCGGCGGTGGAGAGCACGCCCAGCGGCGGACCGGTCTCGGGTTCCCAGATCTCGTAGCCGCCCTTGGAGGCCAGCACGGCCGGCGGCTGACCGGCCCAGGCCGCCTGCATGACACCGCTCTCACGGTCCACGACGAGGTAGCCGCAGGTGGCGAAGACGATCTCACCGGTCTCGGTGAGCAGGCGGTTGGTCTCGCCCAGGACGACCCCGGGATCGGACTGGTTGGAGGCGTAGGCACGGAAGGCCACACGGATCTGGCCCATGGCGGCGGCGGCCTCCACGCCGTGCCCCTGCACGTCGCCGACCAGGAGGCCGACCTTGTTCTCCGGCAACTCGATGACGTCGTAGAAGTCGCCGCAGATACGCCAGTCCGCACGGGAGGGCAGGTACTTGGTGGCGATGTCCATGTCGGGAAAGCTGGCCACCTGGCGGGGCAGCATGCGGCGCTGCACGGCGTCGGCCAGCTCCAGCTCGGCCTGCTGGGCCTTGATGCGCTGCAGGGCCTGTCCGGCGAGCCCGGCGAAGGTGAGCATCAGGGCGCGCTCGTCGCGGCTGGCGTGGTGGGGGCGGTCCCACACCATCTGCCAGACGCCGAGGGCGACCTTGCCGTCGCCGAAGATCGGCACGGTGGCCCAGGCCTGGCCGCGCACCTGGCGCATGAGCTCGACGGCGGCGGGGAAGCGGCTGATGATCTCGGCGCGGCTCTCGAAGAAGCGCGGCTGGCGGTCCTGGATGACGGCGCCCATGGGGAAGTCGGTGTCGTCGGCGCGGCGGCCGTCGATGCTGTTGATGTTGTTGACGCTGCCGCTCCGGCCGTGGGCGTTGGGTGAGCTGCGCAGCACCCCGTTCTCCACGTAGAGGGCGATGGCCTGCACGCCGCCGAAGATCGGCAGGAACTCCTCGCTGAGCAGGTCCATGACCTTGTCGACGGTGGTGGCCGAGACGAGCTTGGAGGACAGCTCGGTGACCAGGCGGCCGTGCTCGGCCTCGGTGCGGCGGCGGTCGGCGAGGCGCCGGACGAGCTGGACGTGCTCGGTGACGTCGTCGATGATGCCGACCAGGCGGTCGGGGTCGCCGGGTACGTAGCGGGCGCGTACGTGCAGGGATCGTTCGTCGCCGAGACGGTCGAAGACCCGGAAGCGCTGCTCGTAGTCGCGTCCGGCGAAGGAGGCGGACATGGCGTCGCGCACGCGCGCGATGTCGTCGGGGTGGACCCGCTCCAGGATGCGTTCGAGCTCGCGGTCGTTCCCGGCCAGCAGGGCACCGAGCGGCGTGGGGCCGAAGAGCTCGCGCAGGCGGCCGGTGCCCAGGTCCAGGCTCCACAGGACGGAGTCGGAGTTGTCGGTGCGCAGCTCGCCGGCCACCCGCAGGTCGGTCTCCTCGGTGGAGAGCACGTGCAGCAGCGCGACCACGCGCGCACCGCCGGTGCTCCCGTCCTTCCGGGGCAGGGAACGCAGTTCGGCCTCCACCATGTGGGCGGCCTTGTCGGCCACGCTCAGGCACAGGCGTGCGCGGCGGCCCCAGTGCCCGGAGAGGGCCTGGTCGTGGGCGCGGGCGCCGCGCTGGGCGTCGTCACCGTCGAGGAGGTCGTACCAGGTCCGGCCGAGGAGATCGGCCTCGTCCAGGCCGAAGAGCTCGGTGAAGGCCAGGTTGGCGTGCAGGATCGCGCCGTCGGCCAGGGCGAGCGCCATGGGCTCGGGGGCGTGGGAGAACGCCTCCGCGAGGGCGCCCTCGGAACCATCGCCTGCAGCGCGTTTTCCGTTCACGTATGACTCATCCTCATGTCGTCTCGGACGTCACACCCGCGCCCGGGCGCGGTCACCCCTGAAACGTTCCGACCGGACCATTCTAGTGTTCGGGACCGGGCCGGTTCCGGTTCGGGCCGGGAAGGGCGCCGGTGTCCGTACCGCCCGGCCACCGCGTGGCCCGGCCGGACACGGGTCTGGCGGTTCACCGGTGGGATGGACTGGCGCCGGATTCCACGCCCCCGGCCGTATTCGGCTGAGCACGAGGTGTGAATCGTTACGCTCGTGTGACTCAATGGCGCAGAAGAACTCCGCCACCGCTTCCGACCGCGCACGGGAAATCCTGTGAATGCAACGTGTTCACTCCAGACACGTGCTCGTCGCGGTTCGAGAAGGGTGATTCGCCCTCAACGGTAGGGGATGACGGCTCTCCGCGCATCCGTACCGGGACGACGCGGCCGTGTCAGGCCACGTTCGCACCCCGGCATCGCCTGATAACCGACGGTTTTCTCCGTGTGACCGAATACGGCGAATCCGAAGCGGGACGAATCCGGGCACGCGTCCTCCGGTACGGAACTCCCCGGCCCTCCGAGGGCCCGCGTGTGCCCCGCGCTCCCCGCAGGTGCCTCGCGAGGCCGCACCGCGCACACGCGACGGGGGCGGTGCGCGGATCCGCGCACCGCCCCCGGAGGGCGTCGTCCCTCAACGTCCTACTTCGACCGCTCCTCGGCCTCGGGGTCGAAGTCCACCCCGGCCTCGGCGCGCTGGGCCCCGGTGATCGGCGTGGGCGCGCCGGTCAGCGGGTCGCCGCCCGAGGCGGTCTTGGGGAAGGCGATGACCTCGCGGATGGTCGGCTGTCCCGCCAGCAGCATGATGATGCGGTCCCAGCCCACGGCCAGGCCGCCGTGCGGCGGCGGGCCGAACTTGAACGCCTCCAGCAGGAACCCGAACTTCGACTCGGCCTCGGCCTTGCTGAGGCCGATGACGTCGAAGATCCGCTGCTGCATCTCGGCGCGGTGGATACGGATGGAGCCCGACACCAGCTCGTAGCCGTTGAGCACCAGGTCGAAGGCCCGGGAGTTGGTGGCGCCCGGGTGGTTCTGGAAGTCGGCCTCGTCCTCCACGGCCGGAGCGGTGAAGGGGTGGTGCACCGGCTTCCAGGAGCCCTCCTCGTCGGCTTCCTCGAACAGGGGCATGTCCGTGATCCACAGGATCTCCCAGCGGGAGGTGTCGATCAGGTCGCGGCGCCTGCCGACCTCCAGACGGGCCGCGCCCAACAGCTCCTGGCTCTCGAAACGCCTGCCCGCGGCGAAGAAGACCGCGTCGCCCGGCGCGGCGCCGACCTTGGCGGCCAGTCCGTCGCGCTCGGCCTCGGACAGGTTCTTGGCCACCGGGCCGCCCAGGGCGCCGTCCTCCTGGACGAGCACGTAGGCCAGCCCCTTGGCGCCGCGCGAGCGCGCCCACTCCTGCCAGGCGTCCAGCTCCTTTCGGGTCTGGGAGGCGCCGCCGGGCATGACCACGGCACCCACGTAGGGCGCCTTGAAGACCCGGAAGGTGGTGTCGGCGAAGTAGTCGGTGACCTCGACCAGCTCCTGGCCGAAGCGCAGGTCCGGCTTGTCGGAGCCGAAGCGGTCCATGGCCTCGGCGAAGCGCATCCGCGGGAACCGCTCCGGCAGTTCGACGCCGCGCACCTCGCGCAGCAGACGGGTGAACAGCTTCTCGCCGACGGCGAAGATGTCCTCCTCGTCGACGAAGCTCATCTCCAGGTCGATCTGGGTGAACTCCGGCTGACGGTCGGCGCGCAGGTCCTCGTCGCGGAAGCAGCGGGTGAGCTGGTAGTAGCGCTCCATGCCGCCGACCATGAGCAGCTGCTTGAACAGCTGCGGGGACTGCGGCAGGGCGTACCAGTGGCCCGGCTGGAGGCGGACCGGGACCAGGAAGTCTCGGGCGCCCTCCGGGGTGGACCGCGTCATGTACGGAGTCTCGACGTAGGTGAACCCCAGGTCGCGCATGACCTCGTGGGCGACGTAGGTCGCCTTGGAACGCAGACGCAGGTTCTCGGCCATCTCCTGGCGGCGGATGTCCAGGTAGCGGTAGCGCAGCCGGGTCTCCTCGGCCACGTCCGCGGCGCTGTCCAGCTGGAAGGGCAGCGGCGCGGCCTCGCTGAGCACCTCGATCTCGTCGGCGACGACCTCGACGGCGCCGGTGGGGATCTCGGGGTTCTCGTTGCCCTCGGGACGGATCCGGACGGAGCCGGTGACCTTGATGCAGTACTCGGCGCGGAGGTCGTGGGCGAGGTCGTCCTCGCGTACGACGACCTGGGCCACGCCGGAGGCCTCGCGCAGGTCGAGGAAGACCACGCCGCCGTGGTCCCGGCGGCGTGCCACCCACCCGGCGAGGACAACGGTGGCGCCGGCGTGCTCGGCGCGCAACGCACCTGCCTCATGCGTGCGTATCAACGGACTTCTCCTTCAGCGTCTTGTTCATGTCAAGTGTGCCCGACCGGCGCTTTGGTACGGGCCTGTCCTGCGCACACGGCCCACGGGTACCCGGGGGAAGGATCCGGGATCGGGCGGTGTGAAGCCACCGGAACCCGCCCTCAGGCGAGGCCGGTGCGGATATCTCGTCCGTCGCGCGGTCGGGGGGCCGGGTGGTGGACGCCTCGGTGCTGCTGGGTGGGCATACGTCGTTCCTGCGGGACGAGGAGGTGGCCGGGACTCTCGGTCAGCCGGCGGTATCGCGCAGGTAGGGGTTGGTGGTGCGCTCGCGCCCGACGGTGGTGGCCGGGCCGTGGCCGGGCAGGACCTGAGTGTCGTCGGGGCGGCCCAGCACTGCGCTGGCGAGGCTGCGCAGCATGGCGGCGTGGTCGCCGCCGGGGAAGTCGGTGCGGCCGACGGACCCGGCGAAGACGAGGTCCCCGGAGAACATCACGGGGACGCCGTCCTCGGTGGTCACCGTGTAGACGACCGAGCCGGGGGTGTGTCCGGGGGTGTGCTCGACCCCGAAGTCCAGTCCGGCCAGGGTGAGGGTGTCACCACCGGAGACCTCCGCCAGGTCCTCGGGCTCGGTGTACGGGCCCGGGCCCAGCAGGGCGGACAGCTGGGCGGCGAAACCGGGGTCGACCCCGGAGGCGGGCTCGGTGAGCAGACCGCGGTCGGCGGCGTGCAGGTGGACGGGGACTCCGTGACGCCCGCCGATCTCGGCGGCCGACCACACATGGTCGAAGTGGCCGTGGGTGAGCAGTACCGCGACGGGGGTCAGGGAGTGCTCGGCCAGGGCCTTGTCGACCTGCTCGGTGGCCTCCTGGCCCGGGTCGACGATGACGCAGTCGCCGCCCGGGGCCGGTGCGAGCACGTAGCAGTTCGCGGCGAGGGGCCCGGTGGGAAGTGCGGCGATGAGCACGGCGGGTGTCGTCCTGTCCTCGGTCGGGTGCGTGGGCACGGGGCAGCGGGTCCGCGGGCCGAACACGCGGACCCCCGTTAGCAGAGCCTACCGAGACGTGGAAGGGGTGGCGACCCGATCGCCGGAAGGCGGACTGCGTTTGATCACCATTCGGTCACCGCGCGCGGTCTGACTCTTTGCCAAACCGCGTGACAATGCCATATTGGTCACCGCCCTTGGTATACACCGAGGCCCCGACCTGCGCCTCTGCTGGGCGGGAGGGCTCCCGGCCGGACTCCCGAGGGCGCGCGGACACCCATGATCTGCGTAGACGTGAATCACGGCGCGGCGCCTACCGTCGAATCGTATGGATATCGTGCTGAGCACGGTGGTTCCCATCACGAACCGGCGAGGACACGACGCGACGACCCGAACCCGTCCCACGGCCGGGCTCATGACAGCAGGAGGACACGGTGACCACGGACCCTTGGGGCCGCGTAGACGACGACGGCACGGTCTACGTGCGCACGAGCGAAGGCGAGCGGGTCGTCGGATCGTGGCAGGCCGGGGCGCCGGAGGAGGCCCTGACCTTCTTCCACCGCAAGTACGACGCCCTGCTCACCGAGGTGGAGCTGCTGGAGAAGCGGCTCCGCAGCACGGACCTGTCCGCCTCCGCCGCGATGGCGAGCATCGACAAGCTGCGCGAATCCGTCCGGGAGGCGAACGCGGTCGGTGACCTGGACGCGTTGACGAAGCGCCTGGACTCGCTGGCGGACCGCGCCGAGGAGCGCAAGGTCGAGCAGAAGCAGGCCCAGGAGCAGGCACGCGGCGAGGCCCGGGAGATCAAGGAGCGCATCGTCGCCGAGGCCGAGCGGGTCGCGGTGGAGACGACGCACTGGAAGTCCGGCGGTGAGCGGATGCTGCAGCTCATCGAGGAGTGGAAGAAGGCCCCGCGGGCCGACCGCCCCACCGAGCAGGCTCTGTGGAAGCGCATGTCTGCGGCGCGCAACTCCTTCTCCAAGCGGCGCAAGGCCTACTTCGCCAACCTGGACCAGGAGCGCGAGACGGTGCGCGTGGAGAAGGAGCGCATCGTGGTGGAGGCCGAGTCGCTGGCGCACTCCACCGACTGGGGGCCCACGGCCCGCGCGTACCGCGACCTGATGCAGCGGTGGAAGAAGAGCGGCCGGGCGGACAGGGCCAGCGAGGACAAGCTGTGGGCGCGTTTCAAGGCCGCGCAGGACACCTTCTTCGACGCGCGCAACGCCACCTTCGCCGAGCGCGACGCCGAACTGCGGGTCAACGCCGACGCCAAGGAGCGCATCCTGGACGAGGCCAGGGCGGAGATCCCCGGCATCACCGATCCGCGCCGGGCGCGTGCCCGGCTGCGCGGCTTCCAGGAGGCCTGGGAGGAGGCCGGTGAGCTGCCGCGCGACGTGCGCGACCAGTTGGAGGGCGCCTTCCGGCAGATCGAGGACGGCGTGCGCAAGGCCGAGGCGGCCGAGTGGGAGCGCACCAGCCCCGAGGCGCGGGCCCGCGCCGAGGACACGGTCGCCCAGCTGGCGTCGGCCATCAGCGGCCTGGAGGCCAAGCTGGACAAGGCCCGGACCAGCGGTGACAGCCGCCGCGTCAAGGAGTACGAGGACGCGCTGGAGGCCCGCCGCTCGTGGTTGGCCGAGGCGGAGAAGGCGCTCGACGAGCTGAGCTGAGCCGAGCGGCGGACGGGCCGCTGTCCCCCTCCCGGGGGAAGCGGCCCGTCCGCGTACGCGCTCTCCGTGGCGCGTCCGGGGGCGCCGCACGTCGCGAGCGGCGTGCGCGTCCGCCGAACACGCCCTAGGGCTGGCCGTCGAGTTCGACGACCCTCTCCGGGCGCGCGTCCACGCCTGCCTCGGGTACCGGTTCGGCTTCGGGCACTGGTCCGGCCATCGGCTGGCGAACACGCCCAGGCCGGGGCTCCGGCTCGGCCTCCGCCACGGGCGCGGGCGCGGGCGCACGCGCGGGCCCTCTCTCCCGGCCGGCCGCCGTCTCGTGGCGGCCGGGCTCCCGGTCCCCCACGTTCCGGTGGCGCACCAGGCCGCCGACGCACAGTGCCACGGAGGCGGCGAACGCCAGGGCCGTGATCACCCACACCAGCGGCAGCGTTCCGTGGACCCGGTGCAGGGCCGCGTCGCAGGAGACCAGTACCGTCCCCGGTCCGGGGCGCGCGCAGACCGTGGTGACCGGGTGCGCGCCCCCGTCACGGACCCCGGTGATCTCGCCGGTGACCCTCATGCTCGCCCGCTCGCCCGGTTCCAGGGACCGCGACCACGTCACCCGTCCCTCCCCCGCCTCGGCCCCGGCCGTCCCGGAGACGTAGCGCATCGTCGACGGCAGGAACTGTACGACCTGGGCGTCGGAGAGGGGCTCGGTTCCGAAGTTGCGCACCCGGACCGTGTACCGGATCCGGTCCCCCGGGCCCAGCCGCTCCTCGTCGGTGCGGGCCTCCAGGTCCACGTGCAGGCTGTCCGCACCCGGCACGGCACCCTCGGCCGCCCTCGCCGGCTGGCCGGATGCGAGGTGTACTCCGGGCAGGGCGATCAGGGCCGCCAGTCCCAGTGCCGACACCGTCGTTGCTGCGGCCATGGTCTCCTCCACGTACGCGCACAGATATAACATTGCGTACATAGGTGATAACACACAGTTGTTATATTGTTCGGGCGCCCGGCGGCGGAACCCGGACCGCGCCCGGGGGGCGGGCGGCCGATCGGCCGCCCGCCCCCGGGACTCGCGTCGGAGACGGACGCGGAAGGGAGCGCGGGCTCAGGCGCCCACGAAGGACCGCAGCGCGGCGGCGCGCTCGGTGCTCTCCCAGGTGAACTCCGGCAGCTCGCGGCCGAAGTGGCCGTAGGCGGCCGTCTTGGAGTAGATCGGGCGCAGCAGGTCCAGGTCGCGCACGATCGCGGCCGGACGCAGGTCGAAGACCTCCTTGACGGCCTTCTCGATCAGCTCCGGAGCGACCCTCTCGGTGCCGAAGGTCTCGATGAACACACCGACCGGGTGGGCCTTGCCGATGGCGTAGGCGACCTGCACCTCGACCCGTTCGGCGAGCTCGGCGGCCACGATGTTCTTGGCGACCCAGCGGGTGGCGTAGGCGGCCGAGCGGTCCACCTTCGACGGGTCCTTGCCGGAGAAGGCGCCGCCGCCGTGGCGGGCGTAGCCGCCGTAGGTGTCCACGATGATCTTGCGGCCGGTGAGCCCGGCGTCACCCATGGGACCGCCGATCTCGAAGCGGCCGGTCGGGTTGACCAGGAGCCGGTAGTTGTCGGACTCCAGGCCGTAGGCGGCCACGACCGGCTCGATGACGTGCTCGCGGATGTCGGGGGCGAGCATCTCGTCGAGGTTGATGTCCGCGGAGTGCTGGCTGGAGACCACGACGGTGTCCAGGCGGACCGGGGTCTGGCCGTCGTACTCGACGGTGACCTGGGTCTTGCCGTCCGGGCGCAGGTAGGGCACCGTGCCGTTGCGGCGGACCCCGGCCAGGCGCTCGGAGAGGGAGTGCGCCAGCTTGATCGGCAGCGGCATCAGCTCGGGGGTCTCACGGTTGGCGTAGCCGAACATCAGTCCCTGGTCGCCGGCGCCCTGCCGGTTGAGGGCGTCGTCCTCGTTTCCGACGCGCGCCTCGTAGGCGGTGTCTACGCCCTGGGCGATGTCCGGGGACTGGGCGTCGATGGAGACGTTGACCCCGCAGGAGTCACCGTCGAACCCCTTGGCGGAGGAGTCGTAGCCGATCTCGAGGATCTTCTCGCGCACGATGGCGGGGATGTCGACGTAGGTCTGAGTGGTGACCTCACCCGCGATGTGGACCTGACCGGTGGTGATCAGCGTCTCGACCGCGACCCGGCTGCGCGGGTCCTGGGTGAGCATCGCATCGAGGATCGCGTCACTGATCTGGTCGGCCATCTTGTCGGGATGGCCTTCGGTGACCGACTCGGAGGTGAAAAGGCGGCGGGACACGTTGCGTGACTCCTTGCAGCGGCTGCTGGCTGACATGTGTCGGCGGCGGTTCCCGGCTGCCTGCCGGGGCCCGATACCGACCGACGGGGTTGGTTATCGGTCCACTGTAACGGGACTGGTGGAGGCGGGCACCCTGTGGCTGACCCGCTGGTCGCCGTGGGCACCGTTCGCAGTGTGGCGTACTCGGCGGTGGGAATCCAGTCCCGAACGTGTGCGACCCGGACCGCGGGGGACGTGCGGCGCCGGCCCGCCGTGGGCGGACCCGCCGGGGTGTGGGGGACCACTCAGTCCAGGCGCTGGCGGACCAGGTCCCAGATCCGGTCGGCGAGGTCCTCCTTGGGACCGGTGGGCACGTCCACCGCGGTGCCGTCCGCACCGAGGATGACGGCCTGGTTGTCCTCGGTGCCGAAGGCGCGCCCGTCACCGACCTGGTTGACCACGAGCAGATCGCATCCCTTGCGCGCCAGCTTGGCGCGGCCGTTGGCGATCACGTCGTCGGTCTCGGCGGCGAACCCCACGATGGTCTGCTCCAGCCGCTCGGCCCCGCGGGAGGCGACCAGCCCGGCGAGGATGTCGGGGTTCTCCACGAGTTCGATGGGCGGGGGCGCCGCACCGGACTTCTTGATCTTGGAGGCGGCACTGGTGACCGGGCGGAAGTCCGCGACGGCGGCGCTCATCACGACCGCGTCGGCACCGGCGCGTTCGGCCTCCATGGCCTCGGCCAGTTCCACGGCCGAGCCCACGCGCACGATGCGCGCACCGGCGGGGTCGGGCAGGGAGACGTTGGCCGCGACCAGGGTCACGTCCGCGCCACGGGCGGCGGCGGTGCGCGCCAGGGCGTACCCCTGCCTCCCGGAGGAGTGGTTGCCCAGGAAGCGGACCGGGTCGATGGCCTCGCGGGTGCCGCCCGCGGAGACGACCACACGCCGACCGGTCAGGTCGGGGGCGGCCGTGCCGCGGCGCAGCGCCAGGCGGGCGGCCTCGAACAGCTCGGAGGGCTCGGGCAGGCGCCCGCGGCCTGTGTCGGCCCCGGTCAGGCGGCCCACGGCCGGGTCGAGGACGATGGATCCGCGTGCGCGCAGGGTGGCCGCGTTGGCCTGGGTGGCGGGGTGCTCCCACATCTCGGTGTGCATAGCGGGCGCGAACACCACCGGACAGCGCGCGGTGAGCAGGGTGTTGGTGAGGAGGTCGTCGGCCAGGCCCGCGGCCGCTCGGGCCAGGATGTTGGCCGTGGCCGGGGCCACGAACACCAGGTCGGCCTCCTGGCCGATACGCACGTGCGGGACCTCGTGCACCCGGTCCCACACACCGGTGGCGACCGGCTGGCCGGACAGGGCGGCCCAGGTGGGCTCACCGACGAAGCGCAGGGCCTCGGCGGTGGGCACGACCCGGACCCGGTGGCCGGACTCGGTCAGTCGGCGCAGCAGCTCGCACGCCTTGTAGGCGGCGATGCCCCCGCCGACGCCGAGGACCACCTGGGGAACAGTTTGCGTGTCACTCACAGACAGGGTTCTACCAGTCCCTGGCAGCCTCTCCCGCGTGAGCCCCTGGCGAAAGCGCGGCACGCGGTCACACGAGGGGCGTGCCGGGGAGCGCGGCTCAGGTGCCCTCGTAGGGCTCAGCGGTGAGCAGGCCCGACCTGACCTCGCGCAGGGCGATGGACAGGGACTTCTCCTGAACCTGGGTCTCCACCAGCGGACCCACGTACTCCAGCAGGCCCTCGCCGAGCTGGGCGTAGTAGGCGTTGATCTGACGGGCCCGCTTGGAGGCCATGGTGACCAGGCTGTACTTGCTGTCCACCAACTCCAGCAGGTCGTCGATCGGCGGGTTGGTGATGCCTTCGGCGACGGGCTCGGTACCAGCCACTTCGAATTACCCCCAGGAATGGTCCGCGGCTCGACGCGGGAGCCGCGGCACGATGGTCGGGTCTACGTGCGCCGCCGGGATTCCCGGTGCGGGCGCGGGCGGCACGGGCCGCGGGGCCCGGCCGCTATCACACCTCGGGCGCGGTGATCAACGCTAGCAGCTCCTCGCACACTTCCTGTACGGACGTGTTGACGAGCGTGGTGTCGAACTCCTTCTCGGCGGCCAGTTCGACCCTGGCCACCTCCAGACGCCGCTGGACGACCTCCTCGGACTCGGTACCGCGTCCGGTGAGGCGGCGCACCAGCTCCTCCCAGGAGGGTGGGGCGAGGAAGACGTGCAGGGCGTCGGGCATCGACTCGCGGACCTGGCGGGCGCCCTGGAGCTCGATCTCCAGCAGGACGGGGACTCCGGCCCGGAGGCGCTCCTCGACGGGCCGGCGGGGGGTGCCGTAGCGGTTGCCCGCGAACTGGGCCCACTCCAGGAGCTGGTCGTCGGCGACGAGGCGGTCGAACTCCTCGTCGGTGACGAAGCGGTACTGGACGCCGTCCCGCTCGCCCGGCCGGGGCCTGCGGGTGGTGACAGAGACCGAGAGCCACACCTCGGGGTTCTCGCGGCGCAGGTGGGCGACCACCGTGCTCTTTCCCACACCCGACGGTCCGGAGAGGACGGTCAGCCGCTTCCGGGCCGGGCGGGACTGGGATCCGGGATCGGACATGTGGTGCCAGGCTTCCCTTTTCGTGTACGAGGTGTCCGCGTACGGTCGCGGGAAGTTCCTTTTATACCACCGGGCCGCGGCGCGGCGGACGGTCGTGACCTGGGGCCACCCGTCCGCCGGCCGCGGCCCGGTCAAAGCTCACCGGGGTCGGCCGCCGATGCGGCCGGTATCCGCCGTGACTGTGGGGGACACGACGAACCGGTGTACTGCGTCCAGGCGCTACTGGTGCCGCCTGGTACCGCGGTACTGCGTGGTGTTACCTGGTGCTACTTGGTGAGGTCGCCGAACTCGGCTTCGAGGGCGGCTCGCTGGTTGGTGCCCAGGCCGCGGACACGGCGCGACTCAGCGATGTTGAGCCGCTCCATGATCTGCTTGGCACGGACCTTGCCAACGCCGGGAAGGGATTCGAGCAGAGCCGAAACCTTCATCTTCCCGATGACGTCGTCCTTGAGGCCGTCGGAGAGGACCTCGGACAGCGAGACGCCGCCGTTCTTCAGCTTGTTCTTGACCTCTGCGCGCTCTTTTCTGGCCTTAGCGGCCTTCTCCAGAGCCGCAGTGCGCTGTTCAGGTGTCAGGGGAGGAAGGGCCACGCCGGGTCACCTCGGTTTTCTACTCGTTTGTAGAGGGCGGACGCCTGCGCAAGTTAGTAGGTCTGACCCCTGTTAGGCAACGTAAAGTGCCCTTTCAGCGGCTATTTCATCGAACTAACTACTCTTCGTGATTGACCAATTGCCGTAAGAGACAAAAATCAGGACCTTGGTCCCGGTTGGGGGGTGTGCCAGGCGCACCACCAGCGCAGGTCACACAGGGGTGACCCGGGTCACTCTGGGCAGTGTGTTCCGGATTTCGGACATGCCTAATTAGCGACCGCTTATGACACATAACCGGATGTGTCGGACCCGTTGCGGTGGTTCGTCTTCCGGATCCGTCGATCCCCTCGCCCAGCGCCCGCCGACGCCGTCGAAGGGTGTTCCCAAGGCCCCGTCCCCCTTCGCTTGCCTAGACACGGACCCCGGCTCGGCGCACGGCCGCCGCGAGGGAGGCCGCCGCCGATCCGGGGTCCGGCGCCCGGGTGATGGGGCGGCCGATGACCAGCAGGTCCGCCCCGGCCTCGATGGCCTCCTCCGGGGTCGCCACCCGCGACTGGTCACCCTTGTCCGCCCCGACCGGACGCACGCCCGGCGTGATGAGGGTGATGTCCGGGCCCACCTCGGCACGTAGCAGGGCCACCTCCTGCGGCGAGCACACCAGGGCACGGGCCCCGGCGTCCACCGCCAGCACCGCCAGGCGCCGCACCGCGTCGCGGGCCGGACCGAGCAGCCCCACCTGCTCCAGGTCCGCCTCGTCCAGCGAGGTGAGCACCGTCACGGCGGCGATCCTGGTGTCCGGGGCGGCCTCCACCGCCGCCCGGACCATGTCCGCCCCTCCCCCGGCGTGCACGGTGAGGATCGAGGGGCGCAGACCCGCGACACTGCGCGCGGCGCCGGCGACCTGGGCCGGGATGTCGTGCAGCTTCAGGTCGAGGAAGACCCCCACCCGGCTGGCCCCGCGCACCGCGCTGACCACGTCGGGCCCGTAGCGCAGGTACAGCTCCAGCCCCACCTTGACCGTGCTCACGTGCGGTGCGACCGCCGAGGCCCAGGTGGCCGCGGTTTCGATGTCCTTGGCGTCGAGAGCGACGGCGATGGGGGCGGAAGGCGCGGTCATGTCGGTGTCTCCAATCGTGTGCGGCCGAACGGGTCGGCGCATGCAACGTACGGACGTACTTACGGACGTGCTTACCGAAGCACCGGACGATGCACGTCCACTGTCATGTGCACACCATCAGGGTGTGCGATTCCCCGGATGGGGCGCTTCATGCGCCCCAGCCGTGTCACTTCCCCGTAACGGCGCCCAGGCGGCCGTAGACACGAGCTCTCCGCCCAGGTGCAGGGAAGGGACAATATGCACGCGTTTGGTCGCACAGAGCCATTTGAAGGCCGTTCAGGCCGGTCAGGGCCTTTGTGCACCATGCGTCCGATCTGTCACACCCCCGTTCCCGTCCGATGGGCGGCGCCCACGACGTCGGCGGCCCTGGCCACGCCCCGGGCGTCGAGCAGCTCCGTGAGTTCCCGGAGCACGCGCGCGCACGCCGAGGGGTCGGAGAAGTTGGTCGTGCCGACCGCCACGGCGCGGGCCCCGGCCGCCATGAACTCCAGCGCGTCGGCGCCGGTGCGGATCCCGCCCATCCCGATGACGGGCACGTCGGGCAGCGCCTCGTGCACGCGGTAGACGCATCCCACCGCGAGCGGGCGGATGGCCGGACCGGACAGCCCGCCCATCCCCCCGGCCACCGCGGGGCGCAGGGTCCGGGGGTCCACGGCCATGCCGCGCACCGTGTTGACCATGGACAGCCCGTCCGCGCGCGCCTCCACGCACGCGGCCGCCAGTTCCACCACGTCGGGGACGTCGGCGGCCAGTTTGGCCAGTACCGGCAGTCCGGAGCGGGTGTGGGAGCGCACCGTGCTCACCACCGCCGCCGCCCGGACGGGATCGTCGGCGAAGCGGCGCCCGGCGGGGTCGGAGGGGTCCGGGCAGGAGAGGTTGACCTCGACCGCGCTGACCCCGTCCGCAGCCGAGACGCGTCTGGCCAGCTCACCGAACTCGCCCACTCCCGTACCGGCGATGGACACGATGGCGCGGCCGCCCCGGGAGAGCAGCCAGGGCAGGTCCCGCTGGAGGAACACGTCCACCCCCGGGCCCTGCATGCCTGTCGTGCTGAGCATCCCGCTGGGCGTCTCGGCCATGCGCGGGGCGGGCCGCCCGGCGTGGGGTTCCAGCATCACCGATTTGGTGGTGACGGCGCCGATCGACGCGATGTCGAGGAACTGGGCCAGCTCGCGGCCCGCTCCGGCACAACCGGCGGCGGTCACCACCGGGTTGGGCAGCTCACAGCCACCCAGCCGGGTCCTGAGGTCTGCGTTCACTTTTCCTACTGCTCTCGGGTGCTGGCGGTGTCCGGGCGGCGGGGCACGGCCGGAACCGGGTGCCCGGCACGCCCCTCGGTCGCGCGTCCGGGCCCGTGGAGGGCCCGGCGGCGCCTCAGGCGATGTCGCGTGCCGACTCGGCGGCGCGGGAGGCGCTGGAGCCCTTCCAGCCGGGAGCGCCCAAGGCGTCGAAGGGAATGGTGCCCACGTCGTCGAAGCGCACCTGCTCGCCCCGGAAGACCGGGCCGTCCACGCACGAGCGCACCATGCGGGTGATGCCGTCCTCCCCCACCACCGGGATGACACAGGTCATGCAGATCCCGGTGCCGCAGGCCATGGTCTCCTCCACCGCCACCTGGACGGGTATGCCGTGGCCGCCCGCCACGGCGGTGACCGTGCGCAGCATGGGCATGGGACCGCATGCGTAGACGGCGTCGGAACGGCATTCCTCGATCACCCTGCCCAGGACGTCGGTGACCCTGCCGCGGGTGCCGAAGGAGCCGTCGTCCGTGGTGAAGACGGCCGTCTCGGCGACACGGCGGGCGGTGATGGCGCTGAACACCCGGTCGGCGGAGGCGGCGCCCAGTACGAAGTCCACCCGGCAGCCGCGCCTGCGCAGCGACTGGGCGAGCGGGAACAGCGGGGCGCTGCCCGAGCCGCCGCCCACCAGCACGCAGTTGACCGGGTCCCGCGGCAGCGGGAAGGGGCGGCCCAGGGGGCCGACCACGTCCAGCAGGTCGCGCGATCTTCGCTCCGACAGCCAGGCGGTACCGGTACCGCGTACCGCGAACAGGAACTCGACGGTGCCGCCGTAGTCGGGCTTGACGTCGTGGATGGCGAAGGGGCGGCGCAGCAGGGTGCTGGAGTGGTCGCCGCCGACCGTCACCGATACGAACTGCCCGGGTCGGAAGCGCTCGGCGATGCCCGGGGCGACCACGGTGATGGCGTAGTAGGCGTCCACCCTGCGCACGTTCAGCACGGGGCACCTGGCCTGCACCGGTCCGTTGTCGCTCATCAGGTCGTGGCGTCCCCGCCCCGGTGTCGCGGACCGGGGCGTCGGCGGGACGCCGCCCTCCCCCCTCTGGATTCCTGAGTTGCCCTGTGCGCCAACCGTATCGGCGGGGGCGCCGTGGAACACACCGTTCCCGACGCCCCCGCCATCCTGCTGATCTCCGGACAGCTCAGCCACTGGGAGGCTGTTCGGACGCCCGCGGGGTTCTGGAGGCGTCGGACGTGCCGCCAGCGACGAAGGAGCCAGGCACGGGAGACGCCGAAGGTTCCCGCTCCTTGGGCGCTCGAACACAGGGCGAAGCGGAGCGGAGCCCAGAAGCAGGCACGGCTCAGCTCCGGTCGGCGGTGAGGGTCCGCGCGTGCTCCTGGAGGGAGCGCACACCGATGTCGCCGCGCACCCGTGCCTCGATCGCCTGCACCGCGGCGGCCAGGCCCTGGACGGTGGTCACGCTGGGTACGCCGCGCACCACGGCCGCGGTGCGGATCTCGTACCCGTCCAGGCGCGGACCGGCCTGCCCGGCGCTGCCGAACGGCGTGTTGACGATGAGGTCGACGCCCCCGGCGTGGATGAGCTGCACGATGGTCGGCTCCCCCGCGGGACCGCTGCCCTCGCTGTGCTTGCGCACCACGGTGGCGTGCACGCCGTTGCGGCGCAGCACCACGGCGGTGCCCTCGGTGGCCAGGATCTCGAATCCCAGGTCGGCCAGGCGCTTGACCGGGAAGATCATCGAGCGCTTGTCGCGGTTGGCCACCGAGACGAACACCCGGCCCCGGGCGGGCAGGGAGCCGTTGACGGCCAGCTGCGACTTGGCGTAGGCGGAGCCGAACTCGGTGTCCAGGCCCATGACCTCGCCGGTGGAGCGCATCTCGGGACCCAGGATGGTGTCGACGCCCTCGCCCTCCTTGTCGATGAACCGGTTGAAGGGCAGCACGGCCTCCTTGACCGACACCGGGGCGTCGGCGGGCAGGTCGCCGCCGTCGCCCTCGGCGGGCAGCATGCCCTCCTCCCGCAGTTCGGCGATGGTGGTCCCGGCCATGACGCGGGCGGCGGCCTTGGCCAGCGGCACCGCGGTGGCCTTGGACACGAACGGCACGGTGCGCGAGGCGCGCGGGTTGGCCTCCAGCACGTTGAGCACACCGGAGGCGAGCGCGTACTGGACGTTGATCAGTCCGCGCACCCCGGTACCCCGGGCGATGGCCTCGGTGGAGTAGCGGATGCGCTCGATGTCATCGCGGCCCAGGGTGATGGAGGGCAGGGTGCAGGCCGAGTCGCCGGAGTGGATCCCCGCCTCCTCGATGTGCTCCATGACGCCGCCCAGGTACAGGTCGCGACCGTCGTAGAGGGCGTCGACGTCGATCTCGATGGCGTCGTCGAGGAAGCGGTCGATCAGCACCGGGTGCTCGGGGCTGACCTCGGCGTTGCGCTCGATGTAGTCGGCGAGCATCGCCTCGCTGTAGACGATCTCCATACCCCGGCCGCCCAGCACGTAGGAGGGGCGGACCATGACCGGGTAGCCGATCTCGTCGGCGACGACCTTGGCCTCGGCGAAGGAGTAGGCGGTGCCGTACTTGGGCGCGGGCAGCCCGGCGTCGGCAAGGACCTTGCCGAACGCGCCGCGGTCCTCGGCCAGGTCGATGGCCTCGGGGCTGGTGCCGATGATGGGCACCCCGGCGTCCTTGAGGCGGCGGGCCAGGCTCAGCGGGGTCTGGCCGCCCAGCTGCACGATGACCCCGGCGACCGTGCCGCTGAGCTGCTCGGCGCGCACGACCTCCAACACGTCCTCCAGGGTGAGCGGCTCGAAGTAGAGCCGGTCGCTGGTGTCGTAGTCGGTGGAGACGGTCTCGGGGTTGCAGTTGACCATCACGGTCTCGTACCCGGCCTCGGAGAGCGCGAAGGAGGCGTGGACGCAGGAGTAGTCGAACTCCACGCCCTGGCCGATGCGGTTGGGTCCCGAGCCCAGGATGATGATCTTGGGCTTGTCGCCCGCGGGGACCTCGGTCTCCTCGTCGTAGCTGGAGTACAGGTACGGCGTCCGGGCCTCGAACTCGGCGGCGCAGGTGTCCACGGTCAGGTAGACGGGGTGGATGTCCAGGGCGTGGCGCAGTTCTCGGACCACGTCCTCGCTCTTGCCGGTGATCTGGCCGATCTGGACGTCGGAGAAGCCCAGGCCCTTGACCTCGCGCAGCAGGTCGGCGTCGAGCTTGGGCGCCTCGGCCAGGACGCGGGCCGCCTCCTCCAGGCGCAGCATCTGGTCCAGGAACCAGGGGTCGATCCGGGTGGCCTCGTGGAGCTCCTCGACGGTGGCCCCGGCGCGCAGGGCCTGCTGGACCTGGCGCAGGCGGTGCTCGGTGGGGACGGCCGCCCGGCGCAGCAGCTCGTCCTTGTCGCCGGGCTCGCCCTCCCAGGTCAGGCCGACACCCGACTTCTCCAGGGAGCGCATGGCCTTCTGGAGGGCTTCGGGGAAGGACCGGCCGATGGCCATGGCCTCGCCCACCGACTTCATGGTGGTGGTGAGGGTGGGGTCGGCTCCCGGGAACTTCTCGAAGGCGAACCGGGGGACCTTGACGACCACGTAGTCCAGCGTGGGCTCGAAGCTGGCCGGCGTCTCCCTGGTGATGTCGTTGGGGATCTCGTCCAGGGTGTAGCCGACGGCGAGCTTGGCGGCGATCTTGGCGATCGGGAAGCCGGTGGCCTTGGAGGCCAGCGCCGAGGAGCGGGACACACGCGGGTTCATCTCGATGACGATGATCCGGCCGGTGGTGGGGTGGACCGCGAACTGGATGTTGCAGCCGCCGGTGTCCACGCCGACCTCGCGGATGACCGCGATACCGATGTCGCGCAGCTCCTGGTACTCGCGGTCGGTGAGGGTCATGGCGGGGGCGACGGTGATGGAGTCGCCGGTGTGCACGCCCATGGGGTCGAGGTTCTCGATGGAGCACACGACCACGACGTTGTCGTTGACGTCGCGCATCAGCTCCAGCTCGTACTCCTTCCAGCCGAGGATGGACTCCTCCAGGAGCACCTCGGTGGTCGGGGAGAGCGTCAGCCCCTGTCCGGCCATGCGCCGCAGCTCGGTCTCGTCGTGCGCGAAACCCGAGCCCGCACCGCCCATGGTGAAGGAGGGTCGTACGACGACGGGGTAGTCGAGCGCCTCGGCGGCGGCCAGGCACTCGTCGAGGGTGTGGCAGATGCGCGAGCGGGCGGATTCGCCGCCGATGCGCTCCACGATGCCCTTGAAGCTCTCTCGGTCCTCGCCGGACTGGATGGCCTCGACGTTGGCGCCGATGAGCTCGACGCCGTACTTGTCCAGGATGCCCGACTCGTGCAGATTGATGGCGGCGTTGAGCGCGGTCTGCCCGCCCAGGGTGGGCAGGAGCGCGTCGGGGCGCTCCTTGGCGATGATCTTCTCGATCATCTCGGTGGTGATCGGCTCGACGTAGGTGGCGTCGGCGATCTCCGGGTCGGTCATGATCGTGGCCGGGTTGGAGTTGACCAGGATGACCCGGAGGCCCTCGGCCCGCAGGACACGGCAGGCCTGGGTGCCCGAGTAGTCGAACTCGGCCGCCTGCCCGATCACGATCGGACCTGAGCCGATCACGAGGACGGATGAAAGATCACTACGGCGCGGCATGCTCTGTTCCCTCTTGCTACTTGACAGCCGAAGCGGGCTGGGCGGACATCAGGTCGACGAACGCGTCGAAGAGCTCGGCGGCGTCGTGGGGGCCGGCGGCGGCCTCGGGGTGGAACTGGACGCTGAACGCGGGGCGGTCAAGCAACCGCAGGCCCTCGACGACCTGGTCGTTGAGGCCGACGTGGCTCACCTCGGCCCGGCCGTAGAGGGTGTCGAAGGGCGCGTCGAGGGGGGCGTCGACGGCGAAGCCGTGGTTCTGGCTGGTGATGGCGACCCGGCCGGAGCGGGTGTCGATCACCGGCTGGTTGACGCCCCGGTGCCCGAAGGTCAGCTTGTAGGTGCCCAGGTCCAGGGCCCGGCCCAGGATCTGGTTGCCGAAGCAGATGCCGAAGAGCGGTCTGCCCGCGTCCAGGACGCCGCGCATGGCGGCGACGGGACCGTCGGCGGTGGCGGGGTCGCCCGGGCCGTTGCTGAAGAACACCCCGTCCGGGTCCAGGGCGAGGATGTCCTCGGCGGTGGCCGTGGCGGGCAGCACGGTGACCCTGCAGCCGCGCTCGGCCAGGCGCTGGGGGGTCATGGCCTTGATGCCGAGGTCGACCGCGGCGACGTGGAAGCGGGCCCCGACGCCCTCGGGCGGCAGGACCTCGTAGGACTCCCGGGTGCTGACCTCGGCCGCCAGCTCGGAGCCGGCCATGGACGGCTGCTCGCGCACGCGGGCCAGCAGCGCCCGCGGGTCGGTCTCGGTGGTGCTGACGGCGGCGCGCATGGCGCCCTTGTCCCGCAGGTGGCGGGTCAGGGCACGGGTGCCGGTGAGGGCGATGCCGACCACGCCCTGGTGGCGCAGCTCCTCGTCCAGGGTGCGCTGGGCGCGCCAGTTGGAGGTGATGCGGGCGGGCTCGCGCACGACGTACCCGGCGACCCAGATGCGGCCGGACTCGGGGTCGTCGTCGTTGACGCCGGTGTTGCCGATGTGCGGGGCGGTCATCACCACGATCTGGCGGTGGTAGGAGGGGTCGGTGAGGGTCTCCTGATAGCCGGTCATACCGGTGTTGAAGACCGCCTCACCGAAGGTCTCGCCGGTGGCGCCGAAGGAGCGGCCGTGGAAGACCCGGCCGTCCTCGAGTACCAGAATCGCCGGTCCGCCGGTTGCCTCGGACACGTTCGCCCCCTCCTCCGCGCCAGGGATGGCCTGGCCTTTCGCTGCTGTACTCACTGAATCTTCCCCTCCAGGACGGTCGGAGCGCCGCGCAGGAACGTGGCGCGCACCCGGCCGGGCAGGGTCATGTCCCGGAAGGGGGTGTTGCTGCTCTTGGTGACCATGGCCGTCCCGTCGACCTCCACGGGCGCGGCGGGGTCGTACAGGACCACGTTGGCGGGCTCACCGGCGGCGAGGCCGCGGCCGTGGTCGTGGACACGGCCGATACGGGCCGGGGCCGCGGACATGCGGTCGGCGACGTCGTCCCAGGTGAGCAGGTCGGTGTCGACCATGGTGCGCTGCACGACGGCCAACGCGGTCTCCAGTCCGACCATTCCCATGGCGGCGGTGGACCACTCGGTCTCCTTGGCCTCCACGGGGTGGGGCGCGTGGTCGGTGGCGACGATGTCGATCGTGCCGTCGGCCAGGCCCTCACGCAGCGCCTGGACGTCCTCGGCGGTGCGCAGGGGCGGGTTGACCTTGTAGACGGGGTCGTAGCTCTCCACCAGCTCCTCGGTCAGGAGCAGGTGGTGGGGGGTGACCTCGGCGGTGACGTCGCAGCCGCGGGCCTTGGCCCAGCGGATGATGTCGACCGACCCCCTGGTGGAGACGTGGCACACGTGCAGGCGCGAGCCCACGTGCTGGGCGAGCAGGCAGTCGCGGGCGATGACCGCCTCCTCGGCGACCGCGGGCCAGCCGGGCAGACCGAGGCGGTCGGAGACACAGCCCTCGTTCATCTGGGCGCCCTGGGTCAGCCGGGGCTCCTGGGCGTGCTGGGCGACGACGCCGTCGAAGGCCTTGACGTACTCCAGGGCCCGGCGCATGAGCAGGGCGTCGGAGACGCAGACGCCGTCGTCGGAGAAGACGCGGACCTTCGCGGCGGAGTCGGCCATGGCGCCGATCTCGGAGAGCTGCCGTCCGGCCAGGCCGACGGTGACGGCGCCGACGGGGCGCACGTCGCAGTACCCCGCCTCGCGCCCCAGGCGCCAGACCTGTTCGACGACCCCCGCGGTGTCGGCGACCGGGTCTGTGTTGGCCATCGCGTGGACGGCGGTGTAGCCGCCCATGGCGGCGGAGCGGGAGCCGGTGACGACGGTCTCGGCGTCCTCGCGGCCGGGTTCGCGCAGGTGGGTGTGCAGGTCCACCAGCCCCGGCAGGGCGACCAGGCCGGAGGCGTCGACGGTCACGGCGTCGGCGGGGGCGTCGAGCCCCGGGCCGATCGCGGCGATCCGGCCGTCGGCCAGGAGGAGGTCGACGGGGTCGCCGCCGAGAGGGCGGGCGCCGCGGATCAGGTGCGGTCCGTTGGTGTCGGGCATCGCGGTGTTGGCTTCCTCGTGTTCTCGAATGGGAAAGGTTCGTGGGCGCCGGGGCCGCCGGAGGACTCCTGGGAGCCCGAGCGCCGGGAGCGGCGGGTCGGGGTCCGGAGGCGGGCGCCGTCAGGAACCGCTGAGCAGCAGGTAGAGCACGGCCATGCGCAGGCTGACACCGTTGGCGACCTGCTCGGTGACGGTACACCGGGGCGAGTCGGCGACCTCGGCGGAGATCTCCATGCCGCGGACCATGGGCCCGGGGTGCATGACGATGGCGTCCTCGGGCATGCGGGACAGGCGTTCGCCGTCCAGCCCGTAGTTGCGGCTGTACTCGCGCGTGGTGGGGAAGAAGGACTCGTGCATGCGCTCGGCCTGCACGCGCAGCATCATGACCACGTCGGACTTGGGCAGGACGGCGTCGAGGTCGTAGGAGACCTCGCACGTCCACGTGTGCACCGAGACCGGCAGCAGGGTGGGCGGCGCGACCAGGGTGACGTGCGCGCCCAGGGTGGTGAGCAGCAGCACGTTGGAGCGGGCGACGCGGCTGTGCAGGATGTCGCCGACGACGGCCACGCGCAGCCCGTCCAAACGGCCCAGGCGCGAGCGCATGGTGAAGGCGTCCAGCAGGGCCTGGGTGGGATGCTCGTGGGTGCCGTCGCCCGCGTTGAGCACGGAGCCGTCGACCCAGTTCGCGAGGCGGTGCGCGGCGCCCGAGGCGCTGTGCCGGATGACGACGCCGTCGGCGCCCATGGCCTGCAGTGTCAGCGCGGTGTCCTTGAGGCTCTCGCCCTTGGAGACGCTGGAGCCCTTGGCGGAGAAGTTGATGACGTCCGCGGACAGGCGCTTGGCGGCCAGCTCGAAGGAGGTGCGGGTGCGGGTGGAGTCCTCGTAGAAGAGGTTGACCACGGTGCGTCCGCGCAGGGTGGGGAGCTTCTTGACGGAGCGGTCGCCGACCTGGGCGAGTTCGGCGGCGGTGTCCAGGATGAGGGTGGCCTCGTCGCGGGACAGGTCGCCGGTGGAGAGCAGGTGGCGCATCAGTCGTTCCCCCCGGAGGTGGAGGGGCGCGGCCGTGCTGGGCCGAGCAGTACCGCGTCGTGCCCGTCGGTCTCGTCCAGGCGCACGGTGACGCTCTCGCGCAGGGAGGTGGGCAGGTTCTTGCCCACGTAGTCGGCGCGGATGGGCAGTTCGCGGTGGCCCCGGTCGACGAGGACGGCGAGTTGGACGGCGCGGGGACGGCCCAGGTCGCCGAGTGCGTCGAGGGCGGCGCGGACGGTGCGTCCGGAGAAGAGGACGTCGTCGACCAGGACGACGACGCGGTCGTCGAGTCCGCCCGTGGGGATCTCGGTCCTGCCCAGGGCCCGGACGGGGGCGGAGCGCAGGTCGTCGCGGTACATGGTGATGTCGAGCGAGCCCGCGGGGACGGTGCGGTCCTCCACGCGTTCGATGAGCCGCGCCAGGCGCTGGGCGAGCGGGACCCCGCGCGAGGGGATGCCCAGGAGGGTGACCTCCTGCCCGCCCTTGGTGCGTTCGAGCACCTCGTGGGCGATGCGGGTCAGTGCCCGGTTGATCTCGTTGCCGTCGAGGACGGCGCGGGTGCCCTCGGGCATCCGGGGAACACCGCCACCGGCATCACCCGGGGCCGGTTTCTGCGCACGCAAAGTAGTGACTCCCTTCCCTGCCTCACTGAACAGGTCGTTAAAGGACGTCGATCGGATTCACGCTACCAGCGGCGGCCGGGGAGCCCTGGGCGCGGTCGGCGACCCCGGGTCACGAATGTGACTCTCGTCACATTACAGACCTTCGCACTCCCATCCGAATGTAGTCATGTCGCCACGCACGGGATTCGTCCATGAACTGGGTGAAACCTGAAATTCCCAGCAGGAGCGGGCTTTTCGGGCCATCGCGGCGCACGACTCGTCCCGTTCGGTCCGCACATGAGAGGTGTCTCACTTACGCACGGTTTGGCCACTGATTAGTCGCGTTTCACACCAACGGCTTGACCTGGGAGGCAGACCCCCCTACCGTCACTGTCTGTAACCACTGCCGGGTGGGGTTGCATCCCGTGACCATCCGCTGGACCGCATAGGCGGCCCGCCGAGTACGAGCGGACGTCTCCCCCACCACGCCAGCCACCGTCACGGCCGGGAGCGACAAGAAGATGCCATCCGAATACGCCAAGTCCCTCGGCGCGCGGCTGCGTGCCATCCGTACCCAGCAGGGCCTGTCCCTGCACGGAGTGGAAGAGAAGTCCCACGGACGCTGGAAGGCCGTCGTGGTCGGCTCCTACGAGCGCGGCGACCGGGCCGTCACCGTCCAGAAGCTCGCCGAGCTGGCCGACTTCTACGGTGTGCCGATGTCGGAGCTGCTGCCCGGCGGCGCGGCTCCCACACCGTTGGGGCCCACACCCAAGCTGGTCATCGACCTGGAGCGCATGCAGCAGCTGCCGCACGAGAAGGCCGGGCCGCTCTCACGCTACGTCGCCACGATCCAGAGCCAGCGCGGCGACTACAACGGGCGGGTGCTCTCCATCCGCCAGGAGGACCTGCGTTCACTCGCGGTCATCTACGACAAGTCGCCCGGCGACCTGACAGAGGAACTCATCAACTGGGGTGTTCTCGACCCCGAGGCGCGCCGCGCGGTCGACGCCTTCTAGGACGACCTTCTCCGGCAGGCGAGGAGACCACACCCGCTCGACGAGAGCCGGCGCCGAGGCGCCGGCTCTCGTCGTGTCCGGGGCACGCCCGGCGGGACACGGGGAGGCGGCGCGAGCCGTGTGTGGGGCTTCCCCTCCCCAACCCGGCCGCGCCGCCCCTTCCGCCGAGCGGGGGACCCGGCGGAGTTTGTCGAACTCCTGTTCGACACAATCCAGTTAACCCCAGCCCGCCGGACCCGTCAAGGACCCCGCGGATCCCACGCGCCGTCCTCGCCGGAACCCCGGGCGGACCGCCCGGTTCGGGGCTAGTGTTGGGGTGTGGACGCCGATACCGAGCTGCGTGAACTGGCCCCACCCGCCTTCACGCACGCCGTCCCCGCGCTGCTCCAGGTGTACGAGGCGGCCATGCGGCCGCCACCGGAGCAGCTGCCGGGGCGGGCGTCCGTCATGAACGGCCACGCCGGCCATCCGGGCTTCCGCTCGGTGGTGGCCCTGCGCGAAGGCCGCCCGGTCGGCTTCGCCTACGCCTTCCACGGGTGCTCGGGACAGTGGTGGCACGACACGGTCGTGCGGGAACTGCACATGAGCGGACGGGCCGGACAGGCGCGCCGCTACCTGTCCGACGCCTTGGAGATCGCCGAGGTGCACGTCCACCCCCGGGCGCAGGGCCAGGGCGTGGGACGGTCCCTGCTCCACGCCCTGTGCCGGAGGCGCCCGGAGCCCACCGCGGTACTGTCCACCCGCTCGGGGCCCTCCGCGGCGCGCCACCTGTACCGCTCGTGCGGCTTCACCGAGGTGCTGGAGGACTTCTCCTTCCCCGGCAGCCCCGGTCAGCCCTTCTCGATCATGGCCGCCCGGCTGCCTCTGACGGGTTCCGGTGACCGGCGATCTCCCGGTAGATCTGCCTGGTGGCCGTGGACTGGTTCGAGGTGATGAAGTGGATGCCCGGCGCGCCCTCGGCCAGCAGCCGCTCGCACATGCGCTGGGCGTATTCGACACCGAAGGCCCTCACGGCCTCGGCGTCGTCGCCGAAGGACTCGAACCGCTCGGCCAGGCGGCGCGGGAAGGGCGCCCCGGAGAGCTGCTCCGAGCGCGGGATGAAGGAGGTGCGCACCACCGGGAACACCTCGGGGATGATGGGCACCTCGCAGCCGCGCGCGGCCACCCGGTCGCGCAGGCGCAGGTAGTCCTCGGGGTCGAAGAACATCTGCGTGATGGCGTAGTCGGCGCCCGCCTCGCACTTGCGCACGAAGTAGTCGGTGTCGGTCTCGACGTCGGCCGAGCGCGGGTGCTTGAACGGGAAGGCCGCCACGCCCACGCAGAAGTCGCCGCTGTCCTTGATGAGGCGGACCAGCTCCTCGGCGTAGGTCAGGCCCCGGGGGTGACTGACCCACTCGCCGTTCGGGTCCCCGGGCGGGTCGCCGCGCACGGCGAGCATGTTGGACACGCCCGCGTCGGCGAGCCGGCCCACGAGGTGGCGCAGCTCGGCGACGGAGTGGTCGACCAGGGTCATGTGCGCGACCGGCAGCAGGGTGGTGTCGGTCGCGATGCGCTCGGTGGTCTCCACCGTCATCCCGCGCGTACTACCGCCGGCGCCGTAGGTGACCGAGACGAAGGAGGGGCCGAGGGCCTCGATCTCCCGGATGGCGCGCCACAGGCGCTCCTGCGCCCGGGGCGTGCGCGGGGGAAAGAACTCGAAGGAGAACATCGGCTCGCCCGCGTCGAGGAGTTCGCGGATATGACGCGGCCTGGGGGCCGGGTTTCGGGGCGCCACGGGGCGTGTCGGTGCTGACAGCATGGACACCACCTTAGGCGAGGCCCCCTCACGCGGTGGGAGCGACGTCCCACTCCGTGAGATCAGTGGCGGACGCCACCACCGGCCGCGAAGCGCGGAGACGAGCCGTGCGGGCCCACGCCGTGCCCCTCCCCCGCCTCCGGCCGCCGGACCCGCGGGTGCCGTCGGCTGTGCTGCCGGTGACGGTGCCGTCCGTGCCGAGCAGCCGATAATGTGCGGGTCATGCTGCCTTCCTCTTCCTCGTCCGCCTCACCCGTCTCCGTGATCCGATCCGGCGTGGACCGTGAGCTGTCCGGGTTCAGCGCCGCCCACCGCGCCCAGGTCCTGGGGATCGGCGAGGAGTTGGCCCCGGCGATGGACGCGCTGGAGGCGATGCTCTCCGGCGGCAAGCGCCTGCGCCCGACCTTCTGCTACTGGGGATGGCGGGGAGCGGGCGGCGCGGCCGACGACGAGCGGGTGGTCCGGGCGGCGGCCTCCCTGGAGTTCCTCCAGGCGTGCGCTCTCGTCCACGACGACGTGATCGACAACAGCGACACCCGGCGCGGGATGCCCGCCACCCACAAGCGGTTGGCCAAGCTGCACGCCGACCACGGGTGGAGCGGCGACAGCGAGACCTTCGGCATGGGCGCGGCGATCCTCATCGGCGACCTGTGCCTGGTGTGGTCCGACGAGATGTACCAGGCCAGCGGCTTCCCGGCGGAGGTGCTGCGGGACGGGCGCCTCCCGTTCGACGCGATGCGTACCGAGGTGATGGCCGGGCAGTACCTGGACACCCTGGAGCAGGTGCGGGGCACCGCCACCCGCGAGGCCGCGCTGCGCGTGATGCGCTACAAGTCCGCCAAGTACACGGTGGAGCGTCCGCTGCACCTGGGCGCCGCACTGGCGGGCCGCCACGAGGAGCTGGCCGGGGTGTACACCGCCTACGGCATCCCGCTGGGAATCGCCTTCCAGCTGCGCGACGACGTGCTGGGCGTGTTCGGCGACCCCTCCACCACGGGCAAGCCCGCGGGCGACGACCTGCGCGAGGGCAAGCGGACGCTGGTGGTCGCCGAGACCCTGGCACGCGTGGACGCGGCCGACGCCGAGCGGTTCCGCTCGCTGCTGGGCGAGCCGGACCTGCCGGTGGAGTCGGTGGAGTGGATGCGCTCCCTGATCGAGGACTCCGGCGCCCTGGCGGTGTGCGAGGAGCTGATCGGCGAGTACGCCGACGAGGCCGTCGCGGCCCTGGAGAGCCCGGCGCTGGACGCCGACGCGCGCGAGCCGCTGCGGCGGCTGGTGGTGGCGGCCACATCCCGCTCCCACTGACTCCCGGTATCCGCCGGGGATCTTCCCTAGGGGATTTTGGAGGGTTCCTTCCCAGCGGAGACGCATTGTGCCCGACCCCCTCCTCGAGTTGAATCGCCGACAGGAAACATCGCGCAACCGAAGGGCTCCCCCATGTCCGGACACACTGTCTCGCGCGGACCGACCGGCGCGGGCGAGCGGGCGCTCGCACCCGACCTGGCGCGCGGGTCCATGCTCCTGTTCATCGCGCTCGCGAACACTGCCTGGTACCTGTGGGCGGTTCCCATAAGCGGGTTCAGCGCCCACCCGGAACCGCGGGGCCCGCTGGACGCCGTCGCTCAGTTCCTCACCGTCGTGGCGGTGGACTCGCGCAGCTACCCGATGTTCGCCTTCCTCTTCGGCTACGGCATGGTGCAGCTGGCCCGGCGCCAGGAGGCCGCGGGCACCAGCGCACGGGACGTGAACGCGCTGCTGCGCCGCCGCAACCTGTGGCTGCTCGTGTTCGGCTTCGTGCACGCCCTGCTGCTGTGGATGGGCGACGTGCTGGGCGCCTACGGCCTGGCCGGGCTGGTGCTGGGCTGGTTGTTCCTCCGGCGAGCGGACAGGACGCTGCTGGTGTGGGCCGGTGCGCTCACCGGACTGATACTGCTGCTGTCGGCGTTCAGCCTGGTCGGTCTGGTGTTCGCCTCCGCCGACGGTCCGGCCGCCCCGGCGCTCGGCCTCCAGCAGTTGGCCGCCGGTATCGGCGACCCCTCGTGGTGGAACGCCGCGCTGGGCCGCGTGGCGGTGTGGCCGCTCCTCGTCCTGGGCCAGGGCCTGCTGGGCCTGGCGGTGCCCACGGCGGTCCTGTTCGGCTACTGGGCGGCGCGCCGCCGGATCCTGGAGGAGCCGGGGAACAACCTGGCCCTGCTGCGCCGGACCGCGCTCTTCGGCATCGCCGTCGGCTGGCTGGGCGGGCTGCCCTCGGCCCTGGCCCAGGTCGGGGTCTGGGAGCTGTCCCCCGCGCAGGTGGGCATGCTGAGCATGCCGCACATGGCGACCGGTCTGGCCTGCGGGCTCGGGTACGTGGCGCTGATCGCCCTGGCTGCGCACCGGCTCCAGGAGCGCGGACGCGGCTCCGGCGTGGTGGTGGAGGCGCTGGCCGCGACGGGCAGGCGCTCTCTGTCGGCCTACCTGGCCCAGTCGGTGCTGTGCGCGCCGGTCCTGGCGGCCTGGGGCCTGGGAGTGGGGGCCCACCTGACGTCGTGGTCGGTGTTCCTGTTCGCGGTCGGCGTGTGGCTGGTGACGGTGGCGGCGGCCCACGCGCTGGAGCGCGCGGGCAGGCGTGGGCCGGCCGAGGCGCTGCTGCGCCGGCTGGCCTACCGCGGGCCGGTCGCGGGAAGCGCACGGGAAGCGGTGCGGGGCCCGGTCGGCGGCCCCTGACCCGAGCGCGTGAAAAAGGGGCGTGCCGGTGAGTGCCCGGCACGTCCTCGTAGCGCAGGATGGGGTGTCATGGGCGACGATCACATGACAAACCACACCATAGGGGTGACCGGGGCGACCGGGGCACTGGGCGGACGGGTCGCCGCCCGGATCGCGAGGCTGGGGATGTCCCAGCGGCTCATCGTACGCGACATCAACCGCGCCCCGGAGTACCCCGGAAGCAGTGCGGCGATGGCGGCCTACGAGGACACGCAGGCCTTCGAACGGGCGTGCCGGGGAGTGGACACGCTGTTCCTGGTCTCGGCGACCGAGTCCGAGGACCGGATCGACGTCCACCTGAGCGCGGTGGACGGCGCTATCAAGGCCGGGGTCTCCCGGATCGTCTACCTGTCCTTCCTGCGAGCGGGTCCGGCGGCGACGTTCACGTTCGCGCGCACCCACTTCTTCACCGAGGCGCACATCAGGTCGACCGGGGTGCGGCACACGTTCCTGAGACCCGGCCTGTACCTGGACCTGCTGCCGAACTGGGTGGGCCACGACGGCGTGGTACGCGGCCCGGCCGGTGAGGGCAGGGTCGCGTGGGTGTCGCGGGACGACGTGGCGGACGTGGCCGCGACGGTGCTGACCGACCCGATGACCACGCTCAGCTCCGACAACGCCACCTACGACGTCACCGGCCCGGAGGCCCTGTCCCTGGGCGCGACGGTGGACAGGCTGAGCACGCTCACCGGCCGTCCGGTCCGGTACGTGCCCGAGACCCACGGGGAGGCGCTGGAGTCGCGCCGCGGAGACGCCCCCGACTGGGCCGTCGAGGGGTGGGTGTCGTCGTACGAGGCGATCGCCTCCGGGGAACTGGACGTGGTCGCGCCCACCGTCCCGGAGCTGACCGGCCATCCGGCCCAGTCCATCGAGGGCTTCCTCCGGCGCCATCCCAGCGCCCTGTCGCACGTCGCGGTCTGACCGCGGGGTGTTCCTCCGCCACCGCCGGGGCGCTGTGCCGCCGGTTCTCCTCGCGGCGGCATTGACCTCAATCATTGTTGAGGTAAGAGGCTGTGCGGTGTCGGCGAGGCAGACACCGAGGAGGAGAGATGCGCGCGGTACTGGTGAACGGGTTCGGCGGACCGGAGGTCCTGGTGGCCCGGGAGGTGCCCGAACCCGAGGTGGGCCCCGGGCAGGTGCTGGTGGAGGTCGGGGCGTCCAACGTCATGTACCTGGACACCCTGGTCCGGAGCGGCTGGGGACAGGAGTACTTCCCCGTGGCTCCCCCCTACGTCCCCGGCGCGGGCGTGGTCGGGCGGGTGGCCGCACTCGGTGAGGGCGTGGACCCGGGCTGGACGGACGCCGTGGTGGTCACCGACACCGGGCACACGGACGCGTCGGAGGGGCGTGCCACCCTGCCCGTGGACGGGTACGCCGAGCGAACCGCCGTTCCCGTGTCGGCACTGGTCAGGGTGCCCGGGGAAGTGGACCCGAAGGCGGCGCTGGCACTGCTGCACGACGGGCCGACCGCACTGGCGCTGGAGCGGGCCGCAGGCTTCGGCCCCGGCAGCACCGTTCTGGTCGCCGCAGCCGCCGGCGGGGCGGGCAGTCTGACCGTCCAGCTGGCCCGCGCGGCCGGAGCACGGGTCCTCGCCGCCGCCCGGGGAGGGGCCAAACTGGCGCTCGCCCGCGAACTGGGCGCGCACGAGGCCGTGGATTACTCCCGGCCGGGCTGGGAGAAGCGGGTCCTCGAACTCACCGGGGGCGTCGGGGTCGACGTCGCCTTGGACGGTGCCGGGGGCGCTCTGGGCGAGGCGGCCTTCGGGGCCGTGGCCGACGGCGGACGCTTCATCGGCTACGGAACGGCGGGGGGCCGCCTCTCGGAGGTGGACACCGAGGAGGCCGGACGCCGCGGTGTCGAGGTGCTGGGCTTGTTCGACCTGGAGGCACGGGGAGCCGACGACAGGCGGAACGCCCTGCGGCGCATGCTGGAACTGACCCGCCGGGGCGGGATCGCCCCGCATGTGGGGCTGGCCCTGCCGTTGGAGCAGGCGGACCGGGCGCACGCCGCGCTGGAGGGGCGCACGGTCCTCGGCAAGGTCCTGCTGGTGCCCTGAGCGGAGTCCGGCCGCCCGGGTCTCAGCCCTGTTCGGGCGTCCTGGCGGTCAGGTGCCGGCGCAGCTCCGCGGCGGCGGCCCGGGGGTCCGGCGCCTCCGTGATGGCGCGCACGACCACGACCCTGCGGGCACCGGCGTCCAGTACCTGGTCGATGTTGTCGGCGCCGATCCCGCCGATGGCGAACCAGGGGCGGTCGGTGCCCAGGGCCGCGGCCCGCTCCACCAGGTCCAGCCCGGCGGCCGGGCGGCCCGGTTTGGTGGGCGTGGACCAGGTGGGGCCGACACAGAAGTAGTCGCTGCCGGGTTCCTCGGCGGAGGCGGCCGCGGCGTCGACGTCGTTGTTGGAGCGGCCGATGAGGGGATCGGCGCCGATGATGTCCCGGGCCATGGGCACGGGCAGGTCGCGCTGGCCCAGGTGGAGGACGTCGGCGCGCACGGCGCGGGCGATGTCGGCGCGGTCGTTGACCGCGAGCAGGGCGTCGTGCCGCTCGCAGGCCTCCTGCAGCACCTCCAGGGCCGCGATCTCCTCGCGGGCCTCCAGGTCCTTGTCCCGGAGCTGGATGATGTCCACCCCCCCGGCCAGGACGGCGTCGGCGAACTCGGCGAGATCGCCCCGCCCGGTCCGGGCGTCGGTGCACAGGTACAGAAGGGATGCGTCCAGGCGCTTGCGCAGGCTGGTTCCGTGGCTGGTCCTCACACCGTTCACCCTAGGCCCTGGGCCGGGCGGGCCCAAGGGAAGGGAGCGCGACGGCGCGCCCCTCCCCCGCGTGCCCGTCCCAGGAGGCGTGCGAAGGGCGTACCGGGCTCAGAAGGCCATGCCCTGGGCGCGGCGGCGCACCTCGGTTCCCCGGTTCTCGCGCATGGCCTGTATGGGCGTACCCGGCAGGGAGTCGTCGGGTGTGAACAGCCAGCGCAGGGCCTCCTCCGTGGAGAAGCCCGCGTCGCTGAGCAGCATCATCGTGCCCGGCAGCCCCTTGACGAGGTCGTCGCCGTCGACGAACGCGGCGGGGATGGACAACTCACCGCCGCGGACCACACCCACCATGCGGTTCTCGCGGATCAGCGTCTTGATCCGGTTCGGGCTCACGCCCAGCGGCTCAGCCGCCTCCTTGAGGGTCAGCCATTCGCCGACCAGTGTGTCGATGTCGATGTCGCTTTGTGTCACGGCACCAATCTGCCACATCGCGCACGTCCGGTGTACCCGCGGCGCGGACGGGACGGCCCCTCGCCGGGGATCGTCCGGTTCCCTCCTCGACGGAGGTCCTAGGATGGAGGGGACAGACCCACACATCCCGCGGGAGCCGGGTGGGACCCGGCTGAGAGGGAGGCTGTGAGCCTCCGACCGCACGAACCTGATCCGGATCATGCCGGCGAAGGGAGTGGAACCCAGCGTCGTGCGCACTCCGAACGCCCCCCGTTCCGAGACGATTCGTCCTACCGACACGCATGCCGGTGACCGCGGTGTCGTCGTGGTCGGCGGCGGCATCGTCGGGCGCGTCACCGCCTGGCGCGCCGCCCAACGGGGGCTGCCCGTCACCCTGGTCGAACCCGACCCCGTGGCCGAACCGGCCGGGGCCCGCGCCGCCTCCACCGTCGCGGCGGGCATGCTCACCCCCGCCACCGAGGCGGTGTTCGGTGAGGAACCCCTCATGGAGTTGGGGATCCGCTCCGCGGCCATGTACGCCGACTTCGTCGCCGAACTGGAGGAGGCCAGCGGTCTCGGTGTGGGCCACCGCGCCACCGGCACGCTCCTGGTCGCCTTCGACCGCGACGACCTGGCCGTCCTCACCGAACTGCACGAACTCCATCAGCGCCTGGGCGTCGCCACCGAACGCCTGACCAGCCGCGGGTGCCGACGCCTGGAGCCGATGCTGGCGCCGTCCGTGCGCGGCGGCGTCCTGGCCCCCGACGACCACTCCGTGGACCCGCGGCGACTGCTGCGCGCCCTGGCCGTGGCGGGCGGGCGCGCGGGCGTCACCGAGGTCGCGGGTCGGGCCGAGGAGATCCTCGCCCCCGGCCCGGACGGCGCCCGGCTGGGTGTGCGCCTGGACGACGGACGCCTGTTGCCCGCCGACCAGGCGGTACTGGCCGCGGGCTGCTGGGGCGACGCGGTCAGGGTCCCCGAGCCGGTGGTGCCGCCGCTGCGCCCGGTCAAGGGCCAGCTGCTGCGTGCCCGGGTGCCCGCCGGCGAGCCGCCGATCGTCAACCGGACGGTCCGCGGCCTGGTCAGGGGTTTTCCGACCTACCTGGTGCCACGCGCCGACGGCGAGGTGATCATCGGCGCCACCCAGGAGGATCTGGGCCACGACACCGCGCTCACCGCCGGAGGGCTGTGGCAGGTGCTCCGGGACGCACGCGAACTCGTCCCCGGGGTGAGCGAGCTGGAGATCACCGAGACCTGTGTGGGGCTGCGCCCGGGTTCTCCCGACAACGAGCCCCTGCTGGGCCCCACCCGGGTACCGGGGCTGCACCTGGCCGCCGGGCACTTCCGGCACGGGGTGCTGCTGGCCCCGGTCACCGGCGAGGTCATGGCCCGGGCCCTGACCGCCGGCGGCCTGCCGGAGTACGCCCGGCGCTTCGCCGCGGACCGGGTGTCCGGCGGCGACGGAACGACGACGCGGAAGCAGTGGGAGAAGCAGTGGAACTGATCATCAACGGCGACCGCCGCGAGGTCGCCGACGGCACCACCGTGGAGTCGGTCGTGCGCGACCTGACCGCGTCCGGGGGCGGTGAGATCCCCGGCGGCATCGCCGTGGCCGTCAACGACGAGGTGGTGCGCCGCGCCGCGTGGGTCGACAGCGCGCTGGGCGCGGGCGACCGCGTGGACGTCCTCACCGCCGTACAGGGAGGCTGAGCATGGCCGAGCACACCGCCCACGCCGACGACCCGCTCGTGATCGCGGGGACCGCCTTCGGCTCCCGGCTGATCACCGGCACCGGAGGAGCCCCCTCCCTGGAGGTCCTGGAGGAGGCCCTGGTCACCTCCGGCACCGAGTTGACCACCGTGGCGATGCGCCGGGTCTCCCCCGGTACCCAGGGGTCGGTGTGGGACATCCTCACCCGCAACAGGATCCGGGCCCTGCCCAACACCGCCGGGTGCTTCACCGCGGCCGACGCGGTACGCACCGCCCAGCTGGCCCGTGAGGCGCTGGGCACCGACTGGGTGAAGCTGGAGGTGGTGGCGGACGAGCACACGCTGCTGCCCGACCCGGTGGAGCTGCTGGAGGCCGCCGAGCAGCTGGTGGACGAGGGCTTCACCGTGCTGCCCTACACCAACGACGACCCGGTGCTGGCCCGACGCCTGGAGCAGCTGGGCTGCGCGGCGGTGATGCCGTTGGCCGCGCCGATCGGATCCGGGCTGGGCATCCGCAACCCGCACAACCTGGAGCTGATCGTGGAGCAGGCCGGCGTGCCGGTGATCGTGGACGCCGGGATCGGCACCGCGAGCGACGCGGCCCTGGCGATGGAACTGGGCTGTGACGCGGTGCTGCTGGCCACGGCCGTGACCCGTGCCCAGGAGCCGGTGCGGATGGCCGCGGCGATGCGCGACGCCGTCCGAGCGGGCCGCGGCGCCCTCCTGGCCGGGCGCATCCCGGTGCGCCGCCACGCGCGGGCGTCCTCCCCCGGGATCGACTAGGGAGTCCCCGGTGCCTCCGGAACCCCGTCGGCGCCCGAGCCGCACCCCGCCGGAAAGAGTGTGCCCGTTCGCCGGGAAACCGCGGGCGGACGAGAGTTGGGACACCCCATCGGACGCTCGCGTGTGACCCATGCGACCGGAGTCACTCCTGCGGTCGATGTGGCGTCCTGTTCCCCTCCCCGCTCCGGACAGGAGGGGAGCAGGGCGCGGGCGCCCCGGACCAAGAGGCCGTTCGCCGTGGTCAGAGCGGCACTCGACGGATGCGGAAGGAGATGCGGTGAGCCACGCCCGGAGCGTTTGGCCCCGTCCCCTACCGTGGAAAAGGTGTGCGACCCGGCCGAGAGGGCAGCGCGCGCACGAAGACGACCCAGGCGCGGACATCCCCACCAATGGTGGAGCGGGGCGACGCGACCGTGAACCGCGGGGCAGACCTGGCGCGGGCTTCCGCTATCGTGTCGGTTCGACACCCGGTGTCGGGTACGCGCCACCGGCCGCGACAGCCCGCGCTCCCCGCAGCAAGGACACTACTCCGCCGTGGACATGACGACTTCCGACCCGCTCGTAGGCGCCACCCTGGACCGACGCTACTTCGTCGAGTCCAGGATCGCCGGAGGTGGGATGGCGACCGTCTACGTCGCCCACGACCTGAGGCTGGACCGGCGACTGGCCCTGAAGGTGATGCACCCCTCGCTGGCGCAGGACCCCACCTTCGTCCAGCGCTTCATCAACGAGGCGCACTCCGTCGCCAAGCTCTCCCATCCCAACGTCGTCCAGGTCTTCGACCAGGGCGAGGACCAGGGGCACGTGTTCCTCGCCATGGAGTACGTGCCCGGGCGCACCCTGCGTGACCTGCTCAAGTCCCGGGGACGCCTGGCTCCGCGCGACGCGCTGAACGTGATGGCCTCCGTGCTGGCCGCTCTGGGCGCCGCCCACCAGGCGGGCATGGTGCACCGCGACGTCAAGCCCGAGAACGTCCTCATCACCGAGGACGGCCGGGTCAAGGTCGCCGACTTCGGCCTGGCCCGCGCCGTGGAGCAGTCCAACCAGGGCCTGACCCGTACCGGCACCCTCATGGGCACGGCCGCCTACCTGGCCCCCGAGCAGATCGAGCGGGGCACCGCCGACGCGCGCAGCGACGTGTACGCGGCGGGCATCATGCTCTACGAACTGCTCACCGGCGGCCAGCCGCACACCGGCGAGACGCCCATCGCGATCGCCTACCAGCACGTCAACGAGGACGTCCCGCGCCCCTCGCACTTCCTGCCGGGCCTGCCGCCCGAGGTGGACGGGCTGGTCACCAAGGCCACCGAACGCGACCCCAGGTACCGCCTGGGCAACGCGGGCCAGTACCTGGCCAAGGTGCTGGAGGTGCTCAACGGGCTGTCCCCCTCCTCCGCGGCCGACCAGACCCCGCTGACGCCCGTCACCCCGGCGGCGACCACGCCCTCGGTCACCGCCCCGCAGCTCATCGCCGGCGGAGCCGGTCCGGGCACCGAGAACGCCACGATGATCGTGGACATGAACTCCGCCGGCCTGGACGAGGGCGGCTACGACGATGACGACGGGTACGACGACTACCGGCCCGGGCCCGACGACCGCCGCCGCCGCAACCTGCTGATCGGGATCGGTGCGGCGGTCCTGGCGATCGTCGTGCTCGGCTCGGGCTGGTGGTTCCTCTCGGGCCGCTACGCGGACGTTCCGGACGTGGTCGGCTCCACCCCCGAGGCCGCGCGGGAGCTGATCCGCTCCGAGGGCCTGGTCTACGCGCTCTCCGACGAGACCGTCTACAGCGACGTCGAGAAGGGTGCGGTCGCCGAGACCGACCCCGAGGTCGGGACGAGCCTGTCCCCCGAGGACGAGGTCACCGTCTACCTGTCCAAGGGGGCGCAGACGGTGTCCATGCCCGACCTGGAGGGCGAGGACGCCGCCAACGCCCTCAAGCAGATGGAGGACCTCGGTTTCGCCTCGGAGAACGTGGCCCAGGAGGACGTGGACGCCGAGGGCGTCGACCCGGGAACGGTGGTCTCCACCGACCCCGAGGCCGGGGAGGACGCCGACCGGGAGGGGACGGTCACGATCTCCGTCAGCCGCAGTATCTCGGTGCCCGCAGTGGTCGGCCAGGACCTGGATAGCGCGCGCACGACCCTGGAGGATCTCGGCCTGACCATCGAGGTGGTCGAGCAGGAGAGCGAGGACGTCGACGAGGGCAAGGTGATCCAGCAGAGCCCGGACAGCGGCGCCAGCGTCGGCGCCAGCGGCACCGTCACCCTGACCGTCTCCACCGGTCCGCCGGGTGTGGACATCCCCGACGTGGTCGACATGAAGGTGAAGGACGCGCGCAAGGCCCTGGAGGAGGCCGGCTTCAAGGTCAAGGTCGAGCGGATCCTCGGCGGCGACGTCGTGACGCACCAGTCCCACACCGGCGAGGCCCCCAAGAAGACGGAGATCACGCTCACCGCGACCCCGGGCGGTATCGACCTGGGCGACTTCGACGATCGAGACGACGACGACTGACGTGCTCCGGGGGGCGTGTGGACCGGCCGGGTCCGCACGCCCCTTCGCTGTTCCCCGGCCCTACGCGGATCCGGGCGGGATAGGCTCGCCCGCATGGAGAGCGAGTCGGTCCGGGTACTGGTGGTGGACGACCACCCGATGTGGCGCGACGCGGTCGCGCGCGATCTCGGCGAGGCGGGGATCGACGTGGTGGGAACGGCGGGCGACGGGGCCAAGGCGCTGCGCATCGCCCCGGCCACACGCCCCACCCTGGCCGTGGTGGACCTGCACCTGCCGGACATGACCGGAGTCGAGTTGACCGCGGGCCTGCTCGCGCTGCCCGAGCCCCCGAGGGTGCTGGTGCTGTCGGCGAGCGGGGCCGGCGACGACGTGCTGGCCGCGGTGAAGGCGGGTGCGACCGGCTACCTGGTCAAGTCGGCGGGCAGGGAGGAACTGCTGGACGCGGTGCACCGGGTGCACGCGGGCGAGGCCGTGTACACCCCGGGTCTGGCCGGCCTGGTGCTGGGCGAGTACCGCAGGCTGTCGTCGGCGGAGCAGGCCCGGGACCCGGAGGCGCCCGCGCTGACCCCCCGTGAGACCGAGGTACTGCGCCTGGTCGCCAAGGGGCTGGCCTACAAGCAGATCGCGCAACGGCTGGCCATCTCCCACCGCACGGTACAGAACCACGTACAGAACACCCTCACCAAACTGCACCTGCACAACCGGGTGGAACTGGTGCGCTACGCCATAGACCGGGGGCTGGACGGGTGACCGGGGAGAGGGCGGATGACGGGCCCGTTCCCGGCGGCGCCCCACGGCCCCGCGGCGCGGTCCGAAAGCTGCCTTCCTGCGATGGCGGCCCGCCCCCGGTGGGGGGTAGGGGCGGTGGGTCTTCCGGCGCGCGCCTTCACCCCGGGGGTGGGACCGGCTGATGGCGGGTCCGTCTGGCGAGCTCGCCCGGAAGGGGATCCCCGCCTCCGGTCACCGCGGGATCGGTACAGGAACGGTTCAAACGATGTTCGCCCACCCGGGTTGGCCTCGGATCCCCGCGCCTACTATGGTCTAGACCATATGGCGCCATGCGCCTAGGAGCTCACAACGTCGAGGAGAAGTCGAATGCGAGTCGGAGTTCTGACGGGTGGCGGGGACTGCCCTGGTCTGAACGCGGTCATCCGCGCCGTGGTCCGCAAGGGCATCAAGGACTACGGCTACGAGTTCGTCGGCTTCCGGGACGGCTGGCGCGGCCCACTGGAGGGCGACACCATGCCGCTGGACGTGACGGCCGTGCGCGGCATCCTGCCCCGGGGCGGCACCATCCTGGGCTCCTCGCGCACCAACCTCATGAAGATCGAGGGCGGCGTCGAGCGGGTCAAGGACAACATGGCCGGGCTGGGCGTCGACGCCCTGGTCGCCATCGGCGGCGAGGACACCCTGGGCGTGGCCCGCCAGCTGTACGACCGCGGTGTCAACGTCGTCGGCGTGCCCAAGACCATCGACAACGACCTCAACGCGACCGACTACACCTTCGGTTTCGACACGGCCGTGAACATCGCGACGGAGGCGATCGACCGCCTGCACACCACCGCCGAGTCGCACCACCGCGCGCTGGTGGTGGAGGTCATGGGCCGCCACGCCGGATGGATCGCCCTGCACTCGGGCATGGCCGCGGGCGCCAACGTCATCCTCATCCCGGAGCGCCCCTTCGACATCGACGAGGTCGTCAAGCACGTCGAGAGCCGTTTCGAGACCCAGTACGCGCCGATCATCGTGGTCGCCGAGGGCGCCCACCCCAAGGAGGGGCAGATGGAGCTGGCCGCCGGCGAGAAGGACGCCTTCGGCCACGTGCGGCTGGGCGGCATCGGGCAGAACCTGGCCGAGGAGATCGAGAGGCGCACCGGCAAGGAGTCCCGCTCGGTGGTCCTGGGCCACGTGCAGCGCGGCGGCACCCCCAGCGCCTTCGACCGTGTCCTGGCCACCCGCCTGGGCGTGAACGCCATCCAGGCCGTACACGAGAAGTCGTTCGGCAAGATGGTCGGCCTGCAGGGCACCGACATCGTCCGCGTGAACCTGGCCGAGGCCACCGACACCCTCAAGACCGTTCCCGCCGAGCGCTACGAGGAGGCCGAGGTCTTCTTCGGCTAGAAGCCCGGGACCCGGATCCTCCGGGCTCCCCGCCGGATGTCGGCCACCGGCCACGTGCGCCGACCCCTCCGGACCGGTCCGCGCCCCCTCCCAGCTCCCAGGGAGGGGGCGCGCCGCGTCCGGGGCTCCGGCCCGAGGCCCGCGGCCGTCCCTTCCACGTGGCGCCCTTCACCGAGGGCATATCCGAAAATGGATGGAGCGGTGGGGAGGATGTTCGATACTGGAAGACGGCGACGGGCGATCCCGGTCCCGCCACCGCCACACCCACCTCGCACCGGGGCACGAAGGTACTCACCGGAGGTAGCACCATGTCCGCGTCGCCTGATTCCGCGCCGCTCCCCGTGGCCCAGGCCGGATCCGACGCCGGGCTCGGCGAGCTCTGTGTGCTCATGAAGCTCGGCGAGATCGTCCTCAAGGGCTCCAACCGCAAGCTCTTCGAGCGGCGGCTGCACAACAACATCCGCTCCTCCGTGCGCGACCTGGGCGAGGTCCGCCTCTCCCAGCGCGGCGCGGGTGTGATCATCGTGCGCAAGCCCGGGGCCTCCGACCTGGAGATCGCCGAGGTCGCCGACCGCATGGCCAACGTGATGGGCGTGGTGTGGGTGCACCTGGTCCGCCGGGTCGCCAAGGACCTGGACGCGATCACCGACATCGGTGTGCGCTCCATGGCCGGGCGCGAGGGCACCTTCGCCGTGCGCGCCCGCCGCCGCGACAAGCGTTTCGAGATGACCTCCTCGGAGCTGGCCGGCTACCTGGGCTCGAAGATCATCGAGGCGTACGGGTACGGGGTGAGGCTCAAGCGGCCCGACAACACCCTGTACGTGGAGGTGGACAGGGACGAGGCGTTCGTGTTCACCGACGGTGTGCCCGGGCAGGGCGGCCTGCCCGCCGGGATGAGCGGCCGCGGCCTCGTGCTGATGTCGGGCGGGATCGACTCCCCCGTCGCCGCGCACCGGATGATGCGGCGCGGCCTGAAGGTCGACTTCCTGCACTTCTCCGGGATGCCGTTCACCGGGCCGGAGTCCATCTACAAGGCCTACAGCCTGGTCCGCCAGCTGGACCGCTACCAGGTGGGCTCACGGCTGTTCGTGGTCCCCTTCGGCAAGGCCCAGCAGCAGCTGAAGAGTTCGGGGATCGAGCGGCTGCAGATCGTCGCCCAGCGCCGGCTGATGCTCAAGACCGCCGAGGCGCTCGCCGACGACCTGGGCGCGGAGTGCCTGGTCACCGGGGACGCGCTGGGCCAGGTCTCCAGCCAGACCATGACCAACCTGACCGCACTGGACGACGCGGTGGACCTGCCGATCCTGCGCCCGCTCATCGGCATGGACAAGAGCGAGATCATGGACCACGCGCGCCGGATCGGGACGCTGGCCATCTCGGAGCTGCCCGACGAGGACTGCTGCACCATGCTGACCCCGCGCCAGGTGGAGACCGCGGCCAAGATCCCGGACCTGCGCCAGATCGAGAAGCGCCTGGACGCGGCGGAGCTGGCCGAGTACCTGGTCTCCACCGCGCAGGTGCACAAGCCCAGCTTCCTGGGTGACGCGGCGCCCGCTCGCGTGGCCCCCGCGAGCGCGTCGGTGCCCGCCTCCGCCTGAGGGGCCGTCGACGGTGCCCCGGCCCCCGGTGACGGGGTCGGGGCACCGTCGTCTCAGCTCCGCGGGCTCACATACGGGCCAGCTGGAGGCCGGGCGCCGGGGTGAGGGTGCGCCCGGTCAGGGTGGCCAGGGTGCCCGCCAGGTCCCGCAGCTCGGCCAGGTCCTCCTGCAGGAGGGCCTGCGGGCCGTCGCACAGGGCGCTCTCGGGGCTCGGGTGCACGTCCACGATGACGCCGGCGGCGCCGACCGCGACTGCCGCGCGCGAGAGCGGCAGGACCAGGTCGCGCTTGCCGCCCGAGTGGGACGGGTCGACGATCACGGGCAGGTGGGACAGGTTCTGGGCGACCGGGACGGCGCTGATGTCCAGGGTGTTGCGGGTGGCCTTCTCGAAGGTACGGATACCGCGCTCGCACAGGACGATGTCGAGGTTGCCGCGCTGGGCGATGTACTCGGCGGCCATCAACCACTCCTCGATGGTGGCGCTCATGCCGCGCTTGAGCAGGACGGGCTTGCCCGCGTCGCCCACGGCCTGCAGGAGGGCGAAGTTCTGCATGTTGCGGGTGCCGACCTGGAGCATGTCGGCGTAGGAGGCGACGAGTCCGACGTCGGCGGCGTCCACGACCTCGGTGACGATGGGCAGCCCGGTCTCGGCACGCGCGTCGGCGAGGATCTTCAGGCCCTCCTCGCCCAGGCCCTGGAAGGCGTAGGGGGAGGTGCGGGGCTTGTAGGCGCCGCCGCGCAGCAGGGAGGCGCCGGCCTCCAGCGCCATCCTCGCCGCGGCGAGGGTCTGCTCGGGGGTCTCGACGGCGCACGGTCCGGCGATGACGGTGACGTTGTCGCCGCCGATGGGCACACCGCGCACACTGACGACGCTGCGGCCGTCGTGGTTCTCACGGCTGACGAGCTTGTAGGGGACGGAGATGCGCAGGACGTCGCTGACACCCGGCTTGGCGGCCAGGCCCAGGTCCTGGAAGCGCTCGACGTCACCGACGAGGCCGATGATCGTGCGGCTCACGCCGCGCGTCACGTAGGCCTCGCCTCCGGCGGAGGCGACGAGTTCGACGAGGTCGCCGATGTTCTCTGAGGTGGCGTCCGGTGCCATCACGATGACCATGTGGGTTGTCCCTAGCTGCTTGTCGGTTGGAGGACCGAACCGCGCGACGCCCGGAACACGAAGAAGCCCCGGGCTCTACCGGCCCGGGGCTCAAGTCGTCTGTGTCAGCGCAGCGCTTTACAGGCGACCGGGGTATCGGGCCGGTAGCCATAAAAGCGCCAAAAGTTCCGCTGCATGGCAGTGACTATAGCGCACTCGCACCGGTCTCCCGCACAACCGGGGTGAGTGACATGGCTCTCGTCGGCGCCTGGCAGGATGGCCGGACGCCGGGGGCCGCGCCCCCGCCCCGACCGGGCGGGAGTGGCCGCGGGGGCCGAGAGACGAGCGGGGGACGGATTGTCCGAGGGAACGGACGAGGGCGGCACGCGGGAGGACCGGTCGCGGCTGCCTCCGGGCCAGGCGGTGCGCCACGAGCACAAACCGCTGCACTACGGGCCGGTACCCGCCTTCCGTCCACGGAGATGGGACTTTCGGATCATGGGAGCCACCGAGGACCTGGGCTCCTACCGCTGGACGTGGGAGGAGTTCACGCTGCTACCGCGCGCGGACTCGGTGAGCGACTTCCACTGCGTGATGCGCTTCAGCATCCCGGGCGTGCCCTGGCGCGGAGTGAGCGCCGCCGACCTGGTCGCCGCCGCCCCGCCCGCGCCCGAGGTGACGCACGTGATGGCCTGGGGCGAGTACGGCTACAGCGCGAACCTTCGCCTGGACGACTTCCTGTCCGAGGGGGTGCTGCTGGCCACCCACCGGGACGGGGAGCCGCTCGCCCCCGAGCACGGCGCCCCGCTGCGGCTGGTGGTGCCGCACCTGTACGGATGGAAGAGCGTGAAGTGGCTGCGCGCGGTGGAGTACATGACCGCGGACCGCCGGGGCTTCTGGGAGGAGCGCGGATACCACAACCGGGCCGACCCCTGGCGGGAGCAGCGCTTCTCCCACCAGGAGGAGCCGGGCCACGGCCCGCCCCTGTGAGCCCCCGCCGCCGGGACCGGGGGCGAGCGGTCCGGCCCGGCCCCGCGACCGGCGGCGCCTCCCGGAGGCGGCGTACGTCTCAGCGCCGGGGGACGCGCATCTCCACCTCGGTGCCCTGCCCGGGAACCGACACGTACTCGACGGTGCCGCCCAGGTCGCGCAGGCGGCCCCGGACGGACTGGGCCACGCCGAGGCGGCCGTCGGAGCGGGCCTCCTCCAACCGCCCGGGCGGGATACCGGGTCCCTCGTCGCGGACGGACACGGTCACCGCGTCCTCCTCGTCCTCCACCAGAACCCAGGCACGGGTGCCCCGAGGGCAGTGCCACCGCACGTTGTCCAGGGCGGCGAGGACGGCGGCGGCCAGCTCCTCGGCGGTGCGCGCGGGCAGGGTGACGGGCGTGGCGGGCGCCGACACCGACACGTGGACCGACTCGGCGCGGCGCACCAGCTCGCGCAGGTCCACCGACGCGTCGGGCACCGCTCCGCCGGGCCCTCCTCCGGCCTCGCGGCCGGGCCTCCTCCCCGAGACCGCCGGACCCTCCTCGTCTCCCGAAGCCCTCCCGGGCAGTCCGTCGGCGACCAGTGCGCGCAGCCGCACCTCCTGCTCACCGGCCATCCGGCCCAGCTCAGCGGCCTCTCCCCCGGCCTCGGCGCCACGCCGCCGCACCAGGGACAGCACCTGCAGAACCGAGTCGTGGATCGAGCGGGCCAACTGCTCGCGCTCGCGGATGCGTGCCTCCAGCGCGACCGCCCGGGCGAAGCGCGCCTCGGCCTGCCCGGCCACCCTGGCCATGTACCCGACGGCCAGCCCGGACAGGAGCAGCAGCACCACGCCGCGAACGGTCGCGTCGGTCACGGCGGCGCCCATGATCACGCGCAGGGTGGTGTCACAGATCCCGTAGAGCACGGCGACGGCGGCCGCGCCGCGCCTGCCCCAGATGACGCTGGCCGCCAGGGCCGCCCCGGCGAACCAGTAGCCGCTCAGCGGCGGGGCCTGGGTGAGGTAGAACGGCGTGGCCGCGAAAGCGGTGGCGAACAGGCACGCGAAGGCCACCGCCAGGTCGGCGGTGAGCAGGCGCCAGGTGCGGTGCTCGGGTCGGGCGTAGCCGTACGTGGTGGCCACGGTCCACGCCGACATCACCGCCAACACCGCCCAGGCCAGCCAGGGCCGGGACAGGTGCTCGTGGTGCTGGACGGCGAGGACCAGGGAGTAGGCCAGGGCCGCCGCGCGAAAGACGGCGAAGGCTCGCCAGAGGGGGACGTCGAAGCCCAGTGGTCAGACCACCGCCCCGTTGTCGGGCCCGTTGTCGCCGGGAGGCCGGGAGTCGGTCATGCGCAGGATGAGCACGACGAAGCTGACCACGAACGCCAGCACCGCCGCGAACATCAGCCAGCCGGGCAGGGCGATGCCGACGAAGGCCGCACCGAACACCAGCGCCGGCGCGCCCAGCAGGCCGAACCAGGCGGCGATGCCCACCCGGTCGCCCTGGAGCAGGGGCGGCGGGGGCGGCGGCTCGTAGTGGCCCTCCAGTTCCGCCTCGGCCCGGCGCCGGGCCTCCTCGTCCGCGTCGTCGCGACCCTCGTCGGCCTCCGCGTGCCCCCCGTCCAGGAGGTCGCCGCCGGAGGAGGCGTCCCCGTCCCGGTCGGAGGCGCCGAGGTTCTCGACGTCGGGCCAGGCGGCGCGGCGCCGTTCGACGGGGGTGTCGGCGTCGTCGTAGAAGCGGGCGACCAGGTCGTTCCAGACCTCGTCCTCGTCGGCGGGCTCGGCGGGAGCGGCGTCGGGGTCGACGTTGGCGGGCGGGCCGTCCAGCAGGTCGCCGCCGACCGGGGCGTCGGAGGCCGGTGTGCCCGAGGCGGCGGGTCCGCCGCCCTCCTCGTCGTCGGCGTCGGGCCGGGGCTCACGCGGTGCCAGCAGGTCGGGCGCCGCCTCGGGACGGCCCTCCAACCCGGGCAGTTCGGCACCCAGGACCCGCTCTGCGGCGGTCCTCTCCTCCGCGTCCACGTACAGGTGGTCGGTGGACGGATCGTCGGCCTGGCTCCCCGGGGGGTCGAGGACGTCCTCGTCCAGGGGGACGGCGTAGGCGGCGATACCGCTGCGGCGCAGGGCCTCCAGCATCAGGTCGGCGTGCGAGGGCGCGAGCAGGACCAGGGGCACATAGGCGTCGGCGAGCAGGCCGTTGCCCCGACGTTGCGTCATCGGTCGGCTCCTTCCCCGCTTCTACTGTGCTCTCGCACGAAGGCGAGGCTCCCGTCGAAGATGGTGGCGGCGTCATGGTCGAGGGTCGCCACGTGGTAGCTGTCGTGGAGCAGGTGGACCATCAGCCGGGTGTTGACCGCTCTCCTAGCGAGGATACGCAGACTGCGCGGTCCCACAACGTGGTCCTGTGTGCTCCGGTAGGCCAGGATCGGCGCTCGCAAACCGGACATGCCCTCCTGAACTTCGCGCCACAGCTTCGGGAGTGTCGCCGCCGCCGCGGTGGGCACCCGGTCGTAGCCGCCCTCAGTGGTGTCGTCCTTGGAGATGTCGCAGGCCAGGCCGGGTGTGGAGGGCATGATCCGCGAGACCGCCCGGCGGAAGGGGGCGATGAGGGGCAGGCGCCGGTCCTCCACCGTCAGGGAGGGGTTGACGAGAACGGCTCCGTGCACGAGGTCGGGGCGCCTCTGGGCCAGGCGCAGGGTGAGCGCGCCGCCCATGGACAGTCCCATGACGAAGACCTCCGCGCAGCGCGAGGCCAACTCCAGCAGGGCCCGCTCGGCCTCGGCCAGCCAGTCGTCGCTGGTGGTGAGGTTCATGTCCCGCCAGACCGTGCCGTGTCCAGGAAGCAGGGGCGCCTCCACGCTGAGTCCGGCGGCGGCCAGGTACTCGCCCCAGGGCCGCATCGAGTACGGCGAGCCGGTGAACCCGTGGCAGAGCAGGACGCCGACCTCCGACCCGTGGTGGCTGAACGGCTCCGCACCCGGGATCAGGGGGAGGTCGTTGGACGGTCTCACGGAGCGGCTCCAGGAATCATGCGGGACAGGGGACGCGGGTGGCCGGAGCGCGGTCGTCAGAGGCACGCCGAACCCGGCTCCAGCCGTGAGGCTAGCCGCTCGGCGAACTGTTCGCCATGAGTGCACACTAACGCTCCCGGCCCCGGAGCGGAGAGGGGAGTCGCATGCCGCACGGGCCGACTGAGTATCCTCTTCTGCGACGGGCGGACGGCCCGATTGGGGGCGCTTTGGCACTCGCCCCCGCACGGTGGGAGGATGGCGCACGTCAGGCGGCTCTCCCCGTGTCATTCGGGCGCGAGCCCTCCTGGCAATGTCGGCCGAGCGGGACAGTGATCGTGGCAGACCCTGCCCAGTGCTCCCCGCGTGTGCAGGGGTGATCTGAGCGATGTTCTACTGGGTGGTCAAGGCGTTCCTGGGGCCGGTTCTGGCCGTGCTGTGGCAACCGCGTGCCGAGGGTGTGGAGAACGTGCCGCGCCGGGGTCCGGCCATCATGGTCAGCAACCACCTGTCCTTCTCCGACCACTTCTTCGGCCCGCTGCCGCTGCCGCGCAAGATCACGTTCCTGGCCAAGTCCGAGTACTTCACCGGCCCGGGCGTGAAGGGCCTGCTGAGCCGGGCGTTCTTCACCGGCGTGGGGCAGATCCCCATCGACCGCTCCGGCGGCAAGGCCAGCGAGGCGGCACTGCGCACCGGCCTGAGGGTGCTCAAGCGCGGCGACCTGCTGGGGATCTACCCCGAGGGCACCCGCTCCCCCGACGGCAAGCTGTACCGGGGCCGTACCGGTGTGGCCCGTCTGGCACTGGAGTCCAGGGCGCCGGTCGTGCCGATGGCGATGATCAACCTGGAGAAGATCATGCCCCCGGGCCGCACCGTGCCCAAGCTGGGGGTGCGCCCGAAGGTCAGGTTCGGCAAGCCGCTGGACTTCTCCCGCTACTACGGCATGGAGAAGGACCCGCGCGTGCTGCGGGCGGTCACCGACGAGATCATGTACGCGCTGATGGAGCTGTCCGGCCAGGAGTACGTGGACCGCTACGCGCAGTCGATCAAGGCCGAACTGGAGGCCGAGGCCAAGGAGGCCCGGCGCGAGCAGCACGCCGGCGACAAGGACCGCAGACGCACCGAGCGCAGACAGCGCAAGGAGGAGCGCCGCGCCCACCGCAAGGAGAAGCGGGCCGCGCGGAAGGACTCCGAGGACTAGGTCGTGTTTTTTGCACCATTCCGGGCTCGCGTCCACCAGGCCGCCTCTCGCCACGCCTCCGTGCTCGTGGAGCACGACCAGGCCGGACTTCGCACATCGTCTTGCGAGAGATCGCCTGGGACGGCCGCTCGCCGACCCGAAAGCCTTCTAGAAAACACTCCCCAGCACCGTACGGAACGGTCCGGCGGCTGCGCGGACCGGCGGAGACGGCGGTCGGCCCCCGCGGCGCCCACACGGTGGACGCCGCGGGGGCCGACGTGTGTACGGGGCCGCCCGGAACGGCGCCGGTCAGTGCCGGGCGAGGTCGCCCGCACCGACGATGCCCGCCTCGCCGCCGAGTTCGGCCAGGCGCACATCGGCCAGGCGGCGGTTGGGACGGCCCGGGACGTGGCGCGCGAAGGAGGCGCGGACCGGCTCCAGGATGATGGACCCGGCGTCGGAGACCCCGCCGCCCAGGACGAAGCACTCGGGGTCGAGGATGGCGGCCAGGTCGGCCAGGCCGAGTCCGGCCCACTCGCCGACGGCGGTGAAGCACTCCAGGGCCGCCCTGTCCCCCTCCAGCGCGGCCTGGGTGATGACGTGGCCCTGGACCTGTTCGACGACGCCGTCGGCGAGCTTGAGCATGCGCTCGGCGGCCCGGGGTTCGGTGCGGGCCCGGTCCTGGCCCTCGGCGACCAGGGCACGGCCGCTGGCGTACTGCTCCCAGCAGCCGTGGTTGCCGCAGGCGCAACGGCGCCCGTTGGGAACCATCCGGTAGTGGCCGATCTCCGCGGCCACGCCGTAGCGTCCGCGGTGCAGGGCGCCGCCGATGACCAGGCCGCCGCCGATACCGGTGCCCAGGGTGACGCAGACGATGTGGTCGCTGCCGCGTCCGGCCCCGAACCTGGCCTCGGCCCAGGCGGCGGCGTTGGCGTCGTTCTCGATGACGACGGGCAGGCCGACGCGCTCCTGGACACGGTCCCTGAGGGGTTCGTCGCGCAGCCCGAGGTTGACGGCGACCTGGACGGTGGCGCGGTCCTCGTCCACGAACCCGGCCACCCCCACGCCGACCGCCTCGACGGCGCTCCGCCTCGCGCGCAGTTCGTCGACGGCCTTGGCGACGACGTCGGCCAGCCCAGCGGGGTCGTCGCCTGGGGTGGGGTACTTGACCTTGTCCAGGATCTGCCCGTCGTGGTCGACGACTCCGGCGGCGATCTTGGTTCCGCCGATGTCTACGCCGATGGTCAGCATGGGGGCAGCTCCTTCGTACTTACGCCCGAACTCTGACATAAGTCTCAAGGTTCATGGCAGAGGGTTTCCATATGCGAGAGGCCCCTCGATTAAACCAGGCTCCGAGCCGCCCGGGACACCCCTGCCGTGAACCCGCTCCCCGGGCCCCTACTCCCCCGCGGTGACCTGGCGGCCGGTGCCGTCCGCCGCGCCCCCGCCACGACCGGACTCCGGGTTTCCCGCGGAGCTCCGCTGGTCGGCGGCGTCGGTACGGGTCTGCTCCAGGGAGCGCTCGACCACGTCCCAGGTGCGGCCCAGGGCTCCGACCATGGCCAGCCCCGCCCGGCCCAGGTGGCCGGCGACCTCGGGGGCGGACGTGCGCACGATGTCGAGGACCTCCTCCAGCGCGGGACGCTGCTGGTCCGACTCCATGCGGATGGCCTCCTCCCACACGTCTCCCTTGCTCGGGGGCGGCGAGGTGACGGCACTGACCCCGCGCCGGACCCCCGCCGCCAACAGCCTGCGCTGGAGGCTGTCGACCATCCTCAGCGCGTCGTCGACGAGGTCGGGGCCCGTGCCCCCGCCCTCGCCCGGACCACCGTTGCGATCAGTGTTCTCCGTCATGCCGGGTTCCTCCTTCACACCGCGTTGTGCTTCACGGTAACCGTCACCCGAGACGTCCGGGAGGCTTCTCGGGGCAGGATCAGGGAGGAACCAGGGTGGGCGCGCGGCGGCGCGGCACCGGGGCGCGAAAGGAGGCAGCCCTCCCAGGAACCTCACAGAGTTCATAAACGTTACATATGGCGCACAGTCCTCTTGACGTGCACAAAAGTCACGTCAAGCGTATAGTCTCGCGTGCGTACGAGGAGTAACCGGGATCACTGCTCCGACCTGCGCGTTCCCGGGCGGCCCGCGTGGCCTCACACACCACGGGAAACGGGCCCGGCACCGCGTACGCACCCTGCCCCGGGGGCGGGAGCCGACGCGTCCGGCGCAGAGGGAGCACCGCTTCGAGCAGCGCGTTCACCTCGCCCCGCGCCTCGGCCAGGATTACCTTTGGATACCGAACGGCACCACTTTCTACTCATGAGTAGGGTTCTGTTGTTACGGTCGTCACGTCCCCATCACCAGAACCCCGTACATGTCCAGGAGCACCACGTGCGCGAATACAGCTCTCCCGCGAAGGCTGAGATCTCCGATGACGCGCGACTGACCGACACGCTCTACGAGCGCGCGGCCAGCGAGCCCGACGCCGTCGCCGCCCGTCGGCAGGAGTCCGGCCAGTGGCACGACGTCACCGTGGCGGAGCTGCACGGCGACATCGCCGCGTACGCCAAGGCCCTGATCGACGCGGGCGTCGAGCACGGTGACCGCGTCGCCCTGATGTCGCGCACCCGCTACGAGTGGACCGTCGTCGACTACGCCGTCTGGTCCATCGGCGGCGTGACCGTACCGATCTACGAGACCTCCTCCGCCGAGCAGATCGAGTGGATCCTGTCCGACTCCGGCGCCAAGGCCGTCTTCGTGGAGAACGAGGAGCACGCCCAGCGCGTGGAGTCGATCCGGGAAGGGGCCCCCGAGCTCGGCCCGCTCTGGAAGTTCGACGGCCCCGAGTACGCCGAGCTGCGCTCCACGGGCACCGAGGTCAACGACGACGCGCTGGACAAGCGCCGCACCGCGGTCAAGGTCGACGACATCGCCACCCTCATCTACACCTCGGGCACCACCGGGCGCCCCAAGGGATGCGAGCTCACCCATCGCAACTTCCTGTTCATCGCCCGCAACGCGCTCAACGGCCCGGCCAAGCAGGTCCTGCTCAGCAAGGAGAATCCCTCCACCCTGCTGTTCCTGCCCCTGGCCCACGTCTTCGCCCGCTTCGTACAGGTCATGGTCATCGAGGCCAAGGCCACCCTCGGCCACTTCCCCTCCACCGGCCCGGAGCTGATCGAGCAGTTCTCGGTCTTTCGCCCGACCTTCCTCCTCGCGGTCCCCCGCGTGTTCGAGAAGGTCTACACCAAGGCCGAGCAGAAAGCCTCGGCCGAGGGCAAGGGCAGGATCTTCAACGCCGCCGCCGAGACCGCCATCGCCTACAGCAAGGCGCTCGCCACCGGCCGCGTCCCCCTGGGCCTCAAGCTCAGGCACGCGCTGTTCGGCAAGCTGGTCTACGGCAAGCTGCTCGCGGCGCTGGGCGGCAACGCCGACTACGCCGTCTCCGGCGGCTCCGCGCTGGGCGCCCGCCTCGGCCACTTCTTCCGCGGCATCGGCTTCACCATCATCGAGGGCTACGGACTCACCGAGACCACCGCTCCCACCTCCGTGAACAGCCCCGAGTTCAACAAGATCGGCACCGTGGGCCAGCCGCTGCCCGGTACCACCGTGAAGATCGCCGACGACGGCGAGATCCTCCTCAAGGGCGACCACATCATGGTCGGCTACTGGAAGAACGAGAAGGCCACCAAGGACGCCTTCACCGAGGACGGCTTCTACCGCACCGGCGACCTGGGCGCGCTGGACGAGGACGGCTTCCTGAGCGTCACCGGCCGCAAGAAGGAGATCATCGTGACCGCGGGCGGCAAGAACGTCGCCCCGGCCGTGTTGGAGGACCGCATCCGCGCCCACGCCCTGGTCAGCCAGTGCATGGTGGTCGGCGACAACCGCAAGTTCATCGCCGCACTCGTCACGATCGACCCCGACTCGTTCGCGCAGTGGAAGGAAGCCAACGACAAGACCGGTGAGATCTCCGACCTGACCGAGGACCCGGACCTGAACGCCGCCGTCCAGGAGGCCGTGGACAACGCCAACAAGGCGGTGTCCAAGGCCGAGGGCATCAAGAAGTTCAAGATCCTGCCCAGCGACTTCACCGAGGAGAGCGGCCAGATGACCGCGTCCCTGAAGGTCAAGCGCCACGTGGTCAGCAAGCAGTGGAGCAAGGAGATCGAAGACATCTACGCGGGCTGAGCCCCCGTGGTACCGCGCGCCGGAGCCGGTCGCCCCTCGGGGCGGCCGGCTCCGGTCGTTTCCCGGTGCCCCGCCGCCGCGGGTGCCCGGCCACCCTGGTCGGACGGACACCCGGTGCCCGTCGGGCGCCCGGTGCCCCCGCCGGACGGATGGGGGCCGTGGCTCCTCCCCTCCCCTCCGCCGACCGTCAGCGCGCGGGCCCCGGAAGGCGGAGCCCCACCCCCGGAGGAACCCGCTCACCCGGCCACGGACGGCCACGCGCCCGCACGGAGGCCGCCAGGGCCCCGAGCACGGAGGAGCGCGCCCGAGATCCGGCGGGGGCGGACAGGACCGCACGGAGGCGCACAGCACGACGGACCCGGCCGCACTCGCGGCCGGGTCCGTCGATGACGTGCCGGACGCCCTAGTGGGCGGCCTCCTTCTCACCCTCCGGAGCGGAGTGGTGCAGGTGGTGGCCGCTGTGCTCCTCCACGTCGTCGAAGGGCACGTTGTCCTTGGTGTACCAGTGGGCCAGGGCACGGCGGATCTTCCCGGTGCCCTTGCGGGCCTCGGGGTTCTCCACACCCTTGTCGTCGACGTCGGCGTCGTCGGCCAGCGCCGTCGAGGTGATGGTCGGCTTGCTCTTCAGGACGTGGGCCGTCTCCTCGGAGTTGCGCTTGTGCACCTCGATGAACTCACCGCTGGGCAGCTGCTGGATGGTCCCGCTCTCGTAACCGTGCTCCAGGGTCTCCCGGTCACGGCGCTGCAGTCCCAGGCAGATCCGCTTGGCGACGAGGAAGGCCACGATCGGACCCACGATGGCCAGTACACGGAAGATGTACGTGGTCAGGTACAGGTCGATCGAGAAGGTCTCCGACAGGATGTCGTTGGCCCCGGCCAGCCAGAGCACGCCGTAGAAGGTGACGCCCGCGGCGCCCACGCCGGTGCGCGTCGGCGCGTTGCGCGGACGGTCGACGACGTTGTGCGCCCGCTTGTCCCCGGTGATCCACTGCTCGACGAACGGCCAGGCGGCCAGACCGCCGAAGACCAGGCCCGGAACGACCAGGCCCGGCACCAGCACGGCCGTCGGGATCGCGTACCCGAAGAGCGTGAGGTCGAACCAGTTCGGGAAGATGCGCAGCGACCCCTCCATGAAGCCCATGTACCAGTCGGGCTGGAGCCCGGAGGTGATGGACGTCGGGGTGAAGGGCCCGAACAGGTGGATCGGGTTGACCTGGACGAACGCGCTCAGTCCCGCGGTCACGGCGAACGTGAAGAAGAAGAACCCGCCGGCCTTGACCGCGAACGCCGGGAACATGGGTGTCCCGACCACGGTCTTGTCCGTATGCCCCTTCCCCGGGTACTGGGTGTGCTTCTGGTGCCACAGGATCATGATGTGCGCCACGATCAGGCCCAGCAGCAGCGCCGGGATCGCCAGCACGTGCAGCATGTACAGCCGCGTGATGATGTCCTCGCCGGGGAACTCCCCGCCGAAGAGGAACATCGAGATGTACGGGCCGACCAGCGGCAGCGCCAGCATCACGCCCTGGAGGATCCGGACGCCCATGCCCGAGGGCAGGTCGTCGGGCAGCGAGTAGCCGAAGAGGCCCTCGAGCATGGCCAGGACGAAGATCGCGACACCGATCAGCCAGTTGATCTCGCGCGGCTTGCGGAACGCACCGGTGAAGAACACGCGGAGCATGTGCACCACCAGCGAGGCCACGAAGATCAGTGCGGACCAGTGGTGGATCTGCCGGACCAGGAACCCGCCGCGCACCTCGAAGTCGATGTACAGCGTGGAGGCGTAGGCCTCGGACATGGGAACGCCCTGCAGGCGCTCGTAGGAGCCGTCGTAGATGACCTCCACCATGCTCGGCTTGAACCAGAGCGTGAGGAAGACACCCGTGAGCAGCAGGATGATGAACGAGTACAGCGCGATCTCACCCAGCATGAACGACCAGTGGTTCGGGAAGACCTTGCGCAGGTTCTTCTCGCCGGTCTTGGCCAGGTGGAAGCGGTCGTCGATGAAATTGCCGACGCCGCGAAGCGCCTTGGGTGCTTGCGTGGTCTTACTCATCGACTAGTCCTTCGCGTAATCCCAGAACGTCGGACCGGGCGGCTGAGTGAAGTCGCCGGTCGCGATGAGGTAGCCCTCATCGTCGACGCTGATCGGCAGCTGCGGCAACGGGCGGTGCGCCGGGCCGAAGACGACCTCGGCCGCGTTCGCGGCGTCGAACGTCGACTGGTGGCACGGGCACAGGATGCGGTGCGTCGTGCGCTCGTACAGGGCCGCCGGGCAGCCCACGTGGGTGCAGATCTTGGAGTAGGCGATGATGCCGTTGTGCGTCCAGTTCAGACGCGTCACGCCGTCGGTGCCCTCGATCTCCTCGGTCATCCGCTCCTCCCACTCGTCCTCCGGGATCTTGATCAGGAGGACCACGGACTTGGCCTGCTCGTCGAGGCTGATCCCGTGCGGGTGGTCCTCGTCGTCGATCGCGGGCAGGGCCGAGATCATCGCGTTGGGATCGTCCTCGAAGTCGTCGGCGCGGATGGCGCGGTGGGTGCCCTCGACGTACATGCGCAGGCCGGGCTCCCACACGGTGTTCTTGAGCTTGCCGCCGGGCAGCGGGCCGGTGTCGCGCAGCAGCACGATCGGCGCCAGGCCCAGCGGCAGCATCGCCAGGATGAGCGTGCGCCGCATCAGCGGGCGCTTGGTGAAGCCGCTCTCGTCGGCGCTCCTCATGAAGAACGCGCCGAAGGAGCCCTTCTCCTGCTCGTCGGAGGGCAGCTCGTCGTAGGGCGAGGCCACCTCGTAGTGGGGCATCACCTGGCGGGCCCAGACCGTCATACCCGCGCCGATACCGAACATGGCGAGGGTGAGCGTGCCGCCCAGCAGCATGTTCGAGTACTGGGCGATCTGCGGGTCGGCGATCGCCTCCGGCCCGAACACGAAGTAGGAGGCCAGGAAGCCGATACCGCCGAGGAAGGCCAGGACGAACCACACCGAGGCGATCTTCTCGCCCCGCCGCTGCATCTCCTCCGGCCGCGCGTGCGTCTCGGATGCCTTGTAGGGGCCCTCGTGGCCGCTCTCCGGGGCCGCGGAGGTCCCGGACACCACGCCTTCTCCGGCCTTGGGGGTACCGACCACACGCTCTGGTGCGGGGCCCTCGGCCTCGTTGTTGTCGTTGGTGTTGTTCTCAGTCATGGGCTCGCTGCTTCGCGGTGATCCAGATCGCGCAGGCAATGATCAGGGAGAGGCCGACGACCCACGCGATGAAGCCCTCGGCCACCTGGCCGACCCTTTCCAGGGCGAAGATGCCGCCCGCGTCCGGTTCGGACTGGAGAGTCTTCACGTAGGAGATGAGCTCCTGCTTCTCCTCGGGTTCGATGACGCCGTCGCTGAACATCGGCATGGCGCCGGGCCCGCTGACCATGGCCTCGTAGATCTGACGCGGTGACGCGGCGTGGATCTCGGGGGCCCAGCGGCCATCGGTGAGGGCGCCGCCGCCGCCCGACCAGCCGTGGCAGTGCGCACAGTTGGTCAGGTAGAGCCGCATGCCCATGTCGGTGTCCTCGGCACCCTCGATGTAGGCCTCGTACTCGGTCTGGTACTCCTCGACCGCGGCCTCGTAGGCCGCCTCGTCCTCGAACTCCGAGCGGTCGGGCGCCTCGTCGGGAACGTCGTAGGGGATGTCGGGGCCCAGATCGTCGGTCCTGATCTCCGCGTTGTAGTAGGCGATCAGGTTCTGCAGGTCCTGCTCGGACATGGCCATGGGCTTGCGCGGCATCTGGCTGTCCGGGTCCATGGAGGGCATGCGACCGGTGCTGACCTGGAAGTTGACGGCCGCGGGGCCGACCCCGCGGATGTCGGGGCCGTTGGCGGTCCCGCTGCCGTCGTAGTTGTGGCAGGTCGCGCACGTCTGGTCGAAGACCTCCTTGCCCTCGAGGACGTCCACGTCATCCTGTGACGGAGCGTCAGCGGCGAGGGTCTGCGCACGGGCCTGGTCGGCGGTGGGCGCCAGGGCGGCGTATCCCACCCCGAACAGGGCTAGCGCGAGGATGACGACGACATACCCCGCCAGGGGATGCCGTCGCCGCGCGGTAATCCATTTCACGGTTTCCCCGTTTCGGGTTACTGGATGAAGTAGATGGTGCAGAACAAAGCGATCCAGACCACGTCGACGAAGTGCCAGTAGTAGGACACGACGATCGCGCTGGTCGCCTGCTGGTGGGTGAAGCGCCTCGCGGCGTACGTGCGTCCCAGCATGATGAGGAACGCGACCAACCCACCGATGACGTGGAGTCCGTGGAAGCCCGTGGTCAGGAAGAACATCGACCCGTAGGCGCTCGACTGCAGAGTCAGGCCCTCGTGGAGGATGAGCTCGTAGTACTCATAGGCCTGTCCGAGAACAAAGAACAGGCCCATGAAGAACGTGATGTAGAACCACATGCGCAGCTTCTTGACGTCACCGCGCTCTGCGGCCCAGACGCCGGCCTGCGCGGTGAAGCTGGAGGCCACCAGGACGAGGGTGATGGCCGACGCCCACGGAACGTTGAGGTGGGTCGCCGGCCATGCCCCCAGTTCGGGGTTTCCGTTCGTCACCGATCGGATGGTGAAGTACATCGCGAACAGCGCGGCGAAGAACATGAGTTCGTTGGCCAGCCACACGATGGTGCCAACGCTCACCAGGTCAGGACGCTTTGCCGCACCATGTGCTGGTGTCGGTGCTGTATTTGGGTTCGCGGTTGCTGTCGCCACGGGAGCATTATTACGGCATCTCGCGCAGGCCCGTACCCGACCCCCCGTAACGCGACGGATCGGTGTCGGCTCGGAGCGCCCCAGAGCCCCCGGACGGGCTGTTCACCGTGACTGGGACGTTACTGTAGCGGGTCGGCCCTCTCTCGCGGTCGCACGACGCGCCCGGAAGGACCGAAAATCGCGATCCTGGGCGGCTGAGGCGTTTCGTACCCCCACGGATGACACTCCAACCCACCCGGACCAACGCCCAGGCATCGAAAGCATCACCATTGCGTAACGCGGGCTCGGGGGCGGGTGAACGCGCCGCCCGAGCGTGCTGGCATCCTGTGGTGTCGAAGGTCTCAGCACCCGGCACGGACCCGGGGCCCCTTCTGGGCAGCGGGGCCGCGAGGCAATACAGTCAGAGGCATACAGCCAACGAACGCCTCGGCCGCACCCCTCCACGGCGGCGGCCGCGGACAGACGCGATGGGACGGTTGCGCGATGGTGGTCAGCGGTACGGACACGGGTGCCAGGATGCGCGTGCTGGTCTACAGCGACAACGCCGACACCCGTGAGCAGGTGCGGCTGGCGATCGGCCGCCGCCCGGCCGCGGACGTCCCCAAGGTGGAGTTCGTCGAGTGCGCGACCTCGCCCGTCGTCCTGCGGCGGCTGGAGGACACCGACCCGGCCGCGCGCGTCGACGTGGCGATCTTCGACGGCGAGGCCTCCCCCGTCGGCGGGATGGGCCTGTGCCGCCAGGTCAAGGACGAGATCTACCGCTGCCCGCCGGTGCTGCTGCTGGTGGGACGAAGCGACGACGGCTGGCTGGCCACCTGGTCGAGGGCCGAGCAGGTCGTCAGCCACCCGATCGACCCCGTCGCGCTCGCGGAGTCCCTGGCCGAGCTGATGCGCCAGCGGGCCGCGGCCCTGAGCGGATGACCGACATGGGACACGGCCTCGGCACGGTCGAGAACGGTGAGAGGGAACTGCGCCGCCGCGGCGTGGTGGGCGCCGCCCTGCGCCACGGCGCCGACACCGGGCGATGGCCCGGCCACGCCCCGATCCCCTTCCCGGGCGCCTGAGGGCGGCCCGCCCTTCACCCACCGCCGCCCGTGAGGGCCGCCGCGCGAAGGACGGGCCACCACCCTCGACGGAAGCGCTGCGCGTCCAGCTCTTCGCGCGACGCGCCGGCGCCCGGGCCCCGTGTCCGTTTCCTCACCGTGGAGCAGCAACCATGAACGTCCCCGCCGCAACCTCTCCCGACCACCCCCGGACCGCCGAGTCCGACGAGCGGTCCGCCGTGACCGAGCGGACCTGGTCCAACCTGATCACCGCCCTGCTGGACGGCCGGACCCTCAGCGCCGCCGACACCGAGTGGGCGATGAACGAGATCATGTCCGACGCGGCGACCGACGTGCAGATCGCCGGCTTCGTCGTCGCGCTGCGCGCCAAGGGCGAGGACGTGTCCGAGGTGACCGGCCTGGCCCGGGGCATGCTGGCCAACGCCGTCCGGATCAGCGTCCCCGGCCCGACCCTGGACATCGTCGGGACCGGCGGCGACCGGGCGCACACGGTGAACGTGTCGACGATGGCCGCCATCGTGGCCTCGGCCGCGGGCGCGCGCGTGGTCAAGCACGGCAACCGCGCCGCGTCCTCCTCCTGCGGCACGGCGGACGTGCTGGAACGGCTCGGTGTGGTCCTGGACCTGCCCCCGGAGCTGACCGCGCGGGTGGCCGAGGAGGCGGGCATCACCTTCTGCTTCGCCCCGCACTTCCACCCCTCGTTCCGCTACGCCTCCAAGACGCGCCGCGAGCTGGCGGTGCCCACGGTGTTCAACTTCCTGGGCCCGCTGACCAACCCGGCGCAGCCCTCGACCTCGGCGATCGGGGTGTTCGACGAGCGCATGTGCGAGGTGATCGCCGGAGTGTTCGCCCGCCGCGGCTCCTCGGCGCTGGTGTTCCGCGGTGACGACGGGCTGGACGAGCTGACCACCACGACCACCTCCACGGTGTGGGTGGTGCGCGACGGCACGGCCCGGCGCGAGACACTCGACCCGGCCGACCTGGGCATCGCCCGGTCCCGGCCCGAGGACCTGCGCGGCGGCGACGTGGAGTTCAACGCCCAGGCCGTCCGCGACCTGGTGGCGGGCCGCCCCGGCCCGGTGCGCGACGCGGTGCTGCTCAACGCGGGCGCCGCGCTGGCGGCCGTGGACGGGGTGCGGGGCCCGCTCCTGGAGGCGGTGCGCGCCGGGTACGAGCGGGCCGCCGCCGTCGTGGACGACGGCGGCGCCGAGCGCACGCTGGAGCACTGGGTGCGGATCAGCCAGGAGTACGCCAAGGCGCTCTGAGCGCCCGCGGACCCGCGAGCAGCCTCGGGCGCGGCCACACCGGCGGATCCGGTGGCCGCGCCCCCGAGGGCTTCGGGGCGCCCCGGCTACCAGCCCAGCGCGAAGGCCGACTCCAGGTCGTGCTTGGAGTAGGTCTGGAAGGAGATGTGGGTGTCGGAGGAGAGCACGCCGGGGACCTTGTTCACCCGCCCGGGGATCACCTCGGCCAGGTCCTCGTGCCGGCGCACCCGCACCATGGCGATGAGGTCGACGCCGCCGGTGACCGAGTAGACCTCGCTCACCCCGTCGATCTCCGCGATCGCCTCGGCGACCTCGGGAATGCGGTGGACGTCGGCCTTGATCATGACGATCGCGGTGATCACTGTGCCTCCAGGGCGGTTTCGGTACGGGACGGGCGCGCCGACCGCGCGGGCGCGCGCCAGGGCACGTTCCGCGGAAGCACGTCCTAGTAGACGTCTGAGAGCCGCGTCCCGGAGCGCCATCGCAGCCGGTACACCACCAGTCCCACGATCACCCCGGCGATGAACCCGTACACGTGCGCCGCGTAGGCGACCCCGCTGTCGGCGCCGGGGGCGTTCGATGTGGTGACGTAGAGAAGATACTGAAGCGCGAAGTAGCTGCCCACCACGGCCCACCCGGGCAGGCGCATCGGGATCACCCCGAACACCAGCATGGTCACCCGGCTGCGGAACTGCACGACGAGGTAGGCGCCCAGCACCCCGGAGATGGCCCCGGAGGCGCCGATCATGGGCGTGGTCCCGTCGGCGTCGGTCAGCGCGAAGCCGTAGGCGGCGGCGACCCCGGTGAGCACGTACAGCACCAGGAAGCGCAGCTTGCCGATGCGGTCCTCCACCACGGGGCCGAACACGAACAGGTACATCAGGTTGCTGATCAGGTGCAGCGGACCGCCGTGCAGGAACATCGAGCTGAACACCGAGAACCACACGGGCTTGTCGCCGAACCCGCCGCACTCGGGCACCGCGTGCGGCACCTGGTCGACGAGGCCGAGGATCTCGGCCGGGACCGCGCCCCAGAACATGAAGTAGTCCTGGATCGCGCAGTAGCGGTCGAAGGCGTCGGGCGGATACCACACGGCGGTCGCCGCCTGGGGCGACATGAGGTAGACGAGGACGTTGGCCGCTATCAGCGTGTACGCGACGACGGGGGCTCGGCGGACGGGATAGTCGTCATTGAGCGGAAGCGCGGCCATGGGCCCAGTGTGTCATCTCGGTGTGCGCCTCGGCGCTGCGCAACGGGCATGTCCACTCCCCCTCCACCTCGACCAGCCGGGTGGCGGGGTCGGTGAGCCAGTCCAGGACCAGCTCGGTCTCGGCCGGGACGGCGTTGGGGCTGGGCCCGTGTCCGGCGGGCACGTACTCGGCGGTGGCGACCAGCGAGGACAGGAAGGCCGCCGGGTCGGTGCCCGGGCGCAGCACGGCGCTGGCGGCCAGCCGGCCGTGGCGGACCACGCACGTCTCCCAGCCCGCACCGGTACGGCGGGAGGCGACCAGGTGCGGAACGGCGGCGATGGCGGCCAGGCGCTGGGCGCGCCGGGCGCCGCGCAGGAACGCCGTGAGGCGGTCGCGCACACCCGCGGCCTCCTCGTAGCGCAGTTCGTCGGCGAGCACGGCGATACGCGCGGTGTGCACCTCCACCACGGCGGCCGGGTCACCGGTCATGGCGGCGCGCGCGGCCCCGGCGTGGACGGTGTACCCGGCCAGGCTCTCACTGCCGTCGCAGGGAGCACCGCACCGCCCCATCTGGGCGAGCACGCACGCCCCCGTCCAGCGCCCACCGCCCACGGTCAGGACCCGGGGCGCCGCCTCCCCCAGCGGGACGAAGGCGTGGGCGCACTGGCGCAGCGGGAACGCCTGCAGCAGCGCCTCCCTGGCCTGCTCGGCCTCCCTCTCCGAGTTGTAGGGGCCGATGTGGGGCGCGTCGTCCTCGACCGTCCGCACCACGGACAGGCGCGGGTAGGCGTCGGTGGTCAGCTTGACCCAGCAGGCGCGTTCGGGGCTGCGCGAACGACGGTTGTAGGGCGGCTTGCGCTCGGCGATGATGCGCAGCTCGCGGACGGAGGCCTCCAGCTCGCTGGAGCACACGATGGGGGTGACCCCCTCCACCACGCCCGCCATCTCCCGGATGCGCTGGCGGTTCTCGGCCGCGGTGAAGTAGGCGCGCACCCGGCGGCGCAGGTTCTTGCTCTTGCCGACGTAGAGACTGGCCCCCCGTGCGTCAGTGAACACGTACACCCCCGGCTCCTCGGGCAACCCCTCGGCCAGGTGACGCTTGGCCCGCTGCGCCCTCGTGGGCGGCTTGGTGACCGCGCGCAGCTCCTCCAGACTGGACACACCCATGGGACGCAGACGCTCGATCAGCCCGTGCAGGACGCCCACGGTGGCGCGGGCGTCGTCCAGGGCCCGGTGGGTGGGGGTGACCGGCACCCCGAAGTGGGCGGCGAGCGTGGCGAGCCTGTGGTTGCGCGTCTCCCCCCGCGAGAGCACCGCACGGGCCAGGCGCAGTGTGTCCACGACGGGGTAACCGGGCCAGTCCACCCCGTGACGCTCGCACGCGGCCTTGAGGAAACCGGTGTCGAAGGGGGCGTTGTGCGCCACCAGCGCGGTACCGGGCTCGGCGTCCAGGAAGGCCAGGACCCGGGGCAGCACCTCCTCCATGGGCGGGGCCCCGGCCACCATCGACTGGCTGATCCCGGTCAGCAGGGTGATGCTGGCCGGGACGGGGACACCGGGATCGACCAGGGTGGAGAACTCGTCGACGACCTCGCCGCCGCGCCACCGGACCGCGCCGACCTCCGTGATCCGGGAGTCGGTGGCGCTGGTACCGGTGGTCTCCAGGTCCAGCACGACGAACGTCGCCGCGGCCAACGGTGTACCGAGGTCGCCGATGCTGGTTTGGACGCCGGCGGGCGCCGCGGACTGTCGAACCACCCGGTCAGGGTAGTCGGCGGCGGGGACAACCTGGCGGGATACGGCCTGACCTGCCCGACATGGAAAGATGTGGGGACATTCGGTCGGCGGACCGCCGCCGGGAGCACGAGTACGAGGAGGAACCGTGGGGATCGCGATGCCGGGTGACAGTGAGCGGTGGCGGTGCACCGGGTGCGGCAATCTCACGCGGTTCGACGTGACCCGCACGGTCCGCTCCCAGGACTACGTGCACCTGGACCTGGCCGGTGAGGGCGGGGTCGAGGAGCACACCGTGCTCTCCGAGACCGTCGAACGCGTCAGGTGCCGCTGGTGCGGCGCCACCGACAGCGTGGAGGTCATCGCCCGCCCCGACGCCGACCGGCCGGTCACCGGTGCTTCGGCGGAGAGCCCGACGGGTCGGTCATGAGCACCCGCCCGGAGGCGGGCGGCGACTCCGAGGACAACGGCCCGCACGACGAGGACGCCCACGCCGCGGACGGCGACGGCGACGGGGGAGGACTGGCCCGCCCCCTGCCCGGACCGGTGCGCGCCCGGGTCGTCGAGTACGGCTCCGACGTACTCGGCGGCATGAGCGCCGGCGACCTGCCGCCGCTGCTGCGCCGAGTCGCCAGGTTCGAGCCCCGGCGCAGGGCCAGGCTCGCCGGCCCCCAGATCGCCGCCCAGCTGGAGACCGACGACGCCTTTCGCGACCGGGTCGCGGCGCGGGTCGAACAGGTGTGGCCGGAACTGGCCGGGGGCCTGCGCTCGGGCATGGTGCCGCCCGCCGCCGACCCCGTGGCGGTGGCGGCGTGCGCCTACCTGCTGCGCCCGAAGGGCTGGCCCGACATCATCGAGGACGTCCACCTGGAACTGGAGCGCCAGTCCAGCGTCCAGGAGGCGGACGAGACCGCCGAGGCGCTCGACGCCGCCCGACGCGAGCTGGACGAGGCCCGGCACGGGCACCAGGCGGAACTGGAGCGGCTGCGCTCCCAGATCAAGGCCCAGCGCACGGAGATCGCCGAACTGCGCCGCAAGGTGCACACCGAGCGCCAGCGGGCCAGGGAGGCCACCGAGCGGTCCTCGCGCGCGCTGGCCGAGACCGCCGACCGCGAGTCGGAGACGGCCAGGCAGGTCGGCACCCTGGCGTCGGAGAACCGGCGGCTGCGGTCGCGGCTGGCCGCCGCCGAGGCCCAGGTGGAGAACGCCCGCCGCGCGGTGCGCGCCGGGCGCAACGCCGACGAGGCGCGGCTGCGCGTACTGCTGGACGTGCTGGTGGACGCCTCGCACGGGCTGCGCCGGGAACTGGCGCTGCCCGCGGCCCTGGACAACCCGGCCGACCTGGTGGCCGAGACCGAACAGCAGCGGCGGGTCTCCCTGGGCGGACTGCCCGACGACGACCCCGGCCTGCTGGAACACCTGCTGACGGTGCCAGGGGTACACCTGCTGGTGGACGGCTACAACGTCACCAAGACCGGCTACGGGACGATCCCGCTGGCCGACCAGCGCACCCGGCTGATGAACTCGCTGGAGGGGCTGGCCAGCCGTACCAAGGCCGAGATCACGTGCGTCTTCGACGGCGCGGACGTGGACACACCGCCGGTGGTGGCGCCGACCCGCCGGGTACGGCTGCTGTTCAGCGCGCCCGGAGAGACCGCGGACGAGCTGATCGTGCGGCTGGTGCGCGCCGAACCGCCGGGGCGGCCGATCGCGGTGGCCACCTCCGACCGGGAGATCGTGACGGCGGTGCGCCGGGCGGGGGCGCGCGCGGTGCCCTCGGCGATCTTCCTACGACGTCTGGAGGCGCACGGCTGACGGGACACCGCCGGCAGGGCGCCGGCCCCCGGGGCTCCCGGTCACCGGGCCGGGTGCCGCCGGAGCGCCCGAGCCGAACGGATTCCGCCTCCTCGTCCCCGCTCGTCCCCGCGTTCGTCCCGCACCGCTCCCGCAGGTGGAACGCACCGTCCGTCAACGGTGTGGTCCACTGTGGACACGGGTGCGTGTGCGGCCCCTGGTTGAGCCGTGCGGGACGGTCCGCTAAGTTCGTCCCGAACGTGAGTGCTCCATCGGATAGGACGCCATCCCCGTGTCCGCCGGCGGAAGGCCCCGCGCACTCGCCCTCCCGTGCCCCCGCACGGGTCCCGTGACCGTTCTCCCAGCACCCCTGTGCGAACTTCCCAACCCCAAGGAGCGTGGACCGCCATGAAGAATCCCGGTGGTCGGCGTACGGCTCGCCGATTCGCTGCAACGACCGGAATCAGCGCGGTCGTCGCCAGCACCCTGATCGCCCCGGGCACCGCCTACGCGGATCCGACCAAGGACGAGGTCGAGGAGCGTATCGACGAGCTCAACGAGGAGGCCTCGACCGCGGTCGCGGACTACAACCAGGCCAAGGAGGACCACGAGGTCGCCGAGACGGCCTACGAGGACATCGAGGAGCAGGTCGGCGACGAGGAGGAGCGCTACGACGAGCTGCGCGAGAAGGTGCAGCAGCTCGCCAGCGCCACCTACAAGTCCGGTGACCTGGACTCCACGGCCAACATCCTCGCCGCCGACGGCCCCGAGTCCCTGCTGGACCAGAACGCCGACCTGAACTACCTGTCGGATGCCCAGAAGGCCCAGCTGGACGAGTTCGGCGAGTCCTCCGAGCGCCTGTTCGCCCTCAAGGACGAGGCCGAGGAGGCCCTGGACTCGGCGGAGGAGAAACTCGACGAGGCCGAGACGGCCAAGAAGGAGGTCGAGGAGAAGATCGACGAGCAGGAGGACCTCCTCGCCGAGTTCCCGACCGCCGACCCCTCCGCCGAGAGCGCCGACGGCAGCGGCGGCCAGTCCTACACCGGCAGCGCCTCGGGCAGCACGGGTGCGGCCCTGGACTTCGCCTACCGGCAGGTCGGCCTGCCCTACATCTACGGCGGTACCGGCCCCAACGGCTACGACTGCTCCGGCCTGGTCCAGGCGGCCTGGCGCGCGGGCGGAGTGGACCTGCCCCGCACAACCTACGCGCAGGCCGAGGTGGGCCAGCGCATCTACGACATGAGCGCCCTGCAGCCCGGCGACATCATGTTCTTCTACCCGGGCCTGGGTCACAACGGGCTCTACGCGGGTAACGGCCAGATGGTGCACGCGCCCCGCACCGGCCGCAACATCGAGGTCGTGGGCCTGGCCGCGTACTGGGGAAGCGAGTTCCAGTTCGCCGTCCGCCCGTAGACGGCGCCGCCGCGAAGCCTCTCGGGGCCACCACCCGCAGGTGGCGGCCCCGCCCCCGCACGGGGACGACAAAGGGAATTTCGGACACCTCGCCCCAATCGGTGGAACGTTACGAAAAGGTTGAGGGAGACCCGGCGCATGCACTAGTGTTCGTCGCCGAGCGCGGTTGCTCCTTTTCACCGCCCCCCGGCGGTGACGGCCGCGCCCGGATCGGGTCGACCCCGCGTCCCCCCGGGGCCACGGCCTCCCCCGCCCTCGGCCCGCGGTGCCCACGCCCCCGGACCGCGCTCTGAGGCCCCAAGCCCCCACCCGGTGCATCCCTTGATTCCGTACGGTCTGGGACAAGGGGAGAAAGGTGCTACACGTGTCTGGATCCCGCCGCGGCCGCGTACGCCGCACAGCGGTCCTCTCCTCCCTCACCTCCGCCGCACTCCTCCTGCCCTGCGCGGTGGCTCACGCCGAGCCCACGGCCGAGGAGGTCCGCGAGGAGATCGAGCGCCTCGAAGAGGAGTACATCGAGCTCAACGGGACCTACAACGAGGCCGAGGAGACCCACGAGGCCGCCGAGGAGAAGCTGGAGGAGATCCTGGAGGAGGTCGAGGCCGCCGAGGAGAAGGTGAACGAGCTCGGCCTGGGCGCACGCCGGCTCGCCAGCTCCACCTACACCGGTATCGACCTCACCTCCTTCCACCAGCTGGTCGACTCCACCGGCCCCGAGGACGCGCTGGCCCACCAGGCCGACCTGGAGTACCTGTCCGAGCAGCACGACGAGCACCTCGAACAGTACGTCCTGGAGCTGGAGAACCTGGAGACCCTGGAGGCCGAGGCGACCGAGACCGAGGAGGAGGCCGCCGAGGCCCTGAAGGAGGCGGAGGAGGCCACCGAGGAGGCCGAGGCCGCCATGGAGGAGCAGGAGGACCTGCTCGCGGACCTGACCGCCGAGGAACAGGCGGCGGCCACCGAGAACGTCGGCCAGACCGGCGGAGGCGGAGGCGGAGGCACCAGCTACACCGGCCCCGCCTCGGGCAGCGCCAAGACCGCGCTGGACTTCGCCTACGCACAGGTCGGCAAGCCCTACGTGTGGGGCGGCACCGGCCCCGGCGGCTACGACTGCTCCGGCCTGACCCAGGCCGCCTGGGCCGCCGCGGGAGTGAGCCTGCCCCGCACCACCTACCAGCAGGTCAACGCGGGCCAGCGGGTCTCCTGGGAGAACAAGCAGCCCGGCGACCTGCTGTTCTTCTACCCCGGCGGCAGCGGTCCCGACCACGTGGGCATGTACGCGGGCGACAACGTCATGGTGCACGCCTCCACGTCGGCCCGCCCCATCGGCACGGTGACCCTGAACAGCTACTACCACTCCAACTTCGTCACCGCGGTCCGCCCCTGACCGGCGGACCGGCCCGAGGCCCCGGTGCCCCGCGACACCCGTCGTCGCGGGGCACCGTTCTGTTCACTCCCAGGTGACCGTTCTCGGTATCTGCGCCTTGACGCTGTAGATCACTACCATCCGGACGTCCCACCCGCCCGCGCGCCCACCGGCGGGCCCCGCCCGGCGTTGCGCGTCCGGACACACCCGCCGCACACGTCCTAGACTCACCCCCGTGCCGCGAACGCTGATCATCACCAACGACTTCCCTCCCAAGGCCGGGGGCATCGAGTCCTTCGTCCACGAGATCGCCCTGCGCCGCCCCGGGGGATCGGTCGTGGTCTACTGCTCCTCCCCCGCCCCGGCCGACGCCGCCGCCGACCCGCACTTCGACCTGCGCCAGCCCTTCCCCGTGGTACGCGACGCCGCCCGCGTCCTGCTGCCCACCCCCCGGGTGGCCGCGCGGGCGCGCGCCATCGCCGACCTGGAGGGCTGCGACTCGGTGGTCTACGGCGCCGCCGCCCCGCTGGGGCTGCTCGCCGCCGGGCTGGGCGAGCACACCCCCGTCAAGCGGCAGGTCGCCATCAGCCACGGCCACGAGACCTGGTGGGCGGCGCTCCCCGGCTCCCGGGAGGCGCTGCGCCGCATCGGCGCGACCACCGACACCGTCACCTACCTCGGCGAGTACACCCGGCGCCGCCTGGCCGGGGCGCTGTCCCCGGACGCGGCCGCGCGCATGCGCCAGCTCGCACCCGGCGTGGACATCGACCACTTCCGCCCCGGCTCCGGCGGCGAGGAGGTCCGCGGGCGCCACGGCCTGGGCGACCGCCCGGTGGTGGTGTGCGTCTCCCGGCTCGTGCCCCGCAAGGGACAGGACACCCTCATCCGCGCCTGGCCCCGGATCCTGGCCGACGTACCCGACGCGGTCCTGCTCATCGTCGGTGACGGCCCCCACCGGCAGCGACTGCGCTCGGCCGCGCGGGGCATGGACTCGGTGGTCTTCACCGGACCGGTCCCCGTCCAGGACCTGCCCTCCCACTACGGCGCCGGGAACGTGTTCGCCATGCCCTGCCGCACCCGGCGCGGCGGCCTGGAGGCCGAGGGCCTGGGGATGGTCTACCTGGAGGCCGCGGCCTGCGGCCTGCCCGTGGTGGCGGGCGACTCCGGCGGCGCCCCCGACGCGGTCCTGGACGGCCAGACCGGCCTGGTCGTGGACGGTTCACTGCCCGGACCGACCGCACGGGCCCTCGTCCGGCTGCTGAAAGACCCCGGCCGCGCCGCCCAGATGGGCGCACGCGGCCGGGAGTGGGTAAGCAGGAACTGGACCTGGGAGCACACCGCCCAGCGCCTGGACGCCCTCCTGGAGGGCTCCTAGGGCGTGCCCCAGGGGTCCGCTCCGCCTCGCCCCGTGTCCGGGCGTCCCGAGGGCGGGAACCCCCGGGGGCCGGGCAGGCACGCACCGGACAGGTCCTAGAGCCCCTCTCCGTGCACGGATCCGGGGGTGCCCGACCCGTCGGTCACCTGCGGCTCACCGGTGGCGCTGTGGGCCAGCCACTCCTCCCATGAGCGCTGGTAGAAACCCCAGCCGTTGTCCCACTCCAGTTGCCGGTCGGTCCCGGTGGTCTCCAGGACGTCGCCCATCAGCGCCCGGTCGTGGAACCACCGGGCGTCCTCCACCGACATGTTCGTGCACCCGTTGGAGATGTCGGCCGAGCCGATCCGCTCGTTCCACGGGGCCGCGTGGGTGAACTCGCCGCTGTTGGAGGTACGCACCGCCCACTCCACGTCGAGCTTGTAGTAGTCGGGCGAGTCCTCGGGGATGCCGACGGTGGCGGCGTCCATCACCAGGGACTCGTACTTCTCCATGGTCAGGTGGGTGCCGGAGGTCGTGGTGTCGAAGCGCTCGTCGGCCTTGCCGTTGCTCACCGGGATGGTACGCGCCGGCTCGCCGTCGACCTCCACCCTCATCTCGTGGTCGGGCACGTGCATGGTGGCGATCATCTCGCGGCCCACCTCGAAGTCGATGCGGTGGTCGTCGATGCCGTAGACGCCCTCGGAGGCCTCCACCCCCGCCAGCCGCAGGTCGACACCGACCTTCTGGTAGGGCTCCCAGTACTCCTTGGGCCGGAACACCGCCATCTGGTCGCCCACCCAGTTCCAGGCGCCCTCGACCTCGTGCTCGGAGGTGACCTCCATGGAGTTCTCGACCTGGGCCTTGTTCCGCACCGGCAGGTCGAAGTTGACGATCACGGGCATGCCCACGCCGACGGTGTCGCCGGAGGTGGGGAAGTTGGAGACCAGTTCGAGGCGCTGCCCCGGCACGGCCTCCTTGGTGTCGAACTCGGCGACGGCCTCGGTCCGTTCACCGTCCTCGTCCTCGGCGGTGGCGCGTACGGTGACCGCCGAGCCCGGGAACATGTTCCCGTCGCTGATCCACGCGGTGCCGTCCTCGCTCAGGGTCCCGGTGAACCGGGAGACCTCCCCCTCACCGTCCCCGGCCGCGGCCTGGTCCGCGCCACCCTCGGCGTCCCCCTCCGGAGCGGCCTGCTCGACCTGGACGTCGGTGATGGTGCCCTCCTCCACCGACACCCGCACGGGGGTGTTGGGCGCCACGGAGGCGGCACCCTCCGCGGGGGTGATGGTGACCTCCGGCCCGGCCGGCTGCTCCGGGCTGGGAGCGGTCTCGGGCTCCTGCCGCGGGGCGGTGGTACAGGCGGTCGCCGTAACCGCGACCGCGGCGGCCACGGCCGCCAGACGGCACAGCACCGGACGGAAAACTCGTCCCTTCACGTCAAGGGCCTCCAGGTCCGTTGCGACGGGGACCCCTGCGCACGGAGCGGGCTCGCGCCCGCGGGGCCACGGTCAGGTCAGGTCTACGCAAAGCCTACCTTTCCCCCGGCAGCGCGCCAGTGTGCCCACAGCGGTGTCGACGGCGCGAAAAGCCCCGGTGGCCGACCGGGTCACACGGACCGGCCGGCCACCGGGGCCGGAGCGCTCGGCCGGCGGGCCGACGACACCCTCTAGTGCTGGAACTCCTTGCGGTAGTACTCGAAGACCCAGCCGATGACGGTGAGGATGAGGGCGAAGGAGCCGACCACCACCATCCACCAGCCGATGGCCACGCCCACCGCCGTGAACGCCACGGCCAGCGCGACGAACAGCGGCCACCAGCTGTGCGGGCTGAAGAACCCGTACTCACCGGCGTTCTCCTGGATCTCACCGTCCAGCCGCTCCTCCGGGGGAAGCCCGTGGAAGTGCTCGCTGCGGCGGGCCGCCTGCCAGAGCCAGAAGCCGATCATCCAGCCGAAGCCGATGGCGACCACCAGGGCGGTGGTACCCGCCCACTCGATCGTGCCGGTGTCCTGCCAGGACCAGAACGCGTACAGGGCGGCGGCAAGACCGAAGAAGGTCGAGACGCCCATGAACAGATAGGCCTGCGTCTTCATTCGCCCCTACTCCTTCGTAGCGCCCACCGGGACGGCGCCCGGGGCCGCGGCGTGCGGGTGGTTGAGGTCGAACGCGGGCCGCTCGGACCGGATCCGCGGCAGCGACGTGAAGTTGTGCCGCGGCGGCGGGCAGGAGGTCGCCCACTCCAGCGAGCAACCGTAGCCCCACGGGTCGTCGACGGTGACCTTCGGCGCCCTGCGCGCGGTGACGTAGACGTTCCAGAAGAAGATCAGCGTGGAGGCGGCCAGCACGAACGAGGAGACCGAGGAGATCTGGTTCAGCTCGGTGAAGCCGTCACCGGGCAGGTAGTCGGCGTAACGGCGCGGG
>NZ_VWVU01000020.1 GCF_008638365.1 Nocardiopsis quinghaiensis | reverse complement strand
CCTCCGAACGCACCCGCTTGTAGTGGTTGTACACCGCCACCGACAAAGCCTTCTTCGCCTGATCCTGCCCGATCACATACGAGTCCAGGAACTCATAGATCTCCCGCGGCTTGGGAAGCGAGTCCCACTCGTCCCCGGAGGGGAGGACGTGCTCGTCCTCCTCCATGATCTCGTTGCACAGGCCGACGCACTCGTCGCAGATACAGATGTGGCCCGGGCCGGCGATGAGTCTGCGGACCTCGCTCTGGTCCTTGCCGCAGAACGAGCACTTGAGCAGGGGCCCGCTGGCACCGGTGCGTGTCACTAGAAACGTTCTCCTCACGCGGGCCTCGCCCGGGTGGATCGGCGGGGTCGCCCCCCGAGGCCAGATGATCTCAACATCCGAAATCTCAAGGTATCCCCTGCCGGGGCGGGCCGCAAAGCAGCGCCGCCGCCTCCCACGCCGACCGGCCCGGATCCGCCCTCCCCCCTGGAAGCCAACCGAAGCTGACCTCCCCACGAAGTCGACCTGCATGGACCGCCGGGGGGCGAACCACTCCTCCACCAGCGACGATGCCCGGGCCCGGCCTCGCCGGTGTCCCGCCGGGAACGGTGGTTCCCGGACGCTCGGCCCCGTCTACCGGCAGCCCACCTCCGTGCCGTGGGCCGGCTCGAAGGAGGCGACGGCGTGGCCGGCGCCGCGGGCGTCGGAGCGGGCCACGATCCGCCCGGCGTGGACGCGGACGGCGGCCTCGGTGGTGTCACCGACCTTCGGCACACCCACCGCGGCGGCGATCTCACCGGACCCGTCGAACACCAGGCGCAGACCCGGCCAGGCCCTCTCCGGGAAGGCCTGGCGCAGGCAGCCGCACAGGTCGGCCACCGCCGTCCGGGCCAGCGGAATCCGCACGGCCGGGTCGTCGGTGACCACGACGGCGGTCACGGCCGCGTCGACCGGCGCGAAGCGCAACGCCTCCTCCACGGCCCCGAGGCGGTGCGTGCCCAGGACCACGACGATCCCGTCCTCGGCGAGGGACACGATTCGGCGTCGGACCGCGTCGAAGGCCTCCGGCGGCGACCAGTCCTCGTCGGCGGGCAGGGCCGGGGCGGTGTGCGCGATGTGCGGAGGCGGCCAGCCGTCGGCCACGTTCAGGTCGGCCAGCCGCTCGCAGGCGCGGACCACGGTGAAGGGGTCGACGAACCCGGGTGCGACACCGACCATCTGGCTGGTCCCGTACAGGGCGGTGAGCACGGCCTCGGCCACCCGTACCCGGCGTCCACCGGATTCGTGCGGGGGTTCCAGCGCCTCCAGGGCCAGCGCGAGCAGGACGGCGTCCAGGCGCATGAGCTGGGCGAAGGCCTGCCGGGTGGGCTCGTCGGCCAGGATCTCGGGGGTGAGCCCGGCACCGATCCGCAGGGGCGCGTCGGTGACGGGGAGCCGGGAGAACCAGGCGCGGGCGAGGGCGCCCAGCGCGGTGTGGGCGGTGTGCCCGGGGTCGGGGCGGGCGGCCTCGGCGGCGCGTTCGGCGGCCTCGGCCAGGACCGAGAAGTACAGGGCCCGCTTGCCGGGGAAGTTGGAGTAGACCGCGCCCCGGGTGAGCTCGACGCGCTCGGCGATGCGGTCGATCTTGGCGTCGCGGAAGCCGTGTTCGGCGAACTCGTCCCCGGCCGCGGCCAGCACGCGCGTCCGGTTGCGGGCCTGCCGCTGCGCCCTCGTGAGCCGGGCCATCGTCCTCCCTCGCTTCGGCGTCCGCCCATCCTACGGCGAGATGGCACGGTCACCCGGATACACGAAAAATCCCGATACCCGCACCATCCGGAGCCGGGCGCACGGGTCCGCCCTCCCCGGAAGGCCCGCTTCCCGGAAGGTGTGTCTCTCAGGGAGCTCTCATGTTGCCCTGGTTCGATGGGGGCCGATGAGCAAGAACACTATTCTCGTGGTGGACGACGCACCCAACATCGTCGACCTCGTCGCCACGGTCCTGAGCTTCCACGGCTTCCACGTGGTGACGGCCACGTCCCTGGGGCGGGCGCGCCGCGCGCTGGCCGACCACGACCCCGACCTGCTGGTGGTCGACGTCATGCTGCCCGACGGGGACGGCTACACGCTGTGCCAGGAGGTCCGCGAGGCCAGGCCCGACACCGGCATCGTCTTCCTGACCGCGCGCGACGCCCCCGGGGACCGCATCGCCGGGCTCACCTACGGGGGCGACGACTACATCACCAAACCGTTCGAGATGGACGAGCTGGTCGCCCGTGTCCGCGCCGTCCTGCGCCGCCTGCGGCCCAGTACCGAGGGCCAGGAGCGTCCCGCGCACCGCGTCCTGCGCGTGGACGACGTCGAGCTGGACCAGGACCTGTTCGAGGTCCGCCGCGCCGGGGAGCCGGTCCGCCTCTCGCGCACCGAGTACGAACTCCTGCTCCACCTCATGGACAACGCGGGCCGGGTGCTCTCCAGGGAGCAGATCATCGACCACGTGTGGAACGTGGACTACAGCGGCAGCTCCAACATCGTCGACACCTACATCGGCTACCTGCGGCGCAAGCTCAACACGTTGGGGCCCAACGTCATCCACACGCACCGGGGCTTCGGCTACACGATGCGCGACCGTCGGGGGCAGGCGTGAGCGCGCGGCGCCCGGCCGGGCCCGTGGAGGCCCCGTGACCCTGCGCGCCAGGCTGATCGCCCTGCTCATGGCGGTCACCACCCTGGCGCTGTCCATCGTGGTCTCCGTCGGCGCACTCACCCTGCGCGCCTACCTGACCGACCGGCTGGACGGACAGCTGGAGATCATCGCCGAGTTCGTCCGCGCCCGGCAGGACGAGATCCTGGCCAACGGTCCCGAGGCGCTGATCGGCGACGTGAGCGCACCCCGGGAACTCCTCGTCGAGATCGAGTCCGACTCGGTCGTCCACCGGGACCCCACCTTCGACTCGTCCCTGCTGGACGCGGTCTCCGGACGCGTGGACGAGGGCACACCGGCGACCGTCGAGCACGAGGGCTCCTCCTACCGGATCACGTACATGGAGCTGCCCCGCCACGAGGCGCGCCTGGTGGTGGCCCTGCCCCTGGAGCCGGTGGAGGCGGCCGTCGGGCGCCTGGTGCTGACCGGCGCGGTGACCTCCGTGCTGCTGCTGGCCGTGTTCGGCTCCATCGCCTCCTCCGTGCTGCGCTGGGGGCTGCGCCCGCTGGACGACGTCGTGGACACGGCCGAGGCGATCGCCGACGGCGACACGGACCGCCGGGTCCCGGTGGACCCGAGGCGGATCCGTACCGAGACCGGGCGCCTGACCGTGTCGATCAACCGCATGCTCGCGCACCTGCAGGCGGCGATCCGGTCGAGGACGGAGTCGGAGGAGCGCATGCGCCGCTTCGCCGCGGACGCCTCCCACGAACTGCGCACCCCTCTCACGGTGGTGCGCGGGTACCTCCAGATGCTCGCCGAGGGCGTGGTCACCATGCGCGGGCGCCCGGACGTGGTACCCCGCGCCCAGGCGGAGGCCGAGCGTATGTCGCGCCTGGTGGAGAACCTCCTGTACCTGTCGCGACTCGACGAGCGGGCCGAGGCCCCGCCCTCCGCGCGGCCGTCGGTGGTGTCGCTGGCGGGCCTGGTGCGCGACTGCGTGTCCGACGCGCACGCCGCGGCGCCCGAACGCCTCGTCCGCACCGAGGTACGGGACGAGTGCCTGGTCACCGGCGACCGTGACTCCCTGCACCAGGCCCTCGCCAACGTCCTGGCCAACGTGCTCACCCACACACCGTCCGACAGTGACGCGGTGGTGCGCCTCGAACGGGTCGACGGACAGGCCGTGCTGGAGGTCTCCGACTCCGGTCCCGGTATCGGACCCGAGTCGTCGGCCTTCGCGTTCGAGCGCTTCTACCGCGATCCGTCCGCGCACGAGCGCGAGGGCAGCGGGCTTGGCCTGTCCATCGTCAGCGCGGTCATGGCCTCCCACGGGGGCAGCGCCCGCCTCCGCTCCACGGTCGAGGACGGGACGACCGTGACCCTGGCCTTCCCCCCGCGCGACGCGGACCCGGGAGGTGTCGGTGACACACGCCTCACGCCACCGGACGGGTTCTCATCTGATTCTCATCCTCCTCGCAGGTCTTCCTCATCCGGACGCGGTGGCCTGGGTCCGTGGCCCGCGATCCGTCGGCCCGGGGGCCGGAACACGACACGAGAGAGGCGGAGCATGGCGACACTGCTGTACCGAATCGGAGCCTTCTCCTACCGAAGGCGATGGTGGGTGGTCGGAGTGTGGCTGGCGCTCATCGCGGTCGCCGCCACGGCGGCACTGACTTTCCGCGCACCGCTGAACGACACCTTCGAGATCCCCGGCACGGAGTCCCAGGAAGCCGCGGACATGCTCGCCGAACGCTTCCCGGAGCGCGGCGGCGGAACGGTCACCGTCGTCGTGCGGGCGCCGGAGGGCGAGGAGCTGACGGCCTCTGAGGAGTACCGGGAGGCCGTCGACGCCACCGCCGACGAGCTCCGGGACGTGGAGGGTGTGGAGAGCGTCACCAACCCGTTCGGCCTGCTCAACGACGCCCGCGGATCCTACGACGACGCTCTGGCCGAGGCCGAGCGGGAGGCACGCGACCTGGCTCGCCAGGAGGCCGAGGCGCAGGTGCCCGAGGGCACCCCCGGCCGGGAGGACATCATCGCCCAGGCCGAGGAGGAGGCCGCGGACAGGGTCGCCGAGGAGAGCCCCGCCTTCGACGAGGACGAGGCCCTCGGGCAGATCCCGCTGTTCTCCGACAGCCAGCGGGCGCTGCTGCTCCAAGTGCAGCTCGCGGAGTCCGACAGCGACGTCGGCCAGGAGACGGTCGAAGCGGTCCTGGACAGCGGCGACGCCGCACGCGACGCCGGGCTGACGGTGGAGTACAGCGGTCAGTCGCTGTCCACGGGAGCCCCGGTCATGGGTGCCGGGGAGGTCCTGGGCGTGGTCGTGGCCCTGGCCGTGCTGATCCTGAACTTCGGGGCCCTGGTCCTGGCCGGCATGCCGATCCTCATCGCTCTGGCCGGTGTGGGCCTGGGCATGGCCTCCGTCTTCGCCCTGGCCTCCGTGCTGGAGCTGACCAGCACGGCGCCCATCCTGGCGGTGATGCTCGGCATCGCCGTGGGCATCGACTACTCGCTGTTCGTCCTGTCCCGCCACCGCCAGCAGCTCGCCGAGGGCATGGACCCGCACGAGTCGACCGCGCGGGCGATCGGCACCGCGGGCAGCGCGGTGGTGTTCGCCGGGATCACGGTGATGATCGCCCTGGTGGGCCTGAACGTGGTGGGCGTGCCCTTCCTAGGCGTCATGGGCGTGGTCGCCTCAGTGACGGTGTTCACCGCCGTACTGGGGGCGATCACCCTGCTCCCCGCGCTGCTCGGTTTCCTGGGCACCAGGGTCGGTGCTCTGCGGATGCCGGTCCTGGGACACCGGTCGGAGGCCTCCCTGACCGCGAAGGAGACGCTCAGCAGCAGGTGGGCCCGGTTGCTGGTGCGCCACCCGGTCCTGCCCGTGGTCGCGGTGGTGCTGGCCCTGGGCGCGGCCGCTCTTCCGGCGGCGGACCTGCGTCTGGGCCTGCCCAACGACTCCACGGCCGCGGAGGACACCACCCAGCGCCAGGCCTACGAGGTCATCAGCGAGGAGTTCGGTCCCGGGTACGCCTCACCGCTGCTGCTGGTGGCCGACCTGCGCGACGCCTCCGACCGTGAGGCCGCGGCCGAGGAGATCGCCGAGCGCGTGGAGGGGCTCGGCGGTGTGGAGGACGTCCACGCCCCCGCCTACAACGACTCCGGGGACACCGCGATCATCACGGTGCTGCCGGAGGAGGGTCCGTCGAGCACGACCACCGAGGACCTGCTGCACGACATCCGCGACGAGCGCGGCGCGATGGAGGCCGACACCGGAGCGGTCGTCTCGGTCACCGGGGCGACCGCGGCGGGGATCGACATCTCCGAGCGGCTCAACGAGGCGCTGCCGCTGTTCCTGGCCATCGTGGTGGGGCTGGCGCTGATCCTGATGATGCTGGTGTTCCGCTCGGTGCTGGTGCCGCTGAAGGCCGCCCTGGGGTTCGTCCTCAGCGCGGGTGCGGCGCTGGGGCTGACCGTGGCCGTCTTCCAGCAGGGGCACGGCGCGGGCCTGATCGGTGTGGAGAGTTCCCCGACCCTGCTGGCCTTCCTGCCCATCCTGCTGCTGGGAGTGCTCTTCGGGCTGGCCATCGACTACGAGGTCTTCCTGGTCTCGCGGATGCGGGAGGAGTTCACGCACGGGGCCGAGGCGCGGGAGGCCGTGGTCACGGGCTTCCGGCAGGGGGCCCGGGTCGTCACGGTGGCCGCGGTGATCATGGTCTCGGTGTTCGGGTCGTTCGTGTTCGGCCACGACGAGATGATCAAACCGATCGCGTTCGCCCTGGCCGTGGGTGTCCTGCTGGACGCCTTCCTGGTGCGGATGACGCTGGTCCCGGCGCTGATGTCGCTGTTCGGCCGCGCGGCCTGGTGGCTGCCCCGGTGGCTGGGCCGGTGGCTGCCCTCGGTCGACATCGAGGGTGAGAAGCTCGGCCGCGCCGGCGGTGCCACGGCCACGGAGACCGCCGGGTCCGATACCCACCGCTGACCCGCCGCGCTCCCGTCGCCCCCGCCCGTGGACCGGGCGGGGGCGAACGCGCCTCCGGGTCCTTCTTCGCAGAAGGATCCGGAGGCGGAGAAGACCCGCACGCGGCCTGGACGCCTCGCCGCCTCAGTTCTCCTGGCTGGCCCTCCACTCCAGTGCCTCGGGCATCTCGCGGTATTCCAGCAGGTGTTGACCGGAGATGCGGGCCAGGACGTCACGCACATCGGCGGGGCTGGCGTGGAAGAACTCCCGACGCAGGTTGACCCGGTTGACCCTCCGGTCCTCCAACTCCTTGTGCAGGCGCGCCTCCAGGCCGACGGCGTCGTTGCTGAAGACGAGGGCGTGCACGTCGAAGCGGAAGGGCACGGAGGCGTCGCCCAGTTCGCGCACCCGGTCCAAGGGCTCCAGACGTCGTGTCATACCGATCTTGACCATATGCTCGCCGAAAGCTCCGATGTTGGAGATCACGTAGACATAGCCGGCACGGATGTTGGCCTCACGGTTGTCGACGCCCTCGATCGCCTCATCGGTCTCGGCGATCTTCGCGCGCAACTGCGCGGCCCCGTCCTCGTCGCCCTTGGCCTCCAACCTGGCCAACGCGGACCTGTAGTGGGACTGCTCCTTGAGTAGTCGCGCCTTCTCCTTCTCGAATTCGCGCCTAGCCTTCTCCTCCTCACGCTGCTGCTCCCGTTGTTCACGGACGCGCTCCTTCTCCTCCTCGACCTTGGCCTTGTAGTCCGACGTCAGCTGCAACTCATAAAGCCGCTGATGATGGTAGGCGTCGCTGATACGGATACTCATCGTCCCGCCGAGCTTGGCGATCGTCTCGCGTGTTTTTCCGAGCCGGTCGACGGCAGAGGCCAGTTTGTAGGGTTTCATCGTGCGGACCAGGTTGTCGGCCTCGGCGTTGTAGGCACGCAGCATGAGCTTGGAGAAGTCGCGCACCATCTTCCGCCCCTGGGCCGCCGAACCGTTGACCTGCCAGTCGGTTGCGGCGAGCACAGCGGTGTCGCCGCGCACCATCGCCTTCAGTGTGTCCTTCACTTCCTGCAGCCGGGCCTTGTAGGCGACCGCGTCGGCCAGCGGGTGCTCGTACTCATAGACGCCCGCCTCCTGAAGGAGCGCTGTCTCCTCGGCCTCCACGATCCGAGCCCTGGCCTGGACCACCTCCGAGCGGACACGGTCCAACTCGGCCTCGGCACGGGCCAGCTCCGAGTGCCACCGCGCGCTGGCGGCACGTGCGCTCTCCTCCTCCCGCTCGTGCCGCTCGCGCAGGGCCTCGGTCTCCGTGGCGATCCGCAGAGCCTCCATCCCCTGCAGGCTGGCCACCCACGCGCGCAGCTGGGAGTTCTCCGCGTCCAACTCCTCCAGCCGCTTCTTCTTGCCGAACAAGCCCGAGGCCGACGACCTCGGCGGAGTCGGGGCGGGCGGCAATCCACCGGGTTCCACGTGCCCGGAAACCGCCGGCGGAGGAGTCACCGGCCTCGGCCCGGCCTGCGAGGGGAGCCAGAACTGCCAGCCCGGAGGGGCCGGCGGCCACGAGGGGTCGGGAGTCCAGCCCTGGGGCGGGACCCACCCCTCAGGGCTGGCAGGCCAGTTCGGAGGTGGATTGAAGCGGTATCCGGAGACATGGTTCATGGTCGCTTTCCAGCCTGACGCGCACGATGGGTGATTTGTTACCTGGTGTCGATAACCCGAGTCGACATGGGCATTCAGTTTCTGGACGTGGGGCCCAGGAGAACGGATGACGCCAGAACATGCCGTGACAAAAGTGCAATCTCGGGCGCGCTCGCATATGCGCGGCCCAGATTCCGGCATTTCACCCACAAGGTGATCATCATGCTTTTCCGGCGAGTGGTTTGCGCACTATCCGCCACCGCGGCAGGACGTCCGGTCGGCCACACCACCCGTGGCAATGGCCGGATGCTCCGGTTGGCGCGCGGGGTCCGCGACGAGGGGGCGCGCACATCGTCTACCGTCACAGAACCGCTGGGGCAGCCAGCCGTGGACGACCCCCGCACGGCTCGTGACGTCGTACGGGTCGGCGACGCCGGTGGTGGCCACCGTCGCCGGTTATCAGGACCGGGAACCGCGCTCCCGCGGTCGTGACCGACCACGGGCCCGTGCGGGTACGCGCGCCGCCGTCCACACGACATCCCGGCGGTGGCGCGCAGTTCAGCCTCCGTCCCCCTCGCGGTCATCCGGGAGAGGCACAATGACCGCCCTCCCCGCACGAATTCGACCACGTGAAAGCGAGTGCCCGTCCGTGTCCCTCCCCACCTCCCCCACCGGGACCGGACGTGCGCAGCGCTCCGTCGTCGGCACCAGCGGGCACCGGCCCGAGATCGACGGCCTGAGAGCCGTGGCCGTGCTCCTGGTGGCCGCCTACCACGTCTGGCTGGGGCGGGTCTCCGGCGGCGTCGACGTCTTCCTGATGCTGACGGGCTTCCTCATCACCGCTTCCCTGGTGCGCGCGGCCACCGGCGGGACGATCCGCTACGGCGCCTTCCTGGCCCGGCTGGCCGCACGCCTGGTGCCGACCGCCGCCGTCGTCGTCCTGGTGACGTTGGCCGCGACGTGGCTGCTCCTGCCCGAGACACGGTGGCACGACGCACCGGGGGACGCGGTCGCGGCCATGCTCTACCACACGAACTGGCACCTGGCGCTGGGCTCGGTGGACTACCTTGCGCGTGAGGGCGACCTCAACCCCTTCCAGCACTTCTGGTCGCTGTCGGTGCAGGGGCAGTTCTACCTGGTGTGGCCCGTACTGATCGCGGTCGCCGTGTGGGCGGCCCGGCGCGGTGGACGCGATCCGCGCGCTCATCTGCTCGTCGTCCTGTCCGCGGTCTTCGCCCTCTCGTTGGCCTACTCGGTGCTGATGACCCGGGCCGACCAGCCGTGGGCCTACTTCGACACCGGCACCCGGCTGTGGGAGTTCGCGCTCGGCGGGCTTCTGGCCCTGCTGCTGCCGAGAATGGAGTTGCCGCGGGCGCCGCGGATGGCGCTGGGCTGGACCGGCCTGGCGTCGCTGGTGCTGTGCGGTGCGCTGTTGCAGGTGTCGTCCGTCTTCCCCGGGTACGCGGCGCTGTGGCCCACCCTGGCCGCCGCGGCCGTCGTCGTGGCCGGTACCTCCGGTTCGGCCCTCGGCGCCGACCGGGTGCTCACCCTGCGGCCACTGCGCTACCTGGGCTCGATCTCCTACGCGCTGTACCTGTGGCACTGGCCGCTGCTGGTGTTCTACCTGTCCGTCACCGGACGCGGCCTGGCGACCCCGCTGGGCGGTGCGGCCGTCCTGGCGGTGTCGGTGCTGCTGGCGGCGGTGACCACCCCGGTGGCCGACCGGCTGGCCGTGCTGGGACGCGGAACCGGGCGCCGGGCGGTGCTGCGCGGAACGGCGGCGGCGCTGGCCTGCCTGCTGCCCGTACTGCTCACGGCCGGAACCTGGGCCGGGCACCAGTCCGCCGAACGCGCCCGGTGGGAGGAGCTTCTCGCCGACGGCCGCAGCTATCCGGGGGCGGCCGTGGCCGACAGTGCCGGGACGCCGGACCTGCCGGTCTACCCGCCGCTGGCCTGGGCCGCGGAGGAGGCCCCCGTGACCTACGCCGACGGCTGCAACCAGACCACCGCAGACGCCGAGGTGATCACGTGCGTCTACGGCTCCGACGACCCGGTGCGTACGGTGGCGCTGGTGGGCGGCTCGCACGCGGCGCACTGGTTCCCCGCCCTGGAGGGCATCGCCCTGGCACGCGGCTGGCGGCTGGTCAACATCGTCAAGGGCGCCTGCCTGTTCACCGGCGCCCCGCAGACCTACAAGGGTGAGCCGTACACGTCGTGCGCGGAGTGGAACCGCGGGGTGATGGCCGAGCTCGAACGGCTGCGGCCCGACACGGTCTTCACCACGGGCACCACGACCAGTCTGGACACCTCGGCCGGCTACGGCGAGGAGCAGGTCGTGGACGGCTACGTGGAGCGGTGGCGCGAGTTGGAGGACATGGGGATCGACGTGGTCGCCGTACGCGACACCCCGAGGTTCCGTTTCGACGTACCCGACTGCCTGGCCGAGGCCGGTCCGGACGAGTGCGTCTCGGCACCGGAGGAGTCGATGGCGCCGGTCTCACCGCTGGAGGGGCTCGACCTGCCCGCGAACGTGACGGTGCTGGACCTGACCGACCGGTTCTGCGGGTCCGGCGTGTGCCGCCCCGTGATCGGCAACGTCCTCGTGTACTGGGACAGCGGCCACATCGGCGCGACGTTCATGCGCACCCTGGCGCCGGAGCTGGAACGGAGGTGGGCGCGGGCCGAGGGCTGGTGAGGCCCGCGACGGATGTCCGGGGCGCCCCCGTCAGGGGAACCGGCCCCCTCCCCTGCTGTCAGACCTCGGCGTGAGCGGTCCCAGGCGCACGGGTCACCCCGGCGCTCCACCACGGGGCCGAGACGGCGACGGCCGACGTGCCGGCCGTGGGTCTGGCCACGGCCGCCGCCCTGCGGCAGCTCCGGCGGGACGGACGCCTCTCGCGCGAGGTAGACGCGGGTGACAGCGGTCCGCGGTTCAAACTCGAACGCCCGGGGAGCCGTCTGCTACCGGCCGAACTCCGGCCCGTGGAACCCGGTCCCGCACTGTCCTGTACTCCCGTCCTGGAACAGGGGTGGAGTCAGCGTCCGGTGGCGCCGTCGATCAGTTCGCGGAGGATGTCAGCGTGACCCGCGTGGCGGCCGGTCTCCTCGATCATGTGGACGATCGCCCAACGGGCGCTGGGAGCGGGGCGCCCCGGCAGCGCCCGGGGCCGGGGGACCGGTGCGTCCAGGTCGGTGCACCCGTCGAGAACCTCGTTCGCGCACGCGACCGCCCTCCGGTAGCGGGCGACGACGTCGGCCGCCCTGTCCGCGGGCGCGGCCCGGAAGGTCGCCGACCAGTCGGTGACGACCTCCCCGAGGAACACCGACCGCTCGACGAAGGCCAGGTGTTCGAGCAGGCCGAGCAGGTTCGTGCCCGAGGGCACTCCGGCTGTGCGGACCTGTGGTTCGGGCGCGTCCTCTACCTTCGCGGCGATCGAGGTCCGCAGGTAGTCGAGGAACCCCCGCAGGACGTCGGTTTCACCGCCTCCGGTCCGGGGCGGCGGTGTGTCGCCGCGGCGGTCGCGGCGCGAGGTGGTGGACATGGTTGGCCTCCTTCGTGGGACGCGGACCCGGCTCCGGGTCAGGCGGTGCGGCGGACGAGCAGGACGTGGTCGGTGACCTCTGCGGTCTGCCCGCCGGCACCGGTCGCGGTACGGCGGGGCTCCTCGGCCCGCTCGACCGTCCACTCCGACGGGTCCAGACCGATCCCCGCGGCGACCTCGCGCGGGGCCGGGTAGCGGACGTCGGGGTCCTGGTTCCACGACCACGGCGCGGTCGAACCGTGGTCGACCACCAGCAGCCGCCCGTCCGGGCGCAGCGCGTGCGCGGCCGTGCGCAGGACGCTCGCCCGGTCCAGGTCCACGGGGGTGTGGAGGTAGTGGGCGCAGACCAGGTCGAACCGGCCCCGGGGGAAGGACGTCTGCAGGTCGTGCCGCTCGGCGGCGACCAGATCGCCCAGGCCGTGGGAGAGAGCGAGTCCGGCGAGTCGCTCGACCGCCACGGCCGAGACGTCGACAGCGGTGACGTGCCACCCCCGGCGGGCGAGCCACAGCGCGTCGCCACCGGTGCCGCAGCCGAGGTCCAGCGCACGGCCGGGCGGCAGACCCGCGACCGCCTCGGTGAGTCGGAGGTTCGGCCGCGGGTCGGCGGTCGCCGGCCGGGCCGCGTGGAAGCCGTCCCAGAGTGTGGCCGCATCGGTGGTGCTCATCGGAACTCCTTGTATCGGGATGCGCCCAGTCTCGTCGTTTCCGCTGCCATTGGCACGAAATCTTGCGGTTATGGCAAGCTGGTCGCGTGGATCGCGAAACGGAAGACGTACTCGACGTGGTGGGCCCGCGCCTGCGCGCCCTGCGGCGTGCCCGCGGCATCACCCTCGCGGACCTGGCGGCGACGACCGGGGTGTCGGAGAGCACCCTGTCACGGCTGGAGAGCGGGCAGCGCCGGGCGACCCTGGAGTTGCTGCTGCCGCTGGCCCGTACCTACGACGTCCCGTTGGACGACCTCGTCGGCGCCCCGCACACGGGCGACCCCCGGATCCATCTGAAACCGATCAGGCGGTTCGGGATGGTGTTCGTTCCGCTGTCCAAGCGGCCGGGCGGTACACAGGCGTTCAAGATGATCATTCCAGCTCGACCGGAACCGCTCGGACCGGCCCCGAAGACGCACGAGGGCTTCGAATGGCTGTACGTGCTCAACGGTCGCCTGCGGCTGGTGCTCGGAGAACGCGACCTGACGCTGCCGCCCGGGGAGGCGGCCGAGTTCGACACGTCCACGCCGCACTGGCTGGGCAGCGCCGACGGCGGCGCGGTCGAGCTCCTCATCCTGTTCGGTCTGCAGGGAGTACGCGCGCACGTGCGCACCAGCCCAGGGGTCTCCCCCGGTCAACACGAAGGACGACCCGGCGAGCGCGGTCACGCGCGAGCAGGGCCGCCCTGAGCCCGGTGGACCCTGGTTGAGCCAACTACAACCCGTGGGGCGAAGCCTCACATCGGGGGTCCGGGGGTCGCCCCCCAGAAGAAACGACGAGACGACCCGGTGAGGCGGCCGAAGGCCCCCGAACAGGGTCGTCTCGGAGTCGAGTGGGCGCGAAGGGACTCGAACCCCTGGCCTATTGCTTGTAAGGCAATTGCTCTAACCAACTGAGCTACGCGCCCGTGCGTCGGAGAAGATCATACCGCTTTGCGAGGATCCTCGCGCCTGGTTCTCAGGCGAGCTCGCGCAGCCGCACCAGGTACTCGCCCACGTCGCGCGGCTGGGAGGCCGCGGTGAGGACCGACCAGCGCACGGCACCCCCGGCGTCGACCAGGAAGGTGCCCCGCCGTGCTGTACCCCGTTCGCGGTCGAACACCCCGTAGGCGTCGGCCACGCGGCCGTGCGGCCAGAAGTCCGACAGCAGGGCGAACGGGAAGCCCTCGCGGTCGGACCAGGTGCGCAGGGCGAAGACCGAGTCCACCGACACCGCCAGGACGGCGGCGCCGAACTCGGTGAGTTCCCTGTGGCGCTTGCTCAGGTCGGCGAGCTCTCCGGAGCACACACCGGAGAAGGCCAGCGGGTAGAAGACCAGCAGGACGGGGCGGCCGCGCAACGCGGCCAGCGAGGTGTCCTGACCGTACTGGTCCTGGAGAGCGAAGTCGGGCGCGGCGGCGCCCACGGGGACGGTCATGAAACGCCTTCGTCGACTGGCGGCCCGCCGTCCGGCGGGCGCCCCTCAGGGCCGCGCGCCCGCCTCTGGGACGCGCGGCACCGGATGCCTCACCCTTCGCGGGTGGTGTCCGTCACCGCTTGGGGACGACCAGGCGCGTACCCGACCAGTCGGCTCCGACACTGACCGCGCTGGTCTGTGAGAGTCCGGAGGTCGTCGCGGCCTCGGCGACGTCGTTCGGGGACACGTGCAGCTCACGTCCCGCCTTCGGGGTCAGCACCAGAATGGTCCCGCCGTCGGCGATGGTGGTCACCGTGTCCATCAACGCGTCGGTGAGGTCCTCCTCCTCGTCGGACCGCCACCACAACAGTGTCGCGTCGACGTCGCCGTCGAAGTCCTCGTCGACCAGTTCCTCACCGGTGAGTTCGGTGATGGATGCGCGCAGGCCCTCGTCCACGTCATCGTCGAAGCCGAATTCCTGCACCACCTGACCCGGCTTGAATCCGAGTCGGTCAGCCAAGCCACGTTCGCTCTGTGCCTGGCCCGCGGTCGCGCTCACGAAAGTTCTCCTCCACAGATGGTTTTTCTCAATCTTGCCTGCACTAAGCAGTTGTCACAACGATGCCGGGCCATTGCGCCGCCCGTCACGTGGGTTCGCGACCATCGCTGATGGCCTAGTTCACACGCTAGCGGCATGTTCCGTCAACGCGCTGCCAAACCTGTCCGCGTTCCCTCCGCTCAGGAGGACGACAGGTAGGACAGTCGTACCCGCCGGTCCGGGTTGTCCACGTTCAGGTCGACGACGGCGATGGACTGCCACGTACCCAGTTCGAGTCTTCCCGAGACCACCGGGACGGTGGTCTGGGGAGCGACGAAGGCGGGCATCACGTGCGACCGCCCGTGGCCGCGCGAGCCGTGCCTGTGCCGCCATCTGTCATCGGCCGGGAGCAGATCACCCAGGGAGGCGAGGAGGTCGTCGTCGGACCCCGCCCCGAGTTCGATGATCGCCACACCCGCCGTCGCGTGCGGGACGAAGACGTTGAGCAGTCCGTCGCCCCCGGTCTCTGCGACGAAGTCGCCGCACTTGCGGGTGATGTCGGTGACGCTCTCCGATCCACCGGTGTGCAGCTCAAGGATCTGTGTCCGCATAGCGCCACCTTCGCGCAGGCGCGGCGCTCGTGCAACCATCCCGGTCCGGCTGTGGACCTCACGCACCCCCGTGGAGGGCCATACTCGTCCATCACATGTGCGAACCTGGTCGAATGGAGGGAAAACGGTGACTGCTTCTTTACGTCTGGGTCCCCTGCTCAGACACGCGGGGCCGACCACGGCCACGGTGTGGGTGGAGACGGACGCTCCCTGCCTGGTACGCGTCGTGGTCGACGGTGAGGTGACGGCGACCGCACGGACCTTCACCGTGCACGGCCACCACTACGCCGTGTGCACGGTCGAGGGCCTGCCCTCCGGGGCGGTCCTGCCCTACGAGGTCTTCCTGGACGAGGACCGGGTCTGGCCCGAGCCCGACAGTCCCTTCCCGCCCAGCACCGTGCGAACCGTACACCCGGACGCGCCCACCCGACTGCTGTACGGCTCCTGCCACACGCCCACGGGCGACACTCCCGAGGGCGTGGTCCGCTACGGCCCCGACATGCTGCGCGCCACCGCGCGGCGGCTGGCCCACGAGCCGGTCGAGGGCAATCTGACGCTGTTGCTCATCGGCGACCAGGTCTACGCCGACGAGGTCCAGGAGCCGATGCTCGGCTTCCTGCGCCGCGCCCGTGAGCGGGAGGGTTCCGACGAGGCCCCCGTGGACGAGGTCGTCTACTACGACGAGTACGCCGAGCTGTACCAGCAGGCCTGGAGCGATCCCCAGGTGCGGTGGCTGATGTCCACAGTGCCGACCCTGATGGTCTTCGACGACCACGACATCCGCGACGACTGGAACACCTCCGCCGCCTGGCGACGCGCCATGGAGGAGCATCCCTGGTGGCACACCCGTGTCACCAACGGTCTGGGCACCTACTGGGTGTACCAGCACGTGGGCAACCTCTCCCCCGAGGAGAGGGGCAAGGACCCCCTGTGGACCGCCGTGCACGACTCCGAGGACGACGCCGCCGAAGCGGTCGACGCCTTCGCCTGGCGGGCGCACACCGAGCCGTCGGAGTACCAGTGGGGCCACCGCCACGACATCGGTTCGGTCCGGGTGCTGGTGGTCGACACCCGGTGCTCGCGTGCCCTGGGCGAGGACGACCCCTCCGACGGGTCCCGGTCGATCCTGGGCCCGCAGGGCCACGACTGGCTCGACGAGCACCTCGCCGGCGGCCCCGACCACGTGGTGGTCGCCTCGACGGTCCCGGTCCTGCTGCCCCACGCGGTGCACCACCTGGAGAGCTGGAACGAGGCCGTGTGCGCGGGCGCCTGGGGCCGGTGGCCGCGCGGGCTGGCCGAGAGGCTGCGCCAGGACATCGACCTGGAGCACTGGGCCGCGTTCCGGTACTCCTTCCGCCGGCTGTCCGACGCGGTCGGGGAGCTCTCACGCGGCGAGCGCGGCCCGGCACCGGCCACCGTGCTGTTCCTGGGCGGGGACGTGCACTTCTCCTACCTGGCGCGCGCCGAGCACAGGGCCGGCGGCGGCGAGAGCCGGGTGGCCCAACTGGTGTCCTCACCCCTGTGCAACCAGGCGCCGACCAGTATGCAGCGCATGGTCCACCTGTCCGTCCGCTGGCCCCTACGCCTGGTCGGACAGGCTCTGGCACGGCTGGCGCGGGTTCCCCGACCCGGCCTGCGCTGGAACGTGGAGAGCACGCCCTACTTCGGCAACACCATCGGAGAGGTCTCCTTCGAGGGCCGCGAGGCGCGGGCCTCCTGGTACCACTGCCCCGAGGGCGGCGCCGACTCCCTGCCCCGGGTGCGCCTGCACACGAGGATCTGAGGGGCTTCGTCCCCGCCCGAGGGAATCCCCCGCCCGGCGGAGCGGCCGTGCGCGCTCACGGGCCCGGCCGCTCCGGCACGTGGTAGTCCTCCCCCGGCTCCCGCCGCGGACGGTGGGAGAGGACCACCCGGGCCCCGGAGCGCGTCAGGGCTTGTTGGCGGTCGGACGGCGGGTGGACGGGGCGCCGCGCCGGGTCCTGCGCACCGCCAGGCCGAGCGCGCCGCTGCCCTGTGCCAGAAGGGAGCGGGCCCGGTGCACGGTGCCGCGAGGGGTTCGGGAGGAGGTGCCGGGACCGGAGCCCTCATCCTTGCCCGTGCCGGTGTCGGACTCCTCGCCGGTACCGGTGCCGCGGTCGGTGGCGTCCTCGTCACCGGACTCCCGGGTGGTGCCGGTGTCCGCCTCGGCGCCGTCCAGGCGCGGGAACACGCGGGTCGGCCCGACCTCCCGGTCCGAACCCAGGCGGGGCAGGGTCTCGGTCGGTTCCTCCTCCCCGTCCCCCTGTCCGGAACCCAGCTTCGGGATCACCTCGGTCGCCTCATGGGCCGAGCGGCGCCCGTCCAGCGTGTGCTTCGAGGCGGCCGGGGCAGCGGAGGCGTCGTCGCCGTCCGCCTGCTCGGTCTCCTCGCGTACGACCCGCTTCCAGGCCTTCTCCTCCTCCTTCTGGCGCAGCTCCCGGCCGGCGTTCTCGGCCTGCCAGGCGCGCCAGGTCTTCACCAGGGTCGTGATGACCGGCCAGGTCACCTTCGCCGGGCGCGACAGCGCGTGCCACAGGTAGGCGGTGGTGCCCCACGCCTCCATGGCCCTGCGCGCCCTGGTGATGGTGAAGAAGGTGGGCATGGCCAGCAACAGCTGCGGCCAGGCCAGCACCAGCGCGGCGAACAGCGGGTACATGCCGCCTCCCGCCACCGAGGCGGCGGCGCCGAGCACCACCGGCACCAGCGCCAGGGCGATCCGCAGGCCGGTGAACTGGCGGAAGCGGTGCAGCGATCGGCGCGCGGACACCGGCGGCGCCAACCCCTCGGGAAGGGGTGTGGGCTGCACGATCAGCGCCAGCAGCAGCGTTCCCACTCCCACGCTCGACGCCAGCAGTATGGTCCACCCGGAGGCGGAGAGCGTTCCGCCGACCAGGAGGTAGACCAGCCCCAGCACGGGCAGCGGCGCGGGCAGCCAGAACAGCGCCCGTCTGCGCAGCTCACCCTCCTGCGTGGGCTGGAGAACGAAATCGATCACAGGACGAAAGAACCGGGAATCCATCCTCGGTCGCTCTGCCACAGCGTTGACCCCCAAAGAAAGAACGTCGTGACGAGGCGGTGCGGGGACCTTCGCCCGAGGGTGATATGCCAACCTCAACGGTTCTATCAGTCACCCGCCCACCACAAAGCTATCCGTTTTCATGTAGTCCCCGGGCACATACGGTCAGTTACCGACATACCCGGTGCTGGTGAAACTTCCCTAAGCGAACAGACATGCCAGGCAACGATCAGGTTACGCCCTATGGTTCCCTCTTGTAACGATGTCCGCTGGCCACGGGCGTTCCGAGGCCGCCGGTTCAGCCCTCCTCCGCCCGGGAGAGCCTTCCGAGGGCGACGGCCACGCGCAGGACGAACGACCCGCGCCCGTCGGAGGGGGTCCGTCCGGTCAGTTCGGCGATCCGGCTGAGCCGGTAGCGGACCGTGTTGGGGTGCACGAACAGCATCCGCGCGGTGGCCTCCAGGGAGGAGGCGTGCTCCAGGTACACCGACAGCGTGTCCAGCAGCGGGGAGCCCGCGCCGAGCAGGGGGACGTACACCTCCTCCACCAGCTGCCGCCGTGCCTCGGCCTCGCCCTGCAGCGCGCGCTCGGGCAGCAGGTCGTCGGCCAGTACCGGCCGCGGCGCGTCCGGCCAGGCCGCGGCGGCGCGCAGCCCGTTGACCGCGGCCCGCACCGAGGACCCCGCGGCCCTCAGGTCCGGAACGGCGGGACCCGCCACCACCGGGCCGGAGCCGAAGAGCCCGGCCAGCGGCTCGGCGGCCGCCCCCGGCAGGTCCCGTACCGGGTAGCGGTCCCCCACACCGACCACCACGACCACGCGCCGTCCCTGCATCCCGGCCAGCACGTCGTGTCCGAGGCGGCGCGCGGCCGAGCGCAGGTCGTCCAGGACCTTGCCCCCGTCGTCATCGTCGCCGACCTCACCGGCCACCGCGATGACCGGGGTGTGCGACCAGCCCAGCGCCGAGCCCCAGGTCTGGAGCCCGTCCTCGTGGTCTCCGTGCAGCAGGGCGTCGACGATCAGCGCCTCCAGCCGGGCGTCCCAGGCACCGCGGGCCTCCGCGGCGCGCGCGTAGACCTTCGCGGAGCTGAAGGCCACCTCGCGCGTGTAGCGCAGCACCGCCTCACGCAACTGCTGGGCGCCGCCGGGAGCGGCCAGCTCCTCCACCTGGCCCTCGACCACGTCGATGACCACGCGGATCATGTCGACGGTCTGCTGGAGGGAGACCGAACGGGTGAGCTCGCGTGGCGCGGTGCCGAAGACCTCGACGGTGATGGCGGGGCGCCCGCGCGCCGGGTTGCGGAACCAGTCGACGAAGGCGGCCACACCGGACTGGGCGACCAGGCCGATCCACGAGCGGTCCTCGGCCGACATACGGCGGAACCAGCTCAGGCGCTGTTCCATGCGCGCCACGGCGGCCGTGCCGAGCACCCCCATGGAGCGCTCCAGACGGCGCACGGTCTCGGCGCGGACGCGTTCCCGCTCCGTCGGGGACGACGCTTCCGCGGCCTCCTCCCCTTCCGGGGTTCCCGGAGCGGTCTGGTCGTCCTGGGGCTGGTGGGGTTCGGTGTTCACACCACCAGGTTCGCATCCCCTCGTACTCTGGTCAGCGGCCTGCCCCATGTCCGCGGTGGCCGGAGGCGGCCACCGCGCCGTCGCCGCCGCCGAACGCGCACGCCGCGTACCGTCGAAAGTGATCTCTCCCACCTGTTTCGTGGCTTGTGGACACGCACCCGACCTCGTTTTGTGGAATCCCCACAAACGGTGTTGAGTGAACTTCGTGTCCCTCCCCCTCTGACTGGTGACCTCCTACAGGGCAAGGTTGATGCTGTGCTTGTTATCGTCGCTCCCGGCCAAGGTGCCCAGGTTCCCGGTCTCCTCTCCCCGTGGCTCGAACTGCCCGGTGTCTCCGCGCAGATCGACGCGTGGTCCGAGACGGCCGGACTCGACCTGGTGCGCTACGGCACCACCGCGGACGCTGAGGAGATCCGCGACACCGCCGTCGCCCAGCCCCTGCTGGTCAGCGCCGGCCTGGTGGCGGCCTCCGCCGTGCTCGGCCCCGTGTCCTCCCCCTCACCGGCTCTGCCCGCCGAGCGTTCCCTGGTGGACGCGGTCGCCGGTCACAGCGTCGGCGAGTTCACCGCCGCCGCGATCGCCGGCGTCCTGTCGCCCAAGGAGGCGCTGGCGCTGGTCGCCGAACGCGGCCGGGGTATGGCCGACGCCGCCGCGCGCACGGAGACCGGGATGACCGCGGTACTCGGCGGCGACCGTGAGCAGGTGCTGCAGGCCCTCTCGGACGCCGGTCTGACCCCGGCCAACGACAACGGCTCCGGGCAGATCGTGGCCGCCGGTACCACCGAGCAGCTCGCCGCGTTCGCCGAGAACCCGCCCGCGCGGGCCCGGCTGCGCCCTCTGCCGGTCGCGGGCGCCTTCCACACCGAGCACATGGCCCCGGCCGTGGAGCGGGTGCGTGAGGCCTCCGCAACCCTGTCCCCGTCCGATCCCACCGTGCGCCTGCTCTCCAACGCCGACGGCGCTGTGGTCGACGGCGGCGCCGAGTACCTGGAGCGGCTCGTCTCCCAGATCTCCTCCCCGGTGCGCTGGGACGCGTGCACACGGACCCTGGCCGATCTGGGGGTGACCGCACTGATCGAGCTCGCCCCGGCGGGCACGCTCACCGGTCTGGCCAAGCGTGCGCTGCGGGGCGTCGAGCTCCTCGCGGTGAAGACCCCCGACGACCTCGACCGCGCCGGCGCCCTCGTCAAGGAGCACGCCGGGTCCCCCGCGGCCACAGACCAGGAAGGCTAACCATGTTCAGCTCCCCGAGCGCTCCCGGAGGCGCGGCGATCGTCGCCTTCGGTGAGTACCAGCCCTCCAAGGTCCTCACCAACGCCGACCTGGAGGCCCGCGTCGAAACCAACGACGAGTGGATCCAGAGCCGTGTCGGCATCAAGGAGCGGCGCATCGCGGGCCCCGAGGACACCGTGGCGAGTATGGCCGTCGCGGCGGGCGGCAAGGCCCTGGCGGCCAGCGGGCTGTCCGCCGAGGACGTCGACCTGGTGATCGTGGCCACCTGCACGGTGGAGGACCAGATCCCCAACACGGCCGCCACCGTGGCCGCCCAGCTGGGCATCGCCGCCCCGGGCGCCTTCGACCTCAACGCCGCCTGCGCGGGCTTCTGCTACGCGCTGGGCGTGGCCTCGGACATGGTCCGCGGCGGCAGTGCCCGCAACGTGCTGGTGATCGGGTCGGAGAAGCTCAGCGACTGGGTGGACTGGGAGGACCGCGGCACCTGTGTGATCTTCGCGGACGGCGCCGGAGCCGCGATCGTCTCGGCCTCCGAGGAGCAGGGCGTGGGCCCCGTGGTGTGGGGTTCCTCCGGCGAGCGCGCCGACACGATCTACCTGCGCGACCACCGGTACCTGTACCAGGAGGGCCAGGCGGTCTTCCGGTGGACCACCACCGAGCTGTACAAGGTCGCCCTGGAAGCCCTGGAGCGGGCGGGTGTGGAACCCTCGGAGCTGACCGCCTTCGTCCCCCACCAGGCCAACCTGCGGATCGTGGAGTCCATCGCCAAGAAGCTGGGCGCGCCCCAGGCACTCGTGGCCCGCGATATCGTCACCGCTGGCAACACCTCCTCCGCGTCCATCCCTCTCGCGCTCTCGCGCATGATCGGACGCGGGGAACTGCCGTCGGGGAGCACCGTACTCACCCTGGGCTTCGGCGCGGGGCTGGTCTACGCCGCTCAGGTGATCAGCATCCCCTGAGCACCGCCCGAACCCGCGGTCACACCGTGCGGAACCGGACCCACGCGTCCGCGGCCCACACGATGTCCCTGAAGCGACACCGAACCACCAAGCAAGGAGAAACACGACATGGCTCACAGCGAGCAGGAGATCCTGGCCGGCCTCGGCGAGATCATCGAGGAGATCGTCGGCACCGAGGCCTCCGAGGTCACCCCGGGGAAGAGCTTCGTGGACGACCTCGACATCGACTCGCTGTCCATGGTGGAGATCGCCATCGCCGCCCAGGACAAGTTCGGCGTGGAGATCCCGGACGACCAGCTCAAGGACCTCAAGACGGTCCAGGACGTCATCAACTTCATCCAGAAGTAGCCCGTCCGGGGCGCCGGGGCACACCCTGCCCCGGCGCTCCACCCGCCGCCACACGCGGCCCTTTCCTCACAACCGCCAACGCCTCCCGGCACCGTGACCGGGAACGACCCACGAGAAGGGCGATCGGATCATGTCCAAGACCGATGTCGTCGTCACCGGCCTCGGCGCCACCACCCCCCTCGGGAGTGACGTCGCGACCACATGGTCCGCGCTCCTCGACGGCCGCTCCGGCATCACCGCGCTGCCGGAGGAGTGGCACGAGAAGCTACCGGTGCACTTCGCCGGGCAGATCGCGCAGGAGCCCTCCGAGAAGCTGCCCAGGCCGCGTCTGCGCCGTCTGGACCGCACCCAGCAGTTCGCGCTGATCGCCGCGCAGGAGGCCTGGCAGCACGCCGGGTCCCCCGAGGTCGATCCCGTTCGCCTGGGTGTGGTGGTCTCCAGCGGTATCGGTGGCATCCTCACCATCCTGGAGCAGTACGACACCTTCCGTGAGAAGGGCTGGAAGCGGGTCTCCCCGTTCACCGTGCCCATGCTCATGCCCAACAGCCCCGCCGCCGCGATCAGCCTGGAGTACACCGCCCGGGCCGGTTCGCACGTGCCGGTGAGCGCCTGCGCCTCCAGCGCCGAGGCCATCGCCAACGGTGTGGACATGATCCGCGCCGGCCGCGCCGACGTGGTGATCGCGGGCGGCACCGAGGCCGCGATCCACCCGCTCAACATCGCCTCGTTCGCCTCCATGCGCGCCCTGTCCACGCGCAACGAGGACCCGCAGAGGGCCTCCCGCCCCTGGGACAAGGACCGCGACGGCTTCGTCATGGGCGAGGGCGCGGGCATCCTCATCCTGGAGTCGGCCGAGCACGCCGCCAAGCGCGGCGCCCACGTGTACGCCCACGCCTCGGGTGTGGGATACACCAACGACGCCTACGACATCGTCCAGCCCGACCCGGAGGGCATCGGCCAGGCCCGGGCCATCACCGTCGCCCTGGACGACGCCGACCTCAAGCCCACCGACATCGTGCACGTCAACGCACACGCCACCTCCACCCCGGCCGGCGACGTGGGAGAGACGCGCGCCATCCGCTCGGCCCTGGGCGACTCCGCCACCGACCGGATCGCGGTGACCTCCACCAAGTCCATGACCGGCCACCTGCTGGGCGGCGCGGGCGCCGTGGAGTCGATCGCGACCATCCTGGCCCTGCACGACGGGCTCATCCCGCCGACCATCAACATCGATGAGCTCGACCCGGACGTGGTCGTGGACATCGTCCGCGACAAGCCCCGGGACATGCCCGGCGGCGACGTGGCCGCCATCAACGAGTCCTTCGGGTTCGGTGGCCACAACGTCGCGGTGGTCTTCCGCCGCGCCTGACCCCGCGGCGCCCACGGCGACCTCCCGTTGCGGCCGGGTTCCCCGTGGTGGTCAAGGCCGAAGGCACCGACGCCCCCGCCGGCCGGCGGGGGCGTCGTCGTGCGCGGGCCACGGTCCGGAAGAGGGCTTCGGCCGCGGAACAGGCCATGAAGGTGAGTTGAACAGCCGAGAACAGGCCTTCAGGTAGGACCGGTTTCCGGTCACCATGAGGATCGTGTCTGCTCTGCATCCCCAACACACTCCCCCGGCGCAGCGGAACGGACCCGGTACGTCCCTCCACCGCTCCCCACGCGCTTCCGCCTACCGGCCCGTCGTCGACCTGGACTCGGGATCCGTGGTGGCCGTCGAGGTCGCCGCCGCCCCGCCGCCGACCGTGCGGGGCTCCCACGCGGAGGTGACCGTCCAGGAGGAGTCGGCCGTGGCCGAGTGGCTCCTGGCCCTGGTGCGGGAGGCGGCCGAGACCGAGAGCCTGCTTCCGCTGGTGCTGCCGATGCCCGCGCGGATGCTGGCCGGCGGGGGGTTCGTGTCGTTGATGGAGAGCCATCTGCGCCGTGCGGGCCGCCGCCCGCGCGACATCACCCTCATGCTCAGCGCCGACCTGGCCGAGCTGGCGAGGCCGACCGTGGTGTCGGGGACCGCCCGGCTCCGGTCGGCCGGATTCCGATGCGGGTTCGGCACGGCGATGGTGCGCCCCGACCTGGTGGTGGAGGCCGCGCCGTTCCTCATGCGGATCGACCCCGCGATCGTGTCCGGGGTGGCCGAGGACCAGCGGCACGCCACGGTCGTGGAGGGCCTGGCACGGATCGGGCGGGGCAGCGGGGTGTACGCACTGGCCTCGGGCGTGCTCTCGGCCGAGGACGTGATGCGGCTGCGACGCTGCGGGATCCGTGTGGGGACGGGCCCGTTCTTCGCCGACCAGGGCTGGCGGCCCGGTGAGCGGGTCGCCCCGGTGCCCGAACCGACCGCCGGTCAGGGCGGGCAGGAGGACGCCGGACCGCGGGTCACCGAGTTCATGGTGCCGCCGGTGGGGCTGGACTCCGACGCCACCGCCGAGCAGGTGCTGGAGTCCTTCACCGGGAACCCCGCGCTGAACAGCATCATCCTCATCGACCACCGGGAGCGGCCGGTGGGAGTGGTCGACCGCACCAGGTTCCTGCTGTCGGTGACCGGCCGCTACGGGCACGCCCTGCACGCCAAGCGCCCGGCGCTGCGGCTGGCGGAGTCACCGCGCACGGTCCCGGCGTGGATGTCGGCGCTGGCGGCGCTACGGGTGGCCGGCCAGGACACCGAGCGGGTCTACGAGGACCTGATCGCGACCAACACCTACGGCCAGTGCCTGGGTGTGGTGCACATCAGCGACCTCATCCAGTCGCTGTCGCGCAGCTGATCCCGGACGCGGCCAAGCCCCGTGGCCGGAACGCGGGGCTCCGCGAGCGCGCGTCAGTCCACGGGTTCGGGGCCCTTGGTGCCCGACGGGCTGCTGGTCGGCATTCCCTCGACGGGGTCGAAGCCGTTGTAGGCCGCCTCCTTGGCCCCGCCCTCCTCGATGGTCCTGGCGATCTCGGCACGGGCGGTCTCGTCGTGCAGGTAGTCCAGCCGGGGGCGCTTGGGCATGCGGCCGTCGCCGGAGGAGCGGCCCATGACGCGGCGGCGCAGCCACGGCACCGCGTACTGGCGGGCCCAGCGACGGTTCTCCCTGCGGCGCAGGATACGAGGCAGCTTCTGGGGCGGGGTGGTCCACGGATCGGTCCAGGACTCGGGCGGACCCATCGGGAAGCCGAGGAGGTCGGCGATGCGCGCGGCGACGATCTGGTGTCCCGCGCCGTTGAGGTGCAGGCGGTCCTCGCTCCAGGCCCGGGGGTCGGTGAGGGCGTTGAGCGCCCACAGGTCGACGATCTCGGTGCCGGTGCGCTCGGCGACGGCCCTCATGTGCATGCTGAACACGGCGATGCGGCCGCGGTAGTACCGCAGGACCGGGATCCAGCCGGTGTCGTGGCCGGACAGGATCACCACGCGGATGCCCGCGTCGCGCAGTCGGCGGATGCCCCACTCGAAGTGGTCGGCCAGACGGTCGAGGTCGTTGCCCGGGCGCAGGACGTCGTTGCCTCCGGCGAGGACGGTGACCAGGTCGGGCTTCCACCGGAGTGTCTGGTCGAGCTGATCACCGAAGATGTGCTGCATCCGGCGCCCACGCACACCCAGGTTGGCGTAGCGGAAGTCGGGGGTGACCGTACCCAGGTGCTCCGCGAGGCGGTCGGCGAAGCCCCGGTACCCGCCGTTGGGGCCGCTGTCGTCTTCCATCCCCTCGGTGATGCTGTCGCCGATCGCCACGTAGGACCGGATGGCGTCCGGTCTGTTCAGGCGGGCGACCGCTGGGGGATTCGTCTCAAGGTCTGTCACGTCAACCAATCATCCGGCTCGACCGTCCCACGCCTGAGCAGCGCCGGGGGCGCGCGTGTACGGCAATCGCTGGTGTCGGGCCGTATTCCGGCCACCGACCCGTGTCCGAACACCGTCGACCCCTGCTCGGCCGCCGGACGCGGCCGCCCGGCCGGAGGTCGTTCGGGCGAGGACAGTGCCCGTCCAGCATACCCACCACCGGTGACAGCCCGCCTGGATCAGGGTGCGTCGACGCACCCCCGCGCCGGCCCCGTCCCACCCGGTACACGGCACGCGCCCGCGGCCCCGGGAGGGGCAACGGACACGCAGGTGTCGTGGACACCGACGACCGATGAGCCCGTGGGCATCCCGAAGTCCGATATGAGGTAGATCACATACCCGCGCAGGTCACAGGCGTGAAACTCCCCCGCCCAGGTGGACACGCACCGTGTTCGCCCGGCGGCACCTCCAGGCCGGGCCCTGCTCGGGGCTACCCATGTGGCCCGCAGGCACGTACGATCTCGGAGAAGTGCTCACGGCACCCCTGTCCCCCGGCTCGCCGTGCCCACCCACGGCGCACCGGACCGGCTTTCCGTCCGGGCCCCACGCGGGTGAGGGGCGCGTACTGTGGTGCATCGAACCGAAGGCCCGTGCGGTTCCTTCCCAATTCACGTGCAGACACCAGGAGGTCGAGGTCCCCAGCGGATGAACGCCGTCTCTCCGATCTGCCTCGTCGACCTCGCGCCCGCGTTGCGGTGGTCGAAGTCGCCGGATGTGGCACCCCTGCTCCACCACGACCGCCTGATCGACGGTTGGTGGTACTCGCTGCCGGTCGCGCGCGTCCTGGACATCGCGGGCCCGCCCTGGCTCGCCCACGGCATCGCCCGCCTGGCGCTGGAGCAGTGGGCGCACGTCCCCCTGGCCGAGTTCCTGCCGAGCCTGCGCACCCAGCCGGTGGACTGCTCCGACCTCTCCGAGCCCGTCCGCGGCGCGGTCACCGCCACCGCCGGGGACTGGGAGCACCTCATCTCCGCCAGTCCCCAGGAGATCGGCGAGTGGCGGCTTCCCGGCTGCGGCGCCATGGACGTGGTGAGCACGGTGGCCTGGCGTGCGCTGCGCCCCTGCTGTGAACTGCCCGCGGGCCCCACGCCCTCCCCCGCGCTGATGATGGAGGCCGTGCGCACCATCACCCACTGGATGCCCGACTCGGCCCCCGAACACGTGCGCAACGCGCTGGACTACCTCAACGCCGCCACGGGCGCCAACCGCGACGCGGGAGGCTCCGGGAGAGCCGGGACCGGCCCGGCGCCGCCCCAGACCCCGGCCACCCGCGCGATCCGCACTCTGAGGGCCCTGCGCGCCCAGCGCGAGGAGAACCCGGAGTCCGGGGCCGAGACCGGTGACCAGCCCATGGCCCCCACCGCCATGGTCAGCTCCGCCGCGATGATCCCCAGTTCCGCCCTGAACTCCGAGGCGGTGGGCGGTGACGGCGCCCGGGCCGACGGCGCGGGCGACCTGCGCTCGCAGTTCCGCAGTTCCCTGCTGGGCCCCGGGCGCACACTGCGCCGCCCCAGCTTCGGCCCGCCCAAGGCGACACGCCCCGACCACGTGGAGGAGCGGCCCCCCGCCCCCGCGCTGGGCCAGCACCCGCTGGTGGACCTGGTGGAGGAGATGTTCCGCTCCTGGCCCGAGCTGGAGCGCACCGTCGCCGCCGAGCGCCTGTTCGCGACCGACCCCATCAGCATCCGCGTGCTGTCGGAGCAGATCGCGGTGGACGTCACCGAGATCCGCACCGCCCAGCGCAAGGTCGAGGAGCGCCTGCTGCACTGGCTCAACGCGCCCGAGGGCGCGGCGATCACCAAGCACCTGCGCGAGCTGTCCGAGCAGCTGGGCTCGGCCACCACCATCGACCGGCTGATCAACGCCCACCCCGACCACCCGGTGGACGTCCCCACCCTGCACACGCCCCTGTGGCGGGTGATCATCACCCTGTTCACGGACCGGCGCATGCACAACGGCTGGCTGATCGCCGACGACCCCAACCGGTTGCGCTGGCAGACCCGCGAACTGCTGGGCGACTCTCCCAGCATGACCGAGGCCGGTATCCGGCTGAGCCGGATCGGCATCCGCCAACAGGAGTTGCGCGCCTGGCTGCTGAGCACTCCGGGAGTGAGTCTGAGGGACGGGCACGTGTTCGTGGACCCGTCGGTTCCCATGGAGGTGCCCACGGGCCACGCGGGCCACACCGCACAGGAGGAGTCGGGGGCCACCACCGAGAACGGACTGCCGATACGGCGCCGCATGGACGGGCAGCCCCAGTCCCCGAGCGAGCCCGAGCCCGTCCACCAGCAAAGACCCGTGCACGACCAGGGCGCCTCCTTCGGCACCGCGGTCCTGGACCCGCACCGCGTCGTTCCGCTCGGGCCGCAGCCCGGGCAGGCCCACGGCGCCCCGCCCCCCGGGGTGCCGGCGGCCGCACCCGCCTCTCACCCGCCTCCGCCCTCACGGCCCGGTGCGAGCGACTCCGCCATGTCGGCCCGCTGCTTCCGCGCACCGGACGGGCGCTGGTGGCACCGCATCGACATCACCGCCGACCACCTCAACGGCGCGCCCGTGGCCGTCCCCAACGGCTACGCCACCCACCTGGGCCTCCAGCCCGGGCGCCTGCTGTGCCTGACCGCGCCGGGGGCCGACCTTCTGGTGCTGGTCTGGCGCGACCAGCCCGCGTTCGACTCCCTGCGCCCCCTGCTGCGCCGCCAGGCCGCACAGCCCGGCGACCGCATGTTCATCACGGTGGCCGGTGACCGTCTGGACGCGCGCAAACTGCCCGCCACCGACCTGAGCCGCTACTCCCCCGCCTCCCGGGCGCTGCACCTGAGCGGGTACACCGCCCCCGCCTCCACCGACGAGGCCCTGAAGATCCTCTCCCGCCGCATCACCGACAACGACGACGAGTCCCTCGCCGACCCGCAGTCGCTGATCGACCTGCTGTCCCTGCGCGGGGACAACGACATCGCCGCGGAGCTGCGCTCGGGTCTGTTCGCCACGCACTAGGCACGGGGCCGCGCGTGTCCGCCGGACACGCCCCGCAGGCACGCGGGCCCGTCACCCTGCGCCGCTTCGACGGCACCCCGGTCACCCTCTGACCCACCACCACGAACGCGGGCGGGGGGGGGGCCCCCCCCCGCCCCCCCCCCCCCCCCCCCCCCCGCCGGGGGGGGGGCCGCCCCCCCCCGGGCCCCCCCCCGCCCGCGTGTGCGTACCGCGTCAGACGTTGAAGCCCAGCATGCGCAGCTGGTCACGCCCGTCGTCGGTGATCTTGTCCGGACCCCACGGCGGCATCCAGACCCAGTTGATCTTGACCTCGCGCCCGAACTCGTCGAGGGCGCTGTTGGTCTGGTCCTCGATGACGTCGGTCAGGGGGCACGCCGCGCTGGTCAGGGTCATGTCCAGCGTGATGGTCGTGTCGTCGGCGTTCACCCCGTACAGCAGGCCCAGGTCAACGACGTTCACGCCCAGCTCGGGGTCGATCACGTCCTTGAGCGCCTCGCCGATCTCCTCGGCCAGCGCCTCCGCCTCCGGAGAGAGGGGCGCGGCCTCGGCGGCCTCGGCGGCCTCCGTGGCCTCGGTCGTTGTCATCTCGTTCTCGCTCATCAGACGGTTTCCTTCTCCAGCGACTGGGACACCGCGTCCTTCCAGGCCATCCACCCCAACAGGGCGCACTTGATCCGCGCGGGGTACTTGGACACCCCGACGAACGCCACGGCGTCCTCCAGCACGTCCTCGTCGGGCTCGCCCTTGCCCCTGGACTGCATCAGCTCCGTGAAGGCGTCCAGGGTGGTCATGCCCTCGGCGACGGTCCGGCCGATGAGCAGGTCGGTCAGCACCGAGGTGCTGGCCTGGCTGATCGAGCAGCCCATCCCGTCGTAGGAGACGTCACTGATGACGGCCTTGTCGTCGAGGACGTCGGTGCCCTCGGCGGGGGTCAGCGCCACACGGAGTGTCACCTCGTCCCCGCAGGTGGGGTTGATGTGGTGGGCCTCGGCGTCGTGCGGATCCCGTAGGCCCTTGTGGTGCGGATTGCGGTAGTGGTCCAGGATGATCTCCTGGTACATCGCGTCCAACTGCATGGTCGTCCTCGCTCTAGGGCCGGGTCCCGAAGAACTTCTGCGCGGCCCTGATGGCCTCCACGAGCGCGTCCACGTCCTCCAACGTGTTGTAGAGGTAGAAGGACGCACGCGTGGTTGCGACGATACCCAGCTTGCGGTGTAGCGGCCAGGCGCAGTGGTGGCCCACCCGGACCTCCACGCCCTGGTCGTCGAGCACCTGGCCCACGTCGTGCGGATGGATGTCGTCCACGACGAAGGAGACCGCGCCGCCGCGGTCCACCGCCTCGGTCGGACCGACGATCCGCACGCCGTCGAGCGCGCCGACGCGTTCGAGCGCGTACTCGGTGAGCGCGTGCTCGTGCTCGGCCACCCGGTCCATGCCCACCTCGGACAGGTAGTCACAGGCCGCGGCCAGGCCGACGGCCTGGGGTGCCATCGGCACCCCGGCCTCGAACCGCTGGGGCGGGTCGGCCCACGTGGAGTACTCCATGTGGACCACGCCGATCATGGAGCCGCCGGTGATGAACGGCGGGATGGCCTCCAGCAGTTCCCGGCGTCCCCACAGCACCCCGATGCCGTTGGGACCGAGCATCTTGTGCCCGGAGAAGACCAGGAAGTCCACGCCGAGCTCGGACACGTCGACCGGCATGTGCGGAACCGACTGGCAGGCGTCCAGCACCGTCAGCGCGCCGACCTCGCGGGCCCGCTCGACCAGGGGCCGAACCGGGTTCACGGTGCCCAGCACGTTGGACTGGTGGCTGAACGCCACCACCTTGGTGCGCTCGTTGACCAGGTTCCCGAGGTCGGAGAGGTCCAGACGGCCCTCCCCGGTCACCGGGAACCAGCGCAGCGTCGCACCGGTGCGCTGGCACAGCTGCTGCCAGGGCACCAGGTTGGCGTGGTGTTCCATCTCGGTCACCACGACCTCGTCGCCGGGTCCGACCTGGAAGCGGCGCAGCTCCTCGTCGGCCGTCGCGGAGTTGCTCAGCGCGTAGGTCACCAGGTTGACGCCCTCGGTGGCGTTCTTGGTGAACACCACCTCCCCGACGTCGGCCCCGATGAACCGGGCGATGGTCTCCCGTGCCGCCTCGTAGGCGTCGGTCGCCTCCTCCGCGAGCTGGTGCGCGCCACGGTGCACCGCGGCGTTGTGGTGTTCGTAGAACTCACGCTCGGCGTCGAGCACCTGACGGGGCTTCTGTGAGGTGGCGCCGGAGTCGAGGTACACCAGCGGCCGCCCGTCGCGGACGGTCCGGGAGAGGATCGCGAAGTCCTCCCGGATCGCCGCGACGTCAAGCGGGCCCGTCCCGGCCCGGCCGAACTCGCTTGTGGTCATGGGATTACGCGCCCGCCTTCACGAAACGCTCGTAGCCGTCGGCCTCCAGCACGTCGGCCAGCTCGGCGCCGCCGGACTCGGCGATGCGGCCGTTGGCGAAGACGTGCACGAAGTCGGGCTTCACGTAGTTGAGGATCCGGGTGTAGTGGGTGATGAGCATGACGCCCATCTCGCCGCCCTCCTTGGCGCGGTTGACGCCCTCGGAGACGATCTTGAGCGCGTCGACGTCCAGGCCGGAGTCGGTCTCGTCCAGGATGGCGACCTTGGGCTTGAGCAGCTCCAGCTGGAGGATCTCGTGGCGCTTCTTCTCACCGCCGGAGAAACCCTCGTTGACGCCACGGGCGGCGAAGGCCGAGTCGATGGCCAGGTTCTTCATCGCGCCCTGCAGCTCCTTGGAGAACTGACGGAGCTTGGGGGCCTCGCCGCGCACCGAGGTGACCGAGCTGCGCAGGAAGTTGGACATGGACACACCCGGAACCTCGACCGGGTACTGCATGGCCAGGAACACGCCGGCGCGGGCACGCTCGTCGACGCTCATCTCCAGGATGTTCTCGCCGTCGACCAGGACATCGCCCTCGGTGATCTCGTAGCGCGGGTGGCCGGCGATCGCGTAGGCGAGGGTGGACTTGCCCGAGCCGTTGGGACCCATGATGGCGTGGGTCTCACCGGAGTTGATGGTCAGGTCGACGCCCTTGAGGATCTCCTGCCGCTCGTCCTCACCGATGAGGACGTCGGCGCGCAGACCGCGGATTTCGAATTTCGTCATTTCAGGCCTCAGGAATTCTTCTCATCCAGCGACACGAGCACGTTGTCGCCTTCGATCTTCACGTCGTAGGTGGGGACCGCCTGTGTGGCGGGCGGGTTGATCGGCGCTCCCGAGCTCAGGTCGAAGCACGAGCCGTGCAGCCAGCACTCGATGGTGCCGTCCTCGACCTCTCCCTCGGACAGGCGGACCTCGGCGTGCGAGCACACGTCTCGCACGGCGTAGACCTCGCCCTCGCTGCGGACCAGGGCGATGGGCGTCTCGTCGTCGGTCTCGATTCCCAGAACCCCTTCTTCGGGGATCTCCTCGAGTTCGGCGACCTTCACCCAGCGACCGGACTCACTCATGCTCGGCCAGCTTTCGCTCGACCTTGGCCATGATGCCCTCGCGCAGCTCCCCGACCGGGATCCGACCGATGAGCTCCAGGAAGTAACCGCGGATGACCAGGCGGCGGGCCTCGTCCTCCGGGATGCCCCGGGAGCGCAGGTAGAACAGGTGGATGTCGTCGAGGCGGCCGCTCGCGGAGGCGTGCCCGGCGCCCTCCACCTCACCGGTGAAGATCTCCAGGTTGGGCACCGAGTCCACGCGGGTGTCGTCGGTGAGCTGGAGGTTGCGGTTGTGCTCGTAGGAGTCGGTACCGGTGGTGCCCTCGCCGATGATCACGTCACCGATCCACACACCGTGGGCGCCCTTGCCGCTCAGCGCACCCTTGTACTCCACCCGCGAGCGGGTGTTGGAGACGTTGTGGTCGATGAGCGAGCGGTGCTCGTGGTGCTGGCCGTCGCCGGTGAAGTACAGGCCGTGCAGCTCGGCGTTGGCGCCGCGCCCCTTGTAGGCCACCTTCGGGGAGAGCCGGACCAGGTCGCCGCCCAGGGTGATCACGATCGACTTGAACGTGGCGTCCTTGGCGACCTGGGCGTTGTGCTGGGAGACGTCGACGGCGTCGTTGTCCCAGTCCTGGAGGCTGATCAGGGTCAGGCGCGCGCCCTCGCCGACGTGGACGTCCACGCTGCCCGCGCGCACGCCCGTGCCGGTGTGGTTGAGGACGACGACCGCCTCGGCCAGCGGCTTGACCTCGACGACGAACTGGTCGTAACGGGTTCCGCCCCGGGCCTCGCGGTTGACGGTGACCGGCCGCTCCGGGACCGCGCCCTGCGCGACGGTGATGACCGTGGCCTGCTCGAAGGAGCTGTGGGCCTGGGCGGTCACACGGTCGGCGGGGAAGCCGGCGGTGCCGATACGGGCGTCGTCGCGGCCGACCGTCTCGACGGTGACACCCTCGGGGGCGTCGACGTCGACCTTGTCGGTGCCGCCCGCGACGGCCTTGCCGTCGTGCAGACCCCTGAGGCGGCGCAGCGGCGTGAAGCGCCACTCCTCCTCACGGCCGTTGGGCACGGGGAAGTCGTTCACGTCGAAGGACCCGTGGGTGGCCAACTTGGAGAACGGGATCTCCCCGAGGCCGTGGCTGTGGGCCTTGGGTTCGGTGCTCGGGCTGGTCAACTTAACCAACCGCTCCTTCCATCTGAAGTTCGATCAGCCGGTTCAGTTCCAGCGCGTACTCCATGGGCAGCTCACGCGCGATGGGCTCGACGAACCCGCGCACGATCATGGCCATGGCCTCGTCCTCGTCCATCCCCCGGCTCATCAGGTAGAAGAGCTGGTCCTCGCTGACCTTGGAGACGGTCGCCTCGTGCGCGAGCTCGGCGTCGTCCTCGCGCAGGTCGTTGTAGGGGTAGGTGTCCGAGCGGCTGATGGTGTCGATCAGCAGCGCGTCGCACTTGACGGAGGACTTGGAGTGGTCGGCCCCCTCCTGAACCTGCACCAGTCCCCGGTAGGAGGCGCGGCCCCCGCCGCGTGCCACCGACTTGGAGATGATGTTGGAGGAGGTGTTGGGCGCGCAGTGCACCATCTTGGAGCCGGTGTCCTGGTGCTGGCCCTCGCCCGCGAAGGCGATGGACAGGGTCTCGCCCTTGGCGTGCTCGCCCATCAGGTACACGGCCGGGTACTTCATGGTGACCTGGGAGCCGATGTTGCCGTCGATCCACTCCATGGTCGCGCCCTCTTCGGCGACGGCGCGCTTGGTGACCAGGTTGAAGACGTTGTTCGACCAGTTCTGGATGGTCGTGTAACGGCAGCGGGCGTTCTTCTTGACGATGATCTCGACGACCGCGGAGTGCAGCGAGTCCGACTTGTAGATCGGCGCGGTGCAGCCCTCGACGTAGTGGACGTAGGCGCCCTCGTCGACGATGATCAGGGTCCGCTCGAACTGGCCCATGTTCTCGGTGTTGATCCGGAAGTAGGCCTGGAGCGGGATCTCCACGTGCACGTTCTTGGGCACGTAGATGAAGGACCCGCCGCTCCACACGGAGGTGTTGAGCGCGGCGAACTTGTTGTCGCCGGGCGGGATCACCGAGCCGAAGTACTCCTCGAAGACCTCCGGGTGCTCCTTGAGAGCGGTGTCGGTGTCCATGAAGATGACGCCCTGCTCCTCCAGGTCCTCGCGGATCTGGTGGTACACGACCTCGGACTCGTACTGCGCGGCGACACCGGAGACCAGGCGCTGCTTCTCCGCCTCGGGGATGCCGAGCTTGTCATAGGTGTTCTTGATGTCCTCGGGCAGTTCCTCCCAGGAGGTGGCCTGCTTCTCCGTGGACCGCACGAAGTACTTGATGTTGTCGAAGTCGATCTTGGACAGGTCCGCGCCCCAGTCGGGCATGGGCTTCTTACCGAAGAGCTTCAGGGACTTGAGACGGAGCTTGGTCATCCACTCCGGCTCGTCCTTCTTGGCGGAGATGTCGCGGACGACCTCTTCGTTGATGCCACGACGGGCCGTGGAACCGGCCACGTCGGAGTCGGACCAGCCGTACTCGTATGTTCCGATCCCCTCAAGCTCGGGATGCGCGATAGAAGTCATGCGCGGACTCCTCCTGGACTCAGACGTCCTGCTGGTGAACTGAACCGTCCGCCGCCTGGCGGACGGCCTTGGACGCGGGGGTGCCGTCCTCCCCGCTCGCCACGTCACCCCGCGGGGTGACGTGCGTGGTGCACACACCGTCGCCGTGGGCGATGGTGGCCAATCTGCGCACCGGGGTGCCCAGAAGTCGCGCGAAGGCCTCGATCTCGGCCTCACAGAGTTGCGGGAACTCGGCGGCCACGTGCGCGACGGGGCAGTGGTGCTGGCACAGTTGGTCGCCGCCCCCGGGTGCGGGCGCCTGGCCCGCGGTGGCGGCGTAGCCGTCGTTGGAGAGGGCCTCGGCCAGCAGCCGGACGCGTTGTTCCGCGGGAACCGCGTCCAGCACGGGCTTGTAGCGCCGCTCCAGGTCGGCGACCTGGCTGCGGGCGAACTCACCGACGGCCCCGGGCCCTGACGTCTCGGCCAGGAAGCGGAGCGCGCTGGTGGCGAGGTCGTCGTAGGCGTGGACGAAGGCGTCGCGTCCGGCCTCGGTGATGGCGAAGACGCGCGCCGGACGGCCCCTGCGGCGGCGTTCGCCGTGGGGCCGGGCGTCGCGGGCCTCGACCATGCCCTCGCTGGTCAGGTTGTCAAGGTGGCGGCGGATGGCCGCCGGAGTGAGCCCGAGTCGCTTTCCGAGCGAGGAGGCGGTGATCGGACCCTTCTCCAGGATGAGCCGGGCGACCCGGGCGCGGGTGCCGGTCTCGGCACCGCGTTCAGGTCCGGCCAGGGGGCGGGGCATACCTTCGGACACGGGCGCTCCCCTCCCTCCTCGAAAACACGGCTCATCTTTTGACAACATCAGTGTGGCCTAAATAAGTCCACCTAGGCAAACCCCGCCTCATGCCTTTTGTCACGAAGGTCAGCCTTGCCTAACAGCGAATTCACTCACGCGACGCACTCGGGGCGTAACCCCGAACCGGGGCCGAATCATTCCGACTGACCGCATGCTGGTACGGCCGTCCCGGAATGCGGACCTCCCGCGCTCCTCGCTCCCCCCGGCCCGACGGCGCCCGGTCCGGGGTGGTGAGCCGCTCCGCCGGGCCGCACGTAGACTCAGGCCCCATGGACACAGCCGCGGTCGAGGTCGTCGATCTGGTGAAGCGCTACGGCGCCACCACCGCAGTCACCGGCCTCACCTTCAGCGCGCGCCGGGGCGCGGTGACGGCACTGCTCGGGCCCAACGGCGCGGGCAAGACCAGCACCATCGAGGTCTGCGAGGGCTTTCGCCGCGCCGACGGCGGGCGGGTGCGGGTACTGGGTCTGGACCCCGTCGCCGACGCCGCCGCCCTCAAGCCCCGCGTGGGGGTGATGCCCCAGTCCGGCGGGGTGCCCACCGGCGCCCGTGCCGCCGAGTGGCTGAGGCTGCTGGCCTCCTTCCACGCGCGGCCGATCGAGCCCCGCCTGCTGCTGGAGCGGCTCGGCCTGACCTCCGTGGCCACCACGCCGTTCCGCCGCCTGTCCGGCGGCCAGCAACAGCGCCTGTCGCTGGCCTGCGCCGTGGTCGGGCGCCCCGAACTGGTCTTCCTGGACGAGCCGACCGCGGGGCTGGACCCGCAGGCGCGCATGGCCACCTGGGACCTGGTGACGGCCCTGCGCGGAGCGGGTGTGGCCGTGATCCTGACCACGCACCACATGGAGGAGGCCGAGCGGTTGGCCGACCACGTGGTCGTCATCGACCGCGGCGCCGTCGCCGCCGAGGGCACCCCGGCCGAGCTGACCGGGGGCCGCCGCGAGGTGTGCTTCTCCACGGACGCGGCCGTGGACACCGGGCGGCTGGAGGCCGTCCTGCCCGCGGGCAGCCGGGTCGGCTCGCAGGGCGCCGCCGACGGCCGCCGCGAGTACACGATCACCACCGACGACCCCGACGCGCTCGACCCGGAGTTCCTGGCGGCGGTCACCGCCTGGTGCGCCTCGACCGGAGTGCTGGCCGAGGATCTGCGCATGCGGCGACGTACCCTCGAAGACGTCTTCCTCCAACTCACCGGTCGGGAACTGCGCGAACAATGACCGAGCACACCTCCACCGCATCCGCCCGGGCGACCGCGCCCGCCGCCGGAGGCGACGACGTCTCACTGTTCACTCCCGCGCCCGGGGCCGCCCCGATGTGGCGGATGGTCGCCTCGCAGGCCGGTATGGAGCTGCGGGTGATGCTGCGCCACGGCGAGCAGTTCCTGCTGACCATGGTGATCCCGGTGCTGCTGCTGGTGGGGTTCAGCCTCACCTCGGTGCTGGACGTGGGCGAGGGGCCCCGTGTGGACGCGCTCACGCCCGGCGTGCTGGCGCTGGCGGTGATGTCCACGTCGTTCACGGGCCTGGCCATCGGCACCGGTTTCGAGCGCCGCTACGGGGTCCTCAAGCGGCTGGGGGCGACCCCGCTGTCCCGGTTCGGGCTGCTGGCCGCCAAGACCCTTGCCGTACTGGGCGTACAGACGATTCAGGTGGTGGTGCTGTGCGCGGTGGCGCTGGCGCTGGGCTGGTCTCCCTCGCTGGCTCCGGGGAGCGTGCTGGCGGCGGCCGTGCTGGTGCTGCTGGCGACCGCCGCGTTCAGCTCGCTGGCCCTGCTGATGGCGGGCACGCTGCGGGCCGAGGCGACCCTGGCCGGAGCCAACCTGGTGTACGTGCTGATGCTGGGCCTGGGCGGGGTGCTGTTCCCGACCAGCAGCTTCCCCGGCCCGTTGGAGCAGGCTGCGTCGGTCCTGCCCATCACCGCGCTCAGTTCGGGGCTGCGGGCGGCCCTGGCCGAGGGCTCCCTTCCGGGGCTGGGCGCCTTCGCGGTACTGGCCGTGTGGGCCCTCGTCTGCGGCCTCCTGGCCAGTCGCTTCTTCCGCTGGGACTGACCACCGCCAGCGGGGCGTGCGCCCAGGGGCGGGGAGGGCTGGGTCCTCCGGCGGCCACCCGGGCCGCGGGGGGCGGGTGCCCCGCCCGACTCCGTTCGGCGGGCCGGGTTCTAGCATCGGACCATGTTCGACGTCGACGCGGTGACCGCCATCCTCCACGAAGCGGTGGAGGAGGTGGTCCTCCCCCGCTTCCGGGCCCTGTCCGAGGGCCAGGTCGTGGAGAAGTCGCCCGGGGAGATCGTCACCGTGGCCGACCGCGAGGCCGAGGAACTCATCAGCGGCCGGCTCCGCGCGATCGTCGACGCGCCGGTGGTGGGCGAGGAGGCCGCCTCGGCCGATCCCGCACTGCTGCGCGCACTGCGCGAGGAGCCCACGGTCTGGCTGGTCGACCCGCTGGACGGTACGAGGAACTTCGTGAACGGCCGCCCCGAGTACGCGGTGATGGCGGCCCTGGTGCGCGGGGGCGAGACCGTCGCCGCGTGGATCGTGCAGCCCTGCGCACGGCGTGTCTACGTCGCGGAACGGGGCTCGGGCACCTGGCGGGACGGGGTGCGCGTGCGGCGGGCGCCGGCCCCCGCCTCCCCCTCCGGCATGCGCGGTGCTGTGCTGACCCGTTTCCTCGGCCCCGCCGCGCGACGGCGTGTGGAGGAGGTGGCACCCGGGTTCGCCGAGATCGGACCGGGAACGCACTGCGCCGGGGTGGACTACCCCCTCCTTTTCGAGGGTGAGCTGGACTTCGTGCTGTTCCACCGGACCCTGCCTTGGGACCATGCCCCCGGCGCGCTGATGCTGACCGAGGCGGGCGGTGTGTCCCTGCGTCCGGACGGAAGCGCGTACCGGCCCGGAGACGACGCCGTCGGGCTGCTCGACGCCGCCGACGAGAGGTGTTGGAAGACCGTGCGCTCCCTGCTGCTCGGCTGACCCCGGGGACGCCCGCGGCGGGGTGTGCGTGGGACGGGCTCAGCCCAGGGGTAGCAGCCGCCACTGCTGGTGGGCGTGCCCGCCGTCGGGCGCCTGGGTGATCCGGGTGCCGTTGTCCGGGGCCCCGCCCTGTCCTTCCAGGGCCTGGCCGGTGGCGCGGTTGACCAGGCGGACCACGTTCGGGCCGACCTCGATCACGGCCCAGTGCTGGTTGGGCGACCCGGTACGGGTGAGCAGGGCCGATCCCGGCTGGGCCGCGGGGTCGGAGGGGATCTCCAGGAGCTTGCCGCTGCCGATGCCCTCGATCTCGTAGAAGCCCTCCTCCACGGGGACGAACCGCCACTGCTGGTTGGTGTCGTCATGGCGGTCCCAGAGGTGGACGGGGGCGCCGTTGGCGGTGGACTTGTCGACGACGTCCATGACCCGGTCGCCGTGCACGTTCTGCAGGACGTAGACGAGTTCGGGGTCCAGCCCCGCCGGATGGACGACCGCCTCCTCCGTCTCCTCCTCGGCCAGCGCCTCGGTCTCCTCGGGAGCACCGGGGGGCTGGGCGAGGAGGCCTGCTTCCACACGCACGTCCGGCTCCTCGGCCTCCTCGCCGTCGGCCGCGAGCAGGCCCCCGGTGTAGCCACCGATGACGGCGACCAGGAGCAGTGCCAGGGCTCCGGCGACGAGGGGCCAGCGGGGTACGTACCGTTCGTGGGCGCGGGGGGCGCGTGCACGGCGTCGGGACATGTGAGGGACTCCAGCGGGCTACCGGGTGAGGGGCGTGGAACGTCCACGGCCACGGACCATTTCACACCACTTGGCCTGTTTTGTGCATGCTCACCCTCTGTTGCTCGCGGTGGGCTCGGTAGTGTCCGAGCATGGAAGCGATCGGCGTCCCCTGGTTCATGGCGGTCCGACACCTCGGGCCCCCGCTGCTCCTGCTCGCGGTGGGCGGCGCGCTGCTGGTGCGGCGGCGCCCGGCGCGTCCCGGACTGGTGTGGGCCGCGTTGGTGACGAACCTGGGCGCCGCGGCGCTGCCGTACCTGTGGATCGGACTGCAACTCCTCACCGACCAGGCGGAACGGACGGTGTACGGGCTGGTCATGACGCTGGTGCAGCCCGGGGTGGCGACGGTCGCCTGGCTGCTGCTGCTGGCGGCGGTCGTCGCCCGTGGCCCGTCCGGAGGTGGCCGGGACGTACCGGTCGGCAGGAAGACGGAGGGGCTGCCCGAAAACATAGGATGATTTGCCATGAGCACCCCGGACCGCCCCAAGGCACCCCTCTCCCCGTGGCGCGCGGCGGAGGCGGTACCCCCGGTCTGGCTGGTGCTGGTCGGCATCGTCTCGGTGCAGACCGGCGCGGGGGTGGCCAAGAACCTGTTCGACGCGCTTCCCCCGGCGGCGGTCGTGTGGTTGCGGCTGCTGACCTCCGCGGTGCTCCTGGTCCTGGTGGCCCGGCCTGTGCTCCGCGCGCGTTCCCGCGCCGACTGGCTGGTGGTGGTCGGCTACGGCACCGCGCTGGCGATGATGAACTTCCTCATCTACCAGGCGTTCGCGAGGATCCCGCTGGGGATCGCCGTCACCATCGAGTATCTGGGGCCGCTGGCCATCGCGATCCTGGGCTCGCGGCGCCGGATCGACCTGCTGTGGGCGGGCATGGCCGGGCTGGGCGTGGTCGCGCTGGGAGCGGAGTCGGGGTCGATGGACCCGCTCGGCATCGCGTTCGCGGTGCTGGCGGCGGCCGCGTGGGCGGGGTACATCCTGCTCAGCGCGGCGACGGGCCAGCGGTTCAGCGGTGCGTCCGGGCTGGCGATCGCCAGCGTGGTCGGCGCGGTGGTCATGGCCCCGATGGGCGTCATCGAGGGCGGCGCGGCCCTGCTGGACTGGCGCCTGCTGCTCTTCGGCCTGGTGGTCGGCGTACTGTCCTCGGTGGTGCCGTACACGCTGGAGTTGAACGCCCTGCGCCGCATGCCGCCGCGGGTGTTCGGCGTGCTGATGAGCCTGCAGCCCGCCGCGGCGGCGCTCGTGGGACTGGTACTGCTCGATGAACTGCTGACCGTGTGGCAGTGGTTCGCGGTGGCGTGCGTGATCGCCGCCAGCGCGGGCTCCACCCGCGCCTCGGCCGGGCACGGCGACCACGGACGTGAGTCCGGCGAGCCCTCCGCGCGGTCCTCTCGCGAGGACCACCCCCGCGACCGCTGAGGCGGGAACCGGCGTCGACGCCTCCGTCCCGGCGCACCCGACGACGTACCGGGCGGGCGGCGACCCCACGACACGCGGAACGGACCGCGGTGACACCGCGGGTGACTTGGGGTGCTCCGTCCGAAAGGCAGGGAGAGAACCCAGATCTGCACTCTGTGTTTCCGAACGCGCACAAATGGTTATCTGTCCTGGTGGGTCGGCCAAACGGTTCGACCACCGCATTCGAAGGGGGAGCCATGCGCACCACCGCCAAACTGATGATGACCGCTCTGTTCACCGCCGGCCTGCTCGGTATGGGTGTCGGCACCGCTTCCGCCGGGAGCGACGCGTACGAGGCATGCGTGTCCCAGCAGAACGACCTGGGCCTGATCATCCTGGACCTGAACCTGCTCAACCAGTGCATCTCGGACCACAGCGGCTAGGCGGCCCAGGGGGCGCCCACCCGTGGGCGCCCCCTTCCGCCTGCCGCGGGACGGCCGCGTCGACGCAGGTGGAGGCTGCGCCGGGGCTGGGTAACAGCCCCCGAAGCGATGTACTACAGTCTGTCGTATGTCTGTTTCCCCGGCCTCCGCGGTGCTGGCCGCGAACACGGTCCCCCCACTCGCGGCGGAGGACATCGCCCTTCTCGGAGCCCCCCTGTGGGCCTGGCAGATCGCCGTCGTGGCCGCCGGAGTACTCGCACTGGTGCTTCTGGCGCGCACCATCTGGCACCCCACCCGGAGGTCGCTGAGCGCCTGGACGTTCGGCAACATCGTCGTCAACGCCGGAATCGCCGTCACCGGCGCCACCGTGCGTGTCACCTCCTCCGGCCTGGGCTGCTCGGAGTGGCCCAGGTGCACTCCTGAGAGCTTCGTGCCCGTCGACACCGGGCACGCCGCCTTCAACGCCGCCATCGAGTTCGGCAACCGGACGCTCACCTTCGTCGTGCTGGCGGTCGCCGTCATCACGTTCGTCGCCGTCATGCGGATGAGCCCGCGCCGCCGCGACCTGGTCCGGATGGCCGCCGTCGTGCCCTTCGGGGTCCTGGGGCAGGGCGTGGTCGGCGGCATCACCGTGTGGAGCGACCTGCACCCCGCCTCGGTGGCCGCGCATTTCCTGCTGTCCATGGTGGTGGTCTTCGTCACGGTCGCCCTGTACGTGCGCTGCCGGGAGCCCGAGGGCAGGCCGCGCGTGTCCGTCGGCCCGATGCTGCACGCGATCAGCGTCGGCCTGGTCGTGGTCGGCTTCATGCTGCTGGCCGCCGGGACCGTGGTGACCGGTACCGGTCCGCACGGCGGCGACGCGGCCGCCCCCCGCTGGACCTTCGACCTGCCCGCGGTCACACGTCTGCACTCCGCGCTGGCCTGGCTCACCCTGGCGGGCGCCCTGCTGGCCGCGGTGATCGCCTTCCGCACAGGCGCCCGCCGGCCGGTCCGGACGAGCAGCGCGCTCCTCCTGGCCGCGGTGGTCCTCCAGGGCGTGCTCGGCTACACCCAGTACGCGCTGGGCCTGCCCGCGACCCTGGTGGTCCTGCACGTCCTCGGCTCGACCCTGACCTGGGTCGCGATCTGCCGCCTGTACTTCTCCACCACGCGCCTGACGCCCCCGGGCCGGGAGGTCAGCGAGGACCCCGCTGACCCTGCTGTCCGTGACGCGGAGCGTAGTCCTGCTGAGCCCGCGCCTGGGCGATGACGTGCGCGAAGTCGGCCCGGCGCAGGAAACCCGAGTCGGTGGGGCTCTCCGCCCAGCCCGGGTTGACCGGCTGGGGCAGACGTCCCAGGAAGGTGTCCCGGGCCACGTGCATCAGGGCCAGGAAGGAGTCCCGGCGCGTCTTCCAGTCCCCGCGGGGCCGTCCCGCCTCCAGCTTCTGGTGCAGCAGCGCCAGCTCGGTCGCGGCGAGCTGGTACTCCCTCATCGCCTCGCGTCCCCTGCGCCCGGCGTTGCGCGCCGCCCAGTCGCGGGCCTGACGGCGTCCCTGCAGCGAGCTGAGCATGGCGATGTCGGCCGGGGTGACCAGTCCGGTGGGGACGTAGGGCGGCAGGTGGCGGGCGATCGCGCCGATCTGGCGGTGGCGGTCGCGGGTGGCCAGCGCCAGGATGCCCACGAGCGCGGCGAACAACACCATGTAGGCGACGGCCAGGCCGTACCAGCCGAAGTAGGTGGACCCGTTCCACATTCCGTGCAGGAGCACCGCCGTCGCCCACCCGGCGACGGGGGCCACGAGGCGCAGGGGACCGGTGCGCATGGCGGCGTAGGCCACGCCGATGCCCACCATCGCGGTGTAGACGGGGTGCCCGAACGGGGCGACCAGCCCGCGGATGGCGAAGGTGGCCACCAGGGTGCCGTCGAAGAACGCGCTGAGGAAGTACAGGATGTTCTCGGTGAAGGCGAAGCCGGTGGCGACCATCCCGGCGTAGATGACCCCGTCGGTGAAGGTGTCGAGCTCGTAGCGGCGGCGCCAGAGCAGGATGAGCAGCACCATGCCCTTGGCGCTCTCCTCCACCAGGGGGGCCACCACCGACGTGCCCAGGAAGTCGCCCAGGTCCTGGCCGAACAGCGGCACGGTGACGTGGGCCAGGCCCCAGCTGTTGAGCAGCAGGGAGACCACCACGGCCACGCCCGCGCCCCAGGCGAAGGCGAAGAACAGCACCCATCCGGGCTCGGGTTCGATCCGGTCGAGCATGAGGATGAGCGGCACGAGGATGCACACCGGGATGACCGCGGTGACCAGGCTGACGGCGAAGCCGAGACCGCCGTCGATCCCGGCGGCCGCTCCCCCGGCCAGGGCCAGCAGCCACAGGTAGACCAGCATTCCGATCATGCAGAGCACGCTGACGGTGGTGCCCAGGATGAGGGTCAGCGAGTAACGGGAGCGGCGGCCCTGCAGGATGGCCTTGCTGTCGAGACGGGGCATGGGCACCGATCGTAGCGGGAGGTGGGGCGGCCTCGGATCCCGCCCCCGCGTGACCGTCCCGGAACCCGCACGTCCGGCTCCGGCGGTGCGGCGGAGACCGGAATGGGGCAGGATCTTATCCGGACGAGACCGCCGATCCTCGAACGAAGGGGCCGCACGCATGGACCGGTCGACCACGAACCCCGCCACGGGCCCGCTGTGGCTCCTGCGCGTGGCCGTACTCCTGCACCTGGCCGCGATCCTGTGGGAGGGCGCGACCGCCGGGCAGTTGGTGACGTTCAACGCGGACGCGCTGCCCCTGCACTACTACGGCGCCTTCGGGGTGCACACACTGGCCGGGCTGCAGGCACTGGCCGCGGCGCTGTACTGGCAGGGGTCCGGACGCGGCGCCGGGCTTCCCCGGACGGTCCTGCTGGTCAGCCTGCTGGCGTTCGCGCTGGGCTTCGCGCAGGCCGCGCTGGGCACCTACGGGCCGCTCCAGGCACACGTTCCCCTGGCGCTGGTCCTGACGGGGGTCGCGGTGTGGACGGCCGTGCTCGCCTGGCGCGGACGCTGAGGCTCCGGGACCGGTCAGGCCAGCATGTTCGCGATCAGCGGGTCGACGGTGACCGCGACGAACAGCAGCGCCAGGTAGGCGTTGGACAGGTGGAAGAAGCCCATCGTCTTGAGCCGGGCCCCGGTCACACCGGCGCGGGAGCGGTTGAGCAGGCGGTGCGCCTGGAAGACCAGCAGCGCGCCCAGGGCGACGGCGACGGCCCCGTAGAACCAGGTGGTGCCCGCCACCGGCCAGAAGGCGACCGACACGATCGCGGTGGCCCAGCTGTAGAGCAGGCACTCCAGCAGCACCCGGCGGTCGCTGGCGACCACGGGCAGCATCGGGACCCTGGCCTGCGCGTAGTCCTCCTTGTAGCGCATGGCCAGCGTCCAGGTGTGCGGCGGCGTCCAGAAGAACACCACCAGGAACAGCACGAACGGCGCCCAGTCCAGGCTGTTGGTCACGGCCGCCCAGCCGATGAGCACCGGCATGCACCCGGCGATACCGCCCCACACCACGTTCTGGGCGGTGCGCCGCTTGAGCAGCATCGTGTAGACGAAGATGTAGAACAGGATCGCGAAGGCCGACAGCACGGCCGAGAGCGGGTTCACCAGCAGGGCGAACCCGGCGGTGGAGCCCACCGCCAGCACCAGGCCGTAGGCGAGCGCGCCGCGCGGGGTCACCAGCTCCATCGCGCCGGGGCGCTGGCGGGTACGGCGCATCTCACGGTCGATGTCGCGGTCGATGTAGCAGTTCATCGCGTTCGCGCTGGCCGCCGACATGGTGCCGAAGAGCAGGGTGGCCACCGCGGTCCACAGCGGCGGCACTCCCCCGGCGGCGACGAACATCACCGGGATGGTGGTGATGAGCAGCAGTTCGATGACACGGGGCTTGGAGAGCGCGACGTAGGCGCGGACGTAGGCGCCCAGGGAGGCGGCCCCGCGGGGAGGCTGGGGCCCGGTACCGTCCGGGTTCGTTCGCGGAGCGCGGTTGGTCAGGGCCATCAGTACCGCGTCCTCGCGGCCGGACGGCTCGCTCGCGTCCCCACGGGGGGCACCGGCTCGGTTTCAGACACGCGGATACCTCGACAACTCTAGGGATTTCGACACTGCTCGCCACGCGGGGTAGAGCGGACCGACAAAGCGTCAGGATCGGCCGAAACCCCGTCAACGACATACTGTAGTACTTCCTCGCGGGGACCGGGGACCAGCCCCCTCGACGGGAGAACTCCCTGATCCCCGGGGGTCGGGCGCCGGCGGAGGGTCACCGGGTGTACAGCAGGGTCGCACACGCCCCGACACGCTTCCAGCCTGCCACGCACCGCCCGGGGGTGGCCACGGACCCCCGGTTTTCACCCGCAGTGACCGAATCAACACTCTCCGAACCGGAGGTGGCGGACATCCCTTTCCTACCTGCCGGTAATGAGAGGTGTCGGGCAAAGACATCCCCCGGGTCGGACGATAGGCTCGATATTGGCCGAACCCGCCGTGGTTCTCAGGCCGCGACGGCCGTCGTTCGGGGGACGACAAGGGGGACACGTCCGCGCCCTGTACACCATGCGCGGACCTTCTCTCCCCTGTTCCCCACGGCCCCGCCTCGCGGGCGGGCCGCTCCGGTGTGCCCGGCGGCGGTTCGACAACCAACGCAACCGACACACCCCCGCGCTCCGGCCACCGGACGCGAGGGGTGGCCCGAGAAGGAGAACGAAAGTCCGTGAACGCCCACACCCCGCAAACCCTGGAGTGGTCGGACCTCGACCTCCGCACCGTCGACACGGTCCGGGCGCTGGCGATGGACGCGGTCGAGAAGACGGGTAGCGGACATCCCGGCACCGCTATGAGCCTGGCTCCCGCCGCCTACATGCTCTTCCAGAAGATCATGCGGCACGACCCCTCGGACCCCGAGTGGACGGGCCGGGACCGCTTCGTCCTGTCGATCGGCCACTCCAGCCTCACCCTGTACATCCAGCTCTACCTCGCCGGATACGGGCTGGAACTGGAGGACCTCAAGAACCTGCGCCAGTGGGAGAGCCGCACTCCCGGCCACCCCGAGTTCAGCCACACCCCCGGCGTGGAGACCACCACCGGCCCGCTCGGACAGGGCCTCGGCAACGCGGTCGGCATGGCCATGGCCGCCCGCCGCGAGCGCGGCCTGTTCAACCCGGACGCCGGTCCGGGCGCCAGTCCCTTCGACCACCACATCTACGCGTTCTGCTCCGACGGCGACGTCCAGGAGGGCGTGAGCCACGAGGCCAGCGCCCTGGCGGGGACCCAGAAGCTGGGCAACCTCATCATGATCTGGGACGACAACCGGATCTCCATCGAGGACGACACCCGCATCGCCCACTCCGAGGACGTGGCCGAGCGCTACCGCGCCTACGGCTGGCACGTCGAGGAGGTCGACTGGACCGCCGGGGGCGAGTACGTCGAGGACGTCGACGCCCTGTACCAGGCGATCCTGCGCGGCAAGGCCGAGACCGGGCGCCCGACCTTCATCCGCCTGAGCACCATCATCGGCTGGCCCGCGCCCAACAAGCAGAACAGCGGCGCCATCCACGGCGCGGCCATCGGCGAGGCGGAGGTCTCCGCCACCAAGCGAATCCTGGGTCTGCCCGACGAGCCCTTCGCGGTCGAGGACGAGGTCATCGAGCACGCCCGCCGCGTCGTGGACCGGGGCCGTGAAGCGCACGCCGCCTGGGAGGTCGAGTTCAAGGCCTGGCACGAGAGCGCCGGGGAGCGCGCAGAGCTGTTCGACCGCCTGGTCGAGGGCAGGCTTCCCGAGGGCTGGGAGAAGGCGGTGCCCACCTTCGAGCCCGACGAGAAGGGCATCGCCACCCGCAAGGCCAGCGGCGAGTTCCTCTCGGCCGTCGCGCCGCTGCTGCCCGAACTGTGGGGCGGATCGGCCGACCTGGCCGGGTCCAACAACACCACGCCCAAGGGCGAGCCCTCCTTCCTGCCCTTCGACCGCGCCAGTGAGATGTTCCCGGGCAGCCCCTACGGGCGCGTGCTGCACTTCGGCGTGCGCGAGCACGGCATGGGCACGATCCTCAACGGCATCGCCCTGCACGGACCCACCCGCCCCTACGGCGGCACGTTCCTGGTCTTCAGCGACTACATGCGCCCCGCCGTCCGGCTGGCCGCGATCATGCAGTTGCCGGTCACCTACGTGTGGACGCACGACTCCATCGGCCTGGGCGAGGACGGCCCCACCCACCAGCCGGTCGAGCACCTGTGGGCGCTGCGCGCCATCTACGGCCTGGACGTGATCCGGCCGGCCGACGCCAACGAGACCGCCGTGGTGTGGCGGTCGGTCATCGAGAGGGGCGACCGCCCGTCCGCGCTGGCGCTGACCCGGCAGAACGTGCCCACCCTGGACCGCGAGGAGTACGCCTCGGCCGAGGGCGCGGTCAAGGGCGGCTACGTGCTGGCCGAGGCCGACGGGGACGCCCCCGAGGTGATCATCATGGCCACCGGCAGCGAGGTGCAGATCGCCCTGGAGGCCCGCAAGGCCCTGCAGGAGGCCGGTACGCCCACCCGTGTGGTGTCCATGACGTGCGTGGAGTGGTTCGAGCGCCAGAGCGAGGAGTACCGCGAGCAGGTACTGCCGTCCTCGGTGCGCGCCCGCGTGTCGGTGGAGGCCGGGATCGCCATGGGTTGGCGCGAGTACGTCGGTGACGCCGGCGAGTCGGTCAGCCTGGAGCACTACGGGGCCTCCGCCTCGTACCAGGTCCTGTACGAGAAGTTCGGATTCACCTCCGAGGCCGTCGTCGAGGCCGCCCGCAGGAGCCTCGCCAAGACCGGAAGCTGAGCCCGGCGGGCCCCGCCGGACACCCCGGCGGGGCCCGCCCCACTTTTGACGTGTGCGACCGGGGGCGGCACCTTCCGCCCCTAGGAAGGCGTGAGAACCCATGAGCAACGCACTCCGAGACCTGTCCGAGGCGGGCGTGTCCGTCTGGTTGGACGACCTCAGCCGTGAGCGGCTGCGCAGCGGCAACCTGGCCGGGCTGATGTCGACCCACCACCTGGTCGGCGTCACCTCCAACCCCACCATCTTCGACAAGGCGCTCGCCGAGGGCGACGCCTATGACCAGCAGGTCCGCGAACTGGCCGTGCGGGGCGTCTCGGTGGAGGAGGCGGTCCGCATGATCACCGCCTACGACATCCGCTGGGCCGCGGACACCCTGCGTCCGGTCTACGACTCCACCGACCGCGTGGACGGACGGGTCTCCCTGGAGGTGGACCCGCGTCTGGCCAACGAGACCGAGCGCACGGTCGCCGAGGCCAAGGCGCTGTGGTGGCTGGTGGACCGGCCCAACATGATGGTCAAGATCCCGGCGACGGCCGCGGGCCTGTCCGCGATCACCCAGGCGCTGGGGCACGGCATCAGCGTCAACGTCACGCTGATCTTCTCCCTGGAGCGCTACCGCCAGGTGATGGACGCGTTCCTGGAGGGCATGGAGCTCGCCCGCACCAACGGCCACGACCTGTCCCGGATCCAGTCGGTGGCCTCGTTCTTCGTCAGCCGCGTGGACACCGAGGTGGACAAGCGCCTGGAGGCGATCGGCACCGACGAGGCGCTGTCCCTGAAGGGTCGGGCCGCGCTGGCCAACGCCCGCCTGGCCTACCAGGCCTACGAGGAGGTGTTCGCCTCTCCCGAGTGGAAGGCCCTGGAGGCGCACGGCGCCAAGCCGCAGCGGCCGCTGTGGGCGTCCACCGGTGTGAAGGACCCCTCCTACGACGACTCCCTCTACGTCAGCCAGCTGGTGGCGCGCAACACCGTGAACACGATGCCGCAGGCCACCCTGGACGCCACCGCCGACCACGGCGAGATCGCCGGCAACACCGTGCTCGGCACCTACGAGCAGGCCCGGGCCGACTTCGCCGCCCTGGAGAACGCCGGGGTGGACCTGACCGACGTGTTCGCCGTGCTGGAGCAGGAGGGCGTGGACAAGTTCGTCAAGTCCTGGGAGAGCCTGCTGAACGAGCTGTCGGCCAAGCTCGACGAGTCCGCCTGAGCCGCGGCCTCCTCCCCCGGCCGGTCCGCGCCCGCCCGTCTCCGCCGGGACGGGCGGGCGCGGACCCAGCCGTCCACCGGCCACTCTCGACAGGAAGACGGGATACGTGAAAGAACCGGTGATGCCCGGAGCGGTACCCAACCCGCTCCGCAATGCCCTGGACCGCAGACTGCCCCGCATCGCCGGACCCAGCGTGCTGGTGCTCTTCGGCGTCACGGGCGACCTGGCACGCAAGAAGCTCCTGCCCGCCATCTACGACCTCGCCAACCGGGGGATGCTGCCGCCGGGCTTCGGCCTGGTGGGGTTCGCCCGCCGTGACTGGGAGGACCAGGACTTCGCCGAACAGGCCTACCACGCGGTGCGCGAGCACGCGCGCACCCCCTTCCGCGAGGACGTGTGGCGCCAGCTGAGCGAGGGGATCCGGTTCGTACAGGGCGATCTGGACGACGATGACGCCTTCGACCGCCTGGCCCACTGTGTGCGCGAGATGGACTCCGCGCGCGGCACCGGCGGCAACTACGCGTTCTACCTGTCGCTGCCGCCCAAGCTGTTCCCGACCGTGGTCAGGCAGCTCAAGCGCTGCGGCCTCGCCGAGGCCGGCGAGGAGGAGGCGACGCACGGGGTCCGGCCGTGGCGGCGGGTGGTGATCGAGAAGCCGTTCGGGCACGACCTGGCGAGCGCCCAGGAGCTCAACGCGGTGGTGGACGACGTGTTCCCGCCGACGTCGGTGTTCCGCATCGACCACTACCTGGGCAAGGAGACGGTCCAGAACATCCTGGCGCTGCGCTTCGCCAACACCCTGTTCGAGCCCCTGTGGAACCGCAGCTACGTGGACCACGTGCAGATCACCATGGCCGAGGACATCGGTGTGGGCGGCCGCGCGGGCTACTACGACGGCATCGGCGCGGCCCGCGACGTCATCCAGAACCACCTGCTGCAGCTGCTCGCGCTCGTGGCCATGGAGGAGCCCATCTCCTACAACGCGGACGCGATCCGCGCGGAGAAGGAGAAGGTGCTGGCGTCGGTGTCGCTGCCCGAGGACCTGGAGACGGGCACCGCGCGCGGCCAGTACGCGGCGGGCTGGCAGGGCGGCGCGTCGGTGCGCGGCTACCTGGAGGAGGAGGGCATCCCCTCCGACTCGGTGACCGAGACCTACGCGGCGCTGAAGCTGGCGGTGAACACCCGGCGCTGGTCGGGCGTGCCGTTCTACCTGCGCACCGGCAAGCGGCTGGGCCGCCGGGTGACGGAGGTGGCGCTGGTGTTCCAGGCGGCGCCCCAGCAGCTGTTCCCCCGCTCCGACGTCAGCGAGCTGGGGCAGAACGCCCTGGTCCTGCGCATCCAGCCGGACGAGGGCGTGACGCTGCGCTTCGGCTCCAAGGTGCCGGGGGCCAGCATGGAGGTCCGCGAGGTGAGTATGGACTTCGCCTACGGGCAGTCCTTCACCGAGGCCAGCCCCGAGGCCTACGAGCGGCTCATCCTGGACGTGCTCATCGGCGATCCGCCGCTGTTCCCGCGCCAGGAGGAGGTCGAGCTGTCCTGGCAGATCCTGGACCCGGTCGAGGAGTACTGGGCCAAGGAGGGACGTCCCGAGCAGTACGGTTCGGGCACCTGGGGCCCGGACTCGGCCCATCGACTGCTCGCCGGGGACGGACGCCAGTGGCGACGCCCGTAGCCAGCCACCAGACCGCCGGGAGGAACCGATGACGCTCTACCTGCCGCGCACCACCACCTCGCAGATCACCGAGGCGCTCATGTCCGAGCGGCTCAGCGTGGGCGGCGGTGCCATGAACATGGTGCTGACCCTGGTCATCGTCACCGACGAGGCCGACCACTACGACGCCGTGCGCGCCGCCACCGAGGCGGGCCGCGAGCACCCCTCGCGCGTGGTGGCGCTGATCCGGCGCGACCCCGAGGCCGAACCGGCCATCGACGCCGAGATCCGCCGTCCGGGCACCTCCGGACCCGGCGAGGCGGTACTGCTGCGGCTGTACGGGCCGCTGGGCGAGCACGCCGACTCGGTGATCACCCCGCTGCTGGTGCCCGACGCGCCGGTGGTGACGTGGTGGCCGGGCGTGGGCCCGGCCGATCCGGCCGCCGACCCGGTGGGGCGCCTGGCCCAGCGGCGGATCACCGACGCCCTGCGCGCCCCGGACCCCCTGAGGGACCTGGTGGAGCGGGTGTCCCACTACAGTCCGGGCGACACGGACCTGACCTGGACCCGGCTGACGCCGTGGCGTTCGCTGCTGGCCAGCGCCATGGACCAGCCGAGCGGGTGGGTGACCTCCGCCAGGGTGACCGCCGAGTCGCACTATCCGAGCGCCGAACTGCTGGCGGCGTGGCTGAGGGACCGGCTGGAGGTGCCGGTGGAGCGCGGCACCTCCAACGGCCCCGGCCTGACCGAGGTCCGGCTGACCACCGACCAGGGGGACATCGTGATCTCCCGGGTGGACGGCCAGGTGGCCACGCTGTCGCGGTTCGGGCAGCCGGACCAGACGGTGGCGCTGGCACGGCGCAACGCCTCCAGGGCCCTGGCCGAGGAGCTGCGCCGTCTGGACCCTGACGAGATCTACGAGAGCGCGGCCCGTCACCTGGGACCGCTGCTCACCGGAAGCGGAGCAAGAGGATGAGTGAACCGGAGATCGTCCGCCACTCCGACGCGGGTGCGCTGGCCGACAGCGTCGCGTTGAAGCTGGTGAACATGATCGTCCAGGCCGAGTCGGACAAGCGCGACTTCCACCTGGTGCTGACCGGGGGCGGAATCGGTATCCGCACCCTGGAGGCGGTGCGCGACCACGCCAGGGAGGCCGGGATCAACTGGTCGCACGTGCACCTGTGGTGGGGCGACGAGCGGTTCCTGCCGGACAAGGACCCCGAGCGCAACGAGACCCAGGCGTGCGAGGCGCTGATCGACGCGGTCCCGGTCCCGCCGCACAACGTGCACCCGATACCCGCCTCCGACGGGATGGACGGCGACCACGTCGAGCACGCGGCCACCCGGTACGGCCGGGAGCTGGCGGTGGCCGCGCGCGGCCGGGGACCCGTGCCCGTCTTCGACGTGTGCCTGCTGGGCGTGGGCCCGGACGCGCACGTGGCCTCGCTGTTCCCGGGCCTGCCCGAGGTGCGTGAGGAGGAGGCGTCGGTGACCGCGGTGCACGACTCCCCCAAACCGCCGCCGCGGCGGGTGTCCCTGACCATGCCCTCGATCCGGGCCGCCCGCGAGGTGTGGTTGCTGGCCTCGGGTGAGGGCAAGGCCGAGGCCGTGCGCCTGGGCCTCACCGGGGGCAGCGTGGACAAGGCCCCCGTGGCCGGTGCGCGCGGCGCGGAGCGGACCGTGTTCTGGCTGGACGAGGCGGCCGCCTCGAAGCTGTAGCCCGCCCCACACGGGTGGCCGCCCCGGCCGGACACGGCCGGGGCGGCCGTGTGCGCGGCGGCCGCTCCCCCGCCGGGCGGCGGTCCCCTCCGCGGGGGAAGCGCGGCCTCAGGCGCGGGTGAGCTCGCGTACGACCGTCATGTCGTCGAAGGGGACGAGGTCGTCACCGACGCTCTGGTACGACTCGCTGCCCTTGCCCGCGACCAGGACGACGTCCCCGGGACGGGCCGAGGACAGCGCGAGGGCGATGGCCCCGCGCCGGTCGCCGACCCGCTCGAAGGGCGTGCCGGTCGCCTCGATCCCCGGGACGACCTGGTCCATGATCGCCTCCGGGTCCTCGTACCGGGGGTTGTCCGAGGTGAGCACGCACAGGTCGGAGTAGGTGCCCGCGATCTCACCCATCCGGACGCGCTTGGTGGTGTCCCGGTCGCCGCCGCAGCCGAAGACGGTGAGCACCCGGTGCGGGGCGAACCCGCGGATCGTGCACAGGACCTTGTCCAGCGAGTCGGGCGAGTGGGCGTAGTCCACGATGACGGAGACCCCGCCCGGTGTGCCGAAGTGCTCGAACCGTCCCGGGATCTGCGGCATCCGGTCGAGGGCGTCCACCAGGCCCTGCAGATCGTGCCCCAGGAGGTGGCAGGCCGCCACCGCGGCCAGCGCGTTGGACACCGAGAAGCGGCCCGGGATGGGGATCGCCGCCGGGTACTTGCGCTCGTCGTGGTGCAGGACGAACCGTGTCCCCGAGGCGTCGACGACCAGGTCGGTCGCCCGGTAGTCCGCGTCCGCCTCGATGGCGTAGGTGGTCACGGCACCGGGCATCATGGCCGGGATCGTGGCGCCCACGGGGTCGTCGGCGTTGACCACGGCGCGCCGGCACATGCCTCCGAACAGGAGCATCTTCGCCTCCCTGTAGTGCTCCATCGTGCCGTGGTCGTCCAGGTGGTCCTGGGTCAGGTTGGTGAAGATCCCGACGTCGACGAAGGAGCCCTCCACCCTGTGGTTCAGCAGCCCCATCGACGTCGCCTCCAGCACGACGCTGTCGCTGCCCCGGTCGCGCATGCACGCCAGCAGGTACTGGAGGTCCGGTGCCTCCGGCGTGCTCAGCACCGACCTCGGCATGAGGATCGGGTCGCCGCCGGTCCGGGCGCCGGAGGTCCCGATGACCCCCACCCGGGCAGCCTCGGAGATCCTCAGCAGCGACTCGAATATGGACGACACCGACGTCTTGCCGTTGGTGCCGGTGACGGCGACCACGTCCATGGCGCGCCCCGGTTCACCGTGGTAGCGCGTCGAGACGAGTGCCGTCGCGATCCGCGCGTCCGGTACCCGGACCACGCGCACCCCGGGGTCCGTCGGCCGGTCCCCGGCCGGGTCCGGTCCTTCGACGATGACGGCGACGGCCCCGCGGGCGATCGCCTCCCCCAGGGCCTCCGGACCGCCCTCGGGGTGTCCTGGCAGGGCGATGTAGAGCGAACCGGGGGTCACACGGTCGGCGTCCAGGCACGGCCCGGCGGTGATCGGAACGTCCCGGTCTCCGTGCAGTACCTGGTGGTCGTGGCCGTGCAGCAGCTCGCTCAACTTCACGAGGGGTCCCTTCGAGAGTGGCGCGGCCGGCCTTGTGGGCACGGCCGCACCCGTGGGCGCAGCCGGTGAAGCCGACTGGCGGGGATGGTGGTGCGGGACTGGATGGAGAGGTGCGGTGCGGGTCCGGCGCGAGAGCTCGGACGGACGCGGTGCGGCGCGCGACGTGCGCGGGGAGTGACGGTCCGCGGATCGCGGGATCACGGTCGCGGGCGCCCGTGGGGGCGCGGAAGGCGGGAATACGCGGGGAGGCCGCTAACCGTGGCCGTGCAGGGCCGTGAGGCCGGTGCGGGGTGCCTCCGGGAGAACGGAGGTCGATCGGCTGACGGTCGAGGAGCCCGCGGTGGCCGAGCCCGGAATGAGGGCGGTCCGGAAGGGACCCTGATCCACCGCGCGCGTATCGGCCATGACTCAAGTGTACGCTCCTGGCCGTGACCCCAGGAGAAGGGGCCGGGAAGGGTGTGGCCCGGTCGCGCCGCGGAGCCGCCCCTGAGGCGGACAGCGGGTCTTCCGGCTCTCCCCCGCCCCCGGACGTCGACGGCCCACGCGGCCTCAGGTTCCTGCCGGGGGACAGGTGAGCCCGGGCCGGGGCACCTCGCCGGTGAGCAGGTAGGCGTCCACCGCACCGTCCACGCACGGGCTGCGCCCCCACCCGTAGACGGTGTGCCCGGCACCCTCGTAGGTGACCAGGGTGGCGGTCTCCAGCCGTTCGGCCGCCTCCCGGGCCCAGGGGTAGGGGGTGGCGGGGTCGCCGACGGTGCCGACGACCACGATCGGGGGCGCCTCAGGAGCGGTGGGGGCGGTGGGCGCCTCCTCGGTCCCGGGCCAGTAGGCGCACGGCAGGTGGTCCCACACCGGGCCGGGGCCGAACAGCGGGGAGACGTCGGCGGCCTCGTCGGCGGCGTCGCGGTAGGCCGCCACGTCCTCCGGATCGGCGCGGTCGGCGCACCTCACGGCCGTGTAGGCGGCCCCCGCGTCCTGGTGCCCCGTCCCGGGTTCGCCGGACTCCGCCTTCGCGTACCGGCCGAAGGTGTCGTCGTACAACCGCCCGAGGTGGCGCTCGACCCCTCGGGCGTCGCCCTCGGCGAGGGCGGTGAGCACGTCGGCGAGAGGGTCCCAGCTGTCCTCCTGGTACAGCGCCATACCGACCATGGTGAGCAGCATCCGGCCGTCCACCGGGATCCCCCGGACCTGGGCGGGGTCCCGGTCGAGCCGCTCCAGGAGGCCGGCCATCCGGGCGTCGGCCTCGCTGGCGGCTCCCGCTCCCCCGGAGCCCCGGCCCCGGTCCGCGCCGGCGAACGGGCACGCGCCGACCTCGGCGACGCAGTCGGCCAGGAACATCTCCCAGGCGTGCTGGAAGGCGGCGACCTGGTCGACGGCGGCCTCCGCGTTGGACATCCCGGTCGCCACGGCGCCGTCCAGGACCAGCGCCCGGGTGTTCTCCGGGTACATGTGGGCGTACAGGACGCCGATCAGCGCGCCGTAGGAGTAGCCGACGAAGTTCAGCCGGTCCTCGCCCAGGGCGTCGCGGACGATGTCGAGGTCGCGGGCGACGTTGACGCTGCCGATGTGGGCCAGGAACTCCTCCCCCGCCCTCCCCTCGCACGCGCGGGCGTACTCGCGGGCCGCGTTCGCCAGGGGCCGGAGTTCGGCGGCGTCCAGGTCGCCGGGGTCGGTACCGGCCACGCTCTGACGGGCGTCGATCAGGGCGTACCGGTCCCCGCAGGCGAAGCCCCCGCTCGCCCCGACGCCGCGCGGGTCGAAGGAGACCAGGTCGAAGGCGGCGCGGATCCCGTCACCGAACAGGGGGGACTCCAGCGCCCGGACGCCCGAGACACCGGGACCGCCCGGATTGACGACCAGGGCTCCCAGGTGGTCCTCCTCCGGGCCGTCGGCGGGCGCGCGGACCAGCGCGATGTCGAGGGTCCTCCCGTGGGGCTCGTCGTGGTCCAGGGGAACGGTGACCGTGCCGCACTCCAGGTTCTCCAGCCACTCCGGATCGGCTCCCCGGTCGGCCGCGGCCTCCTCCCCGTCGTGGCAGGGCCGCCAGGAGACCTCCTGTCCGAGGAAGGGGGTGTCCGCGGGAGAGCACCCCGTGGCCAGCGCCACCGCCATGAGCCCGCCGAGTCCGGGGGCCCGTACCCCGTGTCGCACCGCCGGCTCCGTTCCCACGACGTTCCCCTGCCCCTTCCATCCTCACCGGAAAGGGACCGCGCGGACCGTGGTGCGGGCCGCTGAGCAGGCAAAAAGTCGGTCTTGTCGGGGCGGCGGCTCCCCAACGGCGATGATCTTGCTCCCAGTGGCACTGTCGGCGGGGTGGTTTCTAGAGCTTGCTGACGTCGGTGTCCAGCAGCGGGGGCAGCGCGCCGGGGGAGGCGACCGCCACCAGGGGGCGCAGGGGCTCGCCGAAGGCGATCCGCCCCGGTTCCCGCTCCGGGTCGGCGTGGGCGATCCAGTCCACCAGTTCGACCGCGCGGCTGACGTCGCCTCCGGGCCGGGTCAGGGCGACCACCGTTCCGGCCACGTCGCAGCGCGTGCCGAGGTGCACGGTGGCGGCGAACACGCTCTGCGCCCACGCGCCCCGGCCGACCCCGTGCACCCGGCCGCCGGGGGTGCGGCGCCGGTACCAGCCCGGCGCTGTCAGGCCCACCGCGCGGTCGTCGAAGGTGAGGACCAGGCTGGGCCGCTCCTGGGCGGTCAGGCACTCCTCGGGGTCGGTGAGGGAGGCGTCCAGCCACACCCCGACCGGCCCGCTGGCCGCCCGTACCAGGGCGGTGCGGGCGGCGTCGAGCAGACCGGTGTCCACCTGGGAGCGGGCCGCAGGGCACACCCGCTCGGCCAGGGACCCGGCCGGGCCCCCGGCGCCCTCCCCCGGCCGGCCACCGGTCAGCGGTGTGTAGCCGGGCAGGACCAGCGACCAGTCCACGCTGGCGCGGCCCCGCAGGGGCAGCGAGCCGTGGGTCAGGCAGACCACGGTGCGCCTGCGCGCCAGCTGGTAGGTGGCGCAGGCGCCCGAGCGGCGGGCGGCCAGGGCCAGTCCCAGGCTCATCGCCTTGGTCCCGGTGGTGATGTCGGCGATGACCGGGGGCGGCGGTTCGGTGTCCTGTTCCCGGATGATCCAGTCCCGGGCGACGGTGGCGACCGCGTCGGCGTCGAAGCCGTCCACGGGGTCGGGGGTGAAGCGGACCCGGTCGCGGTACCCGGCCTCCTTCAGCCGGGTGGCGTCGGCGGGCGGCGCGCCGGGGTGCTCGGCGGCGTGCAGGGTGCGGGCGGCGGACTCGCGTACCCCGTCGCGCACGCTCTGTCTGGAGGGCAGGATCAGTGTGCTGGCGGGCCGGTGGGCGTGTACGGCGGTGAGGGTGCCCAGGCGGCTGCCGCCCAGGGAGGTGACCAGGACGGGTCCGTCCCGGGGGCCGGGGTGGTGTTCGGGCGGCGGGGGCGCGGAGGGCTCCGGCGGTGCGGAGTCGGGCCCGGGGCGGGCCGGGCCCGGGGCTCCCGGCCCCGGGAAGAAGGCCCTGCGGATCTCCTCGAAGGAGGTCAGCCGCGACAGCAGGTCGTCCAGGCTCCACACGTGGACGCTGCGGGCGCTCAGGGCGGGGTTGTAGGCGGTGACACGCTCCCGCAGCCCGGGGACGGCGGGGCCGGTGTGGACGAACAGCACCTGGGCGGCGGCGCCGAAGACCCGGCGGGCCTTGGCCACGGTCCACCCGGCGCGGGCCACGACGTCGCCGGGGCGGGCCTTGGCCTCCACGCACAGCACCCGGTGGCGGTAGCGCACGATGGCGTCGAAGTCGGCGATGGAGCCGTCGGGGTGGCGGGGGTCGGCGACCTGGCGGGCTCCGACGACCTCGGTGTCGGGGTGGCGGCGCGTGTGGCGCAGCAGGTGGGACAGGACGCGGCCCTCGGCGACGACGCCGCGCCGCACGGCCGGGGAGAGGTCGGGGAAGCGCGCCCGGAGGGCCTGTCGTCCTCCCTGTGCGAAGAGACGGACGGGTTCGGGGTCGCGGTTCCTCAGCCAGCGGGCGCCGTGGATCTCCGCGAGGGTGCGCAGGTCGACGCCGTCGCTGACCACGGGGCGCCCGGGATGGGAGCCGTCGGCGGTGCGCAGGGTGTCGCGGACGGCGTCGAGGTAGTGGCGCCAGCTGCGGGCGCGGGGGTGGCGGTCCGGGGGCAGGGACCGCTCGTGCAGCAGGGCCGCGGCCACGCTCATCACCTTGGTGCCGCCGGTGTAGTCCAGGAACCAGGGTTCGCCGCCGCCCGCACGGTGCAGGGCGGCCATGGTGTCGGTGACCGGGCCGAAGTCGTGGGGGTCTGGGCCCACGCTCACCACCCGCACGGACTCGGGAGAGGCCAGCCGCTCCACGGAGGCGGCGACCCGTCGGGCGAGGGAGCGGGTCCCGTCGCTGGCCACCAGGACCAGGTGGTCGGCGGGAAGGGTGAGTGAGGACAGCAGCGCGGGGGTGGGGTTTCGCCCGACGAGCACGACAGCGGCACGGGGACCGTCCACGGCGTCCCTCCCGGGAAGGGGGTGTGGTCGGCCACCACGCTACTGCGCCCGTGCGGCGTTTCCCCACGGAAGCGCCCGTTCCCCGTGGTCCCGGCTCCTCATGGTCGTCCCTATCCTCACACCCGTCTCAGGCGTTCACCCTCGTCCCACCGGACACCGGCTTGTTCCCCTGGGTTCGGCCGCCGACCCGTACCGGGGGACCGCTAACCACGAAGGAACGGCAGGCGGTGACCACACCGCTGCCGTCGCGCACGAGGTCGGAGGGCACGAGCAGGTCCCGGCGCTCGGGATGGGCGCAGACGACCACGGAGGAGACGATGAACCACACCCCCTCCTGCGGTTCGGGAAGGTTGGCCCGGGTGCGCTTCTCCGCCATCAGCGGAACCCCGGCCACCTCCAGTCCCATGGGGACGCGTACGGCCTCCACCCGGGCGGGTTGGGCCGCTTCCGGCCAGCTCCGGATGACGCGCGATCTCTCGTCCACGACTGTCACCACATGCGGCGTCAGGTTGACCACCCGCATCCGGCGACCTCCGTTCCTCTCGCTCCGGACGGGCCGGACGGGACGCCCGGCCCGTCCGTGACGCGCCCCGTTCCGGGGCCCTCACCGCAGTCTCTCGGACACGGCCGCACCCGTCGGAGCACCATGCCGCACGGGAGATCCGGGAAAAGGCTGAGGCCATTGTTGCCATTGTCCATTTCGTGAGTGTCTCTGGGTGTTTATGCAGCTTGGTACGAGAGTCCAATCGTTGACATTTCCACCTCGGCAGACCTATTTTGGGACGTGGCCTCCCGTTGACGCGGGGGTGCCACCTGAGGTCTCGCGTCTCTTTCGCACGCGCTTTCCCGGAGGGCTGGGGAAGCGACCCGGCCCCGGACCACCGGGGAGAAGAGTTCGTGAGCACGCACCACTGCTCCGCCTGGGAGCTGTTCGGTTCCGCCTCCTTCCTGCGCGCCTTCACGCGCGTGCTGGGATGCGGGCCCTGTTCCGCGGACGGAACCGCGCAGGGTTGTTCGGGTCACTCCGAACAGTTCTGCGACTATGTCGACCTGTGCGCCGAGTACTGCCCGTGCCCGGCCCACGGAGGCGATCCCGACGGCGTCGTCGCCGTGCGCATGCGGCGCGCCGCGCCCGACGGCACCGGCGTCGACCGCACCGCCGCCCACCGGCTGCGCGACGCCCTGGACGACGTGCGCCGCGACCGCTCCTACAAGAACCTGCGCCGCGTCTACCCCCAGGCCACCGCCGACGGACAGGTGCGCTGCGCCTTCTCCGAGCGCCCGCGCCGCTGGGCGCAGCGCCGCGACGTGGCCCGGGTCGCCACGGACCTGGTCGACCAGGAGGCGCTGGCCATGCTGGTGCTCACCGCGGGCTGGGGCAATCCCGCCGCCGACCTGCCCGAGGACATCCACCCGGGCGAGACGGTCTCCTTCACCGAGGACGGCAGTGCCGTACCCGTCGCCGACCTGCGCGGGCGCGCCGTGACCGCGGTCAAGGAACCGCCCATGGTCTCCACCGCCACCGGCGACTACCTGCTGCGCAAGCTGGCGGAACTGGCCTCGGGGCGCGACGCCGACCCTGGCCGCACCCCCGACCAGCGGCGCCGACTGCTGCTGCGCGGGCTGCTGCCCGACATGGGCGGCGAGGACGTCGCCCGCAGGCTCACCGGGGTCCTGGGGCGGATGGCGGTGAGCATGCCCGTCCACTTCCACCTCGTCCAGCAGGCGCGCGGCCGGGCCCGCAGCGCCCCCTACTCCCCCGTCCCCGCTTCCCCCGAACCGGTGGAGGAGGGCACCGGACGGCGCGAGGTGCTGGGCGGGCGGGAGCGCGCGTGGCTGGAGCGGACCGCCCTGGATCTGACGGCGCGGGCCCAGAGGTCGCGTGCGGACTTCGAGGCCGACCCCCAGGACGCGCTCGACACCCTGCTGTGCGCCCTGTTGGAGGAGGGATCCGTTCCCGCCCTGTGGGCGCACGCCCAGGAGGACCCCGACACGCGCGCGGACCTGCTGGAGGCACTGGCCGAGACCATCGGCGGCTGACCGGGAGGGGGCGGCCTCCCCTCACGCACGTCCGGACCACCCGGCGTCGCGGAACCGCCGGGTCAGCGGGGGCAGCACCGGGTACTCGGCGAACTCGCGCAGCGACATCACCGCGGTCTCCTCCCAGGGCAGACGGCCGCGCCACCGGCCGGCCAGGCACACGTCCACCGCCTGCTCCACCCGCCGCCACCGCTCGGGGTCGGGCTCACCCGGCAGCCGTCTGCCCGCCAGGGCGGCGCCGAACGCGTCCAGGAACCCCTGGACCCGGCGGCCCCCGGCGCGTACGACCCCGGCTGCCGGGCCCGGGTCCAGGGCGCGGGCGCGCCGGTCCACCAGGTACAGCTCCGGCCTCAGGTGCACGCTGCCCATGCCCAGCGACTTGCCCATACCGATCTTGTGGGCGTACTCGGGATCGTGGGGGTCTCCCCCGTCCACCGGGTTGTCGAGCAGCAGCGCGCGTAGCAGCGCGCCGAGTTCACCGTCGGTCAGATTGGTGAAGGTGATGCGGGAGTGAAAGGTGAGACCGTCGCGGAGGGGGATGATGTCGCGCTGGGTGTCCCGGGGCGGTTCGACCTGCGGACCGGGCCGCAGCACCATCAGCCCCAGCTCCTCCCGGGCGCGCGCGTCGTAGCGGACCGGGCTGCCCAGTTCGGCGCGGTGCCGGTGCAGGTACGCCTTGTACCCGCCCAGGCGCACCCGGCCCTCGTGCGACCACGTGATGATGTCGGGCCGCTCCCCCGAGTCCGCGTCGGGGCCCTGGACCAGGTAGTTGGCGAAGCAGCCCCGCTGGGGCGAGAGCAGCTGGACTCGCAGGGCCGCGCCGTCGGGGTAGTCGGGTTCGGGGTCGGTGCTCAGCGCGCTGCCGAACGACACCCGCCCCTTGGAGGCACCCGACTCGCCGGCGAAGGTGTCGGTGTCGCCGAACAGGGCGCGGCACACGTCCACGGTGCGTCCCGCCAGCACGGACCGGTCGGGGTCCCCGTGCTGGGGGCCCAGGACGGGCGCGGGCAGGGCGCGGCGGATCGGGTTGTCGTCGCTGACCGCGATGCGGTAGCCGCCGGAACGGCCGAAGGAGACCACCGCGCCGGAGGGGTCGAGGTCGAACCAGACCGGTTCGAGGCCGTGCCGGGGCAGGCCGCCGCCGGCCCCGGCGACCGGTTCCCGCCCGGGGTCGGCCGGCCCCGTGCCGAGGGTGTCGGGGAAGGCGGCGCGCTGGTAGCCGGTGACCTGCTCCGCCGACTCGAACAGCTCCACCATGGCGTCGGGGACGCGCAGGCCCTCGCGCAGGTCCGGGGGCCGGGGGAAGAGGTAGGCGTTGCGGCGCTCGCCGGCGGCGACCCCGGTCAGGACGAGCAGGGCGTGCACCACGCCGCCCCCGCCGAGGCCGCGGGCCGAGGCGGTGCGGGCGTCGAGGTGGGCGTGTGCCTCCTCGGCGGTGGGCGCGACGGCGGCCACGCGCCGCTCCCCGGGCAGGTGGACCGCGTACACCCACCGGTACTGCAGGTGTCCGTGCTGTTCGTGGGTGGTGGGGACGTAGGTGTTGCTCCTGGGTGGATCGGGGAAGTCCTCGACTCCGAAGTCCCACGTGCGCAGGCTCTCGCGCAGGACCGCGAAGGGCACTTTGAGGGCCTGGCCGGGCTCGCCGGACAGGGCGGTGGCGGGGACCTCGACCACGTTCCAGTGCCCGTCGGCCGGCGAGTGGAACAGGAAGCCCTGCTTGGTGCGCAGCCCGGCGCGGCGCCTCCGGTAGTGGGAGTGCTGGTGGGCCATGACCTGGCGGGCCCGGGTGGACAGGGTGCTGTCGTTGCTGTCGGGATCGATGCGCACGGGCGCGCGGAAGAACAGCATCGGGGTGTTGACCGGACCGGTCTCGCCGCTGGTGAGCATGCGCACGGTGTTGCGGACCAGACCGCGCAGGGTGGAGCCGGGGACGGCGGGCAGGCGGCGGTCGCCGTGGGGAAAGCGCAGGGACGCGCTCACCCGGCCGCGTTCGGGGGTCTGGCCGACGAAGGTGGGGGTGAGCGTGGTCAGGGTCAGGTCGATCCACCCCGAGTGGGTGCCCCGCACCGTGCGGTCGTGGCTGCGCAGGAGCTCGTCGGCCGAGTGTTCGCCGTGCAGGTCGGAGGCGGGCATGGGGGTGTCGGCGAGCCGGACCAGCCCGTAGGGCGCGGTGGCCTGGAAGCGGCCGTCCCGGCGCGCGGGAGCGGACGCGCCGCCGAGCCGCGCGGCGACCTCGCGCGGGTTCACCATCGGGGTCCCCTCCCGCGGATCTCGTCGCCGGTGCCCACGTCGAACTCCGGCCCGGTCGGCTTCGTGCCCGTACGCATACCGGTGAGCCGGTGGAAGGCCACCCCGACCGCGCCGGTGCCGGGATCGCCGGCCCAGTACTCGCGCACGGTCAGCCAGGTGCCGGAACTCTCCAGGGCGGTCCTGCCGTCGGGGCCGGGGCGCGGACGGCCGGAGAAGTCGGCCCACTCCACCGGGAGGACGGCCCGGGTCCCGGAGGGCTCCCGGGTCACCGCGAAGGGCACCTCGCCGTCCAGGGTGCGGCTGTGCGCCGGGCCGTTCCAGCCCTGGAGGAGGAAGGACCGGTCGCGCGGGCGCAGCCACTCCGGGAGCGGTCCGGGGGCGTCGGCACTGATCCACCCGGCACCGGCGCCCTCGCCGACGCGGATCTGCGCGTGCGGGCCGAACACCAGGACCTCCAGGATCCGCCAGCGGTCGCTGCCGGGGCCCGGGGGCGGGACCGCCGGGTCTCCGGTGGGCGGCTGGTCCGAGCGGCGCCACCGTGCGCCCGGGCAGGCGCCGGTGAGGCGGCCGTCGCCGAGTTCGGCGAGCAGCCACTGGGGCCGGCCGGGCGAGCCGGGGACGTCCTCGGTGCCCGTGTCGAGCAGACGGCACCGCCGGCCGCGGACGAAGACGTCGGTGAGGACCGCGTCGACCTGGCCGTCGGTCAGGCGGTGGACGGACAGGCCCTGCGGTCTCGGGGGGTCGTGGTTCACCGGGGTGCCTCCTTCGTGCCGTCGTCGGGAGCGAGCGCGGCACGCAGGGCGGTCAGCCAGCCGCGTGCCGTGGCGGCCTCCGCGCCGTCGGGGTCGAACACGGCGGCGAGCAGGTCCACCGTGCGCGGCGGGCCACCGTCGTCGGGGCGGGTGCTCAGAAGGGCCCGGGTCGCGGTCAGGCGTCCGTTCCCGCTGCCCGCTCCCGCGCCGAGGGTGTCGAACGGCACCGTGGCCAGCTCGCGCACGAGGAGGGTGAGCAGGCCGCGCACCGCGTCGTCGGGTTCGCTCACGTCCACGACCGCCTCGGCGCTTCCGCCGCAGTGCAGGTCCGTGGTGAACAGGCGGCCGTCGACGGCGTCACCGAACAGGGAGTCCACGGTCAGGCGGGTGGTGGTCAGGGGCTCGCCGCCGGTGAGGACGGGAATGGTGCGCAGCCGGATACGGGAGGGGCGCGGGCGTCCGCGGCGGTCGGTATCGGCGCCCCACCAGCGCCCGTGCCAGTCCCGCCAGCGGTCGGGCGGGGCGTCCAGGTGTTCGGCGGCGTCCCGGGCCAGGCGGCCGCCGATCCGTTTGAACAGGGCGAACAGCGCGGTGTCGCCCAGAACGGGGGCGAGGTGGACGGCGGCCTTGTCCGGGTCGGTCACGGCGGGGCGGTTCCGGTGCGCCCGGTCCACCGCACCGATCCGCTCGTGGGCGGGAGCGTCGCCGACCATGAGCAGCCCCGGGCGGAGGCCGCGCGCCGGCGGGCCGGTGGGGTCGGACCGCTCGGCGACGGCCAGGGTCAGGTGGAGTTCGTCGCGGTGGCGGTGGTCGGGCTGGTCGGCGCGGGCGGCCAGGTGCGCGGCGGTCGCCGTGCGGCCGCGGGCGCGCAGGCCGGTGGCCAGGGCGGTGGCCAGGTCGGCGGGGGCGTCGGCGAGCGCGTGGGCGCCGTCCTCCCAGCGCTGGGCCCAGGACCGGGCGTGGTAGGCGAACCAGCCGTACTCGTCGGTGAGGTCGTGGCGGTGCGCCGCCCAGTGGGTGGCGCGGACGGCGCCGTAGCCCCGGCCGGTGCGGCCGCCGACGCGGATCCCCGGACCGGGGCCGTGGGGCCCGGCCAGGCCGTCGGTGGCCAGGAGCAGCAGGGTGAGCAGACGGGCCTCGTCGACCGGGGCTTCCACGTGCAGGCGCATGTGCGCGGTGAGGACGGTGCCCGCCGGCAGGATCTCCCACCGCCAGACGCGTCCCGGCTGGACGGTGCCGGAGGCCGGGTCCACCCGGGTGCCGGTCCGGACCTCGACCGCGGCCTCCTCGGGGAGTTCGGCGAGGGCGTCGTCCACGTCCAGGGCGCTCATGGCGGGCGCGTCCCGGTCACCGGGGGTGCGCGTCCGCGCGGCGCCCATGAGCGCGCGGACGCTGTCGGGGTCGCCGGTGCGTGCGGAGAGTTCGTGGCGCAGCAGCCCGGCCAGGGTGGTGGCGCGCAGGCGGGGCGCACCGGTGCGCGGGTCGCGGTCCACGTACAGGTCCACACCGCTCTCGTCGGTGTGGCGGGGGACGGTCCGCGCGGCGCCGATATGGGTGTCGGAGAGCAGGCACAGCCGGAGGGCGATCTCCCAGAGCAGCCCGGACCCGTCGGGTTCGCCACTCACTCGGGGCCTCCCCCGCCGGGACGTCCCCCGTCCTCTTCGGCGCGCGGAGCGCGGGCGGCCTCGGCCAGCCATGAGGAGACCAGGGTCAGGGCGAGGCGCGGGGCGGCGCGCCTCTCCCAGTCGCGGGCCCGGTCGGAGAGGGCGCCGGGGTGGTCGTCGGGCGGTAGGCCGTCGGGCAGGGAGAGGTCCACGGCCGCGATCGCGCGGGCGTAGGCCGGGCTGTGCGCGGGGTCGGGCCGGTTGTCGGACCACCAGGCGGCGGCTCTCGGGCCGGACATCCCCTCCCACCAGGACCGGACTGTGACGGACCCCCGTCCGCCGGGGCGGACGAGGCGGGCGCGGGCCAGGGCGCGTACGGCGCGGTCGTGCGGGGCCTTGTGGGCGTCGGCGGAATCGGTATCCGCGTGCCCGGTGGCGACGCGTTCGAGGGCGGCCAGGGCGCTCTCGGGGGTGGGGTGGGGATGGACGGCGATCTCGCGCAGGCGGCTCAGCAGGTGGGGGGTGAGCGGATCCAGTCGGCGCGCCGAGGCCCGGGCCAGGGCGCGGGCGTGGTCGCGGACGGGCTGGGCGGCGGCGTTCCACAGTAGGTCGTCGTGGAGGGCGCGCAGCCGATCGTCCCACTCGGGAGGAAGGGGTTCCGTGTCCGGGGCACGCTCCGCGAGGGGGACGGCCACGGGGGCGAGGGGTTCGGGACCGGGAGGGGGCGGGGGCAGCAGGGTGAACTGGCCGTGGCCGTCCACGAGGCGCTCGCCCAGGGGGTGCGCCTCCAGGTCGCGGGCCTGGTCGGCGGTCAGGCCGCGGTCCAGGCGCAGGCGGACCACCGCGCCTGGACGGGCGGCCCAGCGCTGGGCCATGGGCCCCTGGTAGCCGCGGTGGTAGGCGCCGACGAGCCCGGCCTCCACATGGCTGGCCAGGACGTGCGCGCGGACACCGGGCAGGCGCCGGGCGAGGAGGTCGAGCACGGCGGGCACCAGGGCCTGGGGCCGGGCCTGGCCGTCGGCGCCGACCAACAGCGCCGGGGAGAGCAGGAGCAGGTCGACGGGGGCCCCGGCCTCCCAGGAGCGCGCGTGGACGGGGTCGACCCGGTCCGGTGCCAGGAGCCGGCCGGGGTCCACGGGGGCCACACGGACACCGCCGTGGGCGCGGGTGCCGCCGGAACCGAGGGTGAGGGTGCCGTCGGCCCCGGCGAGGAAATCCGTGATGTCTTCGGCGAGCCGTCCGAGGGAGGCGGAGTCGGGTGCGCGCAGCTGCCATCGGGCCTCGAAGACCTGGCCGGGGTCGACGCTGGTGGTGAAGAAGGGGACGCTCCGGGCGGCCTCGCCCGTGCGGGGACGGCCGAGGTACCGCTCGGAGGTGGTGCGCACCGCGGCGCGCAGGGAGCGGTCGGGGGTGAGGGGGTCGCGGACCGCGCGGTAGGGCGTGGCGGGGTCGGTGTCGCCGAAGGCGTCGACCGTGGTGTCGCCGTTCTTCCCCGGGGTGTAGAGATAGGCGGGAGCGGGGTAGGCGACGGCGGCCCTCCTCGGGGAGACGCCGGGGAGGTCGGGGTCCGCGCCCGGTTCCAGCCGGGGGTGGGCGGGGGCGAAACGGACCTGTTCGCCCCGGGCCACCCAGTCGTGGAGTTCGCGGTCGCGGCCCGCCCGCCGCAGGGCGGCGGCGAGCATGCCGCGCTGGGCGCGTCCGCTGATGGTGTGCTCGGAGTCGACGCGCAACGGGTCGAAGGAGGTGCGCACGGCCAGGGTGTCGGTGAGGACGAGGCGCAGCGGCAGGTAACCGTTCACCGCGGAGGCGTCCACGGGTCCGCTCCCTTCCGCGTTCCGGTGGCCGGGAACCGGGGACCGCGCCGGGGTGTACGCGCCGCCGTCACGGCCACGCCCGGGGGCACGGAGCGGATGCCGGACATGAGAAGTATTCACGTTATCGCCGCGGCTCCGCGTCCCCGTGGTCGAGGGCGCGGCGGAGGCGCCCTCCCCGCCCTCGCGCCCGCTCACGGGCGCGGCCAGGCACAGGGTCACGGCGTTCGGGTCGGTGTCGCCGGGCCCGGCCAGGCGCACGTCCACCCGGCCCCGGCCGCGTGTGCCCCGCAGCCCGATCCGGGTGGTGGCCAGGCAGGCACGGGCCAGCAGCCGCCAGTGCTCCTCGCGGGGCGGGGAGGCCCAGGTCAGTGCTGCGGTCAGGGTCAACCCCGGCAGGAGAACCCGGTGGGTGCGCAGGCGGCCCGGTTCGGAGGCCCCGTCCGGACCGGCCTCGATCCCCGACTCCAGGGTGGTGTAGGCGTCGGTGACCGCGCGGCGCAGGGTGGAGCGCACCGGTTCGGCGCGACCGGCGACCGCGCGGGCGACCGCCGCGCGCACCCGGTCTGCCAGGACGGCGTGCCCCACCCGCAGGATCCGGTCCGCCTCGTGGGAGCCTTCGCGGCCGAAGACCTCGTCGCGGGCCCCGGCCAGTCCGGACGCCACCGCCAGCGCGCCGACCGCGCCGGCGCGCAGCCGCGCGGCGAGGCGGTGGCGGGGCAGGTAGGGCAGACCGTGCTCGTCGGTGACCACGTCGGTGTCGGCGCCCGTACCGTCCGCGCTGGCCCCGACGAACAGCGCGGGCGAGGCCAGGTGCACCACGACGCGGTCCGGGCGGCTCATCGGGGCGCACGCCCCGGATGAGCCGCCCGGACCAGTGGGCCACCGGCCCCGGTCCGCCCCTGTGGTTGGGGCCGGTGGGGTGGGAGGGCCGCTGCCAGACCGGGGTCGAGGTGCAGGTCCATCACCTCGACCGCGTCGAGCAGCCCGCCGGGTGTCCAGTCCCGGGGCAGCTCGACGGGGTCTCCCGGCACGTGGGCGCGGCGGGCGAGTTCGGGGCCGGGATCAGTGCCCGACTCCAGCAGTGGGACCAGCGCGGAGACCAGCCAGCCCCGGTGGCGGGTGTCGCCGTCGGCGAGCAGGCTGCCCGGGGCGGTGGCGGACAGGTAGCGGTCCAGGAAGCGGGTGAACCCCGTCCCGGTCAACGGCAGGTCGGTCCGCGGGCCGGGTGCCCGGCGGGCCTGGTCGAGGCGGCGCAGCACCCGGTCGACCCCGCTGGAACGCGTCGTCCAGGCCACGGCGTGCTCGTCGGGGGTCTCGGGGTCGTCCTCGACGAGCTGGACCCGGTGCTCCTTGGCGCGACGGCACATCGCCTCGCACAGGTCGTAGCCCAGCGACAGCGGCGCGCCGACCGGCTGGACGGCGATCCCCACCCCGACCGTGGGCACGAACGTGGTGTGCGCGGCGCCGTCGGACCCGACGACGGTACGGCCGCCGCCGGGGCGGTCGCCGTGGGCCTCGGCGAGCGCGCGGTGCAGGCCCACGCGGGGGTCGCGGGGATCACCGACGAGCACGGGGTCGGCGTCCAGCCAGTCGATCGCGTAGCGCGCCAGGCTCAGGGCGAGCCGGGCGTCGCACAGGATGGTGAGGTCGTCCCCGGCGACCACGATGGGCCGTACCGGCACGCCCACGGGCCCGGGCGGCACGTGGTGGAGGGCGACGGGTCCGGCGGTACCGGTACCGGGGATGACGGGCCGCCGGCCGGGATCGGCGTGGACGGTGGCCGCCACGGCGCGGACCAGGACGCGGGCCAGCCCCTCGATGAGTCCGAAGACACGGGTGGACAGGCGCCGCTGGGCCAGCGCACCGGAGCCGGGCACGCCCGGGTTCCCCGCGCGTTCGCGGTAGTCGCCCAGGATCGCGCCGAGGCCGTTGACGTCGATGTGCACGACCGCGACACGGCTGACACCGCCGTGGTCGCGGCCCAGCCGGTCGACCTCCATCGGCAGGGTGAGGGAGGGCGCGCCGGTGGCGGTGACGGCGTCGGCCAGCCAGGCGGAACTGTGGGCACGGTGCCAGCGGCGACCGATCCCCCGCGCCCGTGCCACGTCCGCGGCCACCCGTTCGTGGACGTCGGCGTGGTCGTCCTGTGCGCGGCTGCTGTCCACCGACTCGGCGGGACCGCCGCTGACCGAGCACACGGCGGTGATCCCGTACCCGTGGGCGGGGGTGTGCAGGGCCGACATGTACCGCCGCGCCTCGCGCAGCCGCGCGGGCAGCACGGCCAGTGCCTCGTCCACCCCGACCGGGTGCCCGGCCTCCTCGGCACGCGCCACCACGGGAGCGCCGACCCCGGAAGCACCGGCCCCGGTGGCCGCGTGCGTTCCGGAGGCCCGGTCCCGCGGGAGGGGGCCGTAGGGCACGTGCGCGACCACGGGGGTCAGATCACCGGCGCGGTCACGTAGACGGCGGGTGTAGCGGGCGGTGAACTCGCGTGCCGACGCCGCGTCCGGGAAGGCCGCCGTGAGCGCTCCCCCCGCGTCACGCAGCACCACGCAGTCCGGTGGAACCAGGTCGGCGATCCCGTGCTCGGCGTCGGAGGTGTCGGTCAGCTCCGCGACCAGGGCGGCGCGCCCGACCGCGTCCAGGATGCGCCTACCGCTGTACACGTAGGCCTGGATGCCGCGCAGGTCGACGCCGACCACCACACCGCTGGGCGGAGGCCCCTCCGGGTCCTGTCCGGCTCCGGCGGGTCGGTGCTGCTGGGGGTTGCAGGTCACCGTGTCGGTCTCCTTCCCGGCGGGGCGTGCGGGGGCATGGCGCGAGACCGTGCGGAGCCGGGCCCATGACGACCCCTCTCGGACGGTGCGCTCCGCAGCGCTGTCCGAGAGAGCTGGATACACAGACCCGCCCCGGCACGGAGGTTTCCCATGATCCCGCACAGGTCCGAAGCGGTCACGCGTTGGCCGCGAGATCCGTCCGTCCCCGCCGCCGACGCGCCGCCCCTCACACCCGGGGACCTCGTGCCGCACCTGCGCGGCCTGGCCCACGCCCTGCGGGACGGGGGCGCGGACCGGACCGTGCGGGGCCCGGCTCCCTCCCGGTGAGCACACGCGTCGGCTCCCGACCCGTCCACGGGGTGGGAGCCGACGGTGGCGGCGGGCCGCACGGGACCGCGGTGGCACCGGTCCCCGCACGCCGTCCTCGGACGGGAACCGGTGGATTCGCGTACCAGTCGGATCAGTCGAACAGGGCGCCCCCGAACTCCTCCACCTCGGCGACGGCTCGGGGCCGGGCCTCACCCACCCGCTGAGGGGCGCGGCGGGCCACACGGCGCGGGCTTCGCCGGCGGCGCCGGCCGGGCACCTCCGCTGACGGCCGGCCGCCGGTCACCGTGTCCACCCGCACCGAGCCGAAACCCTGGGCGGTGTACTTGCCGACGCCCGTCAGTTCCAGCAGTTCCAGGAGGACGGCGAAGGCGTCGGTGTGGCGGCGCTCTCCCCCGGTCAGGTCCAGGCGCAGCCCTCCGTGCCAGCCGAGCACGGTGCGGTTGTCGGCGTGGTGGTGCTCCGCCAGCCGCACGTCCTCTCCGGGCAGGGGCGCGCGGCGCACCTGGGCCATGCCGTCGAACACCAGCTCAAGCCAGGAATCGGCGAGCGCGGACGGTGCGAACCGGGCCACCGCGCCCACGGCCCCGCTGCCGCCGACGATCCCGCCGCCTGAGCGGTGCACGGCACCGAAGAGGCGGCGCGGGTTGGGCCAGATGTGCGGGATCCGCTCACCGGAGGCGTCACGGGTGGTCATGACGACGGGGGTCTGGCTGCGCACCTTCGCCGAGCGCACGGCGGAGACGCCGCGCGGCTCGGTGAGCATCCGGGCGTAGGTGCGGTCGAAGGTGCGGGTCACCGAGAGCGGTACCAGCAGGTGGTCACCGATGCGCTGCGGTTCGCCGACCAGCTCCTCCGGCGACAGCGGGGGCGGGACGTCGTCGTCCAGCCAGGTGAGCGTCCAGTGGTGCAGCCGGTCGCCCAGGGACGAGGGCCAGCCGTTCATGACCCACCGCTTGGCCGCCGTGTGCTCCTCCGGGGACTGCGGCCACCAGCGGTTGAGCAGCCCGTGGCAGTCCTCGGGCCGGATCGGCCGCGCCGTGTCCGCCAGGTCCCGCAGGATCACGGTCCACCGCCTCGGCACGGGCACCACCCCTTCACATGGTCGTGACGGCGGCCGGCACGCGCCGCCGAGGACTCCTCTCGGACAGTCGCGGGCACGGTCAGCCCCCGGCCAGCTCCAGCAGGCGCAGCACGGTACGCCAGTTGCGGCCCGTGGTGGTGCCGCCGACGCGCCTGGCCACGAGGCCGGGCAGCTTGGCGTGTCCGATGCCCTGCTCGTGGATGGTGTAGACGTGGGAGCCGACCACCGCCATGCGCTCCCGCGGGTACAGGGACGGGTCGATCCCCGCCAGGCACGCGGCGTCGGGGGCTTCGGAGCAGAACAGGACGAGGAAGCCGGAGGGGTCGGCGACGGCGAGGGGGTTGTCGTCCACGGCGGCGCGCAGTTGCGCGCCGGTGCGCACGACGGTCGGCACGTCGAGTCCGAACCGGGTGTCGATGGCGACACGGATCTCCTCCGCCACGGTGGCGGGGTCCTTTCCCCCGGCCGTGAACACCGCGTTCCCGCTCTGCACGTAGGTGGCGACGTCGCCGTAGCCGAGCCCGCCGAGCAGGGTCCGCAGGTCGGCCATGGCGACGCGGCGGTGCCCGCCGACGTTGATTCCGCGCAGCAGCGCGACGTACCTGTCCATGAACGCCATTGTGCCCGGCCACCGAAGTGCGGACAAGCGTTCGAACGGGGACCGTGGACGCCCCGGACGCGGTCGGCACCGGCCGGCGGCCCGTCGGCGGAGCCCCGGAGGTGGTGGGAGCCGTGTGTGCGTACGCTGGTCCACGCGTACGCGGAGCACTCCTCCCGACGCTCCGCCCCGAACCGACCCCGGAGACACCGTGCCGCGTCTGAGCCACACCTTCGACATCACCGCCGTGGACGAGGAGGTGCTCGCGCGGATCGTCGACGCCCTGCACGAGGTCGTCCGGAGCTGCCGCTTCGACGGCCGGGGCTGGCTGCTCACCCCCGACGACGAGACCTGGGCGCGCCTGGAGCAGCGCGCCCAGGAACTCGGACTGGGCGACCGCGAGAAGGAGTCCGGGGAGCCGCGGGACGGCGCCGCCGCGGCATCGGCCGAGGCCGACGGGCCGGCCGTGGCCGCCTCGGAGACCGCGCTCCAACTCCAGAGGGGGCGCCACCTGGCGCCCCGCAGCCACTACCTCGTCGCAGAGCTGTCCCCCGAGGGCGTGCCCGTCGACCCGGCCGACGACGCGGAGAAGGGCTGGAGCGGTACCGGCCTGACCATCGTCTCCTGGGACGAGGCGGGCACCTCCTCGGTCGACTTCGCCATGCCGGACACCGTCGGCACGAACGATCCTCCCGTGACCTGGGGAAACGTCACCCACGACGCGCGAGCCGGGCTCCTGACCTGGACCGGCCGGGTGCGCGTGCCCGGGCGCGGCGCCTGGCTGCGGTCGGCCGGCGGCACCCTGCGGTTCGACACGGACGCCTGGTACACGGCGATCGCGGAAGGCGGGGAGACTCCCCCGGTCCGGCTGCACGCCACGCACGCCACGGCCGACGTCAGCGCCTGGTTGTCCCCCGCCGCCGGGCCCGACGGCCGGTGGTCGGTGGAGGCCGTGCTCGACGTGCGCGGGCGCGGCGTGCTCCGCCCGCTGGTGGCCGCGGCCTTCTGGGCGGTCACCGCCTCCTTCCGCAGGGAGGACAGGCGCAACGCCAGGCAGGGCGGCGGGGCGCCGACCACGCGCGAACGCGTCGACCGGGCCGCGCGTTCCTGGGACCGGATCGCCCGCAACGCGCCGCGGATCCCCGAGCTGCTGCGCGAACTGGCGCGGGCCATGGCGGAGGCGGGCCCGAAACGCTGATTCCCGGGCGGCCGGGCCCGTCCCCTCCGAGCCCGGGCGTTCAGTCCTGGTCGGCGCCCCAACCGGTCAGGGAGCGCACCCGCAGTTCGGTGAACCGGGCGGTGTCGCGTTCGGGTGAGAGCAGGCTGCCCACGACCGCGCACGCGAATCCGACCGGCACCGCCAGCAGCGCCGGGTTCTCCATCGGGAAGAGTTGGACGTCGATCCAGGCGGGCAGCATCGACAGGTTCTCCCCGGTCACCGGGTCGGTCCTGCCCGACACCACCGGGGACAGCAGCATGAGCAGCAGGGTGGCGGACAGCCCGCCGTAGACGCCCCACTCCACGCCCCTGGTGTTGAAGCGCCGCCAGAACATGGTGAGCACGATGACCGGCAGGTTGGCGGCGGCCGCGATGGCGAAGGCCAGCCCCACCAGGAAGGCCACGTTCTGTTCCCGGGCCTGGACGGCCAGCAGGATGGCCACGCCGCCGATCAGGCAGGCGGACAGGCGCGCCGCCCCCACCTCCTGCGACTCACGCGGGCGTCCCCACATGAGGATGTGGCCGAACAGGTCGTGCGCCACGGAGGAGGACGAGGCCAGGGTGAGACTGGCGACGACGGCGAGGATGGTGGCCAGGGCGACCGCGGACACCAGTGCGAGCAGCACGGCCGCGCCCACCGGACCGGCGGTCAGCCGTCCCAGCTCCGCGGCGAGCATCGGCACGGCGGTGTTGCCGGAGGGGTCCACGGCCGCGATGCGTTCGGACCCGACCAGGGCGGCGGCACCGAAGCCCAGCGCCAGCGTCATCAGGTAGAAGGCGCCGACCATGGTGATGGTGCGGTTGACCGACGTGCGTGCCGAACGGCCGTCGGGAACGGTGTAGAAGCGGATGAGGACGTGCGGCAACGCGACCGTGCCCAGTACCAGGGCCAGCCCGAGGCTGACCAGGTCGAGCTTGTTGAACAGGGTCCGGGCGGGATCGCCCGGCGCCTCCATCCCGAAGCGCAGTCCCGGTTCCAGGAAGGCCTGGCCGTGTCCGCTGGCCTCGGCCGCCCCGGCGAGCAGGGCGCGCGGGTCGAAGGAGAACAGGGCCAGCACCAGCACGGTCAGCAGCCCGGTGACGGCCAGCAGCGCGACCGCCTTGATGATCTGCAGCCAGGTGGCGGCCTTCATGCCGCCGTACATGACGTAGACGATCATCAGCACGCCCACGAGCACGATCACTCCGGTGCGGGCGTGGTCGGCGCTCATGCCCAGGAAGGTCCCGCCGTCGTGCAGGCCGAGCAGGACCGAGACCAGAGCGCCCGCGCCCACCATCTGCGCGACCAGGTAGAACACGCACACGGTGACGGTGGAGACGGTGCAGGCCAGGCGCACCCGCATCCGTCGCATGCGGAAGGCGGGCAGGTCGGCCATGGTGAAACGGCCGGTGTTGCGCACCAGCTGGGCCATCGGCAGTACCAGCAGCCAGGCCATCAGGAAGCCGATGGAGTACAGGAACCCGTCGTAGCCCTGGAGGGAGATCATCCCGGCGATGCCCAGGAAGGAGGCGGCGGACAGGTAGTCGCCGGTCAGGGCGAGCCCGTTCTGCGCGCTGGAGAACCCGCGTCCGCCCGCGTAGAAGTCGACCGCGCCCCGGGTGGTGCGCCGGGCGCGGATGGTGATGGCCAGGGTGATCAGGACGAACAGGGCGCACAGCCCGACCGTCCAGGCGTGCGTGGCGCCGAACTGGTCTCCCGGAGCGCCGCCCAGGGTGTCGAGGGTCTCCAGGAGGTCGGCGGCGGCGACCGATCCGCCCAGGGCGGCGCCGTCCCCCGTGACGGCGCCGCCCGCGGCTTCTCCGGCGGCGGTCATCGTCGCACCGCCGTCCCGTCGGCGGCCTCCTCCTCGCGGGCCTGCTCGCGGAGCTCACGGGCGAGCGGGTCCAGTGAGCGCCCGGCCGAACGGCCGAACGCCCAGGCGAGGACGAACGTCAACAGGAACTGTCCGATTCCCATGGCCAGTGCCACGTTCACCGAATCGGCGATCCGCGTGCTCATGAAATCACGCGCGTAGGCCGAGAGCAGCAGATAGGAAAGGTAACTGCACAGGAATACCGATACCAGCGCCCAACTCCGGACCGCGAACCCTTTTCGGAGCCTCACGAAACGCGGGTCGACCGACATGCGGTCGCGGACGCGCCCCCTGTCGGCCCGGGCGCACCGTCGGCCCGCCACGGACCAGTTCCCCCCCGGCCCGGGGGCCTCCCCCTGGTCATGGTCATCGACACGCCTTCTGTACGTGCCCTCCAAATACTCGACCACGGCCCTCCCCCTGATCCTCGTCGAACACCGCTCCCCCGCGGCGCCCGTTTCCCCATGCGCGTCGAACGGGCTCCGCCACGGGTCCGCCCGGTCCGGACGCCCGAACACGGCGGTTCCTCCCGGATAGGGCAATACCCTAGCGAGGCCTTCCGCCCCGTGTTCGCCGAACGGGTGAATCGTCTGGCGGAAACGGCATGAACGGCCCCGGGAAAAAGGACGGACAAGAAGAAAGCAAACACCCGGCACGATAACGCCCGAACCGCTTTCCCCGCCCGCCCCTCCTCGCGCGGTCGCGCCACCGGACGCCCGGCGCCTCCCGGCGACACCGGGCGGATCCCGGGGACCGTCGAGACCGTCGGCGCCGTAACCGCGCGCGGACGCCCTGGTCACCCGGGCTCACGGATCGGACACGGGCGCACAGGCCTTCAGAAACTTCGCTAGGCTTCGAGGCGACCCCGAAACCGTGACGGAACATCCGGCATGCAGCCGGTTTACGCTTTCGTACAGGTGTATGATTACGGGGTCCGCTCTGTTCACGCGATACCGAAGGGAAATCCCCGCCGTGGTCACCGAGGTCTTCACGCTCAAGTACTGCGACCCCCACGCCGTCCGTGAGGAGAAGGTCGAGGCGACTGAGGTCATCCAGTTCGCCTGGGAGGGCTCCGTCCGCGAGGTCGACGCGTGCGCCGACTGCTTCAAGGAGTACGAGGCCCGTCTGGAGCCCCTCGTCGACTACTCGCGTCCGGTGAAGAAGCGTCGCGCCACCAAGAAGGCCGCGTCCTCCGCGTCCGCCGGGGGCGCCCAGAGCGCTGACGGGGCCGCGGACAGCGAGTCCGACTAGGAACTTTTCCGGGGGACGGACTCCCGTGCCCCGGAAGCAGACCTCATCGCGTCAACCGCGAACGGGGGTCGGCAGCCACCCCGGTGGCCGTCGGCCCCCGTTTCACGGCCGGGCCCCTCGCGCGCCAAGGGCCGAGGCCCCCGTCAGCCATGGCCCATCAGCCGCGCGAGCTGGCCGCCGCGCCGCGCCTCGCGTCCCGCCGCGCGCAGCGCCCCCGCCACGGGCAGCCGGGTCTGCACGTACCCGCTCGCCGTCCCCTGGGTGCGCACCGACGCCCCGAGGCGACGCATGATCCGCATCATTCCCGTGTTGGCCAACGTGGTCTCCGCGCGCACCTCGGCCAGACCCCAGTCGGCGGCGGTGAGCGTCAGCGCGCGGGTCAGGGCGCTCCCCACCCCGCGCCGCTGCCAGGGATCCTCCACCAGAAGGGCGATCTCGCCCACCCCGGGGTCGAGGGTGTACATCAGGTGTCCGAGTGCGACGGGCTCCTCCTCACCCCTCGGGCGCACAGCCAGGGTGAGGCCGCGTTCGGAGTCACAGAACACGCGCAGCATGTGCGGGCTCAGCTCCTTCACACCGGCGAAGTAACGGTTGCGCACGGTCTCGGCGGAGCAGCGCCGGTGCAGGGCGCTCAGCGCGGGGGCGTCGCTCTCCCGAACCTGGCGCAGGGACAGCTCCACGCCCTCGGCGGTGCGCACGGTCCGGTCCGCGGGCACCGGCCCGGTCGAGGGCATCACCGAGCGCACCAGCGCGTCGGCCCGGCTCGTCTCGGTCCAGGTGAAGGGATGCGAGGCCCTGTGCACCAGGACGCCCCGCAGCGGCCCCACGGGCACCAGCATGGCGGTGCCCGGAGCCGACTCCCCGTCGTCTCGCGCACGCGTCAGGTTGGTCCAGTGCGCCTCGTCGGCCAGCAGCAGCTCGGCCAGAGCGTCGGGCAGCCGGTTGGGGTGGGACCGCAGCCGTTCGGTGAGCAGGAGCGCGCGGGTGACGTCGTCGCCGACCTCGCGCCTGTGGGCGGGGACGGCCGTCACCGTACCGGTGGGACTGTGCTCGGCGACCGCGCGCAGGGCGGGCCCGTGGTCGCCGGGCAGGTCCACGACCAACTCGTCGACCACACCGGACACGTCGGTGTGCAGGGACAGGCCGACGATGTTCCCGCCGTGGCCCGCCAGGGCGTCGACGACACGGGCGAGGCTGCCGGGGCGGTCCTCGACCGCCGTCCTGATGCGCCACAGGCTCACCGCGAACCTCCTGGGAGTCGGGGGGCGGTGCCCCGCCGCCGCGGAACGGCGCTGTACCGCGGCGGCGGACTCGCACCGACGTGACTCCAGGTTCGGTGCCGCGGGTTTCCGGAAGGTTAGGCGGCCGTTGAGTTCGTGAGGACGTTCGGCGATCCGTGTGTCGTACTCCGCTCCCGCCCCGGCTCAGGGGTGCCCGGAGACCAGTTCCCCGTCCTTCCAGACCGCCGCGACCTGCGGTACTCCGGGACGGTAGGCCAGGTAGAGGTGGTTGGGCGCGTCCAACAGGACCAGGTCGGCGCGCGCGCCGGGGGCCAGGTGGCCCACGTCGGTGCGGCGCAGCGCCCGCGCACCGCCCGCGGTGGCCGCCCACACCGCCTCGTCGGGGGTCATGCCCATGTCCCGGACCGCGACCGCGATGCAGAAGGCCAAGCTGGAGGTGAAGCAGGACCCGGGGTTGCAGTCGCTGGCCAGGGCGACCAGGGCACCGGCGTCGATGAGCGCGCGGACGTCCGGGTAGGCCTGGCGGGTGGAGAAGTCCACGCCCGGCAGCAGGGTGGCGACCGTGGGCTCGGGGCGGGCCGCCGCCTGGACCAGGGCGTCCACGTCCTCGGCTGCCAGGTAGGTGCAGTGGTCGACCGAGGCGGCGCCCAGTTCGACGGCCAGGCGCACGCCCGGTCCCTCGCCCAGCTGGTTGCCGTGCACGCGGGGCAGCAGGCCCCGCTCCATCCCGGCGGTGAGGACCCGGCGGGAGGCGTCCTCGTCGAAGGCGCCGCGCTCGCAGAAGACGTCGATCCACCTGGCGTGCGGCGCGCAGGCGTCGAGCATGGGACCGGTGACCAGGTCGACGTAGCCCCGGGGGTCGTCGGCGTACTCGGGCGCGACCACGTGTGCGCCCAGGAAGGTGACCTCGTCGGCGACCCGGGAGGCCACGGCCAGGCAGCGCTCCTCGTCGTCGACGGTGAGGCCGTAACCGGACTTGGCCTCCAGGGTGGTGGTGCCCTGGGCGCGGGCCTCGCGCACCAGGCGCCGGGCGCCCGCGAGCAGGTCGGCGTCCGTGGCCTCGCGGGTGGCGGCCACGGTGGTGCGGATGCCGCCCGCCGAGTAGGGCCTGCCACTCATCCGGGCGGCGAACTCGCGGCTGCGGTCGCCCGCGAACACGATGTGGGAGTGGCTGTCGACGAACCCCGGGATGACGCAGCGCCCCGCGGCGTCGACCCGCGCGTCGGCGGCGGGCGCCTGGGCGCGCGGACCCGACCAGGCCACCCGGCCGTCCTCGACGACCAGGGCGGCGTCCCGGATCTCCCCCACCTCTCCCCTTCCCCGCGAGGGGTCGTTGGTGACCAGGGTGGCGATGTCGTCGACGAGGACGCTCTCGGGCACGTCGTTCATGTGTGCAACTCCTTGATGGCCGTGTCGAGTTCGCGTGCGGTGTCGGGCAGCAGTGTGTGGACCCCGTCGCGGACGACCCAGCGGCCGTCGGCCATCACGTGCCGCACGTCGGCGGCGGCGGCCGCGAAGACCACGGCGTCGACGGCCCTGGCCGGGTCGACCCCGGCCAGGCGGACGCCGTCCAGGCAGACGTTGACCAGGTCGGCCCGTGTTCCGGGGGTCAGGGCACCGGCGTCGGGCAGTCCCTCGGAGCGCGGAGGTCCCTGTGGACGTCCTCCACGAAGCGCGGGAACCTCGTGTGCGCCCGGCGTCCCGTGTCCGGCGCGGGTCCAGCCCAGGCTGGCGTGCCCGTGCGCGGTGCCGGCGTGCAGCAGCGCACCGGCGCCCAGGGTGCCGCGATGGTGGGTGCGCAGGCGCTCGTGGAGTTCGACCGCCCGGGCCTCCTCGAACATGTCCGTCGCCACGTGCTGGTCGGTGCCCAGGCTGAGCGGGGCGGGCAGTAGGTCGCCGGTGCGCGGCAGGCCGTCGGCCAGATCGCGCTCGGTCGTGGGGCACAGGCACACGGTGGCACCGGACGCGCGGACGTCCGCGACGTCGGCGGCGGTCAGGTGGGTGGCGTGCACCAGGCTGGTGCGTTCGGTGAGCGCGCCCGCGTCGGCGAGCACGGCCGTGGGGGTGCGGCCGTGGGCGGCCAGGCAGGCGGCGTTCTCGGCGGGCTGCTCGGAGACGTGGACGTGCAGCGGGGCGTCGTGTTCGGCGGCGAACGCGGCGACGTCGGGGAGCCGCTCCGCGGGGACGGCCCGCACCGAGTGGGCGGCCGTGCCCGTGCGCGCGTGGCCGCCGTCGGGGGCGAACGCGGCCAGGCGGTCGGCCCAGCGGTCCGTGTCGCCGTCGCCGAACCGCAGTTGGGGTCCGGCCAGCGGCTGGTGGTCGCCGTGGGCGTCCGGGCCGCCGGACAGGTAGCACACGTCCAGCAGGGTGATCCGGATCCCGGCGTCGGCCGCCGCGGCCACCAGGGCGTGGCCCATGGCGTTGGGGTCGGCGTAGCGGATGCCTCCGGGAGCGTGGTGGAGGTAGTGGAACTCGCCCACACAGGTGATCCCGGCCAGGGCCATCTCGGCGTAGACCGCCCGGGCGAGCCGGCGGTAGGTGTCGGGGTCCAGGCGGTCCGCCACCCGGTACATCGTCTCGCGCCAGGTCCAGAAGGACCCGCCGTCCGCGTGGGTGCGTCCCCGCAGCGCCCGGTGGAAGGCGTGCGAGTGGGCGTTGGCGAACCCGGGCAGGGTCAGTCCGGTGAGGACCTCGGCGTCGGCGGGCGCAGGGACCCCCGCCTCCACCGAGGTGATCCGGCCGTCGGCCACCCGTATGAGTACGCCGTGCTCCGGAGCGCCGTCCCGGTCCCCGGTCCAGGCCCACTCGCACCACACGCGGTGGCCGCGTGCCCTCCCGGACCACCCGTTCGCTTCGAGGGTCACCGGTTCCCCTTCCGGACGGGACGGGCGAGCAGGTCCTGGAGCACGTCGGCGAGGGCGAGCACCCCGGAGTGGCAGTCCTCGGGCCGGGCCCACTCCCGCGGGGAGTGCGACACCCCGGTCGGGTTGCGCACGTACAGCATCGCGGTGGGCACGTGCGCGGCGAGCACGCCGGCGTCGTGCCCGGCTCCGGTCGGCAGCACCGGTACCCCGGGCTCCGGGGCGCGGGCGGCGACCACGGCCGCCAGCCGCTCCCGCAGACCGTGCGCGAACGACACCAGCGGGGTCAGGGACTCGTTGGCCATCGCGTGGTCCACGCCGTGTTCGCGGGCGGCTCTCCCGGCCGCCTCCCGCACCCCGGCCACGACCGTGTCGAGTACGGCACCGTCCGCGGCTCGGGCGTCCAGCCAGGCGCTGACCAGGGAGGGGATCGCGTTCGTGCCGTTGGGGGTGACCAGGGCCTTGGCGATGGTGGCGCGGGCGTCGTGCTCCTCGGCCAGGGACCGCGCGGCCAGGACGGTGCGCGCGAACGGCAGCATGGGGTCGCTGCGGTCGGACAGGCGGGTGGTGCCGGCGTGGTCGGCGCGGCCGGTGAAGTCCATCCGCCAGCGCCCGTGCGGCCAGATCGCGCTGGCCACGCCCACCGGGTGCCGGGTGTCCTCCAGGGCGCGCCCCTGTTCCACGTGCAGTTCGACGAACACGTCCAGGTCCGCCAGGGCCCCGGGGTCGGCGCCGATGGCGTGCGGGTCGTGCCCGGCGGCCTCCATGGCCCGGGCCCAGGTGGTCCCGGAGGCGTCGGTGAGGTCGCGTGCGCGTTCGGGGGAGATCTCCCCGGCCGTCAGGCGGCTGCCCAGGCAGGGGACACCGAACCGCCCGCCCTCCTCCTCGGCGAAGACCGTGACGGCGAGCGGGCGTCCGGGGACGGTGCCGCGCCGTCGCAGCTCGTCCACGGCGGCCAGGGCGCTGACCACGCCCAGGGGCCCGTCGAAGGCCCCTCCGTCGGGGACCGAGTCCAGGTGGGATCCGGTGGCCACGGCGCCCGGACCGGGTGTGCCCCACCAGGCCCACAGGTTGCCGTTGCGGTCGGCGCGCACGTCCAGGCCCCGCGCGGCGGCGGCCTCGGTGAACCAGGCGCGTGCGTCGGTGTCGGCGCCGTTCCAGGCGTGGCGGCGGTAGCCGCCGGTGCCGGGGTCGCGGCCCACGGGCGCCAGGTCGGCCCACATGCGGTCGAACGTCTCGGTGCCGGGGGCGGTGTACTGATCGTTCACAGGATGTTTTCCCACGTCAGGACGGATGGTTTCGCGCGTTCCGCGCTCTCGGGCGCGGTCCGCCGGGGCGCTTCCGGGGCGCCCCGGCGGGGGTCACTCGCCCTCGCGCATCGGAACGCGGATGCCGTGCTCCCGCGCCACGCGGTCGGCCTCCTCGTATCCGGCGTCCACGTGCCGGATGACACCCGTGGCGGGGTCGTTGGTGAGCACACGCTCCAGCTTGGCGGCGGCCAGGTCCGTGCCGTCGGCGACGCTGACCTGGCCCGCGTGGATCGAGCGGCCCATGCCGACGCCGCCGCCGTGGTGGATGGACACCCACGAGGCACCGGAGGAGGTGTTGACCAGGGCGTTGAGCAGCGGCCAGTCGGCGATGGCGTCGGAGCCGTCCTTCATGCTCTCGGTCTCGCGGTAGGGGGAGGCCACCGAGCCGGTGTCCAGGTGGTCGCGGCCGATGGCCAGCGGCGCGGAGACCTCTCCGGAGGCGACCAGCTCGTTGAACCTCGCTCCGGCGGCGGCCCGCTCGCCCTGGCCCAGCCAGCAGATGCGGGCGGGCAGCCCCTGGAAGGCGACCCGCTCCCCCGCCATGCGGATCCACCGGGCCAGGTGTTCGTTGTCGGGGAACAGGTCCAGGACCGCCTGGTCGGTGCGGGCGATGTCGGCGGGGTCGCCCGACAGCGCCGCCCACCGGAACGGGCCCCTGCCCTCGCAGAACAGCGGCCGGATGTAGGCGGGCACGAACCCGGGAAAGTCGAAGGCGCGGGCGAAGCCGCCGCTTCGCGCCTCGTCGCGGATGGAGTTGCCGTAGTCGAAGACCTCGGCGCCGGCGTCCTGGAAGCCGACCATGGCCTCCACGTGCGCGGCCATGGACTCACGGGCCCGGGCGGTGAACTCCTCGGGCCTGGCGGCGGCCAGGCCCCTCCAGTCCTCGAAGGCCACCCCGGCGGGCAGGTAGGCGAGCGGGTCGTGGGCGGAGGTCTGGTCGGTGACCACGTCGATCGGAGCGCCGCGTGAGAGCAGTTCGGGGAAGACCTCCGCGGCGTTGCCGAGCACGCCGACCGACAGCGGGCGCCGCTCGCCGCGCGCCCGCTCGGCCAGTTCCAGGGCGTGGTCCAGGCTGTCGGCGCGCACGTCCAGGTAGCGGTGCTCGATACGGCGGTCGATACGGCTGGAGTCGCACTCGACCACGATCGCGACGCCGTCGTTCATGGTGACGGCCAGCGGCTGGGCACCGCCCATACCGCCGAGCCCGGCGGTCAGGGTGACCGTTCCGGCCAGGGTCCCGCCGAACCTCTTGGCGGCCACGGCGGCGAAGGTCTCGTAGGTGCCCTGGAGGATGCCCTGGGTACCGATGTAGATCCACGAACCGGCGGTCATCTGCCCGTACATGGTCAGTCCCCGGGCCTCCAGGCGGCGGAACTCGGGCCAGTTCGCCCAGTCCCCCACCAGGTTGCCGTTGGCGATGAGCACCCGGGGCGCCCACTCGTGGGTGCGCATGATCCCCACCGGGCGGCCCGACTGCACGAGCAGGGTCTCGTCGCCCTCCAGGTCGCGCAGGGACGCGGTGATGCGGTCGAAGCTGCGCCAGTCGCGCGCGGCACGGCCGGTGCCGCCGTAGACGACCAGGTCCTCGGGGTGCTCGGCGACCTCGGGGTCTAGGTTGTTGTGGAACATGCGCAGGGCGGCCTCCTGCGGCCATCCCTTCGCGGACAGGGTGGTGCCGCGCGCGGCGCGGACGGTACGTGGACTACTCACGCGATTCTCCTCGAAGTAGTGGGGTCTGGTGCCGGGCGGCTCCCGTCGGGGGTTCGGCCGGGCGCCCGCGGGGTCCTGGAGGTGGGTGCCGTGTGAGGGCTGGAGCCGAAGGCCCTCCGTTGAGGGTGGTGGAGGGCGACGGGCGGGAACGAGCCGACTCTCCGCAGGCACCGAGGGTTCCCGCCCCCTGTGCGCCCGGACACGGGGGGAAGCGGAGCGAAGCCCCCAAAGGGCACTGCTCAGGCCAGCGGGGCGACGGACTCGGCGGCCTCGACCACCGAACCGTCGGTGACCAGGGCGGTGGCGGCCTCGATCTCGGGGGCCAGGTGGCGGTCGGGGCCGGGGCCGGGGACCTTCTCGCGCACGGCGCGCAGTACGGCGCCGGTGGCCGGTCCGGGCTCCAGGGGCGAGCGCAGGTCCAGGGCGCGGGCGGCGGTGAGCAGTTCCACCGCCAGCACGCTGGCCAGGCCGTCCACGGCGCGTCGCAGCTTGCGGGCCGCCGACCAGCCCATGGACACGTGGTCCTCCTGCATGGCCGAACTGGGGATGGAGTCGACGCTGGCCGGCACGGCCAGTCGCTTGAGCTCGGAGACGATGGCGGCCTGCGTGTACTGGGCGATCATGTGCCCCGAGTCCACGCCGGGGTCGTCGGCCAGGAAGGCGGGCAGTCCGTGGGAGCGCGACACGTCGAGCATGCGGTCGGTGCGCCGCTCGGCGATGGAGGCGGTGTCGGCGACCGCGATGGCCAGGAAGTCGAGCACGTAGGCCACGGGCGCGCCGTGGAAGTTGCCGTTGGACTCCACGCGGCCGTCGTCCAGCACCACCGGGTTGTCGATGACGCTGTCGAGTTCGCGCCCGGCCACGAGCAGCGCGTGGGACAGGGTGTCGCGGGCGGCTCCGGCGACCTGCGGGGCGCAGCGCAGCGAGTAGGCGTCCTGGACACGGGTGCAGTCGGGTCCGCGGTGGGAGGCCACGATCGGCGAGTCGGCCAGCAGCAGGCGCAGGTTGGCGGCGGAGGCGGCCTGGCCGGGGTGCGGGCGCAGCCGCTGCAGCTCCTCGGCGAAGACCCGGTCGGTGCCCAGCAGCGCCTCGACGCTCATCGCGGCGGTGATGTCGGCGACCTTGAACAGGCGTTCCAGGTCCATGCAGGCCAGCACGAGCATGCCGAGCATGCCGTCGGTGCCGTTGATCAGCGCCAGGCCCTCCTTGGCGCCCAGCTCCACCGGGCGGATGCCGGCCTCGTGTAGTGCCGTGTAGGCGGGGCGGACCTCGCCGGAGGCGTCGCGGACCTGCCCCTCCCCCATCAGGGCGAGGGCCACGTGCGACAGCGGAGCCAGGTCGCCGGAACAGCCCAGGCTGCCGTACTCGTGCACGATCGGCGTGATCCGCGCGTTGAGCAGTGCGGCGAGGGTCTCGGCGGTGACGACCTCCACCCCGGTGTTGCCCGATGCCAGGGTGCGCAGGCGCAGCAGCATCAGGGCGCGCACGACCTCGCGCTCCACCTCGGGGCCGGTCCCGGCGGCGTGCGAGCGGATGAGCGACCGCTGCAGGCGTGCCCGAAGGTCGGGGGCGATGTGGCGGGTGGCGAGGGCGCCGAAGCCGGTGCTGACCCCGTAGGCGGGGACCTCGCCGCGGGCGAGGGACTCGACCCGCTCGCGGCCGTGCCGGAGAGCCTTGCGGGACTCCTCGGAGAGGGTGACGTGCGCGCCGCGGCGGGCGACGTCGAGGACCTGGGCCGGGGTGAGCGGGGCACCGCCGACGATGACGGAAGGAACTGCTGTGGACATGTCTTCCATTTGATCGTCCGCGAGGCCCCTGGTGAAGGGCTGACACGAGGGTTCCGTCTGACATGCCAGACATACGGATCGGTGCCCCTCTCGTTCCCACCACCGGGACCGCCGGCGCCCCGGGGCGCACGGACGGCGCTGCCGCGGCGTCACCACCGCGCCGAGGCGGCGCTCTGACCCGCTGTTCCCGCGGAGGAGGACGAGCACGTGCCACAGGGCCTGCCCTCGGGTTCCTCCGCCCAGGACCCGTGAACAGCTCCGTGGGACAATCGGGGTATGAGCCTCGTTCCGGCGGCCACCCGCGCGCTGCGGCTGCTGCGCTTCCTGGCGACCCGCCCGGGGCCGGTGTCGGCCTCGGCGATAGCCGCCGAGCTCGGTGTCCCCCGCTCCAGCGTGTACCAGCTGCTGGAGGCCATGGCGGAGGAGGGCTTCGTGACCCACCTGCCCGAGGAGCGCCGCTGGGGGCTGGGAGTGGCCGCGTTCGAGATCGGCTCGGCCTACCTGCGCCACGACGGCGTGGAGCGCCTGGCGCGCCCGCTCCTGCACCAGCTCACCGAGGCCACCGGCGCCACCGCCCACCTGGGCGTGCTGCACGGCGCCGACACCCTGTACCTGCTCAAGGAGCAGCCCCCGCACGCCCCGGCCCTGATCACCGGGGTGGGGGTGCGCCTGCCCGCGCACCTGACGGCGTCGGGGCGGGCCATGCTGGCCCGGCTGCCGCGCGCGCAGGTGCGCGCGCTGTACCCGGACGCGACGGCGTTCACCAGCCGTACCGGGCGCGGGCCGGCCGCCCCCGGGGAGCTGCGCCGGGTACTGGCCGAGGAGCGGCGCCGGGGCTGGTCGATCGAGAACGGCCAGGTCACCGAGGGCTTCGTGTCGGTGGCCGCGGCCGCCACGGACCACAACGGCCGTCCGGCGGCGGCGATCAGCCTGACGGTGCCCAGCGCGCGGCCGGTCACCCCCCAGGCGCTGGCCGGCCGGGTGCGCGACGCCGCCGCCGAGCTGACCCGGCGCCTGGGCGGACGCGTGTCACCGTAGTGGCGGGGTCCGCTCCACGACGGAGGGCAGGGGGGCGGTGCGCTCCACCATCCTGAGGATCCTCTCCTTGAGCTCCTCGGGCACCTGGACGTAGAACTGCGTGGGCGCGTCCACCGCCTCCAGGCCGAGGCCCTCGGCGTCCTCGGCCCAGTTGGGCAGTTCTGCCTCGGTGCGGTGGGTGTCCAGCACGAACTCGATGAAGTAGGTGAGCCGGCGGCCGCCGGTGTGCACCTCCCGGATGCGCCGGATCTCCTGCCAGGCGATGAACGTCCCCTCGCCGGGGAACCACCACTTGCGTTCCTGCAGGACCGTGACGCCGTCGCTGTCGGCGCTGATGCCCTGCCTGGTGATGCGCTGCGGCAGTCCGCGCATCACGAACACGTTGCTCCCCGGACCGACGAAGAGCATGACCAGGGCCGCCGAGGCCCACAGGGACACCGATCCGACCGTGGCCTCCCCGCGCAGCACGTGCCAGAGCATGGACCCGAGGACCAGGAGGAAGCCCAGGGTGAGGGCGGCGGAGAAGTAGGCCGCGGTCATCCACATCCGCGCGTTCGGACCGCGCAGGCTGACGTACCTGCGCAGGTGCGAGACGCTGCCGGGCCGCTGGATCAGGTCGGAGGGAGGGGCCGGGGGCGCGGTGGGGGGGTCCGGTGGTTCGGAGGAGGCCATGCCCCCATTCTTCCAACTCCCGGGTGTGGTCCGTGCGCCGGATCGCCCCTGCCCGGGGACCGGGCGCTCGGGGTCTGCCAAAGCGCGGGCGGCCGCGGCCCCGGACCGTTAGAGTCCGGTGCATGAGGCCGAACACGAACGAGTACGACACCGAGCTGCGGGTGAACGACGAGGTCGTCGTCCTGGACGGAATGCCCTACCAGGGCCGTACCGTGCTTCCGGATGGGCCGGACCGGTTCGCCTGTCTGGAGCGCTGGGCCAAGGGGGTGGCCGAGACTCTGGGGGAACCGGTGACCTGGCGCGCCGCGGAGAAGGGACGGCTCGCCGGGCGCGGAACGATGCAGCCGGGCCCCGGAGCTCAGAACCGTCGGGCGCTCTGAGCTCCGCACTTGGCGCACTGGAACTTGCGGTCGTCGCCGAGGATCCAGTCATGGTCCCCGCCGGTGGGGCACGTAGACATCGACACCATCTCCTCACAGTGGCTGTCGGGGGTGCTGACGATCACTGTATTTCCCACCAACCACACCAGTCCCGAGAATGAGAAAGTTGACCTTCATATTCACCTATGGGCGAGCGCGTTCGCTCCCCGTCAGGGTCTGATCCCCGACTCGTGTCCGCTCCCCGTCCGTTGCGGCCGGGGTCCGAGCCGGGGCGGACGCGCCACCAGCGTTCCCACGGCGACGACCGTCGCAAACGCGGTACCCGTCGGGTGCAGCGCCAGGACCGCACGGCCCGACCTGGGCGTGAGCATGCGGTCCGCCGCGTCGGAGTAGGGTGCCCACGCCCAGCCCGCGCTCGTACCCGCCAGCACCAGGCCGGCCATCAGCGCCACCGGTTCCCGCGCCAGGGCCACCAGCCCCATACCGGCCGCCGCGCACAGACCGCCCACGACCACCGGCAGCCGCGGGCCCACCCTGCCCACGAACAGTCCCACCAGGACCAGCGCGGCGAGGTAACCGGCGTAGGAGGCGCTGGCGATGGCGCCCACCCACGTCAGCGACAGCCCGAACGCCTCCCTGAGCTGCGGCAGGAAGAGGCCGTACCCGTACCGCGCGAACCCGAAGGCCACACCGATTCCCAGGATGCCCGCCAGCGCCAGGTGCCGACAGGCGGTCCTCTCGTCCGCTTCACGGTCCATCCGCGATCACGTCCCTTCCACGGCCCGCGGACCTTCCGCGAACCGGGAACCAGCATCCGGCACCGGGCTGAGGCGTCGGCAGTGGCAAAAACGTCGGGTATCCGTATATTTACGCCATGATCCCTATCGCGCCGGAGCGGAACGACGGCCGCCTCCGCGTCGTCGTCCCGCTGCTGGAGGACTGTCCCCTGTTCGAGCTGGCCGTGGCATGCGAGGTGTTCGGCTCACCGCGCGTGGGGCCGGACCCGCGCTGGTACGACCTCACCGTCTGCCGGACCGTGCCCGGCCCCAGCGCGGCCCCGGAGGACTGTTCCTGGGCGTCGTCCACGACCTGACCGCCGTGGAGGAGGCCGACCTGGTCGTGGTCCCCGCTTGCCGGATGCCGTCCTACCGCGCGCCCGCCCAGCTCCTGGACGCCCTGCGCCGGTCCCATGCCCGCGGAGGTGGGCCTGACCCCACTGGCCTGGGTGAACCGGCAGCGGGTCACCCGTGCGAGGGAGCTGCTGGAGAGCACCGACCTACCGCTGTCGGTGGTCGCCCGGCGTTGCGGCCTGGGCACCGACGACGGGCTGCGACAGCACTTCCGACGGCACCTGGGCACCACGCCGTCGGCCTATCGGCGCACCTTCGGCGGTGAGCGCACGAGCGGGTGAGGGGGCTCGGACCGTACACACGCGCGGGGCCCGTCGCGATCGCGACGGGCCCCGGCGGAAGCCTCGGGAGACCTGGGAGGACTAGTTCTGCGCGGCCTTCATGTGGGCCTCGACGGCGGCGCGGTCGGCACGCAGCTTGGCCAGGGCCTCATCGAGGATGAGCTTGCCCTCCTCCTCGCTGCGGCGCTCCTTCACGTACGCCAGGTGGGTCTTGTACGGCTCGGTGCGCGGCGGCGACGGGGGGTTCGCCTTGTCCTTGCCCGCGGGGAAACCGCAGCGCGGGCAGTCCCACTCGTCGGGCACCAGCGCCTCGCTCGCGAAGCTGGGCACGACCTCGTGCAGGTTCGCGCAGTAGAACGGAACCCGAACACGGGGGGCGGCCTCGCCCCGCTCCGCCTCGCCCATGGGGCCGGCTCCGACACGGCTGCCACGGATGGCACTGCCACTACCCACGAAAAACTCCTTCGGCGAACTCGCTCACCGGTTCTCGGGCGAGCTTGACTGTGGACGGGGGTGCGTCCCGCGGGGCGCGGGCTACATCCCCCGGTTGATCAGCAGGCCGAGGACGACGATGGCGAGGATCCAGGCGACCGCGATCCCGACGGTCATCCGGTCGAGGTTGCGCTCGACCACCGACGATCCGCCGAGCGAGGACGTGACGCCGCCGCCGAACATGTCGGAGAGACCGCCGCCCTTGCCCTTGTGCATGAGCACCAGCAGGACCAGCAGCACGCTGAGAAGCATCACGAAGATGGACAGACCGAGGATCACACGCTCACCCGTAGCTCGACCCCGAAGCGGGGGGATGGACACCTCGATCCCCATTTCCCGCCCGCGGCAGCGGCTGTACCGGGCCGATACGGGTATCGGGGAAGGAGGAGACCGGGGACAATTTCGGATTTTACCGTGCCCATGGCGGCACGGGCGGGGGAAACCGTGGGACACGGAGAACCCCACCGCGAAGTCTAGCCCGACCGGACGACTTGTCGGGCACCCGGCCCGTCACTATCGGGCATCGAGGGTGACGGACCGGGTTTCCCGCCCGGCGGCTACCGCTCGCCGAAGCGGATGATCCTGGCGAACTCGTCGGCCTTGAGGCAGGCACCGCCGACCAGGGCGCCGTCGACGTCGTCCTTGGCCATGATGCCGGGGGCGTTGTCGCCCTTGACCGAACCGCCGTACAGGACGCGCACCGCGCCCGCGACCTCGGGCGAGTACAGCTCGGCCAGGCGCTTGCGGATCGCCGAGCACACCTCCTGGGCGTCCTCGGGGGTGGCGACCTCTCCGGTGCCGATCGCCCACACCGGCTCGTAGGCGACGACGATCCTCTCGGCCTGCCCGGCCGGGACCTCGTCGAGGGCGCCGTCCAGCTGAGCCAGGACGTGCTCGACCTGCTGGCCCGCCTGGCGTACCTCCAGGCCCTCGCCGACGCACAGGATCGGGACGATGTCGTTCTTGAAGGCCGCCTTGACCTTGGCGTTGGCCAGGGCGTCGTCCTCGCGGTGGTACTCGCGGCGCTCGGAGTGGCCCACGAGCACGTAGGAGCAGTCCAGCTTGGCCAGCATGGCACCGGAGACCTCACCGGTGTAGGCGCCCTTGTCGTGGGCGGAGACGTCCTGGGCGCCGTAGCCGATCCTGAGCTTGTCGCCGTCGACCAGCGTCTGGACGCTGCGCAGGTCGGTGAACGGCGGCAGGACGACGACCTCGGCGTTGTCGTAGTCCTTGTCGTTCAGCGCGAACGCCAGTTTCTGGACGAGCGCGATGGCCTCCAGGTGGTTGTTGTTCATCTTCCAGTTGCCCGCGATGAGCGGCAGTCGCTGGGACATGTCGGTACTTCCTTACGGGATGGTCGAGGGATTCGCCCGGGCACCGTCGGAGGGGGACACGGCGGGTCCCGGAGCGAACACCGCTTACTTGAGGGCGTCGATACCGGGCAGGTCCCTGCCCTCCAGGTATTCCAGGCTGGCACCGCCACCGGTGGAGATGTGGCCGAAGGCCGCCTCGTCGAAGCCGAGCGCGCGCACGGCCGCGGCGGAGTCGCCGCCGCCGACCACGGTGAACGCGCCCGAGTCGATCAGGGCCCGGGCCAGCGCGCGGGTACCGCCCGCGTAGGGCTCCATCTCGAACACGCCCATCGGGCCGTTCCAGAACACGGTCCTGGTGTCGGCGAGCTTCTCGGCGAAGAGCGCCTGGCTCCTGGGGCCGATGTCCAGGCCCATCCGGTCGGCCGGGATGGAGTCGACGTCGACCGCGTCGTGCGCCGCGTCGGCGGAGAACTTCTCGGCGGCCACGACGTCCACCGGCAGGACGATCTCCACGCCCTCGCGCTCGGCGCGCTCCAGGTAGCCCCTGACGGTGTCGACCTGGTCGGTCTCCAACAGGCTGGAACCGACCTCGTAGCCCTTCGCCTTGAGGAAGGTGAAGACCATGCCGCCGCCGATGAACAGGCGGTCGGCGGCGCCCAGGAGGTTGTCGATGACACCGAGCTTGTCGGAGACCTTGGAGCCGCCCAGGACCACGGCGTAGGGGCGCTGGGGCTCGCCGGTGAGCTTCCTGAGCACCTCGACCTCGGTCAGCACCAGGCCGCCGACGGCGTGCGGGAGCCTGCCGGGCAGGTCGTAGACGCTGGCGTGCCTGCGGTGCACGGCGCCGAAGGCGTCACCGACGTACAGGTCGGCGAGCTGGGCGAAGCGGTCGGCGAGCTCGCCGCGCTCGGCGTCGTCCTTGCTGGTCTCGCCGGGCTCGAAGCGCACGTTCTCCAGCAGCGCGACCCCGCCGTCCTCCAGCGCGGCGGAGGTGGCGCGGGCGGACTCGCCGGCGGTGTCGGCGGCGAAGGCCACCTCGGCGCCGAGAAGTTCGCCCAGGCGTGCGGCGACCGGGCGCAGGGAGTAGCGGGGGTCCGGGGCGCCCTTGGGGCGGCCCAGGTGGGCGGCGACGATGACACGGGCACCGCGCTCGCGGAGCGCGGAGATGGTCGGCACGGCCGCGCGGATGCGACCGTCGTCGGTGATCCGGTCGCCGTCCAGGGGCACGTTCAGGTCGGCCCGGACGAACACGCGCTTGCCGGAGACGTCGAGTTCGTCGATCGTCCGCATCTGGTCTCCTCTTGGGATGTGGGGTCGGGCGGTCCCGGAGCGGTGGATCCGGGAGGGACGTGGACGACGGCACCCCTTCGCGCGCACTGCGGGCGAAGGGGTGCCGTCTCACGCGCCGGCGGCTATGAGGGCCGTGGACGCTACAGGCCGGATCCGACCAGCTTGGCCACGTCGACCAGGCGGTTGGAGTAGCCCCACTCGTTGTCGTACCAGCCGACGATCTTGACCTGGTTGCCGAAGGCCATGGTCAGGCTGGAGTCGAAGGTGCAGGAGGGCGAGGTGCCGACGATGTCGGAGGAGACGATCGGGTCCTCGGTGTAGACCAGCACGTCCTTGAGCGGCCCCTCGGCGGCGGCCTTGAACGCGGCGTTGACCTCGTCCTTGGTGACCTCGCGCTCCAGGGTGACGACCAGGTCGGTCACCGAGCCGTCCGGCACGGGCACGCGCATGGCCATGCCGTCCAGCTTGCCCTGCAGCTCCGGGATGACCAGGGCGGTGGCCTTGGCGGCGCCGGTGGTGGTCGGGATGATGTTCTGCGCGGCCGCGCGGGCACGACGCAGGTCCTTGTGCGGGAAGTCCAGGATGACCTGGTCGTTGGTGTAGGCGTGCACCGTGGTCATCAGGCCCTGCTGGATGCCGAAGCTGTCCAGGAGCACCTTCGCCATGGGCGCCACACAGTTGGTGGTGCAGGAGGCGTTGGAGACGACGTGGTGGTTGGCCGCGTCGTACTTGTCGTCGTTGACGCCCATGACGACGGTCAGGTCCTCGCCCTTGGCCGGGGCGGAGATGATGACCTTCTTGGCGCCGGCCTCAATGTGCTTCTTGGCGTCATCGGCCTTGGTGAAGTGGCCGGTGGACTCGATGACGACGTCCACGTTCAGGTCCGACCAGGGCAGCTGGGCCGGGTCGCGCTGGGCCAGGACCTTGATGCTCTTGTCGCCGACGCGGATGAAGTCGTCACCGACCTCGACGTCGCCGCTCAGGGTGCCGAGCACGGTGTCGTACTTGAGCAGGTGCGCGAGCGTCTTGGTGTCGGTGAGGTCGTTGACCGCGACGATTTCGACGTCGCTGCCGCCAGCGGCGACCGCGCGCCAGAAATTGCGGCCGATTCGACCGAAGCCGTTGACGCCTACACGGATGGTCACGGAACCAATCCCCTCATATATCGCACATCATTTCCACCCGGGCATTCCTCCTGCCTGGAACGAGACGTGCCGGAACGAACCGGACGGCCGCCATGAGCAGGGTCAACGCACACCGGGTGTTCGGGAAGAGCCTAGCGGAGCACCGGCGGAGAGCCGTGGCCGGGCACTACCGGACCCTTGTGGATTCGCGACCATCCTGGCACCGCGCGCCGTAAAGGTCTATACCATTGTCGGAAGTTATCCACAGGTTTGTCCTGTTAACAAAGCCGAACACCGGTGTTACGCCGGAGTAGAGAACTTCCGGCGGTCGCCCGGTCAGGGGACCATCATGTCCGGGGTGAGGTTGGCCTCGGTCCCCTCGATACCCAGGTCACTCGCGCGCTTGTCCGCCATGGCCAGCAGCCTGCGGATACGTCCCGCGATGGCGTCCTTGGTCAGCGGCGGGACGGACAGCTGGCCCAGCTCCTCCAGCGAGGCCTGCTTGTGCGCCAGGCGCAGCTGGCCCGCGGCCACCAGGTGCTTGGGCGCGTCGTCGCCCAGGATCTCCAGAGCCCGCTCCACGCGCGCCCCGGCGGCCACCGCCGCCCGCGCGCTGCGCCGCAGGTTGGCGTCGTCGAAGTTGGCCAGCCGGTTGGCGGTCGCGCGCACCTCCCGGCGCATCCGCCTCTCCTCCCACGCCAGCACGCTCTGGTGCGCGCCCAGCAGGGTCAGCAGCGCGCCGATGGAGTCGCCGTCGCGCACCACCACCCGGTCCACGCCCCGCACCTCACGGGCCTTGGCGTGCACCTTCAGGCGGCGCGCCGCGCCCACCAGCGCCAGTGCGGCCTCCGGTCCGGGGCAGGTGACCTCCAGGGACATCGACCGGCCCGGCTCGGTCAGGGAGCCGTGCGCGATGAACGCGCCCCGCCACGCCGACTCGGCGTCGCAGGCCCCGCCCGCCACCACGTGCCGGGGCAGGCCGCGCACCGGGCGGCCGTTGTTGTCCACCAGCCCCGTCTGCCGGGCCAGGGACTCGCCGTCCTTGATCACACGCAGCACGTACCGGTTGCCCTTGCGCAGACCGCTGGGAGAGAGCACGACCATCTCGGACTCGTGTCCGAAGACCTCGGAGATGTCCTTGCGCAGACGGCGCGCGGCCACGCCGGTGTCGAGTTCGGCCTCGATCACGATCCGCCCGCCCACCAGGTGCAGGCCCCCCGTGAACCGCAGGATGGTGGACACCTCCGCCTTGCGGCAGCATGGCTTGAGAATGGCCAGACGGCTCAACTCATCCTTCACCACGCCGGTCATCGCCATCGCTGCGGTCCTCCCCGTCGAACAAGCCGACCCGGCACCGCGGGCTCGGTGCCGGGATGTGCCGCCGCGGCCCTGCCACGAGCGGCTTTCCCCGTGGCAGACTACGTGACGCGACGCCAGGCGCCGACCCCTGCACGGCGTGTCGCCCATCCACCGTCCGGGCCGGGGACGGTCCTGTCGGCCTTCGTGCCGGTGTGCGGTCAATTGCTCCCGGGCTGGGAGGACAGCACCTCACGCAGGTGGTCGCGCAGGACGAGGGCGTGGTTGTGCTCGGTGTCCCGGGCCGCGTACAGCAGGGTGACGGGCCCCCTCCGCGCCGCCTCCAGGATCGGCTCCAGCACCTCCGGGCGGGTCTCCAGTTCCGCCCGGTAGCGCTCGGCGAACCCGGCGAAGCGCGAGGAGTCGTGGCCGAACCACCTGCGCAGCCCGTCGCCCGGTGCGACATCCCTCACCCAGGCGACACCCTCCAGGGCGTCCTTGGACACCCCTCGCGGCCACATCCGGTCCACCAGGAAGCGCCGGCCCGGCGGCGTGTCCGCTTCCCGGTCCGGGCTTCGCGCCGCGCGGACCTCGTCGTGGACGCGCTCCAGGTACACGTGGTGCTCGGCCATGGCGGTGGTCCTCCCCGTTCCTCCGCCGACCGAACCCGTCAGCCCTCCAGGATCCGCTCGAAGGCCGTCGCGAGTCGGTCGGGGTCGTGGCGCGGGGTGCCGTCGTCGCGCGACAGGTACTCCAGCTCCAGGCGTCCGCCCAGCTGGCCGACCGCCTCCAGCAGGGGGTCGGTCTCCTCCACGGTCCTCCGGTCGGCGAGCACCACGTCCACCCCGAGTTTGGGTGCGTGCTCGTGCAGCACCTCCAGGTAGGTCTCGGGGCGGAAGCCGTCGGTCTCGCCCTGCTGGGGCGACAGGTTCAGCGCCACCATGCGCCTGGCCCGGGTGGTGACCAGGGCGTGTGCCAGGTCCGGGACCAACAGGTGGGGCAGCACACTGGTGAACCACGACCCGGGGCCGAACACCACCCAGTCGGCCTCACGCACCGCCTTGACCGCCTGCGCGCTGGCGGGCGGGGCCTCCGGGACCAGGGAGATGGAGCGCACCTTGCCGCTGGTGCTGGCGCACGCCACCTGGCCGCGCACCGTGGTCAGCTCCTCGGGGCGCTCCGGGTCGATCCCCGAGACCTCCGCGACGATGTCCAGGGGCACCGACGACATCGGCAGCACGCGGCCGTGCGCGCCCAACAGCTGGCCCACCCAGTCCAGGCCCGCCACCGAGTCGCCGAGCAGCTCCCACAGGGCCACGATCAGCAGGTTGCCGACCGCGTGACCGTGCAGCTCCCCCTCCGAGCGGAACCGGTGCTGGATCACCTGGCTCCAGGTGTGCCCCCACTCGTCGTCACCGCACAGGGCGGCCAGCGCCATGCGCAGGTCGCCGGGCGGCAGGACTCCGAGCTCCTTGCGGAGCCGACCGCTGGATCCGCCGTCGTCGGCGACCGTGACGATCGCCGTCACGTCGGTGGTCACCCTCCTCAGAGCCGACAGGGAGGCGTGCAGGCCGTGCCCGCCTCCCAACGCGACCACCCGGGGCGGGCGCTGCCCGTCCTCGTCGGGTGTTGTACTCATCATGGCTGTGGTCTGCCCCTCGTCCCATGTCCACCGGACGAATCGGACCGTACCACCGAGAACGACACACCGACGGCCTTCGGAACCCCGAACGGTCGATCCGGACTCACTCTCGGCCGACGTCCCGGTGGACCACGTGCACGTCCACGCTCTGGCCGCGCAGGCGTTCGGCGAACTGCTCGGCCATGGCCACGCTGCGGTGCCTGCCGCCGGTGCAGCCCACCGCCAGGGTCATGTAGTGCTTGCCCTCGCGCTGGTACCCGGCGATGGTCAGCCGGAGGACCTCGGTGTAGGCCTCCAGCATCTCCTTGGCCCCGTCCTGGGACAGGACGTAGTCGCTCACCGGGGCGTCGCGGCCGTTCATCGGCTTGAGCTCGGGCACCCAGTGGGGGTTGGGCAGGAAACGGCAGTCCAGCACCAGGTCGGCGTCGACGGGCAGTCCGTGCTTGAAACCGAAGGAGACCACGTTGGCGCGGGGACGCGCCTCGTCGCTCTGCCCGAAGAAGCCGATCACCCGGGCCTTGAGCTGGTGCACGTTGAGCTGGGAGGTGTCGATGACCAGGTCGGCCTCGCCGCGGACCGCGCGCAGGGTGTCGCGCTCGCGGTCGATCCCGTCGGTCAGGCGGCCGTCGTTCTGGAGGGGGTGGGGCCTGCGTACTCCCTCGAAGCGTCGGACCAGGGCCTCGTCACTGGCCTCCAGGTAGAGCACGCGCGCGACGATGTCGCGCTTGCGTAGTTCCTCCACCGTGGACAGCAGGTCCTCGGTGAAGGCCAGCGAGCGCACGTCGACGACCACCGCGACCCGCGGCACGGCACCGTGCGTGCGCCCGGCCAGCTCGATCATCGTCGGCAGCAGGCCCGGTGGCAGGTTGTCCACCACGAACCAGTCCAGGTCCTCCAGCGCCCTGGCCGCCGTACTGCGGCCCGCACCGGACATACCGGTGACTATGACCACCTCGGGCGGTAGTTCTCCGCCCAGTTCGACCGTCATACCTCTCCTCCCCCGTTCTCGATGTGCCGTTCTGGTGCCCCGTCACCCTCCCCGCCCGTTCCGGCGGGGCCGCCGGACAGGTGCGCGTGCACGGCCTCGGCCAGCTTGGGGCCGATCCCGGGCACCGCCGCGATCTCCTCGGCCGTGGCCGAGGCCAGTCGTTTCACCGATCCGAACTCCTTGATCAGGGCCGACCTGCGGGTCGGACCGAGGCCGGGCAGCTCGTCCAGGCTGCTGCCGGTGAGCGCCTTGGCGCGCTTCTGCCTGTGGTAGCGAACGGCGAAGCGGTGCGCCTCGTCACGCACACGCTGGAGCAGGTAGAGGCCCTCGCCCGCGCGGGGCAGGATCACCGGATCCTCGTCACCGGGCAACCACACCTCCTCCAGGCGCTTGGCCAGGCCGCACACCGCGACGTCCTCGATCCCGAGTTCGTCCAGGGCGCGGCGCGCCGCCTCGGCCTGGGGCCGGGCGCCGTCCACCACCACAAGGTTAGGCGGATAGGCGAACCTGCCGGGTGACGGTTCGTCGTCGTTCTGATGACCACCGTGGTCCCCGGTCTCGCCCATGCGGGCGACCTCGCCGTTCCTGGCGCTCTCCTCCAGGTAGCGGCGGAAGCGGCGGCGGATCACCTCGTACATGGCGGCGACGTCGTGCTGTTCGCGTCCGCCCTCGCCGCTGCCGCGGATGGAGAAGCGGCGGTACTCGGACTTGCGGGCCAGCCCGTCCTCGAAGACCACCATGGACGCCACCACGTGCTCGCCCTGGAGGTTGGAGATGTCGAAGCACTCGATGCGCAGCGGCGCCTCGGACAGGTCCAGGGCCTCCTGGACCTCGTTGAGCGCACGGCCGCGGGTGCTCAGGTCCCCGGCGCGGTGGGTCTTGTGCCGGGCCAGCGCCTCGCGGGCGTTCTTGTCGACGGTCTCCAGGAGGGACCTCTTGTCACCGCGCCGGGGAACCCGCAGGTCCACGGTGGCGCCGCGGTGCTCCGACAGCCAGGCGGCCATCGCCGCGGGGTCGGAGGGCTCGTGGGAGACCAGGACCTCGCGGGGGACCGCGGTGCCGGTGCCCTCGCTCTCGTCGGCGCCCTCGGTGGGTCCGTAGAGCTGGCCCAGGAAGGTGCTCATCAGCTCGGCCGGGGAGTCGTCGGCGACCTTGTCCACGACGTAGCCGCGCTGGCCGCGGATGCGCCCGCCGCGTACGTGGAAGATCTGGACGGCGGCCTCCAACGGGTCGTCGGCCATGGCGATGACGTCGCAGTCGGTGGAGTCGGGCAGGACGACGGCCTGCTTCTCCAGGGCGGCGCGCAGGGCCGCGATGTCGTCGCGGAGGCGGGCGGCGCGCTCGTACTCCATCTCCTGGGCGGCCTCCCTCATCCGCGCCTCCAGTTCGCGGATGAACCGGCCGGTGTCACCCGCCAGGAAGGAGCAGAAGTCCTCGACCAGGGTCCTGTGGTCCTGGGGCGAGGCCCTGCCGACGCAGGGGGCCACGCACTTGCCGATGTAGCCGAGCAGGCAGGGGCGGCCGCTGTTGCGGGCGCCGCGGAACACCCCGGACGAGCAGGTGCGCACGGGAAAGACCCGCAGCAGCAGGTCGACGGTCTCGCGGATGGCCCAGGCGTGCGAGTAGGGGCCGAAGTAGCGCACCCCCTTGCGCTTGGCGCCGCGCATCACCTGCACCCGGGGGAACTCCTCGTTGAGGGTGACTGCCAGGTAGGGGTAGCTCTTGTCGTCGCGGTACTTGACGTTGAACCGGGGGCCGTACTGCTTGATCCAGGAGTACTCCAGCTGGAGGGCCTCCACCTCGGTACCGACGATCGTCCAGTCCACGTCGGCGGCGGTGGAGACCATCTGCTGGGTGCGCGGGTGCAGACCGGCGAAGTCGCGGAAGTAGGAGGAGAGCCGGGACCGCAGGTTCTTGGCCTTGCCCACGTAGATGACGCGGCCCGACGCGTCCCGGAACCGGTACACGCCCGGGTCGGTCGGAATGGACCCGGGCGCGGGACGCAGGTGAGGAGTCGCAGCCATGCCCCCATTCTGGTCTCTCGGAGGGACATACGGCCAACCGAGGACCGCGCGCCCGGAGGGTGTCGCACCTCACCCGATGAACCGCGACCGTCCTCCCGGTCCCGGACGGTCCGGTTTCGGGCCGGGGACGCGCTTCCCGGCTCCCGTCGCGTGCAAGGCGAACGTCACGATTACGTATCCGCATGGTCTAAGTTGGGCGAGGACGTTTGGAACTTCCCGATATGGACGAGAAGGGGGCCCTCGCCGTGAGCGTTCAGCAATGGATAACGATCGGTGTCGCCGTCGCCGTCGCGGTGCTGCTGGTCTTCGCCACACGCTGGGTGCTCAAGCACAAGCTGGGCAGGGTCTGGCGGGTGTCCCGGTACCTGGTCTCGCGTACGACCTACACGGCCTACGGCGCGGCCGCCGTGCTCGGTGTGAACCTGGCCCTGCCCAATCCGGGCAACGACCCGGGTGAGGTGGACTGGAGCACGTTCCGGACCATCGACCACGCGATGAGCATCCTCATGATCGCGACGCTGACGGCGCTGGGCATCAGTCTGGCCTACGCCGCCACGGACATGATCCTGGCGCGCCTGTCGACCGCCAACGGCGACGCCGACCGCAAGGCCCGTCGCCTGCAGACCCAGGTGCGGCTGCTGCGCAGGGTCATCACCTCGATCATCGTGGTCCTGGCGATCGCCGCCATCCTGTTCACCTTCGACGAGGTCCGGGCGCTCGGCGCCGGGCTGTTGGCCTCCGCGGGCGTCATCGGCATCGTCGCCGGTGTGGCCGCCCAGTCCACCCTGAGCAACCTGTTCGCCGGGCTGCAGCTGACCTTCAGCGACGCCCTGCGCATCGGCGACGTGGTCGTGGTCGAGGGCGAGTGGGGCCGGGTCGAGGAGCTCAGCCTGGTCAACGTCACCATCAAGATCTGGGACGAACGACGCCTCGTGGTTCCGGTCGCCAACTTCACCACGACCAGCTTCGAGAACTGGACCAAGCAGAGCACGGCGATCACCGCCAAGGTGATGCTGCCGCTGGACTGGGAGGTCCCGATCGATGAGCTGCGCGAGGAGACCGGGCGCCTGGTCACCTCCAGCAAGCACTGGGACGGCCGCAGCTGGTCCTGCCAGGTCGTGGACATCACCGAGACCGGCGATGTGATGGTGCGCGTGGTGGCCACCGCCGCCGACACGGGCAACCAGTGGGACATCGCCTGCCAGATCCGCGAACACCTGATCGGCTGGCTGGTCGCCAACTACCCCGAGTCCCTGCCGCGCGACCGCACCCAGTTCCTCGCCGCGGACGAGAGCGAGGCCTCCTACGCCTCCCGGTTCCCGACCTCGGCGTTCCGGCGCCGCGAGCCCAACGGTGTCAGCGGCCCTCCCGGAGGCGACCCCGGCGAGGTCTGAACCCCTGCCACACGACGCGAACGGCGCCCGGAGCGATTCGCTCCGGGCGCCGTTCGCGTGTGGCGGGCGGCGCCATCCGGCCCCTCAGGACTCGGCGGCCGACTCCAGGATGATGTCGGTGCCGTCGATGGTGACGACGAACGACTCCAGCGGCGCCTGCGCCGGTCCGGTCACCGGTTCCCCCGTGGAGATGTCGAACTCGCTGCCGTGGCACAGGCAGCGGACGACCTCGTCCACCTCCTGGACGGTGCAGCCCCCGTGCGTGCACGCGGCGCCGAAGGCCCGGTAGTCGCCCTTCTCCGGCTGGGTGACGACCAGCTTGCTGTTGCTGAAGACGACTCCCGCGCCCTCGGGGACGTCGGTGGTCTGCCCGACCACCTGGCCGTACCGGACCTCCTGGGGCTTGGTCTCCTCGCCGCCGCAGGCGCTCGCGGCCGTGACAGCCGCGGCCGCCCCCGCCGTCCCGAGCAGTCGACGCCTGCTCATCCCGCACCCGCACGTCCTCTTACCGGCCACGACCAAACGCTCCTCATCTGCACCGAAATATCACTACACAATGTAGTAGCCATGGCGGAGTGCCCGGTTCCGGGGTGCCCGGGGGGACCTCCCTCCCCGGCCGTCAGAGCATCTTGGCCAGGAACCGCCCGGTGTAGGACTCGGCCACCGCCGCGATCTCCTCGGGGGTACCCTCCGCGACCACGTTGCCGCCGCCGGAGCCGCCCTCGGGCCCCATGTCGATGACGTGGTCGGCGGTCTTGATGACGTCGAGGTTGTGCTCGATGACGATCACCGTGTTACCGCTGTCCGTCAGCCGGTCGAGCACTCCCAGGAGCTTGCGGATGTCCTCGAAGTGCAGACCGGTGGTGGGCTCGTCGAGCACGTACACCGTCCGCCCGGTGGAGCGGCGCTGCAGCTCGGAGGCGAGCTTGACCCGCTGCGCCTCACCGCCGGAGAGCGTGGTGGCGGGCTGGCCCAGCCGCACGTACCCCAGGCCTACGTCCTCCAGGGTCTGCAGGTGGCGGCGGATCGCGTTGATCGGCTCGAAGAACTCCAGGGCCTCGGAGATGGGCATGGCGAGCACCTCGGAGATGTTCTTGCCCTTGTACCGGACCTGGAGGGTCTCCCGGTTGTACCGGGCGCCCTGGCACACCTCGCAGGGCACGTAGACGTCGGGCAGGAACTGCATCTCGATCTTGAGCGTGCCGTCCCCGGCGCAGGCCTCGCAGCGGCCGCCCTTGACGTTGAAGGAGAACCGGCCGGGCATGTAGCCGCGCGTCTTGGCGTCGGTGGTCTGCGCGAACAGCTTGCGGACGTGGTCGAAGACCCCGGAGTAGGTGGCCGGGTTGGAGCGCGGGGTCCGCCCGATGGGGCTCTGGTCCACGTGCACGACCTTGTCGACCTTGCTCGTGCCGTTGACCCGCAGGTGGCGGCCGGGCACGTCGCGCGCCCCGTTGAGCTCCTTGGCCAGCGCCTTGTACAGGATCTCGTTGACCAGGGTGGACTTGCCCGAACCCGACACACCGGTGATGGCGGTGAAGACGCCCAGCGGGAAGGCGACGTCGATGCCGTCGAGGTTGTTCTCGCGGGCGCCCCTGACCACCAGCTCGTGTCCCCGGGTGAGGGGGCGGCGGGTGGCGGGCAGCGCGATGCTGCGCCGCCCGGCCAGGTAGTCGCCGGTCAGCGACTCGGAGGAGGTGAGCAACTCGTCCACGGTCCCCGAGACCACGACGTGGCCGCCGTGCTCGCCCGCGCCGGGGCCGATGTCGACCACCCAGTCGGCGTGGCGGATGGTGTCCTCGTCGTGTTCGACGACGATGAGCGTGTTGCCGATGTCGCGCAGCCGCTGCAGGGTCTCCAGCAGGCGGGCGTTGTCACGCTGGTGCAGGCCGATGGAGGGCTCGTCCAGCACGTAGAGCACGCCCACCAGGCCGGAACCGATCTGGGTCGCCAGACGGATGCGCTGGGCCTCGCCGCCGGAGAGCGAGCCGGAGGAGCGGGCCAGGCTCAGGTAGTCCAGGCCCACGTCGAGCAGGAAGCCCATGCGGGCGTTGATCTCCTTGAGCACCTGGGAGGCGATGACCATGTCGCGCTCGGAGAGCCTGAGGTCGGCCAGGAAGGCCGCGCTCTCGCTGAGCGACATCTGGGCGACCTCGGCGATGGACCTTCCGCCCACGGTCACGGCCAGCACGACCGGCTTGAGGCGGGTCCCCCCGCAGGTGGGGCAGGGCACCGTGCGCATGTACCCCTCCAGCCGCTCGCGACCGTAGTCGCTCTCGGTCTCGGAGTGGCGGCGCTTGACCCAGGGGATGACGCCCTCGAACTCGGTGTAGTAGGAGCGGTGGCGCCCGTACCGGTTGCGGTAGGAGACGTGGACCTGGGTGTCGTGCCCCTCCAGCAGGGCCTTGCGGGCGCGGCGCGGCAGCTTCTCCCAGGGGGTGTCCAGGTCGAAGCCCACGGCCTCGCCCACCGCCTTGAGGATGCGCTCCCAGTAGCCGCTGTTGGGCCCGCCCGACCAGGGTCCGATCGCGCCCTCGGCCAGGGTCCTCTCGGGGTCGGGGACCAGCAGGTCGGGATCGACCTCCATACGGGTGCCCAGGCCCGAGCAGGCGGAGCAGGCGCCGTAGGGGGCGTTGAAGGAGAAGGAGCGCGGTTCGAGCTGTTCGAAGGACAGGTCGTCGTAGGGACAGTACAGGTGCTCGGAGAAGACCTTCTCGCGGTCGGGGTCGCCGGACTCCACGTCCACGAAGTCCAGGACGATGGTGCCTCCCGCCAGCTTGAGGGCGGTCTCGACGGAGTCGGTCAGGCGCCCGCGCGCGGAGGGCTTGACGGCGAGGCGGTCCACGACCACGGCGATGTCGTGCTTGTCGTAGCGGCCCAGCTTGGGCGCCTCGTCCAGGCGGACGGCCTGCCCGTCCACGACGGCGCGGGTGTAGCCCTTGGACTGCAGGTCCTTGAAGAGTTCGACGTACTCGCCCTTGCGTCCGCGCACGACGGGGGCGAGCACCTGGAAGCGGGTGCCCTCCTCCATCTCCAGAACGCGGTCCACGATCTGCTGGGGGGTCTGCCGGGCGATCTCGCGGCGGCACTCCGGACAGTGCGGAACGCCCACGCGGGCCCACAGCAGGCGCAGGTAGTCGTAGACCTCGGTGATGGTGCCGACCGTGGAGCGCGGGTTGCGGCTGGTGGACTTCTGGTCGATGGACACCGCCGGGGACAGGCCCTCGATGAAGTCCACGTCCGGCTTGTCCATCTGGCCCAGGAACTGGCGGGCGTAGGCCGACAGGGACTCGACGTAGCGCCGCTGCCCCTCGGCGAAGATCGTGTCGAAGGCCAGCGACGACTTGCCCGAGCCGGACAGGCCGGTGAACACGATCATGGAGTCGCGCGGCAGGTCCAGCGAGACGTCCTTGAGGTTGTGCTCGCGGGCTCCCCGGACTACCAGTTGTTCGACCATCGAGTGAGACATCCTTCGGCGTTGGCGCACAGGAAGCGGACCTCGTCGCGTGAGTCGGCTGACCCGTGTGTGATTTCGCGGTGTGGCGGTCGAAGACCTACCGGGGGCCACCTCGGCCTCGGAGGTGGGCCGTTGAGGGGCGTGGGGAAGGCCGCGCGACTCCCCGCCCGTCCAGACTAACGACCGCCGGCGACGGTTTCTTCCACCTCGAAAAAGTGGTGGCACCCCGGCGCCGGAGCGCCGAAGTGCCACCACTATAGACGAACAACCGTTCGAATCCAGTCGTTTCGCGGAATGTCACGCGAGGGCGGACGCGACCGCCCGCCCGCTGTCAGTAGCGGTCGGTCGAGGGATCCCTCTCAGCCTTCAGCTCGGGGCGCTTGCGCTCGTCGGAACGGGACTTGAGCAGGCTGCCGATGACGGTGATCGCCATGATGCCGAGGATGACGGTCAGCGAAAGGCCGATACCGATCTCGGGCACGGTCACGCCGTTCTCGTGCAGGGCGTGCAGGATCATCTTCACGCCGATGAACACCATGATCGCCGACAGGCCCCAGCTGATGTAGGCCAGGCGGTCCATCAGGCCGGCCAGCAGGAAGTACAGCTGGCGCAGACCCAGCAGGGCGAACGCGTTGGCGGTGAAGACGATGTAGGCGTCCTGGGTCAGGCCGAAGATCGCCGGGATGGAGTCGACGGCGAAGACCAGGTCGATGACGCCGATGGCGACGATGACCAGCAGCATCGGCGTGACGTGTCGCCTGCCGTCGAGCTTCACCGTGAGCTTGGCGCCGTGGTACTCGTCGGTCACCGGCCAGAAGCGCCTGACCAGGCGCACCGCCGGAGTCTGCGTGTAGTCCGCGTCCTCGTCGTCGCCCTTCACGTGGTCACGGACGATCTTGTAACCGGTGTAGATGAGGAAGGCGCCGAACAGGTAGAAGACCTCGCTCCAGGCGTTGATCACCTGGGCGCCGAGGACGATGAAGATGCCGCGCATGACCAGCGCGATCACGATGCCGACGAGCAGGACCTCGTGCTGGTACTTCTTGGGCACCGCGAAGGAGCCCATCAGAAGGTAGAACACGAAGAGGTTGTCGATGCTCAGGCTCTTCTCGGTGACGAACCCGGCGAAGTACTCGGCGCCGGCGGACCCGCCGGCGAAGAACCAGACACCGAAACCGAACACGATCGCGATGCCGATGTAGAAGACCGCCCACCAGGCGGCCTGCTTCATGCCGAACTCCTGGGGACCCCTCTTCTTGCTCCAGGGGTGGTCCACGATGGCCAGGTCGATCACGAGGATGACGACCATGGCGCCGATGGTGGCAGCCCACAGCCACAGGGGAACATTCACGAACGGACTCTCCTCCGGTCAGTGCGCGCGAGCGGTGTGCACGCACGTCGGACAACCGGAGGTCTCTCCCGCTCACGTCGTCGTGCAGTGAGCCGACGGCGCCGGGAGGACGACTCTGTTCTCCGTGATGACGACACCGTCGCGACAGGGATACTCCCCTCACGCGTCAAGCAAGGGTACCGGCTGATCAGCACGCACGGCGCACACCGGGCCACGAGCAAGGATGCCATCGAACCTTCCTTGGCATAAGTTGCGGCGAAGGTGGTGTTCATCGCACTCCGAGGACATCTCCACCGGTCCGTCCGGCCACGGAACCGGGCGGATCGGAGCCGTTGGCCGGGGGCCGGGAGCCGGACTCGCTCCCCCGCTACCCGGATCACCACCGCAGTACCGACTTGTACACCCCGGTCGCCGCCTCCACCGCGTCGTCCTCGGTCGGCAGCGCCTTGGCCGCCTCGCGCGAGCGCGCCCGCATCTCCTCGGCCAGCGCGGGGTCGTCCAGCACCCGTCCCACCGCGGCGGCGAACGCCGCCGGGTCCCCCGGGGGCACCATCAGGACCGTCCCCGTGTACAGGTCCGGGATGCCGCCGACCCGGGTGGAGACCACGGGAAGCCCCGCACGCAGTGCCTCCATGATCACCAGGGACGGCCCCTCCCACTGGCTGGTCAGGCAGAAGACGTCCGCGGCCGCCAACAGGTCGGCCACGTCCGAGCGGTACCCCAGCATGCGCACGTCGGCGCGCATCTCCGCGGCCGTGTCGTGCAGGCGCCCCCACAGGGGCCCGTCCCCGGCGATGGCCACCACCGGTTCGGGCCTGCGGTCGGCGATGGCGGGCGCCGCATCCAGCAGCATGTCCAGCCCCTTCTGCTCGGCCAGGCGTGCGATGGTCAGCAGCAGGGGCCGGTCGGGCCGCACCGCCAGGTCGGCCCGGGTGGCCTCGCGCCCGTTCAGCGGAGTACCGGTCTCGGGCGCGGCCACCACCGCCGACCGGGCGTCCCGGGCCCCGGCGGCGCGCAGCCGCCGCACCAGGTCGCCGGACACGCCCAGCACCGCGTCCGCGCGGCCGGCCACGACCCGCTCCAGCACCGGGTAGGCCGCCGACAGGGGGCCCCGGACCAGCGGCGGCGCGTTGTGCGCGGTCACCACCAGCGGCGCGGCGCCCGCCAGCGCGCACAGCGCGCCGGCCCGCAGCCCGTGGGCGTGGACCACGTCCGCGCCCCGGGTCAGGGCACGCAGCCGCAGCACGGCGCCGGGGTCGCTCACGGAAGGGGACGCGCCGATCCGGACCGGGGAGAACCGCAGACCCACCGAGGTGAAGCCGAACTCCCGCTCGGCCGAGGCCGGACCGAGCACCGCCACGCGGTGGCCACGCGCGCGCAGGCCCGCGCCCAGCGAGCGCACGTGGCGCCCCACACCCCCACTGCTGGTTCCCACGACCAGCGCGATCCTGCTGTTCACCGCTTCCCCCTCCTCTGTCCGAGTACGGTCCCGGCCCGGCCGGCGAGTGCCCGCACCGACGGCCGGTCCACCGCCGCCGCGACGGCCGCGTAGGCCGCCATCCCCGCGGTGCCCGCCGCGGCGGCGACCGCCGCCGTCTGCCACACGCCCCCCACGGGCAGGGCCGCGACCACCGAACGGCCCACGATCCACCCGACCACACCGCCGAGCACCGCCGCCACCATCGAGCGCGCGACCCCGTCCAGCGCGTCGCGCCCGTGCGTACGCACCACCCCGGCGCACAGCAGGGCGGCGGCCAGGGTCAGTCCGACCGTGCTGGCCGCGCCCAGCCCCGCGATGGTCCACCCCGGGGGCAGCGCCCACACCAGCGACACCGCACACACCGTCACCACCAGCCATCCCGACACCTGGGCGATGGCGGCCCGCCGGCCGTGGTGCGAGGCGTACAGGGCCCGGCTGAGCAGGGCGACCAGGCCGAACCCGACCACCCCGGGCGCGTAGGCGAGCAGGGCGCGCTCCAGGGGCAGCGGATCCTGCTGGGCGAAGACCAGGGCCACCGGCCCCGCGGCGGCGGCCAGGGCGGTCCCCACAGCGGCGGTGGCCACCACGCAGGCGCGGGCGCTGCCCGAGGCCAGGGAGGCGAACCCCCGCCGGTCGTGCTCGGCGTGTGCCACCGCCAGTGCCGTGAACGCGCTGGTGGCGATGGGGACCGCGATCACCCCGTAGGGCAGGGTGAACAGGGCCCAGGCGTAGGTGTAGAGCACGGCCGCGCCCGCGCCACCGCCCCAGTTGGCCAGGGCCACCGACAGGAGCAGGCACACCTGCATGGCCACCAGCGGCAGCAGGGAGGCCGCCGCCAGCGAGCGCACACGCTCCCCCACCCCGGTGGGAAAGGCCAGCCGGGGCCGGGGCCGCACGCGCAGCCGCCCGGCGGGGCCCAGGACCGTGAGGAAGAGCGCGGCCACCCCCGCGGTGGTGCCCAGGGACAGGGTGAGCTCGGCCGCCAGCGGTAGCCCCGCCACGTCCTGGCGGTGGTCGGCGCCCAGCGGCACGAAGACCAGGTAGGCGGCGATGACCACGAGGCTGGACACCAGCGGGGCCAGGGCCGGCGCCAGGAAGCGCCGGTGGGCCTGCAGGACGCCGTAGAGCACGGCGGCCAGACCGTAGAGGACGACCTGGGGGGCGAAGACCACGAGCATGCGGGCGGAGAGCGCGAGCAGCTCACCCCGGTCGCAACCGGTACCCGCCCCGAGCATGAGCGACATCGCCGGAACGGAGGCCAGGGCGAGCAGCGCGGACAGGGGCACCGCCAGCAGCACCACCCAGGTGATGAGGGCCGAGGCGGTGTGGCGCACCTGCTCGCGGTCGTCGCGCTGGGCGGCGGCGGCCAGGACCGGGACGACCACGGCGGTGAGTGCCCCGCCGATGACGATCTCGAACAGGACCGCGGGCAGCTGGTTGGCGGTGACGTAGGCGGTGCCCAGACAGGTGTCGCCGACGGTCTGGGAGAACACCACGGTGCGTCCGAACCCCGCCAGGCGTGCCCCCACGGTGACCACGGCGATGAGCACCGCCGCCGTGCCCACCCCGCGTGTCACACCGTGAATGGTACGGGACACCGTGGCCGCCTCACTCGCGCGTGCCCCACCGGTCGAGGCGACGCAGGACCGGGACGCGGTCGATGACGCGGGAGAAGCTGACACGCTCACTGGCCAGGGTCAGGGCGACCGCCCCGCCGAGCAGGGCCGCGCGCAGCGGTCGCGGAGCCCGCGCCGCCGCCGCGGCGCCCAGGGCGGCGCCGAGGGCGTTGGCGCCCGCGTCACCGAGCATGCAGCGCTCCGCGAGCTCGTCGGGCAGCAACACCGCCGAGGCGCCCACGACGGGGCCCAGCAGCGGTGCGGCCGGGGAGGCCAGGGCGGGGGCCGCGGCGAGCAGGGCGACCTTGGCGGCGCGGCCGGGGCGCAGGTCGAACAGGTTGAGCAGGTTGGCGCTGGCGGCGATGAGCGCCCCGTCCAGGACGGTGTCCAGCGGGGAGCGGCGCAGCAGGCGGGCGGCGGCGATCCCGGTGGCGCCGATGCCCGCCACCTTGACCATGCCGGTGGTGACCCGTCCCCGCGCGAGCGCGCCCAGGTGTCCGCGCAGCCCGCGTGCCCGCGCCGAGCCCGCCAGGTCGTCGTAGACGCCGAAGGCGGCGGCGCCCGCCGCGGCCAGCGCGGAGGCGGCGCGCACGCGCGGGTCCGGACCGGGCACGAGGGCGGTGGCCGCGCACACCCCGCAGGCCAGGGCGGTGCCCTGGTGGAGGGTGACGGTGCGGCCGCGGAAGTTGGTGCGCTGCCAGCTGCCGGGGGGAGCGGGTCGGGGACCGTCCGGGGCGCTACGTGGCGCGGGGCGCCCCACGCCACCGTCCGGCACGGCGGGGCGGCGGGTGAGCAGGGCGTAGGCGGTGGAGGCCGCCGCCGCGCCGACCAGGGCGCCGGTCAGCCCCTGGAACAGGAGGGGCGCGAAGGAGGGGGCCGGGCGGGGGACGAGTGCCGTCACAGGCGTCACTTCCCGTCCTGGTTGGTGCGGCGGACCTCGGCGGCGCCGCCGTCGCCTCCCGATCCGGCGGCGCCCCCTCCGTCGGAGGACCTCTCGTCGGAAGGCTCCTCGTCGGAGGACTCGATACGGTCGGGCAGCGGGTCGGGCAGGAAGCCCCGGACCCTCTCACCGATGCCGTAGGCTCCCCCGCCCTGCTCCAGGTTCTCGGCCAGGGCCAGGATCGTGATGATCTCGCCCATGGGGCGTCCGGCCACGTCCACCGTGGCGAACGCCGACTCCTGGGCACGCGCCTGCGCGAGCATCCCGTCGCCCCGCGCGGAGGGACCGTCACCGGCCACGGCGACGGCGTCGACCTCCTCGTGCAGGGCGGCGGTGAGGGTGCCCAGCACGGCGTTGGCCGCCTCCGGGTCGTCGCCGCCGTGCGAGGCGCCGGCCGCGGGCGCGACGAAGAGCACGGCGTCGGCCGCCCCGGCGGGATCGTCCTCGACCGTGATCAGACCGCCCTCGGAGAAGGCATCCAGGACGGCCTCGGGGTCGTAGCCGCTCTTCCCGTCGCCGCTTCCTCCGTCCTCCTCCCCGTCCGACGCGGCGTCGGAGGCCCCGTCGGACCCGGTGTCCCCTCCGGAGTCCTCCGCGGTGCCGGGCTCCGTCCCGCCCTCGGTACCGGTGTCCTCGTCCTCCTCGGTGACGGCCAGCGCGCGGCCGATCTCGGCGCCCGCCTTCTCGTAGGGGCTGCCGGTGAGGTCCCCGGGTTCGTGGGCGATCTGCAGGGACAGCTCGTCGACGAACGTGGCCTTGTCGCCCTCCAGGAACGCCCCGGTGATCTGGATCCGGCCGACGACCTCGCCGTCCGCCTCCTCCACGCGCTTGACCAGGGCGTCGGTCATCTTCTGGTCGGCGCCGGGCGCGGCCACCACGACCACGCCCAGGTCGGTGAGGAGACCGTCGAGCATGTCCTTCGAGACCGCCTCGGCCATCTCGTCGGCACCGGCGTTGACCTTGTCGGCGACATCGCGCTCGGTGCGCAGGTCCTCGGTCTGACCGCGCAGGTCGGAGGTCTCGGACTGCAGTGTGTTGAGCAGTGGGTCCTGGAGCATGGTGGTGCCCAGGACGAGCCCCACGGTGAGCGCGAGGAACACCGCGATGATGGACACCAGGTGATAGCGGAAATCGATCACGTCAGCAGCCCCGTCAGCCAGTAGGAGAACGCGTCCCAGCGCGCCGCGAGAAAGGTGAGGTAGACCTGGCCCGCCGGTGAGCTGTAGGCGGCGACCACGATGGTGAGCAGGCAGGCGGCGACCAGTCCGAGCAGCGCCCAGGGGGAGATGCGCGCGCGGTACAGGCGGCTGACGCCCTTGGCGTCGACGAGCTTGCCCCCCACCCGCAGACGGGTCAGGAAGGTGCTGGCCATCCCCGAACGGCCCTTGTCGAGGAACTCCTCCAGGGTGGCGTGGGTGCCCACCGCCACGATGAGCGCGGCGCCCGTACCGTCGGCGAGCATCATCGCCACGTCCTCGCTGGTACCGGTCGCGGGGAAGACGACCGCGTTGTGCCCCAGGTCGGTGAGTCTGGGCAGGCCCGGCGCCCGGCCGTCCCGGTAGGCGTGCACGACCAGTTCGGCCCCGCTGGCGAGCGCGTGGTCGGACACCGAGTCGAAGTCGCCGACGATGATGTCGGGCCGGTACCCGGCCTCCATGACCGCGTCCGCCCCGCCGTCCACGGCGATGATGACCGGGTGGAACTCCCGGATGTAGGGCCGCAGGGCCGCGATGTCCTCCCGGTAGTGGTAGCCGCGGACCACGATGAGGACGTGGCGGCCCTCCATGTCGGTCTCGATGGAGGGGATCCCGATGCCGTCCAGGAGCAGGTCCCGCTCGTGCTGGAGGTAGGCCATGGTGTTGGCCGCGAAGGCCTCCAGCTGGATGGCGAGCCCGGCGCGGGCCTCGGTCATCGCGGCGCCGACGGTCACGGAGTCCTGGAGGGTGCCGCGGGCGACGACCTCGTCGCCGCGGTACAGGGTGGCGCCCTCCAGGCGGAGCCGCTCGCCGTCGCGGACCCGGGTGAAGACCTCCGGGTCGACGTCGTCGACCAGGGGGATGCCCGCCTCGACGATCATCTCCGGCCCCTGGTTGGGATAGCGGCCGCTGATGCTCGTGGCGACGTTGAGCACCGCGGACACGCCGCAGCCCACCAGCGCCTCGGCGCTGACACGGTCCAGGTCGACGTGGTCGATGACCGCGATGTCGCCCGGACGTAGGCGTTTGGTCAGGTTCTTGGTGCGCCGGTCCGAGCGGACGGGCGCGAGCAGCCCTGTGGGAGCGTCCGCACGGGTGCGGCGGAACCGCATGACTGTGGCGCTGAGCGCATCCGATACCTTCATCGCTGGCATACTGTCAGAACTCTACTGCGGAGAGTTATAACACCTGTGAGATCGGCGTGTTCATGGGCGGGGTCCCGCCTTCGCCTCACACAAAACGTCGGCGGCGGCCCTGTGGCGGGCCCTACCCCCAAAGGCTCCCGTGTCACACATCCGCGATGGGCAGCGACGGCGGCCCTGGTCAGGCGGCCGGGTAGGCGCGCTCCGGGTCGGCGTTGGTGAGCAGTTCCTCGGCGTGGGCGCGGCCGAGTTCGGAGTCCTCCAGGCCCGCCAGCATCCGCGACAGCTCGCGGACCCGGCCCGCGCGGTCCAGCCGTACCACGCCGCTCTCGGTGACCAGGCCCTCGGTGGACTTCTCCACCACCAGGTGGGCGTCGGCGAAGGCCGCGACCTGCGGCAGGTGGGTGACCACGATGACCTGGGCGCGCTGGGCCAGGCGGGCCAGGCGGCGACCGATCTCCACCGCGGCCTTGCCGCCCACGCCCGCGTCGACCTCGTCGAAGACGAAGGTGGGTACCGGGTCGGCACCGGCGAAGACCACCTCGATGGCCAGCATCACGCGTGAGAGCTCACCGCCGGAGGCACCCTTGTGCAGGGCCAGCGGCGGGGAGCTGGGGTGCGGGGCCAGCAGCAGCTCGACCTCGTCGCGACCGTACTGGCCGAACTCCTCGCCCGTGGTGATCCGCACGCTCACGCTGGCGTGCGGCATGGCCAGCGCGGTCAGCTCATCGGTGACCGCGCCGCCGAAGCGCTCGGCGGCCTCGGTCCGGATGCGGGTCAGCTCGGCGGCGGTCCGGTCCATGCGCTCACGCAGTTCCTCGACCTCGTCGCGCAACTCGTCGATGTGCTCGTCGTCGCCCTCCAGGTCGGTCAGCCGCTTGACCGCGTTCTCGGCCCAGGCCAGCACCTCGTCGGTGCTCCCGCCGTACTTGCGCGAGAGCGAGGTGAGCAGCGCCCGGCGCTCCTGGATCTCGGCCAGGCGTGCCGGATCGGCGTCCACGGACTCGGCGTAGGAGGCCAGCTCGGTGGCGGCGTCGGCGAGGATGTAGGAAGCCTCGTCCAGACGGTCGCCGATCGCTGCCAGTTCGGAGTCGTGCTCGCGCACCGCCGACACGGCCTGCCGGGCCGCCGCGAGCAGGGCGGCCACGTCGATCTCCACGTCCGAGGCCGGGTCCCCGGCCAGCGCCTCGTGCGCGGTGGTGGCCGCCACGCGCAGGCTGTCGGCGTGCGCCAGCCGCGTCTCCTCCGCCAGTAGTTCGGTGTCCTCGCCCGGCAGGGGCTCGGCGGCGGCGATCTCCTCCGCCCCGAACCGGAGCATGTCGGCCTCCTGGGCGCGCTCGCGCGCCCGCTCCACCAGCTCCTCCAGCTCCGCCGACACCTCGCGGTGGCGCCGGTAGGCCACCGTGTACTGCTTGAGCGCCTTCGACAGCTGGTCACCGGCGAAGCGGTCCAGGGAGGAGCGCTGCCGGTCGGTGCGCAGCAGGCGCTGCTGGTCGGACTGGCCGTGCACCGCCACCAGGTCGTCGGCCAGGTAGGCGAGCAGGCTCACCGGGGCGGAGCGACCGCCCATGGTGGCGCGTGAACGGCCCTCGGCCGAGACCGCGCGCGTGAGGATGAGGACGTCGTCGTCGATGTCACCGCCGGCCTCCAGTACCCGGGCGGCCACCCGGCCAGCGGAAGGCACGGTCAGCCTCCCCTCCACCACGGCCCGGTCGGCGCCCGGGCGCACGCGCTGGGGATCGGCGCGACCGCCGAAGAGCAGCCCGAGCCCGGTGACGACCATGGTCTTTCCCGCGCCGGTCTCACCAGTGACGACGGTCAGCCCCGGTGACAACTCCAAAACGGCGTCGTCAATGACCCCGAGTCCCTGGATGCGGACTTCTTCGAGCACCGGTCCCTCTCCTGATAGTTGACGCCACTCCTCCACGTGCGTACCCACACGCGTGCACGGCCTGCCAGGACACCCGGTCCCGGTCAGCGGCCGTGCTCGCCCCGACCCCGCCAGCCCGAGACCGGCAGCCCGAACTTGGCCACCAGCCGGTCGGTGAACGGCGCCCGGTGCAAACGGGCCAGCCGAACCGGCGTATCGGCACGGGTGATCTCGATTCGTGCCCCGGCGGGCAATTCGACCATACGCCGTCCGTCGCACCAGAGCACGCCCGGCGCCGTGTTCGGGACCACCTCCAGGGCCACCGTGGCCCGGGGGCCCACCACCATGGGCCGGGCGAACAGGGCGTGCGCGCTGATCGGCACGACCAGCAGCGCTTCCACGTCCGGCCACACCACCGGGCCCCCCGCGGAGAAGGCGTGCGCCGTCGAGCCCGTGGGGGTCGCGCACACCACCCCGTCGCAGGCCCACCGTGACAGCGGACGGTCGTCTATCTCCAGGACGGTCTCCAGGATGCGGCGGGCCTCGCCCTTCTCCAGGGTCGCGTCGTTGAGCGCCCAGGTCCGCACGGGCGGGGCCGAGTCACCGCGGCCCCCGTTGAAGACCGCCACGTCCAGGGTCATGCGCTCCTCGACGTCGTAGTCGCGGTTGACGACGTTGCGCACGGTCTCGCCGAGGTCCTCGCGTTCGGCCTCGGCGAGGAAGCCGACGTGGCCCAGGTTCACCCCCAGCAGAGGCACCCCGGCCGGACGCGCCGTCTCGGCGGCCCGCAACAGGGTGCCGTCGCCGCCGAGCACCATGACCAGTTCGGCGCCCTCGGCGGCACCGGCCGGCGCGACGACCTCGATCGGGGAGAGCACGCAGCCCTCCCCCGCCAGTTCCTCGACCTCGTTCTTGAGCATGCGCACGGTCAGACCGGCACGGCTGAGGCGTTCGTGGACCAACTGTGCGCTGCGTACCGCCGCGGGCCGACCGGTGTGGGCCAGCAGGAGAACACTGCGTCCGCTGGTCATCGCCGCCCCCTTACGTTCGCTCCCCGACGGGAGGTCTGAGTGCTGGCCGGAGGCGTTCGCCGCCCCGGCCGGGTCACGTTACCGGACTCCTGCGACACGGTGCCACGATCGCTAACGCGGTCCCTCCTCCACGGCCCTGGCCAGCGCGGCCGGGTCCAGGGGCGCGGCGTCCGCGCGCATCCACAGGAAGTACTCGACATTGCCGGAGGGGCCGGGCAGCGGGCTGGCGGCGACGCCGACGGTGCCCAGACCCAGGGTGAGGGCGTGGGCGGCGACGTCGGAGACCGCCTCGGCGCGCAACCCGGGGTCGCGCACCACTCCCCCGGCGCCGACCCGGTTCCGGCCCACCTCGAACTGGGGCTTGACCATGAGCACGAAGTCGGCCTCCGGGGCGACGCAACCCCTGAGCGGCGACAGCACCAGTCGCAACGAGATGAACGACAGGTCCCCCACGACGAGGTCGGGTCGGGGTTCGCCGATCTGCTCGGGGGTGAGCTCGCGGACGTTGACCCGTTCCATCACACGCACCCGGTCGTTGCTGCGCAGCGACCAGGCGAGCTGGCCGTAGCCGACGTCGACCGCGGTGACGTGGGCGGCCCCGCGGCGCAGCAGCACGTCGGTGAACCCGCCGGTGGAGGCCCCGGCGTCCAGGGCGCGCCGGTCGGTGATGTCGAGGGCGAAGGCGTCCAGGGCACCGATGAGCTTGCGGGCGCCCCTGGAGACGTAGGGGGGTTCGTCGGAGGGCGGGCGGACCACGATGGGCTGGTCCTGACCGACCTGGGTGGCGGCCTTGGAGGCCACCATCCCCGCGACCTTGACGAACCCGCCCTCGATGATCTCGGCGGCGTGTCCGCGGGAGCGTGCGTGCCCGCGGCGGACGAGTTCCGCGTCGAGCCGGGTGCGTTTTGCCATGGTCACCTAGGTTACCGGGGTCATCGGGAGGTGTTCGCGTCCTGGTCGAGTGCCCCGAGTACCCCGGACAGCTCCTGGTGCAGGGTGTCGAAGACCGCGACGTGCTCGACGGTGGGCGCCGAGTCCAGTGCCTCCAACCTCTCCCTGGTACCGCGCAGGGTCTGCTCGGCCAGTGCCTCGGCCTGTTCCTTGGGGTCCATGGCTCTCCCGGGTGCTCGCGCTGCTCGGACTCTACTTCTTCGTGGTGCCGCCCCTGCCCTTGGTGGTGCGCTTGGCGGCGGAGTGCGTCCGGGCGGTCTTGGGCGTGTTCTTGGCGGCGGTGCGGGGCCTGCTCTTGGCGGTGGTCTGCTTCTCGGCGGTCGCGGGCCCGCCGCCGGAGCCGGTACCGCCCTTCCGTGCGGGGGCCTCCCCGCCGCCGGCACCGGTGTCCGCGGACGTGTCCGGGGTGTCCCCCGCCCCGGAGCCCTCGGCGCTGGCCGCCTCCTCCGCGGCCGCCGGCTCGTCCGCCGGGGCCGAACCGTCGGCCGGGGCGCCGGCGGGAGCGGAGGACGCGGCGGGAACCACGGCGCGCACCGGTGAGGACGCCCCGGTGCCGGTGGTGACCAGGGCGCGCTCGACCGCGTGTCGGGCGGCCAGGCGGCGTTCGAGCTCGGCGACCCGGCGCGCCAGCCGCTCGTGCTCGGCGCGCGGGACGACGTCCATGCGCTCCAACTGGCGCTCCACCTCGGAGCGGACCAGGTCGGTGATGGCCTCCCGGTTGGCCTGGCTGGTCTCGATGAGCTCCCCGGCCAGGGCCTGGATGCTCTGCCCCACCCGCGGCGGCAGGCTCTCGTTCTCCCCCGCCACGGGAGCGGCCGGGCCGCTGGCCCTCAACAGGGTCTTGGCGGCGGCGACGGCCTGCTTGCGCGAGAGTTCGGTAAGGCCATTGGCGGCATCGAGGTAGGTGCGTACCGCGTCGACGACCATGATTCACGTGCTCCTTGCTGAGACCGCGGAAGGTGGAAGAGGAGGGCGCAGGAGGGGGGAGCCACTACGCGACGGGGGGTCGTGGCCAACGCTACCGGGCAGGAACGGCCTCTGACACGCGAACTCCCTAGGTCGCCCCATTCGTCCCGATGGGCGCACCGGGATTCCGTTCTCCGGCGGTTGGGGCATGATGTGCCCATGAGCAGCCTCGACGCGTGCCTGTCCGGTATCGAGAAACTGAACCAGCGCATCCTCACCCAGCCCGAGGAGGAGCGCCGCAAGCACATCAGGGAGCGCTCCCTCAGCGTGGTGGTCCCGGACCTGGAGACCGTCTTCGACATGCGGCTCACCCTGGACGGCCTGGTCGACGTGACCCACCGCTCCGCGGGCCGGCCCGCGCCCCGGCCCCAGGTGCGGATCACCGTGGACAGCGACGACCTGGTGGCGCTGGCCGAGGACCGCATGGACGCCGCCAAGGCCCTGTTCGGCCGCCGGGTGAGGGTGGACGCCAGCGTCGGTGACCTGCTGCGCATGCGGCGTCTGCTCTGACCGGGCCGCCGCGTACCCGAGCGACGTCCGGTGCCAGGTACCTTGCTGGGATGCCACGCCAACCTCTCGAACTGGCTCCCTTCCGCGGTCTGCGCTACGCGAGTCCGGACGTGGACCGGTTCATCGACGGAGAGTTCGACCTCGCACGACTCCTGGCCCCGCCCTACGACATCCCCGACGCCCAGGAGGCGCGCGCGCTGCAGCGCTCCGATCCGCACAACGCGGCGAGGGTCACACTGCCCTTCGAGCTGAGCAGGCGGGACTCCGGAGGCTCCGTGCCGCACCGCTACCGGGCCGCCGCCGACCTGCTGCGCAGCTGGATCGGGGACGGCGTGCTCGCCCTGGACGGGGAACCGGCCCTGTACGTGTACGAGCAGGTCACGGCGGACGGGCGGCGCCAGCGAGGCCTGGTGGGCGGTCTGCGCCTGCCCGAGGAGGGCACCGACCCCGCCGTGCGCCCGCACGAGGACGTGGCCGACCCCCCGGTGCGCGACCGGTTCAGCCTCATGGGCCTGGCACGGGCCAACCTCGAACCGATCTTCCTGGTCTACCGGGGCGGCGGCGGTGCCGCCTCAGCGGTGACCGAGGCGGTCTCCGACACTCCGCTGGTGTCCGCGCGCACCCGTGACGGCGCCGAGCACCGGTTGTGGGCCGTCGCCGACCCCGTCAGGCTGCGGCGGATCGCCGACGACCTCGCGGGCCGGTCCGCGCTGATCGCCGACGGCCACCACCGCTACGCCGCCTACCGGCGCCTGCACGAACAGTACGACGACCCCGGCTGGCGGTACGGGCTGGCCCTGCTGGTGGACAGCGACACCCACCCGCCCCGGCTGGGCGCCATCCACCGGGTGCTGCCCGGGCTGGACACGGCCGACGCGGTCGGGGCCGCCCGGACGGTGGCCGCGGTGGAGCGGGTCACGGAGTCCTCCGAACGGATTCTGGCGGACGTGGAGGCACCCTCCCTGCTGCTGGTCTCGGCCGAGGGGGAGGCCCACCTGGTGCACGGCTTCGACGAGGACGTGCTGGAGCGGGCCATGCCCGACCACTCCCCCGAGTGGCGCCACCTGTCGACGGCAGCCCTGCACGAGGTGCTGATGCCGCTGTGGCGGGCGACGGAGGAACAGGTGCGGATGGTGCACGACGACGCGGCCGAGGCGGTCGAGGCCGCCCGCGACGAGAGGGGCACCGCCGTCATCGTGCCCGCGCTGGGGGTGGAGCAGGTGTACGCGGTGGCCGACCGCGGGGAACTGACCCCGCGCAAGTCCACCTCGTTCGGCCCCAAACCACGTACCGGACTGGTCATGCGCCTCGTGGACCCGGCGGGGTGACCGCCGGACGGGCCGGCCGCACCGCACTTTCCCGGGCGCCGGCCGCATCTCCCCTGGTGCGGTGCCGGTGCCTCCGGTACGCATGAGGGTCCGATCCGTTCCCCTCCGGACGAGGAGCACACCGCGTGTCCGCCGACGCGAAGAACCCCGAACACCCGCAGACCCGGGCGTCCCTGGCCCGCGACCTGATCACACTGGGGGTCGTTCCCGGCGACACCCTTCTCGTGCACTCCTCACTCAGTTCGCTGGGCTGGGTGTGCGGCGGGGAGCAGACGGTCGTCCAGGCCCTGCTGGACTCCGTCGGCCCCGAGGGGACACTCGTCGTGCCCACCCAGACCATGGACAACAGCGATCCCGCGCAGTGGCGCGACCCCCCGGTCCCCGAGGACTGGTGGCCGGTCATCCGCGCGGAGGCACCCGGCTTCGATCCGCGTCTGACACCGGGCAGGCGCATGGGCCGCGTCCCGGAGATGGTGCGCACCTGGCCGGGGGCGGTCCGCAGCGCGAACCCGCAGACCTCCTTCGCCGCCCTCGGCCCCCGCGCCCGTACCCTCCTGGGCCACCACCCGGTCGGCTGCCGGCTGGGTGAGGACTCCCCGCTCGCCGCCCTGGAGAGGATCCGGGCCAGGGTCCTGCTGCTGGGGACGGGGTTCGACTCCTGTACCGCCTTCCACCTGGCCGAGTACCGGACCCCCCGCCCGCGCCTGGAGGAGTGCGGTTGCGCGGTACCGACCCCCGACGGCGGCCGGGAGTGGGTCACCTTCACCGACGTGTTCCTCGACGAGGAGGACTTCGAGCGGTTGGGCGGCGACTTCGAGGGCACCGGGGCGGTGGAGTCGGGCCCCGTGGGCGAGGCCACCGCGCGGCTGTTCTCCCTTCCCGGGGCGGTGGCGTTCGCGACCAACTGGATGATCGTCAACCGCGACAGCTGACCGGGGCGCGGACACCCGGAACGGACGGGCCCTCTCCAACGGCCCCCGGCGGGGGTCCCCGCCCGCCCGCGGACCCCGCGGTGCGACACAGCGCACACCCCCGCCCCGGACGGGCGGTCACGGCCGACCGGACCCTGGCCATAGCCTGGGAAACGACCACTCCCACCGCACGGAACGAGTTCTCCGACATGCCCCTGCTCGCCGCAGACCGTCCCCTGAACGAGATCCACGACGCGATGCTCCTGGACCTGGACGGGGTCGTCTACATCGGCCGCAGGGCCGTTCCCGCGGCGCCTGAGGCGGTGGGCAAGGCACGGGCCGCCGGGGCGCGGGTGGCGTTCGTGACCAACAACGCCGGACGCACGCCGGCACGGATCGCCGAGCACCTCACCGACCTGGGTGTGGCCGCCGCCCCCGAGGACGTGGTGACCTCCGCCGAGGCCTCCGCCCGCCTGGTCGCCGAGCGCTACCCAGCCGGTTCGGAGGTGCTGGTGGTGGGCGACACCGCCCTGCGCCAGGCCGTGCGCAGGATGGGACTGCGGCCCGCCTCGGTCGACACCGGGGCGGCGGTGGCCGTGATCCAGGGCTACTCCCGGAACATGAACCGTGACCTGCTCGACCAGGGCGCGCTCGCGGTCCGGCGCGGCGCGTTCTACGTGGCCAGCAACGGCGACGCCACCGCACCCGGCGAGTGGGGCATCACCCCGGGCAACGGATCCTTCGTCCGGGTCATCGCCAACGCCACCGGCGTCGAGCCCGTCATCGCCGGGAAGCCGATGCGTCCTTTGCACGAGGAGGGCATCCTGCGCACCGGCGCGCGGAACCCGCTGATCGTGGGCGACCGGCTGGACACCGACATCGAGGGCGCGACCACGCACGGCGCGGCCGGGCTGCTGGTGCTGTCCGGGGTGGCCACACCGCTGGAAGCGCTCGCCGCACCGGAGCACCAGCGTCCTCGCTACCTGGCCTGGGACCTGTCCGGAATGAACCACACGCACCCGGCGGTGGTCCGCGAGGGCGACCGGACCCGCTGCGAGGGGTGGGCGGTGACCGTCACCGGCGGCACACCGCGGCTGGAGGGGACGGGCGACCGGCTGGACGGACTGCGCGCCCTGTGCGCGGCGGTGTGGGCGGACGGCTCGGTGGACCCCTCCGGCCCGGCCGCACGCGAGGCCCTGGCTCACCTGGGCTGGTGAGCCCGCGCAGCGGGGCCTCACCGCCGCTCCGCCCCACGGCCCCCGACCGCCCGCACCAGGGCCGCGGTCCGGGCCTCCACCTCGCAGACGCTGCGCACGCCCTCGCGGGCACGCCAGGTGCGCCGGCGCAGCTCCCCGGTCATCCGGACCACGTCGCCCAGCCGCCAGGCGCGGACCCGCTCGTGTAGACCGTGGTCGAAGCTCGTGCAGGTGATCGAGTCGACCCGGCGTCCGCCGTAGCGGCTGTCGGAGGGCCGGACCACGCAGATGCGCCAGGTGGCCAGCCGGTCCCCGCTGGGAAGTTCCCGGATGAGGGGCGCGGCGGTGATCCGCCCAGCCACGAGGACCTCGTTGCGATGGTCCGGATCCCGTTCGGCCCGGGCGCCGGGTCCCGCGTCGGGCACCGCGTCGAACGTGCCGACCGCCGGAGGGGTGGCCGGTGGGCGCCGCCCCTCCGACGGGGGCCGGGTCTGCCGTTGGTGCCGGGGGTGTGTGGCGGCCGGGATCGGGGCGGCCGCGGACTCCTGCTGCATGTGCACGTCTTCCCTGGGCTGAGGGGCGAAGGACCGGGCACGACGCGGCGGAGGGGCGCGGAGCCGACGGTGCGGCCGTCCGCGGGCGGTGGGGGCGTTGTGCTCCACCCTCAGGATCACCCCGACGGGGGCTTGGGGAAAGACCCCGTCGAAAGCTGTGGACAACCGTCCCCGCACCCCGAAAAACTAGGCCACCCCCGCTCCGGCCTGTCATGACACCCTTGTCCTAGAGTCGGGTTCTCTTCGGTTCGGTCCTCACCGAACCGCACGACGACCGAGGAACAGGGGTGCTTGCAGTGCACGACGACGTGGACGTGAGCGGTCTGCCCGAGGGGATCACCCCGCTGGGCGACGACATCTTCGCCATCGACACGATGCTCGCCGGGTACCCGGGGATCGTGTCGAGCTACCTCATCCGCTCCGAGCGGCCCTGCATCGTCGAGGTCGGCACCTCCACCTCCGCACGGGTCCTGCACGAGGCCGTCACCCGGCTGGGGCTGGCGCCCGAGGACCTGGCCACCATCGTCGTCACGCACATCCACCTGGACCACGCGGGCGGCACGGGCGACATGGCCGCCCTGTTCCCCAACGCGGAGATCGTCGTGCACGAGCGCGGCGCCCGCCACCTGGCCGACCCGAGCCGGTTGATGCACAGCGCCGCCATGGTGTGGGGCGACCGGCTGGACACCCTGTTCGGGCGGATGAGCCCGACCGAGGGAACGCGTATCCGCGCGGTGGCCGGGACCGGGGAGATCGACCTGGGCGGCGGGCGCAAGCTGGTGACGCACCACGCGCCCGGCCACGCCAAGCACCACATGGGCCTGGTCGACACCCTCACCGGCGACCTGTACGTCGGCGACGCGCTGGGCGTGTACAAGCCGCTCACCGGGGACCTCAGCCCGGCCACCCCGCCGCCGGACTTCGACATGGAGGCCTGCCTGCGCACCCTGCGGCTGTTCGGGGACATCGGTGCCCGGCGGCTCATGTTCTCCCACTTCGGCGCGGTCACGTCGGTCTCCGAGACCATCGACCGAGCCGAGGCCGAACTACGCCTGTGGGTGGAGACGGTGCGCGAGTCCCACGGCAGCACCGGAGACCTGGACCACGCGATCGCCATGGTCCGGGACAAGGTGGTCTCGCGGTACAAGCCGCTGCCACCGGAGGTGTCCCCGGGAACCGCCGAGATCCTGGACACCCTCAGCGGCGCGGAGACCAACGTGTCCGGCATCGTGCACTGGCTGGACAGGCTCGCCCAGGAACAGGCCGAGGCCCGGCGCGCGGAGGAGGAGCGCGCCTAGCTCGTGTTTTTTGCACCGTTCCGGGCCCGGGTCCCGCGGAAAACCAGGTGCGGCCGCGGAGCCCCTCACCTAGCCTCGCCGCATGGCGATCGAGATCCTCCCCATGGAGCGGGCCGACATTCCCCGGGTCTTCCCCCTCCTCCGCGGCGCCCACCCCTGCCGTGTGCTGACCCGGGAGGCCATGGACTGGCGGTACGACCACCCCCTCTCCGGCACCAGGGAGACCAGCCTCCTGGCGGTGGAGGGCGAGGCCGTGGTCGGCTTCCTGCGCTCGGTGCTGCGTTCGGACGACGACGGCCGGCGCCGCGGGCTGTCCTTCCTGGCCACCGTCGCCGGCTCCCACCGCGACACGGATCTGGGCTCCCGGCTGCTGAAGGCCTCCGAACGCGGCCTCGTGGAGGGCGGGGCCGAGGTCCTGCGTGCCGAGGCGGCCGACGGGGCCGTCCACGCGGGCGGGGACGGGTTCCGGCGAACGTTGCTCGACCACGGGTACGTCCCGGAGGACGACCACCACATCCTGGGCCTGGACCTGTCCACGCTCCCGGAGGCGCCGCCGGCTTCCGGGGGCATCAGGGTGCGCCCCTTCAGCGACCACGCCGACGATCCTCGTGGGATCTACTGGATCGACAGACTCACCACCCTGGACGAACCGGGCGCGGACCCGTGGTTCCCGTCCTACGAGGACTGGCGGAAGAACGTGTGGGGGCACCCGCTCACCGACCTGGACCTGTGCCTACTCGTACTCGCCGACGGGGTACCGGCCGCCGTCACCTGCTACGTGTCCGACGGGGGAACCCGGCTGGAGTCGTCCATGACCGGCACCCTGCGCGGGTACCGGGGACGCGGGCTGGCCGGATACGCCAAGGCCGTGGCGCTGCGCCGGGCCCGGGATCGGGGCTTCACGCACGCCTACGCCGGAAACCACGAGGACAACGCGCCGATGCTGGCCATCAACGACCGGCTCGGCTACACCCTGGTCGGGACCGAGACCAGCTACGTCAAGCGGCTCGGGGAAGGGCCCCGGCGGGGCCGCCCGTCTCCCAGGACCTCCCCGAACACGCCCTAACGTCCGGTTCCGAGCGCGGGAGGGGGAGGGGCTCCGGGCAGTCCCAGCACTTGGAGCAGGTGGGCGTAGAGGCCGTCCGACCAGGAGAGCTCTTCGTCAGGGGGCAGGACGTCGAAGGCGCGCACCTCCACGGTCTCGAACTCCCCGGTGAGCGGGGCCAGACCGGTCACACGCGCGTGGGTGACCACCGTGACGTGCCCGCCGGACAGAACGTAGTAGCCGACGGGCCTGATGTCGCCGAGGGCGGCACCGGCCTCCTCACGGACCTCTCGGCGCGCGGTCTCCTGGACGGTCTCCCCGGGTTCGGCGTGCCCGCCGGGGAACTCCCAGGCACGGCGCCGGTTGCGCACGAGCAGGGGACGGTCACCGGTGTAGGTCAGGCACACCACCGAGTCGTGGGCGCGGGGCAGGACCCCCAGGTACACGACGGCACCGCCGAGCGGCGCCCGGCCACCCGACGGTGCGGTGTCGTGGAAGGAACTCAGTCCCGGTCCCGGTCCCTGTCCCGGTAGTCGCGGCCGCCGCTCGAAGGCTGTGCCTCCTCCGGGAGCTCCTGCTCCTCGACGTCGGTCCAGACGATGCCGTCCTCGGCGTCGTAGTCGACCAGCTCCATGCCCTCCAGCGCGGCCATGCGCTCGTCCGCGTCGGTGACACCGTCACTGTCCACGGCCGAGGCTCGCGAGAAGTACTCGCGGGCGTCGTCCTCGCGGCCCAGTTCCTCCAGGACGTCGGCGTAGGCGTAGAAGAGGCGGGCGACCCACGGACGGGCGCGCCGCTCCTTGAGCTCGGGCACCCGGAGCTCGGCCAGAGCCGCCTTGGGGTCGCCCATGTCCCGGCGGGCACCGGAGGCGACGATGCGCAGCTCGATGCGGTCGGCGGCGTCCAGGTCCTTGGCCGCCGGATCGTCGGCGATCTCCAGCGCCCGCTCGGGGCGTCCCAGGCCGCGCTCGCAGTCGGCCATGATCGCGAGGAAGTTGTCGCGGCCGCTCATCCGACGCGCGGCACGCAGATCGGACAGGGCCTCCTGCCACTTGCCCACGGTGTAGGCGGCGACGCCGGAGGCCTCACGCACACCGGGAACGCGCGACGCCTTGCGGCGGGCGTAGGAGGCGTGGGCGTAGGCACGCTCAGGGTCCTCGTCCAGCAGCATCCCCGCGGCGACGATGTGCTTGCCGATCAGCTCGGCCAGCGACTTGGGCAGGGAGTGGAGGTCGCGCTTGGTCTCCGCGTCCAGCTGGGCGTAGCTGACCTCCTCCGGGAGCTGGGGCGCGACGTCCGCCGGGTCACGCTCCTCACGCGGGCCGCGCCGGTCGTCCCGGCGGTCCCCTCCACGGAAACCACCGCCGCGACGGTCGTTCCGGCGGTCCCCTCCACGGGCGTCGCCACCCCTGCGGTCGTCCCGCCCGCGGTGGCCCCCGCCGGAGCGGTCATCGCGGCGCTCGTCCCGCCCGCGGAAGTCACCGCCACCGCGACGTTCGCCGCGGCCCTGTTGGCCACCACGATCGTCCCGCCGGTAGCCTCCGCCCCGGTCATCGCGCCCTCTCTGGTCCCGGTTCCCCGAACCGCCGTAGCCGGACCGGGTGCGAGGTCCGTCACCGCGCCCCCGACCACCAGGCCCACCGGAGCGGTAACCGCCACGCTCGTTGGCTCCGGAGTCCTCGCGGTCTCCCGATCGGCTGTCCTCAGTCATCCAACCCGTCCGTCAACACTCAAAAGCGCTGCCACCTTGACCAGTGGCAGCGCGTCATAGTACTTCGTACACTCCAGCTTACGACATGGCATCGATGCTCACCGCCAAAGCGCGGGTGCCCGACGCCCCATGCCCGGGTGGGCACTCTCTCCCGAAGAGGTTCTCGCCACGGTGCGGCCCGGCCTCACCCGCTGTCCGGACCACCCCGACCGGGGTTTCCTGGAACCAACTGGAACCAAGAGGCCCTCCAGGGAAGGCCGACACTCCACTCGTCTTCACATGTTCACAAGCCCGGGCGGACAAACACCCCACACACAAAAAAAGGGGGGCCACCCCGCAAGGCAACCCCCCCAAAAAAAACCGTGGCAGCAACCTACTCTCCCACCCCACCACAGGGCAGTACCATCAGCGCAAAGAGACTTAACGACCGGGTTCGGAAAGAGACCGGGTGTGACCCTCCAGCAATAACCACCACGGAAACCCA
>NZ_ML703340.1:32749-127290 GCF_008638365.1 Nocardiopsis quinghaiensis | reverse complement strand
GTGGGTAGTGTGGGGCATCGAGGGCCTTCTGGTGCGTCGGGTAGATGTCGCAATCCACACCGATACCGAAGGCCCTCTTCGCTTGTGTCAGCCGGGGTGGGTGTTACCAACCTCCATGGTCAGTACAGCTAGTGCGCTGATCGCCAAGGCCGGAGCGGTCCCCCGGTCAGCCGAGGCCGAAGGGCAGCCTGCGGGGCGTGTGCTGGAGGCTGATCCAGTGGTCGGTGGTGAACTCCTCGATCGCCCAATCGCCGCCGAACCGGCCGAGACCGGAGTGGTTCTCCCCGCCGAACGCCGTGTTGGCCTCGTCGTTGAGCGTGGAGTCGTTGACGTGGGTCATGCCCGTACGCAGGCGGCGGGCGAACCGCACCCCCCGCTCGGCGTCGCGCGTGTACACCGCGCTGGACAGGCCGTACTCGGTGTCGTTGGCGATGCGCAGCGCGTCCTCCTCGTTCTCGGCCCGGACCACCGTGGCCACCGGCCCGAACACCTCCTCCGACGCGCTGGGAGCGTCGTTGGAGGCGAGCAGCAGGTGGGGCGGCAGGACCCTGCCCGCCGGACCGTGCGGGTCCCCGGACAGCAGGAGCCGCGCGCCCTGCTCTACGGACCGGGCGACCAGGTCCCGGACGCCGTCGCGCTGGTCGTCGTCGATGAGGGGGCCGATCTGGGTGGCCGGGTCGGCGGGGTCGCCCGTCCGCAGCCCCCTGGCGCGCACGAGCATCCGCTCGACCAGGTCGTCGTGGACGGCGGCGGTGGCCACGACCCGGTTGGTGGCCATGCAGATCTGGCCCTGGTGGTAGTAGGAGCCGAACACGGCTGCGTCCGCGGCCAGGTCCAGGTCGGCGTCCTCCAGCACCACCAGGGGGCCGTTGCCGCCGAGTTCGAGCGAGCACCTCTTGAGCGGGGCCTGCCTGGAGACGTGGCGGCCGACCTCGGTGGACCCCGTGAACGAGATCATCCGGGAGGTCTCGTGGGTGGCGAGCGCGTCTCCGATCTCACCGCCCTTGCCGATGACCACGTTGAGCACTCCGGGGGGAAGCCCGGCCTCCTCGTAGATCCGGGCGAGCAGGAGCCCGCCCGTGACCGGGGTGTTCTCGGCGGGTTTGAGGACGACGGTGTTGCCGAGGGCGATGGCGGGCGCGACGGAGCGGTGGGAGAGATGGAGAGGGAGGTTCCACGGGCTGATCACCGTGACGACTCCGAGCGGCTCGCGGTAGACGCGGTTCTCCTTGCCCGGGGTGATGCCGGGCAGGATGCGGCCGGCGACCCTCGTGGGATAGGAGGTGACCTCGACCATGCCGCTGTGCACCAGCTGCCACTCGAACTCGGCGCGCTCGCGGACGGCACCGGCCTCGGACACGAGCCAGTCGACGATCTCGGTCCGGCGCGCGTCGAGGACGCGGAGGGCCCGCAGGAACAGCTCGGCGCGGTCGGCGGCCGGGGTGGCCGCCCACTCCGGCCACGCCCTCTCCGCCTCCCGGTAGGCGAGGTCGACGTCGCTCTCGTCGGCCAGGCGGATCTCGGTGAGGACCGCGTCGTCGTAGGGGTTGACGTCCTGGAAGACGGTTCCGGAGGATCCGTGGCGCCACCGGCCTCCGATGGGCATGCGGTCCAGTCCCGTGTAGGCGCTCGGCCGCTGGTCGGCGTGCATCGGCTCTCCCCCGCGTAGGCGTCGCTGCCTGCCACGGTGACCCGGGGTCCGCGCGCGGACAACGGGACTTGCCGCTCCTTGGCCAACTGTTCAGCGGCTTTCGGGTCCCCCGGGACGGCCCGGCGCCCGGGTACGGGCTCCGCCTCCAGGCCCTTGGCGAGTACCGTGCGGATCCGCCCACGGGGGCCCGGGCCTCAGCCCAGCCGCTCCAGGGCCCTGCGCGGGGACCGGGCGTGCCGTCCCATCCCCGCGAACGGGCACCCGTCCCGTTCCAGGTCGATCGTGAACGCCCCGGCCGACTCCAGTCCGTCCAGCTCCTCCCAGGTGAGCGGCGCCGCGACCGGTGCGCCCGGCCTGGCCCGCACCGAGTACGGGGCGACCGCGAGCTGCTCGCGGCCGTTGCGCAGGTAGTCCACGAACAACCGGTCCCCCCGAGCGGCCTTGCGCACCTCGGTGGTCAGCTCGTCCGGGCGCCGGGCCGCCACCCGGTCCGCGACCGCCTCCGCCAGCCGGCGGACCTCCCGGTCGTCGACCTCCGGGCGCAGCGGCGAGCGCACGTGCAGCCCTCGGGAACCGCTGGTCATCACGTACGCGGCCAGGTCCAGGTCGTCGAGCACCTCCCGCGTGTCCCGGGCGGCGGCCCTACAGGCGGCGAAAGCCTCCGGGCCGTCCCCGGCGGGGTCCAGGTCGATCACCATCCGGTCGGGGCGGCCCAGGTGCGGCTCCCCGGACTGCCAGGCGTGCACGGTGATCGCCGCCTGGTCCGCGCACCACACCAGCGCCGCCGCGTCCTGGCACACCATCATCCGCCCGCCGCTGGTCTCCACGGTGCGCACCCAGTCCGGAACCGACGGGTGCTTGACGAAGAACCCCCGTGCCCCGATCCCGTCCGGGAACCGCTCCAGGGCGACGGGCCGGTCGCGCACGTGCGGCAGCATCAGGGGCGCGATCCTGGCGTGGTACTGCGCCAGGTCCTCCTTGGTCGCACCGCTCTCGCCGAACAGCGGCTTGCCGGGTCTGCGCACCCCCACCACGCGCCGCCCCGCACGTACCCACGTGGTCCCCGTCGCCATGGCCCTCTCCCCCCGGCTCGGCACCGTGCGGCCCGACTACCCGGCCGGTACCGCCGGAAACGGTTCCCCCACAGCGCGAACGCCCGGCCAGGAGGACCTGGCCGGGCGTTCGGGTTCGTGCGCTCGGTACTACTTGCGCTTGTTGATCTCCTCGGTGAGCTGCGGGGCGACCGTGTGCAGGTCACCCACGACGCCGAAGTCGACCAGCTCGAAGATCGGGGCCTCGGGGTCCTTGTTGACCGCGACGATGTTCTTCGCGGTCTGCATGCCCGCGCGGTGCTGGATCGCGCCGGAGATACCGAGGGCCACGTACAGGTTCGGGCTGACCGTCTTACCGGTCTGGCCGACCTGGAACTGGTTCGGGTACCAGCCGGAGTCGACGGCGGCGCGGGAGGCGCCCACGGCCGCGCCGAGGGAGTCGGCCAGGTTCTCGACGACGGAGAAGTCGTCGGAACCGACGCCGCGGCCACCGGAGACCACGATCGCGGCCTCGGTGAGCTCGGGGCGCTCGCCCTGCTCCTCGGCGACGCGCTCGACGACCCTGGCGGTCTTGGCGGCGTCGGAGACCTCCACCGACACGGCCTCCTCGGCGGCGGCGCCGGTGGCGGCCTCGGCCGGGACGGAGTTCGGGCGGACGGCGACGACCGGCACGCCGGTGCGCACACGGGCGTGGGTGATGGTGCCGCCACCGAAGATGCTGTGCTCGGTGACGACCTCGGCGTCGACGTCCACGACGTCGGTGAGCACACCGGAGCCCAGCTTGACGGCGGTACGGCCGGCGATCTCCTTGTTCTCGGCGGTGGCCGAGACCAGGACGGCGGCGGCGCCCTTGTCCTGGGCGAGCTTGGCGAGCAGTTCGGCCTTGGGGGCGACGACGTAGTCGCCCAGCTCGGCCGGGGCCACGTAGACCTTCTCCGCGCCGTACTCGGCCAGGGCGCCCTTGCCCGACTCCGCACCGTCGCCGATCCACACGGCCGCGGGCTCGCCGATACGGCGGGCGGCGGTGAGCAGCTCGGTGGTGACCTTCTTGACCTGTCCGTCGACGTGGTCGACGAGGACGAGGACCTCAGCCATAATCCTTGAACCTTCCTGAGTCTCTCGCCGGACCTACACGAACTTCTTCTCGACGAGGAAGTCGGCGACCTTGGCGGCACCGTCACCCTCGTCCTTGACGACCGTGCCAGCGGCGCGCGGCGGCGCGGCGGCGAAGTCGACGGTCTCGGTGGCGGCGTTGGCCAGGCCGACCCTGCCGGTGTCGATGCCCGCGTCGGCGGCGGACTTCTTGTCGACCGGCTTCTTCTTCGCCTGCATGATGAGCTTGAAGGACGGGTAGCGGGGCTCGTTGATCTTCTCGACCACGGAGACGACCGCCGGAAGCTGGGCCTCGACGACGTCGTAGCCGTAGTCGGTCTGGCGCTGGATCCTGATGGTGCTGCCGTCGACGTCGACCTTGCGCGCGAACGTGAGCTGCGGCAGGCCGAGGTACTCGGCGAGCGCGGCGCCGACGACGCCGGTACGGGCGTCGGTGGACTCCGAGCCCAGCACGACCACGTCGTACTCGATGGTGCCCAGGGCCTGCGCGAGCGCGTAGGCGGTCTGGAGCGCGTCCGAGCCGTGGAGCGCGTCGTCGTTGACGAAGACGGCCTTGTCCGCACCCATCGACATGGCCTTGCGGATGGAGTCCGTGGCCTGGTCCGGCCCCATCGTCAGGATGGTGACCTCGCCGCCGTGCTTCTCCTTGAGGAGGAGGGCCTCCTCGATCGCGTACTCGTCGAGCTCGTTGATGACGCCGTCGGACGCTGCGCGGTCGAGCGTCTTGTCATCGGCGTTGAGCTTCCGTTCGGTCGCCGTGTCCGGGACCTGCTTGACCAAAACGACAATATTCATGGCCGGTGGCCGACCTCCCTGCACTCCATGGATCCGCCGTGCGGCGGTCGGACGCTGGCGCGCCCCGTGATGCCAACAATGCCGAATGCCGTTCGGCCATCCGACGGCGGGGCCGCCTTCATGTCCAGACAGGTCCCGCGGTGTGCTCGTACAGCCAAAGGTTACTGGCTAGTAGCTTGGGGGCCAACCCGTGGCCCCCGGTGTGACTGAGGCAACCCTGACCGCCCCCGTGGCACCGGGCCGCCGACACCCGCGACGGTTCACCGGCACCGGACGCCCGGGATCCGGTCCCCGGTTTCCACCCTAGTCGCCACGGGCTCCGCCGGAACCGGTCACACCACCGGTGACGGCCAGGAAAAGGACGACGCCCTCCCCCGCGGCGGGAGGGAGGGCGTCGGCGGGTCCGGCGCCGCGGCGCCGTCTAGGCGAACCAGTCCGACGGGCCGCTCCACGGGGCCCAGAGGGGGAACGAACTCAGGCCGATGGACATGATCAGCATGGTCAGCAGCAGGATGCCGATGACCACGCCGATGTACAGGTACAGGTTGTGGAACCGCACCCGCTCGACCAGCCACACCGCCTGGTGCCGCGCCCCGCGCCCGCTCGGCATGATGTAGCTGAGCAGGATCATCACGAAGACGGCGAACGAGCCGGTGTAGTTGGCCCCGTGGTCCCCCGTCTCCAGGATCTGCGCGTAGACCATGCCGACCAGGATCCCGGCCAGCAGGTAGATCAGGCCGAAACCGACCGTGCGCAGCACCATGCGCCCGAAGGCCCACGGGAAGCTCAGCGCCACCACCATGCTGTCGGAACTGCGCGGGCCGCGGGTCTGCAGGCGGCGGGCGTGCTCGGCCTTGACCACGTCCAGGGCGCTCAGCCCGGCGATGATCACGATGCCCAGCAGGATGCCGAACCAGGGGAACCACAGGGCCACACCGGCCAGCGAGAACATGACGGGGATGAGCACCAGCGGGTGCATCCGCCACGCCTCGGCCTCGTACCCCTCGTCGTCGTAGTACCCGTCGTCGCCGCCCCGGAAGTAGTCGCCCATCCGGTCGTTGCTGCCGCGCCTGAACCGGTTCAGCCAGCCACCGCGCTCCTCGTAGTCCTCCTCGTCGAACTCCTGTGTCCGGCCGCTGTGGCGGTCGTCGTCCACGGGGGTGAGGATGTCGGCGAAGTCCCCCTTGTGCAGCGGGGTGTTGAAGAACTGGGTCTGCGGGGTCCGGTACCCCTCGTCCTCCGCGACGGGACGGTGGCCGTTCCCGTCCACGGATTCCATCATCATCGTGCCCTGCGGCTCGTCGCGGGACAGTTCGCCCGGCTGGAAACGCCGCGTGCCTTGCATGTCGTCGAGGTCGTCCCCTGCGCCGACCGGGTTGATCCGCATGGTTCCCTGCGGGTCGTCCAGGTCGTCGGAGCCGCTGGGGGTGATCCGCTCGGTGCCGCCCAGGTCGTCGGTCGGGTCCCCGTCGGCGTCCCGGCCCCGCCGGGCGTCGTCGGCGGCACCCGACAGGTCGTCCGTGGCCTCCGGGTCGCTGTCCCAGCCGCTCGCGTGGGCGACGGAGGTCTGGTGCGGGGGCTCCTTCGGCAGGGACCAGGAACCGGCGGCCTGGTGGGCCCCGCTGCTCGTGTGCGGGGGTCCCCACCCCTCGTCGCCTCCGGACGCGCGTCCGGCCAGGTAGCCGGCGGCGCCTCCGAGGCCGGCGCCGGCGGCTCCCGCCGCCGCGGCGCCGCCCGGGCCGCCGCGCGCAGCGGGGTCGGACTCGGGAAGGCCGCCCACGGACGGGTTGTACACGGTGTGGTTGCCGGTCAGCCCGGTGGGCCGGCCCCCGGCGTCCTCGGTCCAGGGCAGGTCGAGGTTGAGGCGGCTGGTCTCCTCGACCAGCTGTGCGGCCGCGGGGCGGCGCGCCATGTCACGGGAGACGGCGCGGTTGACCAGCGGCCGCAGCGCCTCGTGCATCCCGTCCATGTCGATCTCGCCGTTGAGGATGCGGAAGAAGATGACCTCGAAGGAGCCCGCGCCGTAGGGCGGGCGCCCGGTGGAGGCGAAGGCGACGGTGCCGCCCCAGGCATGGATGTCGGTGGCCGGGCCCAGGTCGGTACCCTCGATGACCTCCGGGGACAGGTAGCTGGGCGTGCCGACGAACGTGCCGGTCTGGGTCAGCTTGGCGCCGTCCACGGCGTGCGCGATGCCGAAGTCGATGACGATCGGCTCACCGTTGGAGATGATCACGTTGCCGGGCTTGAGGTCGCGGTGGATCACCTCCACCTCGTGGATGTCCTTGATCGCCCGGGCCAGGCCGGTCACGAAGCGCCGGAGGGCGCGGCCGCGCAGCGGGCCGTGGTCGGTGACGGTCGAGTCCAGGGTGGGGCCCGGAATGTACTCGGTGACCACCCAGGGCAGCTCGGCCTGGGTGTCGGCGTCGATGACCTCGGCCACGTTGGGACTGTGTACCCGGCGCATGGTCTCGACCTCGCGTGCGAGGCGGGCCCGGGCGATGTGGTCCCCCGCGACCTCGGGCTTGAGGACCTTCACCGCGACGAACTGCTCGGTCCGGGGGTCCTCGGCCTGGTACACCACGCCCATGCCGCCCTGTCCGATACGGCGGCGAATCACGTAGTGGCCGATGCGCTCCGGCAGCTCCTCGCCCGTGGGGAAACCTGCCGACATTGCCATCGAGAACTCATCCCCTCAAAAGACCGCATACCGCCACGTCCAGCTTATCGGCCGGGGGGATGGGTCAACCTTGGCTTGTGTGGCCCGTCCGGGGATCCGTGCGGTCGCTTCCGCGCCGCCGGGGTGCTCCAGAGGGCTCCGGCGGTGCGTCCGTCCTCGGACGACCACCACGAGTATGACGGAAAACCCGCGTGCACGGTTCCCTCCTCCGTGTCCGGAGTGGCCGGATGCGGACGTTCGGCCGGACCCTCCCCGCCGCTGTCCGGTCCGGCGGGGGAGGGGAGGCCCTCCGCGCGCTGGAGAGCGGCGGGGGGAGAGGCGGTCCCCACGGTGCCGGACTCCCCCGCCCGCCCGGCTCAGCGCCCGCCGAAGGAGGCCTTGCCCGGCCCCTGCCCGACGAAGCTGTGCATGCCGTTCCTCTGGTCCTCGGTCGCGAACAGCCCGGCGAAGTGCAGGCGCTCGATCTCCAGGCCCGTGTCCAGGTCGGTCTCCAGGCCCCGGTCCACGGCCTCCTTGGCGGCGGCCAGCGCCACGGCGGGTCCTTCGGCGTACTTCGCGACCCGGGCCACGGCTGCCCGGTAGACCTCCTCGTCCGGGACGACCTCGTCCACCAGGCCGATCTCCCGGGCTTCGTCCGCCTTCACGTGGCGGCCGGTGAAGATCATCTCCTTGGCCCGGGACGGGCCCACGAGGCGGGGCAGGCGCTGGGTGCCGCCCGCGCCGGGGATCACGCCGAGCTGGATCTCGGGCACGCCCAGCCTCGTCCCCGCCCCCGCGACCCGGAAGTCGGCGGCCAGCGCCAGCTCCAGTCCGCCGCCCAGCGCGTACCCGGTGACGGCCGCCACGACCGGCTTGGGGACGCGCGCCACCAGGGTCAGCGCGCTCTGCAGGTTGCGCGCGTACTCCCGCATCTCGGCGGCGGTGCGGTCCGCCATCTCCTTGATGTCGGCGCCCGCGACGAACACGCGCTCGCCGCCGTAGACCACCACGGCGCGCACGCCCGGGTCGGTGGACACCTGCTTCGCGGCGTCGGCGATCCCGGCCGTCATCACCGCGTTGAGCGCGTTCACCTTAGGCCGGTCCAGCCTGATCACGGCCACGGCCGGGTGGTCCGGGTCGGTCTCCACGCGAACGAACTCGCCCACGATCCCCACCTCTTCCATTTCCATTCGACGTCGGTGTCCTGAACTACCTACCACCAGGTTCAGGAAAAGAGCAGCACCAGGGTGCCCAGCCGTGCGGACAGCGTGTACGCCGCCGCCAGGAGCAGGGCCGCACCCGCGATCAGCAGCGTGTCCGCCCGGCGCCAGCGGCTCCGCCTGGCACGCGTGCGCGGCCCGGTGCCGAACGCGCGGGCGTCCATCGCCGTGGCCAGCAGCGTCCCGGTGCGGATGGACCGCACCAGGAGGGCGAACAGGCGGCCGAAGAACAGCGTGATCCTCCGCACGGGGTTGCGCCCGGCCTCCAGTCCGCGCGCCCGCCGCGCCAGTGTGATGGTGCGCCACTGGTCGGCCAGCAGCGGGACGAGCCGCAGCGCCGCAAGCACGCCCATGGCGGGCCGCTCGGGTACCCGCAGCCGCTGCACCAGCCCGTCGGACATCTCCGTCGGGTCGCTGCTCACGGCCGCGATCAGGCCCGGCAGGGCGATGGCCAGCAGGCGCACCGCGGCGCCCAGGGCCCCCTCCGCGCCGTGCTCGCCGTACAGGTAGTTGACCAGGCCGTTGGAGAGTCCCATGAGCAGGAAGGGGCCGCCCAGGACGAGCAGGGTGCGCCGGTCGATCCCGCTGAACGGCAGGAGCAGCAGGACCCCCGCCAGCACCACGCCACCGGTCACGGCGTCCACGGCCGGGACCAGGCCGAGGCCCAGGAGCAGGGCGGCGAGCAGCTTCGCGGCGGGGTTGAACCCGACGAGCCAGTAGCGGAGTCCGCCGTCCTCCGGCGCGTCCAGGGTCAGCATGTCCGGAGCGCGCCGGTCACCCACGGGTCCTCCTCCCGGCCGCCGCCTCCCGGGCCGCGGACGCGGACGCGTACACGGCGCGGCCGTCGGCCACGCGCACCCGCGCGTCCGCCAGGTGCCTCAGCAGCAGGCCGTCGTGGGTGGCCATGACCACGGCCCGCCCCTCGGCCCGCAGAGCCCCCAGCAGCTCCACCAGCTCGGTCCACGTACGGGTGTCCTGGCCGAAGGTCGGTTCGTCCAGCACGAGCACGTCGGGCGCGTGCGAGGGACCGGAGCTGAGCGCCGTGGCCACCGACAGCCGCCGCTTCTCCCCGCCCGAGAGCGTGTAGGGGTGCACGTCGGCCAGACGGGTCAGGCGCAGCCGCTCCATCAGCTCGCCCACCCAGGCGTCGGTCTCGGCCTCACCCATCCCGGCGCGCAGCGGGGCGAAGCGCAGTTCGTCGCGGACGGTGGTGGTGACGAACTGGTCCTCCGCGTGCTGGAAGACCGTGCCCACGTGCCGGGCCAGCCTCCGGGCGGGCCAGCGCGCGAGCGGGCGCCGGTCGGCCCCGGCCAGCGGTCCGCGCGGCAGCACCTGTCCCCGGTGGGGCCTGGACAGCCCGGCCAGCATGGTCAGCAGGGTGGACTTGCCCGCGCCGTTGGGTCCGGTCAGGGCGGTCGCGGTACCGGCGGACACGGTGACGTCCACACCGTCGAGCACCACGCGCCGGGGCGCGGAGCGCACGCCCAGTTGGAAGGGGGTGCGCGCGGCCACGCCCACCGCCTCCAGCAGGGCCCCTCCCCCGGGCGCCGGGGACAGTTCGGGGAGGGGTTCGTTCCCGGGTATCCACACCCCCTGGTCGGCCAGTGAACGCCCGTGCCCGGAGAACACGGCGGCCGGGTCCCCGTCGGCGATCACGCCGCCGCCGGGCTCCACGACCACGACCCGGTCCACCAGGTCGACCACCTCGGCCACGCGGTGTTCGACGAGCACCATGGTCGCCTCGGTCTCGGCGAGCATGCGTGTGAGCACACCGCGCACCAGCGCGGCCCCCGCCGGGTCGAGGTTGGCGGTGGGCTCGTCGAGCAGCAGCAGGCGGGGGCGCATGGCCAGCGCACCGGCGATCACCAGGCGCTGCTTCTCGCCGCCCGACAGCGCGCCGGTGGAGTGGCGCGGCCCGTACGGGAAGCCCACGGCGTCCAGGGCCTCGTGCACCCGCGGCCAGATCAGCCCGGGGTCCACGCCCAGGTTCTCCGGGCCGAAGGCCACGTCGTCGCCCGCACGCGCCATCACCAGTTGCGTCTCGGGGTCCTGGCTGACCAGGCCGGCCGCGCCGCGTCCGCGGTCGGCGGGCTCACCGTCCACGAGCAGGGTGCCCTCCTGGTCGCCGCTGATCGCGCCGTCCTCACCGGTCAGACCGGCCAGCGAGTGCAGCAGGGTCGACTTGCCCGCCCCGGAGGCGCCGAGCAGCAGCACGCGCTCTCCGGGTTCGACGACCAGGTCCACGCCGCGCAGTGCGTACTCCCCGCGCCCGGAGTGCCGCCAGCCCCAGCCGGACAGCTCCACGCGCGCGCCGGGACGGGCGGTCCGCCCGTGCGTCTCGGCCACGGGTCAGCCCTTCGCCGACGGGAAGGACGCCAGCACTCCGGAGCGGGCCAGGGCGGTGGTGAGGACGCGGGCGCCCACACCCGCGATGACGGCGGCGCTGATCACCACGATGACGCCGTACACGATCTGGTAGTGCAGCGGCCAGGTGACGTTGTAGGCGATGTTGTCGCGGATGGCGGGGGAGAGGCCCGCGACCGCCGCGGCGAGCACGGCCACGCCCATGCCCCAGCGCCGGTAGCCGAAGGCGAGGAAGACCAGCTCGGGCAGGATGCCCTGGAGGGTGCCGTCGAGGATGACCATGATCCCCCACTGGGTACCCAGGACCGCCGACACCGACGCGGCGGCGATCGAGGTGAGCAGGGCGGCTCCGGGCTTGCGGATGATCAGGCCTCCGAGCACACCGGAGATCAGCCACATGCCGTAGATGACGGCCTGCGCGGGTGGGAATCCCACGAACAGCGGGGTCGTGGCCGTCCACACGATGTTCCACAGCCAGAAGACGACGCCGACGGCGACGCCGATGACGGCGGCCACGACGATGTCGACGGTGCGCCACCTCCGCCGGTGACCGAAGACGTCCCGCCGGAAACCGGTCTTCGCGGTGTCGTTCCTCTTCATGTCCTGTTGTCCCTTCGTCGGGGGATGACGAGGGGCCATGTGGCCAAGAGCGGCACCGACGGAGTGTGCCTGCGCGGCCGGAGCGTGCCGGTGCGCGGGAGCACGCCACCGGTGACGGGTTCCTACGACTTCCTTCGCTGGCATGACCCAGATCAGGTGTGTAAGGGTCTGCGGCCTGGTGCCGCACTCTCAGCGCTCACGCGCTCCCCTGTCGGTTCTTCCCCCAGTATGGGGCAAAAAGGAGGACCGTGGGGTTTTTCGTCCCCACGATCCTCGTCTTTTCCGGAATGATCCGGTCCGGGCCGCCCCGGAGCGGCCTCAGGCGTCACCCCCGCCGCCGGATGCGGGCGGCTTGGGCGACGGACTGCCGAAGGCCTTCGGCGACGGCGCGAACTTCTTCTTCGGGAGCTCGTCCGCGGCCTCCTCCATGGTGGCCTGCCAGATCGGTCCGGGCAGCGTGGCGCCGTAGACCATGCCGTAGTAGCGGTCGCCGATCCTCACGTTCTGGAGCGTGTGCTGCTCGCCGCCGCGGATGTCGCCGACCGCCACGGTTCCGACCAGGTTCGGGGTGTACCCCGCGAACCACGCGTAGGCCGCGCTGTCGGTGGTACCGGTCTTGGCCGCGGCCGGGCGCCCGATCTCCAGACCGTTGGTGGTGCCGCCCTTGAAGGTCTGCTGGAGCAGGTGGCTGACGCCGTCGGCGACCTTGGTGTCGATCGCGTCATCCTCGCAGTCGGTGTCCACCTGGACCTCCCGGTCGCCCTCGCCGTCGAAGCCGACCGAGGTCACCGGGACCGGCTCGCAGTAGGTGCCCCGGGAGGCGAAGGTGGCGTAGGCGCTGGCCAGGGTCAGCGGGGAGACCTCCTGGTCGCCCAGGGTGAAGGAGTTCCACACTCCCAGGTCCTCGCCGTCCGCGCGGTGGACGCCCAGGCGTTCGGCCATCTGCGCGGTCTCGCACAGGCCGACGCGCTTCTGGAGCTGGGCGAAGTAGGTGTTCACCGACCCCTTGGTCCCACTGATCATGTTGTGCGTGCCCCCGCTGCTCTCACCGGCGTTGCGCACGTCCCACGTCTCCATCCTGCCGCCCTCGCAGTTCTTCATCCCGCTGACCGACGTGGTCTTGGGCGAGTTGAAGCTGGTGCCGTACTTGAGTCCGGCGTCCAGCGCGGCGGCCAGCGTGAACGGCTTGAACGTCGACCCCGCCTGGTAGCCGTGGGAGCCGCCGTCGGCGCGGTCCACGGCCAGGTTGATCGAGGTGGTGCCCAGGTTCTTCTCGTCGAAGCCGTAAGGCATGTTCTGGGCCATCGCCCGCACCCGCCCGGTGCCGGGCTCCATCAGCACCTCGGTGGCGAACTTGGCCGAGTCCCCCGCCGGGACGTACCGCTCGACCCCGCGCTCGGCGGCCTGCTGCATGTCGCTGTCGAGCGTGGTGCGCACGGTGATGCCGCCCCTCTCGAGTATCCGGTCGCGCTCCTCCTGGGTGTCGGCGAGCACGTCGGAGTCGCGCAGCCAGTGCATGACGTAGTCGCAGAAGAACGGCTGCTCGCTGTGGAAGCAGCTGCCCCCGCGCGGGGTCATCTCCACGCCCAGTTCCCGGCTCTTGTGCTCCTCGGCCTCCCCCGCCTCCAGGTACCCGGTGGCGGCCATCCGGTCCAGCACCAGGTTGCGGCGGTTCAGGGCGGACTCGGGGTTGGTGAGCGGGTCGTAGTACGACGGGGCGCGCACCAGTCCCACGATCGTGGCGGCCTGTGCGGGGTCCAGTTCCGAGGCCGGCACGGAGAAGTAGCGCCGCGCGGCGATCTCGATGCCGTACGCGTTCTGACCGAAGTAGGCGAGGTTGAGGTAACCCTCCATGATCTCGTCCTTGGTGAGCCGCTCCTCGATCTCGACGGCGTAGCGCAGCTCCTGGACCTTGCGCGCCAGGGTCTGCGCGGTGGCGCTCTCCACATCCTCCTCGCCGTCGGCCTGCTCGACGAGCAGGTTCTTCACGTACTGCTGGGTGATGGTGGACCCGCCCTGGATGTCGCCCGTGGCGGTGCGGACCGCGGCGCGCAGCGTTCCGCGCAGGTCCAGCCCGCCGTGCTCGTAGAAGCGTTCGTCCTCGATCGCCATCAGCGCCGCCGGCACCGCGGGGCTGATCTCGTCCAGGGGCACCACGTCGCGCTCGCGCTCGGCGACCTCCGCGATCGGGTCACCGTCCACGTCGGTGAGCAGGACCCGCTCGGTCAGGGGCAGCACCTCCAGGTCGCTGGGCATGGCCATGAAGGCCTCCGCGGTGTTCCTGGCCGCCAGCCCGGCTCCCCCCACCCACGGCATGACCAGTGCCGCGGTCAACAGCCCGGCGACCACGCTCGTCCCCGTCAGGCGCAGGAGCGCGTCCCCCCGTGTGTTCCCCGGGACCGGTTTCGACAGTTTCTCGCGCAGGGCCGCGGACCACCGGTGCGCACCCGGGACCGCGCCCCGCGGCCGCCCGCGCGGGGAGGAGGTGTGCCCGCTCCCCCGCGGGGCCTCATGCCGCCGTTCGCGCGGCGGACGCTGGTTCGACTCCGTCACGTCGCCCCCTACGGCCGTGTACCGCCCAGCCCGCGGACCACGCGGACAGGGCCGTCCACCGACCACGCTCGCAGGAGGGATGCAAAGAACAAACCGTAAAAACGGGCGTGTCAGCGAAAAGCTTCCCCAATCCCTAGCAAAGCTCCTCAGAACGAACATACTTCGTCAACCACCACGAAACAGACGCGCGACAAGCTCGACACCGAGAGAAACGAGGGTTTCCGGGGGGTCGCCAACGGCGGAGGGGCCGATGCGGGGCGAACGTTGCTTCAGCGACCGTTCGGTCACACCGGGATGTCCGGAATACGGCCACGCACCCCGGAGGCACATTCGGCTATCCCTACCCACCGCATCACACCGACCAACATGACCAATAAGTTTCTCGGCATTTCCCCATAACCCATTGGAAAACAACCGCAGAGACCCCTGAATCAGGTGTGGTCTTATGACCGCTTTGAGTGATTTACCCAGGTGAAACCTGGCAAATGCGCACTCTTAGCACACAAGGCAAGTGTGACGAGGATCACACAAATTATTCGGCCCGGCCACCCAGCCAAACCCCGCAAGAGGGCAGACGATAGACAGCGGAGGGCACCGAAGCCGCAATCCGGACAGTTTCCTATCCGGACGCTTCGTTGACTCCATATCGCTTTGAACTAACCCCCGGGCATTTCCGCCTGCCGAAAATCAGAACGCTTCCACAACGCCCAAACCATGACAATTACGGTGTAGCCAGTGATCGGACGCCTGCCCATACTCGACATCTCCCCAGACAACGACCTAGGCCCGGTGAAAGCCGTTCCCGGAGAACGCTTCACCGTGGGCGCCACGGTGATCCGGGAGGGCCACGACTCCCTCGCCGCGGGCGTCGTCGTCTACTCTCCCCGGGGACGCCGCGAACGCCTCGTCCCCATGCGCGAACGCGCGCCCGGCACCGACCGGTACGAGGCCGAGATCAGCCTCCCCTCCGAGGGAAGGTGGTCGTTCGCGATCGAGTCGTGGACCGACCCCTTCGCCACCTGGCACCGCACCGCCCGGGTCAAGCTCCCCCTGGACCAGGACGCCGGCCTCGTCCTGGAGGAGGGCGCCCGGCTGCTCGCCCGCGCCGGTCGCCGCGTCCCCCGCAAGCCCGTGCTCGCCGGGGCCGCCAAGATCCTGCGCGACCCCTCGCGGGCCCCGGTGGAGCGCCTCGCCGCGGCGCTCACCCCCCAGGTCCTCGACGAGATGGAGCGGGCCCCCCTCCGCGAACTGGTCACCAGGTCCCGGCGCACCCGCGTGGTCGTCCACCGCGAGCGCGCGCTGTTCGGCTCCTGGTACGAGTTCTTCCCCCGCTCGGAGGGCGCCCAGACCGGCACCGCCCCCGGCCAGGAGCGCTCGGGCACCTTCGCCACCGCCGCCAAGCGCCTCCCCGCCATCGCCGACATGGGCTTCGACGTGGTCTACCTGCCGCCCGTCCACCCGGTCGGCACCAGCCACCGCAAGGGCGCCGACAACGCCCTGACCGCCGGCCCCGGCGAGCCCGGCTCGGTGTGGGCCATCGGGTCGGCCGACGGGGGGCACGACGCCGTCCACCCCGACCTCGGCACCCTCGCCGACTTCGACGGCTTCGTCGCCGAGGCGCACGAGCACGGCCTGGAGATCGCCCTGGACCTGGCCCTGCAGTGCTCACCCGACCATCCGTGGGTCACCGAGCACCCCGAGTGGTTCACCACCCGGGCCGACGGTTCCATCGCCTACGCCGAGAACCCGCCCAAGCGGTACCAGGACATCTACCCCCTGAACTTCGACAACGACTTCGAGGGCCTGTACGCGGAGATCCTGCGTGTGGTCGAGCACTGGATCGGCCACGGCGTGCGGATCTTCCGTGTCGACAACCCCCACACCAAGCCGGTCGCGTTCTGGGAGAGGCTGCTCGCCGACGTCGCCCGCGGGCACCCGGACGTGCTGTTCCTGGCCGAGGCCTTCACCCGCCCCGCCATGATGCGCACCCTGGCCAAGGTCGGCTTCCACCAGTCCTACACCTACTTCACCTGGCGCAACAGCAAGGAGGAGCTGACCGACTACCTCACCGAGCTGAGCCGGGAGAGCGCCCACTACCTCCGCCCCAACCTCTTCACCAACACCCCGGACATCCTGCACGCCTACCTCCAGCACGGCGGCCGCCCCGCCTTCGAGGCGCGCGCGGTGCTGGCGGCGCTGCTCTCCCCCACCTGGGGCATCTACTCCGGCTTCGAACTGTGCGAGAACACCCCGGCCGCGCCGGGCAGCGAGGAGTACCTCCACTCGGAGAAGTACCAGTACCGGCCACGCGACTGGGCCGCCGCCGAGGCCTCCGGAGAAACCCTCACCGGACTCATCACGCTGCTCAACCGGTTGCGCCGCGAGCACCCGGCCCTGCGGGAGCTGCGCAACCTGCGCTTCCACCACGTGGACCGACCCGAGCTGCTCTGCCTCTCCAAGCACCGGCCCGGCGACGGGCCCAGTGATCCCGACGACACCGTGATCGCCGTCGTCAACCTCGACCCGCACCACGCCCGCGAGGCGACGGTGCACCTGGATCTGCCGTCCATCGGCCACGCGCGAGAGGAGGAGCTCAGGGTGACCGACGAGCTGACCGGCCGTTCCTACACCTGGGGTGCGGACAACTACGTCCGCCTCGACCCCGCGACCGGTCCCGCGCACGTGTTCACCGTCAACGGCAGATAGCGGCCCCCGGACCAGGGCACGGGGTTCCGGCGGATCACCCTCCGCCGGAGTCCCTCCCGTGTCCGAAACGCCTGTTGATCCGACGTCGAACATTCTTGGTGGGGAGCAGTAGATGAGCAAAGACGAGCCCGGCCCCGGCGGACACGGTCACGCCGAACACGGTCCGCTCGCCCCAGCCACCGGGGCCGCCACCGGCCCGCTCATGTCCTCCGGTGGTACCAGTGATCCCCACTGGTACAAGCACGCCGTCTTCTACGAGGTGCTCGCCAGGGGTTTCTTCGACTCCAACGGCGACGGCACCGGTGACCTGGCCGGGCTGGTGCAGAAACTGGACTACCTCCAGTGGCTCGGGATCGACTGCGTATGGCTGCTGCCGATGTACGAGTCCCCCCTGCGCGACGGCGGATACGACATCTCGGACTACTTCAGGATCCTCCCGGAGTTCGGACACACCGCCGACTTCGTGGAGCTCCTGGACGAGGCGCACCGGCGCGGCATCCGCGTCATCACCGACCTGGTCATGAACCACACCAGCGACCAGCACCCGTGGTTCAGGGCCTCGCGCGAGGACCCCGAGGGGCCCTACGGCGACTTCTACGTGTGGTCGGACACCAGCGACCGCTACGACGAGGCGCGCATCATCTTCGTCGACACCGAGACGTCCAACTGGACCTACGACGAGGTCCGCGGCCAGTACTACTGGCACCGGTTCTTCTCCCACCAGCCCGACCTCAACTTCGAGAACCCGGCGGTCCAGGAGGCGCTCCTGGAGGTCCTGCGCTACTGGCTGGACCTGGGCATCGACGGGTTCCGCCTGGACGCCGTGCCCTACCTGTACGAGCGCGAGGGCACCAACTGCGAGAACCTCAAGGAGACGCACGAGTTCCTCAAGCGCGTGCGCGCCGAGGTGGACCGGCTCTACCCCGACCGCGTGCTGCTGAGCGAGGCCAACCAGTGGCCGTCCGACGTCGTCGACTACTTCGGCGACTTCGAGTCCGGCGGCGACGAGTGCCACATGAACTTCCACTTCCCGCTGATGCCGCGCATGTTCATGGCGGTACGGCAGGAGCAGCGCTTCCCGATCTCGGAGATCCTCGCCCAGACGCCGCCGATCCCGAGCAACTGCCAGTGGGCGATCTTCCTGCGCAACCACGACGAGCTGACCCTGGAGATGGTCACCGACGAGGAACGCGACTACATGTACTCCGAGTACGCCAAGGAACCCCGTATGCGTGCCAACGTGGGGATCCGCAGGCGGCTCGCGCCCCTGTTGGACAACGACCGCGACCAGATCGAGCTGTTCACCGCTCTGCTGCTGTCGCTGCCGGGATCGCCCGTCCTCTACTACGGCGACGAGATCGGCATGGGCGACAACATCTGGCTCGGCGACCGCGACGCCGTGCGCACGCCCATGCAGTGGAACTCGGACCGCAACGCCGGGTTCTCCAGGGGCGACCCCGCCCGCCTGTACCTGCCGCTGATCATGGACCCGGTCTACGGCTACCAGGCGCTCAACGTGGAGTCCCAGCGCGACAACCCCGGCTCGCTGCTGCACTGGACGCGGCGCATGATCCAGATCCGCAAACGCCACCCGGTGTTCGGCACGGGTGCTTTCACCGAACTCAACGCCTCCAACCCGAGCGTGTTGGCGTTCATCCGCGAGCACGGCGACGACCGCATGCTCTGCGTCAACAACCTGTCGAGGTACCCGCAGCCCGTGGAGCTGGACCTGTCCCGGTACGCCGGGGCCAGCCCGGTGGAGTGCGTGGGGGGTGTGCGCTTCCCCGAGGTCGGGGAGCTGCCCTACCTGCTCACCCTGCCCGGGCACGGATTCTACTGGTTCCAGCTGCCCGCGGTCGCCGAGCCGGAGTCCGCGCCCCGGAGCCGGGACGACATGCCGTCCTACGGCCTGCCCGCCGCCGGGGTCCGTGTGCACGCCCTCGACACCTCCACGGGGCGTGCGTCCCCATCCCGGCCGCACGACTCCGACGATCCAGTCAGCACGACGTCCAGCATTCCGGCCGGGTTCGTCTCCACGTTCGGCGACGGCGCGCCCGGGTCCTCCACCGGGACGCCGGTGCGCACCGCGGGCCCCTCCGGCCCGGTGGCCGAGCGCACGGACCGGGGTGGTGGCGAGAAGGGAAACGGGCCGCTCTGACATGTCCCAACTCGAAGAACTCCTGGCCGTCTGGCTACCCCGGCAGCGCTGGTTCTCCGGCAAGGGAATCCCCATCCGGCAGATCCGGGTCGAGAGCAGGCACACGCTGGTGTCGGCCGGCCCCGAGGGGCCCGACCTGCACGTCCTCGTCATCCAGGCCGGACAGCGGGGCCTCAGCTCCCGCTACCAGCTGCTCCTGGGCTCACGGCCGCCGCGATCCCTGCCACCCGACCTGGCGCGCGTCGCCATCGGCGTGTGCCAGGTGTCGGGCGGCAGACCCAAGGTGATCTACGACGCGGCCCACGACACACAGCTGACCGGGCTGCTGCTCGAACGGTTCGCCGCCCCCACCGGGGCGGAGCCCTCGGGCAGAGTGCGCTTCCGCACCCTGCCGGGCGGTCCTGTCCGCGTCGGGTCGACCGGGCGGATACTCACCGGCGAGCAGTCCAACACCTCGCTGGTCTACGGCGAGGACTACGTCCTCAAGACCTTCCGCAGACTCTGGCCCGGCACCAACCCGGACCTGGAGCTGAACATGGCGCTGTCCGGGTCGCCGTACGTGGCCCGGCCGTGCGGGTGGATCGAGGCCGACCTGGCCGGGCACTCCGCGCCCACGACGCTGGCCATGCTCCAGACCTACATCCCGCAGGCCACGGACGGGTGGGTGCTCGCCACCGCCAACGTGCGCGCCCTGCTGGAGGGGTCGGAGAGCGGGCGCGAGCCCGGGTTCACCGGGGAGGCCGCCCAACTGGGCCGTACCACCGCCGAGGTGCACCGGTCGCTGGCGCGGGCCCTGCCCACGGACGTGCTCACGCCCGCGGGAGCCGCCGAGATGGCCGACGCCATGGTCGAGCGCCTGGCGATGGCCAGTGCCGAGGTGCCCGAACTGGCCGAGCACGCGCCCCGGGTGATGGAGGCCTACGCCGACTTCTCCGAGGTGGACGAGCCGCTGCCGATACAGCGCATCCACGGCGACTACCACCTGGGCCAGGTGATCCGGACCGCGCTCGGGTGGGTGGTGCTGGACTTCGAGGGCGAGCCCACCGTGCCGGTGCGGGACCGCCAGCGCCTGTCCAGCCCGCTGCGGGACGTGGCCGGGATGCTCCGCTCCTTCGACTACGCGGCCGGGTACCTGCTGGTCGGGCACCCGGGCGACTCCGCGCTGGAGTGGGCGGCCCGGTCCTGGGCCCGGCGCAACCGGGAGGCGTTCTGCCGGGGATACGCCGACGGGGGCGGGGCCGATCCGGAGAAGCACCTCACGGTCCTGCGGGCGTTCGAGTTCGACAAGGCCGTGTACGAGGTGCTGTACGAGGCCAGGAACCGGCCCAACTGGCTGCGTGTCCCGCTGGAGTCCATCGCCACCGCGGCCGCCGCGCCGCCCGTTCCCGGATAGTTCCCCGGCGGCCGCCTTCCACGGGGGCGGCGGCCGCCACGACCACCATCCACCCCCGATCCGTACGCCACGAGAACCACGGAGCCCGTATTGACCTCGCCACGCAGCGAACAGCGTCCGCGTGCCAGTGCCGCCAAGGACACGCCGACCGCGAAGAACACGCAGAACACGAAGAAACCGGCGATCGCCGAGACCGCCGAAGCCGCCGCCGACGGCGGCATGCCGGTCGTGGAGGAGTTCCCGGTCGAGGAGTCCGAGGCCGCGCCCGCCGGGAAGTCCACCGCCGCCGGGACGGCACCCAAGGGCAGGACGGCGGCCAGGGGCAGGGCCGGGAGCGGGACAGCCTCCGCGAAGGCTCCGACGGCCGGATCCGCCAAGGCCGGCACCGGGTCGGGGACCGGCGGCAGGCCCGCGGCCAGGCGGAGGAAGGCGGCGCCCGACCCCGGGCTGATCGCCGAACTGGACCGGCTGGTGGACGGCCACCACCACGACCCTCACTCGCTGCTGGGCGTGCACACCGAGGGCAGGGGCACCGTGGTGCGGGCCCTGCGGCCGGGCGCGCTGGAGGTGCACGCCGTCCTGGCCGACGGCTCACGGCTGCGCCTGGACCACCTTCACCGGGGCGTGTTCTCGGCCAAGGTGTCCAGGAGCAGGCTGACGTCCGCGCCCGACTACCGGATCGCCGCCCGCTACGAGGCCGGCGGTCCCGAACACGTGGCCGCGGACCCGTACCGGTTCTCGCCCGCCCTCGGCGACCTGGACCTGCACCTGATCGGCGAGGGCCGCCACGAGGAGCTGTGGAACGCCCTCGGCGCGCACACCCGGGTCGAGGACACCGCGATGGGCGAGGTGGCCGGGACCGGCTTCGCCGTGTGGGCGCCGGACGCGCGCGGTGTGCGGCTGATCGGCGACTTCAACTACTGGAACGGTGTCGGACACCCGATGCGCAGCCTGGGCGCCACGGGCGTGTGGGAGCTGTTCCTGCCCGGTGCGGGCGACGGCGCCCTGTACAAGTTCCAGATCCTGGGCGCGGACGGGCACTGGCGGGACAAGGCCGACCCGATGGCGCGGTGCACGCAGATGCCGCCCGCGACCGCCTCGGTGGTCACCACCTCCGCCCACACCTGGGGCGACCAGGAGTGGATGGCCGAGCGCAAGGGCGTGGAGCAGCACCGGGCGCCGATGAGTGTGTACGAGGTGCACCTGGGCTCCTGGCGACCCGGACTGGGGTACGCGGAACTGGCCGAGCAGCTGGTCGAGTACGTGACCGACATGGGGTTCACGCACGTGGAGCTCCTGCCCGTGGCCGGGCACCCCTACGACGGTTCCTGGGGCTACCAGGTGACGTCGTACTACGCGCCCACGCCCCGGTTCGGATCCCCGGACGAGTTCCGCCACCTGGTGGACTCCCTGCACCAGGCGGGGATCGGCGTGTTCCTGGACTGGGTGCCCGCGCACTTCCCCAAGGACGACTGGGCGCTGGCCCGCTTCGACGGGACGGCGCTGTACGAGCACCCGGACCCCCGCCGGGGCGAGCACCCGGACTGGGGAACGCTCATCTTCAACTACGGGCGGACCGAGGTGCGCAACTTCCTCGTCTCCAACGCCCTGTACTGGCTGGAGGAGTTCCACATCGACGGCCTGCGGGTGGACGCGGTGGCCTCGATGATCTACCTGGACTACTCGCGCGACTCCGGCGCCTGGGAGCCGAACGCCTTCGGCGGCAGGGAGAACCTGGATGCGATCGGCTTCCTCAAGGACCTCAACACCATCGTCTACCGGCGCAACCCGCACGCGGCGATGATCGCCGAGGAGTCCACCGCCTACACGGGTGTGACCACCCCGGTGGACCACGGCGGGCTCGGTTTCGGGTTCAAGTGGAACATGGGGTGGATGCACGACACCCTGGAGTACGTCAAGAAGGAGCCGGTCCACCGGCAGTACCACCACGACGACGTCACGTTCTCGATGGTGTACGCCTACAGCGAGAACTACGTGCTGCCGCTGTCCCACGACGAGGTGGTGCACGGCAAGCAGTCGCTGTTCAACAAGCCGCCCGGCGACGAGTGGCAGCGGTCGGCGACCCTGCGCGCGCTCCTGGCCTTCATGTGGTCGCACCCGGGCAAGCAGCTGCTGTTCATGGGCGGGGAGATCGCCCAGGGGGACGAGTGGTCGCACCGCGAGGGCGTGCCGTGGTGGCTGCTGCAGTTCGAGCACCACGCGGGTGTGCAGCGCCTGGTGAGGGCGCTCAACGAGGCCTACCGGCCGCGGCCCGCGCTGTGGTCGCAGGACACCGACCCGGCGGGCTTTCGCTGGCTGGACGGCGGAGACCGCGAGGGCAACACCCTGTCGTACCTGCGCCACGGTGACGACGGATCGACGCTGGCCTGCGCGGTGAACTTCTCGCCGGTGCCCCGCGGGCACTGGCGGATGGGACTGCCCTCCGGGGGCCGGTGGAACGCGCTGCTCAACACCGACGAGGCGCGCTTCGGCGGCTCCGGACACCCGGCGCCCGCGCACGTGGACGCCGAGGCCGCCCCGTGGCACGGCCAGCCGTTCTCGGCGGAGGTCACCCTGCCGCCGCTCGGCGCGGTCTGGTTCGAGCCCGAGCGCTAGGACGTGCCCCGTCCGAGGGCTCCGGGACGTCCCGGGGCCCTCGGACGCGTCCCCCGTGCCGGGGCACCGGCGCGGGAGCGTCCGGCCCACCGCGCCCCGGGTCACCCGGAAGCCCTACCCTTCGCGCTTGTGCCAGCCGGTGAGGCGGGTGATCGCCTCGTCCAGTACCTCGTCCCTCTTGCAGAACGCGAACCGGAGCAGGTGCGCGCCCTCCTCCTGGTGGTCGTAGAACACCTGCGCGGGCACCGCGGCCACCCCCGCCTCCCTGGGCAGGGCACGGGCCACCTCCACCCCGTCCGTGTATCCGAGCGGGCGGATGTCGGCCATGAGGAAGTAGGTGCCCTCGCACACGTTCACGTCGAAACCGGTGCCGGCCAGCCCCTCCGCCAGCCGGTCCCGCTTGTCCTGGAGCGCGGCGCGCTGGGCGGCGACCCACTCCCCCTGGTGGTCGATGGCCTCGGCGGTCGCCAGTTGCAGCGCGCCGTTGGCGGAGAAGGTCAGGAACTGGTTCACCGTACGCACCGCGCCGACCAGCGGCGCCGGGCCCATCACCCAGCCGGTCTTCCACCCGGTCACGGCGAACATCTTGCCCACCGACGACACCGACAGAGTCCGCTCGCGCATCCCCGGCAGGGCGGCCAGCGGCACGTGCGGCCTGCCGTCGAAGGTGAGGAACTCGTACACCTCGTCGGTGAACGCGATCAGGTCGTGCTCACGGCACACCTTCGCGATCTCCTCCAACTCCTCGGCCGTGAACACGGTGCCCGTGGGATTGTGCGGCGTGTTCACCAGGACCATCCGGGTACGCGGCCCCACGGCCGCGCGCAGATCCTCCGGGTCGAAGGCGAAGCGTCCGGTCTCGGCGTCCGGGCGCAGGGTCACCGACCTGCGCACCCCGCCCGCCAGGGTGATCATGGCGGCGTAGGAGTCGTACATCGGCTCGAAGACGATCACCTCGTCGCCGCGCTCCACCAGGGCGAGCATCGCCGCCGCGATCCCGGCGGTGGCGCCGACGGTGACGTAGACCTCGGTGTCCGGGTCCAGCTCGATGCCGTAGTTACGGGCCCGGTAGCGGCTCACCGCCTGCCGCAGCTCCGGCCGCCCCGGCCCCGGCGGGTACTGGTTCACCCCCTCCAGGATGTGCTCGGAGGCGGCCTCCAGCAGGGAACGCGGACCGTCGGTGTCGGGGAAGCCCTGCCCCAGGTTGACCGATCCGGTCTCCACCGCCAGTTGGGTCATCTCCGCGAAGATCGTCTCGCCGTACACGCGCATTCGTTCAATCAGCGGTTCTTCCACCCGTCGAGCGTATCCACCCGTCCGCCGCCCGGACCATCCCCGCCCCGGGCACACCAACGCGAACGGGACGGACCGCGAGGGTCCGCCCCGTCGACACCCGGCGACCGCTACAGGAGCAGGCTGAGCACCACCCACGCCACGGGACCGGCGATCAGCAGCGAGTCCATGCGGTCCATCAGCCCGCCGTGCCCCGGCATGAACCGGCCCATGTCCTTGACCCCGAGGTCACGCTTGAACAGCGACTCGATCAGGTCGCCGACGGTGGCGGCCAGCACGGTCGCCAGCCCGAGGACCACACCGACCCACCACGGCCCGTCCAGCATCAGCACCACGCACAGCGCACCGGCCACAGCACAGCCCACCACGGAGCCGCCGAAGCCCTCCCAGGTCTTGTTGGGACTGATCACCGGCGCCATCTTGTGCCGCCCCAGCAGGATCCCGGCGAAGTAACCGCCGATGTCACTGGAGATCGTCACCACGATGAACGTGATGAGGCGGTACTGGCCGTCCTCCGGGTGCGACGTGAGGAGCAGCCACGTCCCCAGCAGGAACGGCAGGTACACCAGGGTGAACAGGCTCGCCGCGACATCGGCCACGAACCCCTCCGTGCCACCGCGCAGCCGCCACACCAGGGTGAGGATCGCGGTCAGCGCGGTCGCCCCCACCAGCCATTCGGTCCCCCCGAAGTAGGCGGCGACCTGCATGGCCACGCCGCCGGCCGCCAACGGGACCACGGCCAGGCCCATGCCCTTGCCGGCGAACGCCCGGTTCACCTCCCGCAGCCCGATCAGCACCGCGAGCGAGGTGATGATCGTGAACAGCTGGGGCCACGGGAAGATGGAGAAGAACACGAGCGCGCCCAGGACGCACCCGCTGGCGATGGCCACCGGGAGGTTGCGGCCGGTCCGCACAGGCTCGCCCCCCGGCTTGTGCAGCACGAAGCGCTGACCGGCCGGATCGGAGTCGTCCCGGGGAACGCCGGATCTGTGCTCGGACGCGTGGTCGTCGCCCTCGGAGCCGCTGGAGGAAGGAAGGGTCACCGACTAAACCTCGAGCAGTTCCGATTCCTTGTGCTTCAGCAGTTCGTCGACGGAGGCGACGTACTTCTGAGACATCTCGTCCAGCTCGGCCTGGGCACGGTGTGCCTCGTCCTCGCCGATGTCACCGGCCTTGACGGCCTTCTCGAAGGTGTCCTTGGCACGGCGGCGGACGTTGCGGATCGAGACCTTGCTGTCCTCGGCCTTGGTGCGCGCGACCTTGATGTACTCCTTGCGGCGCTCCTCCGACAGGTCCGGGAACACCACGCGGATGACCTGGCCGTCGTCGGAGGGGTTCACGCCCAGGTCGCTGTTGCGGATGGCGTTGATGATCTCGGTGCGGGCGTTGACGTCGAACGGCGAGATGACCATCATGCGCGGTTCGGGGACCGAGAAGGAGGCCAGCTGGTTGATCGGCGTCCGGGCACCGTAGTAGTCGACGGTGATCTTGTTGAAGGTCGCCGGAGTGGGGCGGCCGGTGCGGATCGTGGCGAAGTCCTCCTTCGCGACGACCACGGCCTTCTCCATCTTCTCCTCGGTCTCGAGGAGTGTCTCTTCGATCATGTGGGCGCTCCCGGTTCGGACTGTGGTGTTCTTGCTGTGGTCGCGGGGGCCGGCTCAGGCGGGGGTCGGCCCGACGATGGTGCCGATCTTCTCACCGCGTACCGCGCGCAGGATGTTCCCCTGGCTCATCAGGTCGAACACGACGATGGGCAGCCCGTTGTCCATGCACAGGCTGACCGCGGTGGCGTCCATGACCTTGAGTCCGCGGGTGAGGACCTCGTTGTAGTTGAGCTTGTCGAACTTGACCGCGTCGGGGTTGCGCTGGGGGTCGGAGTCGTAGACCCCGTCGACCTGGGTGCCCTTGAGCACCGCCTGCGCGCCGATCTCCAACGCGCGCTGGGCGGCGGTGGTGTCGGTGGAGAAGAACGGCGCGCCCAGACCCGCGCCGAAGATGACCACGCGGCCCTTCTCCAGATGGCGGACGGCGCGGCGCGGGATGTAGGCCTCGGCGACCTGGCTCATGTGGATCGCGGTCTGCACGCGGGTGTCCACACCGAGCCGCTCCAGGAAGTCCTGCAGGGCGAGGCAGTTGATGACGGTGCCGAGCATGCCCATGTAGTCGGCGCGACCGCGCTCGATGCCGCCCTCGGTGAGTTGGACGCCGCGGAACATGTTGCCGCCGCCGACGACCACGCCGACCTGGATGCCCTCGGAGACCGCCTCGGCGATGGACTCGGCCACGTACTGGACCACCTCGGGGTCGATGCCCAGACCGCCCCCGCCCGCGAACGCCTCCCCGGAGAGTTTGAGCATCACACGTTTCCAACCGGAGTCGTGCATGGCGGGTTGGGTACTCGTCGCTTCGTTCACGGCCTGTGGCCTCCCTTGTCGTCCCCGAGCGGCACAGGGTCCCCCGAGTGCTCCTGTCGCGGGCCGGACTGACGCACGCACCGAACCCGCCCATATCCACCGAAGGTGCCGGGGAGCAGTCTCCCCGGCACCTCCATCATCTCAAAGCTCTCAGGCCTGGCCGACCTTGAAGCGAACGAAGCGCTTGACGGTCACGCCGGCCTCTTCGACGACCTTCTGGACCGTCTTCTTGTTCTCCTTGACGAACGGCTGGCCGAGCAGCGTCACGTCCTTGAAGTAACCGTTGAGGCGGCCCTCCACGATCTTGGGGATGGCCTGCTCGGGCTTCCCCTCCTCGCGGGTGGTCTGCTCGGCGATGTTGCGCTCGTGGTCCACGACCTCGGCGGGAACGTCGTCCCTGCTGACGTACTGCGGAGCCAGCGCGGCGATCTGCTGGGCGAGGTCCTTGCCGACCTCCTCGTCAGCCTTGTCCAGCTCGACCAGGACGCCCATGGTGGGGGGCAGGTCCGGGTCGGACTTGTGCAGGTAGCTGGCGACGTAGGCGCCCTCGAACTTGGCGAAGCGGCGGAACTCCAGCTTCTCACCGATGACGGCGCTCTTGTCCTCGATGAAGGCCTGGAGGCTCTTGCCCGGCTCGATCTCGGCGGCGGTGACGGTGGCGAGGTCGTCGCCCTCCTGGGCGCCGACGAAGTCGGCGACCTGGTTCGCGAGCGCGATGAACTGCTCGTTCTTGGCGACGAAGTCGGTCTCGCAGTTGAGTTCGACGAGGGTGGCCTTGCCCTCGGACTCCTGCTTGAGGACGACCATGCCCTGGGCGGCGGTGCGCTCGGCGCGCTTGCCGACGTCCTTGGCGCCCTTGACGCGCAGGGCCTCGACGGCCTTGTCGAGGTCGCCGTCGGCCTCGGTCAGGGCCTTCTTGCAGGCCATCATGCCGGCGCCGGTCGTGTCGCGCAGCTTTTTGACGTCCGCGGCGGTGAAGTTCGCCATGACTGTTCTCGGATTCCCTTGGAGTGGAGAGTCTGTACGGAAAGTGGAGCGGGTCCGGCCGCGCACCGTCGCCGCCCCACCGACAGCGGCGGGGCGGCGACGGTGCGCTGGAGCACGGAACTACTCGCCGGAGGCCTCGGTGGTCTGCGGAGCCTCGCCGGCCTTGGGGGCCTGGGAGGGCGCGTCGACCGGGGACTCCTCGGCGGCGGCCTCGGACGGGGCCTCGGCGGCGGCCTCGTCGGCCGGGATGACGGCGGTGGCGTCGGCGGGGACCTGCTCGGCGGCGGCCTCACCGGCCCCGGCCTCGGTCGCGGCCTCGGCGGCACCGGCCTCGGCCGTGTCGGCCGCAGCGGTACCGGCCGCAGCGGTACCGGCCTCGCCCTTGCCCTCCAGGAGCTCGCGCTCCCACTCGGCCAGGGGCTCCTCGGCGGCCTTCTGCTCGCCAGCGCCCTCGGAGGCGCCGGAGCGGGCCAGGAGGCCGTCGGCGACGGCGTCGGCGACCACGCGGGTGAGCAGGCTGACACTGCGGATGGCGTCGTCGTTACCCGGGATCGGGTAATCGACCTCGTCCGGGTCGCAGTTGGTGTCCAGGATGGCCACGACCGGGATGTTCAGCTTGCGAGCCTCGCTGATCGCGATGTGCTCCTTCTTGGTGTCCACGATCCACACCGCGCTGGGCACGCGGGACATGTCGCGGATACCGCCGAGGGTGCGCTCCAGCTTCTCCTTCTCACGGCGGAGGTTGAGGAGCTCCTTCTTGGTGAGCGTGGAGCCGGCGACGTCCTCGAAGTCGATCTCCTCCAGCTCCTTGAGGCGCTGCAGCCGCTTGTGGACGGTGGAGAAGTTGGTGAGCATGCCGCCCAGCCAGCGCTGGTTCACGAAGGGCATGCCGACGCGGCGGGCCTGCTCGTCGATGGCCTCCTGCGCCTGCTTCTTGGTACCGACGAACAGGACGGTGCCGCCGTGGGCGACCGTCTGCTTGACGAACTCGTAGGCACGGTCGATGTAGGCCAGCGACTTCTGGAGGTCGATGATGTAGATGCCGTTGCGCTCGGTGAAGATGAAGCGCTTCATCTTGGGGTTCCAGCGACGCGTCTGGTGCCCGAAGTGGACGCCGCTCTCCAGGAGCTGGCGAATTGTCACGACTGTGGCCATGACCTGGTCCTCCTTGCGGTGGCGGGAGGTGTCCCGCCTTCGGTTGTGCCTGACGTCCCGGCCGTACCGCCGCACCACCGGAGAAGGGGTGCGGACCGTAGGTGCGGCCCCTCACGGAGGAGGCTCGTGGACGTGCGTATTGTGGTCGGCCCGAAGGGCCGAAAACGATTCTATCCTCCGTCGGGAATACACAGGACGTACGCTGCCGCCTCCGGAGTTGTCCACAGTCTCCGGCTCTCCCTGGCGGAGCCGCCCCGTCCAGCGGACCCTTGGGGTATGGCCCCCTTCCTCCTCGCCCGTCTGCTGCTGCTCCTTCCGCTTGTGCTGTTCCCCCTCCGACCCGGGCCAACCGCCGCCGACTGGCGCTGGCCGGTGGACCCTCCCGTCGAGGTGCTGCGCCCCTTCGACCCACCCGAACAGCGGTGGCTGCCCGGACACCTGGGCGTGGACCTGGCCGCCGAGCCCGGCCAGGAGATACGCGCGGCCGGTCCCGGCCGTGTGCGCTTCTCGGGCACGGTGGCGGGCACGCCGGTGGTGAGCGTGAGCCACGGTGAGTCGCACACCACCTACCTGCCGGTGGAGTCCGGCCTGACCCGGGGCGACCCGGTCGCCTCCGGGGACGTGCTGGGCACGCTCGCCGCCGGGTCCGCCCACTGCCGCGACCGCCCCTGCCTGCACTGGGGGCTGCTCCGCGGTGCCGACTACCTCGACCCCCTCAGCCTGCTCGGCCTCGGAGAGTTCCGCCTGCTGCCCCTGTGACGAGGCGCCCGCGGCCCCGGAGACGGCGGAGACGGGAGGACCGGGGACCGGTCAGGCCCTGGGGTGGGCCTGGCGGTAGGTGTCGCGCAGGCGCTCCACGGACACGTGCGTGTAGATCTGTGTGCTGCGCGGGCTGGCGTGGCCCAGGAACTCCTGCACGCTGCGCAGGTCGGCGCCGCCGTTGAGCAGGTGGGTGGCGGCGCTGTGCCGCAGTCCGTGCGGTGTCCCGTCCACACCGGCGGCACGCAGGTAGGCGTGCACGTCCTCGCGGGCCTGACGGACCCCCAGGCGTCCGCCGCGCGCCCCCAGGAACAGCGCCGCACCGCTTCCGGGAGCCGCCATCTCCGGACGGCCCCCGGACAGCCAGGCGTCGAGGGCCTCCAGCGCGGGTCCGCCCACGGGGACCGTGCGCTCCTTGGAGCCCTTGCCCAGGACGCGCACGGTGTCCCGCTCACGGTCCACGTCGGCCAGGTCCAGGGCGCACAGTTCGGCGACGCGCACACCTGTGGCGTAGAGCGCCTCCACCACCGCACGGCGGCGCAGGTCGGTCGGGGTCTCGGCGGAACCACGCGAGAGCGCGGTGTCGGCCTGGCGCTCGTCGAGCACCGCGGGCAGGGCGCGCTGCTGGGCCGGACCGGCCAGTTGGGGCCCCGGGTCCGTGTCCAGCGCCCCCTCGCGGTACAGGAAGCGCGTGAGGGCGCGCACGGCCGCCACACGCCGTGCCACCGTGGCGCGGCTCGCGCCCGCGTCGCGGGCGCGTGAGAGCCATCCGCGCACCAGTGGCACGTCCAGGTCCTCCCAGCCGTGGCCCCGGGACTCCAGGTGGGTCAGGAGCGAGCGCAGGTCGGCCAGGTAGCCGCGCACGGTGTGGGGTGAGCGCCCCAGCTCGCCCGACAGGTACGCGGCGAAGCGGTCCAGCACGTCCTCTACCCCCCCGAGGGCAGGCAGGCGATCCCGTCGATCTCCACGAAGTGGGCGGGGTCGACCAGGCCGCCCACCTCCACGAGGGAGGCGGCCGGGCGGTGTCCCTCGGGAAGGCACTCGACCAGGGCGCCGCGGAACTCGTCCAGGTCGGAGATGTGCCGCAGGTAGTAGGTGAGCTTGACCAGGTGGCCGAGTTCCGCGCCGTGCCGGGCCAGGACGGCCTCCAGGTTGCGGAAGATCTGGCGGGTCTGTCCCCCGACGTCCCCGGCGACCTCGCCCCCGGGTCCCTCCGGGACCTGTCCGGAGACGAACAGCAGCGGCCCGTCCGCCAACAGGGCGTCACTGTAGGTTTTTGCCATAGCGGCACCGTACCTTTCCTCATCGCGGTTGAAACGTCGCCGATCCGCACACGCGCGGCCGGACCCGACACGCCTCCCGCCTCTCAGCGCGGAAGCCGCCAGCCCGACTGGCAGCGCTCCACCAGGCCGGTGGCGGCCAGCAGCCCCAGAACGCGCATGGTGTTCTCCAGACCGACCCCGCTGGCCATGGCGATCACCGCCGGACCGGCCCCCGAGCGGGGCACCGCTTCGAGCACGCGGACGCCGTCCGGGCCGAGTTCGGCCGACACCCGCAGCGGCCCGGCCTCCAACGGCAGCTCCTCCCCCAGCGTGCCCACCTGGGCGAGGACGTCGTCCGCGCAGGTGACGCACCCCGCCTGCCAGTCGCGGAGCAGCAGGTGGCAGCCCGCCGACATCGCCGAGGTGACCGGCCCGGGGACCGCCATCAGCACCCGGTTGAGTTCGGCGGCGTGCGACGCGGTGTTGAGCGCTCCGCTGCGCCGACCCGCCTCCACGACCACCGTCCCCGGGGTGAGCGCCGCGATCAGCCGGTTGCGCACGAGGAAGTCCGGGGCGCGCGGGGTGGAGCCCACCGGTCGCTCGCTCACCAGCACGCCGGTGCGGGCGACGTCGGCGAACAGCCCCGCGTGTCCGCGCGGGTAGTCCACGTCCAGCCCGCAGGCCAGCACCACCACCGTGCTTCCCACGGCGTGGGCGGCCCGGTGCGCGGCCCCGTCGATCCCGTACGCGCCGCCGGATACCACCACGACCGCGCGCTCGGACAGCTCGTAGGCCATCTCCGCGGCCACGTGCTCGCCGTAGGCCGTGGCCGAGCGCGCCCCCACCACGGCCACCGAGCGCAGGCACAGATCGCGCAGGTCCCCGCCGCCGCGCACCCACAGCCCGTGCGAGCGGCGCCCTCCGGGCAGGTCCAGCTCGTCGAGCCGTCCCGGCCACTCGGGGTCCCCGGGGGCCACGAACCGGATCCCGGCCGCAGCCGAGTCTCCGAGCAGCCCGTCGGGGTCCACCCCGGCCGCGGTGGCGCTCCACCTCCGCCAACGCCGACGCAACCGGTCCAGCGCCTCCGGGCCGGGTTCCTCGTCCCCCGCGCAGGGCACCATCGGCGGGGGCGCCCCCGCCACCAGCTCCGCCCACACCCGGGCGGCCCCGTGCTCGGCGAGCATCGCCCCCAGCCACAGGTCCCCCGGCGGAGCCACCGCCGTCAGGCAGGCCCGCGCCCGCGCGTCGGCGCCCTCCGTGTCCCGTTCCACCGCACCGCTCCCCCCTTCCGGGCCGCGCCCTCCGGCGGCGCTCACCACGCACGTCCCGCCCACAGCGCGAAGGCGTAGGCCGTCTCCTCCTCGCCGGGGCGGTCCCGGCCGGCGAGATCGGTCAGCGTCCACGCCACCCGCAGCGCCCGGTCCACGCCCCGGGCGCTGATCTGCCCCAGGTCCATCGCCCGGCCGAGCACTCTCAGCGCGGCGGGTTCGACCGGGAACTCGCGGCGCAGCCTCGCCCCGGGGATGGCCGCGTTGGTGGCCCACGGGGTGTGCGACAGCCGCTCGGCGGCACGGGCGCGGGCCTGCTCCACCCTGGCGGCCACCACCTCGGAGGACTCGGCGAAGGCACGGTCGGCGAGCAGCTCGGCCCTGGACACCGGCTGCAGTTCCACCTTGAGGTCGATCCGGTCCAGCAGGGGGCCGGACAGCCGGGAGAGGTAGCGGCGCCGCTCGCCCGCGGGGCAGGTGCACAGGTTGCCGGGTTTGGCGCAGGGGCAGGGGTTGGCCGCCATCACCAGCTGGAAGCGGGCGGGGAAGGTCACCGTGGAGGAGGCCCGCGCCAGGACCACCTCGCCCCGCTCCAGCGGTTCGCGCAGGGAGTCGAGCACCCCGCGCCCGAACTGCGGTGCCTCGTCGACGAACAGCACACCGCGGTGGGCCTTGGACACCCAGCCGGGTGAGGGGTGGCCGCTGCCGCCGCCGATGATCGAGGCCCGGGTGGAGGTGTGGTGCGGCGCGGCGAAGGGCGGCATGGTGACCAGGGGCGATCCCGGGGGCAGGATGCCCGCCACCGAGTGGATGGCGGTGGCCTCCAGCGCGTCGGCGGGCCTCAGCCGGGGCAGCACCGTGGGCAGCCGCTCGGCCAGCAGGCTCTTCCCGGTCCCCGGAGGCCCCAGCATCATGAGGTTGTGGCCCCCGGCGGCGGCGATCTCCAACGCACGGCGCGCCACCGGCTGCCCCAGCACGTCGGACAGGTCGGGGCCCTGGTCCCGGGGCTCACGCGGCCGCGGCACGGGCCGCCCGGGCCCCTCCTCCGGAGAGTACTCGCCGCGCAGCCACTGGCACAGGTCCGTCAGGCAGTCCACCGCCGTCACCTCGATGTCGGGCACCAGCCGGGCCTCGGCCTCGTTCCCCCTCGCGACGACGAACCTGCGGTAGCCCTGTTCGGCGGCCGACACCACCGCCGGGAGCACCCCGAGCACCGGCCGGGCCCGTCCGTCCAGCCCCAGCTCGGCGATGAGGACGGTGTCCTCCAGCAGTTCCACCGGCACCGCGCCCGCCGCCGCCAGGACGGCGCCCGCGATGGCCAGGTCGAAGAGGCTGCCCGCCTTGGGCAGGCTGGCCGGGGACAGGCTGATGGTGATCTGGCCGCTGGGCCACTCCTCACCGCTGTTGACCACGGCCGCGCGGATGCGGTCCCTGGCCTCGCGGAGCGCGGCGTCGGGCAGCCCGACGAGGGTCACCCCGAAGTCGCCGCCGCCCAGGTGCACCTCCACCTCGACGATGTGTCCCCGGACACCCAGCAGGGTGATGCAGTGGGTACGGGCGAGCGTCATCATGACATCCCCCGCTCGTGGGAGACGAACACCCGGCCGCCGCTGACGAGGACGCACACACCGTCCACCCTCAGGGGGCGGACGGGGACCCGGTGCCGGACCGCCCAGGCGCGTCCGAGGCGGCGCAGGCGGCGCCGCTTGCCGGGGGTGATGGCCTCCACCGGGTGTCCGTACCGGACGGAGGTGCGGGTCTTGACCTCGGCGACGACCAGGACGGGGCCGTCCCGGGCCACGATGTCGATCTCCCCCGCGGGGGTGCGCCAGTTGCGGGCGAGCACCCGCATCCCGGCTCGTCGGAGGAAGGCCGCGGCGAGGTCCTCGCCGCGGCCGCCCAGTGTCCTTCGGTACTCGGCCCACCGGTCCAAGGTCGACCACCTCCCGCTACCACGGTCGGTGATCGCCGGTCACCGCGCCAGAGCGAGTTCCGTCCTGTGGACAACCGGGGCCGGGCCGTCCCGCGGGTGCCCGGCGCCGCTCAGCCCTGGCCGCCCCCGTCGGGAGGCGGCATCTCCAGGTCGGCCTTGGTGATCTCCTCGACGTTGACGTCCTTGAACGTCACCACGCGCACGTTGCGGACGAACCTGGCCGGGCGGTACATGTCCCAGACCCAGGCGTCCTCCATCACGACCTCGAAGTACATCTCCCCGTTCTCGGTCGAACGCGGCTGGAGGTCGACGTGGTTGGTGAGGTAGAACCGCCGCTCGGTCTCCACCACGTAGCTGAACAGACCGACGACGTCCCGGTACTCGCGATAGAGCTGGAGCTCCATCTCGGCCTCGTATTTCTCCAGGTCCTCAGAACTCATCCACGCGCTCGCTTTCGTCGCACTCTCCGGTCGTGGTGTGCCGGTCCCTTTCACTGGGCACCGCCGCCGCGCGGTGTTCCCGGTCGACGGCGGCCCCATGGCTTCGGGGGACGCCCATGCGGTCCAAGTCCATCATGCGTCACGGAAGCGGCCTGTGTACTCCGCCGGACGGATTTCCTTGGCGGATCGTCCGTCGCACGCCGCCGGCGCCGCCGGGCCGACCGTCTCGGAGGCGCTCCGCGGAGCGGGGCCCGCCGGACGGAACGCGCCTGTTCGGACGCGGTCGAAGCGTCATCCGCTCTCGGTGTCGAGTTCCTCGAAGGCGTCCGGGGCGCCCAGGGAGCCGACCTGGCTGAGCGGCCAGATGATCACGAACGCCCGGCCCACCACGTGGTCGACGGGAACCGCGCCGCCGCCGGGGTTGTTCTGGTTCATCCGCGAGTCGGCGGAGATCGACCGGTGGTCACCCATCAGCCACAGGTGTCCCTCGGGCACCTCGATCGGCCCGAACTCGGTGTGGCTGGCCACGCTGCCCGGGTAGAGGTAGGCCTCCTCCTCCAGGGGCACGCCGTTGACCAGGACGCGGTTCTGCTCGTCGCAGCACTCCACGGTGTCTCCGGGAAGACCGATGACCCGTTTGATGTACTCCTTGCCCGTGGGCGCCGCTCCCAGCTGCTGCTGCACCCAGGTGAACGCGCCGGAGACCGGGTTGGCGGGCTCGGGGACCGAGACCATGTTCGGATCGTCCCACGACCCGTCGCCGTCGAAGACGACCACCTCACCGCGCTCGATGTCGCGGAGCTGGTAGACGACCTTGTTGACGAGCACGCGGTCCCCGATGAGCAGCGTGTTCTCCATCGAGGAGGAGGGAATGTAGAAGGCCTGCACCAGCCAGGTCCTGATCACGAACGCCAACACCAGGGCGATCACGACCAGGACGGGGAGTTCCTTCCAGAACGACCCCTGCTTCTTCTCGCTGCTCTGGGACTTGCTCATCTGGTCGTCCGCCTTCTCCTCTGGCTCCTGGCCCCCGGCTTCGGAGACACCGCTGGCTCCCGAGAGCTCGTGCTCTCGGGAGCCAGTGGTGGAGCTGTGCTCCTCCGGGCCGGACCGGGCGGGATCCTCGTCCTGGGCCCCGTCCGCGCCGAAGTCCCTCTCGTCTTTGCTCATCGAGTCGAAGCCTATACCGCGCCCCTGCCGGGAGCGGAGGGTTTCGACCCGTGAAAAGCGCGTGTGAGGGTCCGCGGCCTCTAGCGGCGCTCGCGGATGCGGGCGGCCTTGCCCCGCAGCTCACGCAGGTAGTACAGCTTGGCGCGACGCACGCGGCCGCGGGCGGCGACCTCGTACTTCTCGACGGCCGGGGTGTGGATCGGGAAGGTGCGCTCCACGCCCACGCCGTAGCTCACCTTGCGGATGGTGAAGGTCTCGCGGCTGCCCGATCCCTGGCGGCGGATGACAACGCCCTTGAAGACCTGGACACGGGTACGGTTGCCCTCGGTCACACGGACGTGGACGTTGAGGGTGTCACCCGGACGGAAGTCCGGGACGTCGGAACGCAGCTGGGCCTTCTCCAGCTCCTGAATGGCGGTGTGCATCTCGCGAATCCTCATCGGTAGCGCTCCGCGTCCTGTCCCCGGCGGGGAGGGGTGCGCGGGCGAGGGCCCTTGTGGGTCTGGACTTTCGAACCGCCCGGGTGACCGTCACAGAGGCCGACGTCGTACCGCCGGCATGCGGATGCCGCCGATCACCTGGGGGGAACCCACCCAGTTTGCCATACCTCAGGTGGCGTCTCGAACGGTCTCCTCCGCGATGACCTCGCGGTCGCGCCGGTCCAGGACCTCCTCCGGCAGCGCGTCGACCAGGTCGGGGCGGTTGCGCGCGGTCCTGCGCAGTGCCTGGTCACGGCGCCAGCGGTCCACGGCGCCGTGGTTGCCCGACAGCAGCACCGGGGGTACCTCCCGTCCGCGCCAGGTGCCGGGCTTGGTGTAGACCGGCCCCTCCACCAGGTTCTCCATGCCGCCGGAGGCGAAGGAGTCCTGCACGGCCGACTCCGTGTTCCCCAGCACACCCGGCAGCAGACGGGTGATCGCCTCGACCATCACCAGCGTGGCGGACTCGCCGCCGTTGAGCACGTAGTCGCCGATGCTGACCTCCTCGACGGGCATCCGGTCCACCGCGTCCGCCGCGACCCGGGAGTCGATGCCCTCGTAGCGGCCGCACCCGAAGACCAGGCGCTCCTCCTTGGCCAGGCGCTCGGCGTCGGCCTGCCGGAACGGGCGGCCGCTGGGGGTGGGCAGGATCAGCCGCGCGGGCCCGTCCGCCAGGACCTCGTCGAGTGCCTCGCCCCACGGCTCGGGCTTCATGACCATGCCGGGGCCACCGCCGTAGGGGGTGTCGTCCACGGTGTTGTGCCGGTCGTGCGTCCATGCGCGCAGGTCGTGCACGCGCACGTCGAGCAGCCCGGAGACGCGCGCCCTGCCGATCAGGGACAGGTCCAGGGGGCCGAAGTAGTCGGGGAAGATGCTGATGATGTCGATACGCACGGCGCGCCCCTTCAGTCGGCGAGGTCGAGCAGGCCGGGCGGGGGGTCCAGGACGATCCGGCCCCCGGCCGCGTCGACCTCGGGGACGAGGGCGGCCACGAAGGGCACGAGGACCTCGCCGCCCTCGGGGGTGGTGAGGACCAGGACGTCCTGCGCGTGGTGGAGGACGTCCTCCACCGTGCCGACCGGATCGCCGTCGGTGGTGACCGCGGTCAGGCCGATGAGTTCGTGGTCGTGGAACTCGTCCGGATCGTCCAGGGGGGCGATGTCGGCGGAGTCCACGAACAGGAGGGTGCCGCGCAGCTTCTCGGCGGCGTCACGGCCGGACACGCCCTTGAAGCGCACCAGCAGGCGGCCGCTGTGGCGGCGGACGGAGGAGACCGTCAGCGGACCGGCCCCGGCCGGGTCGGTCTCCAGTACGGCGCCGTCGGTGAACCGCGCCTCCGGGTCGTCCGTGCGCACGTCGACGGCGACGTCACCGCGGATGCCGTGCGCGCGGCCGATCCGACCGACAACGAGTCGCATGGGAACTCCCGTCCTTCGTCCGTCCCGTGCTCGCCGGGGCGTGGAGAGAAAACCGTGCCCGGGGCTTGGGGCCCCGGGCACGGCTGCGGGGCGCCGACCGTTCGTGATCGGCGCCCCAGGAGGCGCGTCAGCGCACTTCGTGCAGGTCCAACAGGTCCACGCGGACGTAGCGGCCCCCGGCCAGGGAGCCGATGACGGTCCTCAGTGCCTTGGCGGTGCGGCCGTTGCGGCCGATCACCTTGCCCAGGTCGTCGGGATGGACCCGGACCTCCAGGACTTTGCCCTTGCGGAGCCTCTTGGCTCTCACCTGGACGTCGTCGGAGTTCGCAACGATCCCCTTCACGAGGTGCTCAAGCGCCTCTTCCAGCACGTCAGGCCTCGCCCTCGGACTTCTTCTCGGCCGGGGCGGTCTCGGCGGGCTTCTCCGCCTTCTCAGCCTTCTCAGGCTTGTCCGCCTTGTCAGCCTTGTCAGCCTTGTCCGTCTTCTTCTCGGACTTCCTGGCCTTGCCCTTGCCCTCGGCGCCGGGGAGCACGAGCTCCTTCAGCGCGGCCTGGAAGGCGGCCTCCTTGGCCTCGGGGTCCTTGGCCTCGGCGACCTGGAGCGGAGCCGGGGCGGGCAGGCCCTTGAACTTCTGCCAGTCACCGGTCTTGCGAAGGAGGACCTTGACCGCGTCGGAGGGCTGGGCGCCCACGGACAGCCAGTACTGGGCCCGCTCGGAGTCGACCTCGATGAGGCTCGGGTGCTCCTTGGGGTGGTACTTGCCGATCTCCTCGATCGCCCTGCCATCGCGCTTGTTGCGGGCGTCGGCGACGATGATGCGGTACTGGGGCGTACGGATCTTGCCCATACGCTTGAGCTTCAGTTTGACAGCCACTGGAGTGGTCTTCTCCCGATTAACGGTGTGAGGCGCCCGTCGGTGAAACCACGTGGGGTTGTGGCATCCGGCGGGACAGACGTGGGTGGCGGGCTAGTTAGAGGGCTGACCCGTCACCGTTAGTCGACTACTCATTGTGCCAGACGCGAACGGGTTCCCTGTACACGACACCGCAGGGCACCCCGGCGAGAGCGGGCCCCGTCCCCGGTTCCGGGAGCGGCCCGCCCCCGGAACGTGGACGGGCCGCCGTAGGCATGGTAGCGCTCCGACCGCCGTATGACGGTGGAAAGCACCGCCGGCCGTACTACTTCTTGGGGAACTTGAAGTTCGACAGGTCCGGCATGTTGGGGCCACCGAGGCCGGGCGGGAGCGTGGGCTGGTCGCCGCCGCCGAGGCCCGGAGGCAGCTGCGGCGCCTGCTGGCCGCCCTCCTCCTGGCGCCGCTGCCGCTCGGCGGCGCGCTCGGCCTCCTGCTGGCGGGCCTTCATCGGGTTGCCGCTGCGCTGCTTGCCCTTCTTCACCTTCTTGGCCTGGGCCTTGGCCTTCTTGCGGTTGCCACCGCCACCACCACCCGGCATTCCGGGCATACCAGGCATGCCGCCGTTCTTCATCTTGCGCATCATCTTCTGCGCCTCGAAGAAGCGGGTGACCAGGCCGTTGACATCGCTGACCTGCGTACCCGAACCGTTGGCGATACGCAGACGGCGCGAACCGTTGATCGACTTCGGGTTCGAACGCTCGCCCGGGGTCATCGACTGGATGATCGCCTGGATGCGGTCCAGGTCCTTGTCGTCGATGTTGTCGATCTGATCGCGCATCTGCCCCATACCGGGCATCATGCCGAGCAGGTTGCCGATCGGGCCGAGCTTGCGGACCATCGACATCTGCTGAAGGAAGTCGTCCAGTGTGAAGTCGTCGTCCGAGGCCATGGTCGAGGCCATCTTCTCGACCTCGGCCTCGTCGAACGTGCGCTGCGCCTGCTCGATGAGCGTGAGCACGTCACCCATGTCCAGGATGCGCGAAGCCATCCGGTCCGGGTGGAAGAGGTCGAAGTCCTCCAGCTTCTCGCCGGTGGACGCGAACATGATGGGACGGCCGGTGATGTGCCGGATGGACAGGGCCGCGCCACCGCGCGCGTCACCGTCCAGCTTGGTCAGCGCCACCGCGTCGTAGCCGACCCCGTCGAGGAAGGCCTGCGCGGTGTTGACCGCGTCCTGACCGATCATCGCGTCGACGACGAAGAGGATCTCGTCGGGAGTGACCGCGTCACGGATGTCCGCGGCCTGCTGCATCAGCTCGCTGTCCACACCGAGACGGCCGGCGGTGTCGATGATCACCACGTTGTGGTTGTTGCGGCGAGCGTGCTCGACCGACTCACGGGCGACCTGGACCGGGTCGCCGACGCCGTTGCCGGGCTCCGGCGCGAACACGGGGGCCCCGGCGCGCTCACCGACCACCTGCAGCTGCGTGACGGCGTTGGGGCGCTGCAGGTCGGCGGCGACCAGCAGCGGGGTGTTGCGGTCGGCCGCCATCCACTTGGCGAGCTTGCCCGCCAGGGTGGTCTTACCGGCGCCCTGGAGGCCCGCGAGCATGATCACGGTCGGCGGGTTCTTGGCGAAGCGAACCTGCCGGGTCTCGCCGCCGAGGATCTCGACCAGTTCCTCGTTGACGATCCTGATGACCTGTTGTGCCGGGTTGAGGGCCTTGGACACCTCCTCGCCCCGCGCGCGCTCCTTGATCCGCGAGATGAACTCGCGGACCACCGGCAGCGCGACGTCCGCCTCCAGCAGCGCGAGACGGATCTCCCGCGCGGTCGCGTTGATGTCCTCCTCGGACAGGCGCCCCTTGCCGCGCAGCGAGGAGAAGACCGATGTCAGCCGGTCGGAAAGCGTCTCGAACACGAGTGTGGCCAGTCCTTCGTCTCGGAATTGGTTTCCCAGCCTACCCGTCCCGCGTCGCCCGGGAGTATCACGGGACGGTGAGGTGTCGGTACACGGGGACGGGTGGGAGGGACCGCGGGCGGTGGGAGGGTCAGTTGCCGCTCTCCTCCCCTTCTTCCGCCTCCTCGGAGGGAGAGCCGCCTCCCGACAGGGTGGTCGCGCGCTGCTCGTTGAGCTCGGTCAGCGTCTCCTCCTGCTGGCCACTGGTCAGCCCGTACGTGGAGAGCTGCGCCTCCCCGTCGATGGGGTAGGTCTGCTGTTCGGCGCTGACGATGTTGTAGTTGGCGCCGCACGACAGCTCCAGGGTGCTGCCCGCCTCCAGGCTGCCGCTGTCGTCGCACGTCTGCTCGCCGATGTCGGCGTTGCTGAAGGTGACGTCCATGCGCACGGTGACCGTGCCGCTGCCGTCCCCGCCCGCGTCGCGCACGGTACCGGACCAGGTGCAGTCGGGGCCCTCCTCGCACGCCATGCTGGGGCTGCCGTCCCAACCCACCTCGATGCGGGCGTCCCGAGAGCCGGTCAGCTCCTCCTCCGTGGTGGCGATGACGCCGTCGTAGAGCTCCTCGACCGCGGCGGTGTCGGCCTCGGCGAGGTCCAGGCGGACCTGCGGGCCGCTCTCGGCCTCCTCGGGGACGAGTTCCTCGATGGCGATGCGCTGGACCTGGTTGGTCTCGGCGTTGATCCACATCTGGTTGTGCTCGCCGGCCAGATCGATCCGGTAGGTGAGGGTGCCGTCCAGGTTCTCCTCCACGGCCTCCTCCGAGTCCAGGCCGATCTCCCCCAGGGCGGTGGAGAGCTCCGGCGGAGCCAGGGTGGTACCCGGGTCGAACCCGGCCTGGGCCGTGGAGGCGCGCACCCAGTTGCCGTCGAAGTCGTCGAAGTCGGGGCTGAAGACCCCCTGGTCGAGCCAGAAGTCCTCCGCGGCCCGGATGAAGAGCTTGCTGTCGGCGCTGATCAGCTCGGCCTCGATGCCGTTGGCGCGGACGGTGCCGCTGGCCGTGCCGGAGTCGGCCACGGTCAGGGAGGTGTCCCGCACGTCGGCGGAACCGACGCTCTCGGCGACCTGTCCGGTGGCGGTGAGCGCCGGGTAGGCGGCGAGGCTGGTCAGGGCCTCCTCCACGAGCGGGGCGGCGGCGACCGGCTCCGCGGCTTCGGGGCTGGGTTCCTCCTCTCCCCCGCCCCCTGGGCGCAGGTGGCTGAGATCGATGGAGCATCCGGCCGATCCGAGCGCGACGACCGCGCCCGCGGCGGCGAGCACGGCGCGTCCGCCCCTGCGACCCCTGGTGTGACTAACCGGCGCCATCTTGCCTCCTGACCCCGACATGTGGGGCACTGTACGAATCAGCATGGTTTCCGGGTGGGCGGGGGATGGAGACACACCGGCCCTGACCCGTTTCTCGGCGTGAGACGCGGATGCGCGGCTCCCGGTTTCGCCTCGTGCTCTTCGCGGGGATCCGGGACGGTTCCGTCACGGGGCTTCGCCGTCGACCGGGCGCCCCGCGCCCGGGTCCTACCGCCACACCGCGCAGAAAGGGTATCGAACTGATGCGCAGATCATGGCCGATACGAAGCCATGAATGCCCACATATGCCACGAAGAGTATCCGAACACACGAACGGGGCTGACAGGGATCACTCCCGGTCAGCCCCTGGAACACCTCACCGCGTCAACGGTGAAGGCCTTCGGCCTCGACGCTGAGGTCTAGGCCTTGACCTGCGGTGAGGTCGTCTCCCCACCCGGAGGCGTCGGCGAGGAGACCGCTTCTGTCTCCGTCTCGTCCAACTCGTCGAAGGCGTAGGCGGACTCGGCGTGCAGCTCGTGGTCCAGTCCGTTGGTCTCGACGTCCTCGGGGATGCGGAACCCGATGATGAGGTCGATGACCTTGGCGATGATCCAGGTGATGACGAAGGAGTAGACCATGACGCCGACGACCGCGATGGCCTGGACGGCCAGGAGCCCGAAGCCGCCGCCGTAGAGGAGGCCGTCGGATCCGCCGGTGACACCCGCGGCCAGGAAGCCCAGGACCAGGGATCCGATGATGCCGCCGACCATGTGGATACCCACGACGTCGAGGGCGTCGTCGTACTTGAACTTGAACTTCCAGCTGATGGCGTAGGCGCAGACGGCACCGGACAGCAGACCGACGACGATCGCGCCCAGCGGGGTGACGTTGGCGGCGGCCGGGGTGATCGCGACCAGGCCCGCGATGGCGCCGGAGGCGAAACCGAGGGCGCTGACCTTGCCGTAGCGGAAGCGCTCGACGAGCATCCAGGCACCGGTGGCGGCGGCGGTGGCCACCTGGGTGTTGACCAGTGCCAGGGCGGCGGTGCCGTCGGCGGCGTAGGCGGAGCCCGCGTTGAAGCCGAACCAGCCGAACCACAGGAGCGCGGCGCCCAGCAGGACGAACGGCAGGTTGTGGGGGCGCATCGACTCCGAGCCGAAGCCCTTGCGGCGGCCGAGGACGAAGGTCAGGGCCAGCGCGGCGGCACCGGCGTTGATGTGGACCGCGGTACCGCCCGCGAAGTCGATGACCTCGTAGCCACCGATCTCCAGGCCGCCGATCCAGCCGCTGCCCCAGACCCAGTGGGCGACGGGGAAGTAGGCCAGAAGCGCCCAGAGCGGGGCGAAGAGGATCCAGGCGCCGAACTTGGCGCGGTCGGCGATGGCGCCGCTGATCAGGGCCACGGTGATGACCGCGAACATCATCTGGAACCCGGCGTCGACGAGGAGCGGGTAGCCTCCGCCGCCCTCACCGTCCGCGGGCTCGATCTCACCGATGAGGCTGGACAGGCCCACGTAGTCGAGGCCGCCGATGAAGGCGTCCACCGGACCGCCGTCGGAGTAGGTGAGCGAGTGGCCGACGACCACCCAGAGCACGCTCACGACCGCGATGCTCGTGAAGCTCATCAGCATCATGTTCAGGACGCTCTTCGCCCGTGACATGCCTCCGTAGAAGAAGGCCAGGCCCGGGGTCATGAGCATCACGAGGGCCGCGCTGATCAGCAGCCACGTCGTGTTGCCGGTGTCAATCATTACGTCGCCTCCGTAGGACGGACGGGGGATTGTCTGTGAGGGCGGCGATCAGCGAGCGCATCATCGGGCCCGATGCAGAACACCACACGGGCAACTCTCTGAGCGGGGTGTTTCTCCCCTGGACCCGCCATGTTGCGTCCGGGTAAAAGGACAGACAGAAGTGTTAAGGGGCCGTGAACCGAAGCCCCAGCGCGTGCGAACGCACATGCACCACCCCAGAGCGACCCCCGTCACACCAACACGGGGCGACGAAACTGTCACTCCCCGACACATCTCACGCCCGGTGCGGCGGCGCGGTCAGCCGGTCACCCCCCGTGTTGCACGGGGGTTTCCCTCCCGTGTCGCGCATCACGCCATCTGCGCCCCGGGAGGACGCCGAGGTCGCACCACCGCGTACACACGGGTGCGGCCGGACACCCGGTCGGGTGTCCGGCCGCACCGCCGGTACGTGCCGTTCAGTCCCCGGACAGGATCGTGTCCACGAAGACCTCGGGGTCGAAGGGCGCCAGGTCGTCGGGGCCCTCGCCGAGCCCGACGAGCTTGACCGGCACGCCCAGCTCCCGCTGGACCTGGACGATGATGCCGCCCTTGGCGGTGCCGTCCAGCTTGGTCAGCGCGATGCCCGTCACGTTCACGACCTCGCCGAACACCCGGGCCTGGCGCAGGCCGTTCTGCCCGGTGGTGGCGTCCAGGACGAGCAGCACCTCGTCCACCTGGGTCTTCTTCTCCACGACCCGCTTGACCTTGCCCAGCTCGTCCATCAGGCCGGTCTTGGTGTGCAGGCGCCCGGCGGTGTCGATGATGACGGTGTCGGCCCCGTCCTCGATGCCCCGTGACACGGCGTCGAAGGCCACACTGGCCGGGTCGGCCCCCTCCTCCTTGGTCACGACCGGGGCTCCCACGCGGCCGCCCCAGGTCTGGAGCTGCTCACTGGCGGCGGCGCGGAAGGTGTCGGCGGCGCCGAGCACCACGCTGCGGCCGTCGCCGACCAGGGCGCGGGCCAGCTTGCCGGTGGTGGTGGTCTTGCCGGTGCCGTTGACCCCCACGACCAGGATCACGGCCGGCCGGTCTCCGTGCGGCTCCGTGCGCACGGTGCGGCCGGCACTGGTGGTGATCTGGGCGAGGAGTTCCTCGCGCAGCAGCGTCCGGACCTCCTCGGGACCGCGGGTGCCGAGCACCTTGACGCGGGTGCGCAGGTTCTCCACGATCTGCGAGGCGGAGGTCACGCCGATGTCAGCGGTGATGAGGGTGTCCTCGATCTCCTCCCAGGCGTCCTCGTCCAGGGAGTCGGAGGAGAGCAGGTTGAGCAGCCCCTGGCCGAAGGAGCTCTGCGAGCGGGCCAGTCGCGCGCGCAGGCGGACCATGCGTCCGGCGGAGGGGGGCGGGGCCTCCAGCTCCGGCTCGGCGGGCCTGGCGGCCTCCTCCGCGGGCGGCGGCGCCTGGGCGGGAGGCGTGCGCACGGTCCCCGTGTCCCGTTCCCGGTCCTCCACGGCGGTCGCCCCCGACGCCTCCCCGGTGACCTCGGGCTTGGTCTCCTCCTTGCCCGGTTTGACCGGGCGCTGGGTCCTGACCAGGAAGAATCCGCCGACGGTCAACAGTACGACGGCGATGACGATGGCAGCGAGCAAGGTGATGTCCATAGCACCGCCAGTCTCCCAGAGTGTCCGACGCGTTCGTGTCACGGTGGGATGGCGTGCCGGGAACGAAGGACCCCGCTTGCTTTGGGGCTCCGCTCCGCTTCACCCCGTGTTCGGGCGCCCTATGAACGAGAACCTTCGGCGGCTCCAGAAGCCCGCCGGCGCCCGAACCACACTCCAGGCGCCGAGCAAGGCTTTCGGCACGCGGGTCTAGATACTGCGGTGGCGCGTGGTGCGCAGAATGAGCACGAAGAAGGGCGCGCCGAGGAAGGCGGTGACCACGCCGATGGGCAGTTCGGCGGGGGCGATGAGGGTTCGGGCGACGATGTCCACCACGACCATGAAAGCGCCGCCGAAGAGCACGGTGACCGGCAGGATCGCCCGGTAGCTGGAGCCCACCAGGCGGCGCACGATGTGCGGGACGATGATCCCCACGAAGCCGATCAGTCCGCTCACCGACACCGCGGCGGCGGTGGCCAGGGACGCGGCGCTGATCACCACGACGCGCACGACGGCCGGGTTCAGACCCAGGCTGACCGCCTTGTCGTCGCCCAGGGAGAGCATGTCCAGCAGGTAGCCGCAGGCCAGCAGCACGACGAGGCCGACCACCGCGTAGGGGGCGATCAGGCGCACGTCGTCCCAGCCGCCGCGGCCGAGCCCTCCGAGGAGCCAGGCGAAGATGCGCTGGAGCTGGTCCACCCCCATCTGCTGGACGAGGGTCTGCGCGGCGGACAGGAAGGAGGAGACGGCCACGCCCGCCAGGACGAGCGAGGCGGTGCCGCCCCCGCCCGCGGTGGAGCCGAGCAGGTAGGCGGCCGCCACTCCGAGCAGGGCGCCCAGGAACGCCGCGACGGGTACCAGGGCGCGCGGGGAGTCGCTGAACTGCTGGCCGAAGACGATGACCATGGTCGCGCCGAGCCCGGCCCCGGAGGCGGCGCCCAGGAGGTAGGGGTCGGCCAGCGGGTTGCGGAACACGCCCTGGTAGGCGCCGCCCGCCGTGGCCAGGAGGGCTCCCACGACCGCGCCCATCACCACGCGGGGCAGGCGCAGCTCCATGAGCAGGGCCGCCTGCCGCTCGGACAGCGGCGACCGCGTGTCGAACGGCAGGAGGCTGAGCAGGTGCCGGACGATGTCGGCCGTGGAGAGGGAGGCCGCGCCCGCGCAGACTCCGAGGAGGACGGCCGCGACGAGCACGGCCAGTCCCCCCGCGAACCACGCGACCGGGAGGCCGGCACCGCCCCGCACGCTACCGGTCCGCGTTCTCGATGACGGCCTGGCCGATCAGGTCGGCGAACTCGACCACGCGCGGTCCCCATCGGGAGGCGATGTCGGCGTCGAGCAGGTAGACGGCGTCGTTCCTCACCGCGGTGACGGTGTCGAAGGCGGGGCGCTCGGCGACGTCGGTGACCGTCGACTCGTCGCCGTAGGACAGGAAGACCAGGTCGGGGTCCTCCTCGACGACGTACTCCTGTGACAGCTGCGGGTAGCCGGCCGCGGCACCGTCCGCGTCGGCGGCGTCGGCGATGTTGACCAGTCCGAAGGATGCGTAGACGTCACCGACGAAGGTGTCGGAGGTGGCGGCGTAGGAGGTCTCGTCCAACTCCTGGTAGAAGCTCAGCTCGGTGTCGCCGACGCGCTCGCGCACGTTCTCGACGATCGCGTCGAACTCGCCCTCGATCCGCTCGGCCTCGGCGCCGGCCTCCTCGGCGTTGCCGGTGGCGTCACCGAGCAGCCGGATCTGGTCGTAGGTGTCCTCCAGGTCCACGGCGGCGTCGAGGACCAGCGTCGGGACGCCCACGGTCTCCAGCTGGGAGGCGGTCTCCTCGGCGCTGCGTGCGAGCACGACCAGGTCGGGGTCGTACTCGACGATGGCCTCCACGTTGGGCTCGAAGCCGCTCAGCGAGGTGACGGGGGCCTCCTCCGGGTAGGTGGAGTACTCGTCGACGGCCTCGACCTGCTCGTCCGCGCCGATGGCGAAGAGCATCTCGGTGTGGCTGGCGGACAGGGAGACGATCCGCTCGGGCGCCTCCTCGAGGGTGACCTCGCCGGTGGCGTCGGTGACGGTGACGGGGAAGGCGCCCGCACCCGCGCCCGGGTCGGCGTCGGCCTCGGAGGAGCCGCCCTCCGGCGCGCCGCAGGCGGTCAGGAGGAGTGCGGTTCCGAGGAGGGCGAGGGGAAGACGGCGTGCGGTCCGCACGGTGCTCCTTTGCGGGCAGGGGAAGGAGCACGGTCCGCTGGGGACGGCCTGTCCTTCCCACGAGGACGGGGACGTCGGTGTCGGGAAGGCGACCTGGCTCGTCCCCGCCGGGCGGGGCCTCACAGTTGCGGGACAGCGCCGGGTTGGCGACCGCTTGCGGCCGCGGTACCGGACTTCGCTCCCTCGACACCGGTCGGGCCGCCCGAGGACGGCCCAGATCCTCCAGCCTACTCGGCCCGCCGTACGCCCCGGCGGACACCCCGGGGGCTACTCTGGCCTGCGCCTTCTCCGGGACGGCCGTGTTCCGCGGGCAGATCCGCAGGAGGATCGGCGCGCTCCACCAGGATTCCCTTTCATACCTTTAGGGGCAAAAAGGAATATTGTCCATTTTTGTGTAGAAATAACAAACAGTGCACTCCCCGTCCCTCTATGTGGCCAGATTGAGTCTTGGTGAACATTGACACCTTCATGGCACACGGCAATGATCTCGTTGCTATGCGCGCCGATTAACCGAGTACGGACATTAAGCGGCGTATCCCCCCGCATGCCACAGTCGTACACGGCGGGGTACTCCCGCGCCCCCGGTGTCCTCCGGCGCGCACCAAGAAGGGATGTGTTGACAAGGTGGTACCCCACCGAACGCGCCTGGCACCGCTCGCCGGGTTGACACTCGTCGCGGGTCTGGTCGCGGCCACACCGGCAAGCGCCGACGAGATCTCAGAGCTCGCCCCCCTGCACCCCGCCCCCACCGCCGAGAACGGCGAACTGACCCACCAGGCCAGCGGCCTGTGGTTCATCGAACTCGAAAGCCCGCCCACCACCAAGGGCTCCTCCACGGCCAAGGTCGAGGACGAGCAGAAGGAGTTCCGGACCGAGGCCGAGGAGTACGGCCTGGAGTACGACGAACGGCACTCGTTCAGCGACCTCTGGAACGGCTTCTCCGTCGAGATGGACGACGCACAGGTGGGCACGGCCCGGGAGATCCCCGGCGTCAACGCCCTCTATCCCGTCGTCAACTACCAGATCCCCGAGATCGACGACAGCGCCCCCGACCTGGACACCGCGCTGCCCATGACCGGGGCCGACACCGCGCAGAACGAACTGGGCCTGACCGGTGAGGGCCTGCGCGTGGCCGTCATGGACACCGGTATCGACTACACCCACCCCGACCTGGGCGGCGGCGGCTTCCCCAACGACCGCGTGGTCACCGGCCACGACTTCGTCGGTGACGACTTCAACGCGGGCGACCCGGAGTCCGTGCCCGTGCCCGACGGCGACCCGCAGGACTGCAACGGCCACGGCACGCACGTGGCCGGGATCGTGGGCGCCGAGGGCGAGGTCACCGGTGTGGCCCCCGACGTGGAGTTCGGCGCCTACAAGGTGTTCGGCTGCAGCGGATCCACCACCTCCGACATCATGATCGCCGCCATGGAGCAGTCCCTGGCCGACGGCATGGACGTGCTCAACATGAGCATCGGCTCCGCGCACTCCTGGCCGCAGTACCCCACCGCGGTCGCCTCGGACAACCTGGTCGACGAGGGCATGGTCGTGGTCGCCTCCATCGGCAACTCGGGCGACACCGGCCTGTACTCCGCGGGCGCCCCCGGCCTGGGCAAGGACGTCATCGGCGTCGCCTCCTTCGACAACACCCACATCCAGGCCGCGTCCGCGACCGCCAACCCCAGCGGCGAGACCCTCGCCTACATGGAGATGGGCGAGGCCGAACCGCCGCCCACCTCCGGCGAGACCGACGAGCTCGCCTGGATCGGACGGGGCTGCACGTCCCTGGGCGACGAACTGGAGGCGGACCCCGAGGGCAGGACCGCGCTGATGGTGCGCGGCGAGTGCACCTTCGCCGAGAAGTACGACACGGCCCTGGCCGCGGGCGCCACCGGCGTGGTCATGTACAACAACGTCGCCGGCATGTTCGCGGGCGGCGGCATCGTCGACCAGGGCGCGTTCGCCATCGGGATCTCCAACGGCTCCGGAACCCACCTCCGCGAACTCATGGAGGACGGGGAGGCCGTCACGCTGTCCTGGACCGGCGAGAGCACCACCGTCCCCAACCCGACCGGCGGCCTGATCAGCTCCTTCAGCTCCTTCGGCCTGTCCCCCGACCTGGACCTGAAGCCCGACATCGGCGCCCCGGGCGGCCTGATCAACTCCACCTACCCCGTGGCCAAGGGCAGCTACGCCACCATCAGCGGCACCTCGATGTCCTCCCCGCACGTGGCGGGCGGCGTCGCGCTGCTGCTGCAGGCCCGCCCCGACCTGGGCGCGCGCGAGGTGCGCGACGTCCTGCAGAACAGCGCCGACCCCAGGGCCTGGTGGGGCAACCCCGACCTGGGCTTCCTGGACAACGCGCACCGCCAGGGCGCGGGCATGCTGGACGTGCCCGGCTCGGTGCTGGCCACCACGGCCGTGGCCCCCGGCAAGCTGTCACTGGGCGCCACCGAGGGCGCCGTGACCAAGACGATCACCATCACCAACGACGGTGACGCGGAGGCCACGTACGAACTGGGCCACGAGGCCGCCCTGGGCACCCACGGCAGCACCTTCACGCCCGAGTACAACGACGGCTTCGCCGAGGTGGCCTTCGACACCGGCGAGGTGACCGTGGCCCCCGGCGGGTCGGCCGAGGTCCAGGTGACCGTCACCCCGCCCGCCCGGGACTTCTCCCAGATGATCTACGGCGGGTACGTCACCGTGGCCGAGGCGGACGGCGAGACCTACCGCGTCCCCTACGCCGCATACAACGGCGACTACCAGGAGATCGAGGCGATGACCCCGATCACCGACGGCACGGGCGAGACCATCGACCTGCCCTGGCTGACCAGGATCACCGACTGCGGCGCCTTCTCCGGCCTGGAGTGCGCGAGCGAGGACGGCGGCACGTTCGAGGAGCAGCCCGACGGCGCCGCCTACACGATGGAGTGGGTCGACGGCCTGCCGGACGTCCCGTACGTCATCGCGCACTTCGACCACCACGTCACCAAGCTGGAGATGGTCGTCATCGACGAGCGCACCGGGCGCCCGGTGCACCCGCACCGCAACGTCGCCGTGTCGGTCGACCACGTGAACCGCAGCGCGACCGGGACGTCGTTCTTCAGCTACCCGTGGGACGGCACGGTCGTGGACAGGCACGACAAGATCAAGCCCGTCAAGGACGGCGACTACCGTCTGGAGGTCCGTGCGCTCAAGGCGCTCGGCGACCCGGACGACCCCGAGCACTGGGAGACTTGGACCTCCCCGGTGATCACCATCGCGCGCGGCTGAGCCCTGCCTCTCGGGCTCCGCTCCAAGGGGGCCGGTTCGGGCGTCCACGGGGTTCTGGAGGATGCGTAGGTGGGACGGCAGGTACTGCGGCCGCAGGCCGTCCGTTGAGGGCGGTGGCGGACGACGGCGTGGGCACGAGCCGTCACACCGGAGGATCCGAAGGTTCCCGTGCTTCGGACGCCCGAACACGGGCCGCGGCGAAGCGGAGGCCCAAAGGGGCACAGCACCGGGGCCGCTCTTCCCGAGGGGAGGGGCGGCCCCGGCCCCGTGTCGGGGGCGCGTGTCCGGATCCGGCCGTCAGGCGGGGCGTTCGAGCTTCTGGCTGATCACCTGGGAGATGCCGTCGCCCTGCATGGTCACGCCGTACAGCGCGTCGGCCGCCTCCATCGTGCGCTTCTGGTGGGTGATCACGATCAGCTGCGAGGAGGCGCGCAGCTCCTCGAAGATCACCAGCAGCCGCTGCAGGTTGGTGTCGTCCAGGGCCGCCTCGACCTCGTCCATCACGTAGAACGGGGACGGGCGGGCCTTGAAGATCGCCGCGAGGAAGGCCACCGCGGTCAGGGACCGCTCACCTCCGGAGAGCAGCGACAACCGCTTGACCTTCTTGCCGGGCGGACGCGCCTCCACCTCGATGCCGGTGGTCAGCATGTCCTCGGGCGAGGTGAGCAGCAGCCGCCCCTCTCCGCCGGGGAACAGCCGCCCGAAGATCGCCGCGAACTCGCGCTCCACGTCCAGGTAGGCGGCGGAGAAGACCTCCTGCACGCGGGCGTCGACCTCCTGGACGATGTCCATCAGGTCCCGGCGGGTCTTCTTCAGGTCCTCCAACTGGGCGTTGAGGAACGCGTGCCGCTCCTCCAGGGCCGCGAACTCCTCCAGCGCGAGCGGGTTGATCCTGCCCAGCTGGTTGAGCTGGCGCTCGGCGGACCGGGCCCGCTTGACCTGCACCTCGCGCACGTACGGCAGCGGGACCGCGTCCTCCCCCGCGTCGGCGGGCGGAGGCACCGGCACCCGGGGCCCGTACTCGGCGACGAGGGTGGGCACGTCCACGCCCATCTCCTCCATCGCCCTGGTCTCCAGCTGCTCCAGGCGCATGCGCCGCTCGGCACGGGCCACCTCGCCGCTGTGCGCCGAACTGGTCAGCTTCTCCAGCTCCACGGACAGCTCGCGCACCCGGGCTCGCACGGCCCTGAGCTCGGCGTCGCGCGCCTCCTTCTCCGCCTCGGCGGCGACCCGCTCGGACTCGGCGGCGGCCTGGGACACCGTGATCCGCTCCAGGGCCAGCCGGGCGCCCTCGGCGACGGCCCCGGCGACGACGGCCTGCGCGGCACGGGTGCGGCGGCGCTCGGCCGCGCGCTCCACGGCACGCCGCTCCTCGAAGGCCTGGACGCGCAACTGCTCGGCGCGACCGGCGGTCGAGCGGGCGCGCTCCTCCGCGGTGCGCACCGCCAGGCGGCGCTCCATCTCGACGGCCCGGGTGCGCGAGGCCTGGGCGGCCAGCTCGTCGCGGGTGTCGGCGTCGGGTGCCTCCTCCTCGATGGAGGCGGTCATCTCCTCGGCCTCGGCCAGCTCCTCCTCCAGACGGGCCAGCCTGTCGGCCTCCTCCCCCCGCGCGTCCGCGGCCCTGGCGGCGGCCGCCGCGTACCGCTCGGACTCGGCCTCGGCGGAGCGGGCCTGGCCGCCGAGCTTGCCGAGCCGCTGCGCGGACTCGTTGCGCTTGCGGTCGCCCTGGCGGCGGCGCGCGACGAGCTCCTCCACCTCGGCGGCCAGAGCGGCGCGCTCGCGCTTGCGCTCCTCCAGGTCGGCGGCGATCCGGCCGGCGGCCTCGGCGGCCACCTCCAGCCTCTCGCCCGCCTCGTCCACGGCCGCCTGCACCTCCAGCAGGCTGGGAGCCGCGGCCGAACCGCCGTGGACCAGTTCCGCGGCGAACACGTCGCCCTCGGGGGTGACGGCGCGCACGCCGGGGACCTTGCCGACGAGGTCGCGGGCGGCGGCCGTGCCGGCTGCCAGGGCGGTGCGGTCCAGCAGGGCGGTGACCGCGCCGCGCAGGTGTTCGGGTGCGACGACGGCGTCGACGGCGTAGCGGGCGCCGGCGGGCAGCTCGGGCCATTCCTGGCGGGGCACGGTGGGAACGGCCTGGGCGATGACGATCCCGGCCCGGCCCGCGTCCTCGGACCTGAGCAGGTCGAGGGCGGCCACGGCGGTGTCGATGTCGCCGACGGCGACCGCGCCCGCGGCGGCGCCGAAGGCGGAGGCCACGGCGGTCTCCTGTCCCGACTCGACCTGCACGAGCGAGGCGAGGCTGCCGAGCATCCCGGGCAGGTCGGCGCCCAGCAGGGTGTCGGCGCCGTCCTTGTGCGCCAGGCCCATCTCCAGGGCCTCCTTGCGGGCGGCGAGCGCGGCGCGCTCGCCCTCGGCGGTGCGCTCGGCGTCGCGCAGTCGGTTGAGCTCGGCGTCGGCCTCGGAGAGCCGGAGGGCCGCGCGCTCCTGGGCGGAGTCGAGCTCGGCGTCGCCCTCGTCGAGTCCGGCGGACTCCTCGGCGGCCATCTCGTACTCGGCCTGGGCCTGTTCGGCGCGTTCGGCGGCCTGCCGGGCCGACTCCTCCAGGCGGGTGATCTCGGCCTCGCTGGAGGCCAGGCGGCCGCGCAGGCTCTCCACCCGCGCGGACAGCCGCACGATGCCCTCGCGGCGCTCCGCGGAGGCGCGGGCGGCGGCCTCCAGCCGCTTCTCCTCGCGGTGCAGGGCGTCCTCGGCGGCGGCGCGCTCGGTGACGGCGGCCTCCAGGACCTCCCGGGCCTCCTCCAGCCGGGTGAGGAGCTCCTCCTCCTGGGCCGCGGCCTCCTCGGCCTCCATCTCCAGTTCCTCGGGGTCGCGGCGGTGCACGGGCTCCTCGTCGACGGAGGCCAGGTTGCGGTGGCGCTCGTTCGCGAGGCCGCGCACGGCGTCCAGGCGCTCGGTGAGGCGGGACAGTGCGTGGTAGGTCTCCAGCGCCCGGGCGAGGGCGGGGGCCGCGGCGGCCGACTGCGCGTCCAGCTCGGTCTCGCGCTCCTGGGCCTGGGTGAGGGCGGTCTCGGCGGACGCGCGGCGGGCGAGGACCTCCTTCTCGTCCGCCTCCTCCTTGGCCAGCTGCTCGGTGAGGGTGGTGATGTCGTCGGCGAGCAGGCGCAGGCGGGCGTCGCGCAGGTCGGCCTGGATGACGGCGGCCCGGCGCGCGAGCTCGGCCTGCCTGCCCAGGGGTTTGAGCTGGCGGCGCAGCTCCGCGGTGAGGTCGGTGACCCGGTCCAGGTTGCCCTGCATCGCGTTGAGCTTGCGGATCGCCTTCTCTTTGCGCTTGCGGTGCTTGAGGATGCCCGCCGCCTCCTCGATGAGGGCACGGCGCTCCTCGGGGCCGGCGTGCAGAACGGTGTCCAGCTGCCCCTGGCCGACGATGACGTGCATCTCACGGCCGATACCGGAGTCGCTGAGCAGGTCCTGGATGTCGAGGAGGCGACAGGTGTCGCCGTTGATGGCGTACTCCGAGCCGCCGTTGCGGAACATGGTCCGCCTGATGGTGACCTCGGTGTAGTCGATGGGCAGGGCGCCGTCGGTGTTGTCGATGGTGAGGCTGACCTCGGCACGGCCCAGCGCCTGGCGGGTGGAGGTGCCCGCGAAGATGACGTCCTCCATCTTGCCGCCGCGCAGGGACTTGGCCCCCTGCTCCCCCATCACCCAGGACAGCGCGTCGACGACGTTGGACTTGCCCGAGCCGTTGGGACCGACCACACAGGTGATCCCGGGCTCGAAGCGCAGGGTGGTGGCCGACGCGAACGACTTGAAGCCGCGCAACGTCAGGTTCTTCAGGTACACCCACACCTCCCACGACGGTCACCTTCGACACGGACCGCGATCACCCAAGGGTGCCACGAAGCGGTGACCTACGGGTGGGGTTCGGCTCGGTGTCCCCGGATGGAACAGGCCACTGAGCAGGCGCTCCCGTGACCGGGTGGGGGGAGGGGGATGTCCGGCGGACACGAAGGGTTGCAGCAGGGTCCGCCGGGTACAACGATAAAAAGGCCGCAAAGGGAAAGGAAAAACCACGGCTCGGTGAACGGGGGTCAGACCCGCTCCGTCGACGATTCCGGCCAGGGACGCCTGGTTCGTGCTCTCGGCGTCCCCGTCGGTGGGTCGACCACGAAGGTCCAGCCTGGCTGGAGCCGAAACGTCGACGGTGTTCAGGTCAGGCGAGCGCGGGCTCGCGCTCGGTCGCGCCGGGAGTGGCCTCGGTCACGGCCATGCTGAGCTGGTCGTTCCGTGCCTGGAGACGGCTGATCTCGTCCTCAAGGTCGCGTACCCGCTTCTGAAGCCGCCGCATCTCCGAGACCATCCGAGGGTCGGAGCCGCCGACGTGGCCAAACAGAGCCTTCGCCATGATATGGGTCCTCCACGCTGAGTGACCAGTGGTGATCCGCGCGTGCGATATCCCGTGGCAACGCCGACTGACGTCGTCCCACACGGGCCGAAAGGTCGCGCGATGTGCCTTCCAGAGTCTCACTGTGCGCGCCGCTGGTCAAGATTGAATTACAACGGTCCGTAACGGCCACAACCCAGAGTGCTACACCTGGGCAGGTGGCAGCGCACGATCCGAACACGGTCACCCCGGTCTGCGCCGAAGTGTGCGGACGACGCGGACGCCGCACAGTGGTCGCCTCACACTCCGCGTGATCCCCGTCGCGAGCCCTTCCGGGCCGCCGCGGTCGCACGGTGTGCTCGAATCGCGTTACCCCACAAGCATACTCACCGTTCGACGAATCCGGTGAAGGTCCCCCTGGAAGAGGACCAACGTTCGGCCACGGAGTCCACACGGCCGGGTGTCGCGCCGCCCCTGAGATGGCCAAGAAGCCGCTCACAGTCGCTCCTCGGCCCCTCGGCGACCACCTCGACCCGGCCGTCGTCGAGGTTCGTGGCCGCCCCGCTCAGGCCCAGTTCCAGCGCCTTGGACCGTGCCCACCAGCGAAAACCCACGCCCTGTACGCGCCCGCGCACCCACGCGGTCAGCCGGACGGCCTCGACGTCGTCCCCCACGGCCCGACTCCTTACTTACCTGAAAGACATACTTTGCTCACCGACACGCCGACGCTGCCTCAACCGCGGACTCCGGACGGCTTCTGGCAGCCCGGGCAGCTGTAGGAGGAGCGGTTCATGAACGCCTCGCGGACGATCAGCACGCCGCACCGGCCGCACGGGCGGTCACGGCGGCCGTAGGCGTTGAGCCCCCGCTCGAAGTAGCCGCTCTCGCCGTTGACGTTGACGTACAGGCCGTCGAAGGTCGTGCCGCCCACGTCCAGGGCCTCGGTCATCACCTCACGCACGTGTCCCAGCAGCTCCGTGGCCTGCGCGTCGGACAGGTCGTGCGTGGAACGCGCCCAGTGCAGCCGTGAACGCCACAGCGCCTCGTCGGCGTAGATGTTGCCGACGCCGCTGACCAGGGACTGGTCCAGCAGCGCCCGCTTGACCTCGGTCCGCCTGGTCCGCAGCGCCCGCACGAACGCCTCGGGGACGAATTCGGGATCCAGCGGGTCCAGGGCGATGTGGTCCACCGCCGAGGGCACGTCCTCGCGCGCACCGGGCACGTCCACCATCAGGTGGCCGAAGGTGCGCTGGTCGACGAAGCGCAGTTCGGTGCCGTCCGACAGCGGAAGGCGCACCCGCAGATGCTTCTCGTCGGGTCTGCCCGTGGGCTGGACCAGCATCTGGCCGCTCATGCCCAGGTGGGTGAGAAGCATCTCGCCGCTGTCCAGGAGCAGCCACAGATACTTGCCGCGCCGGTGCGCGGCCGTGGGCACGCGGCCCGACAGGCGGGCGGCGAAGTCCGCGGCGCCGGGCACGTGCCGTCGCACCGACCGGGGGTGCAGGACCTCGACCGCGCCGACGGTGCGGCCCAGGGCGTGCTCGGTCAGGCCGCGTCGGACGACCTCCACCTCGGGAAGCTCGGGCACGTCCCCTCACCCCCGTCCGTCGCCGGAGACCCCGTCCCCGGCGGAGTCGGCGATCCCGGTCATCTCCTCGGCGACCTTGGCGGTGGCCTCGGAACGTGCCTTGATGGCCTTCCACGCCGACTCGGCGGCCTGCTGCTCGGCCTCCTTCTTGCTGCGCCCCTCGCCCAGGCCGTAGCTCTCGCCCGCGACGTGGACCGTGGCGCGGAAGGTCTTCTGGTGGTCGGGGCCGCTCTCGTCCACGTGGTACTCCGGGACGCCGAGCATCTCGGCCGCCGTCAGCTCCTGCAGGGAGGTCTTCCAGTCCAGCCCGGCGCCCAGCCCGGAGGCGGTGGCGATGAGCGGGTCGAAGAGCCGGTGCACGAACTCCGAGGCCACGTCCAGGCCGCGGTCCAGGTAGACGGCGCCGATGACCGCCTCCAGGGTGTCGGCGAGGATCGAGGACTTGTCGCGGCCCCCGGTGCCCTCCTCACCGCGGCCGAGCCGGATGTAGGCACCGATGCCCAGGCCACGGGCGACGTCGGCGAGGGCGCGCATGTTGACCACGGCGGCGCGCAGCTTGGCGAGTTGGCCCTCGGGCAGGTCGGGGTGCTTGCGGAAGAGGGTGTCGGTGACCACCAGGCCGAGCACGGAGTCGCCGAGGAACTCCAGGCGCTCGTTGGTGGGCAGACCGCCCTTCTCGTAGGCGTAGGAGCGGTGGGTCAGGGCCCGAAGCAGGATCTTCGGGTCGACCTCGACTCCGATGGCCCGGTGGAAGGACTTGGCCTCGGAGGCGGAGAGTTGGCTGGCCACTGGTTCACTTCCCTGTTCGTGCGCGCCGGGGTACGGCGCGGCGGTCGGAGGGATCCGCGGCCCGGCCGGAGTGCTCGAAAACGAGGTGATCGTCGCGGGAGGCTCCGCTCCCCCGGCAACCACCACGAACTCGGGAACCCGGGGAGCCCGGATCACTGCGCGGTGCGCTGTCTGGTGCTGCTGGGTGTACCTGTGCCCGTCGTGTGTGGTGCGTCGTTCCTCAGGTAACTCTACAAATCCTTACACGGCGGTGCTCGGGGACCACCCCACGCCCTGACAGCACTTCGGGGCGGACCCGTCGGACGGGTCCGCCCCGAGGCGGATCGGGAATCGGGTGCCGGGCCCCGAGGCCGGGCATCCGCTAGGCCGGGTTGGTGACCTGGCGGTTGTTGTAGGTGCCGCAGGTCGGGCACGCGATGTGGGGCTGCTTCGGGTCGCGGCAGCGCGGGCAGTTGACCAGCACCGGGCGCGACGCCTTCCACTGGGAACGGCGGGTCCGGGTGTTGCTCCGCGACATCTTCCGCTTCGGGACGGCCACTTCAATCCTCCTGGGTCACCCCCGCGGTCGCGGGAGGTCGCTTATCTGGTCACCCCGCGCGCTGTGGCGGGGAGGGCGTGCTCCGGTCGACGGAGGTGCCCGGGGGCGGCCGTCCGTGATCGGTTCACGAGCTCATCGTTCGCCGGGATCCTCCGCGATCTCGCGGAGTGCCTCCCAGCGCGGATCGACGTCGTCGCCGTGGCCGTGGTCGGGACCGGCCTCGGCGAGCTTGGCGCCGCACTCGGAGCACAGGCCGGGGCAGTCCGGTCCGCACAACGGTGTGAGTGGGAGCGCGAGCACGACGGCGTCTCGGACCACGGGTTCGAGGTCGAGCAGTTCGCCCTCTAGATAGTAGTCCTCATCCTCGTCGTCCTCGTCCTCACCCTTCCCGGATACCGCGTCCTCGTCCGCGGAATACCGGTACAGCTCCTGGAACTCGGCCTCGATGCCGTCCGAGATCGGGTCCAGGCAGCGCGAGCACTCGGCGGTGAGCTGGCCGCGGACGGTACCGGTGACGAGGACGCCCTCCATCACCGCTTCCAGGCGCAGGTCCAGTTCTATCTCACTGCCCTCGGGCACGGCCGCCATCGCCGACGAGAACGCCTCGGGGACGGTCACGATGCGGTTGACGGTGCGCATCGACCCCGGCTGGCGGCCCAGCTGGCGGGTGTCGACCACGAACGGGTTACGAGGATCTAGGCGAGACAGGGTTATCGAACTTTCACGAGGAATTCGGAGTGTCGAGTGCGCGAGAGGTGTCGCGTGGGACCGACACGGGCGCGCACCGAGCACCGGCGACACCCATGGTCAAACAATGATTCTACCTACCATGTCCCCGGCCACCCAAATCAGCGCTGGGCGGGGTCCTCGAAGACGCCCCTAGCGCCCCTCGGAGGCCCGCTTCGCGTACTTCTCCCGCAGGCGCTGCTCGACGTAGGGGGTGACCAGGCTGGAGACGTCCCCGCGGTGCTGTGCGATCTCGCGGACCAGGCTGGAGGACAGGAACGAGTACTGCGGATTCGCCGTCATGAACACGGTCTCCACGCCGGAGAGCTGGTAGTTCATCTGGGCGATCTGGAGCTCGTAGTCGAAGTCGCTGACCGAGCGCAGGCTGCGGACGATGGTCTCGATGCCGTTCTCCCGGCAGAAGTCGACGAGGAGTCCGTCGAACTCGCTGACCCGCACGTTGCCGAGATCGGCGGTGCCCTCCCGGAGCATGTCGAGCTTCTCGGGGACGGTGAACAGGCCGCGTTTGTTGACGTTGTTGAGCACGGCGACGACGACCTCGTCGTACTGCTTGGCCGCCCGGCCGATGATGTCGATATGGCCGTGGGTCACCGGGTCGAAGGAACCCGGGCAGACGACTCGGCGCACGGTGATCGCCCCTCTCACAGAACTACGTTCGGGTATCGCGATCGTAGGGGTTCACCCGCGTGGCGATTCGGGCAACACCCGCTTAGCGGCCACATTCGCCCACGCCGGTGACGAGCGGGCACAGGCAGCACCGCGCCGCAGGCGTCAGCTTTGTTTTGGCGAGGAACCTCGGGGCTTCAGCCCCGGGAGGAATCGCCGTGCGGACCACACCGACCCGCTGGTGACGGAGGCCACACTAGATTGCTTTGGCTGCGTTCTGTCACTGGCCGGGTACACGACGGTGGGCGTGTCGAAGATCGCCACCACCAGCGACGGGCAGGTCCTGGCGGGGCGCAGGATCAACCGGTACCGCCGCCGACAACTGAGGCTGCGCCAGAAGTTGCGGGCCAAGGGCACCCGGTCCGCCAAACGGCTGCTCAGGAGACGCCGCCGCCGTGAGGCACGGCACACCCGGGACACCAACCACCGAATCTCCAAACGCATCGTGGCCGAGGCTGAACGCACCTCGCACGGGATCGCCCTGGAAGACCTCACGGGCATCCGGCGGAGGGTACGGCTCCGCAAGCCCCAACGGGTCACGCTGCACTCCTGGTCCTTCCACCAACTGGGAGCCTTCATCACCTACAAGGCTCGCCGTTCGGGTGTGCCGGTGGTGTTCGCGGATCCGGCGTACACCTCGCAGATGTGCGCGGAGTGCGATCACGTGGACAAGAGGAACCGAGTCGATCAGGCCATTTTCGTGTGCCGGGGCTGCGGTGTCGTTGCACACGCGGACCGGAATGCTTCCCGCGATATCGCCTCACGGGGCGCTGTTGTGTGGGATGCGGGGCGGCGGTCACACGTCCCACCCGACCACCCCTAGGTTGTCGGGTCAGACGCGGTGGGCTCCCTCGCACCCAGCGGGGTGGTCCAACTGCACGCTCGGTCGTTCACGGCCGAGAAGCTGACTTGAGGGTGGTGGCGGGCGACGGGCGGGAGTACCAGAGAACCGCCTCTCCGTACCCCCGGCTGCGGACGCGCCTCAGCCCCTCGGGCCAGACGGGTTCGGCCCCGCGCTTGGAGCGTTCGACGACGACCACGGCGTCCTCGGCCAGCCAGCCGTGGCCGACCAGGTCGGCCAGCACGCGGGTGACCTCGGCGTCGGTGACGGCGTAGGGCGGGTCGGCGACCACGAGGTCGTAGGGCTCACCGTCGTTGCCCCGGCCCAACAGCCGCTCCACCCGGTCGGCCGCCAACCGGGCGCCGGGAAGCCCGAGCGCCTCGATGTTGCCCCTGGCCACCTGGGCCGCCCTGCGGTCCGCCTCCACCAGCAGCGCGTGCGCGGCGCCCCGGGACAGGGCCTCCAGGCCGATCGCCCCCGAGCCCGCGTACAGGTCCATCACCCGCAGGCCGTCGAGGGCGCCGAGGTCGGACTGGACCGAGGAGAACAGGGCCTCGCGTGCGCGGTCGCTGGTGGGACGGGTGGTACGGCCCTGGGGGACGGAGATGCGTCGTCCGCCGGCCGTTCCGGCGATGATGCGGGTCATGCCCCCAAGGTAACCAAGGAAGCGGCCCGGCCGTTCAGGCCTTGTCCAGGTACTCCGCGCGCGCCTCGGGCAGGAGCGTCTCCAGCGCCTCGGCGAGCGGCGGGTACCCCGTCAGCCCGGGGTCCCCGGCCACGTACTTCGCGGCCTCCTCGCGCGCCTGCCCGATGAGCTCCTCGTCCTTGAGCAGCGTGAGCATCCTCAGGCTGGACCGGGCGCCCGACTGCGAGTCGCCCAGCACGTCGCCCTCCCTGCGCATCTCCAGGTCCACCCGGGAGAGCTCGAACCCGTCGGTGGTCGCGGCCACGGCGGCCAGCCGTTCCCGGGCCGGCGAGCCCTCCTCCGCGTCGGTGACCAACAGGCACAGCCCGGGCAGCCGGCCTCGGCCGACCCGGCCGCGCAGCTGGTGCAGCTGCGAGACGCCGAAGCGGTCCGCGTCCATGATGACCATCACTGTGGCGTTGGGCACGTCCACACCCACCTCGATGACGGTGGTGGAGACGACCGCGTCGGTCTCCCCCGCCGCGAACCGCCGCATCACCGCGTCCTTGTCGTCGGGGGCCATCCGGCCGTGCAGGACCTCCACCCGCTGGCCGGAGAGCGGCCCCTCCCCCAGCCTCGCGGCCACGTCCAGCACGGCCAGCGGCGGCCTGGCGCCCGGGGCGTCCTCCTCCGGGCGGCCGTCGGCCTCCTCCTCCGCCTCCCCCTTGCCGTCGTCGCCGATCCGCGGGCAGACCACGAACGCCTGGTGCCCGTTGGCCGCCTCCTCCCGGATGCGTTCCCAGGCCCGCGCCAGGAAGTGCGGCTTCTCCTTCGCGGGCACCACGTGCGTGGACACCGGGGCGCGGCCGGTGGGCAGCTGGGTGAGGGCGACCACGTCGAGGTCGCCGTAGACGGTCATCGCGACGGTGCGCGGGATCGGGGTGGCGGTCATCACCAGCACGTGCGGGCGCCCGTCCACGGCCTTCTCCCGCAGGGCGTCGCGCTGCTCCACACCGAAGCGGTGCTGCTCGTCGACCACCACCAGGCCCAGGTCGGCGAAGGCCACGTGCTCCTGGAGCAGGGCGTGGGTGCCCACGACGATTCCCGCCGAGCCGGACGCCGCGTCCAGCAGGGCCTCCCGGCGTGCGGCGGTGTTCATGGAGCCGGTGAGCAGGGCCACCCGGGTGGCGTTCTCGGCCCCGTCGATCTGCCCGGCGCGGCCGAGCGCCCCGAGCATGGCGCTGATGGACCGGTGGTGCTGCTGGGCGAGGACCTCGGTGGGGGCGAGCATGACGGCCTGGCCGCCCGAGTCCACGACCCGGAGCATCGCGCGCAGCGCCACCAGGGTCTTGCCCGCGCCCACGTCGCCCTGGAGCAGGCAGTGCATGGGGTGCGCGGCGTCGAGCCGACCGGCGAGGTTCCCGCCCACGTCTCGCTGGCCCTCGGTGAGGGTGAACGGCAGCTGGGCGTCGAAGGCGTCGAGGATGCCGCCGACCGTACCGGGGCGGGGCTTGGCGGGCAGCTCCTCGGCGTGGTGGCGCCGACGTGCGAGCGCGAGTTGCAGGACGAACGCCTCGTCCCATTTCAGGCGGCGCCGGGCGGCGCCGACGTCGGCCCACCCGGTGGGGCGGTGGATCGCGCGCAGGGCGTCGGCGACACCGAGGAGTCCGCGGCGCTCGCGCAGCTCCGGCGGCAGCGGGTCGGACAGGCTGTCGACGTCGGCCAGGACGACGTCGATGACACGGGTGATGGTCGTGGAGTCCATGCCCTTGACCGCGGGGTAGACCGGGATGAGCTCCTCGGCGTAGGCCCGGGCCCGCTCGCCCTCGTGGCCGTCCTCGTCGAGGAGCTCGTACTGGGGGTGGTCGAGCTGGCGGCGGCCCTTGAAGGTGGAGACCCGGCCGGAGAACATGGCCAGCCGCCCCGCGACGAGCGCGTTCTGGTGGTAGGAGCCCCGGTTGAAAAACGTCAGGTGCAGGCGGCCGGTGCCGTCGGTGACGGTGGCCTCCATCATGTCCATGCGGCGGCGGCCCTGGCGGGCGGGCACGGTACGCCGTTTGGCGTCCAGGACGCGGGCCTGCACGGTGACCTCCTCGCCCTCGCGCAGTTCGGCGAGGTCGGTCAGGTCTCCGCGCCGGTCGTACCGGCGCGGGTAGTAGCGCAGCAGGTCGCCCAGGGTGTGCAGGTCGAGCTTCTCGGCGAGAGCCTTCGCCGTCTTGCCCCTGAGCGGTCCCTTGCTCAGCGGTTCGTCCCAGGTGCTCACGTGTGCTTCCCCGTCTCGGATGGCCGGTCACCGCAACGGTAGTCCTCCGGTGCGACGCTCGCGCGCTCCGCGGCCGGGGTCGCCTTGGGCCGTCCCTGCGGAGATCGCCGGCGTCGGCCCGGGGACCGCGGGCGATCGCGGGGACCGCGTCCCGGCGGACGTGGGCCGCCCGGTGCCCGCGGGCTCCCGACCGCTCCCAACCGGGGTATACTCATCGGAGTTCATCGCGTTCCCGCCATGCCTGCGTGGCGGGTTCGATGCTCCGGTGGGTTGCCGAGGCCGTCATCGGCCACGCGGTACCACCGTTGCGCGTACGGACACCGGTCGGCGGCACAGGGCTTTTCCGCGTCCGACCGTTTCCTTCGTGTACTCTTCCACGGTTGGCTTCTACGTCAACCAGTCCGCCCGACCTCTCCCGGTCGGATGAACCTTCGCGTGCGGCGACGTGCGCGATCCCGAGCGCTTGAATGGAGTTACCGTGGCTTCCGTCTGCGACGTCTGCGGCAAGGGACCAGGGTTCGGTAACAGTGTTTCCCACTCGCACCGTCGCACCCGCCGCCGCTGGAACCCCAACATCCAGACCGTTCGCACCCGTGTGGGCGGCACGCCCAAGCGCGTGAACGCCTGCACCTCGTGCATCAAGGCTGGCAAGGTGGCCCGCTAGGGTTCCCACCCCTTCTGGATCCGTCGAAGGCCCCCGACCGTCGTGGTCGGGGGCCTTCGACGTGCCCGGTACGGCGGTGGCGGAGGGCCCCGCGTATCGCCGGGGGGCGGGTCCCGCGCCCGGACACGGGCCGGGGTTCAGAGCTGGCAGACGTGCCCGTTCAGGGAGCAGCGGATCGGGTTCTGCGGTACGCCCACGGCCTCGAAGGTGAGAGCGATCGAGGCACCGGGCTCCAGACCGTCCTGCCCTCCGGGCTGGCGGGCCAGGATGCCGTCCTCGATCTCCTCCCAGTCGGCGCCGTTGACCGACGTGACCTCGGCGGAGTCGAAGGCCAGGGCCAACTCCCAGGTGTCCAGGCTGGTCCGGGAGGTGTTGGTGACGGTGACGTGGCCGCTGAACCCGGCCGACGTGTACTCCGTGATCCGGTAGACGACCGTGGTGGGCTCCGAACCCGCCTGCGTCTGTGGACCCCGCGCCCCGTTGCCGTCGGAGGCCGAGCCGTCCTCCGCACCCACCCCCGAGGAGGCCTCGTGCGTGGGCTGGGAGCCGTTCTGGGTCCCGGGGACCTCGGTCGCGCCCGGGGTGCTGCCGAACTGCAGGTAGATCTGGGTGGTGCTGTAGCCGAACAGGAGCAGGCCGAGGATGACACCGGAGACGACGAGCACGTTGAGCAGCCTCGGCGGTTCGACGCGTTTGGGAACCGTGCTCTCGATGAGGCCGCCGAGACGCCTCAGCGTGCCCGCGTCCCTCGGCTCGCTGCGGTGCGCACCCCGGCGGGGACCGCTCCGCCAGCCCTGCCGCCCCATAACCCGCCCCTCGACGTTCCCGTCGCCCTCCACCGAGGGCTCTTGGCTCCGGCCGCCTCCCTCCGCGTCGCCCTCCGCCGCGTGCGCCCGCCCCGTCCTTCCCGGCCGGTCGCGGGGTGTTCCACGGGGATCGCTGTGCTCCACGATCCGGGCACCCTGTCCGAAAACGGCGCGGGCCACATTCGCAAAGCCTAGCGTGAGAGCTAAACAGGACAAATCCCAACAGGCTCATTTCCGACGGAAATGATCCCAGCCAGTGCTGTGGGGCGGATGTCCGTCGACCATGACCGGATCGCTGCTTTTCCCGGCGGTTTCGTGCGCTGCCTCGGCCACCCTTCCCACACGGTGCCAATGGTCGGGCAGCACGGTGTCCGGCGGGAAGACGGCGGCGAGCGCGTGGTCCTCCCCTCCGGCGACCATCAGGTCCCGCGCCACCCGTTCCGCCCGCCCGGGCCCGGCGCCCAGGACGCGGACCGCCTCCAGCAGGGAGGGCTCGGGCCGCAGCGCCTCCGCCTCCAGGTCGACGCGCACCCCGCTGGCCCGGCACACGTGGCCGAGGTCCTGGGCGAGCCCGTCGCTGACGTCGAGCATGGCGGTCGCTCCGAGCAGGGCCGCCTCGGCGCCCCGCGCGTAGGGCGGACTGGGCCTGCGGTGCTCGGACAGGCACTCGGCGGGACCGTCGATCCCCTTCTCCAGCAGGGCGAGCCCCGCGGCGGACAGCCCCAGGTGACCGGTGTAGGCGACCACGTCGCCGGGCCGGGCACCGTCGCGGCGCACGGGCGCGCGTCCCTGGAGGTCACCGAGCGCGGTGACGGCGATGGTGAGGGTGTCCGAGCCCACCATGTCCCCGCCCACGACGGTGCCTCCCGAGACCGCGCACTCGTCGCGGACCCCGGCGGTGAACTCCTCCGCCCAGGACACCGGGAGGTCGGCGGGCGCGGCGAAGCCGATGAGCAGGGCGGTGGGTCGGGCACCCATGGCGGCGACGTCGGCGAAGTTCTGCGCGACGGCGCGGTGCCCCACGTCACCGGCGGTGGACCACTCGCGCCGGAAGTGGCGCCCCTCGACCAGCAGGTCGGTGGTCGCCACCGTCCGGCCGTCGGGCGCGGCGACGACCGCCGCGTCGTCCCCCGGTCCGAGGATTACGTCGTCCGTCATGGGGAACTGCCTCGTCACACGCGTGATCAGAGCGAACTCCCCAAGACCCCCAATGGTGTTACGCACAGGGATCAGGGTACGGTGACGCTCCGACGCGGTGGCCTGGACCCACGTTCGTCATCCGTTCGTCATCGGCCGCACCGTCGGCTCGGCCGGGAACCGCTCGACTCCCACGCCCGGCACACACGAAGGAGTACTCATGGTGCAGGCATACATCCTGATCCAGACCGAGGTCGGACAGGCCGCCGAGGTGGCGGGACGCATCCGGGGCATCGAGGGGGTCGAGAAGGCCCACGACGTGACCGGGCCCTACGATGTCATCGTCCAGGCCGGTGCCGAGGACGTCGACTCCCTGGGCGCCCTCGTGGTGGCCCGGATCCAGCGGTTGGACGGCATCGCCCGGACCCTCACCTGTCCCATAGTCAACATCTGACGCGTTCCATCGCGTCGTCCGAAGCGAGGTCCCCGTGCCGAGGCGATGCGCGTACGCCAGCGCCGTCATGGCCGTCGCCCTGGTGGCGACGGGCTGCGGAGCGCAGGTCGTGCGGATGGATCCACCGGAGACGGACGCGGCGACCGCCGAGACCTGCGCGGACCTCGTCGCCGCCCTCCCCGACACCCTGCTGGACGCCGAGCGGGCGCGGGTGCGCCCCGAGTCGGACCTGACGGCGGCCTGGGGCGACCCGCCCATCGGACTGCGCTGCGGTGTTCCCCGACCCGTGGCCCTGGCGCCGGACTCCTACGTGGAGGAGGTCAACGGCGTGACGTGGCTGCCGCAGCCGCAGGACGCGCCCACCCTGTACACGGCGGTCGGCCGCGAGGCCTACGTGGAACTGACGGTTCCCTCCGCCCACGGCGCCCCGGCCGCCGCGCTGTCGACGGTCGGCGAACTGGTCACCGAGCACGTGCCACCGCTGCCCGAGGGGCGGCTCTGACCGGCGCTTCGGGCCCCGGGGACAACGGAGGCGGGGCCGCCAGCGAGTGCTGACGGCCCCGCACGCCCGTGCCGCGAGGGCACGGAGAGGTCAGGGCGCCACGGAACGGACGCGAGGTCCCGCCGCTACTCCTCCTCGGCCGGCTCGTCCTCGGCCGGCTCGGAGGGAGCACCGGAAGCCTCGGCCTCGGCGTCCCCGGGGTTCTCCATGCCCTCGGTGTCCTCCGCGCCGCCACCGCTGATCATGGCGTCGACCTCGGCCGCGGTCTCCGACCTCTGCCCCGAGCAGGAGGCGCCCGGCTCGGGAACGTCGGTACCGCGCTCGTAGAGGCGCACGAAGCGCTGGAGGTTCTCGTCGTCGGCCGTCTCGGCGGAGACCTGGCGGCCCCAGCTGGAGGCCACGATCGGAGCGTCCATCTCACCCTCGTAGGGGCTGATCACCAGGTAGCCACCGGGGCTGTACATGTCGTTCAGCGTCTCCACCTGGTCCTCGGGCAGATCAGGCTGGTAGTTGATCCACACCGCGCCGTGCTCCAGGGAGTGCACCGCGAACTCGGGGGCCACCGGCTCGGGGTAGACCCCGCAGTTCTGCCAGGCGTTCCAGTGGTTGCCGCCCACGGGCGGGGACTGCTCGTAGTCCACGCGCTGGCCCGTCTCGACGTGCTCGTAGGAGCCGACCTCGAACTCCTCCACGCCCGAGATGGTGCGACTGCGGAACTCCATGAAGATCAGGAACGCGAGCAGTCCCACGACCAGGACCACGGCGGTCGTCACACCGGCGATGGTGAGAACCTTGCGGCGTCGTTCTTCTCGGAGGCGCTGCGCTTTCAGCTCGGCTGCGCGGCGGCGACGCTCCTCCGCCGTCTTCTTCTTGGCCACTGGCTCTCCTGGGGTGGGTGGTGACAAAAGGGACTTACCTATCCTCTACTTTGGCACCACAGCTGCGCGATTCGACCAGGATGGTTCCCATGGAACACAGAAACGGCCCCGCGTCCGGAGCCGTCGACGACGTCGAGGACGCCGGAGACGGGCACGCGTGGGCGGATGACGGGCCGGCACACGAGGACGCGTCACCGAAGGTGTCCCGGCGCTCGGTACCGACATGGATCGCCGTGGTCCTGGTCGTGCTGGCCCTGGGCGCGGGCTACCTGCTGGGGCGCCCGTCCCACCCGCTGGACACCAGTCCCGACGCCGGGTTCCTGCGCGACATGAGCGCGCACCACGCCCAGGCCGTGGACATGTCGATGATCATCATGGACAAGACCGATGACCCGGAACTGGACACGGTGGCCACCGACATCGCCCGCACCCAGCAGGCCCAGATCGGGATCATGCAGGGATGGCTGATGGCCTGGGACCTGAACTCGCGCGGCACGCGGCCGCCGATGGCCTGGATGGAGGGCCACGACCACGGCGGCGGAGGAGGGGAGGTCCCCGACGCCATGCCGGGCCTGGCCTCCTCCAAGGAGATGGTGGCCCTGGAGGAAACCGAGGGTGTGGAGGCCGAGGTCCTCTTCCTGGACCTGATGATCGCCCACCACGAGGGCGGCATCGAGATGGCCCGGGCCGAGGTGGATCTGGGCGAGGAGGACCTGGTCGTCGACTTCGCGCAGGGGATGATCGACGCCCAGCGGACCGAGATCGACCTGATGGAGGACATGATCGACAAGCGCGAGGACGCCGCGGAGAACTGATCCGGTCCCCTCGGGGCCGGCTCCCTCGGACACCGAGCAGCGCTGACGGCGGCGCGCCCCTCCCCAGGGGCGTGCCGCCGCCGTACGTGGACGCCTCCGCCCCGGCGGTGGACGCCCCTAGCCCGTGGCCGCCGGCCCCGGCGCCGGAGAGCGCGCGAACGTGTGTGTCCGAAGACACACATGTGCTTCCGGCGCCCCTCTCCCCGCCGGCCCACCACGGCCCCGCCCCAGGTGGAAGCGGTTCCCACGCCCTCTGCCTCCGTTGGCCGCGACGCACCCGGCGGGCCCCTCCCCCTCGGGAGACGTACGGAACACCTCTTTTCCCCGGGGCGGGCGGGACTACGACGTCCTGTAGAACTACAGTTTGTAGTACTACCGACGGTCGGTCCTGAGAGGACGGGTATGGAAGCCCTTGAACTCGCGCGGTGGCAGTTCGGTGTCACCACGATCTACCACTTCCTGTTCGTACCCCTGACCATCGGGCTGTCGTTCATCGTGGCCGTGCTCCAGACCCTCTGGTACCGCACCGGCAGGCACGAGTACCTCCAGGCCACCCAGTTCTTCGGCAAGCTGTTCCTGATCAACTTCGCCATGGGCGTGGTCACCGGCATCGTGCAGGAGTTCCAGTTCGGCATGAACTGGAGCGAGTACTCCCGCTTCGTCGGTGACGTGTTCGGCGCACCGCTGGCCATGGAGGCCCTGCTCGCCTTCTTCCTGGAGTCCACCTTCATCGGCCTGTGGATCTTCGGATGGCACCGGCTGCCCCGGGGCGCGCACCTGGCCTGCATCTGGCTGGTCGCCGTCGGCACCAACCTCTCGGCGTACTTCATCCTCGCCGCCAACGCCTGGATGCGGCACCCCGTCGGCTTCACGGTCAACGAGGAGACCGGCCGCGCCGAACTCACCGACATCTGGGCCGTGCTCGGCAACGACCAGGCCTGGTCCACCTACCTGCACACCGTCTCGGCCGCCTTCATCACCGCCGGACTGTTCGTGGTGGCGGTCAGCGCCTACAAGCTCTGGCGCAACAGCCACCACAACGACACCGGCGTCGTCGGAGTGGTCCCGCCCAGGAGCGACTTCGCCCTGTTCCGCGGCGCTCTCAAGGTCGGCCTGGTCTTCACCCTGGTCGCCGGCGCGCTGGTGGTCTTCTCCGGCGACCACCAGGCCAAGCTCGCCGCCCAGTACGAACCGATGAAGCTCGCCGCCGCCGAGGCCCTGTGGGAGACCGAGGAGGGCGCGGCCTTCTCCGCGCTGGCCGTCGGCGACACCGAGGAGCGGTACAACCCCATCGACATCACCATTCCCAACGTGCTCAGCTTCCTCGCCACCGGCGAGTTCGACGGCGAGGTGCACGGGATGAACAACCTCCAGGAGGCCTACGAGGAGTACTACGGCCCCGGGAACTACACCCCCAACGTGTTCGTCGTGTACTGGTCCTTCCGCCTGATGATGGGCCTCGGCATGTTCGGTGTCGCGTTCGCCGCGCTGGGCCTCCACCTCACCCGGGGCCGGGAGCGCACGCCCACCAGCAAGTGGTTCTACTACGCGGCGATGCTCGCCCTGCCCGCGGCCCTGGCCGCCAACGTCTTCGGCTGGGTGCTCACCGAGATGGGCCGCCAGCCCTGGACCGTGCACGGCGAACTGCTCACCGCGGCCAGCGTCTCCCCCGGCGTCAGCCTGGGCGCCGTCGCCACGACCCTGGCCGGGTTCACCGCCGTGTACGGGCTGCTCTTCGTCGTCGAGGTCGGACTGCTGCTCAAGTACGTCAAGGCCGGGCCCTCACACCTCGTCCCCGACCTGGAGAACGACGAGGACGAGCCCCGGATCCCGCACTTCAGCTACTAGGAGCCACGGACCATGGAACTGACCGTCATCTGGTTCATCGCCATCTCGGTCCTGTGGACCGGGTACTTCGTCCTGGAGGGGTTCGACTTCGGGGTGGGCACGCTCATGCCGTTCATGGGCAGGCGTGACTCCGTCGACCGCCGGGTCGCCCTCAACGCCATCGGCCCGATCTGGGACGCCAACGAGGTGTGGCTGATCACCGCGGTCGGCGCCACGTTCGCCGCCTTCCCGGCCTGGTACGCCTCCCTGCTCAGCGGGTTCTACGCCCCGCTGTTCCTCATCCTCGTCGCGCTCATCCTGCGCGGGGTGGCCTTCGAGTACCGGGGCAAGCGCGACAGCGCCCCCTGGCGCGCCTGGTGGGACCGGGCGATCCTCCTCGGCAGCGCCCTGCCCGCCTTCCTGTGGGGCGTGGTGTTCGCCAACATCGTCCGGGGGGTGGCCATGGACGCCGACCAGATCGTCACCGCCTCCGTGCCGGACCTGCTCAACCCCTACGCGCTGCTCGGCGGCCTGACGACGCTGTCGCTGTTCACCCTGCACGGCGCGATCTTCCTGACCCTCAAGACCGACGGACCCGTGCGGGTACGCGCGCGCCGGGCCGCCCTGTGGGCCGCGTACGCCGCGGTCCCCTCGGGCGTGCTCTTCCTGGCGTGGACCCAGTTCTCGCACGGTGGCGGGACGCGCACCCTGCCACTCGTCATGATCGCCGCCGCGGCATTGGCGGGCGGGGTCGCGGCGGCCTGGCGGCACCGCGAGGGATGGTCGTTCGCCTTCACGGCGGTGACCGTCCTGACGCTGTTCGCGGCCCTGTTCGACTCGCTGTTCCCGAACGTGCTGCCCTCCGCCACCGACCCGGCGTTCAGCCTGACCGTGTCCAACGCCTCCTCCGCCGAGTACACGCTCACCGTCATGTCGTGGGTCGCGGTGGTGTTCCTGCCGCTCGTACTGCTCTACCAGGGGTGGAGCTACTGGGTGTTCCGCCGCAGGGTGACCGGGGAGACCGTCACCGGGGCGACCGTAACCCGGGTCCAGGACGTGGGCGGAAAGCCCGAGCCCGCCGCCTGAGGGCGACACGCCCAAGGACGGCGGTGCTCCCGGAACGCCTTCTCCCTGTACCCCGCGGAGCACGGTGGCACGGGCACGGGGCGTCCGGCCGGTACGCGGGTCCGGGTGGACACCGGGGCCATCGCCCGCCCCGGCCCCCGGACCCGCACCGTGCCGCCACGAGGCCCCACAACCGCACCGGGCACCCGCACACCCGGCCGAGACGATCGAGACGATGCCATGAGGTCCCGCGCGCATGAAGCCCCTTGACCCGCGCCTGGTGCGCACCGCCGGCGCGGTCCGGACGCACCTGGCCGTCTCCGTGGCCAGCGGAGTACTCATCACCGGCCTGATCCTGGCCCAGGCCTGGCTGCTCGCCCGCGCCATCAGCGGTGCCTGGCGGGGCGAGGGGCTGGACACCCTGGGCTGGGTGGTCGGCTCGGTCGCGGCCATCGCCGTGCTCCGGGCCCTGCTGTCCTACCTCGCCGAGACCTCCGCGCTGCACAGCGCGGCGCGCACCAAGTCGCAGCTGCGCCGCCGCCTGGTGGCACACGTGACCGGGTCGGGCAGGGTGTGGACGGCCCAGCCCGGCTCCGACACGGACCAGGGACCGCCCAGGGCGGGCGAGCTGGTCACCCTGGCCACCCGAGGCCTGGACGCGCTCGACGACTACTTCGCCCGCTACCTGCCCCAGCTGGTCCTGGCCGCGATCGTGCCGCTCGCCGTCCTGGTCGTGGTGTTCTGGGCGGACTGGATCTCGGGGGCCGTCGTCCTGGTGACGCTGCCGCTGATCCCGGTCTTCATGGCGCTGATCGGGGTGCACACGCAGCAGCGCACCGAGCGGCAGTGGCGGATGCTGAGCCGTCTGGGCGGACACTTCCTCGACGTGGTGGAGGGACTGCCGACCCTGGCCGTGTTCCGCCGGGCCAAGGCACAGGCGTCCATCCTCCGCGGGGTGGGCGAGGAGCACCGTCGGGCGACGATGGGGACGCTGCGGATCGCGTTCCTGTCGGCGTTCGCCCTGGAGCTGCTGTCCACCCTGGCCGTGGCGCTGGTCGCGGTCGAGGTGGGGCTGCGCCTGCTGGGCGGCCACATGGACTACCAGACGGCGCTGCTGGTGCTCATCCTGGCGCCGGAGGCGTACCTGCCGCTGCGCGAGGTGGGCGCCCGGTTCCACGCGAGCGTGGAGGGCGTGGCCGCGGCCGAGCAGGTCTTCGCCGAACTGGACCGCGGACGCGACGCGGCCGGCGGAGTGCCCGGGGAGGGGACCGGCGGGGTTCCGGCCCCTCCCCCGGCCACCGGTCGGCCGGCGCCCGCCGCCGCCGGCGACATCCGCTTCGAGGGCGTGGAGCTGCTCCACCCGGGCCGGGACGTACCCGCGCTCTCCGGACTGGACCTGGAGGTGGGGGCCGGGGAACACCTGCTGCTCACCGGCCCCAGCGGCGCGGGCAAGACCACCCTGCTGTCGCTGCTGCTGCGGCTGACCGAACCCACACGGGGCCGGATCAGCGTGCGCGCGCCCGGCGGGCGGTGGGAACCGCTGGACGCTGTCCCGGCCGACGACTGGCGGCTGGGCACCGCCTGGGTGCCCCAGCACCCCTACCTGTTCGACGTGTCCGTGGCCGACAACATCCGGCTGGGCGCGCCGGAGGCCTCCATGGACCGGGTACGCGAGGCGGCGCGGCTGGCCGAGGCCGACGCTTTCGTCTCCGCGCTCCCGGACGGTTACCACACCCGGCTCGGCGAGCGCGGCGCGCGGCTGTCGGCCGGACAGCGGCAGCGGATCGCCCTGGCACGGGCGATGTGCCGGGACGCACCGCTGGTGCTGCTGGACGAGCCCACCGCCCACCTGGACCCGGAGAACGCGGCAGCGGTACGCACGGCCGTCACCCGGCTCCTGGAGGGCCGGACCGCCGTCATCGTCGCCCATGACAGCGGCTGGGCACGCGAGGCCTTCGGCGACACCCTGCGCACCGCGTCGCTGCCGCTGCCCACCCAGGAAGGGAGCGTGTCACGATGAGCGCCGACACCACCGTCCCCGCCGAACCGCTCCCGGTACCCGGGCGAGAGCGCCGCCGCGACCCGCTGCTGCGGATGATCGCCCTGGCCCGGCCGCGCGGAAGCCGGTTCGCGCTGGGCGTGCTGCTGGGCGCCGCCGCGACCGGCGCGGGGATCGCCCTGCTGGGCCTGGCCGCGTGGATGCTGGCCATCGCCGCCGACCACCCGCCGATCACCGCGCTCGGCGTGGCCGTGGTCGCCACCCGCGCGCTGGGGGTGGGCCGGGGGGTCGCCCGCTACCTGGAACGGCTGGTCACCCACGACGCCGCGTTCCGCACGCTCGCCGAGGTGCGGGTACGGGTCTACGAGCGGCTCGCCGCGACCGAGCCGTTCGGCCGCTTCCGGTCCGGCGACCTGGTGTCCCGGCTGGTCAACGACACTGAGGCCACCCTCGACCTTCTGGTGCGCGGGCTGACGCCGCCGCTGGTCTCGGTGGTGACGGGCGGTGCCACGGTCCTGTTCCTGACCGTTCTCCACGCGCCGGGCGGAATCCTGCTGGCGGCGGGCCTGCTGCTGGCCGGGTTCGCGGTGCCGCTGGCCGCCGCCGCGCTGGGCAGGGGACCGGGCAGGCGTCAGGCCGGAGCGCGCGGGGAACTGTCGACGGCGCTGGTGGACACGTTGCACGGGGCACCGGACCTGGTCGCCTACGGCGCCATGGAGCGTCAGGTGGAGCGGGTGAACGCGGCCGACGCCGAACTGACCCGCCTGGCGCGCGGGGACTCGGCGCTGCTGGGGCTGGGCGCCGGTGCGAGCGCGCTGATCACCGGGCTGACCGTGTGGGGCGCCCTCTTCCTGGGCGTGGCCGCGGTGGAGGGCGGCGCGCTGGACGCGGTGTCCCTGGCGGTGATGGTGCTGACGACGCTGGCGGCGTTCGAGATCGTGGCGCCGCTGCCCGCCGTGGCGGCCAGGATGGGGGCGATCCGGGCCGGCGGGGCCCGGCTGTTCGGGGTTCTGGACACCCCGGCCGGAACCGCACCGCCCACCCGCACGGGCCTGGACACCAGGGGCGACGCGACGGTCCGGATACGGGACCTGCGGGTGCGGTACGGGCCCGAGGAGCCGTGGGCCCTGGACGGGGTGGACCTGGAGGTCCCCGCCGGTTGGACGGTGGCGGTGATCGGGCCGAGCGGTGCCGGCAAGAGCACGCTGGCGTCGGTGCTGCTGCGCTTTCGCGACCCGGACGGGGGACTCGTGGAGATCGGCGGGGAGGACGTCACCGCGTACCCGGCGGACGAGGTGCGCGGGCTGGTGTCTGGGGTGCCGCAGGATCCGCACGTGTTCGCGTCGACGCTGCGGGAGAACCTGCGGCTGGCCCGGCCCGGAGCGGATGACGGGGAGCTGTGGGAGGCGCTGCGGCGCGCGCGGCTGGCCGACGAGGTGGCGGCGATGCCCCGAGGGCTGGACACGCAGGTGGGCACGCACGGTCTGGGACTGAGCGGTGGGATGGTGCAGCGGTTGGCGCTGGCCCGGGCCGTGCTGGCGGCGCCCCGGGTGCTGGTGCTGGACGAGCCGACCGCCCACCTGGATCCGGACACGCGCGACGCGGTGGTGGAGGACCTGCTGGCCGCCGTCGAGGGGTTCTCCACCCTGTTGGTCACGCACGACCTGACGGGCCTGGACCGGGTGGACCGGATCTACGTGGTGCGCGACGGACGGGTGCTGCAGCGGGGAACACACGAGGAGCTGTCCCGCCAGGAGGGGTGGTACCGCGACGTGGCCGCGGGCTGACCCCCGCCCCGCCGGACGGCCGGGCACGGCGGGGGGACGGGCCCCGCACCCGGATCTGACACCGGGCCCTGGTTGCCCTAGTGTTCCCCCGTGGCCAATCATGTTCGTGAGTTCTTCGGTGGTGTCGGTACCCTCCTGCGCGGTTTCACCCTGCTGCTGCGCAGGCCACGCCTGTTCATGCTCGCCGCCCTGCCCGCGCTGATCACGTCGCTGCTGTTCCTGGCGCTGTTCGTGCTCCTGGTGGTGAACCTGACCGACATCGTCGGCTGGGCGACCCCCTTCGCCGACGGCTGGGACCCCGTGTGGCGGGGACTGGTGCGCGGCGCCCTGTCCGTGGCGGTCCTGGCCGGGTCGTTCCTGCTGATGGTGGTGGCGTTCACGACGGTCACGCTGACCCTGGGCGGACCGGTCTACGACAAGGTCACCGAACTGGTGGAGAAGGAGCTGGGCGACGATCCCGGCGAGCTGGACGAGTCGCTGATGGCGTCGGTGTGGCGGTCGATCCGCCAGTCGCTGGTGATCGTGGCGATGTCCCTGCTCGTGACGGTGGCCGTGTTCGCGATCGGCTTCGTCCCGCTGGCGGGCCAGGTGGTCGGTCCGGTGCTGGCCGCCCTGCTGGGCGGGTGGCTGCTGGCGATCGAGCTGCTGACGAGCGCGTTCGACCGCCGGAGGCTGCTGACCATCCGCGAGCGGCGCCGGCACATGGGAACGCGGCGGATGCGGGTACTGGGCTTCGCGGTGCCGACGTACTTCCTGCTGGCGATCCCGTTCCTCGCGGTCCTGGTGTTCCCCGCCGCCGTCGCGGGCGCGGTGTTCCTCACCCGCGACCTGGTCCCCGCGACCCCGCACCAGCCGGGTCGCGGAGGCGCCGTACCCGGTCCGAACGCCTCCGGCGGACCGGTCCCGGGCGGCCCGGGCGGTCCCCGAGCCTGACCCCCGGAGCCGGCGCGTGCCCGGTGGCCCGGGCCCCGAGGTCGTGCCCGGGCCGCTCCCCACAGGCCTTCACGAGAACACGGATGGCGGGCGGCCGCCCGCCATCGGGCCTGTTCCTACGCTGGGTCCCAGCCCCAGGCGGTTGGTTCGGGCGTCCACGGGGTTCTGGAGGCGTCGGAGGTGAGACTGCGAGGAACGAGCCGTCTCACCGTAGGCGCCGAAGGTTCCCGTTCTCCGGACGCCCGAACACGGGCCAAAGCGAAGCGGAGGCCCAAAGAGAACACGCCTAGCGCAGGCCGGGGGAACGGCGCAGCGCGGAGGAGATCATCCGCTCCACGAGCGTCGCGTAGTCCACACCGGTGGCGCCCCACATCTGCGGGAAGGCCGAGGCCGGGGTGAACCCGGGCATGGTGTTCAGCTCGTTGACGAGGATCTCGCCGCTCTCGGTGTAGAAGAAGTCCACGCGGGCCAGGCCCTCGCAGCCCATCGCCTCGAACACGTCGGCGGCCATCGCGCGCAGCCGCGCCGTGGCCTCCTCCGGGATCCGGGCGGGGATGGTCAGGCTGCTCGTGGACAGGTACTTGGCCTCGAAGTCGTAGAAGTCGAAGCCGTCGGCCACGTGCACCTCGGCCGGGAAGGACACGTCGGGCGTCCCGCCGTCCTCGGACTCCAGAACGCCGCACTCGATCTCGCGGCCCACGACCTGCGCCTCCACCAGCACCTTGGGGTCGTGCTCGCGGGCGGCCTCCACGGCGGCGACCACCGCGTCGGCGTCGGAGGAGTCGCCGACCCTGCTGATGCCCACGCTGCTGCCCGCGCGGGCGGGCTTGACGAACACGGTGGCGCCCAGGGCGGCCACGTCGTCCAGCACGCGCTTGCGCTCGTTGCGCCACTGGCGGTCCGAGATCGGCACGAAGTCGCTGGTGGGGATGCCGTTGCCGCGCAGCATGGCCTTCATGAAGACCTTGTCCATGGCGGCGGAGCTGGAGAAGACGCCGGCGCCCGCGTAGCGCACGCCCATCATCTCGAACAGGCCCTGGATGGTGCCGTCCTCGCCGAACGGCCCGTGCAGCAGGGGCAGCACGACGTCCACGCCGGCCAGCCGCTCGGGGCCCCTGGCCGGGTCGACCACCATCAGCTGGCCCGCCGCGTCGAAGGGCAGGGCCAGGTCGGCGCCGTCCTCGGGCACGGACGGCAGCGCCTTGGTCCCCGCGTCGATGCGCAGGAGCTCCGGGTCGCCCGGGGTCAGTACCCAGTTGCCCGTGCGCGTGATACCGACCGGCACGACCTCGTAGCGGTCGTGGTCGATGACGGACAGCACGCTGCCCGCGGTGACGCAGGAGATCTCGTGTTCGGAACTACGTCCGCCGAAGACGACGGCGACCCGAATCTTGCGCTGCTCGGACGACATGCTGCCTGACCCTATCTCGCCTGTGAATGGAACCGGAACGGGAGGAACCGTCGCGTGTCACCGTGCTCCGCCGAGGGCCGCCAGGGCGTCCTCGACGAGGTCACGGGGGTCCTCCAACCCGATGGAGAACCGCACCGCGCCCGGTGAGATGCCCGCGGCCGCCAGTTCGTCCGCGCTCATGTTGCGGTGGGAGGTGGAGGCGACGTGCCCCGCCAGCGTGTGCGTGCCGCCCAGCGAGGCGGCGATGGTCGCCACCCGCAGACGGTCGGCGAAGGCCATCCCGGCCTCCTTACCGCCGCGCGGGTGCACCGTCACGACCGCGCCGTACCGGCCCTGGTCGAAGAGCTTGTCCGCCAGCACCGCCTGGGGGTGCGATTCCAGGGAGGGGTGGTCGACCCGTTCCACCAGGGGGTGGCCCTCCAGCGCGGCGGCGAAGACCGCGGCGCTCTCGCACTGGCGCTGCACCCGCAGCGGCAGGGTCTCCAGACCCCGGTGCAGCAGGTAGGCCTCGTCGGGAGCCAGGCAGGGGCCCAGGTCCACGCGCGCCGAGCGGATGCGCTCGATCAGGGACGGCGGGGCCACGGCCACGCCGCCGGTGGTGTCGCTGTGGCCGCCGATGTACTTGGTGGCCGAGTGCACGACCACGTCGGCCCCGTGCTCCAGCGGGCGGCACACGGCCGGGGAGGCGAACGTGGAGTCCACGACCAGCGCGGCACCGGCGTCGCGGGCTATCCGGGCCAGGCCGGGCAGGTCGGAGACGGTCATGGCGGGGTTGGACAGCGTCTCGGTGAACACCATCCGTGTGTCGGGCCCCACGGCGGCGCGCACCGCGTCCAGGTCGGTGATGTCCACGAAGTCGGTGCGCACGCCGAACCGGCGCAGCAGTCCGTCCAGCAGCGAGTGGGTGTTCCCGTAGATGGACTGCGACGCCACCACGTGCGCGCCCGCCTCCGTCAGCGCCATGAACACCGTGCTGAGCGCTCCCATGCCCGAGGCGAAGGACTGTCCGCGCACCGGTTCCGGCAGCCCCGCGCCCTCCAGGGCCGCGACCGCGTCGGCGAACGCGTCCACGGTGGGGTTGTCGATGCGGGCGTAGGAGTATCCCTGCCGCGTGCCGGCGAGCACGTCCGCGTACTCCTGGGAGGTGTCGAACGCGTAGGTGGTCGTCCGGTGGACGGGCATGCGCATCGGGCGCTCGGCGGGAACCGGGGCCTGCGGGAGGGAGACCGCTCGGGTGTACTCGTTCCCGGCTCCGGCGCTGTTCCCTGGTGTGTGTGACATCGTGCTCGCTCTCAGACGCCGTAGCGCTCGGGCTTGGCGGTGCGCGCCATGAAGGCCGCGAGCGCCTCGGCCGGGCTCAGGTCGTGGTGCATCATCTTGACGACGGCCTCGGTGATCGGCAGGTCGACCCCGTGGGCCCATCCGAGTTCCAGGACGGACTCGGAGGACTTGACCCCCTCGGCCGTCTGGCTGGTCTCCGCGATGACCTGTTCGAGGGTCTTGCCCGCGCCCAGTTTCTCACCGAAGGTCCGGTTCCGCGACAGCGGCGAGGAACATGTCGCCACGAGGTCACCCATCCCGGCCAGCCCGGACAGGGTGTGCTCGTCGGCGCCCAGGGCCACCGCCAGGCGTGTGGTCTCGGCCAGGCCGCGGGTGATCAGGGAGGCCTTGGTGTTGTCCCCGAAGCCCATGCCCTCGGCCACGCCCACCGCCAGCCCGATCACGTTCTTCATCGCGCCGCCGATCTCCACCCCCACCAGGTCGGTGCTGGTGTAGGGGCGGAAGTAGGGGGCCTTGAAGAAGCCCTGGAGCCGCACGGCCGTCTCCTCGTGCGGGCAGGCGACCACGGCGGTGGCGGGCTGGCGCTCGGCGATCTCCCGGGCCAGGTTGGGGCCCGAGACGACCGCGATGCGCTCCTTCGGGTACTCCAGGACCTCCGCGATGACCTGGCTGACCCGCATGCTGGTACCCAGTTCCACGCCCTTCATCAGGCTGACGACCACCGCGTCCTCGCGTAGGTGGGGGCGCCAGTCCATGAGGTTGGCCCGCAGGGTCTGTGACGGCACCGCCAGCACCACCACGTGGGCCCGTTCCAGTGCCTTGGCTGCGTCGGTGGTGGCGCGCAGCCGGGGGTTCAGCCCGACTCCGGGGAAGTAGTCCGGGTTCTCAGAGGTCTCGTTCACCGCGTCGACGACCGAGGACCGCCGTCCCCACAGGACCACCTCGGCGGTGGGACCGTCCGGGTTCCTCCGCCGGGCCAGGTCGGCCGCGTCCGCGACGATGTTCGCGAACACGGTGCCCCAGGAGCCCGCGCCGAGAACGGCGATCCTCACGTTGTCGGTATCCATCCGCTCCGTCATGCCCCCGCGCTGTTCTTTCCGTTCTCGCCGGCCGGTCCGGACCGGCCGTCGGCCGGTGCCGCTGTGCTGTCGGCCGGTGCCGCGCCGTCGGCGGCCCCACCGGCCTGGTGCTCCGCTCGCCTGGCCTCGGCGGCCTCGGCGCGCGCCCTCTTCAGGTCGTAGGGGACCGCGGGCGGCTCCTCGCCGCGGATCTGCGCCTGCAGGGCCGTGATGTCGGCCATGATCACCTCGGTGGCCTCCTTGAGGACCGACCCGGTCAGCGGCTGGTCCCGGAACCGGGACAGGTCCACCGGCGGACCGGCCCTGAACTCCAGGCGCTTGCGGGGGAACAGGCGGGGCCTCTTGGAGCCGTAGGGCAGGATGTTCTGGTCGCCCCAGTGCGCCACCGGCACGACCGGCACGCCCGCGGTGAGCGCCAGCCGCGCCACACCGGTCTTGGCGGTCATCGGCCACAGGTTCGGGTCCCGGGTACAGGTGCCCTCGGGGTAGAAGATCACCGACGCCTCGTCGCGGGTGAGCGCCAGCTCGGCCTCGTGGAGCGCCTTGACCGCGTCGGTGCTGTTGCGCTTGACGGGAATCTGGCCGGTGCTCCGGGCCACCGCGCTCACCACGGGGATGCGCATGATCGCGTCCTTCATCGTGAAGGTCGGCCAGCGCCGGGCGCCGATGTAGAGGAAGTGGGCCACCGTCAGCGGGTCCACCAGCGACAGGTGGTTGGCGGCGATGATCACCCCGCCCCGGTCCGGGACGTGTTCGGTGCCCTTCCAGTCCGGCTTGGTGACGAACCACAGAACGAACCGGACGACCCGGGAGACGACCGCCTTCACCCACCGCGATTCTCGTTGCTTGGCCACGGGACTCCTCACTCCATCACTCCGGGCCCGTTCGGGCCTCGCAGCACAACCGGTTCAGTCTAGGACGCGTCCGCAGGTGTATGCCCTGCTGTGCGTTGTTCGGGCTGCGTTCGCGCCGCCTGGTGGGACGGGATCCCGGCACGCCCCGGAGCGCCCGCACCGCGCGGACCCCGACCGCCTACCCTCGTCACTGTCATGCCCGTATCGATGTCCCGGGGGAACCGTGACCGGCTTCGGAGAACGGGGCGGTGCGCCGCGCCTCGGGGCGCGCTGGTCCCTGATCGTCCCAGTCAAGCACCTCGACCGCGCCAAGTCGCGGCTGGCCCCGGCCGTGGGGCGCCGCCGCGAGGACCTGGCGCTGGCGATCGCCTGTGACACGGTCGCCGCCGCGCTGCGCTGCTCCGGGGTCTCGGCGGTGTTCGCGGTGACCGACGACCCGCGTGCGGGCGCCGCACTCGCCGATCTGGGCGCGGCGGTGGTCGGCGGCGAGCCCGGCACCGGGCTGAACCCCGCGCTGGCGCACGGAGCGGCGGTCGCACGTCGGCGCCTGCCCGGGTCGGGGGTGTGCGCCCTGTCCGCGGACCTGCCCGCGCTGCGCCCGGAGGAGCTGGAGCGGGTCCTGGCCGCGGCCTCCGGACACGGGAGGTCCTTCCTGCCGGACACGCCCGGGGTGGGCACGACGCTGCTCGCCGCGACGCCCGGACACCCGCTCGCCCCGGCCTTCGAGGGGGCCTCGCGCGCCCGTCACCTGTCCGGGGGCACCCGGGAGCTGGTGGTCCCGGACGTGGCCTCGGTACGGCGCGACGTGGACACCCCCGAGGACCTGCGCGCCGCGGTGGCGCTGGGTGTGGGGCCGAGGACGCTGGCGCTGTGGGAGCTGGTGGGCGGGGGCCTGTGCCCGCAGAACACGCCCTGAGCCCCGTCCGGGGCCGTCTCCGGGGCCGCGCCCCCGGATGCTTCGCCCTGCACGGCGCGACATCGCGCTCTCCCGGCCCGGGGGCGCCCCTCCCCCACCGGGCGGCGGGCGCGGGGGCCGCGGGTGCGCTCCAGGCGCCTGAGGGCGCTTCCGGCGGCCTTGGGCGCCGCCGCGTCCGAAAAAAGTTCCGCCCGGGCCCCTGAGGGACCCGGGCGGACTCGACCCGTCGCTGTGCGGTGGCGGGCTACTTCTTGTCGCCGTTGACCAGGGCCTTGAAGTCAGCGCCAGCGCGGAACTTCGGTACGAAGCTCGCGGGGACGTTGATGGTGGCGCCGGTGGCGGGGTTGCGGGCGGTACGAGCCGCACGCTCGGACTTCTCGAATACTCCAAAGCCCGTGATGGCGACCTTGTCACCCGACGCCACGGTGGTCTGGATGGTTTCGAGCACAGCGTTGACCGCTTCGGTCGCGGTCTTCTTGTCTCCGAGACGATCGGAGATCGCGTCGATCAGGTCACGCTTGTTCATAAGGTTCCTCCGGTTCCCCCTTGCTCGCACGAAATTAGGGGAAACAGAGGTCCTTACACAAATACAAACGCCTGCGGACAAGGCGTGTCGGAGGCTGTCCCCACCTGCGGAGCAGTCACGGAGGAGCTCTGGTCCGGACCGGTGGCACCTTCCACTCCAGTCCCTTTTGACCCCTTCTGTGAACCTCAAATGCCTACGTATAACCGGATTCCGGGCGTTGGACACGCCGAGCTTAAGGACAGAAGACCCGTAAGCGAGCGCTCACTCCAAGTGAAGGTAAAATATTTCTGGGCCGGGGGTGTCCTGCGTCACACAGGACTGGATCCCCGGCCCGGAACCCGATCCGCGCACGCCTTCCGTGTCTACAGGGTCACGGGCAGCCAGGACTTGCGGGTCTCCTCGAAGACTCCGATGTCGTCCGTGTGGCGCAGGGTCAGAGCGATGTCGTCCAGACCCTCCAGCAGCCGCCAGCGGGTGTAGTCGTCCAACTCGAAGGGCTCCCGCACGTTCGCCGCGGGGGAGCGCACCTCGCGCTCGACCAGGTCCACGGTGATCTCGGTCGCGGGGTCGGCCTCCACCGCCTCCCACAGCCGGTCGATGACCTCCTGCGGCAGCAGGACCGTCAGCAGGCCGCCCTTGAGCGAGTTGCCGCGGAAGATGTCGGCGAAGCGCGAGGACAGCACGGTCCTGAAGCCGTGGTCCTGCAGCGCCCACACGGCGTGCTCGCGCGAGGAGCCCGTACCGAAGTCCGGTCCGGCCACCAGTACGGACGCACCCTCGAACTCGGGGCGGTTGAGGACGAAGTCCGGGTCGGACTTGCGCCACTCGGCGAACAGCCCGTCCTCGAAGCCGGTCCGGCTGACCCGCTTGAGGTAGACGGCCGGGATGATCTGGTCGGTGTCGACGTTGCTGGCGCGCAGCGGCACGGCCCGACCGGTGTGGACGTCGAATTTCTCCATGGGAGTCTCCTTACGGGTGCGCGCTACTGGGCGACCAGGTCGGCGGGCGAGGACAGCGTGCCGCGCACCGCGGTGGCGGCGGCGACCTGCGGCGACACCAGGTGGGTGCGTCCGCCGCGGCCCTGGCGGCCCTCGAAGTTGCGGTTGGAGGTGGAGGCGCTGCGCTCTCCGGGCTTGAGCTGGTCGGGGTTCATGCCCAGGCACATCGAGCAGCCCGCCTCGCGCCACTCGGCCCCGGCCTCCTCGAAGACCTTGCCCAGGCCCTCCTCGTTGGCCTGCTCCTTGACCCGCATGGAGCCCGGGACGACGAGCATGCGCACGCCCTCGGCGACCCTGCGGCCTCGGATGATCTCGGCGGCGGTCCGCAGGTCCTCGATACGGCCGTTGGTGCACGAGCCGAGGAAGACGGTGTCCACCCTCACCTCGCGCATCGGCGTCCCGGCCTCGAGGTCCATGTAGGCCAGGGACTTCTCGGCGGCGGCGCGGGCGGAGGGGTCCTCGAAGGAGGCGGGGTCGGGCACGGAGCCGTCCAGCGACACGCCCTGGCCGGGGTTGGTGCCCCAGGTGACGAACGGGCTGAGCTCGTCGGCGTCCAGGACGACCTCGGCGTCGAAGACCGCGTCCTCGTCCGTACGCAGGCTCTTCCAGTGCTCGACGGCGGCGTCGAAGTCCGCGCCCTTGGGAGCGTGGGGACGGCCCTCGATGTAGTCGAACGTGGTCTGGTCCGGCGCGATCATGCCGGCCCGGGCGCCCGCCTCGATGGACATGTTGCACACCGTCATGCGGGCTTCCATGGACAGGGCCTCGATGGCCTCGCCCCGGTACTCGATGACGTAGCCCTGGCCGCCGCCGGTGCCGATCTTGGCGATGACCGCGAGGATGACATCCTTGGCCGAGACACCCGGCTTGAGCGTCCCGTCGACGGTGACGGACATGGTCTTGAAGGGGGCCATCGTCAGGGTCTGGGTGGCCAGGACGTGCTCGACCTGGCTGGTGCCGATACCGAAGGCCAGAGCGCCGAACGCCCCGTGGGTGCTGGTGTGGCTGTCACCGCAGACGACGGTCATACCGGGCTGGGTCAGGCCCAGCTGGGGGCCGACCACGTGTACGACGCCCTGGTCGATGTCGCCCATCGGGTGCAGGCGCACACCGAAGTCGGAGCAGTTCTTGCGCAGCGTCTCGACCTGTTTGCGGGAGACGGGGTCGGCGATGGGGGCGAGCAGGTCCTGGGTGGGGACGTTGTGGTCCTCGGTGGCGATGGTCAGGTCCGGACGGCGCACGGACCTGCCCGCCAGGCGCAGGCCCTCGAAGGCCTGGGGACTGGTCACCTCGTGGACGAGGTGAAGGTCGATGTAGAGCAGGTCCGGCTCGCCGTCGGCACGTCGGACGACGTGCTCCTCCCAGACCTTCTCGGCCATCGTGCGTGCCATGGGCGGTCGCCTCTCTCGTGTCATCTCGGGCGCGTCTCGTGTGGTGCCCCGCGCGGACTGCGGCTCGACTTGCATTCCATATTTCGAGACGGCAATATCAAGCCATGGACAACTCTAGCTCATCCAGCGGCGTCGGTGTCCTGGACAAGACAATGTCCGTTCTCGACGCCCTGGAGTCGGGACCGGCGTCCCTGGCCCAGTTGGTACAGATCACCGGTCTGGCCCGGCCGACGGCCCACCGCCTGGCCGTGGCGCTCGAACGGCACCGCATGGTCACCCGCGACAGCCAGGGCCGCTTCGTCCTGGGTCCGCGTCTGGGCGAGCTCTCCATCGCCACCGGCGAGGACCGGCTGCTGGCCGTGGCCTCCCCCGTCCTGGTGCAGCTGCGGGACCTGACCGGGGAGAGCGCCCAGCTCTACCGCCGCCAGGGCGACCTGAGGGTGTGCGTGGCCGCGTCCGAGCGCAGCAGCGGCCTGCGCGACACGGTGCCGGTCGGCAGCGAGCTGCCCATGAACGCCGGTTCGGCCGCCCAGGTGCTGCTCGCCTGGGAGGACTCCGACCGGATCCGCCGCTCCCTCGTGGGGGCCCGCTTCACCGCGGCCAGCCTGGCCCAGGTGCGCCGCCGGCGGTGGGCCCAGAGCGTGGCAGAGCGCGAGCAGGGCGTGGCGTCGGTGTCGGCGCCGGTGTCCGGCCCCGGCGGGCGCGTGATCGCCGCCGTGTCGGTGTCCGGACCGATCGAGCGGCTGACCCGCTCCCCGGGGCGCATCCACTCACAGGCTGTGCTGTCGGCGGCGGAGAAGATCAGCGAGTCCCTGCACACCTACGAGGGCGCCCGCTGAGGACCGGCGCGGCGTCCGGCGGGCCTCGGTCACGCGCCCGTGGAGCGTGGGCGCGTGTCCGGCCGGTCAGGCGCCGACCAGGTCCATCGGCGACCTCGCCGCGATCGTCACCGTCCTCGCCGTCCCGCCCTCCGACGCGATGGTGAACCCGCGCTCGGGCGACAGGGCGATCATCCCCAGCCAGTCGCGCACGGTCATCCCGGGCACCAGCTCGGTGGTCTCCCCGTCCGCGTCCTCGCCGCTCTCCATGACGAAGGCGTGGATCCGCTTGCCGTTCACCGTGGCGAGCACCACCGGATGCGGGAAGGAGTCCAGCCGGCGGAACACGTCGACGGCCTCGTTCCTCGGCGAGCACACGAGGACCGTGTAGTTTCCGCGCTCGTCGCGCACCTGCGGGTTGCCCACCAGGTAACGGACGAACCGCTGGTTCGTGCGCGCGTGCTCGGCCAGCCGACCGGCCAGGCGCCGCACGTCCTCCCTCACCCGGTCGAACACCAGGTTCAGCCGCACCGGCCTGAGGTTCTTCAGGCTCCAGTCGATCTCCGTCATCTCGTCCCGCGAGGGCCAGTTCAGCCCGTCGTCGAGACCGATCTCCCGCAGCCACTCGTCGACCTCGGACCACAGCCAGACCAGCGAGCGCCCCACGACCGCCTCGGGGCGTGGGAAGGGGGCTCCGTCATGCCTTTGCCCACGGACCCACTGGTCGACGTTCTGGCGGGTGCGCCCGGTCAGCTCGGCGATGTCGGAGACGCCGACGAGATCCCGGTGGAGCCGCACGAACCTCATCGCCGGGACGATCCTGTGGACGCTCTTCACCACGGACTGGGCGGCCGCCACGGCGTTCTCACCCTCGCCGGAGACGGACATCCTCAGGACCCCGTGGAAAGAGGAGACCAGTGCGCCGAGTTCCTCGCCGAGGGTCTCGATCTCGTCATGGTCGTCCAGGCTGAACCCGTCCACGACGAAGATGAACTCGTACTCGGTCACAGACCGCCCTCCTTCCGCCGCGCTGACCGCGCGGCCCCGGACATGAGTGTCCCCAAACCGGGTGCGCCCAGGATCGCATCCGGTGTTGACATACGTCAACGCGCTCGGCCCCACCCTTCGTGGGCGTCCCGACGAGCCGGGCTGTGGGCGCCCCGCCAGACCGCGGTCCGGCCGGACCGGGCTCCGCCTACCGGCGCGCGTCACCCGGGCGCCGGCGCGGATCGTCCTCGGGCAGCGGACAGGACCGCGCCTGCCACCGGATACGGTGTGCGGCCTGCTCCCCGCTCTTCGGAGTCCCGGGGACCGGGATGGTCAGACACCCGCAGCCGCAGTACAACCGCCCCCAGTGCCCTTCCTTGTGGAGCTTCCACCCGGCCTGACGCAGTTCCTTGAGCACCTTGCGGATCACCTTGTCGGGATGGTCCGCGGGGCTGACCTCCTTGCCCGTCACACGCACGCTCCCCACAGGAGACGGGCGCAGGGCCAAAAACCGGTGTCCGGCACAGCTGAACCCACTCTCCAGACGTTCTGACGGGACGGGAGTCCGGGGCATCGTCCTCATCAGCATTCCAGAAGGCCGCTCGCTCCACCAAGGGGCCGTCCGGATGCGGGCGGCCCGGACACTCGGGGCACGGGCGCCAGGAGCAGGACCGGAGGCGGGAAACACAAAAAGGCCCCATCCCGAAGGATGGAGCCCCACTGGTACCCCCGAGCGGATTCGAACCGCCGTTACCGCCTTGAGAGGGCGGCGTCCTAGGCCACTAGACGACGGGGGCCGGACTGGTCTGAGCGGAACGCGGTCACACACCCGCTCGAACCGGACGCCGGTGACGCACACCGGCCAGAAAGAAAGCCCCCACGTGAGTGGGAGCTTCTCCCTGTACGTACCCCCGAGCGGATTCGAACCGCCGTTACCGCCTTGAGAGGGCGGCGTCCTAGGCCACTAGACGACGGGGGCGCATGTTCGGGCCTTCCGGCCCGTGCCGTCCGCGGATTCCCGCGAACCTGCGCTGGGCTACCAGGACTCGAACCTAGACTAACTGAACCAGAATCAGTCGTGCTGCCGATTACACCATAGCCCAATGCTTCGGGAGGACCTGGTAGCTCTTCGCTGCCCTGTCCCCCTCGGCGACGTGGATAACTCTAGCGGAGATTCCGAGTGGTCGCGAACCGAAATCGGGGTGGCCGGCCTGTGGTGCCGACCACCCCCTGCGGGCTCAGGCTCCGGCGGTGTCCTCCTCCGGGCCCAGCTTCTCCAGGGCCGCCGCCAGCCGCGCCTGGACGCGCTCACGTCCGAGCAGCTCCAGCGACTCGAACAGCGGCAGACCGACGGTGCGGCCGGTGACCGCGACGCGTACGGGGGCCTGCGCCTTGCCCAGCTTCAGGCCCAGCGACGCGCCGGCCTCCTCGGTACTGGCCTTGAGCGCCTCGGCGGTCCAGGACAGCTCGGGATCGGCGAAGCGGGCCAGGGCGGCCTGCAGCATCTCCCCGCCCACGCCCGGCTTCATCGCCTTGGACCAGCTCTTCTCGTCCTCCACGGGCTCCTTCAGGAACAGGAAGTCCACGTTCGGCACGATCTCGCCGAGCACCGCCACGCGGCTCTGCGCGAGCGGGGCGACGGCGGCGAAGACCTCCGGGTCGTAGTCGGCCGGGTCCCACGGGGCGGCGTCGCCGGTCAGCCACGGCTGGCAGCGCTCGACGAACTCCTCGACGGTGAGCGCACGGATGTACTCGCCGTTGAAGGCACGCAGCTTCTTCTCGTCGAAGAAGGCGCTGGAGCTGTTGACGTCCTCGACGCGAAAGAGCGGCTGCATCTGCGACCAGGGCATGATCTCGCGGTCGTCGCCCGGTGCCCAACCCAGCAGCATGAGGTAGTTGACCATCGCCTCGGACAGGTAGCCCTCCTCCTGGTAGGACTCCAGGGCGACCTTGTCGCGGCGCTTGGACAGCTTCTTGCGCTGCTCGTTGACGATGACCGGAAGGTGCGCCCACACCGGCGGGGTCAGGCCCAGCGCCTCCCACAGCAGCTGCTGCTTGGGGGTGTTGGACAGGTGCTCCTCGCCACGGACGACGTGGGTGATGCGCATCTCGACGTCGTCGACGACGTTGGCCAGGACGAACAGCGGCGAACCGTCGGCGCGGGCGATCACGAAGTCCTCGATGGAGGAGTGGTCGAACTCCACCTGGCCGCGGATCCGGTCGTCCACGACCGTGGGGCCGCCGTCGGGCACGCGGAAGCGCAGCGCCCGGCCCGGGCCGGGCGCCAGGTTGCGGTCGCGGCAGAACCCGTCATAGCCCAGGTTGGGGTTGTCGCGCCGCTCCTGCACCTGCTCGCGGGTGCAGTCGCAGTAGTAGGCGCGGCCGTTCTTGTACAGCTTCTGCGCGGTCTCTCGGTGCTTGTCGGCGTAGTCCGACTGGAAGTAGGGCCCCTCGAAGTGCGGGTCGTCCTCGCCGATGCCGAGCCAGGCCAGCGCGCGGACGATGCCCTCGGTCCACTCGGGGCGGTTGCGGGCGGCGTCGGTGTCCTCGACGCGCAGCACCATGCGGCCCTCGGGCCGCTGCTGTGCCAGCGCCCAGTTGAAGAGGGCGGAACGTGCGCCGCCGACGTGGAACATGCCCGTGGGGGACGGGGCGAAGCGGGTACGAATCGAAGTCTCAGTCACGCGCCCCAGGGTATCCGCGGTGCGCGGGGACCCGTGGGAATCCGCTGCTCCCCGCCCGTCCCCGTCCCGCTCACCCCTCGGTGGCCCCCGCCGGAGCCGAGGGCAGGGGCAGGGGCCGGGGATAGGCCTCACCGAACCCGTACGCGTCGGCCAGGGCGTCGGCGAACGCGGCGGCGATCTTGACCTCTCCTCCCGCGTTGGGGTGGGTGCCGTCGTAGGTGTCGCCGGACACGTCCCAGCCCTCCTTGCCCGCGATGTCCAGGCTGGTCACCGGCGACTCCTCCGTGGACATGTCGGCGGCGACCTCGCGGACCAGCATGTTGTAGGCGTACAGACGCAGGCCGAAGCCCTCGTCGGAGTCGGCGAGGGCGATGGGCAGGGCCTCGGCCAGCACCACGCGCAGGTTCGGGTCGCCCTTGCGGGCCGACTCCACGTAGCCGCGCAGGCGGTACTCCATCTCGTCCATGCTGACCGGCCACAGCAGGTCGTTCACACCGAGCATGGCGCACAGCACGTCGGGCTCGTGGACACGGACCTCCTCCTGGATGGAGGCGGCGGCGTCGCGCAGGGTGCGCCCCCACAGGGCGTTGTGCTGCTGGTCGAAGTCGGGGTCGCGGTACTCGGCGGTGTCCGGGTCACCGCCCGCGCCGGGCCAGACGACGTCCTCCGGCTCCCCCGTCGGCACCGGCCCTCCGGCCGACGGGCCGGCCGCGCCGTCCTCCCGGTAGTCCTCGGCGGGGTCCCGGGAGGGGCTCGGCACCTCCTCGTCCCCGGTGGTGGGCACCGGGAGGATCATGTTCCGCGTGGCGGGATCGGTGTAGGGGCCGACGAAGTCCAGCCCCTCCACCCGCGGGAAGAGGTGGGTCCACAGGTGGTAGCGCCAGGTCCGGTCACCGTTGGCGCCCTGGGTCATCGAGTCGCCCGCCAACATGACGCGGCGCGGTTCGCTCACGGGTGCCTCCGCTTCCGTTTCGGGGCCGCCGTCAGCGCGCACGGCCGTCCAGTAGACGGATCCCGCGGCCACGAGCACGAGGACGAGCGCACCGGTGAACGCGAGGAAGCCGGTGCGGCGTCGTCGGGGGATGGTCACGTACTTCCTTCCGCTCTCTTCCGCTCTCTCGCGGGACCGGCGGCGCCGGGCACCGGCGGTCCCGCGGTCGTCCGGGCGCGGTCCTCCACCGCGCCCGGATCCGGGTTCAGTCCCGGGCGACCACCCTGTTGCTGATGGTGCCCAACCGCTCCACCGTCACCGAGACCTCCTGTCCGACCTCGACCGGCCCCACGCCGGCGGGCGTGCCGGTGAGGACCATGTCGCCCGGAAGCAGCGTCATGAAGGAGGAGACGTGGGCGATGATGTCCGGGATGTCATGGATGAACTGTGACGTTCGTCCTTCCTGCCGGATCTGGCCGTCCACGGTGGTGGTGATGGCCAGGTCCTGTGCCTCCTCGATACTCATACCCGTGGTGATCCAGGGACCGATGGGACAGAAGGAGTCGAAGCCCTTGGCCCGTGTCCACTGCTTGTCCTTCTTCTGCAGGTCGCGGGCGGTGACGTCGTTGGCCACGGTGTAGCCGAGGATGACGTCCTTGACCCGATCACGCGGCACCTCCCGGCAGGGCCGGGCGATGACGATGGCGAGTTCGCCCTCGTAGTCGACCCGCTCGGAGATCTCGGGGTGGAAGATCGGGTCGTGGGGTCCGGTCACGGCGGTGGAGGGCTTGAGGAAGACCACGGGCTCGTCGGTGGACTCCCCCGTGATGTCCCTCATCTCCGCGACGTGGTCGGCGTAGTTCTTGCCGACACAGACCACCTTGGTGGGCAGTACCGGCGACAGCAGGCGGATGTCGGAGAGCTTCGCCCGCTCGCCGGTCGGCTTGATGTCGCCGAGGAGGGGGTGTCCGCTCAGCCGCGCGACGAACTCCTCCCCGCTGTCCGAATCGGTCTGAACCAGGCCGAACCCGACCTCGTCACCGGCCGCGAACCGTGCGATGCGCACCTGATGCCTCCCAGCAGCCCTGTTGTCTCGCTTGCGGTTGAAGGGTATCGGCGCGGCGGGTGCCAACGGTGCCGGACGGGGCGCGTGGAGACCCGACGAGGGCGGCTCGGGACACGCGAGAAACATCCCATGAGCACGCGGGCACTCTTGAATACCCTGATGTGGCACAAGGCGGCGAAAGCCCTGCCACACCTGGCTTTCCTGGACACTGCCTTGGTCTTTCCTTGGGACGGACTCTGGCATGCTGGGTCCGTCATCCGCTGCTGAGGGGTTGATCCTCGTGCCCACGTCCACTCCGCCCACGGGCCGGCCCCGTGCCCGGCACCGTCGACACCGCCGGTACCCGATGGGACTGGCGCTGGGACTGTGCCTGGTCTCCGGGGCCTCCGCCGTGCTCATGGTCAGCGTGCCCGAGCCTCCGGCCGGTCCCGACGACCCCGCCGAGACCTCGGCCTCCGCTCCCGTCGGAGACGGCGTTCCCGACAGCTCCGACGACCGGCGCACGCAACAGTCGGCGGAGAGCACCGCCTCCCCCGCCCCGGAGGAGGACTCCGAGGAGGAGGCCGAGCCCCCGGTCCTGCTCCGCTCGGTGGAGGAGGAGGTCGACAGCGCCGACGGCGATCTCAGCGTCATGGAGGGTGAGAGCGAGGTCATGGGCGAGGGACCGCTGACGACCTTCGCCGTGGAGGTCGAGGACGGTCTGCCCGGCGAGGCCGAGGACTTCGTGGCCTCCGTGGAGAAGGTCCTGGGCGACCCGCGCAGCTGGCGCGACGACGCCGAGCGCTCCATGCAGCGGGTGGACGACGAGGACGCCGACATCCGCGTGCTCCTGGCCGCCCCCGACACCGTGGACCGGATGTGCGCCCCGCTGAACACCAACGGATACGTGTCCTGCGCCAACGGCAACCGGGCCATCATCAACCAGAACCGCTGGGTGGCGGGCGTCCCCCACTTCGAGGAGGACCTGAGGACCTACCGGATCTACCTGATCAACCACGAGGTGGGCCACACCCTGGGCCGCGGCCACGTGAACTGCCCCGGGGAGGGCGAACTGGCCCCGGTGATGCAGCAGCAGACCCTGGACCTGCAGGGCTGTGAGCGCAACGGCTGGGTCAACCCGGAGAACGATTCCGAGGACTGACGCCCCCGGGAACCGGGATCCCGCCGGGGCCGGCCCCGGCGCTCGCGGCCTCCTCGCCGCACGAGGGTGGGTGTCGCCACCTCGGGTAGCGGCCCGGGAACGAGTGGCCCCGCCCGCCGCGGAGCCTGCGCGGGCCCCGCGGCGGGGGCCCGCCCGGCCCTCAGCTCTGCGGATAGCCCTGCCGGAGCAGCCCGTAGGTGACGGCCTGTTCGAGCGCGACCCACGACGCGTCGATGACGTTGGGGCCCACACCGACCGTGGTCCACTCCCCCGTCCCGTCGCCGAAGGTGATGAGGATGCGGGTGATCGCGTTGGTACCGGAGGTGCCCTCCAGGATGCGGACCTTGTAGTCCGTCAGCTCCAACCCGGCCAGCGCGGTGTAGACCCCCTCCATGGAGTTGCGCAGTGCCCGGTCCAGCGCGTTCACCGGGCCGTTGCCCTCCGCGGTGGCGATCACGCGCTCGCCCTTGACCCGCAGTTTGATGGTGGCCTCGGTGACGCTCTCGTAGTCGCTGGACAGGGGACTGGCGCCGCTCCGGGGACGGCGTTCGGTGATGACCCGCCAGGACTCGGTGTCGAAGTAGCGGACCGGCTGCCCCAGCTCCTCGCGCAGCAGCAGCTCCAGCGAGGCGTCGGCGGCCTCGAAGCTGTAGCCGGACAGTTCCAGGCCCTTGACCCGCTCCACGACCCGGCCCGACAGGGCCCGGTCGCCGGACAGGTCCAGGCCCAGCTCCTGGGCCTTGAGCTCGATGGAGGCGCGGCCGGCCATGTCCGAGACGAGCATGCGCATGGTGTTGCCGACCAGCCCGGGGTCGGTGTGCTGGTACAGGTCGGGGTCGACCTTGATGGCCGAGGCGTGCAGCCCGGCCTTGTGGGCGAAGGCCGACACCCCCACGTAGGGCTGGTGGGTGTCGGGGGCGAGGTTGACGATCTCGGCGATGGCGGTGGCCACACGGGTCATCTCGGCCAGGCAGCCCTCGGGCAGGACCTCCTGGCCGCGCTTGAGGGTGAGCGCGCCGACCACGGAGAACAGGTTGGCGTTGCCCACCCGCTCGCCGTACCCGTTGGCGGTGCACTGCACGTGGGTGGCGCCCGCGTCGACGGCGGCGAGGGTGTTGGCGACGGCGCAGCCGGTGTCGTCCTGGGCGTGGATGCCCAGGCGCGCGCCGGTGGCCTCGCGGACCTCGGTGACGACGCGTGTGATGTCGGTGGGGAGCATGCCGCCGTTGGTGTCGCACAGGACGACGACGTCGGCCCCGGCCCCGGCGGCGGCGCGGACCACGTCGAGCGCGTGGTCGGGGTTGTGGTGGTATCCGTCGAAGAAGTGCTCGCAGTCCACGAACACGCGCTGGCCGTGTTCGCACAGGTGGGACACCGTGTCGGCGATCATGGCGAGGTTCTCGTCGAGGGTCGTGCGCAGTGCGCGCTCGACGTGCCGGTCGTCACTCTTGGCGACAAGAGTGACGACCGATGCGCCGCTGTCGCGCAGGGCGGCCACCTGTGGGTCGTCGGCGGCCCTCACACCGGCACGGCGGGTCGCGCCGAACGCGGTGAGTCGCGCGTGTTCCAGCGTCAGCTCTCGTGAAGCGCGCTGGAAGAACTCGGTGTCCTTGGGGTTCGACCCCGGCCACCCTCCCTCGATGAACGCCACCCCGAACTCGTCCAGCAGCGTCGCGATGGCCAGCTTGTCGGAGACCCGCAGGTTGATCCCCTCGCGCTGGGCCCCGTCGCGCAGCGTGGTGTCGAAGACGTGGAAACTGTCGTCCCTCATGGGCGGAACTCCCGAAGGTGGATGCTGTGGTGTGGCCGACCGGATCCCGCCAACAAAAAAGACCCCTCGTGGACACGAGAGGTCAGCGCGCTGGCGAGGTCCGATGGTCAGCCAGCGCGCCTCACGATAATGAGAACCTGAGACGGCATGAAGTCAGTGTGCCACACGGTGTCGGAGTTTCCGGTGCTCAACGGCCAATTGTCCCAGCATTCGAGATACGAATTCCTCACACCGGACATAACCGGTGCCCTGCCAGGCACTTTCCGGAAGCTCCCGCCCGCCCCTCGCGGACGAGCCGGGAAGCGTGGACCGTCAGTCGCCGCAGTGACCGCCAGGGCGCTCCGGGACATCCTACGGAGGGGATCCGACCGTTTCCGGTTCGACCTCCGCCTCCACGGACTCGCGTTCGGCGTCGATGTCCTCCTGGTCCACCAGGGGCTCCATCGGCGGGCGCGGCTGTGGGCTGTTCAGGAGCTCCTCCAGGATCTTCCCGCGCGGGTCCGCACCGCTCCCGGGAGCGGTCCCGCCCGAAGTCCCGCCGGCGGTCCCCTCCGTGCCCGGGTCGACCGCTGCGGCCGAGCCGCCGGAGCCTCCCACGGCCTCAGCCTCCTCCGGCGTCTCCGCCTCCTCAGCGGGTCCGGGCAGCAGCGACACAGTGCGCCGTTCGGATTCCGTCGGCTCGCCGGCACCGGGGTCCGCGGAGTCCGAGGGCGCGACGGGCCCGGAGGACGGCAGCGCGGAGACGACCTCCATGGTGCCGTAGACGAAGCCTCCGACCACCAGGCCGACCCCGGCGGCCAGAGCACAGCGCGCGGGCCAGGGCATGGACATGGGCACGGGCACTCCTGGGAGACGGGGGAAGGGGAGAGGAACAGGGCGGGCCGCCCGGACGGGGTCCGGGCGGCCCGCCGGATCACCCGAGAACCAGGTGGTCCAGCCCGTCTTGGGGGTGCGCCGACCCCGCGGC
>NZ_ML703340.1:0-32739 GCF_008638365.1 Nocardiopsis quinghaiensis | reverse complement strand
GCCCGGGCCCCGGGGGGGGGGGGGGGTCGGGGGTGCGCCCCGGGGGGGCCCCCCGGGGGGGGGGCGGGGCGCCCCGCCGGATCAGCCTAGAACCTGGTGATCCAGCCGTACTTGTCGGAGCGCAGACCCGTCTGCAGGCCCACCAGCTCCTCGCGCAGGCGCATGGAGACCGGGCCCGGGGTGCCGTCGCCGATGGTGAACTCGCCTTCGTCGCTCTTGACGCGGCCGACCGGGGTGATCACCGCCGCGGTACCGCAGGCGAACACCTCGGTGATCTCACCGGACTCGGCGGCCTCGCGCCACTCGTCGGTGGAGATCGGCGCCTCCTCGGCCGGGATGCCCAGGTCGGGGGCCAGGGTCAGCAGCGACTCGCGGGTGATGCCGGGCAGCAGCGTCCCGGTCAGCGCGGGCGTGCGCAACCGGGCGTTCTCGCCCGAGCCGAACACGAACCACAGGTTCATGCCGCCCATCTCCTCGACCCAGCGGTGCTCGCGTGCGTCGAGCCAGACCACCTGGTCGCAGCCCTTCTCGACGGCCTGGGCCTGGGCCAGGAAGCTCGCAGCGTAGTTGCCCGCGAACTTGGCCGCGCCCGTGCCGCCCGGCGCGGCGCGCGTGTAGTCCGTGGACAGCCACACCGTCACCGGCTTGACGCCGCCCGAGAAGTAGGAGCCGACCGGCGAGGCGATCAACAGGTAGACGTAGGAGCGGGACGGGTGGTTGACGCCGAGGCCGACGTCCGTGGCGACCATGAACGGGCGCAGGTAGAGGCTGAAGCCCTCCCTGCTCGGAACCCAGTCGCCGTCGTGCTCCAGGAGGAGCGCGATGGACCTGAGGAAGAGCTCCTCGGGGAGCTCGGGCATCGCCATGCGCGCCGCGCTGCGGTTGAAGCGGGCCGCGTTGGCCTCCGGCCGGAAGGAGGCGAGCGAGCCGTCGGGGTGCCGGTAGGCCTTGAGGCCCTCGAAGATCTCCTGGGCGTAGTGGAGGGCGGCGGTGGCCGGGTCCAGGCTCAGCGGACCGTACGGCTCCAGCTTCGCGTCGTGCCACCCCTTCCCCTCGGTGTAGCGGATGCTCACCATGTGGTCGGTGAACACCTGGCCGAACCCCGGGTTCTCCAGCAGTGCCTCTCGCTCCTGCGGGGTCTTCCGCTTGTCGGAGAGCTGGATGTCGAACGCCAACCCGCTTGTGGTGGTGTCGTTGTTCATGTGTCGGTGGTCCTCTCGGGTGCATCAGGTCGGCAGCATCGCCGACCTGGAATCTAGTCTGGCGGAAGAGCGCACCCGGTGCCAGGGCGGGAGTGGTGACACGCGACGGCGACGGGCGCGCCCGGTTCTCCAGGCGCGCCCGTCGGCGGTAGTTCGGTGGAGCCGTCAGCCGCGCCTCGGAAAGGGGGAGGGCAGGGCTTCCGGCGTGTGGCCTCAGCCCTGCTCGGCTACTCGCGCGGCGAGGTCGTCGCCGATCTGGGAGGTGGAGCGGACCGCGCCGCTCTGGGCGCGGGTCTTGAGGTCCGCGGCGACCGCGTCCTCGATCCGGCGGGCCGCCTCGGGCACGCCGAGGTGCTCCAGCATGGTGGCGGCCGAGAGCACCGTGGCGGTGGGGTCGGCCTTGCCCTGGCCCGCGATGTCGGGAGCGGAGCCGTGGACGGGCTCGAACATGCTGGGGAAGGTGCGGCCGGGGTTGATGTTCCCGCTGGCCGCCAGCCCGATGCCGCCGGTGATGGCGGCGCCGATGTCGGTGATGATGTCGCCGAAGAGGTTGTCGGTGACCACCACGTCGAAGCGGGCCGGCTGGTTGACGAAGAACATCGACGCGGCGTCGACGTGGCAGTAGTCCACGGCGACCTGCGGGTACTCGGCGCCGACCTCGCGGACCACGCGCTGCCACAGCTCTCCGGCGAAGCTCAGGACGTTGTCCTTGTGCACCAGGGTGAGCTTCCTGCGCGGACGCGAGGCGGCCTTGTCGAAGGCGTAGCGGACGACGCGCTCGACACCGAAGCGGGTGTTGACGCTGTCCTGGGTGGCGACCTCGTGCGGGGTGCCCTTGCGCAGGACGCCCCCGGCGCCCGCGTAGGGGCCCTCGGTGCCCTCGCGGACCACCAGCATGTCGATGTCCTCGGGGCCCACCCCCGCCAGAGGGCTGTCCACGCCCGGGTAGAGGCGGACCGGCCGCAGGTTGACGTAGTGGTCGAAGTCGAAGCGCAGGCGCAGCAGCAGGCCGCGCTCCAGCACGCCGCTGGGCACCGACGGGTCGCCGACGGCGCCCAGGAAGATGGCCTCGTGCCCGGCCAGTTCGGACTCGACCGAGTCGGGCAGGGTCTCACCGGTGCGGTGCCAGAGCCTGGCGCCGAGCTCGTACTCGGTGGTCCCGATGGCGAGGTCGTGCTGGGAGGCCGCGACCTCCAGCACCTTGAGGCCCTCGGCGATGACCTCGGGACCGATCCCGTCGCCGGGAATGACCGCCAGTTTCACGGTGCGCGCTGCCATACGGACTGCCTCTGATTCGGACACGGCCCCACCGGCTTCTTCTCGGATGGTGAGACCAAGATGAACACTGAATGAGACAACCCTATCGCCCCGGCGGACTGCCGTCATCCCGTCGCCGGATCCGCGGCCGCCTCCGCGCGCCCCTCCCCCGGCCGGGCCGCCTCAGGCCCGGCGGTTGAGCGCGTCCTGCAGGGCTCGGTTGATCTCGTCCTGGGAGTCGGGCGTGGACGGGTACTCGACCATGTCGTACATGCGATCCTCCGGATGCGTTGCGTGACCGGTTCCGGGAGCGGTGCGGCCACGGATGCTGAATGCTCTACGCGGTGTGCCCTACCGGGCCCGGGGCGGATGGAGCCGGACGGCGGTGGAGCGCGGAACGTGGGCGACGGTGTCCACGGAGGAAGGAGCCCGCCCAGGCTGAATCGTCTGCCGTGGGACACCGGCACGAGCCCCGGTGGGGGCGGGTGCGGCGCCGGGCGGCGGCATCGGACGGTGGGCCCGCTGTACCGCTGACTCCTAGGACTTCAGAATATCGGATGTCCAACTATATGACCAGGATTTCTCACCATGTGAGACCAGCGCGTGTCTCCCCTGGTCGGCGCCCATCCGGTCCGGCCTTCCCGGACACGACGAAAGGGCCGTGCGGTCTCGGAGAGCGTTCGGAGGCTCTGCGTTCCGGCGACGTACGGCGTAATCCTGTACTTGTAGCGTGGTTCGGCGCTCCGGACCCGCTACAAGTACAGGATCGCCCCGGAATGAACCCCGTGGTTCACACCCGCGACGTTTCCGGCCAGGACACTAGTCCTCCAGGTCGATCTGGCGGCTGATGTCGGCCTCGATCTCGGCGGAGATCGAGCCGAGGATCTCCTCGGGCACGGCGGAGTCCACGGTGAGCGCGATCAGCGCCTTGCCGCCCTCCTTGTCCCGGATGACCTGCATACCCGCGATGTTGACGCCCGCGTCTCCGAGTAGGGCGCCGACCTTGCCGACGACGCCGGGGCGGTCCTCGTAGGACAGGAACACCATGTGCTCGGCCAGGCCGATCTCCATGGTGTAGTTGTTGATCTCCACCAGCTTCTCGACCTGGCGGGGACCGGTCAGGGTGCCCGAGACCGACACGCGGGTGCCGTCGGCGAGCACCCCGCCGACCGTGATGAGGTTGCGCCAGTCGCTGCTGTCGTCACTGGTGACGAGGTTGACCTCCACACCGCGCTCCTTGGCGAGCAGCGGGGCGTTGACGAAGGTCACGGTGTCCTCGACGACGTCGGCGAAGACGCCCTTGAGGGCGGCCAGTTCCAGGACCTTGACGTCGTGGGAGGCGATCTCGCCGCGCACCTCGACGTTGATGCGGCTGGCGATCGTGCCCGCGAGCGAGGTGAACACGCGGCCGAGCTTCTCGGTCAGCGGCAGGCCGGGCTTGATCTCCTCGGCCACCCCCGTGCCCTGGACGTTCACCGCGTCCGGGACGAACTCGCCCGACAGGGCCAGCTTGACCGAACGGGCGACCTGGGTGCCCGCCTTCTCCTGGGCCTCGGCGGTGCTGGCACCCAGGTGGGGGGCGACCACGACGTTCTCGAACTCGAAGAGCGGACTGTCGGTGCACGGCTCCTTGGCGAACACGTCGATGCCCGCACCGGCCACACGGCCGTCCTTGAGGGCCCGGTAGAGGGCCTCCTCGTCGAGGATGCCGCCGCGCGCCGCGTTGATGATCCGCACGTTGGGCTTGACCTTGTTCAGGGCGTCGTCACCGATCAGGCCCAGCGTGTCCTTGTTCTTGGGCAGGTGGATGGTGATGAAGTCCGAGCGCTCCAGCAACTCGTCCAGCGTGGTCATCTCCACGCCGATCTGAGCCGCGCGGGCGGGCTGCACGAAGGGGTCGTAGGCGATGACCCTGGTGCCGAAGGCTGAGAGGCGCTGCGCGACCAGTACGCCGATGCGGCCGAGGCCGACCACCCCGACGGTCTTCTCGTACAGCTCGACACCGGTGTACTTGGACCGCTTCCACTCGCCGTTGATCAACGCGTTGTGCGCCGGGGCGGTGTTGCGGGCGCTGGCCAGCAGCAGGTTGATGGCCTGCTCGGCGGCGCTGACGATGTTGGAGGTCGGGGCGTTGACCACCAGGACACCGGCCTTGGTGGCGGCGTCCACGTCCACGTTGTCCAGACCGACGCCGGCCCGGGCGACCACCTGCAGGCGGGAGGCCGCGGCCAGCGCCTCGGCGTCCACCTGGGTCGCGCTGCGCACGATGAGGGCGTCGACGTCGGCGAGGGCGGGGAGGAGCTGGGACCGGTCGGCGCCATCGACGTGGCGCACCTCGAAGTCATCCTCGAGCAGCGCGATTCCGGCGGGCGAGAGTTTTTCCGCTACGAGTACGGCGGGTTTGGGCACAACGGTTCCTTTTCGGGTGGTGCGACCCGATCGCGCAGGTGATGGGCACTGCCCGGATCGGGGTGACGGCCGGTCTGAAGTCTACTGCCGGGGTAGGGAACCGTACGGGGGCAGGTGGACATACCCACCTGCCCCCGTACGGTTCACCGGACTCAGGCCTTGAGCCAGCTCATCAGGGGGCGCAGCTCGGCACCCACCTTCTCGATCTGCTCGTTCTGCTCGGCCTCGCGGCGCTTCCTGAAGGTCGGCTGACCGGCGTCGAACTCGTCCATGAGCTCCTTGGCGTAGGAGCCGTCCTGGATCTCGCCGAGGATCTTGCGCATCTCCTCGCGGGTCTGCTCCGTGACCAGGCGCGGGCCGCGGGTGTAGCCGCCGTACTCGGCGTTGTCCGAGACCGACCAGTTCATCTTGGAGATGCCGCCCTCGTACATGAGGTCGACGATCAGCTTGAGCTCGTGCAGGCACTCGAAGTAGGCGATCTCAGGCTGGTAGCCCGCCTCGACCAGGGTGGCGAAGCCGGCCTTGACCAGCTCCTCGGTGCCGCCGCAGAGCACGGTCTGCTCACCGAACAGGTCGGTCTCGGTCTCCTCGGTGAAGGTGGTCCTGATGACCCCGGCCTTGGTGCCGCCGATGCCCTTGGCCCAGGCCAGCGCCAGGTCCCAGGCCTGCCCGCTGGCGTCCTTCTCGACCGCGACCAGGCAGGGCACGCCGCGCCCGGCCTCGTACTGGCGGCGGACCAGGTGGCCCGGACCCTTGGGGGCGACCATGGCGACGTCCACGCCCTCGGGCGGGGTGATGAGGCCGTAGCGGATGCTGAAGCCGTGGCCGAAGAAGAGGGCGTTGCCCGCCTCCAGGTTCGGCGCGATCTCGGCCGCGTACAGGTCCCGGTGGATGTGGTCGGGGACCAGGATCATGATGACGTCGGCCTCGCGGGTGGCCTCCGCGGGGGTGAGGACGCGCAGTCCCTCCTCCTCGGCCTTCGCACGGCTCTTGGAGCCCTCGGCGAGGCCGATCCGCACGTCCACGCCCGAGTCGCGCAGCGACAGCGCGTGCGCGTGTCCCTGGCTGCCGTAGCCGATCACGGCGACCTTCTTGCCCTGGATGAGCGAGAGGTCCGCGGCGTCGTCGTAGTACATCTGTGCTGCCACTTGGGTTTACTCCTGTTTCTGAATGTTTCGTGGAACGCGGGTGCGGGACCCGGCCGTGTCCGGGGCCCGGGCTCCTAGGCGCTGCGCTCGACCGCGCGGAGGGAGCGGTCGGCGATCGACCGGGGGCCGCGTCCCAGGGCGACCAGCCCTGACTTGACGAGTTCCCGGATGCCGAACGGCTCCAGGTTCCTGACCAGGGCATCGAGCTTCTCGGGGTCGCCGGTGGCCTCGATGACGACGACGTCCGGGCTGACGTCCACGACGTTCGCGCGGAACAGCTCGGCCGTCTGAAGCACGTGGGTGCGGCTCGACGCGTCGGCCTTGACCTTGACGAGCAGCAGCTCGCGCCGGACCGACGCGGTGGTGTCCATCTCCACGATCTTGACGACGTTGATCAGCTTGTTGAGCTGTTTGGTCACCTGCTCCAAGGGGTGGAGGTCGCAGTTGACCACGATTGTCATCCGGGACAGTCCTGGGTGCTCGGTGGTGCTGACACTGAGCGAGTCGATGTTGAAGCCGCGGCGGGAGAAGAGGGAGGAGGCGCGGGCGAGGATACCCGGGGTGTCCTCCACCAGAACGGAAAGCGTGTGACTGCTCATGGTGGCTCGACCTTCTCCTCTTAGTCCTCGTGTTCCCAGTTCGGCGCCATGTCGCGCGCGTACTGGATCTTGTCGTTGCTGACGCCGGGGCCGACCATCGGCCAGACCATGGCGTCGTGGTTGACGGTGAAGTCCACGACGACGGGGGCGTCGTTGATCGCCATGGCCTTCTCGATGGTGGCGTCGATGTCCTCGGCGCGCTCGCAGCGCAGGCCGACACAACCGTACGCCTCCGCGAGGCGGACGAAGTCGGGAATGCGGACCTTCTCGTCGCGCGGTGAGGTCTGCAGGTCGGTGTTGGAGTAGCGGCCCTCGTAGAACAGGGTCTGCCACTGGCGGACCATGCCCAGGTTGCCGTTGTTGATCACGGCGACCTTGATCGGGATGCCCTCGATGGCGCAGGTGGCCAGCTCCTGGTTGGTCATCTGGAAGCAGCCGTCGCCGTCGATCGACCACACCACGCGGTCGGGGTCGCCCGCCTTGGCGCCGAGCGCCGCGGGGACGGAGAAGCCCATGGTGCCCAGGCCGCCGGAGTTGACGAAGGCTCCGGGGCGCTCGTAGTCGATGAACTGGGCGGCCCACATCTGGTGCTGGCCGACGCCCGCGACGTAGGTGGCGTCCGGTCCGACGACCTTGCCCAGTCGCTCGATGACGGCCTGCGGGGACAGGCTGCCGTCCTCGGGGGCCTCGTAGCCCTTGGGGTAGGTGGCGCGCAGGCGGTCGAGCTGCTGCCACCAGCCCCCGTAGTCGCCCTGGCGCCCCTTCTCCTGGTCGGCGCGCACGGCCACGACCAGGTCGGCGAGGACCTCGCGGCAGTCGCCGACGATGGGCACGTCGGCGTGGCGGTTCTTGGAGATCTCGGCGGGGTCGATGTCGGCGTGGACGATCTTGGCCTCGGAGGCGAAGCTGTCCAGGCGTCCGGTGACGCGGTCGTCGAAGCGGGCGCCCAGGGCGACGACGAGGTCGGCCTTCTGCAGGGCGCCGACGGCGGCGACGTCGCCGTGCATGCCGGGCATGCCCACGAACTGCGGGTGGCTCTCGGGGAAGACTCCGCGGGCCATCAGGGTGGTGACCACGGGGACGCCGGTGAGCTCGGCCATGACCCGCAGCTCGGCGGAGGCGCCGGCGCGCAGGACGCCGCCGCCGACGTAGAACACGGGGCGGCGGGCCTCGGCGATCATGCGGGCGGCCTCGCGGACCTGCTTGCCGTGGGGCTTGCTGACCGGCCGGTAGCCGGGCAGTTCGAGGCGCTCGGGCCAGACGAAGTCGGCGGAGGCCTGCAGGGCGTCCTTGGAGATGTCGACCAGGACGGGCCCGGGGCGGCCGCTGGAGGCGATGTGGAAGGCCTCGGCGATGGTGCGCGGGATGTCGCGGACGTCCTTGACCAGGAAGTTGTGCTTGGTGATCGGCATGGTGATGCCGCAGATGTCGGCTTCCTGGAAGGCGTCGGTGCCGATCATCGGGGAGGCGACCTGGCCGGTGATGGCGACCATCGGGACCGAGTCCATGTGGGCGTCGGCGAGGGGGGTGACCAGGTTGGTGGCCCCGGGGCCGCTGGTGGCCATGCACACGCCGGGGCGGCCCGTGGCGTAGGCGTAGCCCTCGGCGGCGTGACCGGCTCCCTGCTCGTGGCGCATGAGGATGTGGCGCACCCTGGCCGAGTCGTAGAGCGGGTCGTAGGCCGGGAGGATGGCGCCGCCGGGAATCCCGAAGACAGTGTCTACGCCGACCTGCTCCAGCGACCTGATCAGCGATTGGGCGCCGGTCATCTGCTCGGTCATCTCAAGATCCTTCAGCGAGGGTCCAGAGCAGTACGAGAGCTCTGGCTTGGTGGGTCTGATTCTGGGCCTGGCAATAAAAAAACCCCCACCGCCCGGTGGCGGTTGAGGGGTGGCGCGCAGCAGAAGTAACTCAGTGGGCTGCGCGCCGACCAAGTACGAGAATCAGGGAGTTGTTCTGCACGCTCATAACATTGGCCGACCGGAGGGTCACCCGTCAACAAGAACGTCATATTGTCTCAACATTCGAGACGGAGATGTCAGAATGCGACCTCATCCTCTGACACGGCACCTCGGTGAACTGGGACAACGCGGACAAAGCTCGCCATCGCGTGTAACGCACGACACAGAGAAGCGATCGGGGTCCACGGTGCGGGACGCCGTCCGCGGGGAGGTCCCGCCCGGCGCCGGCCCCGCCAGTCGAAGAGGTCATCCGCCCGGTCGATCGCCCGCCCCGTCTCCGCGGGCAGGGCACGGCGTCCGCATACACCGCTCCCGCACGGATGTGCCTACAGGCTGGCGCCGGCCTCGCCGCCGACGAGCGCCTCCACACCGCTCGCGGCCATCGGGCGGGCCACCAGGAAGCCCTGGCCGTGGTCGCAGCCCATGGCGCGCAGCTGCTCCAGCTGCTCGGGGCGCTCGATGCCCTCGGCCACCACCTGCACGCCCAGGTCGCGCCCCAGCTGGATGATCGTGTGCGTGAGCAGCGTGACCGTGTCGTCGCGGCCCAGGTCCGCCACGAACGACGGGTCGATCTTGATCGCGTCCACGCTCAGCCTGCGCAGGTGCGCCAGGGAGGCGTAGCCCATCCCGTAGTCGTCGATGGCCAGCCGCACACCCAGGTCGCGCAGCTCCCCCAGGCGCTGCACGGCCTCGCCGCCGCCGTCGAGCAGGACCTCCTCGTCGACCTCCAGCGTGAGCATCCCGGCGGACAGGCCCGTATCAGCGAGGACGCCCGCCACCGTCTCCACGAAGCGCGGCGACAGCACCTGCTTGACCGACAGGTTCACCGACAGGCCGATGTCCCAGTCCGAGATCCGCCACACCGCGACCTTCTCGCAGGCCTCGCGCAGGATCTGCTCGCCCAGCGGCACGATCAGCCCCGACTCCTCGGCCGCGCCGATGAAGGTCTCCGGTCCCACCGTCTCGCCGTCGCGGTTCCAGCGCACCAGCGCCTCCACCGAGGTCACCCGGGAGCTGCCCAGGTCCACGACCGGCTGGTACTCCAGGAAGAAGTCGCCGTCGGCCAGCGCCTGTCGCAGCTGTATCTGCAGTTCCAGGCGCGAGACCACGGTGTCGTGCATGTGCGCGGCGTAGACCTCCACGTGGCCGGTCCCGCGCTCCTTGGCGCGGGTCATCGCCACGTCGGCGTTGCGCAGCAGCTCACCGCTGTCGCTGGACGGTTCGGCGAAGGCCACGCCGATGCTGGCGGTCAGCAGGATGCCCCGGTCGGCGACCTGGAACGGCTCGGAGGCGATCACCCGCCCCAGGCGCTCGGCCAGGTCCACCACCCGCTGGGCCTTGGGCACGTTCTCGATCAGGACCGCGAACTCGTCGCCGCCCCAGCGCGCCAGTGTCGCGCGGGACTCCACCTCGCCGCGCAGCCTGCGGGCCGCCTGGCCGAGCAGGTGGTCGCCGCGCACGTGCCCGGCGGAGTCGTTGACCGCCGTGAACCCGTCCAGGTCCAGGAAGATCACCGCGATCTCCCCGGTGGCCTCCTCGCCCATCGCCCGGTGCGCCAGCACGTCGCTGGCCCGCTCCTCCAGGTAGGCCCGGTTGGGCAGTCCCGTCACACCGTCGTGGAAGGTCAGGTGCTCCACCTCGTCCTGCAGCGCCACCTGCGCGCTGATGTCGCGGGTGGTCACCAGCAGCCGGTCGGGCTCACCCGGCTGCTCGTACAGCGAGATCGTCGACTCGGTGTGCCTCCAGGTCCCGTCGGCCGCCCGGACCCGCAGCCGCATGTGCACGCCCTGGGTGCCGCGTTCGGCGAACAGGTCGTCGACCGCCTTGGTGCGGTCCAGGTCCTCGGGGTGGATGAGCGCGGTGACGGGTGCGGCGAGCACGTCGTCGAGCCGGTAGCCGAAGGCCTCGGCCGTGCCCGGGCTGACGTAGTTCACGCCCCCGTCCCTGTCCAGGACGAGGATGACGTCGCCGCTGTTGCGCGCCAGTTCGTGGAAGTGGCCCTCGCGGTTGCGCACCATCCGGGACAGGGTGGCGTTCTCCTCCAGCATGCCCACCATGCGCACCAGCAGCACCACGACGGCGGTGCCCGCGGCCAGCGGCAGCACCGGTGCCACCCCGGGCAGGCGGATCCCGGCCACGGTGAGCACCACGGCGGCGACGAGCACCGCGCCGATCGCGGCGAACTCGGGCGCGAACCGGTACAGGCCCCGGCCGGTGATGCGGCGCGGCTCCGAGCCCGGCCGGTGCCCCACCAGCCAGGGCAGGGCGCCCAGCAGGGCGAAGCCCAGGAACTTCACCGGGTGCTCGATGCCCCCGGCCACGGGCGGACCGACCAGTCGGGTGAGCGCGCCGATCACGTCCGAGGCGGAGATGACGATGAGCGCGCTGATCGCCACCAGTACCGCCCGCCGCGTGCTGTGCGGCGACATGAACACCAGGGGTACGAGCAGGCACAGCACGACGATGTCGGCGACCGGGTAGACCAGGGCGAAGCCGAGGAACCCGGCTCCCTCGCCCAGTTCCCGGTAGAGCGGGGAGAACAGCAGCAGCCACACCATGGAGAACACCGCGGCGGCGCACACGTAGCTGTCGGTGACGTGCCGCACCGCGGTCCGGGCCCCGCCCGGCCAGGGGGCGAACTTGGTGAAACCGACCACGAAGAGTGGCAGGGCCGCCAGGGAGAAGAGGTCACCGAGGGTGAGCGAAAGGACCGATCCGGAGCTGAACAGGCGGATCAGACCGTGAGTGAGGCCACCCGCGCACCAGGCGAGTGCGGCGAAGCCGAGGTGCCGCAGGGCGGCGGCACCGTCCGCGCCGTCGACGCGTGCGTCCCGGTCCGCGCCGGTGGCCGCCCAGTGGCGTGAGGCGTAGAGCAGGGACAGCCCGGCCGCCCCGGCCGCGGCGGACGTCGGCCACTCGCCGAGTTCGGCGGTCACGCTGGCATCCCCCGCGGGAATGAGCGTCCCCACGACGTAGAGCAGGAACAACGCGCCCAGGACGACGGCCCACAGGCGGCGTGTCCGGGTTCCCATCACCGACCTCCCAGTGGGCGTGCCGCGGCTGACGCGACGACCAGTCGCCATCACGCTCTCTCCTCAGACATGGAGCACCCACCTCGCGTCGTTCGGGTCCGGGTGCGGCACAGCACCCGGCGCCGCGTTTCGCCCAGGATCTCGCGGGACTGGGACGAGCTGGTGACGGGAACGGCCCGAGGGACCGCACACGCCCCCGTGCGTCGCAACCCTACGCAACCAAGGTCACACAGCGATTGAGGCCAGGATGAGAGATGACGACGGAATCTTCACCCAGCGTGATGGTTTCGCGTCGCCCGTCCGTTGGCCCGTCCGGCGCGCCGTGGACCGGCGCACCCGTCCCGAGCCGTGCGGAGCGGCATCCGGACCGTTCCCCGGGGGTACTCACCGCCTACCCGTCCCCCCGCGGTCCACACGGGCTACCGCGGACGGGGAGGGCCGCCGAGGACGGCGGGAAGGGCCTCGGGGCAGGGGCACGGACGCCCCGAGGCAGGCGGGTCAGCTCGCGCCGAGCTTCTCCAGGATGAGCTCGCGGGCGCGGCCCGCGTCGGCCTGGCCCCGGGTCGCCTTCATGACGGCGCCCACCAGGGCACCGGCCGCGGCGACCTTGCCGCCACGCACCTTGTCGGCGGCGTCGGGGTTGTCGGCGATGGCCTCGTCCACGGCCGCGCCGAGCGCGCCGTCGTCGCTGACCACCTTCAGGCCGCGGGCCTCGACCACGGCGTCGGGCTCGCCCTCACCGGCCAGCACTCCCTCCACCACCTGGCGGGCGAGCTTGTTGGTGAGAGTGCCCTCCGCGACCAGGGCGATGATCCGGGCGACCTGGGCGGGGGTGACGGGCAGGGCGCCCAGCTCCACCTCCTGCTCGGTGGCGCGGCGGGACAGCTCGTTCAGCCACAGCTTGCGGGCCTCGTCCGACGGGGCCCCCTCGGCCACGGTCGCCTCCACCAGGTCGATGGCGTCGGCGTTGACCAGGTCGCGCAGCTCGGTGTCGGTGAGGTCCCACTCGGCGCGGACCCGGGCGCGCTTGGCGGCGGGCAGCTCGGGCAGGGTGGCGCGCAGCTCCTCCACCCACTCGTCGGAGGGAGCGACGGGGACCAGGTCGGGGTCCGGGAAGTACCGGTAGTCCTGCGCCTCCTCCTTGGAGCGGCCGGAGACGCTGCGGCCGGTGTTCTCCTGGAAGTGGCGGGTCTCCTGCACGATCCTCCGCCCGGCGTCGAGCTCACCGGCCTGGCGCTCGATCTCCGAACGCACGGCCCGCTCGACCGAGCGCAGCGAGTTGACGTTCTTGGTCTCGCTGCGGGTACCCCACTCGGCGGCGCCGCGCTCGTTGATCGAGACGTTGACGTCGCAGCGCATGGAGCCCTCCTCCATGCGCACGTCGGAGATGCCCAGGGAGCGGACCAGGTCGCGCAGCTCGGCGGCGTAGGCGCGGGCGACCAGGGGCGCCAGCTCGCCGGTGCCGGTGATGGGCTTGGTGACGATCTCCAGCAGCGGGATGCCCGCGCGGTTGTAGTCGACGATGGAGTAGTCGGCACCGTGGATGCGGCCGGTGGCCCCGCCCACGTGCGCGGTCTTGCCGGTGTCCTCCTCCATGTGGACGCGCTCGATCTCCACGCGGAACTCGCGCGGGCCGTCGGGGGTGTCGACGGTGACGGCGAGGTGGCCGTCGACGCAGATCGGCTCGTCGTACTGGGAGATCTGGTAGTTCTTCGGCATGTCCGGATAGAAGTAGTTCTTCCGGGCGAACCGGCCCCAGGGGGCGATCGAGCAGTTCAGCGCCAGACCCAGGCGGATCGCGCCCTCGACCGCCTTCTCGTTGACGACCGGCAGCGAGCCGGGCAGCGCCAGGCAGACCGGGCACACCTGCGTGTTGGGGTCGGCCCCGAACCCGGTGGGGCAGGAGCAGAACATCTTGGAGGCGGTGCCCAGCTCGATGTGGGTCTCCAGGCCGAGCACGGGCTCGTACTTGACCAGCGCCTGCTCGTAGGCCACCGGCACAGGCGCGCTGTTGGTGGCAGGGCTAGGAGTTACCGCGTGGGCCATCGCCGCAAACCCGTTTCCGTAGAGGACATACCTTCCAGCTCAGCCTACCGAGCGCGCGGGAGTGCGGTGCCCGGGGGCAGGACACGGAAGGGTCACCGGACATCACGGCCAGTACACGATTGGGCTGCTGTCGAGGGAAGGTCCGGGGTAGCTGACCGCGGGACCGTTAGCCTGGATGCTCCGAAGAAGAAGACGATCTCGCCGGTCGGCCCCCTGACGGCCGCCGCCCTCGCACAGGAGCGCAAGAGCATGTCCGGCATTCTGCGTCGGTGCGCCGCGCTGCTTTCCTCCGCCGCCCTGGTCGGCACCTTGGTCGGCGTCCCCGCGGCGAGTGCCGACGACTTCTCACGTGTGGACCGCGACCCGGTCACGGGCGCGGTCCTCGTCCTCGCCGACGGTCGGGAGGTCGGCACCGCCCTGTTCAGCCTGCGTGTGGCCGCCCAGGACTCGGTGCGGGCCTACACGGCCGCCTCCGACGAGGAGGTGTTCCCGCAAGCCGCCTACGTGGAGTCAACGTGGTCCGACAGTCCGCAGTGGACCGAAACTCCTCATGAAACGGACCCTCCCGACCGGGCGAACTGGATCGTCTCCCATTCCTATCCGACGGTCGACCTGCCTGCTCTGACGGAGAGGGCGGACCTGTCCCAGCTGGACGAGTCCCAGGCGATCGCGGGGACCCAGGCCGCCCTGTGGCACGTGCTGGACGGAGCGGAGCCGGACCGGGAGGCCAACGACGCCACGGTCGTCGCCCTGTACGACCACCTGGTCGAGGGCAGCGCGGCGGCGGTCGACAGCACCGTCTCCCGGTCCCTGGACGTGACCCCGGCGCACGTGGAGGCGATCGACCCCGGGGAGCCCCTGGGGCCGCTGACCGTGCACAGCTCCGGGTCGGATCCGGTGAAGGTGTCGGTGCGCGGCGCCCCGGTGTCGTGGCTGGTCGACGGGGACGGCGAGCAGGTGGCCCAGGCCTACGACGGCGACGAGCTCTTCCTGGAGGTGGACCCCTCGGTTCCGGCCGGAGTGGCGACCCTGCACGCGCGCGGCCAGGGCGTGCCGCTGCCGGAGGGGCGCCTGTTCACCGGACGGGACGGCGTGCGCACCCGGCCGCTGGTGACCGCGGAGGCGGGCACGGCGACGAGTTCGGCCACCGCGACCTTCACCTGGCACCCGGAGCAGACCGGGGAGTCGAGCCCCGAGGGAACCCCGGGACCCGTGCCGGAGGAGGAGTCGCCCTCGCTCGGCGAGGCCGACCAGGAAGCCACCCCGGAGGAAGGGACGCATCAGGAACCCCCGGAAGCGGAGGACCGAATTCCCGAGGACGGGCTGGCCCACACCGGCACCTGGTTGTCGGGACTGCTGGTCATCGCCGGTGCCCTCGTGGTGTCCGGCCTGCTCATCCTGCTCCTGGGCCGCAGGCGGCACGACTGAGCACGGACCGAGGACGCACAAACCCGCATTTGGTTGCGCGACCAATGGTCATAATTTGGCCCGCCTACGCAGAATTTTTTTCCTGACCGTATCGGGGCACATTTTTCGCGAATCGGGTTGGAAGTAGTCGAGGAGATCGCTAGTATCAGGCGGGCGTTGGCACACCACGGCAAGTGCGATCAGTTCCCGCTTCACAGCGAGCCCACTCCGGAAGATCGCGCCACCCCACATGGCGCCACACCCCCGACCCCGACGTGGTGACTCCTCGGAACGAACGAACGCAAAGGCGGCACAGGCTCCCAGTCGCCGCCGTGCTGTGGCCACCGCTTCCGCCCCTCGGCCTTACCACCCCGTGGGCGGACGATCCCATCCGGTTACCTCTAGAACACACCGGGACACGATTTGAGTATTTCCTCCCTCCCCCGCACCGTCGGGCGCACCGGCCTCGCCGCCTCCGCCGCCGCGTTCCTGGCCTTCGGCCTGGCCGCCGCACCCGCGGCCGCCGACCCGGAGACCCATGACGGCTCCGCCCGTGCCCAGTACGTCGGCAACGCCGAGAGCGGCGTCCAGGTCAAGATGGACGGCACGACCGTCGGAACGACCCTCTTCAATCTGAAGATCGAAGAGGACACCGTCCTGACGACATACTGCATCGACCTCAAGACCGGTATCCGCAGCAGTGCCTGGTACCGCGAGGACGACTGGGCCAACTACCCGGGCAAGGGCGACTTCGCCGAGCCCGCCAAGGTGCGCTGGATCCTCCAGAACAGCTACCCGGAGCTCAGCGCCGCGGATCTGGCCGCGGCCGCCGGGGTGGACAACCGCCGCTTCGGTGACAAGCAGGCCCTCGCCGCGACCCAGGCCGCGATCTGGCACTTCAGCAACGGCGCCGACCTGACCTCCAACAGCCCCGACGGGGTCAAGGACGTCTACGACTACCTCGTCGAGACGGCCGAGGACCTGGGACAGCCCGACCCCTCGCTGAGCATCACTCCGGGCGAGGCCTCCGGCAAGGCCGGGGAGACCGTCGGTGAGTTCCTCATCGAGACCAACAGCACCGACGTCCCGGTGCACCTGGAGGCCCCCGACGGGGTCACGCTGATCGACCTGGAGAGCAACGAGCCCGTCGAGACCGTCGACGGCGGCGACAAGGTCGGCTTCTCCGTCCCGGCCGACGCCGAGGCGGGCCAGGCCAAGTTCTCCCTGGAGAACAGCGTCACCGTCGAGACCGGCCGTCTGTTCAGGGGTGAGTCGGACAAGGCCGACACCCAGACGCTGATCACCGCCGAGGACGGCGAGGTCACCGTCTCCGCGTCCGCGTCCGCTTCCTGGGCCGAGGGCGAGGTCACCCCGCCGGAGTCCCCCGAGCCCAGCGAGCCGGAGGAGTCCCCGGAGCCGAGTGACGAGCCGAGCGAGTCCCCGGAGCCGAGTGACGAGCCGAGCGAGCCCAGCGAGAAGCCGTCCGCTCCCGCCGACGACCAGAACGAGCCCACCCTGCCGGTGACCGGTGGAGCGCTCGCCGGCCTGGTCGCCGCTGGTGTGGCAGCCCTGGGTGCCGGTGGCGGAGCCATCTACCTCAGCCGCAAGCGCAAGGCCGCCAACACCGGGGACCTGGAGGGCTAGACCCCTTCCGGCCGCCTCACAGCGGTAGTGCCTGAGGGCCCGTCCCGTGGAAGACCACGGGACGGGCCCTTCGCCGTGCAACCCACGCTCCGCGCCCGGGCCCCGCGAGGACACGCTCCCGGCGTGAGCGGGTGGCCCGCGCCGGGGGCCCGTTGGCTCCGACCGGTCCCTCCGTGGCCGACGCGATCGTCCTGGCGGGCGGTGGAGGGCAGCGGAACGAAAACGGTGCCCGCCGCCCCTCCCGGGGCGACGGGCACCGCGGTGCCGACGCGGGCCTGCCGCTCCTACCGGCCGACCGCGTAGGGGCTGCGGGCCAGCAGGGCGCCGTCGCGCTCGTCCAGCGCGCGCTCGACCGCGGCCGCGACCCGGTAGGTGCGGTCGTCGGCCAGGGGCGGGGCCATGACCTGGAAGCCCACGGGCAGGCCGTCCTCCGGGGCCAGGCCGCACGGCACCGACAGCGACGCGTTCCCGGCCAGGTTGGACGGGATCGTGCACAGGTCGGCCAGGTACATGGCCATCGGGTCCTCGGAGCGCTCCCCGATGGGGAAGGCCGTGGTCGGCGTGGTCGGCGAGACCAGCACGTCCACGTTCTCGAACGCGGCGTCGAAGTCGCGCTTGATCAGCGTGCGCACCTGCTGGGCGCTGCCGTAGTAGGCGTCGTAGTAGCCACTCGACAGGGCGTAGGTGCCCAGCATGATCCGGCGCTTGACCTCGGGGCCGAAGCCCTGGGCACGGGTCAGCGACATGACCTCCTCGGCACTGCGCGTGCCGTCGTCGCCCACCCGCAGGCCGTAGCGCATGGCGTCGAACCGGGCCAGGTTGGACGAGCACTCGCTGGGCGCGATGAGGTAGTACGCCGACAGGGCCGCGTCGAAGCTCGGGCAGGACAGCTCGACGACCTTCGCGCCGAGGGACTCCAGCAGCTCCAGGGTCTCGTGGAAGCGCTGGCGCACACCCGGCTGGAAGCCGTCGCCGTCCAGCTCCTTGACCACGCCCACGCGCAGGCCCTCGATGTCGCCCAGGCGGGCGGCGTCCACGACCGGCGGGACCGGGGCGTCGATGGAGGTGGAGTCGCGCGGGTCGTGCCCGGAGAAGGCCTCGTGCAGCAGTGCGGCGTCGAGCACGTTGCGCGCGAACGGGCCCGGCGTGTCCAGGGAGGAGGCGAAGGCGATCATCCCGAAGCGGGAGGCGCCGCCGTAGGTGGGCTTGGCGCCGACCAGGCCGCACACGGCGGCGGGCTGGCGGATGGAGCCGCCGGTGTCGGTGCCGGTGGCCAGGGGCGCCTCGAACGCGGCCACCGCCGCGGAGGAGCCGCCGGAGGAGCCGCCCGGGACGCGGTCGGTGTCCCAGGGGTTGCGGGTGACCTGGTAGGCGGAGTTCTCCGTGGAGGAGCCCATGGCGAACTCGTCCATGTTGGTCTTGCCCAGCAGGACCAGCCCGGCCTCGCGCAGGCGCGCGGTGACGGTGGCGTCGTAGGGCGGCTGCCAGCCCTCCAGGATCCTGGACGCGGCGGTGGTGGGCATGTCCTTGGTGGTGAACACGTCCTTGTGGGCGACCGGCACACCGGCGAGCAGGCCCAGTTCCTCACCGGCGGCGCGACGGGCGTCCACCGCGCGGGCCTGGTCCAGCGCGGTCTCGCGGCGCACGTGCAGGAAGGCGTTGATCTCGCCGTCCACGGCCTCGATCCGGTCCAGGTAGGCGGTGGTGGCCTCCTCCGAGGAGACCCTGCCCTCCTTGATGGCCTCGCCGAGCCGGGCGGCGGTCATGCTGATGACGTCGCTCACCTCTACCCCTCCTCCCCGAGGATCCGCGGGACCCGGAAGCGCTGGTCCTCCACCGCCGGGGCGCCGGCCATGGCCTGGTCGTGGGCGAGGCCGGGCCTGGCCTCGTCGGGACGGTAGACGTTGGTCAGCGGCAGGGCGTGCGAGCTGGGCGGGATGTCGCCCTGGGCGACCTCCTGCACCTTGGCCACGGCGGTGAGGATGTCACCGAGCTGGGCGGCGAGCGTGTCGAGCTCGCTCTCGTCGAGCGCCAGCCGCGACAACCGGGCGAGGTGTGCGACCTCATCGCGGGTGATGGCGGTCATGAATGCGAACCGTTTCTTCGGCGGAAGGACTATCGGCACCAATCCTATGGCTCCGAAGCCGGTCCCGGTGCCGGTCGGGAACGGGGTGGATCAGACGCGGGTGTCGGCCGCGGTGCCGCCGTCGCGGGCGGCGACCCAGCCGGCGACCTCCCGCGCGGCCAGCGGCGGCGCGAAGTAGCGGCCCTGGGCGGACTGGCAACCGGTGTCGCGGGCGGCGCGGACGAGCTCGGCGTTCTGGACGCCCTCGGCGGTGGCGCGCATGCCCAGCGCCTTGACCAGGGCGATGGCGGCGCGGACGACGGTGTGGCCGCCGCCGGACCGGTCGACCAGGCGCGCGGTGAAGGACTCGTGGATCTTGACCTCGTCCAGGGGCAGCCCGGCGAGCTGGGCGAGGGTGAAGTGGCCGGTGCCGAAGTCGTCCAGGGCCAGGCCGACGCCGAGGCCGCGGAACCGGTGGACGGCCTCGGTGGCGGCGTCGGGGTCGGTGATCAGGGCGTGTTCGCCGACCTCCAGGACGAGCTGGTGGGGTTCCACGCCGTGCTCGCGCAGGGCGGCGGCGACGGTGTCGGGCAGCTCGGGGTCGAGGAGCTCGCGCACGCCGAGGTTGACGGCGACGGGCAGCACCATGCCCTCGTCGCGCCACAGGGCGGCGTGGGTCAGGGTGATGTCCAGGACCTGGGCGGTGAAGGCGCGGCACAGGTTGGACTGCTCCACGACCGGCATGAACTCCTCGGGGGTGAGCAGGCCGCGGCTGGGGTGGCGCCAGCGGGCGAGGGCCTCCAGTCCGACGGGGTGCTCGTCGTCCAGGCTGACCTTGGGCTGGTAGTGCATCTCCAGGGCGCCCTCGGACAGGCCTCGGCGCAGTTCGCCGTACAGGCTCAGCCGTGCGGTGGAGTTGCGGTCCTTGCCGGGGTCGTAGGACTCCACGCCGGTGCGGTCGGCCTTGGCCACGTACATGGCCACGTCGGCGCGCTGCATGAGGAGCGCGAAGTCGGGTGCGTCGTGGGGGAAGAGCGCGATGCCGATGCTGGCCTGCAGGTCGAACTCCATGCCGTCCATGCGGACGGGTTCGGTGAGTGCGCCGTTGAGACGGGAGGCGACCTCGTGGGCGGCGGCGGTGTCGCGGATCTGGGGCAGCAGGACGGCGAACTCGTCGCCGCCGAGCCGGGCCACGAGGTCGCCGGGGCGGACGCTGTACGTGAGCCTGCGGGCGACGGTCTGCAGGAGGCGGTCGCCGATGGGGTGGCCCAGGGTGTCGTTGACCTCCTTGAACCGGTCCAGGTCGAGCAGGAGCAGGCCGACGACACCGCCGCCGCGCTGCCGGGCGTGGGCGATCTCCTGGCGGGCGCGGACCGTGAGGAGCTTGCGGTTGGCCAGCGCGGTGAGCTCGTCGTGGTTGGCCTGGTGGTCGCGTTTGACCGACAGCAGGGCACTTGTGTAGAGCGCGCCGAGGGGAAGGACGAACAGCGGGACGTAGAGCACCGAGTGGTTCATGGCCACGACCACGAGCGGGGCGAGGCTGAGCAGGACCACGTTGATGCGGGCCTGCTGTCCCAGCCCCCTGGACATGGTCTGCCGGAGGGAGATGCGCTCGTGCATGGCCACGGCGCACAGGACCAGCACGCGGTTGGTCACGAAGTAGGCGGCTCCGGCCAGGGCGACGGTGGCGAGCTCCCCCGCGGCGGAGAACCGGGCGCCCTGCACGAGCACGGGCACCAGGAGGCGCAGGACGGCGTCGGCGACGCCGAGGGAGAGCGTGTACTGGGCGGCGTTGAACGCGGCGCGGTGGGACGCGTGGCCGCGCGCGAACCCGGCGACGAGGGTGGCCACGACCTGGATGAGGGCGGCCACGGGCAACCCGTACTGGATGACGAGCGCGAAGGAGAAGGGCAGGGAGGTGGGCACTCCGTTACCGGGCGGCTGACCGGGGATGGAGACGGGCCGCAGCTCACCGAGGACGATCATGCACAGCAGCACCCAGATGAGCGGCTGGATGGCGAGCGTGCGCAGTTCGTCCACGGACAGGCCGAGGGCGGAGAGGGCGAGCAGTCCCGCCCCGGCGGCCGTGGTGCCCAGCATGTACAGCCACAGCGGCGTTCCGACCCGGGGGCCGATGTCCCTCGTGCTGATGGGATCCTTCATGCCTGGTCCTCGTGAGGGGGCCGCGGAACGGGGCCGCTGGCAGCACCGCCGCTCCTGATTGTTGGAGTGTCCGGAACCCGGTCACCCCTCATGACCGAATCCTGGTTTTGGATGCGCCCACATCCAGGCCTACTACGTCCACCTTACGCGGTTTCGTCACCAAGTGTCGCGCATCATGGACTATCAGTTAACCAGGACGAAGACTGTGTGGGATGAGGAAGTGCCGAAAAGGTACCCAGACCCGGCACGTCCGCGGACCCGGCGCGGCCAGGGTCCCACCATCCCGAGGGGAAGGGGATATTCGGTCACCTCCTCCGGTCGTGAGCATCCGTACCGGTCAGCTCCGCGCACCGGCCGAGGAGCCTTGCCGGCCCGCGGTCCCCGCACGCCCCGGAGGGGTTCCCGTCAGGACGCGGATCCCCCGGCCCGACAGCGGGCGGGAAGCGCCTGGCCCCGGGGCGCCGGCTCCGCCCCCACCGCACCTATCGCTCTTCGGGCCCCACCGGTTCCGGGTTCCGCCGGTTTCGATCCCGCCGGGTCCGGAACCGGCTCCCCTGCTCCGGATCCGGCGGGGTCGGTCCCCTCAGGCCCCGGCCCCTCAGGCCTCGGTCTCCTCGTTCCCGGCCCCGGCCTCCTCTTCGCCGGTCTCCTCGGGCTCGGGGTTGATCCGCCTGGCGGCGGCCGCGTCCGGGCCGGCCTCCAGCAGCACCCGGAAACCCTCCTCGTCCAGGACCGGAACCCCCAGCTTGACCGCCTTGTCGTACTTGGAGCCGGGACTGTCACCGACCACCACGAAACCGGTCTTCCTCGACACCGACGACGTGGCCCGGCCGCCGCGCTCGGCGATCGCCTCCTTGGCGCCGTCGCGGCTGAAACGCTCCAGGGAACCGGTCACCACGACGGTGACCCCCTCCAGGTGGCGCGGCCGGGAGCCGTCGTCCTCGTCCTCCATGCGCACCCCGGCCGCGGCCCACTTGCGCACGATCTCGGTGTGCCAGTCCACGGCGAACCACTCGCGGATCGAGGCGGCGATGGCCGGGCCGACACCGTCCACCGACGCCAGCTCCTCTTCGCCGGCCTCGCGGATGGCGTCCATGGAGCGGAAGTGGCGGGCCAGGTCCTCGGCCGCGCGCGGGCCCACGTGCCGGATGGACAGCGCCACCAGCACCCGCCACAGCGGTTTGGACTTGGCCTCCTCCAGCTGCTCGAACAGCTTCTCGACCGTCTTCTTGGGCTCGCCCTTCTTGTTGGCGAAGAAGGACACCACCTTGGGCTCACCGGTCTTGGGGTCGGTCTTGGGCTCGGTGGTGTCGGGGTCGAGCACGTGGGTGCGGATGGGCAGCAGCTTGTCGACGGTGAGGTCGAACAGGTCGCCCTCGTCGCGCAGCGGCGGCTCGGCGGGTTCCAGCGGCTGGGTGAGTGCGGTGGCGGCCACGTAGCCCAGCGCCTCGATGTCCAGGGCCTTGCGGCTGGCCACGAAGGACAGGCGCTCGCGCAGCTGGCCGGGGCAGGAGCGGGCGTTGGGACAGCGCAGGTCGACGTCGCCCTCCTTCTGCTCGCCGAGCCTGGTGCCGCACTCGGGGCAGAACTCGGGCATGGTGAAGGCGTGCTCGGTGCCGTCGCGGCGGTCGACCACCGGGGCGACGATCTCGGGGATGACGTCGCCCGCCTTGCGCAGCACGACGGTGTCGCCGATGAGCACGCCCTTGCGCTCGACCTCGCGTGCGTTGTGCAGGGTGGCGAACTCGACCTCGGACCCGGCCACGACCACCGGCTCCATGACGCCGTAGGGGGTGATGCGGCCGGTGCGGCCCACGCCCACCTTGATGTCGAGCAGGCGGGTGGTGACCTCCTCGGGCGGGTACTTGTAGGCGATCGCCCAGCGCGGGACGCGGCTGGTGGAGCCCAGGCGCCGCTGGAGGGCGAAGTCGTCGACCTTGATGACGATGCCGTCGATCTCGTAGGCGGGCTCGTGGCGGTGGGCCGCGTAGTGGGAGACGTACTCGCGGACCCCGTCCATGGTGCTGACGACCCTGTAGAGGTCGCTGATCGGCAGGCCCCACTCCCCCAGCAGGCGGTAGGCCTGCGACTGGCTGGTGAAGGCCACGTCCCCGCCGCCGTCCAGCGCCGGGGAGTACGCGCCGACGCCGTGCACGATCATCGACAGCGGCCGGGTCGCGGTGACGCGGGGGTCCTTCTGCCGCAGCGAACCGGCGGCGGCGTTGCGGGGGTTGGCGAAGGGGGCGTGCCCCGCGGCGGTGATGCCCTCGTTGAGCCTGCCGAAGTCCTCCACCGGCAGGAAGACCTCGCCGCGCACCTCCAGCAGCTCGGGTGCGGGGCGCACGCTCTCGTCCAGCCGCTCGGGGACGGCGTCGATGGTGCGCACGTTGAGCGTGATGTCCTCGCCGACCCGGCCGTCGCCGCGTGTGGCGGCGCGCACGAGGCGTCCCTTCTCGTACACCAGGTCCACGGCCAGGCCGTCGATCTTGAGCTCGCACAGGTAGCCGTTGACGGGCACCTCGGCGCTGGCGCGGTCGGCCCAGGCGTTGAGCTCGTCGACGTCGAAGGCGTTGCCCAGGCTCTCCATCCGCACCAGGTGCTCGACCGCGGCGAAGTCGACGCTGATGGGCGCGCCGACCTTCTGGGTGGGTGAGTCCTGGGTGACCAGGGCGGGACAGGACTCCTCGATGCCGCGCAACTCGCCCATGAGGGTGTCGTACTCGGCGTCGGAGACGACGGGGTTGCCCAGGTAGTACCGGTAGCTGTGGTCGTCCAGCTCCTGGCACAGCTCCGTGTGCCGTGCGCGTACCTCGTCGGGAATGTCGGTGGTGGTGTCGGGAGCGCTCACTCGCTACCTTTCTGCTCTCGTGCTCGCCTGCTGCGGTCGCGGACTCCCGGCGCCTATCCGCGGGGCTCGTCCCGCAGGACCCGTGCACCGTCGCGGGAGACGGCCAGTGCCACCCTCGCGTGCCCGGGCGAGGCGCCCGCGAGCCCGCACGTGGGTGTGGTGACCACCGCGCGGGAGAGCAGGTCAGGGGAGAATCCCAGCCGGTTCCACAACTCGCGAACAGGATCGACGATAGCGACGGGGTCGGACATTCGGGCGGCCTGCGCGGGGGTCCCGTCGTCGGTGGAGGGGACCACGCCGAGCAGGAGACCGACCCCCTCCTCCACGGCGGTGCCGACCATCTCGTCGTGGTCGCGTGTCAGGAGAAGGGCGTTGAGGCTGAGCACCGCCGCGCCGCTGCGCCGCAGGAGGTCCACGGGGACCCCGGGGGCGCAGCAGTGCGCGGCGGGGACGGCCCCCGTCTCGGCGATCGCGGAGAAGAGGACGCGCAGGGAGGCCTCGGCCCGGACCCGGTCGACCGCGGGCAGGCGGCCGTAGCCGCTGGCGGTGGGCAGGGAGCCGAGCAGGACCGCGGGCAGGGAGGGCTCGTCGACCTGGACGAGGAGCCGGGCGCCGGGGACCCTCTTGCGGACCTCGGCCAGGTGGGCGAGGACGCCCTCCAGGTGCGACTCGGCCAGGTCGCGGCAGGCACCGGGGTCGGAGAGCAGGCGTTGGCCGTTGCGCAACTCGATCGAGGCGGCCAGGGTCCACGGCCCGGCGACCTGCACCTTGAGGGTGCCGGTGAAGTCGTGGGCGTGCTCGGTGAGGGCGTCGAGGTCGTAGGACATGAGGCTGGCCGCGCGGCCGAGGTCGCGTCCCGGGGCGTCGACGACCCGCCATCCGCTGGGCTGGACCTCGATGGGGAACTCCGCCAGGAGGCCGCCGGTGCGGCCGACCATGTCGGCGCCGACACCGCGCCCGGGCAGTTCGGGCAGGTGCGGGAGGTCGGGGAGCTCACCGAGGACGGTGCGCATGGCCTCGTCGGGATCCTCACCGGGCCAGGACCCTACTCCGGTGGATGAGGCGTCGGGCCAGGGATAAGGCTTCTGTTGGCTCACATCGCCCAAGGTTAGGGCAACGCGGGACGGGTGGCGCGTCCGAAATCCCGCCCCCACCCGGATGGTCTTGCTCTTGGTGGCACTCCCGACCGCCGACGGTGCCGCTGGGAGCAAGATCAACGGGAGGAAGGACGCACCCGGCCCGTCAGTATCGGCCCGTGGGTGTGCTGCGAGGACCGATGGTGCCGTCCTCCGGGGAGCCGACGGCGTCCGCGGGGCCGGAGGGGTCGGTGGCGTCGACGGCGTCCGCGGGACCGGCGGCACCGGAGCGGCGGGCCCGCAGGACCAGCAGGGCCACGGCCGCCAAGGCGAGCACGCCCGCGCCGAGCGCCGTCCACGGCGAGTGCAGGAACAGGGACCACCAGGTGCCCACCAGGCCGCCGATGACCACACCCCACATACCCGCCCAGACCAGCGAGCCGACGAACATCGCGGCGAGGTAGCGCGGGAAGCGCATGCGCATGGCGCCCGCGGCCAGGTTGACGGCGGTCTGCACGCCGACGGTGAGAAAGCTCAGGGTGACCACGGGGGCGCCGTAGCGGTCGATGCGCCGGCGGGCGGCGTCCATCCTGGAGCCGAGCCTCTTGCCCATGCGGCTGCGGTTCACCCCGGCGCCCAGTCCGCGTCCGATCCAGTACGTGGCCTGGGCACGGCACAGGATCACGCCGAGAAGCGTGAAGTAGACGATCCAGAATGGCTGGCCGTCGAGAAATCCGAACTCCGGCATGGGCAGGCTCCCTTACCTCGCCCCGCAACTATGCTATGCCTTACCTAACTTCGGCAAGGGGTCGCGGGTTCCGGATCAGGGTGGCGGTCCCCACTCCGCCACCGCCACGGCCCCCGACCTCGCTCGGGCCGGGCGTACCGGGCGGCGCCGGGACCGGGAAGCCCTCAGGCAGGAGCCTTCACCCTGGACGTGCTGGAGATCGTGGCCGACCCCAGCACCGTGTCCCCCTCGTAGACCACCACGGCCTGGCCCGCGGCCACACCCGTGGCGGGCTCGGCCAGCCGAACCGTCAGTTCGGGGCCGTCGCCGCCCTCGCCCTGCCACACGGTGGCCGGGTAGACCTCTCCGTGGGCGCGCAGCTGCACGTGGCACTCGGTGGGCTCGGTCAGGGGCTCGGACCCGCTCCAGACCGGGCGCACCCCGGTGATGGAGTCCACCCGCAGCGAGGCGCGCGGCCCCACCGTGACGGTGTTGTCGACCGGCTCGATGGACAGCACGTACCGGGGATGGGGCGCTCCGCCCAGCCCCAGGCCCTTGCGCTGGCCGACGGTGAAGGTGTGCGCGCCGTTGTGCGCGCCCACCACGTTGCCGTCCTCGTCCCGGATCGGGCCGGGCCTCTCGCCGATGCGCCGGTTGAGGAAGCCCGCGGTGTCGCCGTCGGCGATGAAGCAGATGTCGTGGCTGTCGGGCTTGTCGGCCACCGACAGACCGCGACGCTCCGCCTCCGCGCGCACCTCCTCCTTGGTGCAGTCGCCCAGCGGGAAGACCGCGTGTTCCAACTGCTCGGCGGTGAGCACGCCCAGCACGTAGGACTGGTCCTTGGCCTCGTCCACGCTGCGCACCAGGCGGCCGTCGACCTTGCGGACGTGGTGCCCGGTGGCCACGGCGTCGAAGCCCAGGGCCACGGCCCTGTCCAGGACCGCCTCGAACTTGATCTTCTCGTTGCAGCGCAGGCACGGGTTGGGCGTGTTGCCCGCCTCGTACTCGGCGACGAAGTCCTGCACGACCTCGCGGTCGAACTCCTCCGACATGTCCCACACGTAGAAGGGGATGCCGATGACGTCGGCGGCCCGCCGGGCGTCGTGGGAGTCCTCCACGGTGCAGCAGCCGCGCGCGCCCGTGCGATAGGACTGTGGGTTCTTGGACAGCGCCAGGTGAACGCCGGTGACGTCGTGGCCCGCCTCGGCCACACGGGCCGCGGCGACCGCGGAATCGACCCCGCCGGACATGGCGGCCAGTACACGCAAAGTCATAGTGCGTCCAGCGTATGCGCCCGTCGGGGGTCGCTGCCACGCCGGGGCGCGGGGACCGGGTCACGCGCCGGGGGACTCACCCGGACCTCAATGGGCGAGGGTGGTCGTCCGGTTCTGCGAAAATCGGGGGCATGGCTCTGTTCCGTCGTCGCCGCTCCGCCGACTCCACCACGACCTTCACCGATTTCTGGGACGCCTGGCCCTCCTTGCGCGAGGCGCTCGCCAGCGCGGTCGAGTCGGACCAGCCCGTGCCCGCCGAGGTCTCCGAGCGGGTCACCGCTCTGGTCCGCGCGGTCCATCCCGACATGGACTGGGAGGTGGGCCCCGCACCGAAACCGGGTGGCGGCGGCCTGGAGGACCTCGACCTGTCGGCGGACGTCGACCCCGACAAGCTCCTGGAGCAGCTGGCGGCGCTGGACGACCCCTCCCGGTTCGACAGCCCCTCCTACGCCCTGGCCCTGCGCCCGGGGGGCTCGGACGAGGCACGCGTCCAGTCCGAGCGCTGGGCCCGCTCCGCCCCCGAGGACGACCAGTGGCTGTTCCAGCCGGTGCGTCCCGCCGACCACGACCGGCTGACCTCCACCGTCCGCTGGGACGACCACGAGCTCGACCTGTCGCACGTGTCGGTGTCCATGCGGGTCGACCACGCCACCGGCAAGGTCGAGGTGGGCGTGTACCACCCCGACAACATGTTCCTGTCCGAGCAGACGCGCGAGCGCCTGGCCGAGCACGTCGCCCTGCTGGCGCTGGGCGAGGACGACATGGTCAGGTGGATCGGGAAGACGCTGCCGTTGGACGAGCGGCCGCTGGACCCGCTTCCGCCCACCTCGATGCCCGCCGTGGTGCGGCAGATGGGCGACATGCTCGGCGGTTCCGGCGGGTGGGTGACCCTGCACGGCCGCATCCCGCTGCAGGGCGCGGTGGAGATCCTGCTGCGCCATCCGCTGACCCGGCGCGACTTCCCGGCGTTCACCCTGTTCGTGCAGGTGGTCGTGCCGTACACGCACATGGACGAGGACAAGCTGCCCACCGACGCCTCCGCCTCGGCCCTGGACGACCTGGAGGCCCGGGTCACCAGCGTGCTGGGGGACAACGGCGCGCTGTTCATCCGCCAGACCGTGGGCGGCAGGCGCGACTACCGCTACTACCTGGACCCGGAGTCGGGTGTGCTGCCCGAGTTCGAGGCCGTACTGACGGACTGGGCGGAGGGGGAGGTCAAGCTGCGCAGCCAGATGGACCCCTCCTGGTCGCAGTTCAACGCCGCCCGCAGGCCGTTCCGCCGTCAGCTGGGCGAGTAGGGGGTCCTCGTCCGGGCATGGGGAGCCCTCCTCGGGGCAGGGGTATCACGGGACCGAAACTCCCCTCCGGCCAAGGAGGCCGGCGGGGGATCCGTGTCCCGGGACCTCTCGGGGCGGGAAGGCGGGGGTGATCCGGTGGAGAACCGGAACACCAGCCGTTGACCCGTCGCCGGCCCCGGGAGTGGGAGGGTCAAGGTGAGTCCCCTTCCGTGCATCTGGCCCCCAAGTCCCCACAGGCGTAACGTGTCATTCCCACCAGGAGGATGATTCGGTCTGATGGACGGCGTGCTGCCACGAGCACCCACGGGCCGGCCCCGGGTCGCCGCGGTCGGCGCGATCCTCACCCTGTGCCTGGCGGGTGCTCCGCTGATGTCCCTGTTCCCCGTCGGCGTGTGGGACACCGCCAGAGCGTTGACGATGAGCGGTGCGGGCCAGGGGACCCTGCTGCTCGCGCCGGTGGTCGTCGGGGTCGTCCTGCTGATGTTCTGGATCGGCCACCAGTGGCTGGAGAGGTCCGGGGTGAACCACCCCGCCGCCTCGGCCGCGCTGGTGACGGCCACCGCCATGGCCACGCCCGTGGTCGTCATGTTCCTGGCGCCGGAGTTCATGCCGCTGCCCGGGGGGACGACCGTCAACACCGCGTTCCTGACCGGGGCTATCACCACGTCGGGCATGGGTGCGTCGATGCTGTCCCAGCGGTCACCGGACCGCTGGCAGCCGGGGGTGCTGCCCGCCCTGGTGGTGGTCGCCGCGCTGCTCACGGCGCTGCCCGGCCTGTCCGAACTGGTACGCGCGCACGCCGCCGACGAGCGCTCACGCGCGCAGATCATGTCGTTCGACCAGACGATCGCGGTGCTGGACCATCCGGACTGGTCGCTCGCACAGGTGCACGAGGTGTACAAGGGGCTGCGCCTGACCTACCGCGACGCCGAGGGGACACCGCTCCACGTGCTGACCTGGGACGGGGAGCACTCGACGGAGGCGGGTATCCACTCCGGGTGCGGCTTCCCTGGAACGTGGTGCCGCGACCTGGGGAGGGTGGTGGTCGTGCACCACTCCGAGGGGCACCCGAGCGAACTGAGGACGCACCTGAACGACGGCACGGTGGCGAGCCTGCTCCCGCAGCCGGGCACGTCCGCCGACCTGGTCGGCACCGCCCGGGCCCTGCGCCCCGAACAGCCCGGTGAGCGCACCGCCCTGGTGGAGTCCGTCACGACGTAGGCGTCCCGGACCGCACTGTTGTCTATGAGTAACTGTTGTCTCGTGTGACCGGTTCCGGCCACGGCGGCCCACGGGGACGAGGAACCGCGCCCGCCCCAGGGCACGGTTCCCTCCCCGGAAAGCGCCTGCTCACAGGTTTCGGCACAGCCGGGTTACCGATGTGCCCGGATCCAAACTTCCCAGAAGTCCCTCTCATCTGAGGTCACATCCTTCACCCTGCACTCATGGTGATCTTGCCGTCGCGGATCGTAGCGTGACCGTGCCTGAGTCACCCAGGAGGCGACCTCGCCAGGACCGAGGCCGCCGTGTCCGGGTGGACCCGAGTACGCCCCGATCATGGAAGCGATCCCCTCGTGAGAAGGCACATCCCCTTGTCAGCGGCGACCTGCACGGCCGCGTCCGCCCTCGTCCTGGGGCTGCTGTACGCGCCCCCGGCCCTGGCCGACGCCGACCCCCACTCACCCGCCGACCGCACCGTTCCCGCCCCTGACACCTGGGAGCCGGGCCAGGCCGAGACCGAACCGGCGGGCGGCGAGCCGCCCGAGGTGCCCTGGACCCCACCCGGAGCCGGAGGTGAAGCCGTCCCCGAAGCCCAGGACCACGCCGAGGACCCCGAAGCCCTGATGCTCAGCTGTGGTCACGGCGATGACCGCGGCATCCAGTCCTGGTACCCGCTGGAGCGCCACCAGATCAGCGACCGCATGGAGTTGGCGGTCAACACCCACAACGGCAACCTGGTCGTGCGCCACCGCGACCTGACCGTGGCCGGAACGGGGCTGGACCTTTCGGTGTCCAGCTTCTACAACTCCGAATCTCTCTACGGAGGCTGGAGCCTGTCCCACGGCCAGGACGTGGGCTTGCGCATCTACAGCAACGGCATCCTCTTCCAAGGCCCTTCCGGCTACTGCGAGGAGTTCGACATCGAAGAGGACGGCTCCTTCACACCACCCCCGGGCCTGAACGCCGAGCTGGATGAGCTGTCCAACGGCCACTACGCGCTGCCCTTCCACCGCGGCGAGTACGCCGACCAGGTGTGGACCTTCACCGCCGACGGGCGGCTGTACTCCCAGGCCGACCGCAACGGCCAAACCCATCGGATGAACTACGACACCAACGGAGACCTGGTCGCGATCGTGGACACCCAGAACCGGGTCACCACCTTCGACTGGGGAGACTGGGGAGAGGGGCCGAACGCCACCGTCACCGGCCCCACCGGGGAGACGGCCACCTCCCACACCTGGAACGAGAACGGCACCTCCACGCTGACCGATCGCGCGGGCCAGGACATCGAGTTCGGCTACCACGAGAGCGAGAACGGCCCCGGCGGCAGACTGCTGACCTCGATCACCGATGCCACCGGTGCGGTGTGGGAACTCACCTACAACGACGACGGCGACGTGGCCAGCCTGACGGTGCCCGACGGCACCGAGGACGGAGCCACCACCTCCTACTCCTACGGCGAGGGCCAGACCACGGTCACCGACCCCGAAGGCGGGGAGTCCACCTTCACCAACGACGAGAACAACCGCCGCACGTCCACCACCCACCCGAACGGGGCGAGCGAGGAGCGCACCTACGACGACTCGGGCCGGTTGACCGGTACCACCACCACCGGGGCGGCCGGCCAGAGTCTGGTGGAGGCCTCCTACTCCTATGACAACGACGGGTCCGACAGCGACCAGTTGCAGTCGCGCACCGTCAACGGTGATACGGAGACCTTCGCGTACGACGGTCTGGACCGCCTCACCAGCGACGGCACCACCGACTACACCTACGACGACGTCGGCAACCTGCTGAGCGCAGGGGAGGAGGAGTTCTCCTACAACGACGCCGACCAGGTCACCACCGCCCGCGGGGCCGAGGTGGGCCACGACGCGGCCGGGAACATGACCTCCCGGGGTGAGTACGTCTATGAGTACTCGGTGACCAACCAGACACTGCGCTCCGATGACGGTGACGGCGAGCTGGCCATGTGGTTGAGCTATGACACCACCGACCAGACCCAGATGCGCGGTGTCACCGACGTGCACGAGGGCGACCGGATCGAACGGCAGCTGTCCAACACCGCCCTGGGCGTCACCAACATCGCCTCCGAGGGCGAGCGCACCAGCTTCGTGCGCGACCCCGAGGGCCGCTTGGTGTCGATGGTGGCCTGGGACGGCAACGAGCGCTTCCACTACACCACCGACCACCAGAACACCGTGCTCGCCCTGACCGCCGAAGGCTCCGAGGCCGAGGAGCCGGACGTGGTCTACGACTACAGCCCCTACGGCGAGCGGACCTCTGAGAGCCTGGAAGGGACCGCAGCGGCTGGGCTGAGCCCGTTCGGGTACACCGGCGCCTACCAGTTCCAGGACGGAACGGTGCACCTGAACCACCGGTTCCACGACACCACCACCCCCAACTTCACCCAGCCGGCACCCTCCCGGCAGGAACTCAACAACTACGCCTACGCCCAGCGCGACCCCATCAACAACACCAATCCCAGCGGACTGGAAACCTACACTGAATGCATCAATAAGTCCGTCGTTAACACAATGATTACGGGCACTGTCGCCGGGGGCGCGGGTGGCGCTACGGCAGGCGACCTTGGAGCCGTTCCCGGTGCAACTATCGGCGCCGCCGGAGGCCTCTTCGGTGGCGTTGCCGCAGACTACATCACATGAGGAATATTGCCACATTTCTTTCTTGACGAAAATATGACCAGACTGCTCATGTATGCTTCCTGCCTGATATTTATGCCCCTTGGCCTCCATGCAGCCCCAAAAAGAAGAAAGGAGAAGCCGGAATAGAACTCTCGTTTCTTTTCTGGGGAGTGGGAGTTTTGGCTGCACTTTCTATCGTTCTGCATTTCCTTGTGAACTGACTCTGTCCATGTTCACGTACGCCTACCAGTTCCGGGGCGGAGCGGTGCATCTCGACCACCGGTTCCACGACACCACCGCCTCTCCCCTCATCCTCAAGGAAAGCACCATGACCGGCCAGCCACTGACCGTCGGAGATCTGCGCCGGGCTCTGGACGAACTGCCCGACGACATGCCCGTGCGCGCCCTCATCACCGCACCCGGCGCCGACTACGCCGAGCTGCACGTGCTCGCCACGGCCAGGACCGACCAGATGACCGTCACGTGGTGTTCGGGACTGGTCTACGAGGGACGCCCCTACCTGCGCCTGAACCTGCGCCCCCAGGAGGGCGCCGAGTGCCACACCCTGACCGGGCCCGCCACCACCTAGGTGTACTGACCATGGAGGTTGGTAACACCCACCCCGGCTGACACAAGCGAAGAGGGCCTTCGGTATCGGTGTGGATTGCGACATCTACCCGACGCACCAGAAGGCCCTCGATGCCCCACACTACCCAC
>NZ_VWVU01000017.1 GCF_008638365.1 Nocardiopsis quinghaiensis | reverse complement strand
TCCACCACCACGGAGCCCGCCACTTCTGGGAAATCGGACCCCAACCCCACCTCACCCCCCACGCCCGCACCACCCTCAACGACCCCACCACCCACTGGCACACCACCCTCCACAAAAACCACCCCGAACAGAGAAAGCTCCTGGAACAGGTCGCCGAATACCACAGGACTTCGGGAACCGAACTCGACTGGGCCGCGCTGCACGAAGGCAAAGGCGATAGCCTGACCCGCGTCCCGGGCCGCCCCTTCGAGCGGAAAAGCTTTTGGATCTCCTCTCCCCGAGGAGAGGGCGGCCCCGTGTTCACGAAGAACACCGGCAGCCCGTCCAGGCCCCGGGAAACTCCCTCCGGAGTGTTCCCACGCCATCCGCTGCTCGGGGACATCGACATCCGAGAGGGGAAATAACCATGTCCGGCGAATACAGCCTGAAAAAGCACTTCACGGGTGAGACAGCCACAATCCTGGGCGAACGCATCCAAAGTGCCCTTCCTGGTTTCGACACCGCTGGGTACGCGGCCGAGGTCGACCGCCGCGTCCCCGGGCTGGAGCTCAAGGACCGGGTCCTGGTACTGGCCGAGGGCCTGCGCTCGCGCCTTCCCGAGGACTACACCAAGGCGCTGGATGTCCTGCGCGCCACCCTCGGAGACGAACTCCCCGAGGGCCAGGGGATGTTCACGGTGAGCTGGTTCCTCATGCCGGTGGCCCGCTATGTCGAGGAGTACGGATTGGACCACCCCGGTGAGTCCCTCGACTTCCTGGAGGCGGTGACACGCTGCCACACCGCTGAATACGCCATTCGACCGTTCATCGCAGAGCACCGTGAAACGACGATGGAACGCGTCAGGGAATGGGCGTCCGACCCCAGCCACAATGTCCGGCGCCTGGCCAGCGAGGGAACGCGTCCGAGGCTCCCGTGGGCGAGCAGGCTTCCGTTCTTCGTCGAGAACCCCGCCCCCGTTCTGGAGGTCCTCGAACTCCTGCGCAGCGATCCTTCGGACTATGTCCGAAAATCCGTGGCCAACAACCTCAACGACATCTCCAAAGAACACCCGGAGACCGCGCTCGCGACCGTTCGGCGCTGGTCCCGGGAAAGCCCGACCCCCGAAACCGCGTGGATCGTCAAGCACGCCCTGCGCACCCTCGTCAAGGAGGGGAACCAGGAGGCCCTGGCCGTACTCGGGACCACCGGGGGCGAACACATCAAGGTGCACGGCATGACCGCACGCCCCGCGGCCCTCCGCCTGGGTGACACGGTCACCCTCCGCTTCGCCGTCGAGAACACCGACACCCGTGCGCACCGCGTGACCGTGGACTACGTGGTCCACCACGTGCGCAAGAACGGGCGGCTCATCCCCAAGGTCTTCAAGCTCTCCGACCTCGACCTGGCTCCCGGACAAGTCAGGCACCTGGAGAAGGCGCACACGATCAGGGAGGTCCAGACCCGCAGGTACTACCCGGGCGAGCACCTCGTCGACGTCCAGGTGAACGGACTGACCATGGCCACCGAGAGATTCGAGCTCCTACCATGAGCGTCTTCCGCAACCTCGTGCGGCGGGACGAGCCCCTCGCCGCGGACCACGTGGTCGGCGGTGAGGCCGTCCTCCCCGCCGCGGCACAGGTCGACTCACTTCTCACCGCGCTGGACGTGCTGGAACCCGGTGGTTCCTGGCGGCTCGAACGCACCGCCTTCCGGGCCCCGCTGACCGTCCCCGAGGACGGTGTCGAGGTGGAGACCGCCCTGGACCGGGACGGGGAGTGCGCTCTGCGCTCGCGCCCGCCCGGCGGCGGGGAGTGGACCGAGCACTCCCGCTGCACCGCCACACGCGGCGCGCTCCCCGTGCCCCGCTACGAGGACCTGGCCGCCCTCGCCGCGAGCTGCCCGGAACCGGCCGGCCTCGACCGCTTCCGGCGCTGGCAGCAGGAAAGCGGCATCGTCTACGGCCCCTCCTTCCGGGTCGTGCGCTCCCTGCGCTCGGGGCCGGACCGCGTGCTCGCCCTCCTGCGTACCGGTGAGGACGCCGTCGGCCCGCACTTCGTCCCACCGCAGCTGCTGGACTCCGTCTTCCAGTGCCTGGGCTTCCTGGACGGGGGCCGCGCGGGTGCGTGCCTGCCGTGGTCGGTGCACGCCGTCTCCGCGCGCCGACGGGTCTCGGGCAGTGTGTGGGCACTGGTCGAACGCACAGGCGGAGGCCGGGGCATGGTCAGGGGCAGGGCCTCCCTGTACAACCAGCAGGGCGAGGTCCTGCTGGAGGCCGAGGGAGTGACCCTGCGCGCGTCCGCCCCGGCGGTCCCGCCGCAGGCCCCTCCTCCCCCGCCCGGCCCCTCTCCCGTCGCGGTATCGGACGGGATCTCCCACGTGGCCTGGGAACAGGTGGACCCCGTCCCGGATCCGCTCCCGGAGGGGACCGCGCCGTTGGTCCTGCGGCCGACCGCCGAGGCCCCCGGAGACCTGCCCGAGGTGGCGGACACGGTGGAGGAGCTGGTGTACGTCGCGCCCCGCGGCGCGCACGGCCCCGAGGGCGCCCGTGCCCTCGTCCAGGGTTTCTTCCGTCTGGTGACCACGATCACGGCGCGCCGCCCCGTACCGTCCCTGACGGTCGTCACCGACGGGGCACACGGCACCTCCCAGAGCGCGCCCGACCCCGCGCACACCGCGCTGTGGGGACTCGTGCGCAGTCTGCGCAGGGAGCTGCCCCGCGCCCGCCTGCGCCTGGTGGACCTGGGCGGCTCTCCCGAGCCGCCGGAGGGGGTGCGCTTCGGCGAACCAGAGCTGCGGATGCACGACGGGGCCTGGCACCGGCCCGGGCTCGCTCCCGTGCCCGATGCGGTCGGGGAGCCCCGCGCCGTGCGGGGCCGACGCTTCCTGGTGACCGGCGGTATGGGCGGTATCGGCCTCCACGTGGCGGAGCACCTCGCCGAGCTGGGCTGCGCCCACCTGACCCTGGTCGGCCGGACGGTGCCCGACCGGGGCGAGCGCGCCGAGCGCCTGCGCCGCCTCGCGGAGCGCTGCGACGTCGTTTCGCACGCGGGTGACGTGTGCGACCTGGGCCCCCTCCTGGCCGGGTCCGAACGCTTCCACGGGGTGCTCCACTGCGCGGGCGTGCTCCGCGACGGCCTGGCCCGGTCCCTGGGCCCCGAGCAGGTGGCGGAGGTGCTCCACCCCAAGGTCGGCGGCGTGCACGTCCTCGGTGAAGGGCTGGAGGGGAGGGCGCCGGACTTCGTCGCCGTGTTCTCCTCCGTCTCGGCCGTCCACGGCAACCTCGGGCAGAGCGCCTACTCGGCCGCCAACGCCTACATGGACGGGTTCTCCGCGGCCATGCGGGCACGCGGCATGCCGTGGTACGGCCTCGCCTGGGGCCTGTGGGAGGTGGGCATGGGCGAGACCGTCACCGGTGGGGCCTCCCTGAGGGGTGTGCCCGCCCTGTCCGCCGAGGCCGGCCTGGCCCTGCTCGACACCGTCCTCGCCCTCCCGCCCGCCAACTACGTGCTGACCCCGCCCGCCGAACCGGAGGAGAAGGACATGCCCCCGACGACCGCCGACGACCTGTGGACGCCGCTGCGCGACATCCTCGCCAAGACGCTCCACCAGGAGCAGGTCGGGCCCCAGGACAACCTGCTCGAACTCGGGCTGGACTCGATCACCGCGGTGGAGGTCGGCGCCGCCCTCAACGCCCGCGGCATCGACATCGACACCGCCGTGCTCTTCGAGTACCCCGACATCGGCGACCTGCTCGCCCACCTGTCCACCGTGCTCAGCGGTGCGGCGCCGGCCCCGGCTCCCGCTCCTGAGCCGACCCGGGTCCCTGGGCCGGTCCCGGCCCAGTCCCCCGCCCCGGCACCGGTCGCGGGGAGCGCGGCTCCCGTCGCCGCGCCGGCGGCCTTCGCCCCGGCCTGGGACCAGTACCGGCACGAGCCCGGGCTCCTCCCGGCTCCGCCGTCCGGTGCCGCCCGGCCCGCCGCGCGGCCCGCCGCGCGGCCCGCCGCGCGGCACGTGCCCGCCCACCGGCCGGAGCCGGCCACGCGAGGCCAGGCGCCCGGTTCCCCCTCCGGAGCGGTCCCGCACCTGACCCCGCAGCGCACCCTGCCCGGGCGCCTCTCCAACCGCCCGGGCGGCACCTTCCTGGAACAGCGCATCGACGCCCTGTCGGCTGAGGACCGCGAGATCGTGGCCCGCGACGACTACTTCTACGAGCCCGTGGTCGAGGCGGCCGAGGGCCCCCGCATCCGGTTCGACGGGCGGTGGTTCCTCAACCTGGCCTCCTACAGCTACCTCGGGCTGCTCGGCCACGACTACATCGGCGCCCAGGCCCAGCTCGCCGTGCGCCGCTTCGGGACCGGCGCGCACGGCGTGCGCCTCCTGGCGGGGACGCTGGACCTGCACCGGGAGCTGGAACTGGCCATCGCGAACTTCCTCGGCGCCGAGGACGCCGTCGTCTACTCCAGCGGCTACATGGCCAACCAGGCGACCATCGGCGCGCTGCTCGGCCCCGAGGACGTGGTCATCGGTGACGTGTACAACCACGCGAGCATCCTGGACGGCTACCGGATGTGCGGAGCCAGGGTGATCACCTACGCCCACAACGACCTGGCCGACCTGGAGCGGGCACTGCGCCGGACCGACGGCACAGGGCGCATCGTCGTCACCGACGCGGTCTTCAGCATGGACGGCGACATCGCCGACCTTCCGGGCATCCTCGACCTGTGTGAGCGGTACGGCGTCCCCGTGATGGTGGATGAGGCACACAGCATCGGCGTCCTCGGCCACACCGGGCGGGGAATCGTGGAGCACTTCGGTCTGGACCCCGCGCGCGTCGACATCAAGATGGGCACCCTGTCCAAGACGGTCCCGAGCGCGGGCGGCTACGTGGCCGGTTCCCGGGACCTGGTCTTCGCGCTCAAGAACAACGCGCGCGGCTGGATGTTCTCCGCCGCCACCACCCCCGCCCAGGTCGCGGCGGCCAAGGCCGCCTTCGAGGTGATCGACGCGTCACCGGGGATGGTCGAGCGCCTGCGCCGCCTGACCGACGGGTACCGGGAGCGGCTGCACTCCCTGGGCTTCGACACCCTCCAGAGCGCCTCACCGGTCGTGCCGGTCCTGTGCTCCTCCGCCGAGCAGGCCCAGGACATGGCCCGGCTGTGCCAGGCGGACGGCCTGTTCGTCCAGCCGATCGTCTACCCGGCGGTGCCCCGGGCCCTGCCCCGGCTGCGCACGATCGTCAACCTCACCCACTCGGCAGGCGACCTGGAGGAGGCCGCCTCGGTCCTGGAGAAGGCGGGGCGCCGCCTGGACCTGATCCGGTGACCTGCGGCGCACGAGGCGCCACGGCCCCGGAAACCGAAACCCGTACACCTGTGGGACCCACCCGTGGAAAGGGACAGACATGAGCGAGACCAACAACGGAGCGTTCTTCGGTGCGGTACTGAAGGCGATCGCGTGCACCCGCAACAACGGCCCCGACGACGAGACCTACGAGACCGGTGTCATCGAACCCGCGCGACGCATCCGCGAACTGGAGAAGGAGACGGCCGACCGCGAACTGACCCCCGCCGAGACCGAGCGGGTACTCGGATGGCTGGAGACCGTCCTGGACACCAAGTGCACCCCTGACGAGGAGCGTGAGTACCACCGCGCCGGCATCGCCGAGGCGGGCGGCCTCACCGTCGTCACGAGGGAGACCCTCTGACATGGCCGCGTTCGCGTGGTACAGCCACGAACTCTGCCACTGGCACGATCCCGGGCCGGGGTCGGGCTACGTCCCGGTCGGCCCGTGGGTCGAGCCGCTGCGGCAGTTCGCCGTGGACCCCGACCTACGCCGCGCTGAGGGCCTGGTCAGGGCTTCCGGAGTGCTGGACGGCTTCGACTGCCTGACCCCCGAGGCCGCTCCGGACGAGGAGTTGGAGCTGGTCCACACCCCCGGTCACGTCGCCCGGGTGGAGGCGGCCTCGGCCTCGGGCGGCGGTGACGCGGGCGTGTACGCCCACGTGAACTACCACAGTTCGAGGGCCGCGCGGCTGGCTGTCGGAGCCTGCGCGGCGGCCGTACGCGACGTCGTCGCGGGTCGGCACGAGAGGGCCTACTGCCTGGTGCGCCCGCCCGGACACCACGCCGAGCCCGACCGGGCCATGGCCCTGTGCCTGTTCAACAACGTCGCCGTCGGCGCCCGGGTCGCGCAGGGACTGGGGCTGCGGCGCGTGATGGTGATCGACTGGGACGTGCACCACGGCAACGGCATCCAGAAGGCGTTCCACGAGGATCCCGACGTTCTGTACGCCTCGATCCACCAGGACGGCCTCTTCCCACCGGGCTCGGGCTCGATCACCGACACCGGCGCCGGAGAGGGCGAGGGCAGCACTCTCAACATTCCCCTCCCCCCGGGCTCGGGCCACGAGGCCTACCTGGCCGCCTTCACCCAGGTGGTGGCACCCGCCGCACGCGCCTTCCGACCGGAACTGCTCCTGGTGGCGGCCGGGGTCGACGCGAGCGGGCACGACCCGATGGGGCGCATGCTGTGCACCAGCCTGACCTTCCACACCCTGGTCTCGATGGTGTGCGAACTCGCCGCGGAGCTGTGCGGAGGACGGTGCGTCCTCGTGCACGAGGGCGGCTACTCCGCCTGGTACCAACCCATGCTGGTGCTCGGCACGGCGAGCGCCGTCGCGGGCCTGCCCGCACCGGAGGACCCCTTCCGTCACTCCCTCGACCACCTGCCGGGCCAGCGCCTGCAGCCGCACCAGAGGCGAGTGATCGACTTCCTGCGAGACCACCATCCCCTGATGTTGTGAGGACCATGTCGAACTGGCTGACACGCGTGGGCGGCGGCGACCGCCCGTTCCGGAGGCGCTTGGTCGCCCTCCCCCACGCGGGGGGCTGGCCGTCCGCTTTCAACCCCTGGCGCGATCTGCTTCCCGACGACGTGGAGCTACTCGTCGCCCAGCTGCCCGGACACGGCGCCCGTATCGCGGAGGAACCCCTGCGCAGGGTGGAGCCGATGGTCGAGGGGCTGGTGGGAGAGCTCTCGGAAACCGACGACCTTCCCTTGGCCGTACTCGGGCACAGCTTCGGCAGTGTCCTGGGCTACGAGCTGTCCCGGGCCCTAGAGGCCGGGGGCCGCCCACCCCGGCTGCTGGTGGTGTCGGCCCGGCAACCGCCGTGCTTTCGCGACGTCGCGCCGTTCGCGCACAGGCGCGGGGACGAGGAACTACTGGAGCACCTGGTGCGGATCGGCGGCCTGCCCGCGCGTCTGCGGGAGCAGAGGGGACTGATCGGTCCGGTACTGAGAGCGGTGCGGGCCGACCTCGAAGCGATGGAGACCCATCGGCGTCCGGGCTCCGAGACCGGGGTTCCCATCCTGGCGGTGGGAGCCCACGACGATCCGGTCGTGGTGACCGAGCGCATGCCCCTGTGGAGCCTGGAGACGACCAGCGGTTTTCGGTCGGAGCTGTTCGAGGGGGGGCACTTCTTCCTCTACTCTCCGCGGACCGCGGTCAGGGTGCTCGGACACGTGCTGAAGGCCCTGTCCGTCGACAGCCTCCCAGCGGCCGGGGCCGGAACGGCGTCCGGTGAACTCCAGGGGGCTCGCCCCTGACACCTGTCGACGGCGCCGACCCGCGAGGGTCCTTCCCGGTGCACGGCACCCGCAGGCGCGCCCGGCACCGAAAAGGCAACCGGCGGGCACCCTGGCACGAACATGCCGTTTCTTTGCCGAGAACCGCGTTCGCACCATTACGGAACCCAACAACCCCCATGTGGTAAATCCAAGGAAAAACAGCCACAAACCCCATGAGAAACATCCGATCCTGAATCCCTCCCGGAGAACCCAGGAGGGGACGCCGAGGGACGGCCCACCCTCCCGCCCCGGACAGCACCGTCCTCACCAGGCATGAAACCAGTGCACGCGTTCGGACGGAGCTCACACGGAACCGGGATCCCCCTGCGGGGAAGCGGACCGGCTACGAGACGATGTTGAATTTTCTACTATTTTGAGGCGGCGAAAGCACACATCTCCAGAAACCGGAAAATGTCGTATCCCCAGACAAGAATGGAGCGGCCGGGGAACCCTTCCCCGCCGCGTCGAAGAACCGAAGGAATCACATGACCACCGCACCCACCGCACCGGAACGCGCCGGCGCCAGACAGTGGACCGGACTGGCCGTGCTGGCCCTGCCCACCCTGCTGGCCTCGATCGACATCAGCGTACTGAACCTCGCCGCGCCCCACATCAGCGCGGACCTCCAGGCCAGCGGCCCGCAGCTGCTCTGGGTCATCGACATCTACGCCTTCATGATCGCCGGGTTCCTCGTCACCATGGGGACCCTCGGCGACCGGATCGGTCGGCGCAGGCTGCTTCTGATCGGCGGCACGGCCTTCGGTGCCGCCTCCGTGCTGGCCGCCTACTCCACCTCTCCCGAGATGCTGATCGGGGCCCGTGCCCTCCTGGGTCTGGCGGGCGCCACCCTGATGCCCTCCACACTCGCCCTGATCAGCAACATGTTCGGGGATCCACGCGAACGCGGTATGGCGATCGCCCTCTGGGCCACGGTCTTCTCCGTCGGTATCGCTCTGGGCCCGGTCGTCGGCGGCGCCCTGCTACAGACGTTCTGGTGGGGCTCGGTCTTCCTGATGGCCGTACCGGTGATGCTCGTGATGCTCGTCCTGGCCCCGTTCCTGCTCCCCGAGTTCAAGGACCCCGACGCGGGCAGGGTGGACCTGGTCAGCGTCCTGCTCTCCCTCGCCGCTCTCCTGCCGGTCGTCTACGGGCTCAAGGAACTGGCGCGCGACGGCGCGTCCCTCCCCGCGCTGGCGGCGATCGCCGCCGGCCTGGCCGTCGGCGCCGTCTTCGTGTACCGCCAGCGGTCCCTGGCCAGCCCGCTGCTCGACCTCGGGCTGTTCCGCAACTGGTCCTTCAGCGTCCTCCTCACGGCGATGCTCATGACCATGTTCGTCGCGGGCGGCACCTACCTGTTCATCACCCAGTACCTGCAGCTGGTCGTCGGCCAGACACCGCTGGCCGCGGGGCTGTGGCTGCTGCCTGGAGCGGTCCTGCTCACCGTGACCTCCATGACCGCTCCCATGGTCGCCGCGTGGGTGCGGCCCGCCTACGTGGTGGCGGCCGGCCTGGGGGTGTCCGGTGTCGGCCACGCCGTCCTCGCCCTCGTCGACGGCTCCCCGGACCTGACCGTGTCCGTGGTGGGCTTCACGCTCATCCTCGCCGGCGGCGGCCCCCTCATCGCCCTGGGCACCGATCTCATCCTCAGCTCCGCCCCGGAGGAACGCGCCGGTTCGGCCTCGGCGCTCTCCGAGACCAGCACCGAGCTGGGCACCGCTCTGGGCATCGCCGTGCTGGGCAGCATCGGCACGTTCGTCTACCGAAGCTCGCTCACCGTCGCGGACGGTCTTCCGACGGCGGCCTCGGAGGCGGCACGCGACTCACTGGCCGCGACCGTGGTGGCCGCCGAAGAGATGCCGCAGGGCACCGCCGCGTCGCTGGTGGAGTCGGCCCAGGCCGCCTTCACCAGCGCCGTCACCGTGGTCGGCGGGATCAACGCCGCCCTGTCCGCCCTCCTCGCGCTCCTGATCGTGCTGTCGCTGCGGCACATCCCGGCGATGGGCGCGCAGGAGACGGAGACCGGTGCCGAGGAGGCTCCGACGGACACCGTTCGGGGCTGACCCGGATCCGGGGCCCGGTGCAGCGGTCGGCGTCCCAGGTGCGGGACACGCCGCTGCCCGGCCTGTCACCACGTCAGAAGGGGTTGTGTATGAAGCGTCCTGGCCCGAAGCTCGTGCCGCTGGGATTGACCGACGATGAGCGCTGTGAACTGCGGCGGTGGACCAGGCAGCACAAGCTGTCCCAGCAAGTGGCTCTGAGAGCCCGTATCGTTCTGGCCTGCGACCAGACCGGTTCCGACGGTCTACCCGTGTCGCAGGCCCAGGTGGCCCGCGACCTGTGCGTGAGCGTGGCGACCGTCAGGAAATGGCGCAGACGTTTCTCACAGCAGCGGTTGGAGGGTCTGGCCGACGCTCCCAGGCCGGGGCGGCCACGGACCATCATCGATGAGCAGATCGTCGCGCTGATCGTGGAGGGTACCGCCGAGCGCCCTTCCACGAGGGCCGTCGCGGCCAGGGCGGGAGTGTCGCAGTCGACCGTCTCCCGTGTCTGGCGCCACCGCTCCTTCCCCGTCCCCGCGAAGAAGCACGGTGGTCGGGCTCTCCCCGGAGCCGTATGACCCCTTCCTGAGGGGCGCCGCTGAGCAGCGGTGCCCCCGGCCACACGGTCGGTGCTCCTCCCCACGCCCGCGGGGGGGTGCACCGGCCCGGCGCGTCCGTCCCGGGGCAGGGGTCAGGAGCCGTCCTCGGGGGCCCGGGTGCCGCCGGAGCTCCGCAGGGCGTCGTCGCCGTCCAGCTCCAGGCACTCCTCGCGGATGCGCCTCGCCACCTCGGAGAAGCCGCCCCGCTCCAGGAGCTCCAGCTGGTCGCGGGCGAACTCCGCGCGGGTCGGCCCGCTCGGGAGGGATTCGATCAGGCTCCGCAGGATCGCGACCTGCACGTCGCGCTCGGCCGACTCGTGGACGCCGCCCTCGGCGGGCCACCAGTAGCTCTCGTAGCCCTCGACGTCCACGTCGCTGCCCGGGCCGGAAGGAACGACGAGCCCGTTCTCGTCGTAGGTCATCGGTTCGTCGAACGGGTCGCCCAGCCGGCCGTCCAGCGGGTCGAATCCCCCGTCCGCGGCCGTGCGCGGGGACAGGACCGGGCCCGTGGACCCGAACGTGAATTCCTCCGGCTCCTCCTCGGCGCCGCGGACGGCCTCGCGCAGTTCGCGGTCCTTGCGGAGCTCGGCCATGCGGCGCAGCCGCTCGGCGTCCTCCTCCCGAGGGCGCAGGCCCACCTCCTCCGCCCACACCACGATCCCGGCCCCGGTGACCGCGGTCTCCACCGCGAGCCGGGCGGCCAGCTCGCACTCGGCGATCCCGTGGCCCGAGGGGTCCACGCCGCGGGCCAGTTCCGAGGCCCGGGTGACGACGGCGAGGACGGCGGGGGCGACCGGGTTGCGCAGGCGCAGGTCCACGTGACCGTCCCACCGCCAGTGCACCACGGCGGAGAACACCAGGTCGTAGTCCTGGGCGGCGCTGGGCACCGCGACCGGACGCATCCGGGTGCCGCGCGCGGCGCCGGAGTCCTCCGTTACCGGGGCGGCCCCGGGGGTTCCGGGGGCCTCGGGGGTTCCGGGGGAGGTCGGCCCCTCGAAGGTGTCACCGGTTCCGGCGACCGCGACGCCGAAGTGCTGGAGGAGGGCTACCAGGAGCAGCACGGCCGGGATCCACAGAAGCGTCCAGGGTCCGGCCAGGGGGTAGAGCACGCAAGGAACGACGGCCACCACGGTGGTGGCCGCCACGAGGCGCGTCGGGATGACGGGGGTGACGGCATGCCTCCTCTCACGGCGCGGCCGGGCCGGGCCGTGTCCGAGCCGGTGCGGTAGCGCTCGACACCGCACGGGACCGGACGACTCTTTCGGGCGACACCCGACAGTCTGCCCCAGATCCGAAGCGGACGTGCCACGAACGGGTCCGCACGCGCCCGCGGGAACGCCCGACCACGGGAACGTGTCGAACACACCCCCTTTGGGCGAACACCTGGCCCCACATCGCCCTCGGAGTCGCCTCGGGTCCCTGGCGCACCGCACAATGCGGTGATCCCCTCCTGATGACCGCGCCGGTCGTGTCCCGTCGCCGAGCCCGCCCTCGGAGCCAGCCCCATGTTCACAGCACCCGCCCGGACCGGACGCCGGTTCCGCCCCGAGGTCCAGGGGCTGCGCGCCGTCGCCGTCCTGCTGGTCCTCGCCTACCACCTGGACCCCGCCCTGCTTCCGGGCGGCTACGTCGGTGTCGACGTGTTCTTCGTGATCTCCGGCTTCCTCATCACGTCGCTGCTGTACCGCGAGGCCGACGAGCACGGCCGGGTGTCGATCGGCGGCTTCTACGTGCGCCGGGTGCGGCGGCTCCTGCCCGCGGCGACCACGGTGCTGCTGACCACCGGCGTCGTCGCGTTCTTCGTCCTGCCAGTGACCCGGCTGGCCGACACCGCCTGGCAGCTGGTGGCCTCGGCCGCCTACGTGGAGAACCTGTACCTGGCACGCCAGGCGGTGGACTACCTGGCCTCGGACACCCCGCCCAGCCCCGTCCAGCACTTCTGGTCGCTGTCGGTGGAGGAGCAGTTCTACCTGGTGTGGCCGCTGCTGTTCGTGGTGTGGGCCCTGGCCCGGCGCCGCTGGCGGGCCGAGGCCCGCACGCTCATCGTGCTCCTGGGCGCGGTTCTGGTGCTGTCCCTGGCCTGCTCGGTGCTGCTGACCCAGCGGGAGGCGGCCTCCGCGTACTTCCTTCCGCTCACCCGCGCCTGGGAGCTGGCCGTGGGCGGTCTGCTCGCGGTGGGGCTGGCACACGGCAGCCTGCCGGAGCGCTGGCGCCCGTTCCTGGGCTGGCTCGGCCTGGCCGCCGTCGCGGTCGCCGCGCTGACCTACGACGACGGCACGCCCTTCCCCGGCTGGGCGGCGGTCCTGCCGGTGCTGGGCGGTGCGGCGGTGATCGCGGCCGAGCAGTCCGCCGGACGGCTGTCGGCGTCCCGGCTGCTGAGCACCGCCCCGGCGCGGTGGATCGGCGACATGTCGTACTCGCTGTACCTGTGGCACTGGCCGCTGATCGTCTTCGCGCTGGTACTGACCGGACGTGACCGGCTCGGCCCCCTGGAGGCCGTGGCGATCGCCGCCCTGTCCGTGCTGTTGGCGTGGGGCACCAAGGTGTGGGTGGAGGAGCCGGTACGCGACCGCGACCTGGTCCGCGGCGGCCGTTCGGCCCTGGCCGTGGCCACCGCGGGCGTGGTGACGGTGGCCGCGGTGGGCGGCGCGGTGTACATGCGGGTCGACCGGGAGGGTTCGGTGACGTTCGACCCCGCGGTGCACACCGGGCCCGCCGCGCTCGGGCGGGCTCCGGACACGGTGCTGATCTACCCCTCCCCCGTCAGGGCGGAGGACGACGTGCCCACGCTGTACGAGGACGACTGCCAGGCCTCCCCCACCGAGACCGACCCCGGCGACCCGTGCGTCTACGGCCCCGAGGACGCCCGCGTGGACGTGGCGGTGGTCGGTGACTCCCACAGCGCCCAGTGGGTCCCCGCGCTGGAGAAGCTGGCCGCCGAGCGCGGCTGGCGGCTGTCCGTCTACACCAAGTCCTCGTGCGCGTTCACCGACACGGTGGTGAGGGGTCCCGACGGCGGCTCCTACACCGCGTGCCGCGAGTGGAACCGCGCGGTGGTCGGGGAGCTGGACGGGCTGCGGCCGGACCTGGTGTTCACCAGCTCGTCCACGGCCGGCGGACCGGCCGAGAAGTCCTCCCCCGAGCAGGAGCGGGCCGAGATGGCCGAGGGTATGAGCCGGTTGTGGGAGGACGTGGCGCGGGTCAGCGGCGAGATCGTCGTGCTGCGCGACACCCCGCGCGCACGCAAGGACGTGGTGGAGTGCGTGGCGTCCCACGTCGAGGACCCGTCACGGTGCGAACGGCCCGTGGAGGAGGCCTTCGACGACGCCGATCCCCAGGAGGACGCGGCCCGCTCCTTCGACGAGGGGGTCCACTGGCTCGATCTCAGCGACCGGTTCTGCGTCGACGGCGGGTGCCCGGCGGTGATCGGCAACGTGATGGTCTACCGCGACGCCGGGCACATCACCAGCACCTACATCGCACTTCTCAGCGAGGACCTGGCCACACGGCTGGACGCGTCCGTGCGGCCCTGAGGCCGTGCCCGCCCGCGCGCAGGAGGTGGGGGCGGAGCACTGTTCGAGCGCCCCATCCACGTTCCGTGCCCGCCCGCGCGCAGGGGGTGGGGAAGGCACGCGGAGGGCGGCGGTTAGGCTCGTTCCACCCGGGCGCCCCGCTGCCCCCGGCCCGGGGTCCCCCCTTTGGAGAGTCCGTGGAAATTCCCCGCCGCGTCCGCTTCCCGTCCGCCCTGGCCTCGGGCGCCCTCGTCCTCGCGCTGACGGGCTGCTCCCTGTTCGGGGACGCGTCCGAACCCGGCCCCTCCCCCTCCCCGTCCCCCGAGGAGGCTTCACCCGCCGGAGGGGCCGCCGCGGGCTTCGTCCGGCCGGAGGACCCCTACGCGGGCGTGGACGCCGAACTGAGCGAGCGCCTGCACCTGCCGGTGTACGACTACCGGCTCGACGTGTACGAGGAGTACGTCGTCAACAGGGCGGTGAGCACACTGATCGTGGAGTGCCTGGTGGACCTCGGTTACGAGGCCTCCGTCAACTCCGACACCCGGATGGACCTTCTGAGGATGAGGGCCTTCGGGCCCCAACGCGAGTACCGCCGGTACGGGAACACGCGCATCGACATCGCCGAGGAGCACGGGTTCGGCCTGCCCGCCGAGGACAGGGGCGACCCCGCCTACCGGATCGGAGGCGACGCGGACCTGCGCGCCCAGGCGGAGACGGCGGTCAGCGGTGGGGAGGAGGGCGCGGAGACCCCCTCGGGCGAGCCGGTGCCCGAGGGCGGCTGCATGACCCGGGCACGCCGACAGATCGACCCGGACAGCTCGATGCCCTTCGAGACCACGGAGAACGGCGCTCCCGCCGACGTCCCGACCTCCCACGGCCTCGCGGACGACCTTCTCATGGAGTCCTTCTTCGCCGCCATGGAGGATCCTGGCGTCATCGCGGCCACCGCGGCCTGGGAGGAGTGCATGGCCGGACGCGTGGACGGATACCACGGCACCCCGATGTCCGGTGAGGGCGCGGCCGGCGAGACCGCGGTTCCCAGTGTGGAGTGCAAGGGCTCCTCCGGCTACCTGGACGCGTTCGTCGGCGCCGAGCGCGACATCCTGGACGGCCTGGTGGCGGAGCACGAGGAGGCCCTCACCGAACGCCGCGACCGGCTCCGGGAGAACCTGGAGACCTCACTGGAGATCCTCGGCTGGTAGGAGCGCACCGAACCACCGGAAACCGAAGGGCCGAAGGAAATCCACGGGGTGCCGCAACGGCGCCCCTCCTCATTTCCACGGCATTGTCCCGTCCACCCGAAGAAGCACTGACAAAGGCATCCGAACCTTGCATATGACGTGGTCATGGCACTTCACCTGATTCCATGGCACATCGGGAAATATGGCACAGACACGCGCAGGGTCAAAAGTCCCGTGTTCTCCCCGTCAACGCACCCTTGATAGGTATGCTCGTGATCCTGAACGGCTGTAACGCGAAAGCGACAGCGGTGAAAGGCGGGGGCGATGCGATTACCACCACGGCGACAGGCGCCGGCCGGAAGATGACGTAGTCCGCCGAACACGTTCCGGACCGAACCGCCGACCGGCGCCGCCCCGTTTCCCGTCTCCCCCGGACACCGCCACCCGCACCCCCACCACCCCCTCACAGGACCGTACGACCACGACCACACGAGGGGAGCGGCACCGCACGATGCCCTGGGACGCACAGGACCGCACACGTTACGAGGACGAGGTACTGGTGGCCGCGCGTGCCCGCGGGCTCCCGGCGGACCTGTTCACGCGCTACGGCATCGGCCCGCGCCTGGAGCGGCGGCTGCGCGCCGACCCCACCGCCTTCACCGAGCACGTCGCGGAGGTGTGCGCCTACTGGCGTGCGCTGCGGGACCGCCGCCGCTCCCTGAAGAAGGTGCTGGCCGACCTGATCGCCGACCACGAACGCATGGAGGACGAGGGCGAGCTCACCCATGCCCATTTCCACCGGGTGCGCTGTGAGACGGCCCGGCTCGCGCTGGCCGAGTGGTCCGAGATCGCCGGAAGCCTGACCAGCACCCTGCTGGACCGGGACGCACTCCGGTCGATGATCGCGCCGGTGGGAGTGGCCGAGGCCGACGCCGAACGCGTCCTGCTCGACCACGGCGTGCGGGTCGTGGACCGCCTGCCCGAACTGCCGGACGCGCCGCCCGTGCGCGCCTTCCGCGCCCTGCGCGAGAACCTGCGCGTCCGGGGCGTGGCCTTCTCCCCCATGGTGGTCTTCGGAGAGCAGCGCCTGGCCCACGGGTTCACCGTGCTGGACGGGTTCCGGCTCCGTGACGGCACCGCCCTGGACAAGGTCGCCCTGGACGAGGCGGCCCAGCGTGTGCGGCTGGAGGCGGTCACCGAGGGCAAGGCCGCGGCCGAGAACGTGCTGGAGATCCTGCGCGCCGAGGACGACCCGGTCCTGCGCGAGTCCCTCGTGCTGTGGGAGATCGTCAGCGACCTGCGCGAGCGCCCGGAGTCCCTGACCGAGTCCGGGCTGGTACGGCACTGGGTGCACCGGGGACTGGTCGAGGAGGAGGCCATGCTGCTGGCCGCGGCCGTGCGGCACTCCGGCCCCCGTGCCGATCCGGTCGTCCGGGCGGAGCGGGACGTGCGCGACCTGCTGGTGGACAACCAGCTTCGCCAGGCGCAGGAGGCCGCCTCCGACCTGCCCGATGAGCACGACCTGCACTCCCGGCTGCGCGTGCGGGTGCGCCAGGTGGAGGAGCTGACCGGGGAGGCGGACCGCGCGCTGCGCGCGGGCGACCGCGAGGAGGCGGCGCGGGCGCTGGCGGCGGCGGTGGACGTGGCGGCCGACGACGAGGTGCTCACCGCCCGGCTGGGCGAGGTCGAGCCGTTGCCGCCGCGCGGGGTGGAGGCCCGGGTCGACGGCCGGAGCGTGGTCGTGACCTGGCAGCCCAGCCCGAGCCTGGCCGGGACGGTCACCTACCGGGTGACGCGGCGCACCGGGCGGGACGGCAGCGCCCGGGAGGTACCGGTGGGCGAGCTGTCGGGGACGGAGATCACCGACACCGGCGCCCCGGTGGGCTCGGAGGCGCGCTACACCGTGGTGGCGGTGCGCGGAGGCCGCGGGGTGTCGGAGGCGGTGTCGACCCCGCCGGTGATGATCGCGCCGGAGGTCTCGTCGCTGCGGGTGTGCGCCGGTGAGCACGAGGTCTGCGGTTCCTGGGACGCCCCGGCGGAGGCCGTGCGCGTGGAGGTGCTGCGCGGCGAGGGCGCCCCGCCGCGCGGGGCGGGTGACGGGGTGCGCGTGGCGACGGACGGGACGGGGTTCCGCGACGCCGACGTCCACACCGACGTGGAGTACCACTACCGGATCCGGGCCATCTACGTGACCTCGAACGGGCACGCGCGGGGGTCGGCGGGTCTCGTTCGGCGGGCCAGTCCGGGCCCGTGCCCGGCTCCGGTGCTGGACCTGTCCGTGTGGCCGGACGGCGGTACGGACTTCGTGGCCTCGTGGACGGGCCCGCCCCGGGGCCGGGTCATGCTGCGGGTGGGGGCGGAGCCTCCCGAATGGTCGCCGGGCACGGTGGTCGGCCCCGACGATCTGGACTCCTACGGCCGCGAGGTGGACCAGCACCCGGTGGCGGAGGGCGCGGAGAAGGCCGTCGGGGCCGCGGAGCCCGCCGGGATCACGGGCCCCGCCCGGGGCCCGGACACGGCCCGGGTTCCGGGCCCCGCCGACGCGGCGGAGACGGGGACTCCGGACGGCGGGCCCGGGGGCACGGGCCCGCTTCCGGCCGCCGACGACACGGGACCGGTCCCGTCCCCCGGTGACACGGGTTTCGCACGAGCGGAGGTCCCGAGCCCCGGGACCGGGACGCGTGAGGAGAGGGAGGGCGTCCGGGTCCTCGGTCCCGCCGACAGGGCCGAGGTCGCCGTCCGCAACAGCCAGGTCCACGCCTCCGGGACTGCGGACGCGCGGCCGGGGGGACTCGTCCCGGAACCGGCGGCGGCCGAGGAGAGGGAGGGCGTCCGGGTCCTGGGCCCCACCGCGGCGTCCGGGGGCTGCGACGGAGGACACGCCGTGGCACCGCCCCCGGCACCGGCGGCCGAGGAACACCCGGCGGCCGAAGAGCACCCGGGCGCGGGGGCCTTCCCGATGACGTCCGAGGAGCAGGTGGCCTGGGAGGGCGTTCGGATCCTCGGTCCCGCCGAGAGCACCGGAGCCGGTGTCCACGGCGGCGGGCGCCACGCCGCGCGCTCACCGGACCCCACCGCGCCGACCGCGGAGGAGGGTGTCCCGGATGCCGGTCCCGCCGAGGGGACGTGGTTCGGCGCCTGGACCGACATGGCCCGGGCCACGGGCGCGCACGCGGAGCGAACGGCCGGTGAGGCGCACCTCCCGTACCCGAGCTGGCCGGACCCGGTGGAGAACGGGGACCAGGGGGACGTCCATGTCCTCGGCCCCGACGAGGGCCCCCTCCACAGGAGCGGGGCAGGCGCCGAGGACGGTGGAACGTACGCCTCGCACGCGGGTCACACCGCACCGGACGCACACCCCGCCGCCCCGGCGGCGGGCGGGGAGCGCGAGGGCGTCCGGGTCCTGGGCCCCGCCGAGACGCCCGGGGCCGATGCGGGGGTCGACGGAGACCACGCCGCGCACCTGCCGTCCGGGCCCGCGGGCCCGGACGAGGAGACGGGCCCCGGGGCCCCGGAGGCCCGGGGTTCCCGGACCGCGGACGACGGAGGGCGTGGTCCCGCGCCCGGAGACCACGCACCGGAAACGGCCGGGAACGGCGGCGGGTCGGGCGGTGACGACCGCACCCCGCGAGAGGTCGCGGACGACGACCGGGCCCTCGCGGCGCTGGCCCTGGGTTCGGGCACCCACCACGTCCTGGCGGTGACGGTGGCGGGCGACCAGGCGGTGGTGGGCAACTCCGTGCGGGTGACCGCCGCCCCGCCGGTGAGGGATCTGCACGCGGAGCGCTTCGACACCTCGATCCGCCTGGGATGGACCTGGCCCGACGACGCCGTCGCCGCGATGGTCTCCTGGCGCCCCGAGGCCCCAGGAGCCGAGCACTGGATCGGCGGCGAACTGCGCTGCACCCGGCTCCAGTACGCCTGCGACGGCGGCTTCGAGGCGCCCATGAGCCCGGACTCGGTGCGCGTGGACGTGCGCGCCGTCGTTCCCTTCGAGGGCGGTGAGGCGGTGAGCGCCCCGACGGGCATCACCGTGCCCGGCCGTGCGGTGCTCGACTACAGCGTGGAGGCGGCCGGGCTGCTGCGCCGGGACCGGCTGGTCCACGTGTTCGCTGAGGAGGACTGCGACATGCCCGAGGTGTCCGTGGTCTACGCCGAGGGCCCGGTCCAGCCGCACTCCGCCGCGCAGGGACTCGTGCTGGCCGTCTTCCCCGCCCAGCACCTGGCGGCGGGCGAGTGGGTCTCGGTACGCGTACGGCCTCCCCGGGGGACGGGCGAGGGCTGGCTGATGTGCTTCCCGTCGGACGAGGACGACCGGGGGGTCCGGCTGCGCCAGCCCCCGGTGCGGGAACTGAGGTGGTGAGGACCCTGGACACTCTGCGCTCGCTGATCCCCGTGGACGGCCGCCGCCTGGTGTGCCCCTACTGCTACTCGCGGTTCTCCGAGCGACGCATCCGCTTCCGGTGCACCGGGCGTCCCGGACCCGACGGGCGGGTGTGCGCTCCGGTGGAGGACACCGCGATCCGCGCCCACCTGGGGCGGCGCGAGCGGCTGCCCCCGGTGTTCGAGGCCGACGGGCGGCACGCCCGGGCGGTGTGTCCGGAGTGCGCGGCGGCCACCGGCAGGCAGGTGTGCGCCACCTGCCACGCCCAGCTGCCGGTGAACTTCGGACGTATCCGCAGCCGGATGATCGCCCTGGTCGGGGCGCGCGACGCGGGCAAGACCGTGTTCATGACGGTGCTCATCCACGAGCTGATGAACCGCGTGGGCTCCCGCTTCAACGCCTCGGTGGGCGGCTCGGACGACCACACCCGGCACCGCTTCCACGCCGACTACGAGACCCCGCTGTACGAGGAGGCGCGGCTGCTCGGCGCCACCCGGCGCACCGGGGTGACCCGCGAACCGCTGGTGTTCCGGTTCACCACCAAACGGCGGGGGCTGTCCGGCGGGCGCCCGCAGCACACGCTGCTGTCGTTCTTCGACACCGCCGGGGAGGACCTGACCTCCGCGGCGAGCGTGGAGGCGAACCTGCGCTACCTCAACAACGCCGACGGGATCATCCTGCTGCTGGACCCGCTCCAGATGGAGGGCGCACGGCGGCTGGTTCCGGCGGGGACGCGGATGCCCGCGCCGGGCAGGGTGGAGAACCGGCCGCTGGACATGCTGGGACGGGTCACCGACCTGCTGATGAGCCGGCCCGGGGCGGCCAACAGGCTGATCCGGGTTCCCATGGCGGTGTGCCTGACCAAGATCGACGCGCTGCACGGCGAACTGGACGAGGGGTCGCCGCTGCACCGGCCGCAGCCGGGCACGCCGTTCTTCGACGAGTCCGACAGCCAGGACGTGCACGCCCAGATCCAGCAGCTCCTGCACCGGTGGGACGGCGGCGGTGTGGACGGCCACGTGAACAACCACTACCGCAACGCGCGCTACTTCGGGGTGTCGGCGCTGGGCGGCGTTCCCGACGAGGGCAACCGGGTGCGCGGAGGGGTGCGCCCCTACCGGGTGGCCGACCCGTTCCTGTGGATGCTCAGCGAGTTCGGGGTCATCCCCTCGCGCGACGGGGCCTGATCCCGCCCAGGCGGTTCAGACGGCCGATGCCCGAGCACCCGAGCGGTTCCCGGACGCCGAACGGTTCCGAGCGCGACGACCCGGCCGCCGGACCCCGTGAACGACCAGACCGACCAGAAGGACGTACCGATGGGCTTCGCTCAGCTGTACTACACCTCGTGCGAACACGGCCTGTCCGGCTACGCCGGTTACCAGTTCAACGCGGCGACCCCCGGGGTGGACCCCCGGATCCTGCGGGAGGTCGAGCGGTTCACCGTGTACGAGCCGCCGAGGTCGTACACGGCCGAGCGCGTGGACGACCACCCGGTCAACCTCTGCTACTCGCCCGACGTGGGAGGGGTCCCGGTGCTGAGCCGGGTGGTCTCCAGCGGTGACGACCCCTCAGGACGGCCGGGCAACTACTTCGCGCACAGCCTGGTGGCCGCCGGGCCGGGGGAAGCGGGCCCGTTGCCCGCGGAGCTGTGGGAGGCCGACTTCTGGGCGGAGGCGCCGGTGCACGGTCCCGACCTGCCGGAGCTGTCGGAACTGTCGGAGCTGGAGGTCGGCCCCGGCCCCCTGGACCGGGAGCGCACCGACGCGTGGGTGCGGCGCTGGCCCCCGGAGGTGGTGGCGCGGCTGCTCCTCGCCGCGGACGACGCCGTGGACGACGCCCGTCCCCTGGTGCTGGTGGCCGACAGCGCGTCCGTGGCGCACTGGGTGGCGGCTCTGACCCACCTGCTGTCGCCGGAGCGGGCCCGGCTGCTGTCGTTCGCGACCTACTGCGGCAACCCCGACGAGGCGCTCGTGCACGTCATCGGTGTGCCGCCGGGGTCGGACACCACGTTGTGGAAGGGCCGGTTCACGGTGTACGACCCGGAGTCGGACTCCGTGGACGGGCTGCCCGGACCCGGGTCCCGGGCGTGGGCGGTGGCCGACCGGCTGGCCCGGCTGGGCACACGCCGCGCCGCGGAGCTGTGGCGCCGGGCGCTGCCCTACGCCTCGGGCCGGGAGGGGCCTCTGGCCGACTGGGGTCCGGTGCTGGCCGCCGCGGCACTGCTGGACGGGGGCGCCCCGTGCGGGAGGGACCTGAGGGCGGTGCGCGAGTGGCTGCCGGAGGCGGTGGAGTGGCTCGCCCAGGACGACGCGGCCGCGCTGGTCCACCGGATCCTGGACGCCGACACCGTGGCGCCCGCGGGAGCGCGCGCGGGCATCCGGAACGGGTCGGCCGGCGGGCCCTCCGGCGGACCGGGCGGTGCCGCGGTCGGCGGATCGACGGACGGAACACTGGTCGGTGCGGCGGACGGGCCGACCGCGAGGCTGGCCCGCGGAGTGTCCGGAGGGGGGTTCGCGAGATCGGCGCGCGGAGTGCCGGGCAGACCGCGCGAGGGCGTGCCGGCACTGGGCGGACCGCCGAACGGAGGGGGGTCCTGGTCCGGGATCCCGGTGAGATCGACGGATCCGGCGGACGCGGCTGACGCGGCAGGAGCGGTGGACACGGCCCTGGACCACGCGGCCCTGGCCGGGCTGCAGCGGGTGGCGCACCGCCTGGGCGGCACGACCGGGGTGACCGAGCGGCTCGAACGCGTGATGGTGCGCCGCTCCCTGGACGACATCGCCGCGGGCAGACCCGCCCCTCCGGTGGCGCCGATGCGGTCGGAGTCGGTGCGCGGGGCGGCCCGGGACCGTGTCGCCGCGCTGCTGGACGGACGACGGGGCGAGGTCTGCCCCGACCGGGCGGTGGAACTGCTGCGCTGGGCGCGCGCGGGCGGGCTGGCGCCTCCCGCGGAGAGCCTGGAGCGCTACGGCGGCGACGTCATCGCTCCCCTGCTGGCCGGTTCCCGCCTCCCCGACCCGGCGACACGCGCTCTGGTGGCCGCCCACCCCGAGATGCGCAGGGGCGCGGCGGCGGGGCTGGCGGAGCTTCCCCGCGACCGGTTGGCCGCCCTGGCAGCCGGGCCGGTGGGCGCCCTGTTCGCCGACGACCGCGACGGCTCCAGCGCCCTCCTGCGTGAACTGCGGCTCCTGGGTACCGACAGCCGCACCGATCTTCCGGGGCTGCTGTCGTACGTGGTGTCCGTGCGCCGGGAGGGGCGGACGGCCGAGGCGCCCGGGCGCGCCGAGTACGACGTGGACGAGGACCTGCTCGCCGGGGTCTGGGGGCCGGGCCACGGACCCCGGGCCGTCCTTCTGACCCTGCGCGCCCTGCGGCCCGGGACCCTGGTGGCACCGGGAGTGGGCGGCTGGGTGGCCGAGGCGATGACGTCCCCGCCCGAGGAGGGACGGGAACGGGCGTGGCGGGAGCTGGTGGACGAGGTGTCCCGGCACTGGCTGCGCACCCGGCTGCCGGAGCCCGGCCAGCGCGTGGTGGTGGAGTGGTCGCGGGTCCGTCCGGCCCTGGTCGCGCTGCGCGCTGCCGGGGACGAGCGTGGCCCCGACCGGCTCGGCGCCGTGTACGGAAACGTCCGGGATACCCATCCCGTGGTGGAGGAGGTCACACGGAGACTGGTGGTGCGGATGCTGCTGGGATGGCGCCGGTGCGCGTCGCTGGCCGAGGCGCTGCGGGACTGCCCGGCGGAGGTGTTCGAGGCCTACTGCGAGGCGGTGTCCCTCCGGCTGGCCGAGGAGCGGCCGGACACCGCGACGGCGGCGCTGGTGTACCGGACGGCCAGGCACGAGGCGCTGACCGGCCACGGGCGCTCCCAGTACCTGGACGCGTCGGTGCTCTCCCTCGCCGTGGCCGAGTGGCGGCGGCGCCACGTGGTACGGATGCGCAGACAGCTGCCCCGGGAGTCGGGAAGCGGTTTCGACGAGTGGGCGCAGCGGCTGCGCGGGCCCCGCGGACACGGGCTCTTCGGGTTGGGCCTGTGGACCGGCGGGCGGCGCTCATGAGGCGGACGGCGCCCCCGGGGCCGCGGAGCGACGGCGGCGGCGCGCAACTCGGGGTGGCGCTGCTGGCGGCCGTCGGGGTGCTCCTGGCCCTGGTGGTCGTCTACCTGCTGCGGTGGTGGCTGATCGCGGTCCTGGTGAGCGCCGTGGTGGTCCTCGGGGGCACCGCCGCCGTGGTCGGATGGTGCGTCCTGGTGGCCCTGTACCTGCGCCGCACGCACAGGGTGATGTTCGGCGGTGACCACCCGAGCGAACCGCTGCCGGGCAGCCGGGACGATCCCGCGCACCGGTCCTACCACGGCGGTCCGGCCTGGTGGGACCTGCGTGCGGTGCTCGGCTGGTGCTGGACCTTCGCGGCGCCGTGGAGTGTGTTCCTGCTGCCGCACCTGCTGGTCCACGCCCTGGTGGTGGGCGCGTACCTGGCCGCGGCGTGGACGGCCGTCGGCGCGCTCCGGCTGGCGGACTCCGGGCTTTTGCTGGTCCGCCGGATCCGGATGGTGTGCCCGGGATGCTTCCTGCGGCTGGGGTATCCGGCGTACCTGTGCGCGCGGTGCGGTCGGCGGCACGGTTCCATCCGGCCCGGCGGGAGGGGGCTGTGGTGGCGGCGGTGCCTGTGCGGGGCCCGTCTGCCGACACTGCTCCTGCTGGGGTCGGCGGACCTGGACGCGCGGTGTCCGCACTGCGACCGGAGCCTGGAGCACCGTCCGGGCGAGGCCAGGGAGTTCGTGCTGCCGCTGTTCGGGGGGACGGGCGCGGGCAAGACGCGCCTGGTGACCGGAATGCACCTCATGCTGGCGCAGGCGGCGCGCAGGGCTCCGGACGCGTACGTGGAGCCGGTGGGCGAGGAGGCGGTGCGGCGGCTGCGGGACTGCGAGCGGATGCTGTCGACGCGGACCCCGCCCACGCCCCCGGGCCGCGAGGTGCGTGGACTGACCGTGCGGGTGGGCGCGGGCGGCAGGACCCTGCTCATGCAGCTGTTCGACGCGGCGGGCGAGCGGTTCAACCGTTCGGTGACCGCCGAGGAGCTGGCCTACCTGGGCAAGGCGTCCACCTTCGTGCTGGCGGTGGACCCGCTGGGGATCGAGGCGGTGTGGCGTTCGCTGACCGGGCGGGAACGGTCCCGGCTGGCCGGGGACCGCTCGCACACCCGTGACCCGGAACTGGCGTACGGGGCGGTGCGCGACGAGATCCGGCGGCAGTACCGCATGCTGGGGCACGACCGCCGGTCCGGGTGGCGCCGGAGCCGCCTGGCGGTGGTGGTCACGCGCGGCGACCTGGTGCGGGGAACGGCCGTCGCGCCCGGCGGGGCGGGGCCCCGGGAGTGGGCGGAGCGGACCCTGGGGCTGGGGAACCTGCTGCGGGACGCGGAGGCCGACTTCGGAGAGACGCGGGTGTTCCTGACCTCGGCCGTCATCGACGGCTCCGGGCTGGCCGATCCCAGCCTCGGCGCCCTGCTGCGGTGGCTGCTGGCCGGGGAGGACGACGCGTTCACCGCGATGCTGGCCGATCCGGGGCCCACGGAGCCCCCGGGGCCGCCGGGACCCGCCGCCGACGGCCCTCGGCCCGCACATCCGGAGTCGGAGTCGGAGTACGTGGAGGGAACCCGATGACCTACCAGGGCCCCGAACACCGCGCCGCCCGCCGGACCGTCGCCGTGGTGACCTACGCGCTCACGGCGGCGCTGACCGCGGCCGCGGTCGCCGCGCTGGTGTGGCTGGGCGTGACCGTCGTGCAGGGCGTGTGGGCCTACGCCCTCACCCGTATCGCCGGGGGCCTGTGACGTTCCGCTCGGCCGGGTTGTGTCTGAACCGGTTGCGCCTGGAATCCGAACACGGGCGGCTGAGTCGGATACCGCGCGTCCTCTTGTACCGGCAAGTAGAAATTGACGTAAGGCGCAGGGGACTACTCGGATAACAGACTGACCAAAACATGACAAACGGCCCTTTGTGAAGCCATGGCAGCCTCCGCACCCCCACTCAACGCCCTGACCAGGACTCTTGCCGCTCAGCGCATACACACCGAACGTTATTCTGGTGTTGATTCAACGGCGGTGACCCTCAGTCCGCTCACGCGAACGCCGCTTCTCGGTGGAAATGTCAGGTTTTTTGCCACATTTGCGCCATGTTGCCCAACTGTGACGCCTATCACCATAATGCGAGTACGTGTGAAGCTCTGATAGAAGGAACACTGTTCGTACAGTGAGCCGACGCGAGACACGCGCCCGCCACCCACACGTGCGTCGCACGTGATGCGAGGGTTCCACGATTGTCCCGGGACCCCACCCCGAACGACCGCTCAGCCGGGGACCGTCTTCCCCGCCTCACCCACGCCGATATCCAGGCAGTGACGAGGACAACCGCATGACACTGTCCCAGAACGACGACGAACAGGAGCAGGCTCCGGACCGGCGGGACTCTGAACAGACCCCTCCGTGCAGCAATGGAGCTGCTGACGCCCACACCGCAGATGACGACGACCCTCCTTCCGCCGATTCCACGGTCGGGTCCTCCCCAACGCCGCGAACAGAGCCCGACCATTCGCCGCCGCCGAACGGCGCGCCGACGCCCGCCACAGGGGGTGGCGCCAACGCCAGCTGCGATTTCGCTGGTAAGGCTCCTCGAAACGGTCACCACCTCACCCAGAACGTCCTGTACCTGTTCTTCGGCCAGCTCTCGCCGGGGAAACGGGCGCTGTTCGCCTCTTTCCTGTTCATCCTCGTGCTGGGTGCGCTGTTCGCCTGCCTGGCCATCATGGCCTGGGTGGTGGTGACAGCCGCCGAGAAGAGTGGCGTCGACCCTTTGGTCATCACGGCGGGGTGGGCCTCGGGAACACTCTTCGCAAGCCTCTTCTGGCGCTGGGGACGGTCTTCCAAGAGCACGGGGGCGCCGAAGGACCCGGCAGAAGCAGTACAGGAAGGCCCGCCCGGAGGCGAGGAGGACGGGGAGAACGACCAGCAGGAGGAGGGAGGCTAGTGTCCTCAACGCCGCTTCCCCTGGGGCGAACCTCCGTCAGAGGGCATCCCCGTCATCGCGCGGGCTGAGTACCGCCGCCGTGAACCTACCCACCGCCATGCCCACGAGCATGGCGAGGAGGAGTACGGGTAACCCGGGGAGACCCGTGGCCTCAATCAGATACGCGCCCAGCAACAGCGCGCACCCGATGCTGACCGTCGAGGTCAGTAGGGCCGTCGGGTTGAGATGTTCCCCCATACCCATCACAGCACGGACTCCCATGTGGTTCACGCTATCCGAGGCGCATGCACACTGGGTAAAGATCGCATGCCAGTCAGAACAAGTCAATAGTTCTTTCCGGTAGTCCAGACAGAGAAAAGCATCCGGACATCACGCCACAGAGCACACGAAGGAACATCCACCTTCAACACACGCCCACACCTGGGCATATCCCCAGACCAGGAGACATACGGCCACGCCAAAAAAGAGACAAGAAGGGGCCTTTTTCTTATTCAGAGAAATTATTGCAACCTTTTTTCAAGTGCCCACGCATCCATGGCCAGCGACACCAGCAATTCCCCCGGCATCCGCGAGGACCTCGTGGCGCGAGGCGGATGAGAGTGTGACGCTCGCCGCGGGACCCGCACAGACGTGAGACGTGGGCCGCGCCCGCCCCCACCCCCTCCGCGCGGCCCTCCACGACTCCGGGTCCATATCCCTGAATCCACCTCGAACCGCCCATGCCACGCAAAAACGGTTCACAACTACACGTAATTAAGTCGTTACATGCGGTTACTCTGCTGGTGCGAAGGGGCATCTTTCCGGACAACTCCACGTCATCGGGACGGGGGAGGATCGCAGAGGAGACTCTCGCATGCACAAGGCAACCGCCGCCACGACCGCTCTGGCGCTTCCCATGGGACTGGTACTGGCCGCCGCTCCCGCGCGGGCCGACGCTCCCGCCGGCGACACGACGGCCCTGCACACGCAGATCCAGCCGTTGAACGAGCACGGGGCCGGGGGAACCAGCACCGTCGAGCTCCGGGGAACGAGGGTGACGGTCCAGGTCCACGCGACCGGGCTCGCACCGGGCCTTCCGCACGCACAGCACCTCCACATCGGCGGGAGGAACACGTGCCCGTCCGGGATGGACTCCGACGAGAACGGCGACGGGTTCGTCAGCACGGTCGAGGGCATGCCCTCCTACGGCCCCGAGGCCGTGTCCCTGACCACCGAGGGCGGCACCGGAGCCGAGCACAAGCTTGCCCTGGAGCACATGGCGGTGGCCGACGAGGACGGCAAGCTCGAATACCACCGCACCTTCGAGGTGGACGAGGACGTCGCCGAGCGGATCGGCGACGGCGAGGCCGTGCTCGTCCAGCGCGGCATCGACGCCGGGGGCGACGGGTCGTATGACTTCAACGGTGCGGGCAGGAGCGACCTCGACGAGTCGGTTCCGGCCGAGGCGACCCACCCCGCGGCCTGCGGCTCGCTCACGGCGGCCCCGGAGAGCGGCATGGACACCGGTCTCGGCGGCACCGCCGGCGCTCCCACCGCCGCGATGATCGGCCTGGGCGCCGCACTCGTCACGGTGGCGGGGGCCGTGGCCGTCGCCGGTCGCCAACTGTTGCGCGCCCGGACATGACGGTGCCTCCGGACACCGGCCGCCAAGCGGCCGTGACGGCCACCGCACGAGACGAACCGGGCGGGCGCCGGGTGGTCCGCTCAGCGGCCGCCCGGTTCGTCTCCTCCTTCGGAGTACTGCTCATGGCCGCCGGCCTGTGGCAGGGCGGTACGTTCCCGGGCTCCGTCGGATCCCTGTCCGCCGTCCCGTCCGCGGAGGCCCCGGAGGCCGGAACGGCACCCGTCCTGGCACGCGCCAGGCCCGTCCGGCTCACCATCCCGGCGATCGACGTGGACGTCACGGACCTCGTCGCGTTGAACGTGGACACCGCCGGGATGCTGGAGGCTCCCGAGGACGCCGACACGGTCGGGTGGTACGGGTCGGGCCCCTGGCCCGGCCAGGCCGGACCCGCGGTGTTGGGCGCGCACGTGGACTCCCTCAGCGGCCCGGCGGTCTTCTTCCGACTGCGGGAGCTGGGCCCCGGGGACGAGGTGGCCGTCGGGCGCGCCGACGGCACCGAGGCCGTGTTCCACGTGTACGAGGTGCGGGAGTACGACAAGGACGCCTTCCCCACCGACCGGGTCTACGGTTCCACGGCCAACCGGGCCGAGCTGCGCCTGGTGACCTGCGGCGGCGAGTTCGAGCGGCGCAGCGGCAACTACACAGGCAACGTGGTCGTCTACGCCAAGCTGGACTCCCCGGTGTGACCAGCCTCTCCTCGGCCCCTGGCCCGCGCCTCCCCGCCCTCCTGTGGCACAGTGTCGGCCATCGCGGCGGCGGCCGCGCACCCCGCCGGCGCGAGCGGGCGGCGTCCCGGTCCGCCGCCGGACCCGCACACCCAGGGAGGAACCACCATGGCGGTCTTCGCCATCACCTACACCTACGCCGCCGACAGCGCGGCCGCGCGCGACGAGCACCGGCCCGCCCACCGGGAGTACCTGGACGGGCTCTCCGAGCAGGGCGCCAACCTGTGCTCGGGCCCCTTCGGCCCCGGGGAGGCCCCCGGCGCGCTCCTGCTCTTTCGCGCCGCCTCCGAGGAGGAGGCCCTCGCCCTGACCGAGAAGGACCCCTTCCGCCTGCGGGGCCTGGTCAGCGAGGTCGGGATCCGGGAGTGGGTTCCGGTCCTGGGGCCGCTGGCCGAGCACTTCTGAGCCGCCCGGAACCCGCACGCCCGTACCGGGGCCGGTCGCACCGACCGGCCCCGGCGCCCGTTCACCGCTCCGCCTCCACGGCGGAGCCGTTGTCCCTCATCCACTCGGGATCGGGGGCGACCATCTGCAGGAGCTCCACGTAGAGCCCCTCCGGGCCCGAGACCTGGAAGCGGCGCTGCCCCCAGGGCTCGCTGACCAGGGGCATGACCACCTCCACCCCCGCCTCGCGCAGGCGCCTCTCCTCGGCGTCCACGTCCGGCACCAGGAAGGCGACCAGCGACTTCGCCCTCCCGTCGCGCAGGACCTCGTGCGTGGACGGGTGGTCGCGCAGGACGAAGTCGACGGACAGCTTGGGGTGGTTCCCGTGCCGGGTGTTGAGGTACCAGCCGAGGTCGATGCCGACCTCGAAGCCGAAGTGCTCGGTGAACCACCCGGCACTGGCACCCGGGTCGTCGCAGAGCACGGCGAGACCGACGAGTTCGATGTCCACGCTTCCTCCAGGGGGGTGATTACCAATACGGGCAAAGTACTACACTCGAAGTGGTATCACAAGCGTGTATCTCACGAAGGACGAAAGAGGAGGCCACGGGCCATGCGGCAGAACCCCGGGCGCAGGCGCGCACTACTGGACGCGGCCATCGACGTGCTCGCGGAGGAGGGCGCGCGCGGACTCACCTTCCGCGCGGTGGACACCCGTGCGGAGGTGCCCAGGGGCACCGCGTCGAACTACTTCGCCAACCGCGCCGAGCTCCTGCTCCAGGCGGGCGCGCGCGTCCACGTACGGCTGACCCCCGCCGAGGAGTTCGTGACGCGCTTCCTGAACGCGGCGCCCTCGCGTGAGCAGACCCGTCTGGCGATGCGCGACCTGCTGCGACGGGTGGAGGCCGACCGCAACGGCTACCTCGCGCTGCTGGAGCTGCGGTTGGAGGCCAACCGGCACCCGGGCATCCGCGAGGAGTTGACGCGCACCATCCGGGACACCCTGGAGGAGAACGTGCGCTGGCACCTGGAGGGCGGCTTCCCCGGGGACCGGGGCACGGTGGTCACGCTCTACCTGGCGATGACCGGCCTGTTCGTGGAGCATCTGACCCTGCCCGAGGTGCTCAGCGACGACGGTCCGGATTCCCTGGTGGACCGGATGGTGCGCGTCATCGTCCCCGAGGACCCGCCCTCCCCCGACCCGTCCCTGCCCTGACCGGCTTCCCCCAGCAGGTGCCCCAGCGGTCCCCGCGGTTGGAGGCCACCGCCCCTCCCGACCGCCGAAGCGGCCCAGCGACGGAACGGGCCCCGCGTGTTCGCACGCGGGGCCCGGGGCCGGTTCGGAATCCGTGGGCGGCCCGGGCCCGGACCGCCAGAAGGTGGCGCGGGAAGCCCGGCGCCTCTACCGTGCTCCGTGATCGCCGTCGTGGGCGTGCGCGCCCCTCCCGGGAGCCGCCTCGTCCCGGCCGGGTTCGTTGGCCTGCCGGAAGGCCTGCTGGGCCTGGTCCTGACGCTCCCACCGGACGAAGCGCTCGCTCTCGCCGAGCGCCATGGTGGCCAGCCACACGGCGGCACCGACGTCGTCGGCCAGTCCGGGCAGCAGGAAGAACAGTTCGGGAACGAAGTCGATCGGGGAGAGGATGTAGGCCGCCAGCACGAGCATCCCGAGCAGCTTGGTGGTGCTCAGCTCGGGGTAGCGCCCGCGCAGCTTGGCGCCGATCATTCGCGGGACCGCCCCGGCGCGCTTCCACACGGAGACGTCGCCGTCGGTGTTCTGGATGACCCGCCAGGCGGCGGCTCCGGCCGCGGCGCGGTTTGCCTTGCGCATCGTTGGTCTCCTCAGGGGCGTGTGGCTTCTCAAGATATGACGCGAAACCCGTCTGATTCGTTCCCGTGCGCCACCGCTCCAACCACGGACGGACGTCATCCGTCGCCACGTCGCGCCCGCACCGCCCGGGCGGGCGCCCCCTTCCGGGAAGAGTCGTCCACAACCTGACCGAAGGCACTGGTGGGACGGGGAGAGGAAGGGCATCCTTGGAGAGGGAAGGACGGGAGGTGCAAAACAGCCGCAGGAGACCACCCGACGACCAAAAGCCAACACAAAACGCAAACAGCTCAAAAACGGTCACATACCAGTCTGTCCACGTGTTGGCCGCATGTGGCCAACCCGCACGACGGTTCCCCGGAGAGGCGGTGACGCACACGGACACGATCCGATCCCCTTCGGCCAGCGCGGAAGTCCCACCACCCGAGTCACGTCCGCCGATCTCACGCTCCCCAACCCCTCCACCACCTCACACCTCGCCTCCAAGGGCGACAAATGCGAGGTCTCCCGCGCTCCGCCACACATTCGTTACGATGCGTCCGAGTGGCACCTTCGGAAGGCCGCTCAGCAGTCTCCCCCAGTGCGCAGAACCGATGGAGCTTGCCCAGTGTCCAGAGCCCTACCTCGGTCGGCGACGACCGTCGCCCTGTTGGCGGACATCCCCAGCACGGGCCACGTGGGCGAGGCCGGGGCCCGGCGGTTCGCGATGCGCGGAGAGGGCATCGGCGAGCGCAGCGCCGCGTTCGTCGCCTTCGCCAGGGCGGAGACCAACGCGGGCCGCAAGGTCGTGGCCCTCTATCCCGCGTGGCGGTCCTCGGACGCCGAGCGGGCGGTCAACTTCGCCCGCGGAGCCATGCGCACCGACCACATCGCCGGGATCGGCGTCGACCTCTCGCCCCTGGCCCTGTCCCTCGTCGCCGACCAACTCGCCTACCTCGCCCCCTACCTGCCGCCGGGGATGGTCGCCGCGCTCTGCGACGAACTGCCACGGCACCTGCTCGCCGGAGCCTGGCTCAAGACGGTCTCCGGCCTGTCCACCATTCCCACCTCGATGCGCCAGCACGTGGGCTCCTACGCCCCGACGGTGTCCTTCCTCGCCTACTGCGCGCCCACCCGCCAGGTGGGACGCATGCGCCCGGCCGACGTCGCCGGCGACCTCCCCTTCCGACCCGTGCAACCGGTCCAGCTGCTGTGCTCCACACCCGATCCCGGCATCACCGGGGTCTTCGACGACCACCTCCCGCAGGCCGTCCAGCCGGTGGCGACCCGCACCCTGCCCGCACAGCCCCTGGGTCCCGCGTACTGGGGAACCACCAGGTACGTGGAGTTCGTGGCGCTGAGCGCCCATCCCCAGGCCCTCGCCTACGCCGCCAGCTCCATCCGCGCCTCCAGCTGTTCCTGGTGCGGCGAGCCCGTGTCGGCCCGGTACTGTCCCTTCTGCTCGGCCAACGCCGCCCGGGCCTCCGCCAGACCCCCCACGCCACGGCCGGCTCCCGGGCACGGTGGTCCGCACGGTGCCCCGCGTCCCCCCGGCGGCGCCCCGCCCTCCTCCCCCGGACCAGCGCACCCTCCCCCCGCCGGGCCGGGACACGCACGGGAACACCCGCCCCCACCGCCCACCGACGGACCGGAGGGCCCGTCGTTCCCGGGCCCCGCCCCACGTCCCGAGACACCCAGGACCTACTCCCGCTAGGGACCGCCACCTCGCCCCCGAAACGGGCGGACGGCCCGCGCCGACACTGGAAACGGAAAAGCAACCCCTATGAACCCCCGTCAGCGACGCGGCGTCCTGCTCATGGTCGTTGCCGCTATCGGCGCCGTCGCCGTGTTCGCCTCCGTGTTCACCTACCTCAGCAGCCAACAGGAGCGCCTCGGCGGCTTCGCCACGGTCCTGCGGCTGACCGAGGCCGTCGACGCCTACCAGCCCGTCGGAGAGGACTCCGTGGAAAGGGTCCAGGTACCGAGCACGTACTTCGACCCGGAGGTCTTCCTCACCGACCTGTCCGACGTCGACACCCCCTCCGACCAGGAGCTCGTCGCCGCATCACACCTGGAGGAGGGCGTGTACCTGCAGCGCGGCATGGTGCGGCCCCAGCCCACCCTGACCGCCGGTGAGCGCGAGATCGCCATCATGGTCGACGCCGAGACCGGTGTGGCGGGCAAGGTGCGGCGCGGGTCGTTCGTGGACATCTACGGCACCTTCCAGCCGCGCGACCACGGCGAGGCGTGTGCGGTGCGGGTCATCACCGAGGTGGAGGTCCTCGACATCGGTGAGCTGCGCACCCAGGAGGGCGAGGGCGGCGGGGTCTCCGGGGTGGTCCCGGTGACCTTCCGGCTGGATTCGGAATCCGCGCTCCAGCTCGCCTACGCGGAGGACTTCTCCACCAAGCTGCGGCTGGCCCTGGTGAGCGCCGACGGCGGCGGATCACCCGGGAGCTCCGAGTTCTGCAGCGGGGACTTCGACACCCTCGTCGACGGCGGGTCGCCGGACGAGGGCGAGACGACCAACGGGCGGCGTATGCCGCATGGGGGTAAGCGTTGAACTTCCGTGTCCTGGCGGGCATGCCCACCTCCGAGTCGGAGATGGTGCTCGCCGCACGTTTCGAGGAGCTGGGCAGCGCCGAACTGGTGGCCTCCCGGCCCACCACGTCGGCGCTGATCGACGCCGCCGGGGAGTTTCCCGAGATCGACGTGGTCCTCATCCACCAGGACCTGGGGCCGGCCCCGGTGTTCGACGCCATCCGCGACCTGTCCCACCGCCACCCGCAGCTGGCGATCCTGCTGGTATCGCCCACGATGGACCCCGACACCTTCACCTGGGCCATGGAGGCCGGTGCGCGCGGGGTGATGCCCCACGACTCGGGGATCGCCGAGCTGGATACCCGTATCACCAAGGCCGCCGAGTGGTCGCGGACGCTGCGCCGCCACCTGGAGTCGGCGTCCCTGGACCTGCCCGCGTCGGGCGTGCGCGGCCGGATCGTGGCGATCAGCGGCGCCAAGGGGGGCGTGGGCACCACCACGTGCGCGGTACAGCTGGCGATGGTCGCGGCCGCCGCCGACCGGGTGGTGTGCCTGGTCGACCTGGACCTGCAGACCGGTGACCTGCCCGCGTTCCTCAACCTGCGGCACCGCCGCTCCATCAGCGACCTGGTGGAGGCCGGAGACGACATCACGCCCGGGATGCTCTCGGAGACCCTGTACGTGGATCCGCGCGGACCGCACGTGCTGCTCGCCCCCGAGCACGGCGAGCGCGGCGAGGACGTCGGCGCCCGCGCCGTCCGGCGGATCCTGGGTGCGCTGCGCTCCCGCTACGAGCTGGTGGTGGTGGACTGCGGGTCCACCATGAACGAGGCCACCGCGATGGCCGTGGAGCTGGCCGACAGCGCGGTCGTCACCGTCACCCCGGACGTGCCCGCGATGCGCGGCGCCCAGCGGCTGATGGGGATGTGGGAGCGGCTGCAGGTGCGCGCGCACGAGGACGTGTACTCGCTGGTCACCCGGCACAGCCGCAAGAACGAGATCCAGCCGGACTTCCTCCAGCAGTTGCTGGGCACCCGGGTGCTGCGCACCCCGGTCCCGGCCGCCTACCGGGCGCTGGAGCCGGGAGAGAACAACGGCGACCCCACCAAGGTGACCGACGAGGGGCTGCGCAAGGCCTTCGCGCGCCTGGCCGCGGAGTTGGACCTGCTGAGCCCGCCCCCGTCACAGGGGCAGGGAGGCAAGGGGGGCGCGTCCACCCCGCCCGGCGGGCTGCGCGGGTTCGCCTCCCGCGCCGACCGGCGCGACAGCAGGCCCTCCACCCACGACGTGTCCGGTTTCCTGAACGCCTCGGGGCCCGACTCGGCCCGCGTGGCGGGCAACGGCCACTCCCCGGTCCCGCCGCTGGGCCCGTCCCACGGCGACCCTCGGGGACCCGGCCCGCACGGGGGCGGAGGAGGTCTCGGTGGGTTCGGTGGCTGAGTCCGGCCGCCGTCCGGCCCTGGGCGCCTCCTCCCCCCGCCGGGACGACCGCGGCGGGATCATCGTGGAGTTCGCCGCCACGGTGCCGTTCCTGATGCTGGCGCTGGCCCTGGTGTGGCAGGTCCTCCTGCTCGGCATCACCGCCATGTACGCCTCACACGGTGCCGCCGAGGCCGCCCGCCAGGCCGCCGTGACCCCCGACGACATGGCGCGCGTGGACGAGGAGGCGCGCAAACGGGTCCGGGCGCCCTGGGACGGCCAGGAGGTGATGACCGTGGAGATCGCGGAACGCGACGGCTCCCGCGTCGCGCGGGTGACCCTGGCCATGCCGATCTTCCTGCCCGGGGCGTCCGGGCCGTGGGACGTCACCGGGGAGGCCGGAGTGGTCACCGAGGTGGAGCCCCGGGAGGTGGCGCCGTGAGCACATATCCGACCGGAGGCCACCGCCCGTCCCGTAACGGTCGACCGTACGTGCGCCGGGGCGCCGGGCAGCGGCGGGACACCGGGCCCCGGCGGGGACCGCGACGGCTCCTGTTCGGCGGCCGGCCCGGACGGGACGGCGACCGGGGCGGCCCGCTTCTGGAGTTCGCCGCGATCTTCCCGGTGCTGCTCATGGTCGCCGTCCTGGCGATCGAGGCCTTCCTGGCCTTCGTCGCGGCCGAGCGGCTGGAGTCCGCGGCCCGGGCCGGGGCGCGGGTGGCCGGAACCGAGCGGCTGGAGGGAGCCGAGGCCGCCGCCCGCCACGCACTGCCGTCGTGGTTGGACGAGGCGGCCGTCACCAGCGGCGGCAACGACCACGGGGGCTTCTACGTGGAGGTGTCGTACCCGCTGCCGATCGTGTTCTCGTCGGTGGGCCTGGACCTGACGCTGACCCGGCGCGTGGAGATGCCCGATGTGTGAGGCGGGAGCGGCGCGCCGCGACCGCCCAGGGGGAAGGAGACCGGAGCCATGGGCCTGAAGGACCGCCTGGAGGAGGACCGCGTCGTCGAGGGGCGCGCCGACCGCGGCAGCGTCACGCACTGGCGGCGGCGTCTGCTGGAGGAGATCAACCTGGAGGACCTCACCAGGCTGACCCTGGCCCAGCGCCGGGTCCGCCTGGAGAAGGTCGTGGGGCACATCCTGACCCGCGAGGGACCGGTGCTGTCGGACCGGGAGCGCTCGATGCTCATCCGCCGGGTCGTGGACGAGGCCCTGGGGCTGGGCGTGCTGGAGCCCCTGCTGGCCGACGAGACCGTCACCGAGATCATGGTGAACGGGCCCGACAACGTGTTCATCGAGCGCGGCGGCCGCATGCAGCGGGTGGACGCGGCGTTCAACGGCGAGGAACAGCTGTACCAGACCATCGACCGCATCGTGTCGCTGGTCAACCGCCGTGTGGACGAGGCCTCCCCGATGGTGGACGCGAGGCTGCCCACGGGCGAGCGCGTCAACGTGATCATCCCGCCGCTGTCGCTGTCGGGCCCGGTCCTGACCATCCGGCGGTTCCCCAAGCCGTACCCGATCGACGAACTGGTGCGGATGGGCAGCCTGGACTCGCCGACCGGCATCCTCCTGGCGGCGATGGTGCGGGCCCGGTTCAACATCGTGGTCTCGGGCGGCACCGGTACCGGCAAGACGACCTTCCTCAACGCGATGTCGGCGTTCGTGCCCTCCGACGAGCGCATCGTCACCATCGAGGACTCGGCCGAGCTGCAGCTGATGCAGGAGCACGTGGTGCGGCTGGAGTCCAGGCCGGCCAACATCGAGGGCCGGGGCGAGATCGCCATCCGCGACCTCGTGCGCAACGCGCTGCGGATGCGTCCGGACCGCATCATCGTCGGCGAGGTGCGCGGCTCGGAGACCATCGACATGCTCCAGGCCATGAACACCGGCCACGACGGCTCGCTGGTGACCGTGCACGCCAACTCGGCCGACGACGCCATCCACCGGTTGCAGACCCTGGCCACCATGAGCGAGAGCAACGTGCCCTACGAAGCGATCCGCGACCAGATCAACAACGCGGTGGACGCCATCGTGCACCTGGGCCGCTGGCCGGACGGGTCGCGGCGGGTCAGCGAGATCGCGGTGGTCTCCTCCCAGCGGCGCGAGGAGTTCCGGCTGGACCCGGTGATGCGGTTCGCGGCGATGCCCATGGGGCCCAACCGGGCCGTGGAGGGCGAGTTCCGGCACTTCCCGCTGCCCCGGCACATCGCCGGGCGGATCTACCACGTGGGCGAGGCCATCCCGGCGGCCTTCGGAGTGGTCTCCGAGGAACGGCCCCGAAGCGACTGGTGAACCCCTCCCCCGCGCCCCGGAGGGCGCGCCCCCCGACCGTATTGGAGTCCCGGTGAACTGGCAGATCGTGGCGATCCTCGGCGGCCTGGCCGCGGTGTTGGCGCTGGCGCTGTGGGCGTTGTGGGAGTTCGTGGCCAGCGCCCGGCAGCGGCGGCTGATCGCCGCCCGCAGCGCCCTGGACCAGGCCGAGTACGAGGCGTCCACGCTCATGGCACGGCTGGACACGGCCATCTACCGCACCCAGTGGGGCGCGCGGCTGTACCGCAGGATCGCGCGGTCGGGCGCGGAGATGCGCCTGTCCACGTTCGTGCTCTCACTGGTGGGCGGGGCGCTGCTGGCGGTCGTCGTGGTCTGGCAGGTGCTGGCGCCGTTCTTCGGCCTGCTGGCGGCGGCCGGGGTGGCGTTCCTGTTCTTCTCCTACCTGAACCGGGCCGAGGCCAAGCGGCGCGAGGAGTTCACCTCCCAGCTGCCGGACCTGGCGCGGGTGCTGGGCAACGCGACCTCGGCGGGTCTGGCCCTGCCCACGGCCGTGGCGATGGCCGCCGACGAACTGGACGGGCCCGCCGGTGAGGAACTGGGACGCATGGCCGAGTCGATGAAGCTGGGAGCCAGCTTCGAGGAGGCCGTCCGGGAACTGCGCGAGCGGATGCCCTCCCGCGAACTGGGGGTGCTGCTGTCCACGCTGGTGGTGGCCTCGCGCTCGGGCGGCTCCCTGGTCACGGCACTGCGCAACATCTCCACCACCCTGGAGAACCGCAAGGAGACCCGGCGCGAGGTACAGACGATCCTCAGCGAGACCACGAGCACCGTGTGGGCGCTGGGGTTCATGTCGGTGGGCGCGCTGTTCCTGATCAACGCCATCGAGCCGGGCATCATGCGCGTCATGACCACGTCCGTGGCGGGGGTGACGGTGCTGCTGGTGGTGGCCGCGCTGTTCGCCATCGGCTTCGTGCTGGTGTCCCGCATCACCAAGTTCGACCTGTGAGGACCTGCTCCCGATGGACCTGCCCCCGATGAACGACCTCCTGTCCCTGGTGCCGCTCGCCGTCGCGCTGGCCAGCGCGCTGGTCGTGCTCGTCGCGTGCTACGGCCTGCACCTGACCATGTCGCGGACCCGGGTGGCGGTGAACGACCCGGCCGCGCGCCCGGCTCGGACCAGGTCCGACGACACGTTCGTCCTGCACCGGATCACCGAGGCGGTCGGACGGCCGTTCGCCCGCTCGCTGGAGGCCTCCCTGAGCCGGCGCGTACGGGTGTCCGTCGTCGAGCGCATCGACGCGGCGGGACGGCCCGACGGGCTGACCCTGGAGCGCTACCTGCGGCGCAAGGTCGGCGAGGTGGCGCTGTACGGCCCCCTGGGGCTGCTGATGCTCGTGACGGGCAACCCGGTGGTCGGGGTGGTGGTGCTGGCCTTCACCGGTCTGACCGACCTGAGCCTGTACGTGCAGGGCCAGGAGCGGGCCGACCGGGTGCAGTCGCAGCTGCCGGACTTCCTGGACGTGCTCGCGGTGACGGTGAGCGCGGGGATGTCCTTCCGTGCGGCGGTGGCACGGGTGGCCGAGTCGATGCCGGGCGTGCTCGCCGACGAGTTCACGCTGGCCCTGCGGCAGATGGAGCTGGGCACGTCGCGCCGGGAGGCGTTCGAGCTGCTGCGGCGCCGCAACCGCAACGAGTCGCTGAGCAAGTTCGTGACCGCGATCCAGCAGGCGGAGGAGCTGGGCTCCCCGCTCAGCGACACCCTGGTGGACATCAGCCGGGACATGCGGCGGGCCGACGCCCAGTACATGCGCCGCAAGGCCCAGCGGATGAACCCGAGGGTGACGATGGTGACCGCGGTGACCCTGCTGCCGGGACTGCTCATCCTCATCGTGGGGTCGATGTTCCTGGGCACCGAGGTCAACCTCGGTGTCATCCTCGGCGGCTGAGGCGGCCCCGTCCCCGGGGGACGGGGCCGAGGCGTCGGCGCTTCCCGGTCAGGCTCCCGACAGCGATGGTCTTGCTCCCGGTGGCACTGCCGGCGATCGAGGGTGCCACCAAGAGCAATCATCCGGTGAAGGCTCGCGGCCGGCGCACTAGGCGGGGGCGGCGGGCGGGAACGGGACGGCGGCCAGGGCCGGGAACAGCTCGGCCTCCTCGTAGTCCAGGTGGGCCTCCAGCTCCGTGGTCATCCGCTCCAACTCCTCGCGCAGCAGTGCGGGGTCGGCCCTGGCCAGGTCGGCGATGAGCGCCTCCAGTCCACCGCGGAGCCGTTCCACCACGCGGTGCTCCTCGCGCAGCCGGTCGAGCGTCTGTTCCAGGTGCGGCTCGCGCTCCCCCAGACGGGGGAACATGAACTCCTCACTGGTGTGGTGGAAGTGCAGGGACTCGCAGAAGGCCAGGCAGTGCTGGCGCAGCTGCAGGTTGATCCCCAGCGGAGGCGGGCCGTCGGCGTCCGCCCGGGAGGCGCGTTCCGCGAGGTGGGCCTCGACCTCGGTGCGCACGTGCCCGAGCTGTCCGCGCAGCCAGGTGTGCACCTCGACGAGCTTGTCGGCGAGGTTGGCGACCTCGGCGCTCTCGACGTAGGCGCGTTCCAGGGCCACGACGGGCAGCATCCGGTCGGTCCCGGCCTGGTAGTCGCCATAGCCCGGTACCCGGCGCACGATCTCGTCGAACAGCCGGTTCCGTTCGGCTCCCTCGGCGGGCACGGCGACGGCGGAGAACTCCCCGGTTCCCAGCTCCACGGCGGCCACGGGGTGGGCGAGGATGTTGTGGTACCAGGCGGGGTGGCGGTCCGAGCCGCCCGCCGAGCCCACGACCAGCAGTCGGTCCCCGACGCGGACGTAGCCGAGCGGGGTGGTGTGCTCGCGGCCGGACCGGGCGCCGACGGTGGTGAGCAGCAGCAGGTCGCCGCCCTCGGACATGCCGCCGACGCGGCCGCCGTTGGCGCGGAACTCCTCCACCACCGGGACGTTGAAGTCGCTGACGTGGGGTTCGGGCCGGACATGCGGGTTCTCGCTCATGTGCCTCCTTGGGATGGCGGTCGTGGGCGCGACCGTCCCCGAGGGCACCCGTCGCGGCCCGGGAGCGTGCGCGCACGGGTGGCGGGTGGACATGGCGGAGAACTCCGGATGGCCGGATGGCCGGAAAAGGGTCCGGGGAGGTCGCGATGGATCTCGGCGCGTTCGGGCGCGGCTCAGGCCGGCGCCACGGGAACGGCTAGGCGGTGTCCGTGGTGTGTGTGCTCACAGTGCGCTCCCCGGTGGTTCAAGGTGCCTCCATACCGACCGACCGGCCCACTTCTCTTGGTCGGCGGCACGCGACACGGGGGTCACCCTACGCCACCCGACGGCCGGGCACCACCGGGCCGCGGGCACCGGGAGACCCGGGGCCGTCGCGCCCAGAGCGGGCCCGGGGGGATCACCTCGGGTCAGCCGTTGGGCGGCTGGAGGGCCTCCGCAGGCTGGACCTGTCCCGGGTCGGGGACGCCCAGGTCCGGCTCCCCGTCCAGCTCCACGAACGTGTACCGGGTGTACCACCGCTCCGCCTCCGGTGCGGCGGGGTCCAGGAAGGACACCGGAACGCCTTCGGAGAGGGGACGGCCGTTGAGGACGGAACCGCCGCCGCCCTCGGTGGCGAAGCCCAGCGGAACCCCGTCCTCCGTGGCGACCAGCACGAACACCGTGTCCGCCCCGCCCGGGGCGTCGGATGCGGAGAACTCGCCCTCCACCCGGACGGCGGGCACGTCGTCGGGCGCCTCGCCGCCCAGGTGGCCGTAGGCGTCCTCGACGGACGGTGGCGCCGTGAAGACCACCTCGTCCTCGTGGAGGACGGTCCCGTTCTCCACGGCGCGGACCAGGGGTTCGACGACCTTGTCCGGAGCGAACCCCTCCGCCGAGCCGAGCACCCCGGGTTCCGCCCCGTACCAGCTCGGTACTCCGTTCCACGCGGTGTTCTCCGCGCGCAGCAGGTCTCCGTCGACCGTCATCAGGTCGCTGGTGCGGGCGCCGCTGACGGTGCTGGTCCAGCGCAGCACCTCCTGCGGCCCCGACCGGTAGAGCACACGGTCGAAGAGGGTGGGTGTGACGGCGGTGTCGGCGGGCAGCGGCTGGCCGTATCCCCCACCGTTTCCGGCGTAGGTGAGGAACGTGAGCTCGAAGGACTCCGCGGCCCTGAGGGTGTCCAGCGAAGCCGACACCAGCTCCATGCCGGTCAGGGGCGCGGTTCCCGGCTCTCCGGGCTCCTCCTCTCGGGGCTCCTCCTCTTCGGGGCCTCCCCCCTGCCCGGGGGCCTCTTCCTGTCCGAGCCCGGCACCCTCCTCGGACGCCCCGGACTCCGAACCGGCCGTGATGGCGTCGGGCTCACCGGCCAGGGCGTCCATGAGCAGGTGTCCACCACCGACGGCCACGGCCAGGAACACGACCGCGGTGACCGCGAGGGCCGGAATCCCGCCCATGCGGGTCCTGCGGCGGCGCCCGCGTACACGTCCGCCGGTTGCGTGCCCGGCACCGCCCGGGGACTCCCCGGGCCCGGTGGACCGCTCCTCGACCTCCTGGACCTCCCCGGTCTCCTCGGCGCCCGGAACGGCTCTGTCCCACTCCTCGGGCCGGTACCGGGCCACGTCCACGTGCGGCCAGTGCGCGCGGATGATCGCGAGCAGCCGTTCCGCCCACATGTCCCGGGTCGCACCGTCATCCACGCCCGACAGCAGCAGGCACTCCAGGTAGGCGTCCTCCGCCGGCGGGCGCGGCGCCGGGTCCGCCGACAGCGCTCGGGCCAGCACGGGGCGCAGCCCCTCTGGCACGCCGGTGAGGTCCACGCCGTCCTCGCGGATCCGGCGGGCCGCCGTCCGTGAGGACGCGTCCGCGGCGAACGGCTCCCGCCCCGTCGCGGCCAGCACCACCAGGCACGCCCACGAGAACACGTCGGAGGCGGTGTCGGGCTGGGAACCCGTGTAGCGCTCCGGAGCCAGCCAGCCGGGGCTGCCCGCGGTGGTCCGTGAGTCCCCGTCGTCGATCTGGCGGGCGATGCCGTGGTCCACCAGCCTGGGGCCGTCCGGGGTCACGATCACGTTGCCGGGCTCGACGTCCCCGTGGGGCACGCCCGCGGCGTGGATGGAGGCGAGTGCCTCGGCGGTCCCGGCGGCCAGCGCCAGGAGAGCGGGTCCGGACAGCGGCCCGGTCTCGCGTACGTGGCGGCCGAGGTCGGGACCGGGGAGGTAGCGGACCGCCGTCCACGGCCGCCCCTGGAGGGAACCGCTGGCACGGGCGCCCACGGCGCACACACCCTGGTCATGAAGGGCGGGGACGGCCCTCCGGCCGGGGGCCGCGGCCGGGGCCCACTCGGCGTGGGCGGCCTTGAGGGCGACCGCCTCTCCGGACGGTGCCACGGCGGCGTACACGACTCCCATGCCGCTGTCTCCGAGGCGCCCGACCAGCCGGTGGCCACCGATCTCGGCGGGGTCGTCGGCGGCGAGGGGGCGCACACGCGGCGGAAGGGGGGCCAACGGGTGTGGGGCCATGGGGGGACGCCTTCCACTCTCCTGGATCGGGTCCTGGATCGGGGAACGCCTGCCGGTCCGGACCATCGACCCACGGGTACGCGAATCTGTTGAGTACTGACCGTACACATTCCTGGACATACTCCGCGTCGGATCGATTCACGATCACACAAGGCCGGTTGCGGACAGATTGCCCCGCAGACGTGCGCGACCCCCGCCACCCGCGGTCGCCGCGGCTACGGTGGGGGGCAGCGCCCGGTTGCGGTTACCGTCCGGCCCTGGCCGGGCGCTGGCCCACGGGGCCGCGGCACCAGCCGTTACCGCCGGAGCCCTTCCTCCGCCGCCTGGGCGGGCACCGGGTCCCCGCACGAGAGGACCGACTCCAGCAGTCCGGGGAAGCGCCCCTCCAACTCCTCGTCGCGCAGCGAGATGAAGCACCGCGTCCCCTCGGTCCGGTTCTGCACCAGACCGGCGTTGCGCATGATCTTGAGGTGGTGGCTCAGCGTCGACTGCGCGATGGGCAGGTCGATGTCCTTCCACGCCCGCTCCCCCTCCAGGGCGGCGAGCATCCGCACGATCCGCAGCCGGGTCGGCTCGGCCAGCGCGGCGAGGACCGTGACCAGTTCCACCTCGTGGAGGTCGGGGTGCGCGTGCTCCCTGGGAGCCAAGGCGGTCCTCCTCGCATGGGGCCTGGCCTGGACCAGACGGGATTTGGCTCGTGGACAGTCGCGAGTGTACCTTCGTAATTCGATGTTCGTCGAATATCGAACGTGCAGGCCAGTCGGTGACGAGGACCCCCGTCCCGGCCTCGCCGCCGGATCCGCTACGCAGCAGGGGGAAGAGCCACCATGTCCAACGTCGCGCTGTCGGTGCTCGACCATGCCAGCATCGCCGAGGGGGCCACTCCCGGTGACGCGCTCCGCTCCGCGAGGGAGCTCGCCCAGCACGTGGAGCGGCTGGGCTACAAGCGCTTCTGGCTGTCCGAACACCACAACATGCAGGCCATCGCCAGCGCCGCCACGTCCGTCTCCCTGGGGTTCATCGCCGAGGGGACCTCCACCATCAGGGTCGGCGCGGGCGGCGTCATGCTGCCCAACCACGCACCGCTGGTGATCGCCGAGCAGTTCGGCACGCTGGAGTCGCTCTACCCGGGCCGGGTGGACCTGGGCCTGGGCCGCGCGCCGGGCACCGATCCCCGCACGATGAGGGCGCTGCGCCGCGACCACAGCGCGTCGGCGACCTTCCCCAACGACGTGCAGGAACTCCAGGGGTTCTTCGAGCCCGCCGAGCCGGGCCAGCCCGTCCGCGCGATCCCCGGCGAGGGACTGCGGGTGCCGCTGTGGATCCTGGGGTCCAGCCTCTTCGGCGCCCAGCTCGCCGCGCAGCTCGGCCTGCCGTACGCGTTCGCGTCGCACTTCGCCCCGGACGCGCTGTACGAGGCGCTGAAGGCCTACCGGCAGGGCTTCCGGCCCTCCGGGCAGCTGGACAAGCCCTACGCCGTGGCGGGGGTGAACGCCTTCGTCGCCGACACCGACGAGGAGGCCCAGCGCCTGTTCACGACCATGCAGCAGGCGTTCCTTGGCACCCTGCGCGGGGCGCGGGGACGGCTCCGCGCACCGGTGGAGAGCCTGGACACCGCGTGGCGTCCCGGGGAGAAGGAACGACTGGACCACATGCTTCGCTACTCGTTCGTGGGTTCGCCCGAGACGGTCCGCCGCAAGCTCGAACTGTTCGTCACCGACACGGGTGCGGACGAGCTGATGGTGTCGTCGATGATCTACGACCAGACGGCTCGCCTCCGCTCGTTCGAGCTGCTGGCGGAGCTGGCCGAGCTGAAGCGTCCCGAACAGGGCTGATCCCACCTCCCGGGCTGGGAGACGGCCAAGGGTGGCGGTGCCGATCTGCGGGCAGACAGCGGCGCCGCCTTCCCGGCTCGGGAACGCCGGGCAGGGTCGCGTAGAACCCTGACCGGCGTCGTGTTCAGCCGGGACAGGCGGGTGTCACTCTCCCCCGCCCCCACCGCCGTCGCCTCCACCGGAACCGCCGCCGTCACCGGAGGAGCCGAGACCACCTCCCCAGCCGTCGTCGCCGGAGGCGCCTCTCCCCGAGCCCCCGCCGGAGGGGTCCGGGCCCTGGCAGAGTTCGGCGAACGCCCACAGGTCCTCCAGGAGCACGGGGCCGGCGTCCGTGCCGCCCGGGTCCCCTGTGCCGCCCGCGTGAACAACCGGAGGGGAGAGGTCCTGGTGGGCGTCCGGGGAACGCCGGGCCGAGGAGTTCCTACTGCCCTGACTCCGTGACGCGGCCTCGCGCAGTGCGCGGAACCCGGTGACGGCCGTGTAGCGGACAGCCCGGTCACAGGTCATCCTGTCGGCGGGGCACGGGTCGTCGGCCTGGGCCGTAGGGACGCCGTACCTCTGCCCGGCCAGCTCGACCACCGCGTTCCCGGCGGGGGTGTTGGGACTCAGGGACGGTCCCCCGGTCGCCGCCAGAACCACCTGTGCGATCGCCAGGACGGCCGCGGAGGCCAGCCCTCCGGCGAGGAGGGCGAGGGCGGTGTTGCCGGGTTCCACGAAGAAGAACACGCCCGCGCCGCCCGCGGCGACCAGCAGGGAGGCCACTCGCATCCCCCTGATCGTTCCCGGAGTCCTCGCACGGCGCCGCAGTGCCTGGCGGAGCCGGGGTGAGTCCACGATCAGACCGGACACGGCGAGGTCGTCGCGCAGCCTCTCCACGCCCCGGCCGGTGACGACCCTGCGCAGCATCTCGCGGGCACTGACGCCGACACGGTTCCTGAAGGCGGCCACCAGGTCCCGGCGGACGGGGTCCTTCTCGTGCGGGTGGGGGCGGAAGCGGCCGACCAGGGTGAGGAAGCCGCCCTCGGACCGCTGGCGGACGCGGCCGTGGAGGAGGGCGTCCATGACCGCGGTCTCCCCCACCCGGACCGGGCCGCCGGAGAGCAGGGCCAGCTCGTTGGGATGCAGGGCGTCCGGGTCCGGAGGGGTCCGACGGGAGCGGGCGACCCTGCTGAGTGCCGCGCTGAGGGCGAACCTGCCGCGTAGGACGGCCGGAAGCGGGACGGATCCGACCACCAGTCCCACGGCCGCGGCCACCACCAGGTAGAGAGCCGTACTGCTGTCCACACCGCCACCTCTCGTCTTCCGTCTCGGGGGTTCGGGGATGTCGGGGTGTCGGATTGTCGGAGATGGTGTCCGAGCGAAGTTCTCCCATGAGCCCCTCGGGCCCCTGAGTCCCTTTGGGCCCCTGTGGAAACAGAGGCACCATCCAACACCAGGCAGGTCGGGCGTCTACATGGCGGCCTGGCATTTCCCACCCGGCCATGGCGCCCCGGTAGCACACGTGCCATCATGGTGACTCGCCGACCACCGAACGTGACTCCACCGGCGAGGAAACGTGACCACGTATCCACCCGACCACCGCCTTTCACCTGGGCATTCATCCAGCCCTGTGGGCAGCGTGTGGCATCGGGTCCCATGGGGCATCCTGAAGAGAGATGGCCACATCCGGTCAGAAGGCAGGATGGTGTTGGTGTTCATGACGGATAGTGGGATTCCGTGAACACCTACCGTCCGTACAGACCCCTGGTGAATCCGGGCGAGGTTTCACCTGCTCAGAGGCCGCAGAGATGTGGTGCCGCAAGCCCCCTCCCCCAAGGAGTTAACCCCGTGAACAGCTTGACCAGGCTCTGGGTGACGCTCAGCGCCTTCCTTGTGCCAACCTCCAAGAAGGAGGACAAGGGCGCCGGGATCATCGAGTACGCCGCCATCCTGATCCTCGTTGCGGCCATAGCCGCCGCGGTCTTTTCTCTCGGCCTGGCGCAAAGAATAAGCGACGGAATCGGCGCTGCTGTCACAGAAATTCTTCAGGGACCAGGATCTTCATCAGAGGGTCCATGATCAGCATTATCCATCTAGACTAAAAATCGCAGATATACAAACAGAGAAGCCGATGAGATTTTTCCTACAACACCCTCGAAATCTCTAATGCTAGCCACAAGAAAACCTCTGACGACAGCAGCAATCATGGCCTGTCTGTTACTCCCAACAACTGGCTGTGTAGTCAACCCGGATAACTCAGCTCAGGGCGACGAAGAAATTAGCCCGAGCGCATCCAGCACTCCTCCTCCCCCTTCCAGAGATCCTGAAGGTCATGGGGTTATAGCAAGCAGCACCATTTCGGCAACAAGCATCGGCCAGAAGCTCCAGATTGACGTTTATGCACTCGAGAATGTCGGAGAGGGGCGACTCAGACTCCGCTTTGGAGTCACCAACGATTCAGGATCTTCCTTTCACCTCTACAGCGGCCTAGGTGTCCCCGACGACCCCCGCACCGCGAGCGGCATTACACTCCTGGACTCAAAAAACAGAAAACGATATCTGAATTATGAGCAAAGCAACGGCTCTTGCTTTTGCTCTCCAACCAGCGGCAACATCGCCAGTGGCGATACATTAGAAATGTGGATCATCTATCCGGCACCCTCCACCGATGTAGATTCCATGACAATCACAACCCCCTTGACTCCGCCCATACTCGACGTTCCCATTAGCCAGTCTTCCGAGACGGTAGAAAACACAGGCCTCGCAGAACCCAGGATCATTGATCTGGTCATAATTACCGACGACCTCGAAGACCAGACAGGCCGCACTGAAAGCGGAGAGGAAGTTAGCATCATTCTTTCTTCGGACGTGCTGTTTGAAACAAACAATGCAGAGCTCAGCTCGGACGCGCAAGAAATCCTTGAGCAGGTTGCCATAGAAGTTAATGACGCCAGCTCCACCGTAGTGAAAATTGATGGACATGCCGACAATACCGGCAGCGACTCAGTCAACCTTCCCCTTTCGGAAGAGCGGGCAAAATCTGTTGAATCTGTTCTCTCTGAACTGGTAAATCGAGAAGGTGTAACTTTCGAAGTCGAGGGCTATGGATCAAAAGATCCCATCGCTAGCAACGACACGGAAGAAGGACGCGAGCGCAACCGACGGGTCAGCATCACGTTCGAGAAATAACGGGGGAGAGAAATGAGAATGCTACTTCGATCCTTCGGAATAATGATACTTGCCGCATTAATTCCGCTCACCACATCAGCGGGAGCCAGGGCTACCATTAACCCCTACCAAAGCGACCTTGAATCCCTGGGAACCGCACCAGGGAACGCAAAAGAATCAAACCCCCTGACAGCAGAAGTCCACCAGGCAAAGAGAGATAGTTCAGGAGTCCTCCTCTCCGTCGCTTGGAGCATTGAGAACACTGGCGACGATCAAGTATCTATGTTGTGGCTTAGGGATCGTTCTTACTCGTATTCTGGTCAAAATTTCGCTGGCGTCACTGCCGTGAGCCCAGATGGAGTGTTCAGATACCATCCGATCATGGATGGAAATGGAACTTGCCTCTGCTCTGGTAGCGCTTCGAACGATCTTGTCCAGAATCTGGCTAGCGGGGCCAAGGTCACCTACTGGTCCATGTACTCGGTTCCAGAGGATCTTGAGTCCATCACGATCGAGATCCCCAATTTCGAACCCATCGAAGACATCCCCATCTCCTGAACCTCCGCAGATCCGTAGGAGGCGGCGTTGCCCACCCCCCACCGTCCCGACTCCGGGAACACCCGACGGCCCTCCCCCACCGGGCCGCCCGGACGGTCCGACGACCGCAACGGGCCGCCCCGGGTCCGGCGCTGGGCTGAGCGGGCCCTCCGCTGGCTGCACCCTGCCACGGGAGCCGTGCGGGACCGCGGCGCGGCGTTCGTCGAACTGGCGGCGGTCACCATCCTGGTCGCGGCGATCATGGTCGCGGTCTACCAGCTCGAACTCAGCCGGACCTTCAACAACGGAGTACGGCAGATGGTCTGCCTGGTCGAGGGACCCGGCTGCGGTGACGAGACGTGGGTGGACGCCGACCGGCCGGAGGAGCCCGAGGAGTACGAGTGGGGCGGCGGCAACTCCAACGCCCTGGAGAACGAGTCCCTCGCCATGGACCTGGCCGCGGCCAGGGACTGGAACGAGAACGAGCGGGAGTGCCTGAAGAACCTCTGGAGCACCATCTCCCACTGGGACCACACGTTCGTCAACCCCGAGACCGGTGCCCACGGCATCTCCGGATTCAACCCGGCCCAGCACGGCCCCATGCCTTCCAGATTCCAGGAGAGCCCGTCTGAGCAGATCTCCTGGGGGTTGAACCACATCGAGGAGACCTACGGCTCTCCCTGCGCCGCCTGGGTGCAGTGGGAGGGCACCCACACCTACTGACGGGCCCGCCGCTCCGCGGTCGCCCGCCGGCCCACTACCAGCCGCACCCTCCCTCCGCACGCACGCCTGCCCGTAGGCCCGCCCGCCGTCGGCGCGCCCGCCCACTTCGGACGGCACGCACCCCTTACACGAACGCCGCCCCCGGCTCCGGGCGTGTCGTTTTCGCGTCGCGTGAAATTTCCGCAAAACCCCAACAGAGGCCGGTAAATCTTGTGGACTTATCCGACATAGAGGGCATTTCCCTCTAGGCGACGTTTGTAGCCTGTGCGTTCGTTCTCCCGGTTTGTCCCGACAGGGACCCGGGAGCGAGGAACGTGCACCGCTACCGTCCCGTGGGGCACGACGGGGCGCGACCAAGGACACGGGACACGGGGGCTCCATGAAGATCGCCTATCTGATCAACGACATGTACGGCATCGGCGGAACCGTCCGTACCGTCGCCAACCAGGCGACCGCGCTGTCCGACCGGCACGAGGTCGAGATCGTCTCGGTGTTCCGGCACCGCTCGGAACCCGTTCTCCCCGTGCCCGACCAGGTACGCCTGCGCCCGCTCGTCGACGTGCGCGACTACGACAGCGGCTACGGCACGGGGGTCGAGGGCCGCCCGCTGTACGAGGGCTCGCAGCGGGCCGGCGTGCCCCCGCTGCTCTTCCCGCCGGAGGACACGCGCGGGCCCACCCACAGCCGCCTGACCGACGACCGGCTGGAGGAGTACCTGGCCACCACCGACGCCGACGTGGTCGTGGGCACCAGGCCGGGGCTGAACGTGGTGATCGCCCGGGCCGCGCCGCAGCGGGTGGTGAAGGTCGGCCAGGAACACCTGACCTACGACCAGCACTCCGAGTCACTGCGCAGGGTGATGGAGACCGAGTACCCGCACCTGGACGCGTTCGTGACGGTGACCGAGGCCGACGCGCGCACCTACCGCGAGCGGGCGTCTCTGCCGGGCGTACACGTGCTGTCCATCCCGAACTCGGTGCCCGCGCCCCCGTTCACCGCCGACGGCCGCAACACCCACACCATCGTCTCCGCGGGAAGGCTCGCCCCCAGCAAGCGGCACGACCTCCTGGTACAGGCGTTCTCCATGGTCAGCGACGACTTCCCCGACTGGACCCTGCGCATCTACGGTCGCGGCAACCGGCGCGCCTCGCTGGCCCGGCTGGTGCGTTCGCTGGAGCTCCAGGACCGCGTGTGGCTGATGGGCGCGCATCCGCGCGTGGAGGAGGTCTGGGCCCAGGGCGCGTTCGCGGCGTCGACCTCCAGCGAGGAGCCGTTCGGGATGACGATCGTGGAGGCCATGCGGTCCGGTCTGCCGGTGGTGAGCACCGACTGCCCGCACGGACCGTCGTCGATCATCCGCGACCGCGAGGACGGGCTGCTGGTGCCGAACAGGTCCGCCTCGGGGATCGCCGAGGGCCTGGCCGAGCTGATGTCCGACGACGAACTCCGTCACCGGATGTCGTCCGCCGCCCTGCGGGACTCCGAACGCTTCGACCCGGCCAACGTCATGCGGCGGTACGAGGAGCTGTTCTCGGACCTGAGCGGCCGCCCTGTGCCGTCGACGGAACCGCTGGTGCCCGCGCCGCGCCCGGAGCCGCCCGCCGCCTGCCGTGTGCGTACCGACGGGGACGGGACCGCGGTGCTGTCGTTTCCCGAACCACCCGACCAGGTGGCGCTGACCCGGCCCGGGCAGAGGGTGGCGCTGAAGGTGGACGGCGCCGGCGACGTGGTCGTGGACGCCCAACGCGACCGCTTGGCCGCGTGCACGTGGGAGGTGCTGCGGGTCGACGGCGACCGGGAGAGCCCGGTCCACGACGTGGAGATCCACCAGCGGGGTTATCCGCTCTCCCCCGACAGCGTGGAACGGCTGGCCCTGGTGGTGCCCGAGCGCTCGGCCAAGGGACGGCTGGAGCTGCACACGCGGCGGTCGGCGCACCACGCCGAGGTGGAGCACGTGGATTCGGCCGACGGCCTGATCACCGTGCGGGGCCGGGTACTGGGGCAGCACGGGCCGGACGGCCGGGCCCACCTGGCGGTGCGGCTGCGCACCCCGCCCCGGGCCGTGCGGGAGTTCTCCGCTCCGGTGGGGGACGACGGCCGGTTCACCGCGGTCGTCGACCCCGCGGAGGTGGTCCGCGACCGGGGCGGGGAGTCGGAGAAGTGGGAGATGCGCCTGGTGCTCTCGGACGGGACCGAGTGCACGCTGGGCCGGCACCTGCCCGGCGTGGCGGGATACAGGAGGATCATCGAGTACCCCGCACAGAAGGTGGAGCGGGAGCACGGACACGGTTCGCGGGTGCGGCCCTACTACACCATCAACGACCGCCTGGGCCTGAAGACCTCCCCGCTGGTACCGGCCCTGGAGGTGGACCATGTGCGGGTGCGCCCGAAGGGGCGCCGCGGGATCCGCTTCGAGGTACGCCTGGCCTCCCCGCTCCCGGAGGACGCGGAGTGCGCGGTGGAGGTGGTGCGCGGCAGCGACGCGGGGCAACGCTTTCCGCTGCGTGCCGAAACCGTCCGCGCTGAGGAGGACAGCCGCCTGACGGGGATCCTGCCGCTGCTGAACCATATGGAGCACGAGGACACCCCCGGGATCCGGGTGTCGTGGCAGCTACGGCTGCTGGTGGGACCCGCCGGGGACCGGGGCCGCCTGGGTGCCAGGGCGGCTCCGGTCCGCACCGCGCGCCGCTGGAACCACGGCCCCTACGTACGTTCGGTGACCGTGGCGCCGCTCGACTCCGGTGACCTCCAGGTCACCGTCGCCGACGTCCACGTGTGGGAGGCCGCCCGCCGGAGGCTGCACTGACTTCCCCGGACCCACCGCGTCCGGCCGTCACGCTCCGCGCGCGGCTCCTCCCGGCCGCCGCGCCCACCGCCCCCGGCCCCCGCTACTCCGCACGCGACTCCTCGCGTCCGGTGCGGATGATGCGCTGGGCGAGGCTGAGCCGGTCCAGCAGCCAGTCCGGCAGGTGGTCGGAGCTGCGCGGGAAGCACCGGATGTCCTGGTGGAAGCTGCGGGGATCGGGCTCGAAGTCGAACTCGGGCGGGGCGTCGTGGTCGAAGTGCGCCCCGATCTCCCGTGACTCGCTCACCGTCAGCCGGGCGGTGAACCACGTCCCCTTCCCCGACTGGTACATCCCCGTGCGCAACCGGTCCAGCAGCTGGCCGACCTCCGGCAGGAGCAGGTCCCACTCGACTCCGCCGTCCTCCCTGCGCACCATCACCCGCGACGAGGACATCCTGACGAGTCCCCTGTAGTCGACGACGATCTCGCTCCACCGTCCGCGGACCGGCTCGATCGTGCGGTCCACGATCTCCTGGACGGTGTCCATCATCTCCTCGGGGGTCATGTCACCGGGCGAGATGTGCGACCGCGATCCGGGGTGCGGGACCGCGGCCAGCAGGCTCCAGAGGGAGCCGCCCTCCGACGCCGCCCCGGGCACGCGGTCCCCCTCCAGCCGTTCCCGCAGCCAGTCGGGGACGTGCTCGTCGTCTCGGGGGAAGTGCTCGAGGTCGAACGCGTAACTGGCGTCGTCCCGGGGCTCGTCGAAGTGGGGCTCGTTCTCGTAGTCGTACCGGATCCGGTGGCCCCCGGGCCGCTCGACCTCGTAGTAGGCCGTGTACCAGGTACCCGTTCCGGCGGTGTACATCCCCTCGCGCATCTCCCGCATCCACTCCACGACGGACAGCGGCGGGACGCAGCCGGTGCTGCGCCCTCCCTCGAACATCACCTCGAAGCGGGCCGTCTCACAGGCGCCGAGCCCCGAGTACACGAGCCGTAGCTTGACCCAGTCGTCGGGGGCCGCTCTGAGCAGGTCCGTCCCGATCCGGCGGAGGAACTCGTCCTGTTCGACCGGGGTCATCGCTTTTCGGGCGCTCATGTTCTCGCCTTCGCTTCTTCTGCGGCGGGTGGGTCTGGGGCCGGGCGCCGTGGTCTCTCCGCGCGGCGCGTACCGGCCAGAGTCCATACTCCTGTGTGCGCCCCGTCCGCGGATGGACAACTCGGCAGAAACACACGAATCGGTCTCCGCCGAACCACACGACCGTGTGGCCCGATACGGACAGGGCCCTCGCCCCGCCGTCGTGCCACGCGTACACCAGCAGGGTAAACGCTCCTCCGCCCGGTCCACGGGGCCCTGCGGCCGTCCACAGGCCCTACCGCTTATCGGCATGCCCGGATAAGCTGCGCCGAGCGGGGTGTTGTCCGAATGTGGTCACACACCGACCACACACGCGTCTCCCCGCCCGCCGACGACCCCCCGCTTCCCGCCTGGAAGCACCCCCTCCCCACGGACAAGGCATGGGACTGCGACGGACCCCCTCCTCCCACCCGGCTCCACGACCGCGACGGCGCCTCATGGGCCGTGGCGACGACGGGCAGGCCAACATCCTGCTCCTGTTCGGGCTCACCCTGGCCCTGCTGGCGCTGACCCTGCTGTTCGTGCGGATCGGTGCCGCCAACGACTCGCGCTCGCAGACCCAGACCGCGGCCGACGCCGCGGCGCTGGCCGCGGTGAGCGCCCTGCAGGAGCAGGCCGCTCAGGACATCGTCGACGGCGTGTACCCCATGCCGTGGTTCGACGAGGATGTCGCCGAGAAGCGCGCCGAGGAGTACGCCAGGGCCAACGGCGCGGTGCTCACCGACCTCCGCGCCAGCGACAACGTCATGGGGCGCAACGGCAACATCGTGCGCGTGGAGGTGCGCGACGCCATATGCCAGAAGGAACTGGAGGAGGACGGCTCCCGGCACTGGAACGACGTGGTCTGCGACGGGGCCGAGGACGAGACCGACACCGTGGTCGGCAACGCGTCGGCCATCGCCATCGTCCGGATCCCCCACCAGTGCGGACGTGACGGGGGCGACCTGGTCTGCGACGGCGGTCCCGTCACCGGGGCCGCCGACGCCAAGCGGCTGATCGACGTGCACCTGATCGACCAGGAGGGCCGCTACAGGTTCGATCCGCAGTTCGTCGGAGGAGGGGGACCCATGGTGGACTGCTCGTCCCTGGGAGCGCTGCACCCGACCATGTGCGCCGTCCACCAGCGCCTCCAGAGCGAGTTCGGCAGCTTCTTCCTCTCCGCGGGCGGTCGGCGCGACGAGCCGGGCAGCGACCACGGCAGCGGCGAGGCCGTGGACTACATGCTGGCGGAGCTGGGAGGCGTGCCCACCGACGACATGCACGGGAACGCCATCGTGGTGATCAACTGGGCGATCCAGAACGCCCACCGGCTCGGGATCAAGGGCATCATCTACGAGCAGCACATCTGGAACGCGACCAAGGGGGACCCGGTGGGCCCGTGGGCGAGCGTGCGGCGCCCCATGGGGGACAGGGACGGCAACACCCAGAACCATATCGACCACATCCACCTGGCGGCGGGCGACGGGCCCATGCTCTGACCCTCCGTCCCGCTCCGTCCACGGAGCCCGGAGGGTCGTCCCCAGGTTCGGAGAGGGTCTTGTCCGGGCCCCGCGGCCTCCCCGAACCTGGGGAGCATGGCAGCCCGTGATCAGGTCCTTCCCGACCGCTCCCTCCTCCTGCGCACCCTCGCCCCCATCGTGGGCCCGATCTCCCCCGACGCGGTCGTCCGCGACGTCACCGCCTCCCACGTGTGGGGCGTAGACCTGTACCCGGCCGGTAGCCGCGCCACCCGGACCCGATCGCACGTGTCGGTCCCCCGGGGCGTGCGGACGGGTGGCATGCCGGTCGCCGCGCGCCACGATCCGGTGCCCGCCGCCGACCGCACCGTGGTGGGGCGTGCGGATCACCGCACTTGCGCGCACCGCCGACGTGGCCGCACGCGCGCCCACGAGAGGAACCCGCCCCGGCTGCTCGACCACCGCTCGGACTGACGCCCGCCGCCGCTCACGTACCCGCCCCGCGGCGGCCGGGTGCCCGTCCTCGTGGTTGTCGGCGGCGATCATGTGCGTGCGACCATCGAACGGAACACTGCGTCACCGCGTCGTACCATCCGTCACGTCCGGTACCAGAGCAAGACGATCAGCACACCCCCCGCGATCCCGTTCCCCCGGTCGCGCGAAGATCAGCAGAAACGAGGCCCGAGGCCGTGGCGATGCCGTCGATGCCGCACAGCTCCGACCCCGACGACCAGTCCCCCTCCCCCGGGGAGCAGCCGAACTGGCTGGTGTCCACTCTCCTGGTGCTGGCCTGCCTGGCCGTGGTCGCGAGCGGATGGGGCGTGGCCAGGCTGGCCGTGGGAGACTCCCCGCACCCGTTCGACACCACTGACACCCCCGAGTCCCCCTTCCCCCGGCCCGGGGCGGCCGGGGCCGACCCCGAGGACGCCGGTGCCTACGTCGAGACCGCGGCGGAGCTGGTGGAGGGCTCCTCGGCCTTCCACATCACCTTCCGCGTGTACGACGCCGACGGGGACGCCCCCGCCGACACCTCCCCGACCGGCACGGAGCCGTACACGTCCGGCCGGGGACAGGCCGTGTACGCGTCCGGAGCCGATCCGGAGTTCGACCACACCTTCACCACCGCGGAGGACCGGAGCGTGTACCGCTACGACATGGGAGGCGGACAGCTCATGATGACCGCCGACCGGGGCCTGGAGCTGCTCGACCCGCCCAGCACGGCCGACCGCTACCTGTGCTCGCGCGACTTCGGCTCCGCCAAGCTGCGCGAGGTGCTCGACACCTCCACCGACCTGGCACTGGCCGGGCCGGAGGAGGTGCCTCTGGAGAGAGCGGGACTACGCGACACCCACAGCGCCTACCGCTACACCGGCACCTTCACGACGATGCTGGGCGGCTACGACTCGGAGTCGGAGAGCAACACGCTCACCATCGTGGAGGACGCCGGGTTCGAGCTGTGGATCGACGAGCGGGGGTATCCGCGCAGACTCGACTACCGCGCCGCGAACGGCGTCGGGGAGAGCTACGAGTACCACTCGTTCAGCTGACCCCGGCCCCCTCGGCGACCAGGTCGGGCACGCTGACGGTGTCGTCCAGCTCGTAGGCGTAGGGCGGCTCCGGCACGTCGCCGCGCAGGTGGGGCTGCTCGGCGTCCAGGAGCAGGTTGTCCCGGGTGACCACGTTTCCGGGCTGTTCCTCCCCGGTGGTCACCGACAGGCGGGTGCCGTCGAAGTAGTTGCCCTCCACCAGCACGTTGGAGTCGTGGGCCGACTGCACCCCGTAGCCCGGGTTGGCCCGGAAGTAGTTGTTGAACACGTGCACGTGCTCGGCGAACCGGGCGCTCGGGTGCCGGCCCGAGGTGCCGTCGAAGTAGTTGTGGTGCACGGTGACCCTCAACGCCCCGGGCGCGTCCTCGCCTCCGCCGATCGTGACCGCCGACTCGGCGTCGGTGAAGTGGTTCCAGGACAGGGTGACGTTGTCGGCGCCGTCGGAGACCGAGACCAGGGAGGAGTCGCCGCCCCCCGCGAACGTGGAGCCGTCCACCCACACGTGGTGGGCGCCTCCGCGCACGGCGATCGCGGTCCCCCCGGTCTCCATGCTCAGGTTGGACAGGACGACGTCGCTGGAGCCGTCGACCACCAGGCGGCCCCCGGTCAGCTCGGCGCCGTCCACGCCCACGAGGGTCTTGTCCGAGCCGACCCCGACCTCGCCGTCCAGGTCGATCCGGCCTCTGACCTCGACGGTGAGCGGCTCCTCGGCGGCCAGGTGGTCGGACAGCTCGTCGGCGTCGGAGGCGGTGACGGTCTCCCCCCTGTCTCCGCCGACCACGCCCGGGTACTCCTCCCCGTCGCGCTCCAGGGGTTCTCCCGCCCAGCCGACCGGTGCCGGGACCCCCTCCCCGGGTGTCTCCTGCTCCTGCTGCGGTGAGCCGGCCTCGTCGGCTTCGGCCTTGTCCGGGTCAGCGGCCTCGTCGACCGGCGGTCGCGTGGCGGTTCCCCCCTCTTCCGGGGAGCAGGAGGTGAGGGCGGCGCACAACAGCGCCGCCGCGGCCGCGGCGGCGAGCGGATGGATTCTCATCGGGGGCTTTCCAGCGAGTGGAGCGAGGGGTGCGGGGGCGGGGGCGCGCCCTGCGAACGCCGCCGTCGCGAACTTCACGCGACGGGAAGCAGTGTTCGAAGAGCACGCATAGACCTTGCCACAGCCCGGTTCCCGGTCCCAACCCAGCCCTGTGGGCCGTCCCGCACGCGATGCCGGGGGCGCCGCGTGCGGTGTCGTCACGCGGTTACCCGGCGGCCCAGCCGATGTCCTCGTAGACGTAGTCGGAGGCCAGACCGAACTCGCCCCAGTTGTGCAGGTCCTCGTTCACCACGTACAGGCCCGGACGCTCGAAGAAGGGGATGGTCACGACCTCCTCCCACAGCAGGCGGTCGATCTCGTTGGCCAGCTCGGCGTAGCGGTCGGGGTCGGTCTCGGCCCGCAGCTCGTCGAACTCCGCGTCGATCTCCTCGGTCGAGGTCCGGGCGAGGTTGTTGCCCCACTCGCCGTCCTCGCCGGGCATGCCGTAGTTCTCCTTGGCGTCACCCGCGTAGGGGTTCTCGCCCACCAGGACGTACGTGGCGACCTCGTAGTTGCCCGGGATGACGTACTCGGAGAACAGGGCGTTGGTCGGCACCTGCTGGACCCTGACCTCGACACCGATCTCGGAGAGCATGTCGCGGCCGATCTCGGCCTCGTCCAGGGCGATGGCCATGTCGTCGGCGGCCACCCAGTCCAGGCTCAGCGTCTCGCCGTCCTCGTTGGTGCGGTACTCTCCGCCCTCCTCCAGGGTCCACCCGGCCTCGTCGAGCAGTTCCTCGGCGCGCTCGGGGTCGTACTCGCCGTACCCCTCGCTGTTGTCCTGGTAGCCGCGCTGGCTGGAGCGCAGCAGGCGGTTGACCTCACCGGTGATCGGCCAGTCGATCGCGCCGAGGGCGACCTCGGCGAGGGCGTCGCGGTCCAGGCCCAGGGCGACCGCGTGGCGGACGCGGACGTCCTCCAGGTCCGGGCTGGCGCCGTTGAGGGAGGCGAACCGGTGGCCGTGGTTGACGGCCCTGGTGAAGTAGGCGCCCTCGTCGCCCTTGAGCAGCTCGTAGCCCGCGGCGTCGTAGCCGAGGTAGAAGCCGTCGATCTCACCGTTGTTGAAGGCGCCGGCCATGGCGTCCGGGCCCATGGCGTCGAAGACGATCTCGTCCAGCAGGGGCTCGGTGCCCCACCAGTCCTCGTCCTTCGTGATCGTGACGCGCTCGGCGACGTCGTCGAACTCCACGTCCCCGAAGGGTCCCGCGGTGACGGGGTAGTCCTTGACGTAGCCCTCCTTGAAGAGCCTCTCGTCCTCCATGTACTCCTCGGGGTACAGCGGGGAGAACAGGGAGGGCCACTCGGAGTAGGGCTCGTCGAACTCCAGGGTGAAGGCGTACTCGTCCTCGCCCGGGACGAACCCGGTGATCTGGTCGTACCCGGCGGTGCCGCCGAGTTCCCAGTCGCCCTCGCGCGAGCCGCCGAGGGTCTCGACCTGGGCCTCGTAGTCCTCGAAGGTGATGGACCCGCCGTCGGACCACACGGCGTCGGGGTTCAGCTCGTAGGAGACCTGGAGGCCGTCGTCGCTGACCCCGTAGTCGAGCACGAAGCTGGTGTTGGGCGACGCCGTGCCCTCGGCGTCGTACCGGGTCGGGTTGGGCAGTACGGCGGCGGCCACACGGCGCACGTTGGCCAGGTTGCCCTGGGTGTGCCACATGTTGTGCTGCTCGTCGTAGGCGCTGAGGGCCCACACGAAGGTGCCGCCCTTCCGGAGGTCCTCGCGGGGAGCGGGGTTCAGGTCCTCCGCGGCGAGGGACGCCGCCTGCTCCTGTGCGTCTCCCCGGTGGTCGCCGCCGGCACCGCAGGCGCTGGTCAGCACGGCCAGGGCAGCGGCTGGGGCGAGATAACGCGCCTTCCCGATTCGCATGGGGGTTCTCCTCCTGTGGGGATGGTGCGACCAGCACGCGGGGCGGTGCTGGCCGTGCCTGCCAGGCCGCCGGGCTCAGGCGCCCGCCCGCCGCTCCGCGAAGTGGCAGGCGGCCGCCTGGTCGCCACCGCCGGTGGCCCCGACCCGCGGCTCGACGCCCATGCACCGCTCCCGGTCGGGCCCGGAGAGGGCGACGAACTTCTGGCACCTGGTGCGGAACCTGCAGCCCGAGGGCGGGTCGGCCGGGCTGGGCGGGTCTCCGTCCAGGACGATGTGCGTGCGCGTGCGCTCCCTCTCCGGGTCGGGGAACGGGATCGCCGACAGCAGCGCCTGGGTGTAGGGGTGGGCGGGCCGGGCGTAGACGGAGGCGGTGTCGCCGATCTCCACGATCCGGCCCAGGTACATGACCGCGACCCTGTCGGCGATGTGCCGGACCACGGACAGGTCGTGGGCCACGAACAGGTAGGACAGTCCGAGTCGCGCCTGGAGCTCCTGCAACAGGTTGACCACGCCCGCCTGGACGGAGACGTCCAGGGCCGACACCGGCTCGTCGAGCACCAGCAGTCCGGGCTCCAGCGCCAGGGCCCGGGCGATGCCGATGCGCTGGCGCTGGCCGCCGGAGAACTCGGCGGGGAACCGGGTGGCGTGCTCGGTGCTGAGGCCGACCAGGTCGATCAGCTCGTACACCCGGCGGGTGGCGTCGGCCGGGGACCTGCCGTGGGTGCGCAGGGGTTCGGCGATGATGTCGAACACCGTCATACGCGGGTCGAGCGAACCCATCGGGTCCTGGAACACGATCTGCATGTCGCGCCGCAGCCGGAACCGGTCGGCCCGGCCCAGGCCCGCGGTGTCCCGGCCCATGACGGAGACGCTGCCGCGCTGGGGCTTCTCCAGTCCCATGACCTCCATGAGGGTGGAGGACTTGCCGCAGCCGGACTCGCCGACCAGGGCGAGCGTCTCGCCCTCGCGGATGTCGAAGTCGATGCCGTCGACCGCGTACACGGTGCCCACGCGCCTCCTGAGCACCGCGCCCTTCATCAGGGGGTGGTGCTTGACGAGGTCCGTGACCCGCAGTGTCTCCGGACGGTCCTCCCGGCGCACGTCGGAGAACGAGGACTCCGGGATGTCCGGTACCGGATAGATGTCCTGGGCGGTCCATTCCCGGTCGGCGATCTCGCCGGAGCGGATGCACGCCACCCGCTGCGTGCCGGTGTCGCCGTCTCCTCCCCCGGCGGCGCCCGCCTCCGGTCCCCGGGCACGGATCTCCTCTTCGGAGGGCTGGGAGCCGATCGCGAGGAGTGCGGGCTCGGCCATGTCGCACTCGGGCCGGGCGATGGGGCAGCGCGGCGCGAAGGGGCAGCCGGGCGGCGGGTCCGACAGGGACGGCGGGGTCCCCTTGATGGGCACCAGGGCGCCCTGGTGCTCCAGGTCCACGCGGGGCACGGCGCCGAGCAGGCCCATGGTGTAGGGCATGCGGCTGCGGTAGTAGATGTCGTCGACGCCGCCGGTCTCCACCGGGCGGCCCGCGTACATGACCAGGACCCGGTCGACGAACCCGGCCACGACGCCGAGGTCGTGGGTGATCATCACGATGGCGGCGCCGGTCTCGCGCCGGGCGGTGCGCAGCAGGTCGAGGACCTGCGCCTGGATGGTGACGTCCAGGGCCGTGGTGGGCTCGTCGCAGATGATGGCGTCGGGGCGGTTGGCCATCGCCATGGCGATCATGACGCGCTGGCGCATACCGCCGGAGAACTCGTGCGGGAAGGAGCGGTACCGCTGTTCGGCGTCGGGGATGCCGACCAGTTCGAGCAGTTCGACCGCGCGGGCCCGTGCCCTGGCCTTGGATGTCCGGGGGCCGTGGACCAGGACGGCCTCGGCGAGCTGGTCACCGACGGTGTACACGGGGGTGAGCCCGGACAGCGGGTCCTGGAAGACCATGGAGATGACCCTGCCCCGCCTGCGCGCCATCGCGCGGTCGTCCAGGCCCAGGATCTCCTCGCCGTGCAGGCGCACCGACCCGGTGATCCTCGTGTGCTCGGGCAGCAGCCCCATGGCGGCCATGGAGGAGACGGACTTGCCCGAACCGGACTCGCCCACGATGCCCAGCACCTCGCCGCGCCTGACGGTGTAGCTGACGCCGCGCACGGCGTGGACGTCGGGGTTGCCGTTCAGTCCGGGAAAGGTGACGGCGAGGTCGGTGACCTCCAGGACCGGGGTGTCTCCGGTGTTCTCGGTGTGCGCGGACTCGGTGGCCGCGACGGTGTCAGTGCTCATGGTGCTCCCCCCGGCGGCGCGACTTGGAGCAGGGGTCGAGGGCGTCGCGCAGACCGTCCCCGACCATGTTCACGGCGAGCACCATCACGATCAGCAGGGCCGTGGGGAAGGCGAACACCCACGGCGCCGTGGTGGCGAACGAGGAGCCCTCGGCGATGACCATGCCGAGGCTGATGTCGGGCGACTGCACGCCCAGGCCGAAGTAGCTGAGCGCGGTCTCGCCGATGACCGCGGCGCTGACCATGATCGTGGCGTCCGCGATGAGCAGCGACGACATGTTCGGCAGGATATGGCGCAGGATGATCCTGTGCGGGGGGACGCCCATGAAGCGGGCGGCGTGGACGTACTCGCGCTCGCGCAGCGAGACGGTCAGGCCGCGCACCATCTTGGAGGTGACCATCCAGCTGAACGCGGCCAGCAGGATGGCCAGGACGATCCAGCCGCCCTGGCCGGCGAAGTGCTTGGACAGGATCGCCAGGATGACGAAGTTGGGCAGGACCAGCGCCAGGTCCGCGGTCCACATCAGGCCCTTGTCGGCCACTCCGCCGAAGTAGCCGGCGAAGGCGCCGACGGCGGCGGCGGCCCCGGTGGAGGCGACGGCGACCAGCAGACCGATCAGCAGGGACTTCTGCAGGCCCGCGGTGGCCTGGGTGAAGATGTCCTGGCCGGTGCGGTTGGTGCCCATCCAGTGCTCGGGGGAGGGCCCCTCCAGCATGGAGGAGAAGTCGCGCCCGCCCACGTCCCAGCTTGTCAGGAGGGGGCCGGTGAAGGCGAGGGCGGCGAGGACGGCGAGCAGGACGAGTCCGACGATGACGCGCCGGGTCCCGAGCAGCTGGCGCGTGATGTCCTTGAGCCGGTTCGGTGCCGGGGGCACGGCCGGTGCCTTGACCGGTGCCGTGCTCTCTTCGGTCGTGCTCATGGCGTGCCCTCCAGCTGGACTGCCGCGACTGCGCGCGGAAGGGGTGGAACATGGCGGCGGAACGCGCCGGAGGCGGCGCGGGGTACGGGCGCGGTCACACCCGTACCCGGGGGTCGAGCCAGGCGTAGAGGATGTCCGAGAGGAAGGACGCCGCCATGATCGTGATCGCCATGAACCAGGAGACGGCCGCGACCACGTGGACGTCCTGGCGGGCGATGGAGTCGATCAGCCACGCGCCCATGCCGTGCCAGCCGTAGATCTTCTCGGTGAACGTCGCGCCGGACACCAGCGCGCCGAAGGTGAAGGTGAAGTAGGTGACGGTGGGGATCAGCGCGGTGCGCAGGGCGTGCCTGAACAGCGCCCGGCGGCGGGTGAGCCCCTTGGCCATGGCGGTGCGCACGAAGTCGGAGCCGAGCACGTCCAGCATCATGTTGCGCTGGTAGCGGGCGAACGAGGCGAACAGCGCGACGGCCAGGACGAGGGTGGGCAGGATCGCGTGGTGGATCCGGTTGCCCAGGAGCTCCCACCACGCTCCGTCGAAGCCCGCCGAGTACTCGCCGGAGTAGCGCAGCAGCTGGAGGCCGAGGCCGTCGTTGAGGGTGACGGCCAGGACCTGGACCACGATCGCGATGACGACCGTGGGCACCGACAGCACGAAGAACGACACGGCGGTGGCCGCCTTGTCGAAGCGGCGGTACTGGCGCACGGCGGCGTAGGCGCCCACCGCGATGCCGAGGGCGCTGCCGAGGATGGTGGCGACCGTGATCAGGCGCAGGGTGACGCCGGCCTTGGTCCACATCTGCGAGGTGACGTCACCGCCCTGGACGGTCCTGCCGAAGTCACCGGTCACCACGCCGCCGATCCAGGTGGCGTAGCGCTGGGCCAGGGGCGTCCTGTCGTTGAGGTTCAGCGCGTCCAGCTGGGAGTCGACCGCCTCCGGCGGGGGCGGTGGCTGCATCTGCTCGAAGTAGCCGCGCGGGTACAGGTTGGTCGCGGCGAGCAGGTAGGCGAAGCTCGTCGCGAGGAAGATCAGCACGACGTAGTTCAGCAGCCGCCTGACCAGGAACTTGCCCAAAACTATCTCCGAACCTCACAGCCGAGCCCGCGCCTGGTCCCGTTTGTGCGCGGTCGTTCCCGGACGGCGCCTGCGGTCCACGGTTCGGAGTGCTCTACGGACTGCCGACGGTGGTTGGCGAAGTCGAGCCTTCGCGACCCGGCGACCACCGGCGGGGGTGGTCCCCGGTGGCTACCAAAACACACTTGTACCCGTTCCATAATCGTTGACCGGAATAGCAAGATTTCGAGGGAGCATTAGACACTAGACGGTAGCCAGTCCGCCAAGAAAAAACAATGGAACCCATTACACCATCGAATATCAATCGATTTGTCAAGTTTTGTACACATGACAACGTCACCAGAGCACCCGGCGGCCACAGGCGGCATGACCTGGGAGAAGGATATCCGCACACAGAAGCAAAAGGCCTTATATCCCTCATGTGAGGACATTGACACTCACGGATACCATCACCAGAGGTGGTTCCGCACTGACGCGGAAATGTCTACACAAAACCCCATGTAACGGTCACGAAACCGTTCACCGAGCGGAGCGGCGACGAACCGGTGCGGTGGCTCCGCACCCGTCTGAGGCCCTCCCCGCCGCACTGGTGACGGCCCCGTCCAACGCCTGGGACGTGTCCGCCGGACACGCCCTAAGAGGCGCTCACGGTCCCCCGCGGCCTCGCCTCGTCCTCCGCCCGCCCCGGTGCCCGCGCGGACCGGTTCGCTCTCCGCGCGACCGGGGCCGGACCGGCCACCGCCGCAGGTCTGAGCCGGGGTACCAGCGGTGCCGGGGATCCCGATCCCGCCATCCCCCACCAGGTGCCCAGGGAGCGGGCGGCGTCTCCCGCCATCCCCAGGACGGTCCAGGTCACGGGACCGGTCAGGGCCGCTCCCCTGCCCCGGTACCAGGAGGCCACGTGCGGCAGGACCAGGGCCGCGCCCGCGGCCACCGCGATCCGGCCCGCTCGAACCGACGACCGGCCTGACCGGCCGGAGCGCGGCCCCCGGGACCAGACGGCCGCGCCGCCCACCGCCGCCGCGGCGGCCAGCGGCCACCACGCCGTGCGAACCGCGTGCGCTCCCGTCCGTACGTTGTGCGCCAGGTCCTGCCCCGCCAGCCGCACCGCCTCGGACAGCGGGGTCCGCGCCCCGGCCATGAGCGTGCCCGCCACCGACGCGCCGCCCAGCGCACCGGCCAGCAGGGCGGCCCCGGGACGGCCCGAGGCCGCCAGGGCGAGTCCGGCCGCACCGGCCCAGGACAGCTCGGGACCGGCCGCGCGACGGCCGTGGCGTCGGGCCAGCGGAGCGGCGACCGTGCCCAGGGTGAAGCAGGCGAGCAGGTAGCCGCCCAGGTCGGTGGTCGGGGGAGCCCACACCCGGGAACGGGGCTCGTAGCGCACCGACCAGCCGTCGTCGGCCAGCCGCCACAGCAGGTCGAGTTCGGCGGCGGCGCCCAGGCCGGGGCGGAGGTCGGCGGCGGCGCTGCGCAGCACCAGGGCGGGGACCGGCCGCAAGGGGTCGGTGTGCTCGTTGGCCGGCCCCGGCCGCGCCTGCTCCGGTGTCCCGTGTCCCCAGGGCAGGACGGGCGCGGGGTCGGCGCCGCGGTCCGCGCCCGCCCGGTCGGCGGCGACCGCGGCCACGGTCATCTGCGTGTGGCCGAGGCAGTGGGAGCGGTCGGCCAGGACGCGGGGCACCACGGCCGCCACGGCGGGGTCGGCGAAGTGTCCCAGGGCGGCTTCCAGCCACCCGGTGGCGGGGCGCGTGCCCGCCTCGACCAGGACCACGAGGTCCGCCGAGCACAGGCGCAGCGCCACCGCTCGGGCCTCGGCTCCCCCCGCCGGGCCCGGAACCACTCGGGCGCCTCGGTCGCGGGCCACCCGGGCGTCGGGGCCGGTGGCGCCGACCACCACGGGCCGCAGTTCCGGGTGGTACCGGGTGAGGTGGTCCAGGGTGACGCCCAGCGCGATGGGACCCGCCTGTCCGACGACGGCCACCTCGACGGTGTCGGTGGGGACCGGAAGCGAGGGCCGCGGGTGGGCGAACCCGGCCCGGATCAGGTCGCGGGCGAGCAGGCCCTCGTCCGCTCCCCCGGGCGCGGACCCGCTCAGCCATCGGATCAGGGTGCTGACCTGTTCCGGGGAGAGGCGCGCGGCCCGTGGCGGACATCCTCCGACGAGGACGTGCCCCTCGTCGGTGAGGCGTACCGCGCGGTCGACCTCGATGCCGAGGCCGGGGGGCATGGGCGAGCGGGAGACCATGCCCACACCCTGTCGCGTCCGGCATGGCGACGCAAGACCGCGGAAGGCACCAGGACCCCAAGGGGGTTACCTAATCGTTATCGAACCTCACAGGCCCCACCAGTTCCCGAACCCGGACGATATGTGCCCCTGACCGACCGCATAACCAGACGAGGGACTCTCTTTGCCCAGTTCAGGGAGGGTTATCCTGACCGGGCCAGGTCGACTGGGTTTCCGGGGAGGCACGGAGCGTATGCTAAGCGCCAATACGCCCTTCAGTGTCGTAGGGCACTTCCACCACCAGACATGACCGACCGCTTCGGCCCGCTCCCAGGCCCCACCACCATCCAGGGTGAAGTCCTGCGGCTTCTCCTCATCCCCCTGTCGCCGCTCTCGGACCGCGCACCCCGCGGTACGGTACCGCCTCCCTCCCTGTTCCCGGGGGCTCCGACCTGTGTGGCCACCGCGCGCCGTGACCCGTTGCACGGGCACGGACGCCTGTCGAGGGCTCGACGTCCTCGTTGCCATGCCCGCCGCGAACACACGTCCTCGGGGAGTGAACCCAATGTGTGAGACCGCAGCACCCCACAGTTCCCCCGTACCACGTCACGCGCACGAGCCCGTTCCCAGACTCGGCCCCCCGCCACCGGACACGCTCCGGAACTCGACCCCCTCGTCCAGTCCGTTCCAACGTCCGGCGAATCCCATGGAAGAGCGAACCTCTCACAGCAAAGACACCGCATCCGGACGCGCGCGACGGCGGTTCCCGGGCCTGCCGAGCCAGATCGCCTACGCGAGGAGGTTCGTCGCCCGCCAGCTGGCCGCGTCACCGGAACTGACCACGGCGACGCTGCTGACCAGCGAGCTGGCCACGAACGCCATCACGCACAGCGCCTCGGGCACGGCCACCGGCAAGTTCGAGGTGTGCGTCCACCTGGCGCCCGGGTGGGCGCGGGTGGAGGTGCGGGACCTGGGCAACATGGCGGAGGCACCGCGACCCCAGCACCGGGGCCCCTACGACACCGACGAACACGGTCGGGGCCTGGACCTGGTCGAGGCGCTCTCCAGCAAGTGGGGCACCGAGCCGCGCGGCGACGGGATGGGCCGCAGGGTCTGGTTCGAGTTGGTGTGGGACCGCGACGGCGACCCGGTGGCGGCGGACCCGGACTGACCGCCTCCGGGGCCGGTACCGTGACCGCCCCGGTACGCCGCCGCGTCCGAGGTGAGCGTTCCCCTCACTCCTCGGCGGCGGCCGCCGGGGGAGTCGCGCCGTCACTGTCGTCGGTCGGTGTGTGAAGCCGGTAACGCTCGTAGAGTTCGCGCGCGTAGTCCTTGGCCTCCTGTGACGGTTCCTCGCCCAGCTCGTCGCGGACCAGGTCGTCAAGGCTCTTGTTCGTTTCTTCCATGTTCCGAAGCCTGCCTGGAGTGCGCGGATAGCACAAATCGACTCTCCGGCGGCGGAGGGGCGTCGCGACGGCGGGGGCTCCGGTGGGACCGCGGTCGCGGTCCCACCGGAGCCCCCGCCGAACCCGTCCTAGCGGCGGGAGGGAGCGTTCGATCCCACTTCCTCGCGCAGCTGCTCCAGGATGCCGGCAAGGAGCCGGGACACGTGCATCTGGGAGTAGCCCATGCGCTCGGCGATCTCGGACTGGGTGTGGTCGCCGAAGAACCTCAGCATGAGGATCCTGCGCTCCCGCTCGGGCAGGCGCGACAGGGCGGGCTTGATCGACTCACGCTCGACCACCCGCTCCAGGCCCTTGTCCTCGCTGCCCAGGTGGTCCTCCAGACGGGCGCCCTCCTGTCCCTCCGAGTCGGAGGAGTCCGGCGCGTCCAGCGACAGGGAGCGGTAGGACTCGGAGACCTGGGCCAGCTCGCTGACCTCGGCCTCGGAGATCCCCATCTCCTCGGCGATTTCGGCGATGGTGGGGGTGCGCGCGTGAGTCTGCTGGAACTCGCCGGTGATGCGCCGCAGCTTCACCCTGTTCTCCTGGTGCCGTCGGGGCACCCGGATCGCCCAGGTGTGGTCGCGGAAGTGGCGCTTGATCTCGCCGGTGACCGTGGGCAGGAGATAGGAGATGAACGGCTTGCCGCGGTCGGGGTCGTACCCGTGCACGGCCTTGACGAGCCCGACCATGGCGGTCTGCTTCAGGTCCTCCAGCGGTTCGCCGCGTCCCCCGTAGCGGCGCGCGATCTTGTTGATCAGGGGCTGGTAGAGGACCACGACACGTTCGCGCAGTCTGTTGGCCCGGGGATCCCCCTCGCTCAGGTTCCGGAGTTCGGACAGGAGTTCCTCGGCGGAGGCGCCCTCGGACGACCTGCGCGGCCTGGGGATCGCGGGCGTGTACTCCGTTGTGTTCTGGGACACGGTTGTGTTCTGGGACACGTTGAAAGTTGTAGCGGACAAGAGAAAACCCCCCGGTGCTCTGTCCTGTGTGTTTCTGGTGTTACTGCCTGGGTGGCAGGCCCCAGCGGCGCGTCCCGCTCCCGACTGGTGTCGGGAACCCTCCGGTTCGGCGGTAACGACCGTGGTGCGCAGAGTACGTTCCCTCAGAAACGGCTTCAAAAGCCGCAGAGCAAAATTTTGTTGTCACACGGCAACTATCTGCCTCGCTTGCCCGTGCTGACCTGCACATACGAGGTAGAGAAAACTTCGTCCGCCACACCCGGACCTCTCCCCGAAGACTCGTGTGGCACGACGACCGCACTCTTCCCGCCTGAACGCCTTGCCCACAGGCACTCCCTCCATACCGCCCGAATGGTCAACAAAACGTATTTGTCGTGCAATTCACACATCGAACTTTTGTTCGACTTATTTCGGCTGGGTAAAGCTCTGCCATCCCCCACCAAAAGCATGGCCCGAACCACGGCGGTACGACCGCTCCCACCGACGACGGAGGGGCGTGCCCCGCCGGGCGCGGGTCGCCCCCCCGGCCGGGTGGGCCGCGCGGCGTCAGCCGCCCCGCGGCCTGGCGCGCTCGGCCCCGGGACCGCCCTTGTCGGCGGCGCCCTTCCGCGCCCGGCGCTCGCGGCGGCGCTCACCGCGCGCGTGCCTGCGGGCCGCGCCGCGCTGCCTGCCCCACTCCACCAACTGGTAGAGGACCGGGACCAGGACCAGCGTGAGCAGGGTGGAGGTCACCAGGCCGCCGATCACCACGATCGCGACCGGGCCGGAGACGAACTCCCCGCCGCCCGCCAGGCCGGTGGCCATCGGCACGAGGGCGGCGATGGTGCCCGCCGCCGTCATGAGGATGGGTCGCAGACGGTGCCGGGCACCCTCCACGATCGCCTCACCGAGCGGCATCCCCCTGTTCTGGTTCTGGTTGATCAGGTCCATCAGCACGATGGCGTTGGTGATCACGATGCCGATCAGCATCAGCATGCCGATCAGGGCGGCGGAACCGATCGGGGTGCCGGTCAGCATGAGCAGACCCAGCGAGCCGGTCGCGGCGAACGGGACCGAGACCAGCAGCATGAGCGGCTGGACCAGGCTCTTGAACGTCGCCACCATGATCAGGTAGCAGATGACGATCGCGACGAGCATGGCCAGGCCGATCTGGGTGAAGCCCTCGGTCTGGTCCTGGCTCACCCCGCCCAGGCTGGCGTCGGCGCCCTCGGGCAGGTCCATGGTGTCCAGGGCCTCACCGATCCGCTCGCTGACCCCACCCAGGTCGGAGGCGGTCGCGGTGGCCGACACCGTGGTGCTGGTGACCCCGTCGATGCGGGTGAGCTCCGGCGGCTGGCGCACCTCCTCCACCTCGGCGACGTCGACCAGGTCGAGGGTCTGCCCGCCGGGGGCCGCCACCGGCAGCTCCTCCAGCTCGGCGACCGTCTGCGGGGCCTCCTCCACGCGGATGACCACGTCGCGGCGGATGTCGTCGATGGTGACGGTGCCCGCGTCGCGGCCGTTGAAGGCGGCCGAGACCGCCTGGCCGACCATGGCCTCGCTCATACCGTGCTCGGCGGCCTCCTCGCGGTCCACACGCACCTCCAGAGAGGCCTGCGACTCGGTGGTGCCGCTGACCACGTCGTCGGCGCCGTCGATGCCCCTCAGCGCGTCCTCGACCATCCGCGCGGCCTCGGCCAGGGTGTCCTGGTCCTCGGCGGTGACCCGCACCTCGATACCGGAGCCGCCCATGCCCCCGCTGGAGTCCAGGCGCGGCTCGTACTCGGTGTCCAGGTCGGCGAACTCCTCGCGCAGCACGTCGCGGTTGCGCAGCTGGTCGCTCTCCGGGTCGGCGGTGATGGTGTAGTCGATCTGGTCGGGCCCACCGCCCATCAGCGGGTCGCCGCCGATGTTGGTCTGGTAGGTCTCGATCCAGGCCATCCCGCCCAGGAGCTCCTCGACCTTGGCGGCCTCGGCGTCGGCGGCCTCCAGGGAGGTGCCGGGCTCCAGCTCCTGCACGACCGTGTAGGTGTTCTGCTCGGCCTCGCCCATCCAGTCGGTCTCGGAGTTGGTCGCCATGGCGATCGTCCCGCCGAAGATGGCGAGGGTCGAGACCAGGGTGACGACCGTGGCGGTCTTGCGCCAGGTCGTGATCCAGCGGATGACCGGCAGGTAGGCGCGCTGCAGCGGGGAGTGCAGCTCGCGCTCGTTCTGCTCGCGCTCGACCTCCTCCTGGGTGGCCTCGCCGACGTCCTTCGGGCGCATGAACCAGTAGCACAGCACCGGGGTGATGGTGAGCGCCACAAGCAGCGATCCGCCCAGGGCGAGCGCGCTGGTGACGGCGAACGGCAGGAAGATCTCGCCCACCATGCCACCGACGAAGGCCAGCGGCAGGAAGACGGCGATGGTGGCGAAGGAGGACGAGGCCACGGCGACGGCGACCTCGCTCACGCCGTCCTTGACCGCCCTCATGCGTTCCTTGCCGTAGTCCATGTGCCGCCGGACGTTCTCCAGCACCACGATGGAGTCGTCCACCACGCGGCCGATCGAGATGGTGATGGCCGCCAGGGTCAGCATGTTGAGGGTGAACCCGAAGGCCTGCATGCCCACGAAGGCGATGAGGATCGAGACCGGGATGGAGACGGCGACGACCAGCGTGGAGCGGATGGAGAGCAGGAAGACGAGGATCACGATGACCGAGGCGACCAGGCCGTAGGCGCCCGCCTCGAACATGTCCGTGATGGAGTCGTTGATGAAGGGCGCCTGGTCGAAGACCACGGTGACGTTGGTGTCGGAGCCCAGCAGGTCGGCCTGCTCGTCCAGGACGGTCTGGACGCCGTCGGAGATGTCGACGGTGTTGCCGTCGGGGGTGGCCATGATGACCAGGGCGATGCTGGGGTCGCCGTCCAGACGGGCGATGCTGCTGGACTCGTCGGTGACGAGCTCGACGTCGGCGACCTCGGAGATCCGGACGGGCGGGGACGGGGCGGCCGGCGGTGCTCCGGGCACGGCGGCGGACTCGTCGACGCCCTGCGAGGGCCGGACCCACAGGTCCTCGACCTCCTCCAGGGAGGTGAGCTGCTCACCGGTGGTGACGCTCAGGGTCCGGCCGTCCTCGTCGATGGAGCCTCCGGCCATGAGCATGCCGCTGTTCTCCAGGGCCTGCGCGATGTCCTCGGAGGTGATCCCGGCGGAGGCGAGCTCGTCCTCGTCCGGAACGACCTCGACGCTCTCCTCGGGCACTCCGGAGAGGTTGGCCGAGCGTACGCCGTCGACGGACTCCAGCTCCGGGATGAGGACGTTCTCGACGGTGGAGATCATCGCCTGCTCGTCGCCCTCCTCGGAGCTGGCGGCCATGAGCATGGCGGGCATCATGTCCGAGCTCATGGACATGACGGAGGTGTCGACGTCCTCGGGGAGGACGCCCGAGATCTGGTCGATGGCGACCTGCGCCTCGCGGACCAGGGCGTCCTGGTCGCGTCCGTAGTCGAACTCCGCCATGATCTGGGCGGAGCCGGTGCTGGAGGTGGAGGTGACGGTGTTGACCCCCTCCACGCCCTGGAGCGCCTGCTCCAGGGGTTCGGTGACCTGTCCCTCCACCACCTGGGGCGTGGCGCCGGAGTAGTTCCCCGTGACCATCACCATCGGAAGCGAGACCTCGGGGAAGAGCTCGCGCTTGGCCGTCACGGCGGCGATGGCGCCGAAGGAGAGGACCGCCAGGGTGATGAGCAGGACCAGCGCCCGGTTGCCGAGCGACATGACCGAAAGGCGGCTCACGTGTTCGCCCCTTCCGTTCCCCTGGCGGCGGTCCCCGGCTGGGGGAGGCCCTCGGCGCGGGCCCTTGCGGCCGATCTGGACATGAGAGGTTCTCGCTCCTAGTTCACTGCGGACCACGGGGGCGGGCCGTGGCGTGCGGGTCGTCCAGCGCTTGTCGGCGCCCGTCCGAGCACACACGTCGTCCGTCGGCTCTGGCGCCGGCCGTCGGTCCGGCAGCCGTTTTCTCGGACGTGTGGTGGTGGGGATGCCGGTGTTCGTCCGCGAGGGGCGGGACACCTGTGTCAGCCTCGTTCGCCGGGCCTCACGCATCCGCCGGGCGCACCATTCACCATACGTCGCGTTATATCTGGAGTTGAGCTTTCCCTCCCGTTTCAGGGGGACTCTCAGGGACACGTCAGCCTTCTGTCAGGGCCGGTCCCGACCAAAGTCGACGTCCTCATCCCAAAGTCGGAGCCCGAGGGCGGCTGGGCACTCCCACTCCGCGCTCCGGGCGCCCGTGGCACGTGGCGCACGTCACATCAGGGATTCCCGGTTCACCGCGCCAGACGGCCCGGCGCTCCCCGCGGACTCGTCCGGCCGACCCGTGAGTCCGCTCGTCCGGTCCGTGGGACCGCCCGCCCGGTCCACGGGCGCGTGCGGCTGCGCGGTGCCCCACACCACCCGCAGGAGGTCCTCCAGGGCGTGGGTCAGGGACGCGTCCACGAGCTCGTAGCTGACCTGCCTGCCCTTGGCGGAGGTGCGCACCAGGCCGCAGTCGCGCAGACAGGCGAGGTGGTTGGAGACGTTCTGGCGGGTGAGACCCAGTTGTTCGGCGAGCCCGGCGGGGTAGTGGGGACCGTCGAGGAGCGCCAGCAGGAGGCGGCACCGGGTGGGGTCGGCCAGAGCGCGGCCGAGTCGGTGGATGGCGGACAGGCGCTGCTCGGAGGTCAACATGAAAACCATTGTACATAGCTTGCTGTATAGACATCCCAGGCTGTATAAACAGTGGTGGCTGAACCATGGGTGCCGCCCTCCGCGGCGCCCGGGTACGGGACGGTAGGTCAGTAGGTCAGGGGGCACCGATGGGTGTGGGACACGGGCACGGGCACGCGGTCACCGCGGGGGCGGCCAACAGCAGGCGGCTGGCGGTGGTCCTGGGGATGATGCTCGCCGTCGCCGTGGTCCAGGTGGTCGGCGCCGCGCTCAGCGGCAGCCTGGCCCTGCTCGCCGACGCCGGGCACACCGTCACCGACTCCCTCGGGGTGGCCCTCGCCCTGGCCGCCGTGTGGATCGCCGCGCGGCCCGCCACCAACAGGCGCACCTTCGGCTACCAGCGCGCGGAGATCCTCGCCGCCGCCGTCAACGCGCTGGTGCTGTTCGTCCTGTGCGGGTTCATCGTGGTGGAGGCGGTCGAGCGGCTCCAGAGACCCGCTGACGTGTCCGGCCCCGGCATGGTCGTCGTCGCCGCGTTCGGCCTGGTCATGAACGTCGGCGCGCTGTTCGTCCTGCGGTCGGGCGCCCGGTCGAGCCTCAACGTCAAGGGCGCCTACCTGGAGGTCATGGGCGACGCCCTGGCCTCGGTCGGCGTCATCGCGGGCGGAACCGTGGTCTGGATGACCGGGTGGACACGGGTGGACACCCTCGTGTCACTGGGTATCGCCGTGATCATCGTGCCCCGCGCCTGGGCGCTGCTGCGCGAGGCCGTGCACATCCTGCTGGAGGCCACGCCCAGGGGCATGGACCTGGGCGAGGTACGCGACCACCTGCTCGGGCACCCCGCCGTGCTCGACGTGCACGACCTGCACGCCTGGACCATCACCTCCGGGGTGCCCGTGATGTCGGCGCACGTGGTGGTCGCCGAGGAGTACCTCGGCGACAGCGGCCGGATGCTGGACGAACTCCACGCGTGCCTGACGGGCCACTTCGACGTCGAGCACTCCACCCTGCAGCTGGAACCGCCCGGCCACGCCGACCACGAGGGCACCTGCCACGCCTGACCCGCCACCTCCTGGTCCGAGGGGGTTCCTCCGAGCGGCCCGCGCCGCCTTCCAGCGGGTTTACGATGCTGGACGGGCCGGTCGACGTGCCACGATCGAGGCCTTCTGGCACAATTCCTCGCGGCCATGCAAAAGGAGGAACCGTGGCACCCTTCCCAACCCCCGACCGACGATGAGCGCGAAGCCGCCGAGAGCGGGCATGCGCGCCCTTCTCCGACCGGTCCGCGGCGGGGCGTCGTTCCTCCCCCGGAGAGCGTCCCTGCTGAGGCGCCGGATGCGGCTGGACTCGGGGTCGACACGTGAGCCCCGCGGGTGGCGCAAGCCCGCGCGGGTCTTCCTCATGATGTTCATGGCCGTGGACCTGGCGGGCACGGGTCTGCTGATGACCCCGCTGGCCACGCCCGACGGCGAGGGGCTGACGTTCGTCCAGGCCTTCTTCACCGCGACGACGTCGCTGGCGGTGTGCGGGCTGAGCGTGATCGACATCGGCGCCGACCTCAACGCCTTCGGACACGGGATCATCCTGGTCCTCATGCAGGCCGGGGGCATGGGGATCATGACCGTGGCCTCCCTGCTGGGCACCGCGATGATCCACCGGTTCGGGCTGCGCATGCAGCTCAACGTGCAGGCCGAGACCCGGAGCCTGTGGGTGGGCGACGTGCGCGGCGTGGTCAGCCGGGTGGCGGTGGTCTTCCTGATACTCCAGGGATGCACGTTCCTGCTGATCACACCGAGGATGTGGCTGGGCTACGACATGTCCTTCGGGACGGCCGTCTACTCGGGCTTGTTCCACTCGATCTCGGCCTTCAACAACGCGGGCCTGTCGCTCTACGGCGACAGCATGACCCGCTTCTCCGGCGACGCGCTCATCCTGGTCACCGTGTCCGTCGCGGTCATCCTCGGCGGTATCGGCTTCCCGGTCCTGCTGGAACTGCGGCGCGAGCTGCGCACGCCACGCCTGTGGAGCCTGCACACCAAACTCACCCTCACCACCACCATGATCCTCTACGCGGCCGGAGCACTGCTGGTGATCGTGATGGAGTGGAACAACCCGGCGACCCTGGGCCAGCTGCACTGGTCGGCCCGGCTCACCGACGGCTTCTTCCACGGTGTGATGCCCCGCAGCGGCGGCCTCAACGTCGTCGACACCGGCCAGATGGAGGACGCCACGCTGCTGACGACCATCATGCTCATGTTCGTCGGCAACGGCAGCGCCGGAACGGCCGGGGGGATCAAGGTCGCCACCCTCGCGGTGATCTTCCTGGTGGTGCTGGCCGAGGTCCGCGCCCAGGACAAGGTGCACGTGTTCGACCGCCAGCTCTCGCCCGAGGTCATCCGGCAGTCGCTGAGCCTGGTGTTCCTGTCCGCGACGGTCGTGGCGTTCACCACCATCCTGCTGGTGCGCACCACCCCCTACGACACGCTGCCCGTGATGTTCGAGGTGGTGTCCGCCGTCGGCGTGGTCGGCCTGTCCACCGGCATCACCGCGGACCTGGCCCCCTGGGTGCAGTGCCTGCTGGCCGTGCTCATGGTCGCCGGCCGGATCGGCCCCATCACTTTCGTGACCGCGCTCGCGTTCCGTAACCGCCCTCGTCGCTACGATCTCGCCAAGGCGCGGCCGATCATCGGCTGAGGCGCCTCGGCACAGAAGGAGAGACCCGTGCAGCAGCACAGGAGACCCACCGACAGGCGTGTCCTGGTCATCGGCCTGGGCCGGTTCGGCAGTTCGCTGGCGCTGGAGCTGGTCAGCCGGGGATGGGAGGTCCTGGGCGTCGACTCCAGCCCGCGCATGGTGCAGACCTACGCAGACGCCCTCACGCACACGGTGATCGCCGACGCCACCGACGAGGAGGCACTGCACCAGGTGGGCGCGTCCCAGTTCAACCGTGCGGTGGTGGCCATCGGCACGCACCTGGAGGAGAGCATCCTGGCCACCTCGCAGCTGGTGGACATGGGGGTGTCCAACATCTGGGCGAAGGCGACGAGCCGTCGGCACGGGCGGATCCTGGAGCAGGTGGGCGCCCACCACGTGGTGCTGCCCGAGCACGACATGGGTGAGCGCGTGGCGCACCTGCTGTCGGGCCGGATGCTCGACTACGTGGAACTGGAGGAGGGCTTCTCCCTCGGCAAGACCAAGGCCCCCAAGGCGCTGATCGGCAAGACCCTGCGGGAGACGGGGGTCCGCCAGCAGTACGGGATCACCGTGGTGTCGGTGAAGCGGTTGAACGAGGAGTTCACCTACGCCACCCAGGAGACGGTGCTGAACAAGGGCGACGTGATCGTGGTGGCGGGCAAAACCGACGACGTGGAGCGCTTCTCCGAGTCCACCTGAGCCGGCGCGGTCCGGCACCCGGCGGGTCCCCACCAAACGGACAAATTGACAACCGTTTTCATTTTCCCGAGAATTGACCCATGCGAACTGGGACAACCCTGCGGGTCGCCGCCCTCGGCGCCGCGACACTCATGACGATCACCGCCTGCGGAAGCGGCGACGAAGGGGCGGACGACTCGGGTGTCTCCCCGGCCGAAGCCGACATCACCGTGGTCACCGGCGTCTATCCCCTGGAATGGCTGGCCCGGGAGATCGGCGGTGAGCAGGTGGCGGTCGTCCAGCTCACCGAACCGGGCACCGAACCCCACGACCTGGAGCTCACCGGCCGCCAGGTCGCCGAGGTCAGCGAGGCCGACATCGCCTTCCACGTGAGCGGCCTCCAGCCCGCGGTGGACGAGGCGATCGAGCAGGAGGCCTCCGAGAACGCGCTCGACGTCGCCGACCTCGTTCGGCTGCGCTCCGCCGACGAGGCCGGGGACGGGCACGCGGAGGACGAGCACGCGGACGAGGAGGGCCACGGCGAGGAGGAGCACGGCGAGGAGGAGGGCCACGACCACGGCGAGCACGACCCCCACTTCTGGCTGGACGTGGACCTGATGGCGCAGGTGGCCCAGTCGCTCGGCGACCGCATGGCCGAGGCCCACCCCGAGGGCGCCGACCGCTACGCGCGGAACGTGGAGACCGTGACCGCCGAACTGGAGGCGATCGGCCAGGAGTACGAGGAGGGCCTGTCCTCCTGCGAGCACGACGAGGTGGTCGTCGGGCACACCGCCTTCACCTACCTCACCGAGGACTACGGTCTGGAACAGGTCGGCGTCAGCGGGGTGGACCCCGACACCGAGCCCTCGCCCTCGCAGATCGCGGCGATCACCGACACCGTCCGCGAGCACGACATCACCACCGTCTTCACCGAGCCGCTGATGCCCGCGGCGACCGCGGAGACCATCGCCTCCGAGACCGGCGCGCGGGTGGAGGTGCTCGACCCCCTGGAGGGCGTCACCGAGGACTCCCCCGGCGACGACTATCCCTCGATCATGCGCGGCAACCTGGACGCGCTGACCACCGCTCTGGCCTGTTCCTGACCGACCCGGTCCTTCGAGCCCCGTCGGGCCCGCGGCACCCGCCGCGCGCCCGGCGGGGCTCTCGTCCTTCCCGTCCCCGCCTCCTCCGCGGGTCACCGGCCGGCCCCGCCGCCGGGCCGCCTCGCGGCACCGCGACCGCACCTCCCCGGCGGCGGGTTACATGACGCTTACATACCGCGAAACCCTCGGACAAGTGGCGGAGGTCACGCTATGCTTGTGAATATGTCAGTGCCAATGCACGTGCATCCGTGAGTGCATCAGCACGGACACCTCCCCTCAAGGAACGAAGGAGCACAGCATGACCGCACACAACGGCATCCCCGCGACCAACCTCACCGACGCCGCGTGGCAGAAGGCCAGGCGCAGCAACTCCCAGGGAGCGTGCGTGGAGATGGCCCGCCTCGGCGACGGTTCCATCGCCGTGCGCAACTCCCGCTTCCCGTCCGGGCCGGCCCTGGTCTACACCCAGGAGGAGATCGACTGCATGATCCTGGGCGCCAAGGACGGCGACTTCGACAATCTCCTCAGCTAGGGAGACCTCTCCACTGGGCACATCGATGTCCTCGGCACACGAGGAAGGGATCGTCGCCCGGCGACGATCCCTTCTCCGCACGCCGCCCCGGTTGCCACGCCCTCGTCCGGGTCGGCCGAAGACGGTCCACCGTGGGGTGTCCCTGGCAGGGACCCCACGGTGGACACCGGGCGCGGCTCGCCTCGGGGCCGGCCCCGAGGCGAGCCGCGCCGGAAAACCAGAAAGGCCCGCCTCGGCGAGCCTGTCTCGATCCCCGGCCTCCTCGTCCCGGACCCCTCCCGGACGCGAGGCGTGCTCTCACTCCTTGTCCAGGTCCTCCAGCATCTCCTTGAGCATGTCCAGCGTCTCGTCGGGTGTGGCCGCGGCGACGCTCAGCCGGGTCATGGCCTTGGTGTAGGCCTCCACCACGGGACGGCGGTCGATGATCTCGGCGTCCGTGAGCTGCTCCAGGTAGACCATGTCCGCCAGTTCGAACTCCGAGTAGCGCAGGAGCGTGAACGAACCGGCTTCGGCGGCGTGCGCGCCCACCGAGAAGGGGACGATCTGGAGGGTGATGTTGTCGTGCTCCTCGCTGAGCTGGATGAGCCATTCCAGCTGGCCGCGCATGATCTCGCGCCCCTCCTCGGGGCCGCCGATCGGTCGGCGCACCGCGGCCTCGTCGAGGATGACCCACATGCGCATGTTCTTGTCCGTGCGCAGACGGCGCTGTCTCTTGAGTCTGGCCTCCACGCGCTGCTCGGTGACCTGGTCGGTCTCCACGCCGCCGGAGATGATCGCCCGCGCGTACTCCTCGGTCTGCAGCAGGCCGGGGACGAACTGGGACTCGTAGATGCGGATGTGGTCGGCGGCCTCCTCAAAGCCGACATAACGGATGAACCACTTGTGCAGTGACTCCCCGTACTCCTTCCACCATCCGGGCTTGTTGGATTCGCGCGCGACTTCGAGGATTTCCTTGATCCTCTTGCGGTCGGTGACCCCGTACATCTTGAGGAGGTCCTCGATATCGCGCAACTTGAAACCGACCCGGCCGAGTTCCATACGGCTGATCTTGGACGCCGACGCCCGAATCTTGTTCCCGGCGTCCTCACGGCTGATACCGCGAGCCTCGCGGAGTTGGCGCAGCTCGTGTCCGATCAACATGCGGCGCACAGTGGGGCCGCTCCCCTGGCGCAACCGAGCGATATCCACGTTCGCCGCCTCTCCGTCATTCCTCGAACAAGGGTATCCGGGCCGTCGGGACACCTTTGCCATGCGGTCAAGACACTACATGTACACGATAGAGCCACCGCGCCCGCACGTCCCAGGTCCTCGGTCAGACGACCTGTCGAGGTTCGGGGAAGGTTCCGCGGCCGATCGGGGGGAGAGCCGGCCGGTCGTCCGGCCCGGGCCCTTCGACCGGCTCACACGAATTGCGCCCAAACGAACTTGCCACCGGGCGGTGTGGGAATCACACCCCACTCTTGCGCGAAAGCGCTCACCAGGGCAAGCCCCCGGCCGCCCTCCAGGTCGAGAGCGACTTCCCTTCTGTGGGGGAGCCGATCTCCGCCGTCGCGGACCGCGCAGATGAATTCACCGCCGCTGCGCATCAGCGACAGCTGAATACCTCCCTGGCCGCATCTGGTCAAGGGCAGGGGGCCACCGTGTCTGACCGCATTGGTAACCAATTCGGAAACGACCACCGCGACATCGCTGGACAAGTAGCGCATCTCCCATTCGTGGAGAAGGGCCTCGGAAATCTCACGTGCGGCACCCACCGCGTGGGGCCGGGGCTCGAAGCTCCACGTGACGGCGTCGTGCCTGTCTCCGCAGACGGGGGTGTTCCAGCGACGGGAACCGTGCGTCAGCACCTTGAGCCACCAACCACCGGTCGGTTCCGCCACCGCCTCCGCACACTCCATGCCTTCCACTCCTCACTGACGCACCGCAGCGTAAGCGGCAGTGGCACGTTTCCGAGGGTACGCGGTGTCCGTGTACGAGGCGGGCGCGTGCCGCTGCACGGCTCGAATGCACGTGCATCTTGGTCTTGCGGCAATCGTAGGCCAACCCTCGGCGATGTGCAGGAAAACGGGGAGACCAACTTCGGCTGGCCCGTGAAGCGCGGTCGCCAGGGGGCGATCCCGCCGTCGGGCCGCCTCCTCGAACCCACCCCCGACCACCTACCGACCGGTTGGCATGCGGATAGGATTCCCTCGCGCCCACCACGTTAATTCTGGAGGTAACACCATGTCCCCAACGCCCCGTGTGGCCATCGTGACCGGCGCGGCCCGTGGGATCGGTGCCGCCACGGCTGAGCGCCTGGCGCGCGAGGGTCGGGCCGTCGCCGTGCTGGACCTGAAGGAGTCCGACGCCCAGAAGGTCGTGGACCGCATCACCGCCGCGGGCGGCACCGCCCTGGCCGTGGGCTGCGACGTGTCCGACCCCGACCAGGTGACCGCCGCCGTCGACACCGTGGCCGACCGTCTCGGACCGCCCGCGATCCTGGTGAACAACGCCGGTGTCCTGCGCGACAACCTGCTGTTCAAGATGTCCGTGGAGGACTGGGACACCGTGATGAACGTGCACCTGAGGGGCTCGTTCCTGATGAGCAAGGCCGCCCAGGCCCACATGACCAAGAACGGCTGGGGCCGGATCGTCAACCTGTCCAGCTCCTCGGCGCTGGGCAACCGGGGCCAGGCCAACTACTCCGCGGCCAAGGCCGGCCTCCAGGGGTTCACCAAGACCCTCGCCATCGAGCTGGGCAAGTTCGGCGTGACCTGCAACGCGGTCGCGCCCGGGTTCATCGAGACCGACATGACCAAGGCGACCGCCGAGCGCATCGGCATCAAGTACGAGGAGATGAAGGCCTTCAAGGAGGCCGAGATCCCCGTGCGCCGGGCGGGTGTCCCCGAGGACATCGCCAACACGGTCGCCTTCCTCACCGGTGAGGACGCCGGGTTCGTGTCCGGCCAGGTCGTCTACGTCGCAGGCGGGCCGCTGGACTAGTTCCGGCCTCCCATCCCTCGTGCCCCGTCCGGCCCCACACGGACGGGGCACACGTGTGTCGGGCCTACCGGGACCGGCGGTCAGCGGACGGGCTCCTCCAGGGCGCCGGTGACCGTGGACGCCAGCTCCTCCACCAGGGCGACGCCGGTGGCGTAGTCGCTGTTGCCGTCGGTGAGGACCGCGACCAGGTACTCGTGTCCGGGACCGACCACGTAGCCGACGCTGTTGACGTTCCACAGGCCGCCGTTGCTCTCCCGGGGCGTCCAGCCGTTCTTGAGGCCCACGGCGTCGGCGGGGTCGGCACCGGCCGAGACGCCCCAGGCCTGTTCGGGGGCGACGGACTCCATCAGTTCACGCGCGTAGTCGCGGCTCTCCTCCGACAGCGGACCCCCGTCGCAGTAGAGCGCGCGCAGCAGCCGCACCTGGTCGGCGGCGGTGGTCATGGTGGCGCCCCACACGCCCCGGGGATGGGGGTCGGTGTTGGTGAAGCCGAGGGTTTCGGCACCGTGCACGAAGCCGTCGGTGAAGCCGATCCGCGAGTACAGACCGTCGGTGACCTCGTTGTCGCTGTAGCGGATCATCGTGGAGACCTGGTCCCGCTCGGCCCCGGTGAGGTCGCGCCCCTCCTCCTGCGCGCGCAGGAGCAGCATGGTCAGGATGGTCAGCTTGACGGCGCTCGCCGTGGGGAACTGCTGGTGCGCGTTGTGGCTGAAGGTGGCGCCGGTGCGCAGGTCCTGCACGGCGACGCCGAAGTCGGCGGCCCGCTCCCCGGAGAGCGCCTCGATCCGCGCGGTGAGTTCCTGGCGCTGGACGGGGGTGAGGCCCTGCCCGCCGGTGGCGGGACCGGTGCGGGGCGCGAAGGGCACCAGGGGGAGGACGTTCTCGGAGAGCAGGACGCGGACCAGGGCCGGGTCCGGTTCGGGGGGAACGCTCTCGGCGACCGAGGTGGCGCCGGGCAGGGCGAAGGACATCAGGACGACGAGGACGACCGCCGTGGTGACGACGGACCAGGTCCTGATCTCGGCGGGGGGACGACGCCGGGGCACACTGATCACCGGTTCGTTGGCGCACGGTACTTCGGATGGACTGGACCGTCATTATCCACCGAAATGCGCGGGAAGCCGACTATCCGATACCCAATCGGTACCGAAATCCCTCGTTTCGTTCCCGGGAGCGCGGCCCGGTGGGCACATCAGTGCCGGGTGTCCTCGTCGATCCCTCTGGCCACGAGCGCCTCTCCCGTCGCGTCGGCCATCCGCAACAGCTGGACGATCACCGGGACCACCAACAGGTGGGGGCGGCCGGACAGGCCCCGAGCCCGGTATCCCTCCCGGGCCGCCTGCCACGCGGTGGCGGCCATCGGGATGGAACGGATGGTGAGCGCCAGGACGAGCGCGATCCGGTCGGGGTTGGCGCCCACGTGGCGGAGCGGCCGGACCAACCGCTCGAAGAGTTCGAGCATCTCGCGCACGCGGGTGGTGAGGGTGACGAGATTGGCGAGCAGGACGAGGGCGGCCAGCTGCGCGCACAGGCGCAGGGCCGTCTGCCAGTCGGCGAACAGGACCTGGAACAGGCCGATGGCCAGTAGGAACGGCCACAGTGCGCGCAGCGCGGACCAGGCCCGCCCCAGGGGCAGTCCCACCGCCGGGTAGAGCACGAGCGCGGCGGTCAGGGCGCCGGCCGCGACGCGGTGGTCGGCCCAGACGACGAGGCCGATCCCGACCAGCAGCAGCGCGAGGAGCTTGGCCCCGGCCGGGGCCCGGTGGAGAGGGCTGTCGCCGGGGACGTACAGGCCGACGGTGCTCACCGCTCGTCCATGAGCTTGGTGTAGTGGGGCACGGCGTCGCCGGGCACGCCGTCGAAGACCACGCGTCCGGCGTCCATGACCAGGACCCGGTCGAAGTCGCCGAGCAGGTCCAGGTCGTGCGTGAACAGCACGACCTGCTGTTCGAGGCCGTCGAGGGTGCGGTGCACCATGCGGGTGTTGCGCAGGTCGAGCAGGGTGGTGGGCTCGTCGCAGACCAGCACCTCGGGTTCGGTCACCAGGACCGAGGCCAGGGCGAGGAGCTGTTTCTGGCCGCCGGAGAGCAGGTGCCCGGGGTGGTCGCGGTGGCCGTCGAGGCCGTAGCGGACCAGGGCGTCCTCGACCCGGCGTGCGGCCTCCTCGCGGCCGAGCTTCAGGGAGCGCAGGCCGATCTCCACGTCCTCGGCGACGGTGGGCATGATGATCTGGTTGGCGGCGTCGGAGAAGACGAAGCCGACCCTGCGCCGGATGTGTCTGGCGTGGCGCCGGGTGTCCCACTCCCCCAGCGTCACCCGGCCCTCGTCGGGGACGACGAGGCCGTTGAGGGTGCGGGCGAGCGTGGACTTGCCCGATCCGTTGGCCCCGATCACGCCGATGCGGTGCTCGGCGAGGTCGAGGGTGACGTCGCGCAGCACGGCGCGGTCGTCGTAGGAGTGGGAGACCCCCTCGATGCGGAGCATCAGGCGGCTCCGCCGTCGTCCTCGCCGGCCTCGACGACCGGGTGCCCGGCGGGCGGGACGGGGTAGGCGCGAAAGACCGTGCTGGCGATGAGGGCGGTGACGACGGCCTTGACGAGGTCGCCCGGAAGGAAGGCCAGCATGGAGTAGGTGGTGGCCAGCACCCCGCTGCCCGCGACGACGGCCATCCAGGGGACGCCGATCGCGTAGATGACGAGGATGCCGCCGACGGCGTTGATGCCCAGGCCCGCCCAGAAGCGGTAGCGGCCACGGCTGCCGCGGATCATGAGGTCGGTGAGCACGCCGATGACCAGGGCGGCGAAGACCCAGCTGACGATGAACCCGGCCGAGGGCCTGGCCAGGACTCCGACGCCGCCCATGCCGCCCGCGAAGAGCGGGAGCCCGGCCAGCCCCAGGGCGAGGAAGGCGGCGACGGCGAGGGTGCCGCGCTTCCAGCCCAGGAGGCTGGGGGCGAGCATGATGCCGAGGGTCTGGAGGGTGATCGGCACCGGCGAGAACGGCAGCGGGATGGCGACGGTGACGCTGAGCGCGGCGATGAGCCCGGCGAACACGGCGATGAGCGCGAGGTCGCGGGCGGTCAGGCCCTTGTAGCGGACGACGTTCCTGGTCGTGGGCATGGGTGGATTCCCTCAGGGGTGTGGGAGCTGATCACCTCCCATTGTCCGTGATGCCGGTGACCGGGACAGGGGCCGGGGCGCACAGTTCCGCGCGCCCGGTCGTTGTGGGGATCGTCCTGAGACACGGGTCACAACGCGGCCCCGCCCTCGCCCGGACCAGGGGAAGCACGCCGGGGGGCGCGGGGGGACCCTTTCGCGGCTGCGCGCTCCCCGTACCCTCCACGGCCCTCCCTACCGCTTCGGCCCGTGCGTGAGGCCCGCGACGGCGAGCGCGATGAGCGCCGGGACGAAGAACATTCCGATGGACAGGACGCTGAGCACGACAGCCACGAGCAACAGGGCGGCGCACACCCAGATCGCGGTGCGCCGGTACTGCGTCGGCACGGCGATCGGAGCCGCGGCGACCAGGGTCATGAGAGCGCCCCACGTGAGCACCTGGAAAACCTGCCCGGTAACCGTCATCAGCAGTAGTGTCGCGGCGATCGCGAGCACCGGAGCCGCGAAGAGCACGATGCCTCTCTCGGGGTCGGGGGGCGGAGGAGACGTACTGGGGAAACCCTGGTACTGCGGCGGTCGGGCCTCCAGTGTGAGTGGAGATCCACGCAGGCGGGCACGGGTCGGCCCTCCCTGCTGCCCCGTCATCGTGGGATGACCAAGACCGTTAACGGTGTGACGTGTGGGACTCTCCCGCCGATGATCTTGCCCGCAGGGGCAATGTCGGCGGTCGAGCACGCCGCTACGGGCAAGATCATCCCAGGTGGGACGGGTCGGAAACGGTCCAGCCTGGTGACCATGCCCGCGACCCTGACGGCCCGAGTCCCCGACCGGCTCGTTCTCGACGAACTGGTGTCCTCGGCCTGCCCGTCGTCGCGGCGCAGGACGGTGGGCACCACCGTGGACCGTGACGGGTCGCTGCTCCTGCACGTTCCCGAGGACACGCCCTGGGCGCGGGTCGAGAGCTGGGCGCGGAGCAAACGGAACTGGGTGCGCGCGAGCCGGGCGGTGCTCGCCGCACCCTGGGGCGATCGGGCTCGGCGGGACTCCCCGGACAGCAGTGTGGCGGGGGGGGGGGGGGGGGGGGGGCCCCCCCCGCCACGGGTGCGGGGTTGGGGGCGTCACCGGCTCACGCGGGGGTCGTTGACGTTCCGGGAGCCAACGACCGTGACAGGGAGCCGGAGGCCCGTCAGCCCACGTAGAGGTTGGAGTTGCCGCTGCTCTGGTATCCCTCGGTCGCCATGATCATGTAGTAGCTGAAGTTGCCCAGGTTCATTCCGGCCCTGTTCCAGGCGTCGAAGTGGTTGCCGGTGGTGATGGTCCCGCCCACCCTCTTGGACTGCCGGACGCTCCAGTACTGGGGGAAGGTCTGGGTGCCCTCCACCGAGGGGGAGTCGTAGCGCATCGTGCGGTAGATGTCGTAGTTGCCGCCGTCGCTGTAGACCGTGCCCCGGTGCTCTCCCGTGGGCCGGTAGGTGCCCCAGCTGTCGACGATGTAGTACTCCACGAGCGGGTTCGACGTCCACCCGTACAGGCACAGGTATCCGTTGCCGGACGGGTTGAAGCCACCCGAGTAGTTCACGTTCCTGCGGCTGCCGTTGCTCCAGCCCTTGCCGCAGACGAAGTTGCCGGTGTTACTCCACGACGTGCTGTAGTTGCCGCCGTTGCCCAGGGTCATGGAGACCGAGCCGCCGCCGTCGGTCCAGAACGAGTAGTAGTAGCCGCTGTGGTTGCCGGTCTGGTTCTGGGTGATGGTCTGCAGGGCGTGGGCGGTGCCGGGCATCGCCATGATCGCGGGCACGGTCAGCGCCAGCGCGCCGACGCCGCCGATGAGTCCTCTGCGGCTGATCTGGGGGAGGTGGGGGGTGGGGGTGTCTTCCGTTGACATGTTTCCTCCTTGCGAAGGCTGACAGGGGGTCAGCCGGCGCGATACGGGCCGGAGGGGGCGCCGGTGGCCAGGGGATGGCCACCGCGCTTCGGCCCCGCATCACGCGGCGGGTTCGGCTGATTGCCGTGAGTGAGAGTATTTGTCCGACTCCGCCCGCTTGTCAATGGCTTCCGGAAAATTTCGGTGAGGTTGACCCGCACCAAGGAAGCATCCTCCCTGGTCATCAGGGCGATCTGATCGGCATATCCGGAAATGACACGGAGTACCGTGATTCGAGGCGCGGATGCCAGGCCAATGAGGCCGAAACTTTTCGGATAGTTTCGAACCCTGCCGTGCGGCACACGAGGGGCGGGGCATGGCCGCGACCAGCCCGTCGCGGCCGATGAAACGGACGGACGGGTGGGTCCAGGCGAGGGTCCCGTGCGGACCAGGGACGCTCACGGCAGGCGTCGAAGTACTGCGGCAGCAGCCCACCACGGCGCGGGGTCCACCGTCCCGGGTCGGTGTCCCACAGGCTTCCGGAACGGTCCGTGCCCCGGGAAGCCGGAGACGCGGCCTCTCCGGGTGCGACCGGGAAAGGCCGCGTCTCCGCGACGGCCTCGGGTCAGGATCCCTCGGCGCGGCGGATGCGGGTGATGGGGACCGGGAGCACGCACACGGGAACGGGGACGCTCAGCCGGTGGCCGGTGTCGGCGGGGACACCCGTGCCGGGGTCGATGAGCAGGGAGGCCAGCGAGTCACCGTTCTGGGCCGCCACGACCAGGTGGTCGGGCTCCTCGCGATGGCCGCGCACCACGGTGAAGTTACGCGGCCACGCTCCCCCTGCCGGGGTGTTGGCCATGTGCTCCAGGCGCGCGCCGCCGTCGCGGGCGGCGAAGGTGGAGATCGTGTCCGCGCCCCGGTTGGACACGTACACGTGGTCGGCGTTCGTGAGGATCTCGGCGGGGAAGTTGTCGCCCGCCGCCTCCTCGCCGGTGGCGTGGACCGAGCCGAGGTGCTCGGCGGTGCCGGTGCCCGGGTCCCAGCGCAGGACGTGCACCCGTGAGTCCAGCTCGCCGGCGACGTAGAGGTACTCCCCCGCCACCGCCGTGTGCCGGGGACCGGTGCCCGGGGGCAGTGCGACGGCGCCGACCTGCTCGCCGTCGCGGACGACGCGCAGCTCGTCGGTGCCCAGGTCGACCACGAGCACGTGACGGTCGTCGGGAGCGGCGGCGCTGTGCGCGTGCGGCCCCTCCTGGCGTTCGGTGACCGGCCCGCTCCCGGCGTGGGTGAACTCCGTCGCGTCGGTGAACGTGCCGTCCTCCTCCAGTCCGTACACGGTCGCCACCCCGTTGGCGTAGTTGGTGACCGCCAGCCGGGAGCCCACCGCGAGCACGTGGCAGGGCGACCCGCCGCCGGTGGGGGCCGAGCCCAGCTCGGTGAGCCGGGCCTCCCCGTCGACACGGAAGGCGGCGACGGTGCCCTCGGCGCGCTCGTTGACCGCGTAGACCGTGGCCGGGTCCTCGTGGAAGGCCAGGAAGGAGGGGCCGGGGGTGCGGGCGGCCACGCCGCCGTCGGCCATCTCCCCCGTCATGGGGTCGAACCAGATCCGGTAGATCCCGGCGCCCTCCCCCGGCGGGTCGGAGTCGGGGGTGTAGGTGCCCACCAGCAGGAGCCGCCGTCCGTCCACCGCTTCGCCCACCAGGATCCCCGTTTCGCTCGCGCCTGTGCCTCGCACCGTCAGTGGTCTAAACCACAGGGCGCATGCTACAGGCCGGGGCGGGACCGCCACGGACCCGGGGACCTGGTACCGGCTCGGTTTGTCGAACTCCCCCTTCCTCCGCTCCCTGAGACTAGGCTGGTCAGGACCTGAGTTCATGGACCGCGTACAAGCGCACGGTCCGCGACCGTTCGTGGACAGGCGGTCGGGCGCCCCGAGGAGAAGCGAATGACAGCTGAACCGGTCGACCCGGGCCGGATGGCGGCTGAGTTGGCCGAGGCGCTGGCCGACCGCGGCCTGGTCTTGGTGAGCGCCGCGTATCTGGAAGAGCTGGAGGACGCCGCTGACAGCGCGGTGATCAACGCCCGCGCCGATGAAGAGACCGTCCCCTTCCGGCTCGAGGACTACACGTGAGCCGCTACGCGATCGAAATCAAGGCCTCGGCCCGCAAGGAGTTGCGCAAGCTCGACGGACCGGTGCTTAAACGCATCGTCGAGGCTGTAGCGAACCTTGCTGACGACCCGCGCCCAGACGGCTGTAAGAAGCTCAAGGCCAGGGACGGTTACCGCATCCGTGTCGGCGACTACCGAGTGGTCTATACCATCGACGATGGTCAGATCATCGTGGTCGTCGTCAAAGTCGGTGCCCGAGGTGACGTCTATGATCGATGAGTGTCCGGACCACCAAGCCGTCATTGGAGACGTTGGGAAGGTCGTGGAACGCGCGCAGACCGTAACGGTCCCCACCACATACTTCGACGCCATGGTGGCGTTGCTTGGCTAGCCCGCGCAACCGATCGAGGAACTGGCTTCAGCAGTACGCAAGCACCGCTCCGCAGTGAGAACGGTTTGACGGCGTCGCCGGGGCCTGGCCCCGGCGACGGTTCTCCGTCTGAGACCGCTCCTACCTCCGGTTCGCCGCCTTGGCGGCCTCGACGGCCTTCATGATGCGCTTGTCCGAGACCGGGTAGGCCGTGCGCAGCTCCTGGGCGAACAGGCTCACCCGGTACTCCTCCAGCATCCAGCGCAGCTCCACGACGTCCGGGTCGGCCGCGCGGCCGGGGCCGAGGCTCCCGCGCAGCCTGGCCACCGCCTGGCGCATCTGCTCGACCTTGGCCATGTTCACCTGGTCGCGGCGCGGGTTCTCCGGCAGCTTGCCCAGCCGGTACTCCACCCCGCGCAGGTAGCGGTGGAGGTCGTCCAGTCGCGACAGGCCCGCCGCGGTGACGAACCCGTCCCCGACCAGGTCGGCGAGCTGGCCCTGCACGTCGTTGAGCGAGGGCAGCACGGCCAGGGACGTGGTGCCCCTGACCTTCTTGGACACCTTGCGCCACAGCACCAGGACGCGCGCGCTCTTGTCGAGGACCTCGGCGAGGGTGTCGCCGAGGTCGGCGCGCACCCGCTCGGAGAGCTTGTGGAAGTCCTCGCCGTTCCACACCGGGCCGCCCTCGCGGGCGAGCAGGTGGTCGACCGCGGCCGACTCGGCGTCGGCCAGCATCTTCCCGACCGAGCCGTGCGGGTTGTCGGCCAGGGCGAGTTTGTCGGGGTTGTTCAGGCCCTTGCTGACCACGTGCGCCACCGAGGGCACGGTGAGCAGCAGCAGGCGCCGGGTGCCCGCCCACATGGCGGCGCGCTGCTCGGGCCGGGTGTCGAAGATGCGGATCGCGACGCTGTCGCCCTCGTCCACCAGCGCCGGGTAGCCCTTCACCCCGGGGCCGAGCGACTTGCGCTCCAGGGTCTGCTCCAGCGAACCGAAGTCCCAGGAGGTGATCCCCTTCTTCTCCACGCCCTTGGCCTCGGCGGAGATCGCCTCACGCAGGCGCGGCTTGAGCTTGGTACGCAGCTTCTCCAGGTCCTTGGACTCGGCCAGGGTGCGGCCCCGCTCGTCCACCGATCGGAAGGTGATGCGCAGGTGGTCGGGCACACGGTCGAGCTGGAAGTCGGCGGGGGTGATCCGCTCGCCCGCCATCTGGGTGAGCTCGGCGGCCAGCGCCTCGGTGAGCGGACCCGAGTAGGGGTCCAGTCCCTCCCTCGCCCGGGCCGCGTGGTCCGGGACGGGCACGAAGTTGCGCCGCAGCGGCTTGGGCAGGGACCGGATCATCGCGGTGACCAGCTCGTCGCGCAGGCCCCGGATCTGCCAGTCGAACCCGGTGTTGTCCACCTGGTTGAGGAACTTCACCGGGATGTGCACGGTGACCCCGTCGGAGTCGCTGCCCGGCTCGAACTGGTAGGTCAGCGGGAAGGTGAACTCGCCCTGGCGCCACACGTCCGGGTAGTCGTCCTCGTTGACGACGTCGACGCCCTCGTTGATGAGCTCCTCGCGGGTGAAGTCCAGCAGCTCGGGCTCGGTGCGGCGGGCCTTCTTCCACCAGGAGTCGAAGTGGGCGGCCGAGACCACCGAGTCCGGCACGCGCGCGTCGTAGAACTGGAACAGCGTCTCGTCGTCCACGACGATGTCGCGGCGGCGGGCGCGGTGTTCGAGGTCCTCCACCTCGTCCAGGAGCTTGCGGTTGTCGTGGAAGAAGTGGTGGCGGGTCTCCCAGTCGCCCTCGACCAGGGCGCGGCGGATGAACAGCTCCCGGGACAGCTCGGGGTCGATCCTCCCGTAGGACACCTTGCGCTGCACGACGATGGGCACGCCGTAGAGGGTGACGCGCTCGAAGGCCATGACGGCGCCGCGCTTGCGCTCCCAGTGCGGTTCGCTGTAGTGGCGCTTGACGATGTCCCCGGCCAGCTCCTCGGCCCACTCCGGCTCGATCTTCGCGACCATGCGGCCCCAGAGCTTGGAGGTCTCCACCAGCTCGGCGGCCATCACGAAGCGGGGCTGCTTCTTGAACAGCGCCGATCCGGGGAAGATCGCGAAGCGGGCGCCGCGCCCGCCCAGGTACTCGTGCTTGTCGGGATCCTTGAGCCCCACGTGCGAAAGCAGTCCGGCCAGCAGGGACATGTGCACGCCGCGGGGGTCGGCGGCCTCCTCGCGCGGGCGCGGGGCGTCGATGTCCATGGAGCGCAGCACCTGTCGGAGCTGGCTGTGGATGTCCTGCCACTCGCGTACGCGCAGGTAGTTGAGGTACTCCTCGCGGCACAGCCTGCGGAACTGGTTGCCCGACAGCTCCCGCTGCCTCTCGCGCAGGTGGTTCCACAGGTTGAGGAAGGCCAGGAAGTCCGACTCCTTGTCGGCGAACCTGGCGTGCGCCTGCTGGGCCTGCTGCTGTTTGTCGGCGGGGCGCTCGCGCGGGTCCTGGATGGACAGGGCTGCGGTGATGACCAGCACCTCGCCCAGGCAGTCGCGCTCGTGCGCCTCCAGGACCATCCGGCCCAGGCGCGGGTCGACGGGCAGCTGGGCCAGGCGTCGGCCCGTCCGCGTGAGCCTGCGCTTGCCGCCTGAGGCGTCGGGGTGCAGGGCGCCCAGCTCTTCGAGGAGGTTGACGCCGTCCTTGATCTGGCGGTGGTCGGGGCCGTCCACGAACGGGAAGGCGGCGACGTCGCCCAGCCCCAGGGAGGCCATCTGGAGGATGACCGAGGCCAGGTTGGTGCGCAGGATCTCGGGGTCGGTGTACTCGGGGCGGGAGAGGAAGTCCTCCTCCGAGTACAGCCGGATGCAGATGCCCTCCGAGACACGGCCGCAACGGCCCTTGCGCTGGTTGGCGGAGGCCTGGGAGACCGCCTCGATGGGCAGGCGCTGCACCTTGGTGCGGTGGGAGTAGCGGGAGATGCGCGCGGTGCCCGGGTCGATGACGTACTTGATGCCGGGGACGGTCAGGGAGGTCTCGGCGACGTTGGTGGCCAGGACGACGCGGCGTCCGCTGTGGGAGGACCACACGCGTCTTTGCTCGGAGACCGACAGGCGTGCGTAGAGCGGCAGGATCTCGGTGCCCGGAAGCTTCCTCTTCTCCAGGGCCTCGGCCGTGTCGCGGATCTCGCGCTCACCGCTGAGGAAGACCAGCACGTCGCCGGGGGCTTCGTGGCCGAGCTCGTCGACGGCGTCCAGGATGGCCTGGGTCTGGTCGCGGTCGGTGCCGCCGCCCGGGTTCTGCCCACCCGTCAGCCCACCACCACCACCCTCAAAGGTCGGCCTTCGGCCGCGGTTGTTCTCTTCCGGGTCGAGGATCTCCTCGGAGATGGGCCGGTAGCGGACCTCGACCGGATAGGTGCGGCCGGAGACCTCGACGATGGGGGCGTCGTCGAAGTGGCGGGAGAAGCGCTCGGGGTCGATGGTGGCCGAGGTGATGACGACCTTGAGGTCGGGCCGCTTGGGCAGCAGCCGCTTGAGGTAGCCGAGCAGGAAGTCGATGTTGAGGCTGCGCTCGTGGGCCTCGTCGATGATGAGCGTGTCGTACTGGCGCAGCATGCGGTCGCGCTGGATCTCGGCGAGCAGGATGCCGTCGGTCATCAGCTTGACCAGCGTGCTGTCGCTGGAGGAGTCGGTGAAGCGGACCTTGTAGCCGATGGTCTCGCCCAGCGGGGTGCCGACCTCCTCGGCGATGCGCTCGGCCACCGTGCGGGCGGCCAGCCGCCGGGGCTGGGTGTGGCCGATGGTGCCCATGACGCCGCGCCCCAGCTCCATGCAGATCTTGGGCAGCTGGGTGGTCTTGCCGGAACCGGTCTCACCGGCGACGATGACGACCTGGTTGTCGCGGACGGCCTCGGCGATGTCCTCGCGCCGGGCGCTGACCGGGAGCTCTTCGGGGTAGGTGAGCTCCGGGACCGTCTCGCGGCGCAGGTCCACGCGCAGGGCGGCCTCGTCGATGTCCCCGGCGATCTGGGCGGTGACCGAGGCGCGGCGGCGCTCGTCACTGATCTTGGCCAGGCCGTCGATACGCCGACGCAGCCGGTGGCGGTCCGAGGGCATGAGGTCGCGCAGCCGGGCTCGGAGTGTGTCCGCGGCGGGCGCGGGCGTGGTGGTGCTCATCAGTAGTCAAGGGTAGAAGGGGCGGCAACCGGTTTTCGCCGCCGGGGCCGCGCCGACGCGGCGCGGTGCTCCGGCGCCTGTGGGGCCTTGGGCACGTACGGGCCAACGCCCGCCGGGCCCGGGTTGTTCCGAACGCGGCCCCGGCAGGCCCGCCGAGGCGGTCGTCCGTCCCGGACCGTTCGGATGCCAAGATGGTCCGCATGCCCCAGGACACGCGTGGCTCCCTCGTCGCCTCGGCGCGGCGGCTGCTGGACTCCGGCGGGACCGAGGCGGTGACACTACGCGAGGTCGGACGCCTGAGCGGGCTCTCCCGCATAGCGCCCCACGAGCACTTCGCGGACGAGGAGTCCCTCCTGGCCGCGGTGGCGGCCAAGGAGTTGGAACGGCTGGGCGGCATCATCGACCGCGCGGCGGGGCAGGCCTTCACCGCGCGGGAGGCCCTGCGGACGGTGCTGCACTCCTACACGGCCTGGGCCATGGACCATCCGGAGCGGTTCTCCCTCGTCTTCGGCGCCTGGTCCGGCCCCCAGGAGGAACCCGGGGCCGCGGCCCGGCGCACCCGGGCCTCCCTGGCCGCGGTGGTCCGGCAGTGCCAGGCCGAGGGGGTCGTTCCGGACGGGAACGCGGAACGGCGCACCGCGCTGCTGCTGGCCGCCGCGCACGGTGCGGTGAGCCTGGCCCTGACCGGCCACCTGGGGCCGGACAGGGGCGCCGGCCCCGAGGACGTCGTCGACGACCTGTTGGAGCTGCTGGGCTCCGCCGCCGGGAAGCGGTAGGCGGGCGGGGCCGCGCCATGCTCCCCCGCCCGCCACGCGCAAACGGTCAGCCGGCACGCGGCCGTGCCGAGGACGGACCCGGTGCCGCCCGGGGACGGGCACAGACGCCTTCGGGACCGCCCCGGGAAAAAGACGATGCCGCAACGTCCGCGCCACGATTCCGCTCAGCACCGCTTCGGCCCCCTTCACTTATTCCCCCTAGTATTCACCCCATGGCTCATCAGACCGAAATGACTCCCCGCCTCCTGGACTACGTGCGCAACACTTCTCTGCGCGACGACGACATCCTGTCCGGGCTACGGGAGGAGACCTCCGAACTACCCGGCGGAGAATCGCTGCAGGTGATGGCGGAGGAGGGACAGCTACTGGCGCTCCTCGCCCAGTTGTCCGGCGCCCGCTCGGTACTGGAGGTCGGCACCTTCACCGGATACAGCACCTTGTGCATGGCCCGTGCGCTTCCTCCCGAGGGGAGGATCGTCACCTGCGACATCACGGACCGCTGGGCGGACATCGGTGTCCCCTACTGGAAGAGGGCCGGCGTGCGCGACCGTATCGAGCTACGCGTCGGAGACGCCACGGAAACGCTCTCGGAACTCGTCGATAAAGGGGAGGAGAACCGTTTCGACATGGTTTTCATCGACGCCGACAAGAAGAACTATCCGGTCTACTACGAGCATGCCGTTTCACTGGTCCGTTCCGGCGGACTCGTCGTCGTGGACAACACCCTCCTCTCCGGCCGCGTGGCCGACGAGGGGGCCCAGGATCCGGACACGGTGGCGATCCGTGAACTGAACGCCACCCTGCACGGTGACGAGCGCGTGGACGTCTCCCTCCTGACCATGGCCGACGGGATCACCCTGGCCCGCAAGCGGTAGCCGGACGCCGCCGGGTGGCCCCTCCACCCAGCGGGCCCTCCGGGGCTCACCCCAGTTCGAGGGCTTCGATCCTGAGCGTGGCGGCCGGTTCGCGGCGCTCGGTCACCAGGTGCAGACGTTGGACGCCGTCCTCGGGCGCCCCGGTCACCGCCTCGGCGCACGAGCAGGGGTCCTCGGTGAAGCCGGCGAACCGATAGGCGATCTCCATCATCCGGTTGCGCTCCGTGGGACGAAAGTCCGCGACGAGGTGAACTCCCCGACGCGCCGCTTGATCGACCAGCCAGTTCAGGATCGCGGTGCCCGCGCCGAACGAGACGACCCGGCAGGAGGTCGCCAGCAGCTTCAGGTGCCACACCGTCGCGTGCTTTTCCAGGAGCACCACGCCGACGGCCCCGTGGGGGCCGAAGCGGTCCGTGAGGGTGACGACCAGTACCTCGTGCCCGGGATCCGAGAGCAGTGAGCGCAGGGTGGCGTCGGAGTAGTGCACGCCGGTGGCGTTCATCTGGCTGGTCCGCACGGTCAGCTCCTCGACTCGGGAGAGATCCTCCCCGCCGGCCCTACCGATGCCCATGACCAGTTCCAGGGAGCGCAGGAAGGCCTCGTCGGGACCGGTGAAGTCCGTTCGGGCCTCCTCCCGCGCGAACCCCGCCTGGTACATCCTGCGCCTGCGCTGCGCGTCCACGGTGACCACGGACGGGCTGAACTCGGGCAGCTCCGGTAGTGACGCGGCCTGTTCCGCCATGTAGCAGCGGACGTCGGGAAGGGAGAACCTGACCTCCGCGCGTTCGGCGGGCTGGTCGTCGATGAAGGCCACCGCGCCCTGGGCGAAGTTGAGCCGGTCGGCGATGACCCGCACCGACTCCGACTTGGGCCCCCACCCGATACGGGGCAGCACGAAGTACTCGGCTATCCCCAGCTCCTCCAGACGGGCCCAGGCGAGGTCGTGATCGTTCTTGCTCGCGACCGACTGGAGGACGCCGCGGGAGTCCAGCTCGACCACCACGTCGCGGACCTCGTCTGCGAGGAGGAGCTCGTCCCCCTCCAGAAGGGTCCCTTTCCACAGTGTGTTGTCGAGGTCCCACACCAGGCACTTCACCAGCGCGGAGCCCCGTCCGCCTCTGTCTGCACTCACCGTTTGTTCTCCTGTCTGCGTCGGGAATGGTTCAGTCGACGGTGGCGAGGACGTGGTCGGCCAGGAGGAGTGTGCACATCTCGCTGCTGCCCTCGATGATCTCCATCATCCGGGCGTCGCGGTGGGCGCGCGCCACGGTGTGTCCGTCGTGCGCCCCGGTCGAGGCCAGGACCTGCAGCGCCGCGCTCGCCCCCGAGACGGCGTGGGTGGCGCTGACGTGCTTGGCCAGCACGGTGGCGGTGACCATGTCCGGCGAACCGGTCTCCCAGCAGGCACTGGCGTGTTCGCACGCGCGGGCGGCGATCTGTTCGGCCGTGTAGATCTCGGCCAGGTGGCGCGCCACCAGTTGGTGCCGGGAGAGCGGCACTCCGAACTGCTCACGGGTGCGGGCGTGCCGGGTCGCCTCGGACAGGCAGGCCCGCAGGATGCCCACACACCCCCAGGCCACCGACATCCGGCCGTGGGCCAGGGCGGCGGTGACCAGGAAGGGCAGGGGAAGCCCGGTGCCGCCGAGCACGGCGTCGGCCGGCACACGGACACCGTCGAAGGTGATGTCGGCGTGCCCGGCGGCCCGGCAGCCCAGGGGTTCCGGGATCCTCTCGACCGTGACACCGGGGGTGTCGGCGGGGACGACGACCGCGGCGGCCGCGTCACCGAACCGGCCGAACACCAAAAGCAGGTCCGCGTAGGCGGACGTGGTGATCCACGACTTGCGTCCGTCGACCACGACGGTGTCGCCCTCGGACCGGATGGTGGTGGCCATAGCCGACAGGTCGCTGCCCGCGCCGGGTTCGCTGAAGGCCGCCGCGGCGATCTCCCCACCTGTCAGACGCGGCAGGTAGCGGTCGCGCTGGTCTTCGTCCCCGAGCCGCTCGATGCTGCCCGCCACCATCTGCTGCGAGGTCATCACACTGCGCAGGGAGCTGCACAGGCTGCCCACGTGCGCGGTGAGTTCCCCGCCGTCGCGACTGCCCAGGCCCGGTCCGCCGTACCGGGAGGGCACCTGCGGGCACAGCAGCCCACCGGAGGCAAGCCCGCGCAGGACCTCACCGGGCAGTTTCCCGGTGAGGTCCCACTCGGCTGCCCGGTCTCCGACGACCTCGCGCACCTGCGCCGCCAGTTTCCTCAGGTCATCAGCCATCGGTGTCCTTGTCGGTCTTCAGGCGGCGAACCAGGCCGGCCATGGTCCGGACCGTACGGAAGTTGTCGAGCTTCAGGTCACCGCCGCGGATGGACACCCCGTAGGTCTGTTCCAAGTGCACGACGAGTTCCATGGCGAACATCGACGACAGACCGCCGGTGGCGAACAGGTCGACGTCCTCGTCCCACGACACCCGGGTCCGGCCCTCCAGGAAGGCGATGAGACCGGCCTCGATCTCCCCGCGGCTCTGGGGCGTCTGAGCGGGCGTGGTCATGACAGTTGCTCCGTCCGTTCGTAGGTAAAGAACCCGCGGCCGCTCTTACGGCCGTGGTCTCCCGCCTCGACCTTCTTCAGGAGAAGGTCGCAGGGGCGGCAGCGTTCGTCGCCGGTGCGTTCGTGCAGAACCCACAGGGAATCGACGAGGTTGTCCAGACCGATCATGTCCGCGGTCCGCAGCGGCCCCGTCCGGTGGCCGAGGCAGCCGACCATGAGTACGTCGACGTCCTCCGCGCTGGCGGTGCCCTCCTGGACCACCCGGGCCGCGTCGTTGATCATCGGGTGCAACAGGCGGCTGGTGACGAACCCCGGGGCGTCGGACACGACCACGGACTCCCGGCGCAGTGTGCGCAGCAGGTCGTCGAGGACGTCCAGGACGTGCTGGGAGGTCCGCGGCCCCTGGACGACCTCGACGGTGCGAATCAGGTAGGGCGGATTCATGAAGTGGGTGCCCACCAGTTCGCCGGGGCGGGCGAGATATCCGGCGAGGTCGTCCACGGGGATGGACGAGGTGTTGGTGATCAGGACCGTGCCCGGCTTGGTCCTGGCCCCCACCTCGGTGAGCAGGACGGACTTGAGGTCGTACTGCTCGGTGACGGCCTCGACGACGACCGTGGCATCAGCTGTGGAGTCCAGTGACGTGGTGGTACTGAGCTCCCCGGGGGCCGCCCCCTCTGGCACGGCTCCCATCAACTGGGCGACACGCTTCTGGTGGTCGATTCTGGCGCGTGCCCTGTCGAGGGCGGCCTGGTCGACGTCGACCAGTGTCACGGGCACGCCGTGGCCGAGCGCGAGGGAGGTGATCCCGGCACCCATGGTGCCGGCCCCGAGCACCGTGATCCGGTGCTCGTCGGAGCGTGGCGGTGCCGCTTCCGTGGGCATCATGCTCTCCTGTGTCTGTGCGAATAGCGATCAGGGGCGGGGGCGGGGGGACTGCTCACAGTCCTCGTTCGACCAGCCAGTCGTGCAGGACTCGGGCGATGATGTCGGCGTGGTCCTCCAGCATGGTGAAGTGATCGCCGGGAACGGTGATCCGCTCGTGCGGAGGTTCCCAGCTGAACGGGGGGATGGGGACCCCGTCCCGGTCGGTGATGGGGTCCTCCGGACGCAGGACCACCGAGGGCGCCACGACGGCCCCGGGCCGTACGTTGGCGAACAGTCGCATGTACCGGCCCATCGCGGTGAGGCGGGCGCTGTCGACGATTCCCAGGGCGCCGCCCCGCTGGAGCATCTGGGCCTCCGTGGTCGGCAGGACCGCGTCATCGTCCGGATGGGGTGGGTCCAGGAGCGCCACGGCCGCCGGGTGCACGCCGCGCTTCTCCAAGAGCTCGACCACGGCGTGCGCGACCGGCCCCCCGGAGGAGCGGGAGACGACGACGAAGGGGCGTCCGTCGGCGCAGCGGGTGACGGCGTCGGCCTGTGCCGCGAGGGCCGCCGCCAGCGTGTCGGGCAGTGGTTCGCCGTCCCGGAAACCCGGGTGGGGGATGACCGTGACCTCCCGCAGCCCACGCACGCCGCCGGCGAACCTCGCGAACTCCTGGGGACCCGAGGCCAGGACGATGGACGGTAGGCAGATCAGGAGGGAGGTATCGGTTTCCTTGCTCGACAGGACGACCGGACCGCGCGCGGAAGCATAGCCCTCGCCCTCGGAGAAGACGGGACGTACCAGCCCGGCCGTGTCCAGCAGCCGCATCCCCTCCGCGGTCCTGCCCTGGCGGCAGAACTCCTCGAAGAGCGTGACCAGGCTGTCCGGCGTCTCCGGCCCGTCGGCCTCAGGAGCGTCCGTCACCGCTCGCGCCCTCGGAGCCGGCTCGCCGGAACCGGGTAGGCGCTCCAGCAGGAAACGCGCCACAGCGGTGGGGGTCGCGTGCTTGAACGCCAGCCCGGCGGGGAGCCGCAGGCCGGTCGAGGAACTGAGCTGGTTGCGGAGTTCGACCGCGGTGAGCGAGTCGAAGCCGATCTCCAGGAAGTCCCGGTCGGTCGCCACCTCCTCAGGAGTCGAGTGCCCGAGTACCTCGGCCGTGGCCTCCCGGACAAGGTCGAGGACCACTCGTTGCCGTTGCTCGGTGCCTGCTCCGGCAAGGCGGCGGCGCAGGCCCTCGGAGTCGGCCGCGTGGCCCGCCGCCCTGCGCCGCGGCTGGCGCACCAGTCCGCGCAACATCGTCGGGACGTCGGCGCCCTTCATGCTCCGCTCGGACACCGCCGCGATGTCCAGCGGTACCGCCAGGAGGTGGGGCGCGTCCACGGCCAGGGCTTCCTCGAAGAGCTCCGTCCCACGCTCGGTGGCGATCTGTTCCACCATGCCCATCCGTGCGTAACGGTGCAGGTCGGTGTCGTCCAACCGCACGGTGAGCTGGCTGCGCTCGGCCCACATGCCCCACCCGATGGTGGTGGCGGGAAGCCCCTGGGCACGGCGCCGGTGCGCCAGTGCGTCGAGATAGGCGTTGGCCGCGGCGTAGTTCGCCTGCCCCGGATTGCCCAGCGTGCTGGCCGCCGAGGAGAACAGGACGAACTCCCGCAGGTCCAGATCGCGCGTGAGCTCGTGCAGGTTCAGCGAGGCGTCGACCTTGGGACGCATCACGTGATCGACGTGTTCGGTGGTGAGCGCGGTGAAGACAGCACCGCCGACGGTGCCCGCGATGTGGATGACCGATCTCAGCGGCCGCTCCCCCGGGATCGAGGCGATGACCTCGCGCAGGGCGTCGCGGTCACCGGTGTCGCAGGAGGCGAACGAGAGGGTGGCGCCGAGCTCCGCCAGGTCGGTCTGGAGCTCGGGGCTGGTGCCCTCCCGCCCCCTCCGGCTGACCAGGAGCAGGTGGCGTGCCCCGCACTCGGCGACCAGGTGTCGGACGACCACGCCGCCGACCGTTCCGTTGGCCCCGGTGACGAGCACGGTACCGTCCGACCCCAGATCCAGCGGTTCCCTCTTCTCCGGCGCGGTACGGACCAGCCGCGGGACCAGCATCGCACCATCGCGCAGGGCGACCTGGGGCTCCCCGCTGGCCAGTACCGTGCCCAGGAGCGCCGGTGCGGCCTCCGCGTCGTCCACGTCGATGATGACGCACCGGCCGGGGAACTCCATCTGGACGGTGCGGGCCAGCCCCCACAGGGGTGCGTGGTCCAGGTCCGGAACGTCGTCGGCCTCCCCCGTGCTGACGGCCCCCCGTGTGAGGAGGACGAGGGGCAGGTCCTCACAGCGTTCGTCGAGGAGCCAGCCCTGGAGCCGGGCGAGTGCTCGGTAGGTGGCGGTGTAGGCCGCCTCGGCGGTTCCCTCGGGCTCGGGGACCATACACGGCACCACCACGGCGGAGGGAACGGGGGCTCCGGCGGACAGGGCGGCATGGAGCGAGTCGGCGTCGTCGTGGGACCCGACCGTGTGTCCCGCCGCGGCGATGCCGTCGGCGAAGCCCAGGGGGTCGGGGCCCAGGACCGCGACGGGTGGGGGGTCACCGGCGAAGGGGAGCGCCCCGGAGGGCGGGGTCCACGCGACACGGAACAGGTCGTCCCCTCCCGTGCGGGTGGCGGCCGCCAACTGCTGGGGGCTGACGGGGCGGATGACCAGGGAACCGACGGTGGCGACGGGACGGCCCGAGGGGTCGGTGACCTCCAGGGAGACCGAGTCCTCCGCCGTTCGGGACAGGTGGACCCGGACATGGGAGGCCCCGGTGGCGTGGAGGGTGACGTCGGACCAGGCGAAGGGAAGCCCGGCCGTCTCGGCGAGGCTCGGTCCACCAGGGGGGCCGGAGAGATGGGCGAGGGCGAGGGGGTGCTGTGAGGAGTCCATCAGGGCCGGGTGCATACCGAACCGGGCGGCGTCGGTCTCCGTCCCCTCCGGCAACCGGACCTCCGCGTACAGGTCGTCCCCGTCCCGCCACACCGCGCGCATGCTGCTGAAGACCGGCCCGAAAGCGTTGCCCATCTCGGCGAGGCGGGGGTAGAAGTCGTCCACCGGCACCGGAACCGCCCCGGCGGGTGGCCAGGGCGTCCCGTGGCCCGGTGTCCCGTGGCCCGCTCCGGTCCGCGCGATCCGTCCGCTGGCGTGCTGGGTCCAGGAAGCGCTGTCGTCCCCGCCGGGCCGGGAGTGCACGGCGAGCGGCCTACCACCGCTCGCGTCCGGTGGCCCGACCCTGAGTTGGATCTGCGCACCGCCCCGGGGTGGCAGCCGCAACGGCGTGTGCAGGATCAGTTCCTCCACACGCGGGCAACCGACGTGCTCGCCGGCGTGCAGGGCGAGTTCGAGGAAGGCGGTTCCGGGGACCAGGACCATGTCCAACACGACGTGGTCGGCCAGCCAGGGGTGGCTGTCCAGGCCGATCCGCCCCGTGAACAGGTGCTCGTCGCCGGTGGCGAGCGAGACGGCGGCGCCGAGCATGGGGTGGCCGGCGCCGCTGAGACCCGCACGGGTGACGTCCGCGCCCTCGGTACCCTCGGAGACCCAGTAGTGCCGGTGCTGGAACGCGTAGGTCGGCAGGTCGACCTCCCGATGGCCGCCGAACAGCCGGGACCAGTCCACCGGCACCCCGTGCACGTGCGCTCGTGCCAGCGAGGTGAGGAAGCGGTCGGCACCGTCCTCGTTCCGGCGCAGGGTGCTCAGGACCACGGCGTCGTCGGCGCCCGCGTCCTCACAGGTCTCCTGGATGGCCATGCCGAGCACCGGGTGCGGAGAGACCTCCAGGAACGTGCCGTGTCCGTCGCCCAGCAGTGCCCGGACGGTGTCCTCGAACCGGACTTGGTGGCGCAGGCCCCGGTACCAGTAATCCGTGTCCATGGGGGTGTCGCCCAGGGGGCCTCCCGTCAGTGACGAGTAGACCGGAACGTCCGGTCGTCGGGGCGTGACACCCGCCAGTGCGGTGACGATCCGCTCTCGCAGTCGTTCCACGTGTGGTGTGTGGGAGGCGTACTCGACCGGGACGAGGCGGGCCTGCACCCCCTGGGACTCGTACTCCTTGACCAGGCGCCGCACTGCCTCCGGTTCCCCCGCGACCACGGTGGCCGCGGGGCCGTTGACGACGGCGACGTACACATGGTCGTCGAGTTCGGCCAGGCGCTCGCCCACCTCGTCGGAACCAAGTGCGACCGAGGCCATCGCCCCGGTACCGGCAAGCTCCAGGATCGCCTGGCTCCGCAGCGCCACGACCCTGGCCGCGTCCTCCAAGGAGAGCGCTCCGGCCACGCACGCCGCCGCGATCTCCCCCTGTGAGTGGCCGACCACGGCAGACGGCTCGGTTCCGTGGGACCGCCACAGAGCGGCGAGCGAGACCATCACGGCCCACAGCGCCGGCTGGACGACGTCGTCGCGGTCGAGCGGCGGTGCCCCGTCCTCTCCCCTGAGCACGGCGGTCAGCGACCAGTCCACGAACGGCGACAGCGCACGCTCGCAGTCGACCATCCTCTGGGCGAAGACCGGGGAGGAGGCCATCAGGTCGACGGCCATGCCCTCCCACTGGGAGCCCTGGCCGGGGAAGACGAACACGGCTCGCTCCCGAGCGGCGGCGGTGCCCTGGCAGACGGCGGCGTTCGGAACGGCCTGGCCGAGGGACTCCAGGCCCCGGAGGAGGCCGTCCCGGTCCCGTGCCGTCACGGCCGCCCTGTGTTCGAAGACCGTGCGGCTGGTGACCAGGGACCAGCCGACGTCGGCGGGGTCGAACCCGGGGTGCTCCACGAGGTGATCGTGCAGGCGTGCGGCCTGAGCACGCAGAGCCGGCTCCGACCGTCCGCTCAGCAGCCACGGAACCGTGCGCGTCTCCAGGGGGGCGGAGTCACCACCGGTCCTCGGTTCAGGGACGGGGGCGAAGTCGTCAGGAGCCTCCTCCAGGACCACGTGGGCGTTGGTCCCGCTCACACCGAACGAGGACACGGCGGAGCGGCGCGGGCGGTCGGTCCGCCGCCACGGCGCGGCCTCGGTCAGCAGCGCCAGCGCCCCGGACTCCCAGTCCACGTGCGCGCTGGGCTCGTCCACGTGCAGGGTGCGGGGCAGGGTCTCGTGCCGCATCGCCATGATCGCCTTGATCACGCCGCCCACACCCGCGGCCGCTCCGGCGTGACCGATGTTGGACTTCAGCGAGCCCACGCCGACGGGCTGGTCGGCGGGTCGCCCCCGCCCGTAGGTGGCCAGAAGAGCATTGGCCTCGATGGGATCGCCCAGCGTCGTTCCCGTTCCGTGCGCCTCCACCAGGTCGACGTCACCAGAGGCCAGCCGGGCGTCGGCCAGCGCCTCCCGGATCACGCGCTGCTGGGCCAGGCCGTTGGGAACCGACAGTCCGCTGCTGGCTCCGTCCTGGTTCACGGCGCTGCCGCGCAGCACCCCCAGGACGCGGTGGCCACGGCTCCGGGCGACGCTGAGCCGCTCGAGGAGGAGCATGCCCGCCCCCTCCGACCAGCTTGTGCCGTCGGCACCCGAGGAGAAGGCCTTGCAGCGGCCGTCGGGAGCCAGTCCGCGCTGGCGGCTGAAGGCCACCCAGGGGCCGGTGTTGGTGTACACACTGACCCCGCCGGCCAGGGCCAGGTCGCACTCCCCCTCCCGCAGGGAGCGGGCCGCCAGGTGGAGGGCGACCAGGGAGGAGGAGCAAGCGGTGTCGAGGGTCAGTGTCGGTCCCTCCAGACCGAGGGTGTAGGCCACCCTGCCGGCCGCGACGGCGGGCATGACACCGGTGAGCAGGTATCCCTCCAGCTCCTCCCCCGCCTGCCGGATGGAGGGGCCGTAGGACTGGCCGACCATGCCCAGGAACACCCCGGTGGAGGTGCCGCGCAGGGTGGTGGGGTCGATGCGCGCGTGCTCGACGGCCTCCCAGGAGGTTTCCAGTGCGATCCTCTGCTGCGGGTCCATGGCGACGGCCTCGCGGGGGCTGATCCCGAAGAACTCGGCGTCGAACCCACCGGCCCCGTGCAGGAAACCGCCCTTTCGCAGGTAGCTCGTCCCCGGGACGCCGGGGTCGCTGTCGAACAGGGTGTCCAGTTCCCATCCCCGGTCAGCGGGGAATTCCGTGAGTCCTTCCCCGCCCCGCTCGACGAGCTCCCAGAGGCTGTCGGGGGAACCCACCTCTCCCGGATAGCGGCAGCCGATGCCGACCACGGCGATCGGCTCGTGCCGCCGTCCCTCCAGTTCGTCGATACGGCCACGCGCGTGGCGTAGGTCGAACGCGAGCCGACGGGCCAGTTCCTGGAACTTGTCCTCATGCGTCATGGGTGACCAACTTCGGATTCAGGAGCGTACACCGACTACGAGATTCCGAATTCCCTGCCGATGAGCTCGATGAGATCGTCATCCTTCGCGCCTTCCAGTTCCTCTGTGCCGCCCGTCGCCGCTCCCCGGCCGTCGGAGAGCGCGTCCAACAGGGCACGGAGCCCCGTCACCACCTCGTCCCGCTCGGCTCCCTCCAGCGACGTGGTCTCCACCGCGGACCGGAGCCGGTCCAGCGCGGTGACCGGGTCGGCGGTGTCACCGTCCCTGGAAGAGGGCAGCGAGGAGAGCAGGTGCCGGGCGAGTGCCAACGGTGTCGGGTGGTCGAAGGCGACGGTCACCGGGAGTTCCAGCCCCGTCGCCGTGTTCAGGGCGTTGCGCAGGCGCACGGCCCCCAGAGAGGTCCCACCCGCGTCCAGGAATCCCCGCCGGATGTCGACCTGCTCCGGCGCGGTGAAACCGAGCACGGCCGCCACGTGCTCACGAACCAGTGCGACCACGGCGTCCTCGCGGTCGCGGTCGGCCGGTTCCGACAACACGGACAGACTTCCCCGCGACGGTCCCCCGACCACTGCGGGCTCCGCCTCCGGCCAGTGGCCCGAGGTGTGCGCGGCGGAGCGCGGAGCGGAATCCAGCCAGTAGTCCCGGTGCTGGAAGGGGTAGGTGGGCAGGTCGACCACACGTGGAGCGTGCGCCGCGCACACCGACGCCCAGTCGGGTTCGGTCCCGCACACCCACGCCTCGGCGATGGCGGCCAGGAACCCCCGGGGGTCGCTGGCCTTACCGTGGAACGCACCGAGGACCGCGGCTTCACCGCCGTTACCGTCGACGGACTCCAGGGTCTGCTGAGTACCGACCGTCAGGACCGGTCTCGGACCCATCTCGACGAACGTGGTGAACCCGTCGCCTGCCATGGCACGCACGGACTTCTCGAACTGCACGGTCTGGCGGATGTTGCGGTACCAGTAGTCGGCGCCCATGGTGGTGCCGTCGATCCGGGCACCGCGCACCGTGGAGTACAGCGGGATACTCCCCGGACCCGGCCGGACTCCGTCGAGTGCGGTCAGGAGCTCCCCTCTCAAAGCGTCGACCTGAGGAGAGTGCGCCGCGAAGTTGGCGGCGACGGGGAAGGCGAGGATCCCCTCCTCGGCGCACCGCTCGGAGAGCTCCTTGAGCGCCTCGTCCTCCCCAGCGACCACGGCCGTGTTCGGTCCGTTGTGAGCGGCCACGTCCAGCCTGTCCCTCCAGCGTTCCAGCGAGGGAGGCTCCTGCCCGGGCCGCAGCTGTAACGCCAGCATCCCTCCACCGCCCACCAGGGGAACGACGAGCCTGCTGCGCAGGGCCACCACCGAGGCGGCGTCCTCCAGGCTCAGGACGCCCGCGACGTACGCGGCGGCGATCTCCCCCTGCGAGTGGCCGACCACGGCGGACGGCTCGACGCCGTGGGACCGCCACAGCCGGGCGAGCGAGACCATGACCGTGAACAGCAGCGGCTGGGCCACGTCGGGACGACTGGTGTCAGGGGCGTCGGGGCGGCCGCGCAGCGCGGCTGTCACCGACCAGTCGAGGTAGGGTGCGAGCGCCTTCTCGCACTCGTGGACAGCCTCGGCGAAGTCCGGGTAGGCGTCGATGACGGCGCCCAGGTCCAGGTCCTCGTCGAGCGCTCCCTGCCCAGGGAAGACGAACGCGGTACGGGGTTCGGCCACGGAGCGGCCACGGACCACGCCCGGCGTCGAACGCATGTCCGCGAAGGCGTCCAGAGCCTCCAGCCCCTCGTCCCGGTCACCGACCAGGAGAGCCGCCCGCTGCGGGAACCGGGACCGGACGGTGGCCAGCGACCAGCCCACGTCCTCGGGCGTGGCTTCGGGGAGTCGACGCAGTCGGTCGGCGAGCCGGGCCGCCTGTTCCCGCAGCGCGGCCTCGGTACGCGCCGACAGTACCCATGGGACGGGGGCCGTGGCCCCCGTCGGCCGTGCCTCCGACCGCGCTTCCTCGGGAGCCTGTTCGAGGATCAGGTGCGCGTTGGTACCGCTCATCCCGAACGACGAGACACCGACGCGTCTCGGTCTGCCGGTCTCGGGCCAGGGCCTGGCCTCGGTCAGCAGCCGAACCCCGCTTTCGGACCAGTCCACCAGGGGCGAGGGCTCGTCCGCGTGCAGGGTCCGGGGCAGGACGCCATGGCGCAGGGCCATGACGGACTTGATGACTCCCCCGATACCGGCGGCGGTCTGCGCGTGGCCGATGTTGGACTTGAGGGATCCCAGCCAGAGGGGGCGGTCCTCAGCACGGCCCCGGCCGTAGACGGCGATGAGTGCCTGTGCCTCGATCGGGTCGCCCAGCCTGGTACCGGTACCGTGCGCCTCCACCATGTCGATGTCGCCCGGGGTGAGGCCCGCCTCCTCCAGGGACCGCGTGATCACACGCTGCTGTGAGGGCCCGTTCGGAGCCATGATCCCGTTCGAGGCTCCGTCCTGGTTGACGGCGCTGCCGCGCACCACCGCCAGAACCGCGTGCCCGTTACGCCGGGCGTCGGAGAGCCGTTCCAACAGGACCATGCCCACGCCCTCGGCCCAGCCGGTGCCGTCGGCGTCCGCGGAGAAAGCTTTGCAACGGCCGTCGGGCGCGAGCCCGCCCTGCCGCGAGAACTCCGTGAACACCCCCGGGGCCGCCATGACACAGCTGCCCCCCGCCAAGGCCAGCGAGGACTCACCGAGGCGCAGGCTCTGGACCGCCTGGTGCAGGGCGACCAACGAGGCCGAGCACGCCGTGTCCACGGTCACCGCCGGGCCGGTCAGGCCCAGGGTGTAGGACACCCGGCCGGAGGCGACGCTGGGCAACGACCCGGTGAGCGCGAAGCCGTCGGGGGAGGCGTCCACCAGCCGGGGTCCGTACTCCTGGGGCATGGTGCCGACGAACACACCGGTCTCGGATCCGGCCAGGGACACCGGATCGATCCCGGCCCGTTCGACCGCCTCCCAGGCGGTCTCCAGCAGAAGCCGCTGCTGAGGGTCGGTCGCCAGCGCCTCACGCGGGGAGACCCCGAAGAACTCGGCGTCGAAGGCGGCGGGGCGGTCGAGGAACCCGCCCTCGCTGGTCGACGAACGCGGCTCTCCTGACCGCCCGCCGAGAAGATCCTCCAGGTCCCAACCCCGGTCGGTGGGGAAGGTGCGCACCACGTCGCGGCCCTCGGAGACGATGTCCCACAGTTCTTCGGGCGTGTCGGCTCCTCCGGGGAACCGGCACCCCATACCGACGATGGCGACCGGTTCGGGCGGACGCGAGTGGTCCAGTTCCTCTCGCAGTCGTGCGTTCTCCTTCATCGCGGCCCTGAGGGCCGCGACCAGGCGTGCGTCTTCAGTGGTCAACTGCCGTCTCCTGTCCAGCGTGATGAGGATCCTGCCGCCCTCGGAGGGCCAGGGTGACGAGTTCGTCCACCTCCATCGCATCGATGCTGGCGTCCCGGTGCTCGGCTTCGTCGCCGGTTCCGCCGCCGTCTTCCTCGGCCGCGTCCCCGCCTTGGCGCGGAGGCTTCTCCGGGAACAGCAGTTCCAGCAGGAGCGCGGCCAGGGCACGCGGGGTCGGGTGGTCGAAGATCGCGGTAGCCGGAAGCCGGGCACCGGTGGCGGCGCTGAGCCGGTTGCGCAGTTCCACCCCTGTGAGCGAGTCCAGCCCCAGGTCGGTGAAGGGCCGGTCGGCGCCCACCCGGGAGGGCCCGGTGTCGGGACCGTGTCCGAGGACCACGGCGGTGTGCGCGCGGACCTCGGCGAGCAGGGCGCGGTCCCGCTCGGCCCCGGACAGCGATGCGAACCGCTCGGCCGCGGCGTCCGCCCCCGCACCGTCCGCCGGGGCGTCCTGGACGCCCCGGGTACCCTGCCCGGGCGGTCCCGCCAGGCTCCGCAGAACGCTGGCACCGGTGTCTGCGGCGGTGTCGAACAGGGCGGGAACGCCGTTGACCATGTCCCACAGCAGCGCGGTGTCCAGGTGCCGCAGGGCCTCCTCGGCGGGCATCGGGAGCAGGCCGCCCCGGCTGAGGACGCCGAGGTCGGTCCCGTCCATGTGGCCCGTCATACCGCTCGCGCCGGCCCACAGACCCCACGCCAGCGAGGTGGCGGGCAGCCCGTGCCCACGGCGGTGGTGTGCCAGTACGTCGCAGAAGACGTTGGCCGCGGCGTAGTTGGCCTGCCCCGCGTTGCCCAGGACCCCGGCGACCGACGAGAACAGTACGAACGCTCCCAGATCCGCCTCGGAGGTCAGTTCGTGCAGGTTCCACGCGGCGTCGACCTTGGGCCGCAGCACCCTGTCGACCTGTTCCGGTGTGAGCGAGGTGACGGTGGCGTCGTCGAGCACGCCGGCGGTGTGCACCACCGCGCCGAGGGGGCGGTCCTCGGGAATCCCGTCCAGGACCCGCTCCAGGTCCTTCCTGTCCGCGGCGTCGCAGGCGACCACCTCCACCCGGGCCCCGAGGGCCTCCAGTTCGGCGGTACGCGCGTCCTGGCCCCCGGTGGCCGGGCCGCCCCGGCTGATGAGCAGCAGGTCGCGCACCCCGTAACCGGTGACCAGGTGGCGGGCCACCCGGTGCCCCAGGGTGCCCGTGCCGCCCGTGATCAGCGTGGTGCGCTCCTGTGGGAAGGGCGCGGGAACGGTCAGGACGAGTTTGCCGACGTTCTCGCCGCGCTGGAGGGCGCGGAAGGCGGTCCTGGCCTCGCGGAGGTCGTGGACCGTGACCGGAAGGGGTTGGAGCGCGCCGCTGGTGAACAGCTCCATGATCCGTCCCAGCATCTGGCCGACCCGCTCGGGAGCCACGTCCGTCAGCTTGAACGCCTCGTAGCCTCGTCCGGGAAAGGCCTCGGCGACGTCCCGCACGTCACGGATGTCGGTCAGCCCCATCTCCACGAACCGGCCGCCCGGGCCCTCACCGTCGCCCGGCGAACGCAGCATCCGAAGTGAGGCGTCCACGAACTCGCCGCTGAGCGAGTTGAGGACCACGTCCATCCCGCGCCCGCCGTTGGCGTCACGCAGGCGCTGCTCGAACTCCAGGTCGCGGGAGGAGGACAGCCGGTCCTCGCCGAGCCCGTACCCGGCCAGCCCCGCCCACTTGTGCGGGCTCGCCGTACCGAACACGCGCGCCCCCATGTGGTGGGAGAGCTGAACGGCCGCCGTTCCCACACCGCCCGCGGCCGCGTGCACCAGGACGCTCTCCCCCGGACGCACCGCGGCCAGGTCCACCAGCCCGTAGTAGGCGGTCAGGAAGGCGACCGGAACGGCCGCCGCCTGTTCGAAGGTCCATCCGTCGGGAATACGGGCGATTCTGCGGCCGTCGGCGACCGCGATCGGCCCGAAGGCGCCGTGGAACATGCCCGCCACCCGGTCGCCCGGGGCCAGGTCCGCCACTTCGGCACCGGTCTCCAGGATGATCCCGGAGCCCTCGAGGCCGATTCCCGTCTCCCCTTCGACCAGGCCGAGCGCCACCACGACGTCCTTGAAGTTCACCCCGGCGGCACGGACGGCGACGCGAACCTCGTGAGGGCCGAGTTCTCCCCCGGCCTCGGGCGCGGGCAGCAGCTCCAGGTCCTCCAGGGAGCCGGGACGGCGGGTGTCCAGCCGCCACAGTGCGTCGGGGGGTGTCAGCCGCTGGTCGTCGTCGGCCCTGACCAGCCGGGGCACCAGGACCGTGCCCGAGCGCAGTGCCATCTGCGGTTCGTCGAGTCCGACCGCCTCGGCCAGTACCCGGTGCGAGTCCTCCGACCCGTCGGAGTCCACGAGCACGAGGCGCCCGGGGTGCTCCCGCTGGGCCGCACGCAGCAGGCCCCACACCGGAGCCGCGGCGAGCCCGGTGAGCCGGGTGCCCGCATCGGTGGCCACCGCACGCCAGGTCACCACCACCAGCCGGGCGTGGTCGGTACGCGGATCGGTCAGCCAGGCGCGGACGGTCCCCAGGACCGAGTCCAGCCCCTGGCGGACGGACGCGGGCACCGAGGCGTCCTCGGAGTAGACGGCCGCGGCGGGCAGTTCGGTGTAGACCACCGGCGGCACCGTGCCGTCCAGGTCGATCCCGTCCAGGTCGGGCAGTCCGGTGGGTACGGAGGGGGCGGGGTCGGGTGCGACGGCCTTCTCCCACACCAGCTCGTACAGGCCCGGCAGTTCGGAGGGGTCGCGCTCTGGGAGGGCGTCCGCGTCCAGCGGGCGCATGACCAGCTCGTCCACGGCCACGACCGGGTTTCCGGCATCGTCGCAGACGCGCAGGCGGTAGCGGTCGGGCCCCAGTTCGGTGGCGCGGACACGAAGGCGGCCGTGCGCCGCCCCGCCGCCGGTGGCACGCACCCGTACCCCCGACCAGGCGAAGGGGACCGTCAGGGCGTGCTCGTCGGCACCGCCGTACAGCAGGACCCCGTGCAGGGCGGCGTCCACCAGGGCCGGGTGGGGGCCGTGGAAGGGGCCGCCGGTGTGGGACGCGTCGGGCAGTTCGACCTCGGCCAGGAGGTCGCCCTCGTACCGCCACACCCCCCGCAGCCCCTGGAAGAGCGGACCGTAGGTGTAGCCGCGCCTGGCCAGTCGGGCGTAGTCGGGCCACACCGTCACCGACTCGGCGTCGGCCGGGGGCCATGCGGCGTCCGCCGGGGCGGCACCGTCCGTGTGCGAGCGCTCGGCGTCGAGCGTCGGGCCCTCGGCCAGGGCGCCGGAGGCGTGCCGGGTCCAGGGCGCGTCCGACGCGGCGTCCTCGGGGCGCGCGTGGACGTGCACCTCGCGTCGCCCCCGGTCGCCACGGGCGCCCACGGTGACCTGGAGCCTGGCGCCCGCTCCGCGCGCCAGGACCAGCGGCGCCTCCAGGACCAGGTCGGCCACGGCGGCGGCACCGACCCGTTCGGCCGCGTGCGCGGCCATGTCCACCAGGGCCGTGCCGGGCACGACGACCCGGCCGAAGAGGCCGTGGTCGCGTACCCAGGAGTGGCCGTCGAGGTCGATGCGGCCGGTGAACACGGTGCGCCCGTCGGCCAGTGCCAGTCCCTCGTCGAGCGGCGGCTCCGCGACCGCCTCCGGGACGGCCCCGGCCAGGGGGGACGGGACCACCCAGTGGCGTTCGCGCTGGAAGGGGTCGTCGGGAACGGTGACGGGAGCGCTCTCGTCGGCCACGCCCTCCAGCACCACGTGCGCATTGGTGCCGCTGATCCCGAAGGAGGACACCGCGGCCCGGCGCGGGCGCCCGGTGTCCGGCCACGGTTCGGGTTCGGTGAGCACCCGCACGCCGCTGTCGTCCCAGTCGACCTTGTCGGTGGGCTCGTCGGCGTGCAGTGTCCGGGGCAGTCGCCCGTGCCGCAACGCCTCCACCGTCTTGATCACCCCGGCCACCCCGGCCGCCGCCTGTGCGTGCCCGATGTTGGACTTGAGCGAGCCCAGCCGCAGTTCCCCGTGGGAGCCGTCGCGCGCACGGCCGTACACCGAGATCAGCGCCTTGGCCTCGATCGGGTCGCCCAGCCGGGTGCCCGTACCGTGGGCCTCCACGGCGTCCACCTCGCCGGGCTCCACCCCCGCTGAGGCCAGGGCCTGCCGGATCACGCGTTCCTGGGCCTCCCGGCTGGGCGCGGTCAGGCCGTTGCTGGCGCCGTCGGAGTTGACCGCGCTTCCCTTGAGCAGCGCCAGGACCGGGCGTCCGGCGCGGCGGGCGCGCGAGGCACGCTCCAGCAGGAGCACACCCGCGCCCTCGGCCCAGGCGGTGCCGTCGGCCTCCGCTCCGAAGGCACGGCAGCGGCCGTCCGGGGACAGTCCGCGCTGGGCGGAGAACTCCAGGAACATACCGGGGGTGGCCATGACGGTGGCGCCCCCGGCCAGGGCCATCTCGCACTCGCCGCGCCGGATGGCCTCGGCCGCCTGGTGCAGGGCCACGAGCGAGGACGAGCAGGCGGTGTCGATGGTCATCGCCGGGCCCCGCAGGCCCAGGACGTAGGCGATACGGCCCGAGACCACGCTCAGGGTGCTGCCGGTGAGCCGGTACCCCCCGTCGTTTCCCGTGTCCTGGTCCGCCAGACGCGGCCCGTACTCGGTGGGCATGGCGCCGATGAACACGCCGACCTGGCGTTCACGCAGCTCGTCCGTGCTCATTCCGGCGCGCTGGACCGCCTCCCAGGAGGTCTCCAGCAGCAGGCGCTGCTGCGGGTCCATGGCGTCGGCCTCGCGGGGGCTGATCCCGAAGAAGCCGGCGTCGAACAGGTCAGCGTCGTACAGGAATCCGCCCGAACGTGTGCAGGTGCGGCCGGGCACGCCGGGTTCGGGGTCGTAGAGGCCCTCCAGATCCCAGCCGCGGTTGTCGGGGAAGTCACCGATCGCGTCCACGCCGTCCTCGACGAGCCGCCACAGCTGCTCGGGGGAGCGCACCCCGCCCGGCAGACGGCAGGCCATCGCGGTGATCGCGATCGGATCGTCGTCGGGAACCGGTGCCGCGACGACGGATGCCGCCGGGGCGGTGGGAACGGGAGCGGGAGCGGGGGCGTCGGTCGGGTCGGAGGAGGGTTCGGCGGACCCGGGCAGCTCCTCCCCCAGTTCCTCGACGAGGAACTCCGCGAGCGCGGAGGGGGTGGGCAGGTCGAACAGGACGGTGTCCTCCAGGTGGACCCCGGTCTCCCGGGACAGCACCCGTCCGAGCTGGAGCAGCATCATCGAGTCGAAGCCGAGGTCACGGAAGGCGCGTCGCGTGTCCGGGGTCGTCAAGGACGCCTGGCCGAGCACCCGGGCGGTGCGTTCACGCACCAGCGCACGGGTGCTCCGGCCCTTGTTCCGCGGCGGGGCGCCGGACACGCTGGGGTCCGGAGCCGGTGCCCGGTGGTCGGGCACCGCGGTCCGTGTGTCCGGCCAGTAGCGCTGCCGTTGGAAAGGGTAGGTCGGCAGGTCGATACGGCGGGCACCAGTGCCCCTGAACAGCACCGCCCAGTCGACGTCCACGCCGACGGTGAACGCCTGGGCCGCCGCGGTCAGCAGCTGCGCCTGGTCCCCGGCTTCCCGGCGCAGGGTCGGCAGCGCCCGACCCTCCACCCCGGCCGCGTCCAGTGTGCGCTCGACACCGAAGGACAGGACCGGGTGCGGTCCCACCTCGACGAAAGTGGTGTGACCGGCGTCCACGGCCGCCCTCACCGCGTCGGCGAAGCGGACGGTGCCGCGCAGGTTCCGGTACCAGTACGACGCGTCCGTCGGCGTGTCGGTCCCGCTGAGCCGTTCCCCGGTCAGAGTGGAGAAGAAGGGTGTCCGGGCGGGGCGGGGTTCGACGTCGCCGAGCCGTTCGAGCAGGTTCTCGCGGATGTGCTCGACGTGCGGCGAGTGGGAGGCGTAGTCCACGTCGACCAGGGCGCCGTGGACACCATGGTCGACGCAGTGCTCCACGGCTCGTCGCACTGCCGCCGGGCTGCCGGAGACCACGACCGACTCGGGCCCGTTGACCGCGGCCAGGTGCAGGTCCTCATCGCTCCCGACGAGCTCCTCGGCGCGTTCGGGGGACAACCCCAGTGAGGCCATCCCGCCGCTTCCGGCCAGGGAGGTCAGCGCCTGGCTGCGCAGGGCCACGACCTTCGCGGCGTCGTCCAGGGAGAGCGCACCGGCCACACACGCCGCGGCGATCTCCCCCTGGGAGTGCCCGATGACCGCCGCGGGTTCCACGCCCATCGCCGACCACACCCTGGCCAGGGAGACCATGACCGCCCACAGCACCGGCTGCACGACGTCCACCCGTGTTCCCGGACCCATGAACGCCGGCGCCTTGGGCTCGCCGCGCAACACCTGGACCAGTGACCAGTCCACGTGGGGGCCCAGGGCCCGCTCGCACTCCAGCAGGCGCCGGGTGAACACCTGGGCGAGGGGGCCGTCGTCGTCGAGGAGGTCGCGTGCCATCCCCGCCCACTGGCCGCCCTGTCCGGGGAAGACCATGACGGGCCGCTCCTGTGCCCTGTCAGCCGGAACCGACGTGGACGCGACCGACTCCAGCTCCCGCGCACCGCCACCGCCCGACGCGAAGATGACCGCACGGTACTCGAACACGGCGCGGGTGGTGGCCAGCGACAGTCCCACGTCCTGTACCCGCAGGCCCGGACGGGAGGAGACGAAGAAGTGCAGGGCTGAGGCCTGGGCGCGCAGCGCCTCCTCCGACCGGGCCGACAGAACCCACGGAACGGGATCGATGCTCCCCTCCCCCTTTGCCGATCCGGACAGATCCGTGTGGACCGGCGGAGGCGGACCGAGCACCAGGTGACAGTTGGTACCGCCCATCCCGAAGGAGGACACGCCCGCGAGCGGGGCGTCCACGGGCCACGGCTCGCGCCGGGTCTGCGGACTCAGCCGCAGCGCGTCCAGGTCGATGCCCGGGTGGGGCTCGGTGAAGTTCCGGGTGGGCGGGAGCTGTCCGTGGGAGAGACTGAGTACGGTCTTGACCAGGCCCACGATGCCCGCCGCGCCCTCCAGGTGGCCGATGTTGGTCTTGGCCGACCCCACCCTCAGCGGTTCCTCCCGGCCGTCGGCGAACACCGCGCCGAGCGCGGCCGCCTCGACCGGATCGCCCGCCGGGGTGCCGGTGCCGTGCAGTTCCACGTAACCGATCTGCGCGGGGTCGACCACCGCCCGACGATGGGCCGCGCGCAGGACCTCCTCCTGGCTGGGCGCGTCGGGACGGGCGAGGTAGGAGGTCTGACCGGAATTGTTCATGGCGCCGCCGCGCAGGACGGCGTGGACGGGGTCACCGTCGGCCAGGGCGCGGTCGAGCGGTTTGAGCACCACGACGGCGCCGCCCTCACCCCGTACATAGCCGTTGGCCCGCGCGTCGAAGGTGTAGCAGTGCGCGTCCGGGGAGAGCCCGCCGAACTGGAGGACACCCTCGGTGCTCTCCGGTGCCAGGATGAGGTTCACCCCACCCGCCAGAGCCATACCGCACTCGCCCCGGCGCAGGCTCTCCATGGCCATGTGCACGCTGACCAGGGACGAGGACTGCCCGCTGTCCACGGTCAGGCTGGGCCCGGACAGGCCCAAGGCGTAGGAGACCCGGTTGGCGATCATGCTGCGCTGGGTGCCCGCGAACGTGTGGTGGGTGATGCCGCCCCGCGCGGCGCGCTGCTGCAGCAGGGTGTAGTCGGAGGCGACCGCACCGGTGAACACGCCGGTGTCGGTGTCCCGCAGGGAGGCCGGAGACATGCGGGCGCGTTCCACGGCCTCCCAGCTGAGTTCGAGCATGAGGCGCTGCTGCGGGTCCATGGCCAGCGCCTCTCGCGGGGAGACCCCGAAGAAGCCGGCGTCGAAGTCCTCGGCCCTGTCGAGGTACCCGCCCCAGCGTTCGTCACGGCCCTTGGAGGGCCCGCCGAGACGCTCGGGTGGTGCGGTGATCGCCTCGCGGCCCTCGCAGAGCAGACGCCAGAAGGCATCGGGGGTCGAGGCTCCGGGGAGGCGGCAGGAGACCCCCACCACAGCGATCAGTTCACCGGCCTCAGGAGTCGTCCACGCACCCGTCACCATCGTGTCTCCGATCTCATGTCACCTGCCCCCGTTCCGTTCACAGCGTCCAGGAGCCGCCGCCCAGCGATCTTCCGGTGCAAATGCACGGGCCACTACGTTGTTTATGCAGGTCAGGAATGATCGATTAGTGGTCCGCGCCCTCGCGCAACTGCTCAGGAAGCCGAGGTTTCCCTAGGGGCCGGGAAGAGAGGAAGGGCACCGCGGGGACGTCGCGCGCCTCGCCGTCACCGGAAGGCTTACCGCAACGCTAACGAATCAGTCCACAGAAAGACAGATTGGACCCCAGAAAACAAATGCCCCACCACTTACTATGTCACACTTTCGGACATCAACCCGAAGGATAGTACCTACAGTTCGCATCCCGTGACAACGGAGCCTTGCTTTTCGGACATTGTCCTCCGGAATTCCGGCCCGACACGTAACCGGTTGACAACTCCTCCGAAAAACACCTGAGCCCGATGTCCAGTGGACATCGGGCTCAGGACGCTGGAGCGCACGCACTTCACCCACCGTGTCGCGCACGCACCTCAGCCACATACTGGGTGGCCAGGTCCGGGTCCAGCAGCCACTTTCCGTAGTCCGGCGAATAGTCCCACCCACGGATCCAGCGGTCCGAGATCTCGCGGTACTGAGTGGCGGCGGACAGCAGCTCCACCATCTCCGGGGACATGTCCCCCTGGTCCCACCAAGTCGAGCACATCTCCGACCACTGCTGGTTGTACAGACCGAATTCCCAGAAGCGTTCGAAGGTGTCGACCAAAAACCCCTCGTCGAAGGGCTGGTCACCGTGCTCGATGATGGCCTCCAGGTAGGCCTTGGCGCACCGCGTGGAGTTGTTCCAGCTCTGACCGACGTAGGGATCCATCGTCACGACGACGTCCGCCATGCCGAGGACGCGTCCGCCGGACGGAAGCACGCCCACGGGGTTTCGTACCTGGGGAGTCAGGTCCTCGACCAGGGTGCTGTTCCTGCCGTCGATCAGGACCGCGTCCTTGGTGCGCTCGAAGTACTCCGGAGCGTACCGGCGGAGAAGGTCCTTCATCCGCCGCAGTTGCTCCTCGGGACCGGGTCGGTCGGGCCACGTGTCCATGGGACCGCCACGCTTGTCCACCATGACCAGCGAGTGGCAGGGACCGTCCTGGCTGAGGACCGGCAGGAGGATGATGTTGCCCGCCTCCGCCGCGGACGCGGCCCAGCTGACGTTCTCGTCCTCCCCCTCGGCCGGCCAGACGTCGTAGACGTGTGCCTGAGCGATCGAGCGCGGCCTGGCCCCGGAGAACCTGCTCTCGTCGTAGTCGAAGAGCTGCCCGAGTTCTCCGTGCCCGACGGCGACGATGATCAGGTCGAACATGCGGGAGAAGTAGTCCAGGTCCGTAACGGTGACGCCGTGGATCACGACCTTGCCACCGCGGTCCTCGAAGTACTCCAGCCAGTCGGCCATCTTCACGCGCCGGTCGACGGACACGGCGTAGTCGTTTCCCTCACCCGTCCTACCCGTGAAGGCCATGAGTTCGTCCTGGCCAGGGTACAGATGCACCGTCTGTTCCCTGATCTGCGGCGCCAGGGCGCTCCAGAGGTCGAGGTCGTGTTGCCGCTCGTAATCCAGGGCCGTCGGGAAGGTGAACTGCGAGATCGACGGCTTGCCCGTACGGATCTCCATCGAGGACTGCCCCGTGATCACCGTGACGTCGTAACCATGAGTCAGGAGCCCGTGAGCCAGGTGCAGGCCGGCGTGACCCGCGCCGACGATAAGGATCTTGCGCATTGTCGCTAACTTTCCTGGGGAATCTGCGGGGCGGTGGGGAAGGCTGGGTCTCCCCGTCCGTCAGGCGACGGGCTCGCTGGTGCGGTTGTGCTCCAATGCGTACCTGAGCAGCGCCTTGAGCACCTCACCTCCGGACAGGCGGCTCCGGGCGTCGAAGTCGATGATCGGTACCTCCGGACTGACCTCCAGTGCCTCACGGACCTGATCGGAGGTGTAGTCGAGCTGGCCCTCGAACTTGTTGAGCGCCACGATGTAGGGGATGCGCTTGTTCGTCTCGAAGTAGTCGACGGCGTCGAAGGAGTCAGCGAGCCTCCGACAGTCGACGACCACGACGGCGCCCACTGCGCCCCGGACGAGATCGTCCCACATGAACCAGAAGCGCGCCTGGCCCGGTGTGCCGAACATGTACATGACCAGCTCGTCGTCGATGGTGATGCGACCGAAGTCCATCGCGACGGTGGTGGTCGTCTTGTCGGGTGTGATCGAGTTGTCGTCATGACCGATGCTGGCCTCGGTCATGATCGCCTCGGTGGTGACAGGCGGAATCTCCGACACCGAGTGCACCAAGGTCGTCTTGCCGGCACCGAAGCCACCGGCGATGACGATCTTGCTCGACATCTTCTTGCGATTCGACCGCTTGTCACTGGAAAAGTCGTTCGAGACCACGAAGAGCCCTCTCCAGAACCTGGTTTTCCGATGGACTGCTGCCGGTGATGGTCGGGTGAATGTACACCAGGTCCTGTTCAGCCAGGTCACTGACCAGGACCTGGGTGACGCCCAGGGGGATGTTCAGCTCGGCCGAGACCTCGGCCAGCGACCGGGTCTCCCGGCACAGCTTGTAGATATTGATCGACTCCGGCATGAGGGTGCCAGGAGGCTCCTGCCCGGGCTCGGACGTCGAGACCAGGGTCTGCACCATCAGCGGATGCCGTGACCGTGTCCGCCCACCAGTGAAGGTGAACGGGCGGACACGGTTACTCCTTCGCCTGCGGAAGCTCATAGCCGAGGCAACCTCATTCCTCCCGAACGGTTACGGTCACCGTCGTCAGTTCTGGATGACCTCGCGCAACTGCGAGCGCAGCTGCGGCGTAAGCACATGGGCGACGTTCTCGACGAGCTTGGTCATCTGGAAGCCGACGATCTTGAGCTCGGTGCCCGGGGCGGTGAGGACCGCCATGCAGGAGCCGTCGCTGATCGCCATGATGAACAGGTGCCCGTGGTTGAAGCGGACGAGGAGCTGCTCGCACTCACCCCGCTGGAAGAGGCTGGCCCCGCCGACGGCCAGGCTGTGCAGCCCGCTGGCGATGGCCGCGAGCTGTTCGGCGTGCTCCTCGGGGAAGTCGCTGGAGTGGGTCAGGACCAGGCCGTCGGAGGAGACCACGACGGCGTGCTCGACACCGCGCACGTCCCGGACGAACCGGTCGATGAGCCAGGAGAAGTTCTCAACACTGTCATTCACGGATTCAGTCATCGCTGTGCCTTACCTGCCTGGGACGAGTGTGGTGTTCGCTGAGGTCGGATTGCGGGGGCGCACCGGGAGGGGCACCCCCGAACGGGGTCGGGAGGTCCGTCACTTCTTGTCGTCCTCCGGCTCGTCGGTGCCCTCGCGCGCCTCACGCTCCCCGTCGAAGAAGTCGCCGAGCTCGTCTCGGATCTGCTCGGCCCTGGCGTCACCGCTCAGTCTGGGCGGGGTGTTGCCGCGGGCCTTGGGCGGCTCGTCCGGGCCCTGCCCGGGACGCGGCATCATCCGCAGGGGGGAACCGTGCGGGGTGGCGCTGCGCCGGGGCAGACCGGCGGAGGTGACCGCGGAGGAGTCGCCCGCGGGCGGCTTGGCCGATCCGTTGACGGAGGGGCGGGGGGGCTTGGGAGCGGCCGGGGCCACCGGAGCCGGAGCGATCGGGGCACTCGCCGGAACGGTCGACGTGCGGGCCTGTCCGGGGGTTCGCGGAGTGGCCACGCGCAGCAGCTCCTTGGGGATGATCGTGTAGGCGTTCACCCCTCGGAAGGAGCGTGACTCGAGCCTGGTCTCCAGCCCGTGTCTCCTGGCGATCCGGCTCGCGACGTAGAGGCCCATGTGGCGGGGCACCTCGTCGTCCAGGACCGGCTCGCCGCCCAGGCGCTTGTTGAGTTCGACGAGCTGGGCATCGGGAATGCCCACGCCCTCGTCCTCGACGACGACCATGAGCCGTCCGTCGTCCATCTCCTGGGCGCTGATCACGACCTGGGAGTGCTCGGGCGAGTTGGCGGTGGCGTTGTCCAGGAGTTCGGCGAGCAGGTGGCTGATGTCGTCGGCCGCCATACCGGTGATGGAGGTCTGGGGGATCTTGCCCATCCGGACCCTGGGATAGTCCTTGATCTCGGAGGTGGCGGCGCGGGCCACGTCGAGCAGCGGAACGATCTCGTCGTGGGCGTCGGACTCGCCACCGTCATGTCCTGTGAGCACCAGGAAGTTTTCCCCGTTGCGCCGCATACGGGTCGCGAAGTTGTCGATCTGGAAGAGCTTGTCGAGCAGATCGGGGTCCTGGGAGTCGGTCTCCAGGTCCTCGACCATCTCCAGCAGGGCGTCCACGAGCGACAGGTCGCGCATGGCCAGGCCGGCGAGGGCCTCGTTCAGAAGGGTGTGCCCCCCGTCGGAGAGCGCGGCCTGGAGCTCCTCCTTCTTCTCCGCCGCTTCGGAGAGCGCTGCCTCGGTCGCGGGCTCCTCGGTGACGGGTCCGGGTGCGGCGGGCTCCTCCGGCTCGGACCGGGGGTCGGCGGCCTTCTCGAGTTCCCGCTTCCTTCCGGTGTCGGCCTCGTCGTCCGGCTCGGCCCGGGTCAGGGCCCGGTCCTCGCGCGCGTCCTCCGGCTCCGATCCGGTCGTCTCGGCGTGCTCGGCGAACAGCATGCTGGCCGACTCGGCGCTGACCACCTTCGGCGGCTGTCCGGCGGTGAGCACGATGACGTGCTGGACGGGCTGGCCGTAGGGGTTGTGCTGGCCCGGGTAGAAGACCGGCTGCCCCTGGAAGACGTAGCCGGGGGGCTGGAAGGGCGCGGGGTAGGCGCCCTGGTAGGTGACCAGGGGCTGGGGCTGGGGCTGGGGCGGGTACGGCATCGGATAGGGGCCGGGCTGCCCCTGCGGGTAGGGAGCCTGCTGGGGGTAGGGAGCCGGGTAGGGGGCGTAGCCGCCGTACTGCGGCGGCGCGGGCGCGTATCCCTCCGGACGGGGCGCCTGCGGAGGGGGCGCCTGCTGGGGGTGGTAGTGCTGCTCCTGCCAGCGCTGCTCGTGGGGGTTGCCGTACTGCGCGCCCGGAGCCTGCTGGTAGGGACCTCCGTACACCGCGTAGGGGTCGTGGCCCATCTGGCCGGCGCCTGGCGGCTGCGAGGCGGCGTACCCGTGTTGTCCCTGGACCTGCGGGGGCGCGGGAGCCGCGGGCCGCTCCCCAGGCGCCTGGTAGGGCTGGGGCGCGTGTTCCTGTCCGTTCCACGCGGCCGCCCGCGGAGGCTGCTGGTACGTCTCTCCTCCTCGGGGTGCTCCGCCCGGTTCCTGCTGGGAGCCGGGCCGCTGGGAAGCGGTCGGCGCTTCGGGGCCCTGGGGCTGCTGAGCCTGGGGCCGGCCCTGAGGCTGCGGCCCCTGGCCCTGGGGCTGCCGGTCCTGGGGCTGCGGGGGCTCCGGGGCGGGAGCCGCCGCGAACGGCTGTGTGTGCGCCGCGGGGGCCTCGGGCCGCTCCGCGCGCTCCGGCTGGGAAGGAGTGTCAGTCATGGCGTCCGTGGTGGCGGGGATGGGCGAGGGGCGTGGTTCGGGCTCGTCGAGGCCAACGCCACGCCACTGGCCGACCGGGGTGGTTCCGGTGTCGACGTCGTCGACGTTCACCCGCCGGGTGGTGTAGGGGTTGGGAACGCTCGCCCTCGTGGAGGGGCGGTATCCGTTCTCGGCGGAGCCGGAGAAGGGACCGGTGGCAGGCGGGACGGGGTCTCCGCCACGTTCCGTGGCACTGGCCTCGGGAGCGTCCCCGGCCGTGTGCTGGCCGCCTTCCCGGTCCGAGGTACGGCCGGGGTCCTGAGAGTGCGGATGCACGGGATGATGCACGGGATTTCCTTGCTCGGTCTCCGGGGAGAGGTGTTCCTGGGCCCTGATCATGCGGGAGATGGCCCGGCGAAACCTGCCCTCTCGTCTGGCTCCTTGCCCGTCCTCCGCCGATGGTCTCGACCCGTCCCCGCGAGGGCGGGGAGCGGAGCTGTCTCGCGGCGACGGCGCCTCTGCCACAATCTCGTCTCCTCGTGTGCGGGTGGGCGGATCGGCGGTGGTCCCGCACCACCGCCCTGACCTGGGAGGTGGCGGTGGCCTTCTCGGGGACCGCGGCGGGGCCCGTGGCAGCCGGGAGCCCCGTACGCCGGGGGAACGCCTCTGCGGGGACTGCGCGCCCCCGCGCGGGCGGGGACCAGACGGACATGACACCCCATCCGGTGACAAGCATCCTTGTCCCGCACAATTCCTGTACTTCCACCGAGAACCGTCGTTCGGTTCGTCAGACTAACAAAGGACGGCGGACTTGGCAGACGAATCGGGGAAGCACCGGCAAAGCATCTGGGGAAACCCCTCTGACGTGCGCGGACACCCTCACGAGAGAGACCAGTATACAGCTCCTTTTGTGAGTTTTATGGAGTCGTGTCTGTTTACGGTCTCGTGTCAGCAACCCGTACTTCCGGTACTGCAGGTCGAACCCCGCCCGTCCGACATGTGTGTTGACCAGCGCGAACATGTTTTCCGACGGCCGTGCGTCGTCCCGGATCGGCTGGTGCGCGTCCCCGATCTCGTCGAATTCCACGATTCTTGTCACACACGGGACGAGCCGGCCGCCTCCGGCGAGGCCGACCACCATCCGGCACTGCTTCGGGGAGGCGAAGTGCGGCCCCCGTAGGCGCTTGAGACCCGTCCACAGGAACCGCAGGTCCACGCCGGCCCGGAAATCCGGGGGCGCTCCGCAGACGACCACCGTCTCCGCGCTGCCGCTGGGCCCCGGCGGCCCCGGCCCCCTCGCGCGCGGCGATGACGTCGACCGGGTGGCCCCTGGCCGCCCAGGCGTTGTCGTGGTCGGTACCCGCGGCCACCGTGTGGACGGGGACGCGTCCGGACCGGGCCCCGGGCACGGGGACGGCCCCACGGGAGAAGGCGTCGCGGGGAGCAGGGGGCGCGGTTCTCCCGCCGGTTTCCCGCCACCCCTGCTCCTCGCCGTGTCCGATGCGTTCCGAAACCAGCGCTGAGCTGGGAACCCAACACACTCTCCGGCCTTTCCAGACCGAAATCGGACGCACCGACAAACCACCGGGGCGGTGGGAGACACGGCGTTTCCGCACCACCGGGGACGGATTCGGGAGTTCCAGGGGGGAGGCTTTTCCGCCGAAACGGACGGTGGCCGCCCCCAGTCCGCGTGATGCGGCAGGGAATACCTGCCCACATCCCCCACCGATATGAACGGGCGCTGTTCCGGCGAAAGGAGAGAGCGCGCACAAGAAGGGAAGGGGCGAGGCCATGCGGCCCCGCCCCTCACATGGGGAAACGTCCCTGGTCGGCGACCGTTTCCGCCCGCGTACTACTCGACCGGCTTCAGGCCGCCCCGGATCAGTGCCAGCATGATGTGGTTGTCCATGTAGATCTGGTTCTGGTCGGCGGGGTGCTCCTCGGGAAAGGACTCCACCCGGGCCCCCTCCAGGGCCGGTGCCAGGTACTTGTACGTCCAGATCGGGATACGCGGCAACAGTTCGTTGAAGACGATGGCCATCGTCTTCAGGGCCTCGGTCTGCTCCTCCTCGCTCCGCGCCGTCTTGGCGGTCTCGACGAGCTCGGCCAGGTCCACCTCCCCCTGGCTGGGGCTCTCCACCCGCAGGTCGAAGGACTGGCCCGGGGAGTCGTCGGTGCCCGCGTTCTCCACGAGGTAGTTCATCTGGAAGGCGCCCCAGTAGCTGGGGATCTCCGGGTTGCCCCAGTGGCGCACGGCCACCTCGAAGTCCCCGGCCGCCCAGATACCCCACGGGTTGTCCGCGGGCACGTTGCGGGCGGTGGTCCTGATGCCGAAGCCGTTCCAGGCCTCCTCGACCTGGGTGGCGGTCAACTCGAAGTCGCCCCAGCCCGCGACGCCGATGATCTCGTAGCCGGCCTCCTCCCCATCCGAGGTGTGCCAGATCCCGTCCTCCTTGGTCCAGCCCGCCTCCTCCAGCAGTTCGGCGGCCCGTTCCAGGTCCTGGTCGTAGGTCTCGAACTCCGCGAGCTCGTCGGCGGTGAAGATCTGTTCGGCCTGGAGGTCGACCAGCCCGGCGTAGTAGTCGACCCGGCTGTAGGCCTCACCACGCGCCACCTGGCCGATCTGGTCGCTGTCGAGGATGTGCTTGAGCGCCTTGCGCACCCGCACGTCCCTCAGTTCGGGCTTGGCCTCGTAGTTGAACATCAGGCCGCAGCCGTCGTAGCCCGGGTGCTCGATCCAGCGGAACCCCTCCACGCCCTGGAAGGCCTGCTGGTCGGCCGCGGAGGTGGCCAGGGTCGAGTAGTCGACCTCGCCCTGCTGCACCAGCAGGGAGGCCTGGCGGTTGTCGCCCTTGTGGACGACCACCTCGTCGAAGCCGACCTGCGCGCCCTGGTAGCCGGTCTCGTCACGCACCAGCGTGATCCGGGCGTCGGACATCTGGGCCCGGTCGAACTTGTAGGGGCCGCTGGTGATGATGTTCTCGGGGTTGAACTCGATGAACTCGGCGTTGAACACGGTGTGCTCGTCGTCGCCCTGGCGGACCCCGTCGGCCACCATGGCGATCGCGCGCTCGCCGAAGTCCCCGTAGGTGGACTTGGAGAAGATGCGGTGCTTGACGACCTGGAGCTCGATACCGGGGAACGGGTTGTCGAAGCGTGCGCGGACGCTGAGGCCGTCCAGCTGCTCCAGCTCGGTGACCTGCGGGAAGCCCACCGACCACGCGGGTGCCTCCAGGACCCGGATGGCGTAGTTCTGGTGCAGGTCCTCCGCCGTCAGGTCGGTGCCGTCGCTCCACTTCAGGCCCGGGCGCAGGGTCACGATGAGGTCGTCGCCCTCCCAGACGCTGCTCTCCAGGAGCAGGTAGTCCCACTCGTGGGTCTCCCAGTTGTAGAACGCGCCGGCGGGCAGGAAGAGGTCGGCGTAGACGGAGTTCATCAGCAGCGCGCCGTCCTCCACGGCCACGTTGCGCGTCTGGGCGTCCAGGTCGAAGTCGAAGACGCCGGTGAACTGGCGGGCCCCGCCGGAGCCCGTGTCGCCGCCCGCGCAGGACGACAGCAGACCGGCTCCGGCCGCGCCCGCCGCGCCGAAGCCGACCGCTCGGAGCAGGCGCCTGCGGCTCAGGCCGCGCATCAGGGGGTGGGGGGTGGAGGTCATTGACGCTTCCTTTCCAGTAGGACGGCGAGCAGACCGAGGGAGAACACCACCAGGCCGATCACGACGGTGAGGGCGCTGATGACGGACTCGGCTGTGCCGGGGGGAGTGAGAACTGTCGTGAGGGCGCTGGCCAGGGTGAGGAAGGCTCCGGCGAGGAGCCCGAAGCGGCCGACGACGAGGAGCACCCCTCACCCCCCGCCGACGACGTGGCAGGCGAGCAGCCGGTCGTGACCGGGTACCAGCGGGGGCCGGACGGTGTCGCAGTCACCCTGTTCGTAGAGCGGGCAGCGCGGGTGGAAGTCGCACCCGGGCGGCAGGTCGGTCAGATCGGGGATGTCGGCGCCGCGCAGCCTGACGCGGTCGCGGGTCCGGGCGAGGTCGGGGTCGGGTTCGCACACCGCGGAGACGAGCGCGCGGGTGTAGGGGTGCCGGGGATCGTTGACCACGCGCGGAGTGGATCCGTGCTCGACGATCCTGCCCAGGTACATGACGGCGATCTCGCCGTCCCAGGCGAAGTACTTGGCCACGGCCAGGTCGTGGGTGATGAACAGGAAGCCGACGCCGAGCTCGTCGCGCAGCCCGCCGAGGGTGTTGAGCAGGCTGACCCGGATGGACACGTCCAGCATCGAGGTGGACTCGTCGGCGATGATCACCTCGGGTTCCATCGCCAGGGCCCGGGCGATGGCGACGCGCTGGCGCTGGCCGCCGGACATCTGGTGGGGGTACTTGTCGAGGTAGTCCCCGGCGGGGGTGAGGTCGACCCTCTCCAGCAGTTCGGCGGTGGCGCGCCGGGCCTCGCGGCGGTCCCGGACCAGCTTGTGGCGGCGCAGCCCGGCCGAGACGGTCGAGTAGACGGTGCGCACGGGGTTGAGGGAGGCGTAGGGGTCCTGGTGGATGTACTGGACCGAGCGGCGGAAGCGGGCGCGCTCCTTCCCGTCCATCGCGGCGACGTCCCCGCTCCGGAAGGACACCGAGCCGCGGGTGGGGGCGGCCAGCCCCGCGGCCACGCGGGCGCTGGTGGTCTTGCCGCAGCCGGACTCCCCCACCAGGCAAAGCACCCGTCCGGGGCGCACGTCCAGGTCGATCCCGGAGACGGCGGACACGTCACCGCGCGGGGTGGGGAACACCTGGTGCACGCCCCGGAGGCTGAGCACGGCGTCCCCGGTGCCCGGGTCGGGAGCGGAGGGGGGTCCGGGGGCGGGCTGCTGGTCGGCTGGGACGGTCCGGTCAATCACGGGTGACCCCCTCGGCGAAGAGTTCGTGGGAACGCAGGCAGGCGGCGGCGTGGCTCATGCCCTCGGGGCGGGTCCTGAGCACGTCGAGTGCGGGCCGGGTGGAGGCGCACCGATCGACGGCGTGCGCGCAGCGCGGCGCGAAGGAGCATCCGGGAGGCAGGGCTCCGATGCCGGGGGGACCGCCGGGCAGGGACTCGGGGATCCTCAGGTCGCCCGTGACCGGGGGCACCGAGTTGATCAGCGCCGAGGTGTAGGGGTGCCGGGCGCGGTGGAAGATGTCGCGGGTGGTGCCGGTCTCGACCATCCGGCCCGCGTACATGGTGCCGACCCGGTCGGCGAGTTCGGCGGCCAGCCCCAGGTCGTGGGTGATGAAGACCATCGCGAAGCGCAGTTCCTCGCGCAGTTCGGCCAGGCGCTCGACGATGGAGCGCTGGGTGAGGATGTCCAGCGCCGTGGTGGGCTCGTCCAGGATGAGCAGTTGCGGTTCCAGGGCCAGGGCGAGCGCGATGAGGGTGCGCTGGCGCATGCCGCCGGAGAGCTCGTGCGGGAAGCTGTCCAGTACCCGGACGGGGTCGAGCCGGACCATCCGGAGCAGCTCGGCGGAGTGTTCGAGGAGCTGCGCACGGGGGCGGCGGCCGCCGGCGTGGGCTCGGAAGGTGTCCAGGAAGTGGTCGCGCACCCTGAGCACGGGGTTGAAGGCGTTCATGGCGCCCTGGAAGACCATGGCGGCCTCGCTCCAGCGGAAGCGGCGCAGCTCCTCGCGGGCCAGGGAGCGCACGTCGACGAGGCGGCCGTCCTTGCGGCGGAAGAGGATCTCCCCGGCGGAGACGACACCGTTGCGCGGCAGCAGCCGGAGAAGGCCCAGGCCCAGGGTGGTCTTGCCGCAGCCGGACTCCCCCACCAGGGCCATGGACTGGCCGGGGTAGAGGTCGAAGGAGACGTCGCGGACCGCGGTGACCCGGCTCCTGCGGCCGGTGCGGTAGCCGACGTCGACACCGCGTACGGAGAGCAGCGCCCTCTCGGCGGGTGGGGCGGCGGGATGGTCGGTCACGTGGCTCACCTGTCCCGGAGTCGTGGGTTGAGGGCCTGCTCCAGGGACCGGGTCATGGTGACCAGGCCGATCTGGAAGAGCATGATCATCACCATCGGGGCGATGAGGAAGGGCGCGGCCCGGGGCAGCAGGAAGGCGTTGTTGTCCCAGGCCTGCTGGATCATCAGGCCCCAGTTGTCGGCGGTGCTGGGCAGCAGTCCGAGCAGGTACATGCCGACCACCGCGTAGATCGCGTTGGTGACGGCGATGATGAAGTTGATGAAGACGTAGCCCGCCATGTTGGGCAGCACCTCGACGAAGAGGATGCGCGCGGTGCCCAGGTCCTGGATGCGGGCGGCCTCGACGAACTCGCGTTCCTTGAGGGTGAGCACCTGGGCGCGGATGGAGCGCATGAGGTAGGGCCAGGTGACCAGGCCGATGATGAGCGAGACCGTCAGCGGTGAGGCGGTGCGGTAGAACGACGCGATGACCAGCATCAGCACGATGAAGGGGATGGTCATCGTGATGTCGGTGACCTGGAGCAGGAAGTGGTCGACGCGCCCGCGGACGTACCCGGCGACGCCGCCGAGGACGACGGCGATGGCCACGGTGATCAGGGCGGCGACGAAGCCGACCCAGATGGGCTCGCGTCCGCCCAGCACGAGCTGGACGAAGGTGTCCTTGCCCTCGTGGTTGGTCCCGAGCCAGTGCTCGGCGCTGATCGGACCCCAGATGCTGGTGACGTCCGTGGGGTTGTGGGAATCGACGAGGAACGGTCCGACGAAGGAGAAGGCCAGGACGCTGAGGACGAGGCACAGGCCGACGAACCCGCTCGTGCTGCGGGTGACGCCCTGCCAGATGGCTCCCCAGACCCCGGCTGCGGGGGCGGTGGTGGTGGCTGTCATGTGAGGGGCTCCTCGGGGTCTGTTCCGCGAGCGTCACCCGGCGGGTCCGGTGTCCGCGGAGTGGGCCCCGGGGCGTGTCCGCCGGACACGCCCTAGTTCCGGATGCGCGGGTCGAGGCGGCTGTAGAGCAGGTCGGCGGCGAGGTTGGCGATCACCACGCACGAGGTGATGATGACGAGCAGTCCCTGCAGGAGCGGGTAGTCGCGGTAGTTGACCGCGTCCAGGAGCAGGCCGCCGACGCCCTTGTAGACCAGGACCTGCTCGACGAAGATCGCGCCGCCGACGAGGGTGCCGAAGGAGATCGCGATCTGGGCGACCAGGGGCAGGACCGCGTTGCGTCCGACGTAGGAGAGGGCGATGCGGCGGTCGTGCAGGCCCCGGGCGTACGCGACGGTGACGTAGTCCTCGCTGAGCACCTCGGTGGTGGAGGCCTTCATGATGAGCATCCACGTGCCGATGATGGCGAGCACGTAGGTGAGGATCGGCAGGGCCGCGTGGTAGAGGGCGTCGCCGACGAACTCCGCCGTGGGGCCGGGGGCGACACCCGGACTGATCGTGCCGCGCAGGTCGATGGGGTTGAACCACTCCAGGTACATGCCGCCGCCCACGACCAGGACCATCGCGATGAGGTAGTTGGGGACGGCCCCCAGGACCGAGGCGAGGACGCTGAACACGTGGTCCAGGAAGCGGTTGCGCCGGTAGGCCATCACCATGCCCAGGGCCAGCCCGAGGGAGATGGCGATGACGGTGCCGACGCCGATGCTGAACAGCGTCCAGGGCAGGTAGGCGCCGATGGCCTCCATGACGCTCTGGCCCGGCCGGTTGATGGTCATGCCCATGTCGAGGGTGGCCAGGCCGACGAGGAAGTCCCACCACTGCTGGTACAGGGGGGCGTCGGGATCGTAGGCCAACGAGCTCGCCGCGATGGCGCGGGCCTCCTCGATCGTCATGCCGCCCTGGGTGAGGCGCCCGGCCATCACGTCGATCGGGTCGCCCGGCATGGCGCGGCCGAGGAAGAAGGTCACGTTGGCGACGACGAACACCACGACGACGGCCTTGCGGACCTTGACGAGCGCGTGGTGTCGCCAGATCCGCAGCGGTAGGGGCTCGCGGGCGTCGGCGCGGGCCGACGGGGCGTTCCCGGCTTCCGGCGGTGGCGGGGAGGCCGCGATTTCGGTGGCCACGGGGCTCCTTCGGGAGGTACGGCTGGGGGAACCACGTTTCTATTAGTAAAGTTTCCTAATAGAAGAGCACGGTAGCCCGCCTTCTGTGGCCCACGCCACCCCCGTGACCAAACGGCATCCTGCGCGCGACAGGATCGGCATCACAAAAAGAACAAAAATCGATAAACCATCACATAAAGCTGCCAGTGCTTGGCCGCATCCGGCCACCTCCGCACATACATGACTTTTGTTGGTGTTGTGCTCGCACGGGTGATTCGTACGTTTGCTGCTCCGATGCACACGTCCCCGTTCCCCGAACGGGCCGAGATCGCGGAGGCGACCCACGTGCGCACAGCACGCGTGATCCCCATGGCTTCGGGTGTCCTCGTGACAGCCCTGGCCGTATCCCTCGCGGCGGCCTCCCCGGCCGCCGCCGACCCCCCGGACTCCCCCGCCGACGAATCCGCCCTCGCCGGGTTCCACGAACAGGAACTCGCGTGGGCGCCCTGTACGGAGGAGGCGCTCCAGGGCCTGGAGTGCGCCGGCGTCGAGGTCCCGCTCGACTACTCCGACCCCGGCGGTGAGCGCGTCACCGTGGCCATCAGCCGTGCGAGGGCGAGCGACCCCGACCGGCGGCGCGGCATCCTGCTCACCAACCCCGGGGGACCGGGCGGGCACGGGCGCTACATGCCCCTCCCGCTGGACCCGCAGACGGGCACCGGGTTCCTCGGCGGTTCGCGGGCCTCCGAGGTGTACGACGTCATCGGCATGGACCCGCGCGGCACCGGCGGCTCCTCACCCCGGATCGTCTGCGACACCCTGCCCCCGCCCCTGTACCCGCGCCCGAACGACGAGGAGATCTCCGGGGCCACCCGGGCCGCGATCAACTACCAGCGCTCCTGCGAGCAGGAGTACGGTGACCTGCTCACGCACATGACCACCGCCGACACCGCCCGGGACATGGACGTCATCCGGGCCGCGCTGGGCGAGGAGCAGACCAACTACCTGGGCTACTCCTACGGCACCTACCTGGGCGCGGTCTACGGCAGCCTGTTCCCCGAGCGGCTGGACCGCAGCGTCCTGGACTCGGCGGTGTCCCCCGACGGCATCTGGCGCGACGCCTTCCTGGAACAGGCGCCCGCCTACAGCGCCAACATGGACCGGTACACCGCGTGGCTCGCGGAGCACGACGACACCTTCGGCTTCGGGGCGACCCAGGAGGAGGTGTACGCGACCATCGACGCGACCTCCGAGCGGCTGCGTGAGGAGCCGAGTCGGAGTCATCCCGCAGTGGAGCTCTACGACAACCACATGTTCGACATGGAGGTGGGCTACCACTCCCGCTTCCAGGCCTCCTGGAACTTCCTCGCCACCTACCTGGGTTTCTTCGTCAACGACCAGCCCGTACCCGAGGGGTTCGCGTCCATCAGCCTCTTCGCTCCCGTCGAGCGCGAAATCTCCACCGTCGGCCTCCAGACGGCGGTGCTGTGCGAGGCGGAGTGGCCCACCCGCGTCAGCCAGTACCACGCGGACGCGCGGGAGTACCGGGAGGAGCACCCGTACGGCAGCGGCGCCTACTGGGCCGTTCCCCAGCCGTGCACCTTCAGCACCCTCGACCGGCCCGAGCCCCCGGTCGAGCTGGAGCGCGACGGCTACTCCGAGGCCCTGGTCATCGCCGGTGAGTTCGACGCCAACACCTACTACGAGGGCGGTGTGGCCATGGCCGAGCGGTTGGACAGTGCCCTGCTCACCGTCGCCGGTTCCGGTGGCCACGGCTTCTACGTCCCCGAGGGCCTGGACTGCGTGACCGAAGCGGTGGACGCCTACCTGGTGGACGGGAAGGGTCCCGAGGACCTCACCTGCCAGGGGCGCCCCCCGGCGGAGGTGACTCCGGAGGTCCTGACGGAGACCGAACCGGAGTTGGACGCCGAGGAGCTCGTGCGCCTGAGGAACACGACCGGTCCGAGCGGTCTGGGGATCTGAGCCCCGCGGACAACGGCGGCCCGCACCGACCGGCTTCCGGTGGTGCGGGCCGCCGCCCGTGGGAGGGAGTCTAGAGCGCGGAACCGGCCAGCGTGCCGGTGGTCTGGCCGGCCGGGTCGAAGACCAGGCAGAGGACCTCTCGGTCGTCGTAGCCGGTCCAGCCCTCCTCGGTGGGGAACCAGGGGGTGAAACCGAGGCCGGAGCCCTCAGGGGCGGTACCGACGAAGCCCTCGAACGCGGCGTGGCACACGTCATCGGCCATCGCGGAGACCTGGTCGAGGCCCGGGTAGGCACCGCTCTCCCGGAGGTCCTCCGAGTGGTAGACCTCCTGGTCGTGCGGCTCGGAGCAGTCGATCTTGGGCGCCTCCGAGAACTCGCCCTCGGCGGTGATCTCGTTGACGCAGTCGCCGACGAAGAACGAGAAGACGTCGGTGTCCTCGGGGCCGACGGGCTCGGCGGGCTCGGTCTCCACGGGCTCGACGGGCTCGGTCTCCACGGGCTCGGTCGGCGTCCCGGTGTCCACGGGCTCCGGCGAGACCGTCTCCCCGGCGTCGGTGAAGGCGGGGGGCAGCAGGGGCAGGGGACCACACGCCGTGAGTGCCAGGGCAGCGCCGACGGCCAGGGCTCCGGGGGCGACACGGCCGATCAGCGGACGACGCGTTTCGGACAACATGGGGACTCCACTGGATCGCTGGGGTACTCAGGCCGACTCGGGGGACAACGTCGGCGACACCTGTTCCAGATGCACGGGGCACGCAGCGGACGACGCGTTTCGGACAACATGGGGACTCCACTGGATCGCTGGGGTACTCAGGCCGACTCGGGGGACAACGTCGGCGACACCTGTTCCAGATGCACGGGGCACGGAGAAGGTTTCACCCGGGGCCCGGACGAATCAGGTCCTCCCGTGCGTCCCGGGCACGACGCGTCATGCGTCGCCGCAGGTGTGGGGTGCGGGGGAACAGGGAGAACCGAGGCGGGGCAGGGCCTTTCGCCGGGCCGGACGACCCGCGGTCAGCGGTTCGCGCCCTCCAGGGTGCCGGTGACCGGCTCGCCGGTCTCGCCGGACGCGACGGTGGTGACGTAGCAGAGGATCTCGCGGTCGTTCAGCTGGTCCCAGGTCTGCGAGGTCGGGGCGAGGTAGGCGGCGAAGATCTCCGACTCCTCATAGGAGACCCCGACGAAGTCGGTGAAGTTGTCCCCGTAGCAGACCTCCTCCGCCTCGGTGCTGATCGCGGCAGCGCCCGGGAACTCGTCCCCCGTCATCTCGTGGGAGAAGAAGAACTCGGAGTCGTGCTCCTCGGCGCAGTCGATCAGCGGGACGTCACTGACCTCCTCCTCACTCCCGAGCGCGGCGTTCATCTCGGCCTCGCTGAAGCATTCGCCGACGTTGAGTTCCATCACGTTGCCGCCGCCGAGAGCGGACAGGAGGACACCGCAGCCGCTGAGGGAGAACGCGGCACCGGCGGCGAGCACCGACACACCGACGGTGCGCAGGACGGGGGAGACAGAAGACATGAGAATACTCCGGAAGTTATGCATGGGGATTGCCACCTGCATGAGGTGGGGGTGGCGGAAAGGTAACGGTTCACCATTCGGGGGTTTATGTCAATCTCATTCACGGAATGCGAAATGCGACGCCGCAGTCACTCACCGTGCCAGGACCCGCTCGGGCCCCGCCTCCGTGGCGCGAATCAGCACACCACACGGCTACGACACTTTACGCGCCGCGGCACACCTCCCTTCCGGACGTCACGGAGGGCAACCGCCCCGCATGCGCGGGACCCCGTTCCTCCCCCTCCGAAAAGGAAACAGAATGCTCCCGCCGAAATGCGCTGGGTAACGGGGTGGGACAAAGGACTCGGAGGAGATTTCCAGCGGAATACGTCCGGACAGCACGAAGGCCCCGGTCCGATCGACCGGGGCCTTCGCCTCGTGTGCGTCATCAGGGACTCGAACCCCGGACCCGCTGATTAAGAGTCAGCTGCTCTGACCAACTGAGCTAATGACGCCTGTCGTTCACCGCACGGCTGCTCGCCGGCGGCAACGGTGTCACTCTACCCGAACCGTGGAGCCACCGATGCCGCGAAGCACCCGATGTGGGGCACGCCACCGGGGACGCCCCCGCACCACCGGGGGCTCGCGGCGGGGCGGACACGAAGAAGGCCCCGGGAGAGGAGGATGTCCTCTCCCGGGGCCTTCCCGCTGTGCGCCATCAGGGACTCGAACCCCGGACCCGCTGATTAAGAGTCAGCTGCTCTAACCAACTGAGCTAATGGCGCCCGCCGCTCGCCGGTGTCGGCCCCGTGGGCCGTACCTGGCGACGTCGTTAACTCTAGCAGGACCACGAGGTAGCCGCGAACCGCTTCGGGCCGGCCGGGAAGCCGGTCCCATGCCGCGCGTTCTCCTTCCGGGAGAGGACCTCCCTGGGAGGAGGCCTAGGCGAAGGCCAGGAACAGCGCGACGATCACGGCGATGACCAGGACCACGCCGACGGCCGCGAGCAGGATCGGCAGGATCGGGCGGCGCGCGGGCTCCTCGGGCTCCGGGTTCTCGTCGACGAAGCGGCGGAAGTGCTGGGTGTTGCCCGCCGGGTCCATGTTGGGATCGTTGTTCTGTGTCATGGGGTTGACACTAGCGACTCCTGTGGGTGATGAGCACCCCCGTAGGTAGATCCGACCGATTTCATGACCTTGTAGTGAGAATGCGCGGGCATCCGCGTCAGAGGGAGCCGTATCCCTCGTCCCTCGCGCGCGGGGGCGATCGGGGCAGGCCATCCTCTCGCTCACACCGCCCGCCCCTCGTCCCGGTCCCGCGCGCGGGGGCGCTCGGGCATGTCACCGCTCCTCATCCGGGTGAAAGCCGAACGTAAGACCCCTGGCCGACACTCGTGCCAGGAGGACGGGATACGGCCGGTACTTCCCCGCGGCCGTGTCGGCCCTCCTCGGGCCCGGCACGCAGCACGGCGGCCATACGAGCCGTGGGAGCGCCTCCACGTGCCGGGTCCACCCCCTCCAGGAGCCGCACCAGGTCGGTCGCGGACCGGCGCGGGTGGGTGTCGAGCCAGACCGCCGCCATCCGCAGCGGCAGGGGCAGGAGTCCTGCCTGGTGGGCGATGCGGCGGAGCACCGGTTCCGCGCAGCGGCCCGGGCCCGCGTGCGCGCGCAGCAGCTCCACCGCGGCGTCCGGGGGCAGCGGCCCCACCGGTACGGCCCGCAGGCCGTCGCGTACCAGCAGGTCGGTCAGCCAGTACCGGCTGGTGACCACCGCCGCGCAGCCGGTCCCGCCGGGCAGCAGGGGGCGCACCTGGAAGGAGGAGGCCGCGTTGTCCAGGACCAGCAGGACGCGCCGGTGCGCCAGGAGCGTGCGGACCCGCGCGGCCGCCTCCTCGGCGTCCATGGCGGGGACGTCGTGTGCGCGGGAGGACAGGGAGCGCACCAGGCGGCGCAGCACCTCGACGGGATCGCGCGGGGTGCCGTCGCCGCCGCGCAGGTCGACGTAGAGCTGTCCGTCGGGAAAGTACGGGGCGACCGCGTGCGCCCAGCTCAGGGCGAGGGCGCTGGCGCCCGCACCGGCGGGACCGCGCACCAGGACACTGCCGGGGGCGGCGCCCCGAGGGTCGACCAGCCGGTCCAGCTCGGCCACGGCCTCCTCGCGTCCCACCAGGGCGGCGGGCGCGGCGGGCAGTTCGGCCGGGGCGCGCTGGTGCGGGACACGGGCGCGGTCGAGGTCTCCGCGCAGGACGCCGTGGAAGGTCTCCTGGAGCTCGCGCCCCGGATCCGCCCCGAGGCGCTCGGCCAGGACGTCGCGGGTGCGGGCGTACACGCGCAGCGCTTCGCTGGGGCGGCCGGCCCGGTAGAGGGCGACCATCTGGACGCGGACGAGGGGTTCGCGCTCGGGGTGGTCGGTGGCGATGGGGCCGATCCGGTCGGCCACCCGCTCGTGGTCGCCGTGGGCCAGGGCGGCGCCGAACCCCTCCTCGGCGGCACGGAGGAGCTCCCCGTTCAGGGGCGCGACGTCGCGCTCGTGCAGGACGGGGCTGGCGACGTCGGCCAGGACCGGTCCCCGCCACAGTCCCAGAGCGCGGACGAACAGCTCGGCACGGGCGGCCGTGTCCCCACGGGAGGCGGCGTCGGCGGCGCTGCGCACCAGGGAGCGAAAGCGCAGCAGGTCGGACTGCTCCTCGGCGAGGTCGATCCGGTAGCCGCCGTCCCCGCCTCTGATCAGCGGGGTGCCGCAGTGGTGGTCCAGGATGGCGCGGGCGCGGACCACGTGGACCTGCAGGGCGCTGCGCGCGGACGGGGAGGGCGGGGTCCCCCAGACGCGTTCGATGAGGTGGGCGGTGGTGACGGTACGTCCGGCGCTGAGCAGCAGGGCGGCGAGCATGGCGCGGCGCTTGCCCCCGCGCAGGCGCAGCGGGACGCCGTCCATCTCGACGCCGAACTGTCCGAGCAGTCCGACACGGAGCCCGGGGGCGGCGTGTCCGGCCCCGGCGGCCGCGTCGCGCCGCCCTGCCGGGTCGCTCAGCGGCACGGCACCATCCCCCCTGCGAGGCGGGCGTGTGTGATGCGGGTGAACCGCGGCGCCCCCTGGTGCCAGGGTGCCGTCTGAGCTGGGGTAGCGCAATCGGGCTTAGGTACTTGCCGCTGCGGCCGTCCCTTGGAATCCTGGATTCTCCCGATTTTTCCCACCACCTCGTTGACTCTGCACCACGACCGAAAGAAACTTTCCTCCATGGCGGAAATTCCGAAGGCTGCGGACGGCCGGCCGGAGACCAAGCAGGATGTCTCCGCGCCGCCCGTTCCCACGACCGTCCTGCGCATACGGTCGCTCCTGCCCTCCCTCGCACCCGCCGAGCGGCGGGTCGCCCAGCACGTCATCGACGATCCCGAGCGTGCCGCCGCCTCCTCCATCACCCAGCTCGCCAAGGACTGCGCCACCTCCGAGGCCACGGTGATCCGGTTCTGCCGCACCATCGACTTCAGCGGTTACCGGGAGCTGCGCCTGGCGCTGGCCACCGAGGCCGGTCAGGCGCGCGGCGCACGCTCCGGTTCGCCAGAGCTGTCCAGCGACATCAACCCCGACGACACCCTCGTCACGGTGGTCCAGAAGATCGCCTACACCGACGCGCGCGCGGTGGAGGAGACCGGCGCCTCCCTGGACGTGGAGGTGCTGCGCACGGTCATCGACACGATGGCGGGTGCCCGGCGCATCGACGTGTACGGGGTGGGCGCGAGCGCGTTCGTCGGCGCCGACCTGCAGCAGAAGCTGCACCGGATCGGGTTGACCTCGTTCGCGTGGTCGGACGCGCACGTGATGCTCACCAGCGCGGCGCTGCTGGACGAGCGCGACGTGGCCGTCGGCATCTCCCACAGCGGCACGACCATAGACACCGTGCAGGCGCTGACCGAGGCGGGACGGCGCGGCGCGCGGACCGTCGCCATCACGAACTTCCCCCGCTCGTCGATCGGGTTCGCCGACCACGTGCTGACCACCGCGGCGCGCGAGACCACGTTCCGTTCGGGGGCCACGGCGAGCAGGCTGGCACAGCTGACCGTGGTGGACTGCCTGTTCGTGGGCTTGGCGCAGAGCCGCTACACCGACAGCCGCACCGCGTTGGAGACCACCTTCGAGGCGGTGCGGGGGCTGCGGATCAGCGACGACCGCAGGCGCCGCAGGGGCGAGGGCTCCGGTGGCAGGAGCACGGACGGAGACGACGGCTGACCCCGTACGCGTCGGTCCCGCCGTCCGGATCCGTCCGACGGCGGGACCGGACGCGTTCGGGCTCGTCCGACGGACCGGCGGAAAGGAACGGCACGGGTGCGGATCGAACAGGAGAGCGCTGTGCACGACAGCGGGAGAGACGCCCCGCCGAACGGCGGAAACACCCCGCGGGAGGACGGGGCCCCGTCCTCCTCCGGACGGACGGAGGACGACGGGGCCGTGATCGTGCGCGCGCCCACCGAGGCCCGCAACTCCGGTACCCACGACATCGACCTGCTTCCGGCACTGGACGTACTGCGTCAGATCAACGCCGAGGACGTCACGGTCCCCGCCGCGGTGGGCGCGGTCCTGCCGGAGCTGGCGCGGGCCGTGGAGCTGGGGGTGGCCGCCCTGGAGGCCGGTGCGGGCATTCACTACTTCGGCGCGGGCACGTCGGGGCGGATCGCCGCCCAGGACGCCGCCGAGCTGCCGCCGACCTACGGCGTGCCCGCCGACTGGGTGGTGTCCCACCACGCGGGCGGCGGGGAGGCGCTGGCGCGGGCCGTGGAGGGGATCGAGGACGACTGGGAGACGGGGCGCGCCGACGCGGCCGGGATCGCTCCGGGCTCACTGGTGGTGGGGCTGGCCGCCAGCGGCCGGACCCCGTACGTGGGAGGCGCCCTGGAGGCCGCGCGGGAGCGCTCGGCGTCGACGGTGCTGATCAGCGCGAACCCGCGGGCGCCGCTGGCGGGGAGCGTGGACGTTCACGTGGGCATGTCCACGGGCGCTGAGGTGATCGCCGGGTCCACCCGGATGAAGGCGGGCACCGCGCAGAAGCTGGCGCTGAACGCGTTCTCCACCGCGGTGATGGTGCGGATGGGGCGCACGTACTCGAATCTGATGGTGGGGGTGGACGCCACCAACGGCAAGCTGCGCGGCCGGGTGGTGACCATCCTGACGCAGGCCACGGGGATGGACGAGGCGGTGTGCGCGAAGGCGCTGAACGCTGCGGGGGGCGACACCCGGGTGGCGCTGGTGTCGCTGCTGGCCGACGTGGACGCTGCTTCGGCCTCGCGTGCGCTGGGCGCGGCGCGGGGCCGGGTACGCGCCGCGCTCGCCCGTCTGGGTGCGGCGGGCCCGGCCGCCCCGGAGTAGGCCGGGCGCTGGGGCCCCGCCTCCGGGAGGAAGCGGGGCCGTCCGGCGGCCGCCCGGGCCGGAGGGGGCGGTCCACCGGCCCGGGCCGCCGGGTCAGCCGTGGTCGAGCACGGCGTCGATGAGGCCGAGCGGCGGGGAGCCCAGGCCGAGCAGCGCCCGGTGGAAGCGGGCGAGGGTGAACCCGTCGCCCCAGCGCTCACGTGCCTGTTCCCTCAGCCGCAGGATCTCCAGCTTTCCCCAGGTGTAGCGGCCGTAGGTGGGGTCGAAGGTGGCGCGGCGCGCCTCGAACAGGGCCGCGGGCCCCTGCAGCGGCGTGTCCTCGGCGAAGCGGGCGGCCGCCTCCTCCACTGTCATGGTGCCGCTGTGCACACCGATCGCCACGGACAGGCGGGTGACCCGGATGAGCGCCTCCACCCACACGCCGGCCTCGTAGTGGTCGGCGGTCCATGCGGCGTCGCCCAGGCGTTCGGCGGCGTAGGCGCCGAAGCCCTCCTCAGCGCACATCTCCTCCACGTAGTGCGCCCAGCCCTCGGCGAAGGTCATGGAGTGCAGGGCGCGGCGCACCGGTCCGGGTGCCCGGCGCAGGGCGCGGCCGTGGGAGAAGTGGCCCGGGGCGACCTCGTGCACGCTCACGGCGGGCAGGGTGGTGTGGCTGAACATCTCCAGCCACTCGTCGGCCTCCTCCTTGGTCCAGGAGGCGTCGGGCGGGGTGATGAAGTAGAACGAGGGCGTGTCGGCCTCCCACGGGCCGGACCACGCCATCATCGCGGTGGCCCAGCGCTGGGAGGGCGGGGAGACGTCCACACGGCACTCGCCGTCGCTGTGGGGTGCGAGGTCACGCTCGGCGGTGAACTCCAGTGCCAGCTCCGTCCAGCGGCGGGCGGCGTCCAGAACGCCGTCGGCGCCGGGGTGCTGACGGGTGAGCTCGCGGACGAACTCCATGGTGTCGCGGCCGGGGGCGAGGCGTCCGGCCGCCTCGGCGAGGCGTGCCCGCAGACGGTCGCGTTCGGCGTCGGCGCGTGCGGCCAGGTCTTCGAGGTCCACCTCGACGGCCTCACCGCTGCCCATCAGGCGGCCGAGCGCCTCGGCGCCGAGCCCGGCGCTCTCGGGCCCCTCCTCCGCCGCCCGCTCGATGTGGGCGACCAGCCGTGCGTGCGCGGCGAGGGCGGCCTCGCGGACGTCGGCGGACAGGTCGTCGGGGAGTCCGTCGGCGACTCCCCGGACGGCGCCGAGGAGTGCCTCGGCGACGGGCGCGGGCACGCGGTCCAGGGCCGCGATCGCGTTGTCGGCCACACGCGGCCACTCGACCAGGTGGGCGGTGCGCGCGGCGTCTCGGTCGACCCTCGGGGCGTACCCGCGGTCGTAACCGGAGAGGTCGAGTTCGCCCAGGTGGTAGAGGGGGTTGACGCGGTGGAGCAGGAGTTCGCCCAGCTCGTAGCGGAGCGCGCTCTCGAAGGCGGCCAGGTGGGCCTCGTCGTGCGGGTCGTCGAGGGGTTCGCCGCCGAGGCGGGACAGTGCGTCCCGGACTCCGTCCGGTGACATGTCGGCGACCTTCCCGTCGTACTCGTGCATGCCGGAGCCGTCGCGCATGTTCCCCGGCATGAGGTCGGCGAGGGCCCTGAGCCGTGCGGGCAGGTCGTCGTGCTGTGGCTGGAAGGACATGCGGCGACTCTAGCCGCGTCGTGCGCCGGGAGAACAGCCGGTTTCCGGTCTCCGGGCCGGCGGTGGACGGAGGGTTCCGGCACCTCCCCTGTGCCGTGCCGGAACTCCGGAGCGGGTCCGGGCGTCTTCCCTGGCGTGACGACCTCAGACTCCGACGGCCCCCGGCCCTCCGTTCCCGACGACGGTTCCAGCGACCCCGACGATCCCGGCGGCTCCGGCGGTTCCAGCGGCTCCAGCGGCTCCAGCGGCTCCAGCGGCTCCAGCGGCTCCGGCAAGCGTCGGCGCCGACCTCGACCGCGGCGCCTCGCCCTGCTGGCCGTGTTCGCGATGGTGGCGGGGTGCGCGCCGTTCCTGTGGGTGCTCTCCTCCACCTCCGACCACCGCCACACCGCCGAGAGCGTGCCCGAGCGCCCGGTGGCACTGGTGCTGGGCGCGGGGGTGCGACCCGACGGCCAACCGAGCCTGCTGCTGGCACGGCGCCTGGACACCGCGGCGGGACTGTACTTCGCCGGGAAGGCGGACGCCGTTCTGGTGACCGGGGACAACAGCGTCGAGCACTACAACGAGACCGACACGATGAGCGCCTACCTGGTGGCGGCCGGGGTTCCGCGGGAGCGGATCGTCGGCGACTACGCCGGGTTCTCCACCTGGGACTCGTGCGTGCGGGCCCACGAGGTGTTCGGGGTGGAGGAGGCCACGGTGGTCACCCAGGACTTCCACCTGCCCCGGGCGGTGCGGTTGTGCCGGGCGGCGGGGATCGACGCGGTGGGCGTGGCCGACTCCAGCCTGCGGGAGCGCACCTTCGCCACCGTGTACGGGTGGTTCCGGGAGGTCCCGGCGGCGGTGGCGGCGCTGGGCACGGTGGTGCTGCGGCCGGATCCGACGTTCCTGGGCGACTACGAGACGGGAGTGGACGACGCCCTGGCCCTAGAGCGCGAATGACCCCTCCCCGATGATCTTGCCCGTACCGGCGTGCTCGACGGGGTGGTTTCTAGTGTTTGTTGCAACGTTCCTGGTCAGGGGAGAGGGTTGTGGCAGGGAAGCGACTGAATCGAGATGAGCGGGTCCAGATCCA
>NZ_VWVU01000016.1 GCF_008638365.1 Nocardiopsis quinghaiensis | reverse complement strand
AGGCGGCAACTGGGTCTACGACCAGTCCTTCTTCATGATCCTCAACGTCGCCGTCGGCGGCGAATGGCCCGGCTACCCCGACGCCACCACCCAGTTCCCCCAACAAATGATCGTCGACTACGTCCGGGTGTACTCGCAGGGCGACGGCGGTACCGGCGGGGGCACCGGCACGGTCACCGCCTCCAACGGCGTCTGCCTCGACGTGGCCGGGGCTCAGACGGGCAACGGGACCCCCGTCCAGCTGGCGCACTGCAACGGCAGCCAGGCCCAGGAGTGGACCGCCGGCGCCGACGGCACGCTCCGGGCGTTCGGCAAGTGCCTGGACGTGGCCGGCGGTGGAACCGCCGCGGGCACCCCGGTACAGCTGTGGGACTGCAACGGGACCGGCGCCCAGCAGTGGACCCATGACGGCGGAACCCAGGCCCTGCGCAACCCGCAGTCGAGCCGCTGCCTGCAGCCGCAGGGAAGAGCGCAGAACGACGGCACCCGCATGGAGATCGCCGACTGCGACGGCAGCGCCGTCCAGCGTTGGGATCTGCCCGGCTGACCCTCACGCCCTCCCGTGAGTCCCCCCTGAGCGCCGCCCGCCGGGTCCTCCCGGCGGGCGGCGCCGCGCGCTCCCAGGACGATCGCCTCAGGCCAGGGGCGGCGACAGGTCGATCATCCGCCACGCCCCGGGGTCGGCCGGGGCGTCGGTGAAGGCGTAGCGCACGGTCTCGCGGTCCAGGGCCAACAGGGTCACCGACCCGGTGGCCCACACCCTCCCGTCACCCAGGTCGGCGCGGGCCATCAGGCCGGTCGGGTCGCCGGACTCGTCGGTACCCGCCGAACGGGGCGGGGAGTCGGCCGCCTCGGCGATCAGGCGCGGCCACTCCCCCCACACGTCCTCGACGCCATCGGCGCGGGCGAGGTCGGCCGGGTCGGGCCGGGTACGCGCGAAGCCGGGCGTGTGCCGAACGACGCGCGGGTCGTCCGGGTCCAGTCCGGTGTTGACCACGATGCTCACCCCGACCGGCAGCGTCCGGGTGTCCAGGCAGCGCCCGTCCCAACTGTGCAGGTTGGCCCGGTGGGCGTCGGTGTCCAGCAGGTGGAAGGGCGCGTACAGGGTGGGGTCCTCCCCGCGCAGCGGATCCCGTTCCGGGTCCCGGACCGCGTGGGCGAGGGCCCGCAGGGGCAGGTCGCCCCGGCTGGCCGGGTAGGTGCCCTCCCAGGGCATGCGCCCGTCCCAGGGCCACCCGTTGAGCAGGGCGGCCGCACGAGCGTGGACGGGGTCGACGGCCAGCCAGGTGCCCCCGGCCAGACGGTCACGGCCGCCGACCAGTTCGGGCTGGTCGGGCCAGTGGTGCGCGGGCCGGTCCCAGGGGCGGGAGGAGATCTCGTCCCTGAACGCGGCGATGACCAGGGGCGTGTCCGCGCCGGGATCGAAGCCGACGATGACAGTGCACATGACGACCTTTGCTGTGGCTTTCGGCGGGACGGCCGGAAGACGAACGGAAACGAACGCAACGGTACTCGGACTCTACGACGCCATGCGCCCCGCGGGCGAGAGGGTGCGGGCCCCGCCCGACCCCGTGTGGTGCGAACACCGCACCGACCCGGGGGCGGGTGTACCTGTGCGCGGGCCCGGAGTCTTCTAGTCTGTGTGTCTCCCTACCCTTGAAGCGTCCGGGGCGGACCTGTCCGACGTGCCCCGACAGGACCCCGTCCCGTTTTCCCGTACCACCCAGGAGTGTGCGTGCCCGAACAACCCGACCGGCCCGAGGACGGTGCGGACAGCACCGCGGACAGGGCTCAGGGGGTCTCCCCGTCCGTCACCGGCCCGCTGCCGGGCAACGGCTCCACCGGGTCCTCGGGCCGGTCCGCCGCGGCGGAGGCCCCCGCGGAACGGCCCGGACCGCAGGGTCCCCCGAACGAGCCCGGCCTGACCCGGGGGGAGGTCGCCGAGCGCGTCGCCGCCGGCCGGACCAACGACGTCCCGGTACGTGCCAGCCGCACGGTCGCCCAGATCATCCGCGGCAACGTGTTCACCCGGATCAACGCGATGATCGCGGTGCTGTTCTCCATCATCGCCGTGATCGGCCCCGTGCAGGACGGGCTGTTCGCGATGGTCATCCTCATCAACACGCTCATCGGCATCGTCCAGGAGCTGCGCGCCAAGCGCACCCTGGACAAGCTCGCCATCGTCAACGCCACCCGCCCGCGGGTGGTGCGCGACGGCTCCACCACGCGCGTGACCGCCCAGGAGATCGTCCTGGACGAGGTCCTGGACGTGGGCGTGGGAGACCAGATCGTGGTCGACGGCACCGTCACCTGGGTCGGCGGGCTGGAGGTCGACGAGTCACTGCTGACCGGCGAGGCCGACCCGGTGGTCAAGCAGCCCGGCGACACGGTGATGTCGGGCAGTTTCGTGGTGGCGGGTACGGGCCGGTTCCGGGCCACCAAGGTGGGGCGGCACGCCTACGCGGCACGGCTCGCGGAGGAGGCGAGCCGCTTCTCCCTGGTGCGCTCGGAGCTGCGTTCGGGGATCAACCGGATCCTGACGTGGATCACCTTCGCGCTGTTCCCGATCGGCGCCCTGCTGGTCTACAGCCAGCTGTTCATGGGCGGGCACGTGACCCTGGAGGAGCCGACGGCGGGCGGGCAGATCTCCGGCCCGCTGGCGGACGCGCTGCGCGGCATGGTGGCGGCGCTGGTGTCCATGATCCCCGAGGGCCTGATCCTGCTCACCAGCATCGCGTTCGCGGTCGGGGTGATCCGGCTGGGACGGCACAGGTGCCTGGTGCAGGAGCTGCCCGCGATCGAGGGCCTGGCCCGCGTGGACGTGGTGTGCACCGACAAGACGGGCACGCTGACCGAGGCGGGCATGAGGCTGACGGAGGTCCGCGACCTGGGCGGGTACGGCGCCGGGCCGCCTCCGTCCCGGGTGCTGGCGGCGCTGGCGGCCAGCGACCCCGACCACAATCCGAGCATGGCGGCGATCGGGCGCGGGTGCGGGGCCGGGGGCCGCTCCGCACCGGACTGGCCGGTGACGGCGCTGGCTCCCTTCTCCTCGGCCCGCAAGTGGAGCGGGGCGAGCTTCCTGGCCTCCGGGGTCGAGGAGCACTGGGCGCTGGGCGCGGCCGACGTGCTGGTCCCGTCCGGGGATCCGGCGGCGGCCGAGGCGGCCAGGCTGGGCGCACAGGGCCACCGGGTCCTGCTGCTGGCCCGGGCCTCGGCGCGGGTGGACGCCGAGGAGGCCCCCGGCACGGTGGCGCCGGTGGCGCTGGTGGTACTGGACCAGAGGGTGCGCGAGGACGCCGGTCCGACCCTGGACTACTTCGGTGATCAGGGCGTGGACGTCAAGGTCATCTCCGGCGACCACGCCGCGTCGGTGGGCGCGGTGGGCCGGGAGCTGGGCCTGTCGGGTGCGGAGCGGCCGGTGGACGCGCGTGCGCTGTCCGAGGACGGGGGCGAGCTGGCCCGCGAGGTGGAGGAGGGCTCGGCGTTCGGACGGGTGACGCCCGAACGCAAGCGCGACATGGTGCGGGGCCTGCGCGGGCGCGGGCACACGGTGGCGATGACCGGTGACGGCGTCAACGACGTGCTGGCGCTGAAGGAGGCCGACATCGGCGTGGCGATGGGCTCGGGGAGCCCGGCGTCGCGTTCGGTGGCCCAGCTGGTGCTGCTCGACGACCGGTTCGCGGCGCTGCCGCGCGTGGTGGCCGAGGGCCGCCGGGTGATCGGCAACATCGAGCGGGTGGCCGGCCTGTTCCTGACCAAGACCGTGTACACGATGACGCTGGCGATCATCGTGGGGCTGCTGGCGGTGGCCTACCCCTTCTTCCCCCGCCACGCGACGCTGATCAACGCGGTCACGTTCGGCATCCCGTCGTTCTTCCTGGCGCTGGCGCCCAACACCGACATCGCCCGGCCGGGGTTCGTGATGCGGACGCTGCGGCTGGCGGTCCCCTCGGGGATGGTGGCGGGCTTCGCGGCGGTGACCACCTACCTGCTGGTGCTGGGCGGGCGGACGGTGCCCGACCCGGCGGACCGCACCGCGGTGGTGATCACGCTGTGCGCCACGACGCTGTGGGTACTGCTGCTGGTGGCCAAGCCGTACGTGTGGTGGAAGGTGCTGCTGGTGGGTTCCATGGTGGGCCTGCTGACACTGGCCATGGTGACCCCGCTGGGGCAGTGGTTCTTCGACCTGGACGTGAGCGACCCGGCCAAGGTGCTCACCGGTCTGGCCGTGGCGGGTGCGGCGATCGTGGCGATCACCGTGATCCGTGTGGTGGACGACCGGATGATCGCCCGCTCCGAGGCACGCTCCGCCGAGGAGAAGGCCCGGAAGGACTCCGAGGAGCGCACCCCCGAGCCCGTCTGAGCCCTGGCCCCAACAGCGATGATCTTGCCCGTACTGGCGTCCTCGACCGCCGAGGATGCCAGTACGGGCAAGATCATCCGGGGACCGGCCTGCGGCGCGCGGTGGAGCTGGCCACCCGGTCCCGGCGGGCGGGGGTCAGGCCCTGTCGTCGGGGTCCTCGGGTTCGAAGCTGCCCCGGATGACGCGGCCCCGGTTGGGCGCGGAGGCGTCACTGTCGGCGCCGGGGCGGCGGCCGAAGGGTCCGCCCCCACCGCCGGAGGGATCCTGGCCGGGAGCGCTGGCGCCCCGGACGACGAACTCCTCGTTCATCCGCTCCTGCATCCGCTTCACGCGCCGCTGCGCCCATCCGACGAACGCCCAGCGCAGTGCGGGCCGGGTGAAGGGCAGGACCATCAGCAGGCCGAGCACGGCGGTGACGAACCCCGGGACGACGAGCAGGACGCCGCCCGCCATCAGCATGAGCGGGTCGAGCAGGCCGCCCCGCGGCGGCTCACCCGACCGCAGGGCCCCGTCGGCGTCCCGGAAGGCCCTGGTCCCGGCCCGGCGCAGCACGGCCACGCCCAGGACCAGCAGCGAGACCAGGGCCGCCAGTGTCCACGGCACACCGATCCAGCCGCCGACGGCGATCATCAGCCACACTTCCAGGAACGGCAGCGCCATCAGCGCCAGCACTGTCAGCAGCGGCATGCGAAACCATCCTCAGGGTCGTCGACCGGGTCCTCCCCACTCTGGGAACGCGCACGCGGGCTTCAGGGTTCCCCCTCCGAGAACGCCGCGGGCGAACAGGCCCTCAGGCCCGGCGGCGGCCGATGAGCACGGCCGCGGCCGCCGCGGCCAGCCCCAGCGCGCTCAGCAGGGCCTCGGGAGCCGCGCCGAGCCGGGTGGCGACGGTCGTGCCCTCCATCGCCTCCAGTTCGGCGACGTGGACGTCGGCCACGGCCTCCTCCGAGGCGTAGGCGAGGGTCCCGTCGGGCTCGACCACGGCGCTGACGCCACTGGTGGAGACGACCACCGCCGGGCGCCCGTGCTCGACGGCCCGCAGCTGGGTGATGGCCAGCTGCTGGTTGGTCTGGCCGGTGAAGTTGTAGTTGGCGTTGTTGGTGGGGATCACGATGATCTGTCCGCCCGCGGCCACCGCCTCGCGCACCGGCGGGTCGAAGGCCACGTCGAAGCAGACGCCGACGGCCAGGGTGGTGCCGGCCACGTCCAGCGCGCCGGGCTCGGTACCGGGGACGGCGTCGGAGCTGACCTGCTGCAGGCGGGCCACGAACCGCGTGAAGAAGTCGCGGTAGGGGATGTACTCGCCGAAGGGCACGAGGTAGCGCTTGTCGTAGACCTGCCCCGGGCCGGCCTGGGGGTCCCAGACCACGCTGCTGACGTGGCGGGTGCCGTCGTCGTTGAAGCGGCTCATACCCCACAGCAGGGGGACGCCCGCGTCGGCGGCGGCCGCGTCGATGATCTCCCGGGCGGCGGGTTCCCGGAAGGGGTCGATGTCGCTGGCGTTCTCGGGCAGCAGCACCATGTCGGGCTGGGGGTACTCCCCGGCCCGGACGGCGTCGGCGAGCTCGTGGACCCCGTCGGCGTGGTTGTCGAGGACCTGCATGCGCTCGCCGAGGATGGACATCTCGCCGACGTTGGGCACGTTTCCCTGGACCATGCCGACGGTGACGGTGTCGGCGACGGCGGGTCGACCGATCGCGGGGGCCAGCGTGCCGCCCGCGACGACCGCGGCGCCGGCCGCCAGACCGACGGCGGCCAGACCCAGGTTCGCCCGTGCACCCCGACCGTTCCGGTCGTTCCGACCACCGCGCACGGCGCTCCGGGCGGAGACGGCGCGCAGCACGCTCCACAGCAGCAGGCCGCCGGTGAGGGCGACGGCGAAGGACACCAGCGCGGAGGAGCCCAGGGCCGCATAGCCGACGAAGGGCGTGTCCGGTTGGGCGAAGGCGAGCTTGCCCCAGGGGAAGCCGCCCAGCGGCCAGCGGGCGCGCAGGGCCTCCTGGGCCACCCACAGGGCCGCGGTCCACAGCGGCCAGGCGGGCAGGCGCGTGACCAGGGCCAGGCCCATCGCCATGGGGAGGAAGTAGACGGTCTCGGCGGCGGCGATGAGCAGCCACACGTCGATGCCGAAGATGTCCTGCCACCGCACCAGGGGAACCATGAGTGTGGCCCCGGACAGGGCGCCGAGCCAGGCGGCGCGGCGCACGCGGGTCCCGAGGACGGCGAAGGCGAGCAGGGCGGCGCTGAGCGGCCCCAGCAACCACAGGCCGTAGGGCGGCAGGGCCAGGAGCTGGGCCAGGCCGGAACCGACCGCGGCGAGCACCCGCCACACGAGGTCGCCGCGCCCCCAGCGGTGCCCCGGCACCGGAGCGGAGGTGGCGGAGCGTGTCGGGGTCGCCGTCCGCTCCTGCCCCACCGGTTCCGGCGAGGGTCTGTCGGAGCCGGGGACGTCGCCCTGCTCGGTGTGCTCGGCAACCACGTGGGGTGCTCGCTTTCCGCTGGCTGGTGGAGTGCTCGCGGTCAGCATATGGGGGGACGCGGAAAAGGCCCGAGCCACCCTTCGGACCGGCTCCGTCCCGTCGGCGGCGAGCTCGGAAGACCGTTGTCTACTGGATGTTCGGGCCTTTTCCGGGTCCAACCCCCCGCCCGGTCGCGGTACTCCACCCCTCACCCGATCCCAACCACACCTGGTGCGTGGTGCAGCGTCCAATCGGACGAGTGGGGGCCGCACAACCGGTCCGTCCAGTGCTGGACTGGTCGTCAGGTTACCCAGACTCCCCGACCCGATGCCTCAACCCGGCGACCGTGTCGTGGCCGCCGCTTCGAGCGCGCAGGGGGAAGAAAGGGATGAACCGTCGGACAGGCTAACGCACCTGGGGCCGCCACGCCAGCTGGGTGGAGGGGGTGCGCGCCCGACCGCGATCAGATCGACATCGACTCAAGTATGGACTTTTCGATCAAGATCATGTCTGATGTGATCAGTAGAACGACCTGGTTCGATCAACTTCGAAAGATCCAGATCCAGTGGCACGGACCTTCCGAGATTCGCGTCACCCCACCTCGAACCCGGCCCGGGAGCTGACAACCATGGCGGAGATCGCCCTTGAGGGTGTTGACAAGATCTACGGCGGCGACGTCAAGGCCGTCGACAACCTGAACCTGAAGATCGAGGACGGCGAGTTCATGGTGCTCGTCGGCCCCTCCGGCTGCGGTAAGTCCACCGCGCTGCGCATGATCGCGGGCCTGGAGGAGATCTCGGCGGGCACCCTGGTCATCGGCGACGAGATCGTCAACGACCGTCCGCCCAAGGACCGCGACATCGCGATGGTCTTCCAGAACTACGCGCTCTACCCCCACATGAGCGTCGAGCAGAACCTGGCCTTCGGCCTGAAGCTGCGCAAGGTCCCCAAGCCCGAGATCGCGCGCCGCGTGAAGGACGCGGCCGAGATGCTGGGCCTGGAGCCCTACCTCAAGCGCAAGCCGGGCGCGCTCTCCGGCGGCCAGCGCCAGCGTGTGGCCATGGGCCGCGCGATCGTGCGCGAGCCGCGCGCGTTCCTCATGGACGAGCCGCTGTCCAACCTGGACGCGAAGCTGCGCGTGCAGATGCGCGCCTCCCTCAACCAGCTCCACGACCGCCTGGGCGTCACCACCGTCTACGTCACCCACGACCAGATCGAGGCGATGACCCTCGGCGACCGGGTCGCGGTGCTGCGCGACGGCCGCCTGCAGCAGGTGGACACCCCCAAGCGCCTCTTCGACGCCCCCGTCAACCTGTTCGTGGCCGGGTTCATCGGCTCCCCGGCGATGAACTTCGTCGACGCCGAGCTGGTCGCCGAGGGCGACGACGCGGTGCTCACCTTCGCCGACCACAAGCTTCCCGTCCCGGCGAGCGTCCTGGACTCGCGTCAGAACCTGCGCGACTACCTGGGGCGCGGCATCATCCTGGGCATCCGTCCCTCGGACTTCAAGGACGACGACCTCGACGGCAGCAGCGACCCGAAGATCCAGGTGACCGCGGGCGTGACCGAGGAACTGGGCACGGAGATCAACGTGATCTTCGGCGTCGACGCCCCGCCGGTGCGCCACGAGGACGCCGCCGCCCTGGCCAAGGACGCCGCGGGCGAGGAGGGCGACGAGAGCGGTATGCCGCTGAGCAGCAGCCAGACGCAGTTCACGGCCCGCGTGAGCCCCCGCAGCGACGTGCGCCCGGGCAAGACGGTCAACCTGTCGGTGGACGTGAGCCAGCTGCACTTCTTCGACCAGGAGAGCGGACTGGCCATCGGCCACCCGGACAACTTCTAGGTCGTCCCGCGACCGCCCCGCCGGGTCCTTTCCCTCCTTCCGGGATCCGGCGGGGCGGTCCCTCGTGTCCGCGCCACCGGGTGACCGGCGGACCGGGCGGCAGAGGCGTCCGGTCCGAAGGTGGCCGACGCGATTCCCGGTCCGCGCATCGACAAACCTTGCCTTGAGGACACAGCCATGTACCCGGGGGCAAGGGATCTGTTCCTTGACCACCGGCTCAGCTCGCGCCAACGATGTGATGGTGCGCAACCGAGCCCCCGGAGCCGCCCTCGCCCCCGACCCGGTGTCCGTCGTCGACACACTGCACGGCCGGGCCGTACCCGACCCCTACCGGTGGTTGGAGACCGCCGACTCCCCCGAGACCCTGCGCTGGCTGGAGGAGCGGAGCCGCGAGTACGAGCGCGAGGCGGCCACCTGGCCCCTGCGCGAGCGCCTGGCCGCACTCATCCGCTCACTGGTGGACACCGACCTGTGGAGCCCCCCGGTCCACCGTCCCGGGGCGGCCTTCGCCACCGTGCGCCCCTCCGGGACCGAGCACCCGCGCCTGGTCGTCCTGGCCGGCGACGGCCCGCCGCGCACCCTGTACGACCCCGCCGCCGAGGACCCCGGTGGGCGCACCACCCTGGACGCCTGGGAGCCCAGCCCCGACGGGAGCCTGGTGGCGGTGCAGACCTCCTCCGGGGGCGTGGAACGCGGTGGCCTGCGCGTACTGCGCGCCGACGGCGGCGCACCGGTGGGCCCGCCCGTGCCGAAGGTGCGCTACTCCCACGTGGCATGGGTGCCCGGGGACGTTCCCTCCTTCTACTACGTGCGCCGCGACGGCGCACAGGGCGTACGCGGCGTGTGGCTGCGCCGGGTCGCCGACGGCGCCGAGACGCTCGTCCACGCCTGCACGGCGCCCGACACCGTGCCCGGGGTCCGGATCCTGGGACACAGGTGGCTGCTGGTGACCGAGAGCCACGGCACCGGACACCGCACCGACCTGTGGCTGGCCGACCTGGCCGCCACCGCGCCGGGTCGTCCCGTGCTGCGCCCCGTCCAGGTGGGTGCCGAGGGCGAGACCGAGGCCCGTCTGGGACCCGACGGCCTGCTGTACCTGCGCACCACCCTGGGCGCTCCGTGGCGAAGGATCTGCTCGGTCTCCCCCGAGGAGCCGGGGACGGAGCACTGGCGCGAGGTGGTGCCCGAGGAACGCGGCGCGACCCTGGACGCCTTCGCACCGTGCGGCGGCCCCGGAGGCGGCACGGCGCTGTTCGTGTCGCGCACGCGCCTGGGGATCAGCGAGGCCGCCGTGCACGACGCCCGCTCGGGCGCGCCGCTGTACGCGGTGGACCTGCCCGGGGAGGGCATGGTCTGCGCCCCCGAGACCGCCCCCGACGGATCGGTGTACCTGGGGTACGCGGACGTGGCCACCCAGCAACGGGTCCTGTGCCTGCCTCCGGGGGAGCGCGCTCCCCGGCCGTGGCCGTCCGGCGCACCCGTGACCCCGCCCTCCCCCACCGTGGAGCGCACGGTGCTCTGGTGCCGCTCCGGGGACGGCACACGTGTCCCTGTGACCGTGTTCACCGCCGTGGGCGGCCGGAGGGCACGACCACCGGCCGATGCGCGGCCGACCATCCTGCACGCCTACGGCGGCTTCGGGCGTCCCCGCCAGTTCGGCTTCAGCGCGACCGTGCTGGCCTGGCTGCTCTCGGGCGGCCGGTACGCGGTCGCCCACGTGCGCGGAGGGGGCGACGCGGGCCGCGGGTGGCACCTGGCCGGTTCCGGCCGCGCCAAGCCGCGCGCCGTGGAGGACCTGGTGGCCGCCGCGGACGCCCTGGTCTCGGCCGGGCTGTGCACACGCCGCCGACTGTGCCTGTCGGGCGGCTCGGCGGGCGGGCTGCTGGTCCTGGCCGCCGCGACCGCGCGCCCGGACCTGTGCGGGTCGGTGATCGCCTCCGCTCCGCTCGCGGACATGGCCCGCTTCGAGCTGATGGGGCTGGGCCGCATGTGGACCCGCGAGTTCGGCACCGCCGCCGATCCCGACGACTTCGCCGCCCTGATGTCCTATTCCCCCTACCACCGTGCGCTGGACAGCACGGTGCACACGCCCGGGCGGCGCTTCCCCAGCGTCCTGCTCACCGGTTTCCACGGTGACACCCGCACCGACGCCGCCCACCCGCGCAAGATGTGCGCCGCGCTGCTGGCGGCGGCGCGGGAGGAGGGGCGCCCACCGGTCCTGCTCCGGTACGAGCGCGACGTGGGCCACGGCCCGCGCGCGGTCAGCCGGGCGGTGGGGCTGGCCGCCGACGCGCACGCGTTCGCGGCCCACCGAACGGGGCTGTCACCGCGCTGAGCGCGGGTGCGGTCCTGGACAAGAGAAACGGCACACAGAAAGCGAGGTGGGGTGCGTATGGACCCGATCGAGGTCGAGGTCGAGGACCTGGCGGAGGTAACCTCCCGCGACATCACCGCGGGCGGCGACAACGACGGCACCGACTCCAGTTCCGACTTCATCTGACCGATGTCCCGCCCGGCCCGGTCCCCCCTGGCCGGGCGGGGCCCTCCCCGTGTACGGAAAGGACACGCCGTGACCGACCCCGGCCACCTGTTCACCCGGACCCTGTGCGACGTCGTGGGCCGGGACGCCCTCACCACACGCCTGTCGGAGGAGTTCGTCTTCGCCGACCTGGGCGCGGACGCGGTGCGTTCGCTGTTGACCTTCGACGACCTCAACGAACTGCTGGCCACGTGCTCCCCCGAACCGCCGAGGCTGCGCCTGCACCGCGACGGGTCACCGGTCCCGGTCGACCGCTACACCGAGACGGCGGCCTCCTCGCGCAACGCGCGGCGGGTGGTACGCCCCGAGGCCCTGTACCGGGAGTTGCGGGCGGGGGCGAGCCTGGTTCTGGACAGCCTGGACCGGATGCATCCGCAGGTGGGCGCGGCGGCCGACGACCTGATGCGGCTGGTGCGCGAGCGCGCGCAGGCCAACCTGTACCTGATCTGGGGCGAGTCGCGCGGCTTCGACACCCACTGGGACGACCACGACACGGTGATCGTGCAGGTGGAGGGCACCAAGCAGTGGCAGGTGCACGGTCCGGGGTCGCGCCCGTACCCGATGAAGAACGACGTGGACCACACCCACACGCCTCCGCGCGACGCCGACGGCGAGCTGCACCTGGTGTGGGAGGGCGTACTGCGGCCGGGCCAGGTCATCCACGTGCCCCGCGGCTGGTGGCACACGGTGACCGGGACCGGTGAGGTGAGCATGCACCTGACCTTCGGTTTCACCCGGGCGACCGGGGTGGAGTGGGCGGAGGCGCTGGTGCGGCGGCTGTTCGAGGAGGAGGTCTTCCGCCAGGACCTGCCGCGCTTCGCCGAACCGGAGGTGCGGCGCAAGCGCCAGGGCGAGCTGGTCGCGCGGATGGCCGAACTGGCCGAGGAGCTGGACGTGGACGGCTTCCTGGCCGAGCGGGACGCCCGCTTCCCGCGCCGGACCTCGTTCTCCCTGCCGTGGCCGGTGGAGGAGGGCGCCCCGCCCGCCGACGCCCGGGTGGAGTTCGTGCCGATCCTGCCGCCGCCGCTGTCCCGCGAGGACGGGAAGGTGGCGGTGACGGTGGGCGGGCGCCGGTACCGGTTCCCGGCCGCGGTCGGACCGGTCCTGGAGACGATCGCCGAGCACCGAGCGCTGACCGTGGCCGAGTTGGCCGCGCACGCGGGCGTGGAGGCCGGACGGACCGCGGAGATCGTGTCCGTCCTGTCGCAGCACCACCTGGTGCTGGTGCGGTAGTCGTCATCCGTCGTTCCCGGCCCGCGCCGGCGTTCCACTACACCTCGGTACCGTCCAGGAGCCGACGGATGGCGAAGTCCACATCGTCCGGGGGCCCGGCGGCATCGTCGTCCCCCCCGGGGTGAAGGCTCCTCCAGTGCCCTCTCCCGAATGGGATACCGGATGGCGCGGCGCCGCCGCTACGCCGAGCACCGCGAGTGGAGGCCGCGCAGCTCCGTGCCGCTCCTCGGGACCGCCCTGAACCGCCCGATGGTGTTCCTGTTCATCCTGATGGCGATGCCCCAGTTGGACACCGTCTTCGGCGGCGACACCAACGCGGTGGACATGGCCACCACCTGGCCCTGCCGCCCCGCCGCCGGAGCCGGGCAGCCGCCCGTCAGGGTTTCCGGCGGCACCGGAGAGCGCGGGAGCCCTTCTCTCCGGTGCCACCCCGCGCTTCCGCCCCTCGCTTGAACAGCAAATACTTCGCAAAACCGACACGGACGGCGGGTTCCACACAGCCCGCCCCGCCTGGAAACCCGCTCGGATCCGTGTCCTCCCTCGCCCGGCGTGCTTCCACAGGCCTCCCATGATCATTGCGGCACGCGAGACCGTTAGGGTAGCCTCACTTAAGAGGCGCAGATGCATCCACTCCCCCGGAGATCACTGCGGCCACACGACCTCCGGACATGACGGCATCGTGCGACGAAGGGCAGGTTCACACGGTGGTTGCAGATCCGCTCGACGCACTCCGCGGCGCCTGTGCGCCACTGAAGTTCGCGCCCCTGCCCGACCTGCTCTCCCCCGAGGAGGTCCAGGCCGACCCTGCGGGACCCGTGCACTGGTACCAGGCCGGTGTCCTGGCCTCGGACGGCTCGCTGCCGGTCCTGTTCGACAAGCTGTGGACCGAGCACGGCCCCGGCCACCGTCTCCCCGCCGCCACCAACTTCCTCCGTGTCACCCTGCGCGAACCGATCTTCCTGGTCTCGGCGTCGCTGTACCTGACCGGGCGGGCCCCGCTGCTGGGCCCGGAGACCCTCCACCTGCCCTGGGACACCGTCCGGGCACGGTTCGGCACACCCGCCTCGGTCGACACCCGCATGGCGGTCCTGCCGGACGACCCCGCGGCCGACCATCCGGCCACCGTGGTCGCGCAGGACGAGGACGACCAGTTGCGGATGGCCGCCCAGGCCCTGTTCGCCACGTTCGAGCCCCTCATCGAGGCCCTGCACGCGCACTCGCGGTCGGGCAAGCGCACCCTGTGGGGATGGGTGCTCGACACCCTGCACTTCTACATGCTCAACCCCGCCCGCTACCTGGGGCGGGACGCCGAGCAGGCCTGGGAACTGGCCACCCGGCTGGGAGAAGCGGTGGTCGAGGCCGGCGCGGTGACCCGCAGGCGGCCGCGCCTGTTCCCCTTCGCCCCCGGCCACCCGCGCGGGACGTGGGCGGTGCGCGGCACCTGCTGCTTCGACTACAAGGGCGACTCGGAGCACGGGTACTGCACCACGTGCCCGCTCAAGTGCGACGGGGAGCGCCAGCAGGACCTGTCGGAGTGGTTGCGCGACCCCGCGCTGGCACCCTGACCGGTTCCCCCGCCCGGCCGCCGAACGCGTCGGGCGCCCCCCGCTACCCGGCGGTGAACAGAACGAGCGTCGTACAGCCCCCGACGAGGAACAGCAGGAGCAGGAGCACGCCGCAGCTGATGCCCAGGAGCTTGCCCCAGGGGGTGGGCCGGGTCTCGGGAGGGCCGTAGCCGCCCTGGGGCGGGTAACCCTGCCCGCCGCCGGGCCCCTGCCCGTATCCCTGTGCGTAACCCCCCGCCGCGCCCGACCCCGGGGCGTATCCCGGCCCCTGGCCGGAGGGGTAGCCGCCGGCCTCGAAGTAGCCGGGCGCCTGACCGGAACTGAAGTTCTCCGGCTGTCCGCCGGGCGGGGGAGCGCCCGGACCCGCACGGGAGACGTCCGCCTCCCCGTACCCGGGCGCGTAACCAGCGTGCTCGTACCCGGCCTGGCCGGGGCCGCTGGGCCCCTCGGAGAGTTCACCGTCCACCGGTTCGGGAGGTGCGCCCGTCGGGTGCCGGTCCCCCGGCGGCCGCTCCCCGTAGGCGTACGCCCCCGTCGACCGCGGCCCCGTCCCGGGCTGGTCCCCGGAACCTCCTGGGTCCTCCTCCGGGTGTCCGCCCCTCGGGGGTTCGTGGTGGGGATACCTGTGCGGCGGCTCCCCCGGAGGCTGGGGCCCGCTCTCCCACGGGTCACCGGGGTCACCGGGACGCCATTCCTCCGGAGGATGGTGGTTCACCGGGTCCTCATGCCGTCCTGGCCGCTTTCCCGGCACGTCCTCATCGCGATCGGACACTGGGGACACCCCTCCGTCAGCGAAATCCGCCCACCGGGGCCGGTAGGCACATCACACCTACACGGTAACCACACGAACACGGATCTCCGTGGAGATCGCGGGGCGTTTCCGGTAAAGGTCCGGACGTGTCGCCCGGCGCCGAGACCGGTCGCGTACGGGCTCACCCGGTGTGCGGGTACCGGTCCCGCCGGACCAGGAGCGCGCGTACGGCGAGCACGAACACCGGCACGGTGAACAGGGCCGCGAACAGGTTCAGGCCGCCGAAACCCGCCTGGGCCAGCACCACACCCGACAGTGCCCCGGCCGTGGCACCGCCCAGGTTCATGACCAGGTCGCTGACCCCCTGCGCACGGGGACGCACCTCGGCCGACAGGGACTCGGCCAGCAGCGCCGTCCCGGACACCAGGCCGAACGACCACCCCAGGCCCAGCAGGACCAGCCCGACCGTCACCTGGGTCTCGTCGTGCCCGGCCGTACCCGCCACCATCGCGGCGACCAGCAGGAGCACCTGCCCCGTCAGCAGCAGGGGAACGCGGCCGAGCCGGTCGGTGAGCCACCCCACGACCGGGGACAGCGCGTACATTCCGGCGATGTGCAGGGAGATGGTCAGTCCGATCACGGTCAGAGCCGCGTCGTGGTGGGACATGTGCACGGGGGTCATGGTCATGACCGCGACCATCACCGTGTGGCTGGCCACGATGCCGACCACCGCGAGCAGGGCGCCCGGACTGGCCGCGATCACCCGCAGCGCCCCGGCCACGGACAGCCGGACGCCGGAGGGCGCGCCCTCGCGCGTCCGGGCCGCGGTGGCCACGCGCAGCGGGTCGGGACGCAGCAGTATGAAGGTCAGTACCGCGCCCAGGACGAATCCGGCCGTGGTGAACAGTACCGGGCCCAGTAGTTCGGGCAGGCCGAAGAGGGCGGCCACGCTTCCGCTGGGGCCGATCAGGTTGGGGCCCGCCACCGAGCCGATCGTGGTGGCCCACACCACGATGGACAGGTCCCGGCCGCGGCTGCGTTCGGAGGCCAGGTCGGCGGCGGCGTGGCGGGCCTGCAGGTTGGTGGCGGTACCGGCGCCGACCAGCACCATGCCCACCAGGAACAGCACGAACGTACCCAGCACCGTGGCGGCGATGGTGACGGTGCCGCCGAGCGCGCCGAGCACCCAGCCCGCCGCGAGGCCGGGGCGGCGGCCGTGCCGTGCGGCCAGCGAGGCGAGGGGGAGGGCGAAGACCGCGGCGCCCAGGGTGATCATGGTGGTGGCCGCGCCGGACCAGGCGTCGGAGCCGGTGAGCTCCAGGGCGATGAGCGCGCCCACGGCGAGCATGGCGCCCATCCCGATGCCGCCGACCATCTGGGCGAGCATGAGGGTCAGGACGGTACGGCGCTGGAGCCGGGTCCGTCTCTCCTCGGTGAGGATTCCCTCCGGTTGAGCGATATATGTCGACACGTGGCCTACTTTCCGATTCGTCCCAGCGACGGAAGAAGCCTAGCCCTCAGCACTGTGTGGCGGCCATGTCGGACTACCCACGATCACGGACACGCGGCCCTCGGCCCCGCCCGTAGCGCCACCGCAGGAAGCCGTGCTCGCGTTCGACGTAGCGCATCTCGGAGTAGAGGACGTGCGGGTCGTCCGCGCTGATGACGACCCCGCTCTCGGGGACCACGGGCCAGCACGCGAACGCCCAGAAGCAGCGGGTGTAGGGACCCCACAGGACGACCCACGCGCCCTGCTTCTGCCACTCGACGTGCTCGGCGATCCTGCGCTGTTCCTCGTCCCCGGTCTCGTCCATGCCGATGGTGGACATACCCGGTGCCGGGGCGGCCCACCAGGCCGGAACCGGCCATGCCACGTGTGACGTGCGGCCCTTGCGCGAACCGCCGGGTGTACTCCCGCCCGGCCACCGCGGCCGCGGCCCGGAGGGACACGCGTCCCGGACCTCCCGGGAAAGCGAGGTGCCCGTGCCGACGCGCCCGGCGTCGGCACGGGCACCAGCCCGTCGTGGGAGCTCAGCGTCCGGAGACCAGCTCACCGCCCGGAACCGGCTCGGCCGGGTCGTTGCCCAGGGCGATGATCCCGTTGTCCCGGTCCACGTGCACGATGTGCTGGACGTGCTCGGCCCGCTCGGCCTCGGTCAGCTGGGCGTAGGAGATGACGATGACCAGGTCGCCGGGGCTGACCAGCCGTGCGGCGGCGCCGTTGATGCCGATGACGCCCGTGCCGCGCTCACCGGTGATCGCGTAGGTGACCAGCCGGGCGCCGTTGTCGATGTCGACGATGTGGACCTGCTCGCCGTCGACGATGTCGGCGGCGTCCATCAGGTCGGCGTCGATCGTGACCGATCCGACGTAGTGCAGGTCGGCCTGCGTGACCGTGGCGCGGTGGATCTTTCCGTTGATGAGGGTGCGCAGCACTGCTCAAGCCTCTTTCAGGTGTCTCGCGAACTACAGGCCTCAGGGGTCCCGTGCTCCTCCATGATGGCCCCACCCGTGTACCGCTTCGGCCACCGGGGTCCTCCATCGCACGCAACGTCCCGGAGGACCCGGGTGTTCCGCCCCGGTCGGCCGTCAGGCCGCCACCGCCGCGGTCCCCGTGACCGGGCTCCGCACACGGTCGTCCGGACACTCCCTAGCTGAACGAGGAGTAGGCCACCACGCCCCGGCGCACCAGGTCGCAGGCCTTGCGCGCGGTGGAGCGCACCTCGGCGTCTCCGCTGGCCCCCGCGATCTGGCTGAGCATGTCCACCAGCATCTTGGTGGTGCGCACGAAGTCCCCGGCGGTCATGTCGGCCTGGCGCAGGATGGCGTCCAGCCGGTCGCCGCTCGCCCAGCGGTGCGCCGTCCACACGAACCCCAGGTCGGGCTGGCGCAGGAACGACACCCGGTGCCGGGACTCGACCTCGTTGAGCTCGCCCCACAGCCGCACCATCTCCACGAGCGTCTCCTCGATCCGCCCGCCGGGCAGGCGCGGGTAGGCGTCGTCGCTCCGCCGCGCCTCGTAGACCAGCGAGGCCGCGCAGGCCGCCAGCTCCACCGGGGTCAGGTCCCTCCAGATCCCGCGGCGCAGGCACTCGGCCACGAGCAGGTCGAGGTCGGAGTAGATCTTGGCCAGACGTGCCCCGTCGTCGGAGACGTCGTTCTCGGACAGGTACTCCAGGTCCTCCAGGACCCCGCACACCCTGTCGAAGGTGCGGGAGATGACGTGCGAGCGCCCCTCCACCCGACGGCGCAGTCCGTCGGTCTCCTTGCGCAGCCGGAAGTAGCGCTCGGCCCAGCGGGCGTGGTCCTCGCGGTCGGCGCACCCGTGGCAGGGGTGCCGGCGCAGCTCGGAGCGCAGCCGCAGCACCTCGGCGTCCTCCCCCGCGTCGCGTGAACCCCGCTCGTAGACGGGGTCGTTGCCCTGCTCCTTGAGCTTGTTGCGCAGCGTGGAGGCCAGGTCCTGGCGCGAGCGGGGCGACTTGGCCGAGAACGACTTGGGCACGCGCATGCGCCCGGACGGCTGCACCGGCACGGGGAAGTCGCTGGCGTTGACCCGCTTGACCTGCTTGTCCACGGTGAGCACCAGCGGTGCGGGCAGGTCGTGGCGCAGTCCCGGGTCCAGCACGACCGCGTGTCCGGAGAAGCGGCCCGCCGGGATGCGGATGATGTCGCCGATGCGCAGCTTCTCCAGGCTCTCCAGAGCCTCGTCGCGGCGCCGGACCGAGCGGGTCTTGGCGAGCATGGACTCGCGGTCGCTCAGGGCACGGCGCAGCGCGGCGTACTCCATGAAGTCGCCCAGATGGCACTCGGCGGCCTTGGCGTAGCCCTCCAGGGCCTCCTCGTGCTTGCGCAGCTGCTTGACCAGGCCTACCACGGCGCGGTCGGCCTGGAACTGGGCGAAGGAGGCCTCCAGCATGTTGCGGCTGCGCTGGCGGCCGACCTGGCCGACCAGGTTGACCGCCATGTTGTAGGACGGCTGGAAGCTGGAGTTGAGCGGGTAGGTGCGGGTGCCCGCGAGGCTGGCGACCGCCTCGGGGTCGGTCCCGGCCTGCCACACGACCACCGCGTGGCCCTCCACGTCGATGCCGCGCCGCCCGGCGCGCCCGGTGAGCTGCGTGTACTCGCCGGGGGTGAGCTGGGCGTGGGTCTCGCCGTTCCACTTGTCGAGCTTTTCGATGACCACCGTGCGTGCGGGCATGTTGATGCCCAGCGCCAGGGTCTCGGTGGCGAACACCGCGCGGATGAACCCGCGCGAGAACAGGTGCTCGACGATCTCCTTGAACTTGGGGAGCATCCCGGCGTGGTGGGCGGAGATACCCGCCTCCAGGGCGCGCAGCCACTGGTCGAACCCGAGCACGGCCAGGTCGGCGGGGGGAATGTCGGCGCACTGGGACTCGGCGTACTCGCGGATCCGGCCGGCCTCCTCCGGGGTGGTGAGCACCAGTCCGGAGGACACGCACTGACGGACGGCATCGTCGCAGCCCGCCCGGCTGAAGATGAAGGTGATCGCGGGCAGCAGACCGCCGTCGTCGAGCTCCTCGATGACGGTGGGCCTGGAGGGCGGCGCGAACCGGGAGCGGGGCCGCACGCTGCCGCGGGCCCGCGACTGCGGGTGGCGGCGCCGGTCGGCCATCTGGGTGAGCCGGGAGTCCTCCTCGGCGAAGCGGGTCAGCCGCGGGTTGATCCGCAGCTTCTGTCCGCCCACCTCGATCTCGCGGGGCTGCCAGCCCTGGCGGCGGCGCTCGCGCTTGCGCTTGCCCTTGCGCCTCCGGGCGCCGTCCTGTTCCCCCTCGTCGGCGGAGGGCTCCTCCTCCATGTCCACGAACAGGTCGTGGACGCGGTCGCCGACCATGACGTGCTGCCACAGCGGCACGGGCCGCTTCTCGTCGACGATGACGGTGGTGTCACCGCGCACCTGCTGCAGCCAATCGCCGAACTCCTCGGCGTTGCTGACGGTGGCCGACAGGGCGACCATGCTCACCGACTCGGGCAGGTGGATGATCACCTCCTCCCAGACCGCGCCGCGGAACCGGTTGGCGAGGTAGTGCACCTCGTCCATCACCACGTAGGCCAGTCCGCCGAGGGTCGCCGAGCCCTCGTAGAGCATGTTGCGCAGTACCTCGGTGGTCATGACGACCACGGGCGCCTCGCCGTTGACGCTGTTGTCCCCGGTCAGCAGTCCGACCTGGTCGGCGCCGTAGCGCCTGACCAGGTCGTTGTACTTCTGGTTGGACAGCGCCTTGATGGGCGTGGTGTAGAAGCACTTGGTGCCCCCGCCCAGGGCCAGGTGCACGGCGAACTCCCCGACCACGGTCTTGCCGGAGCCGGTCGGCGCGGCCACCAGCACCCCGTGGCCGTTCTCCAGGGCCTTGCAGGCCCCGATCTGGAACGGGTCGAACTCGAACCCGTAGAGGTTCTGGAAGGCCTCGATGGCGGCGCTGGAGGCTTCCTGGCGCCGGCGGAAGGCGGCGTACCGCTCAGCGTGACTACTCATATGGCTTCCAGCCTATGAGGTCAGCTCCAACATCTCGACCGCCTTGGGCACGACCTCGCATACCAGCGGCGGTTCGCCCATGCGTTCGCCGTCGGCGTAGGCCGCGCCCGCATCGGCGCGGATGGTGACGGTGTGCCCGCGTTCGACCACGATCTCGTCGAGTCCGGTGTGGCTGCCGTTGAACACGTGTGGGAACAGGCGCAGGAAGCGGCCGAGCGGGGCCTTGCGGACGAAGACCACGTCGAGGAGGCCGTCGTCGGGCTCCGCGTCGGGGCACACGCGCATACCGCCGCCGTAGGCGCAGGTGTTGCCGACCGCGACGAGCATGCCGGGTTCGGCGATGCGGCGCCCGTCCACGTCGATCTCGTAGTCGATGGGCCGGAAGGAGCGCAGTTCGGCCAGGAGTCCCACCATGTACCCGGCCCGGCCGACACGGAACCGCTGGGCGTTCACCCGCTCGTTGACCCGGGCGTCGAAACCGCAGGCCAGAACGCTGAGGAAGTAGCGCCGGGTGCCGTCGGCCAGACGCAGGCGCACGGCGTCGGTCGGACGGGTGCGGCCCCGCAGGATCGCGGCGGCCATGTCGTGGGCCGACCCGCGCGGGTGTCCGAAGGCGCGGACGATGTCGTTGCCGGTTCCGGCGGGAACGGCGGCCAGGGGCACCCCCGTGCCCACCACCCCCTGCAGCGCCTGGTGGACCAGCCCGTCCCCGCCCACGGCCACGAGGGCGTCGGGCCGGTCGGCGGCGGCCAGGCGGGCCATGCGGCGGCTGTCGGCCGACGAGCGGCCGGTGTAGACGTGCACGCGGGCGCCGGCGTCGCGCAGCGCCTCCTTCAACCGCACCGCGAGGACGGCCGCGCGGCGCCGACCGGAGTGCGGGTTGACCAGGAGGGCGATATGAGGAGGCATGCGAGTCCTTAGCTACCGGGGGCCGGGGGACGAAGGGTGTACGGGGCGGTGGAGGTCGCCCGCACACCCTCGCGCCCGGGTGCGCGCGCGGGACTGCTTAGGAGCCCTCGGCCTGCTTCTGCTCGGCTTCCTCGCGCTGGCGGCGATGGTACTCCTCCATCGCCTTGGGCGTGTTCAGCGGAGAGGGCACCCAGGCGGCCTCGGCGTCGGCCTCGCCGCGCTGGATCCGGCGCTCCTCCTCGGTGAGGTACTCCTCGGGGATGTCGAACTCGCCGTCGCGGGCGCCCAGGACGAAGGCCTCCCACTCGGCGGGGGTGAAGAACAGGATGCCCTTCTCGGGGGACTTGCCGTCACGCACGGCGCGGAAGCCGTCGTCGAAGGTGGCGACCTCGACCACGGCCTCGGACTCCTCCTTGGACAGGGAGGACCGCATCCAGACCGCGTCGGTGGTGTCGTGCCACTTCTCGTTGCCCATGGCCTCGGGCGGGAGCTCCCGTTTGGCCTCGGCCTGCTCGCTCATCGAACTTCCCCTTCCCAACAACCGTCCTCGGCCGGGAACCCCCGGACCGGCGGGGCGGCACCCACCGGCCACCGCCCAACGCACGACCCTAGGGCATGCCCGGGACGGCTCAGGAGCGTTTTCCGGACTGCTCGCCGACGTCGGGACCGTCCAGCTCGGAGGGGGTCTCGTCGAGTTCGGAGATCTGGTCGTCGTCCAGGTCCGAGTAGGGGTCGTCGCGCCGCTTGCGCCGGTCGTTGAGGAAGGCGAACAGCTCGGCCAGCTCGAAGAGGGCCACGAGCGGCACGGCCAGGGCGAGCATGGAGATCGGCTCGGCGGGGGTGATGACGGCCGCGACGAGGAACGCGCCGAAGACGATGACGCGGCGCCACTTGGCGATGGCCTCGTGCGGGAGTATCCCGGCGATGTTGAGCAGGGCCACCAGCAGCGGCAGCACGAAACCCACACCGAACATGCCCATCATGATGAGCATGTAGTCCAGGTACTCGCCGATGGTGAGGAAGGGATCCGCGTCCTCGGGCAGGAACCCGAAGAGCATGGTCAGCGCGTAGGAGGTGATGTAGTAGGCCAGGCCCGCGCCGGCGGCGAACAGCAGGGCGGCGAACGGCGCGAAGATGTAGGCGTAGCGCTTCTCGCGACCGTGCAGGGCCGGGGCGACGAAGGCCCACAGCTGGTACATCCAGAACGGCGCGGAGGCCAGGGCACCGACGAAGAGCCAGACCTTGAAGGCGACGAAGAAGGCGTCGAAGGGACCGGTGACGATGAGGGAGCAGTCGTCGGGGCCGCTCACCTGGGACTCGGGAAGGGAGCAGTAGGGCTCTACCAGGAAGTCCCACACCAGGTCGTAGACCAGGTAGCCGATCACGGCGCCCAGCGCGAGAGCGATCATCGCCTTCGTCAGGCGGTTGCGCAGCTCGCGCAGGTGTTCCATGAGCGGCATCCGGGCCTCGGGGTTGGTGGCCCGGCTTCGTGCCCTCATCGTGCGGTCACTCTCTATCTCCTTCGGCCCTCGCCGGGGGCTGCGGGACCTGCGGCCGAGGTCCGACGGCACGCCGCGCGATGTACCGCGGGCCCCTGTGCCGCGCTTCGTCCGGTTCCCGTGCTAGTTGCCGTAGGTGCGGTGCGTGGTCTCACCGGTCTCGCTGACGATGCGCTGGCCGGCGGGCAGCTGCGGGTAGCCGGACTGCTGGGGATGCTGCGGCTGCTGCGGCTCCGCGGGCGCGTTCTGCTGCTGGGTGGAGGCCTGCTGCTTCTGGGCGTCCTTGGCCTCTTCGGTGTCGTTCTCCTCGTCGATCAGGCCCTTGCTCTCGGCCTTGAGGATACGCGCGCTGCGCCCCACGGAACGGGCCAGGTCCGGGAGCTTCTTGGCTCCGAACAGCAGCAGGGCCAGGATCACCAGGATGGCGATGGTAGGTCCGTTGAACGGTCCCATGGTTCTACCTCTCTGTGGGGCGCGACCAAGCGCCTTCGATAGTACGCGCATTCGGACGCGGGTCCATCATGTCCCCGCACCGCTTTGGCCGACACGCTCACGCAGGTCAGCGCTACTCGTCCGGTACTCGTCCGACGCCCGTGCCACCGTCACCGACAGCACGTCCGCCGCGCGGCGTACACGCAGCGCGAGGAGGCTGATGACGGCGAGTCCGGCCGCGACCGCACCGAACAGGACAACGAGGACGATCACGATTCAACCCTATCCCTTCGGATATGGACTACACCCCGCCCCCGGGTGAACGTCTGGGCCTCACTCGGGCGACGAAGTGGTCTCGACCAATTCCGCGGAGGTTTGAGGTGCGCGGTAGTGCTCCAGGGCCCGCCGTGCCTCCGCGCGTACCTCCTCGGCGAGCGCCTCGGGAGCCACCACGCGTCCCTGCGGCCCCAGGTGCAACGCCAGCCGCACCACCCAGGCGGGGGCGGGGGTGCGCAGGGTGGCGCGGATCCTTCCCCCGGGCAGTTCGGCCACCGACTCGCACACGTAGTCCTCGGTCACCCAGCGGGCGGTGGGCTCCAGGTCGAGGACGACCTCGGCGTCACGGTCCGAGCGCTGGAGTACGCCGCCGGACAGGTCACGGCGGCCCACACCCTCGGGCACCTGGGCCGCGTAGGGCAGCACGGTCAGCTCCAGGACCCGGTCCAGACGGAACAGGCGCACGTCGCGGCGCAGGTGGCAGTAGCCCTCCAGGAAGGGGTAGCCGTCCTGGACCACCAGGCCCATGGGGTCCACGTCGCGCTCGGTGACCTGGTCCAGATAGCCCGACAGGTAGCGCAGGTGCAGGCGCTGGCCCGACTCCAGGGCGTCGGCGCAGCGGCGCTGGGTCTGGGCCACCTGCTCGTCGCCCTCCAGACGCACCTGGACCGAGTCGGCCAGGGAGCCGAGGGCGGCCCCGGCGGCGGCACGCAGCTTCTCGCTGACCCTCTTGAGCGCTCCGACCTCCAGGCCCTCGGCCTCGGGCAGGGCTTCGAGCAACGAGAGGCCCACGACCAGGCTGGCCGCCTCGTCGGCGGTCAGACGCAACGGCTGGGCGAGGGTGTCGGCGTTGCCGATGATGATCTCACCGGTCTCCCTGGCGGCGTCGAGGTCGACGTCGATGAGGTCACCGGGAGTGTAGCCGGGCAGACCGCACATCCACAGAAGGCTGAGGTCGGCGACCACCTGCTTCTCGCTGAGCCCGAAGTGCCGGGCCACCTCGGGTACGCGCACGTCCCGGCCCAGGGCGTAGGGGACGAGCATGAGGAGACGGCGCAGCTGATCGGCCGAGCGCGGACCGCGCGCCGGAGCCCCGGAGTCCTCGACCGCGCCGGAGCCGTCGGGAACGGCGACGGTGGCGGGCCCGGCCTCGGCGACGGCCGCCAGGTGGGCGGCCGCGGCCTCACGGGCCTCGACGGGTTCGACGACGACGGCGCACGAGCCGAAGGAGGCCGTACGCCGTACCAGGTCGGGGGTGTCGGCGTAGGGGTAGGTGAGGGTGTCCCAGCCGACGCCGGAGCCGTCGCGCTCGCCGGGGACCACGCGCAGGGCGCTGCGGCGCAGGGCGTGCGCGGAGTCGGTGCGCACCCGCAGGACGGCGGTGCGCTCGGGCTCGGCCCTCTGCCCCGCGACCACCGAGCGCAGGTCGACGCCCTCGGGGATGACGATGTCGGGACCGTCGCGCAGGACGGTCACCTCACCGCGGACACGGCCCAGGCGAAAGACCCGCCGGGCGCCACGCAGGCGGTCGTGGCCGACCACGTACCAGTGGCCGCGCAGGTTGACGATGCCCCAGGGCTCGATCTCACGGGTCTCGGTCTCGGTCTGACCGGGTTTGCGGTAGCCGAAGGAGATGGGGCGCCGGTCGCGGACGGCCTGCCAGACGGGACCGAAGGAGGGCTCGTCGGTGCGCATGGCCGGGGTGAGGCCGGGGGCGGCCTCACTGTCGACGGGGACCCCCGCGGAACGGAGCTTGAACAGGGCGTTGGCGGCGGCCTCGCCGAGGGAGGCGTGCCGCCACGCGCGGGCGGCCAGGCCCAGGACGAGGGCCTCGTCGGGCAGGAGTTCGATCTCGGGTAGCTCGTAGTCGGAGCGGGAGATGCGGTAGCCCTCCTCGCCGCTGATGGCGTCGCCGGTGCCGACCTGGACGGGGATACCGCTGTCGCGCAGTTCGCGCTTGTCACGCTCGAACATGCGCTTGAACGCCGACTCGGTCTCCGCCTCGGCGTAACCGTGCACCGTCTGCCTGATCTCCTGCGCGGTCAGGTGACGGCGCGTGGACAACAGACAGATGACCAGGTTCAGCTGTCGTTCCGTCTTCCTGCGCGACATCGCCCGCACCCTTCTCGACCGTGGTGGATGTACCGGGCGGAGCGCGATGGCGCGTCGTCCCGCGGCCGGTTCAGCAACGACGGTACCGTGCCAGGCATGATCCGGTGGCGTCGCGGCGAAGTCCGTCAGATCCTCCCCTCGTGGCCGGGGGTCGTCCTGTGCGTGGTGGCGGTGGAGTCCGCCGACGACGGGGCCGGCGGGACGGCGACGTGCCGCGCGCTGGCCTACACCGACCTGGTGGGCTCCCCCGAGGTGGGCGACACCGTACTGCTCAACACCGGAGCCCTGGACCTGGGACTGGGCACGGGGGGATACGCGCTGGTCGTGGCCGTGCCGGACCGGCTGCCCGCGGACCGGGAGGAGCCCGGACACCTGGTCAAGGCCCGGTACACGCCGCTGCAGGCGACCGTCCTGGGCGCCGACGAGCAGGAGTCCCCGTACCACGGGGTGCTGCGCTCGGCCGAGGGCGTGGACGGCATGCCGGTGGTGGTGGCCGACCTTCACTCGGCGCTGCCCGCCGTGGTGGCGGGGGTGCGCGCGGGGCGGCCCGGGGCGCGGATCGTCAACGTGATGCTCGACGGCGGCGCGCTGCCCGCGGCGTTCTCGCGGCTGGTGGACACTCTGCGCGGGGAGGGACTGCTGGCGGGGTGCGTGACCACGGGCCAGTCCTTCGGCGGTGACCTCGAGGCGGTGACCGTGCACTCGGGGCTGCTGGCGGCCCGGCACGTGATGGGCGCGGACGTGGCGGTGGTGTGCCAGGGGCCGGGGAACCTGGGCACCGGGACCCCGTGGGGCTTCTCGGGGGTCTCGTGCGGCGAGGCGGTGAACGCGGCGGCGGTGCTGGGCGGACGCCCGGTGGCGTCGCTGCGGGTGAGCGAGGCCGACGCGCGCGAACGGCACCGCGGGGTGTCGCACCACAGTCTGACGGCCTACGGGCGGGTGGCGCTGGCCCGGGCGCAGGTGGTGGTGCCGCTGCTGCCGGGGGTGCTCGGTGAGCGTGTGCGCGCCCAGGCCGGCGCGCTGGGCGACCGGCACGAGCTGGTGGACGTGGGCGTCGACGGACTGGAGGAGGCGGTGCGTGCGCTGCCGGTGAAGGTGTCGACGATGGGCCGGGGGCTGGAGGAGGACCGCGCGGCCTTCCTGAGCGCCGCGGCCGCGGGCCGCCACGCGGCCGGTCTGCTCTGACGTCCTCCCCGTCCCCACCGGAGTGGGACGCGGGGCGCCGGGCGGGGCCGCGGATCCTGTGTCAGCGCTGGTCCGCCGGTCTGGGGTCGCCCGTCATGGCACCGGACGCGGGACCCGGATCGGCCGCCTCCGTGGGCTCCGAGGCGCTTCTGGCCGCGGGCACCGCGTGGCCGGTCGGCTCCTGCTGCGTCTGACCGGGGACGGGCGACCGGCGGGTGGCCGCCAGCATGTGCGGGGAGGGCGCGTCGAAGAAGGTGCCCGGCCGGAACATGGCCAGCGACGTCGGCTCCGCCCGCACCCCCTCGTCCACCCTCAGCACCTCGGGCACGAACACCGTCCCGTCCCCGCAGGTGATCCCCCACTCGCGCCCGTTTCCGGTCGCCACCACCTGGCCGGGCGCCCCTCCGGAGGACCGGTCGGCCAACCGTCCCGCGCACAGTGTGATCCGTGCTCCGCCGAACACCACGAACGCCCCCGGGTAGGGGTCGGCGAGCGCGCGCACCATCCGGTCCACGTCGCCTCCGGAGGCGGTGAGGTCGATCTGGCCGTCGCTGGGGCGTCGGCGCGGCCACACCGACGTGTGGCCGGTCTGCGGACGTCGGGGCGCGCTGCCCTCCAGGAGACCGTCCAGGTGCCGTACGAGCAGCTCCGACTTCAGTCGGCCGACACGCTCGTACAGGCCGGTGGCGGTGGCGTCGGGCTCCACGTCGAACCAGGCCTGGTCGACGATGTCGCCGCCCGTCTCGCCTTCCAGGTGGAAGAGGGTGACGGCGCTGGAGCGCATGCCCCGCAGGATGGTCCACGGGATGGGCGCCCTGCCGCGCCCGACGGGCAGCGGGGAGGGGTGCAGGCCGACCCCGCCCAGCGGCAGGGAGGACGGGACGTGGTCGGGGACCGGCTGGGACCAGCTCGCGACGACCAGCAGGTCGATGCCGTGGTCCGAGAGGGCTTCGCCCACCTCGTCGGAGCCGAGGTCGGCCGCACGCAGGTGCGGCAGCCCGTGCCGGCGCGTGACGGTCTCGTAGTCGAGGTAGCCGGAAAGGTGCGCGAGTTCGGCCGGGTAGGACACCACCAGACTCGGCGGACGCCCCTGTGCGCAGAGCTCCTCCAGCGCCGGAGCACCGAGGCTCAGTCCGGACACGTAGCAGTAGCGCCGCCGGTCTGACATCAGCTCCTCCTCACCCGTCCGCCGGTGTCTCGACTCTACGCACCGCCCGAAGAGGGGCCACGGAAGGCGTAAAGGTGTGTCTGCGGCCGAAGGACGTCCGTTGAGGGTGGCGGAGGGCGACGGGCGGGAGTGTCTGCGGCCGAAGGACGTCCGTTGAGGGTGGCGGAGGGCGCGCGAGCCCCCGCGGGTTCGTCATCCCGCAGGGGCTCGCGCGCGTTCAGGGGCGTGGGAGCGGGCTACTCCCCGTCGCCGCCGTCCTCCTCGGACGCGTCGGCCTGCTCCTCGGCGGAGCCCTCGCCCTCGGCGCTCTCTGAGCCCTCGCCCTCGGCGCCCTCGGCGGGCGGCGGGTTGTCGTAGGCGCCCAGGACGTCGATGACGAAGACCAGTGTCCCGGCGGGGGCGCCCATGGCCTCCTCCTCGGTCTCGCCGTAGGCCATGGAACCGGGTACGACCAGCAGCAGGCGGCTGCCGACCGGCTGGCCGACCATGCCCTCGTCCCAGCCCTCGATGACCGCGCCCGCGCCGATCGTGGTGTCGAACGGGTCACCGCCGCGGCTCCACGTGGAGTCGAACACCTCGTGGTCGCCGTCCTCGTCGGCCTCCCAGCGCACACCGGTGTACTGGACGATGACCTGCTGGCCCTCCTCCACCTCGTCGCCGTTGCCCTCGATGAGCGGGACGACCTCCAACTCCTCGGGCGGGTCGGTGTCGGGGACATCGATGGTGGGCTCGCTGTGGCCCTCCTGCGTCACCTCGGGCAGACCGTCACCGCCGTTGGTGGTCTGCTCCCCGGACACGACCGAACCCTTGTTGTAGCGGTTCATCAGGTCGATGACCAGGACACTTGCGCCCTCCGGAGCGGGCTGGCCGGATGCCTCGGCCTGCTGCCTCTCCTCCTCGGTCAGCGGCGGGAAGACGTACACCGCCCGGCTGCCGACGGGCTGGTTGACCAGCACGTCGCCGATCTGCTCGGGCATCTGCTCCATGCGGATCAGGTCGGGAGCGCCGGTCTCGTAGCTGGACTGGCCCTCCACGGCCTCGCCCTCACCGGGGCCGGTCCACTGGTACTGGGCGACGTTGGCGATCAGGAGGTCGTCGACGCGCACCAGTTCGCCCTCGCCCGAACCCTCGCTGACGATGCCTGAGAGCTCCTCCTCCGGCGGCTCCGCATCGGGGAAGGTGATTTCCGGTTCCTCACCGACCGGACCGGTGACGGTGGGGATCCGCGAGTCGAGCTGTTCCTCTCCCATACGCAAGAAGGCGGGAGTACGCCACTCCTCGGGGATGTTTGCGCAGCTGGAGACCGCCAAGGTGATGGCGGTCAGCGGCACCGCGAGGGCGGCAGCACGTCGGTGCATGGGTCACAACCTCTGATTTCCGGCTCAGGACAGGCTCACACTACCGAAAAGAAGGGCCGTAACCACCCCCAGGAACGTCACGAACACCGTAACCCCGTCACAGGCGGCTTTTTCGACCACACGGTGAGTCCCCGGGCGTGCTCCGCGGACGCACGTCCCGCCGCACGGCGGACGGCGCCCGCGGAGCACGCTCCGGCCTCCGGGAGGCTCACATCCCGGCGATGAGCTTCTCCACCCTCTCGTCCACCGACTTGAAGGGGTCCTTGCACAGCACGGTGCGCTGCGCCTGGTCGTTGAGCTTCAGGTGCACCCAGTCCACCGTGAAGTCGCGGCGCTGCTCCTGGGCGCGGCGGATGAACTCGCCACGCAGGCGGGCCCGCGTGGTCTGTGGTGGCACCGACTTGGCCTCGAAGATCTTCAGGTCGCCGACCACCCGGTCCATCTGGCCGCGGTTCTGCATCAGGTAGAACAGCCCGCGGTCGCGGTGGATGTCGTGGTAGGTCAGGTCGAGCTGGGCCACCCTCGGCGAGGACAGGGACAGGTCGTGCTTGTCCCGGTAACGCTCCAGCAGCAGGTACTTGGCGACCCAGTCGATCTCCCGGGAGACGGTTTCCAGGTTCTGGGTCTCGACCGCCTCCAGAGTGCGCTGCCACAGGTCCAGGACACGCTTACCGGTGGCGTCGGTACCGTGCCGGTCGACGTAGCTCTGCACCTTGTCCAGGTACTCGCGCTGAATCTCCAGCGCGCTGGCCTCGCGGCCGTTGGCCAGGCGTACCTTGCGGCGGCCGGTCATGTCGTGGCTGACCTCGCGGATGGCCCTGATGGGGTTCTCCAGCGTGTAGTCGCGCATGACCACACCGGCCTCGATCATCCGCAGCACCAGGTCGGTGGAGCCCAGCTTGAGCAGGGAGGTGGTCTCGCTCATGTTGGAGTCGCCGACGATGACGTGCAGGCGGCGGAAGCGCTCGGCGTCGGCGTGCGGTTCGTCGCGGGTGTTGATGATGGGGCGCGAACGCGTGGTGGCCGAGGAGACGCCCTCCCAGATGTGCTCGGCTCGCTGGCTGACACAGAACAGGGCACCGCGGGGGGTCTGCAGGACCTTTCCGGCGCCGCAGACGATCTGCCGGGTGACCAGGAAGGGGATGAGCACGTCGGCCAGGCGGCCGAACTCGCCGTGCCGTCCGACGAGGTAGTTCTCGTGGCAGCCGTAGGAGTTGCCCGCCGAGTCGGTGTTGTTCTTGAACAGGTAGATGTCCCCGGCGATGCCCTCCTCGTGCAGGCGCTGCTCGGCGTCGACCTGCAGCCCCTCCAGGATGCGCTCACCGGCCTTGTCGTGGGCCACCAGGTCCACGAGGTTGTCGCACTCGGGGGTGGCGTACTCGGGGTGGCTGCCCACGTCCAGGTACAGACGGGCACCGTTGCGCAGGAACACGTTGCTGCTGCGCCCCCAGGAGACCACCCTGCGGAAGAGATAGCGGGCGACCTCGTCGGGGGACAGGCGGCGCTGCCCCCGGAAGGTACACGTGACCCCGTACTCGTTCTCCAGCCCGAAGATCCGTCGTTCCACGCGGCCTCACCAACTTCCCGTCACCGGGTGCGGACGACGGGGCCTCGCCGTCCGCACCCGCCCGTCCGGTGCGGCGCCTCGGGTGCGCCGCACCGGGATCATCGTTTCCAGGTCACTCGTCGGCCTCGTCCGCGGTGGCCGTGCCGGAGGCCTCACCTTCGGAGGCCTCACCTCCGGAGGCGGTGCGTCCGTTGGCCTTGCCCTCCTCGATGAGTCTGGTCAGGCGTCGCCCGTGGATACGGCGGAACTTGCGGTGCTGCCTGGCCCGCTCCAGGATGGCGACCTCCAGGTTGGAGGCCTCCAGTTCACGCTCCTCGCCGTTCTCCCGGGCCAGTGCGTGGGTGGCCGCGTTGAGGGCGGCGCTGAGGGAGGCCTCGGCGGCGAAGCGGTCCTTGAGCACGTTCGACACGTGCTCGGAGGAGCCGCCCACGGCCACGAAGCCCTGCTCGTCCACGATGGAGCCGTCGAAGGTGATGCGGTAGATCTCGTCCTCGTCGGAGGTGTCGCCGACCTCGGCGACGACGATCTCCACCTCCCAGGGTTTGAGGCTCTCGCTGAAGACGGTGCCCAGGGTCTGGGCGTAGATGTTGGCGAGCTGGCGCCCGCTGACGTCACGGCGGTCGTACTGGTACCCGCGCACGTCGGCGAAGCGCACACCCATCAGGCGTAGGTTCTCGAACTCGGGATAGCGCCCCACGGCGGCGAAGCCGATGCGGTCGTAGAGCTCGCTGATCTTGTGCAGGGTGCGGGACATGTTGTCCGCCACCATGAGGATCCCGCCCTCGTACTGCAGGACGACGGCGCTGCGGCCGCGCGCGATGCCCTTGCGCGCGTAGTCCGCCTTGTCCTTCATCTGCTGTTCGGGGGCGACGTAGAACGGCATCGACACCGCGGATCGTTTCCTTACCTAGTCGGGGATGTCTGGTGTGGGGACGAGGCCGCTCAGTCCAACGAGACCGTGGGACCGTCGGGGTTGACCGCGCGCCCCTCGACCACCTCGGTCGCCAGGCGCGCGACCTCTTCGGTGGACAGGCGGCGGTGGCCGTCCTCGGTGATGACGTCGACAAGGGGGAAGATCTGGCGGTGCAGGTCGGGGCCTCCGGTGGCCGAATCGTCGTCGGCGGCGTCGTAGAGGGACTCCAGGGCGACCTTGGTGGCGCCGGTCTGGTCGAGGTCCTCACGGTAGAGCTTCTTGATCGAGCCCTTGGCGAAGACCGACCCGGACCCGATGGAGTGGTAGCGGTGCTCCTCGTAGCGGCCGCCGACGGCGTCGTAGCTGAACACCCGGCCCAACTCGGTGTTCTCGTCGTAGCCGACCAGGAGCGGGACGACGACGAAGCCCTGCATGGCCATGCCCAGGTTGCCGCGGACCATCTGGGAGAGTTTGTTCGCCTTACCTTCCAGGGAGAGCGAGCGCCCCTCCATCTTCTCGTAGTGTTCCAGCTCCACCTGGTAGAGGCGGGCCAGTTCGATGCCGATCCCGGCCGAGCCGGCGATGGCGACCGCGGAGAACTCGTCGGTGCGGAACACCTTCTCCATGTCGCGGTTGGCGATGACGTTGCCCTGTGTGGCCCGGCGGTCGCCGGCCACCAGCACGCCCCCGGGGAAGGTCAGGGCGACGATGGTCGTGGCGTCGGGAGTAAGGTGCTCGGTCCCGCCGCCCGGGGGCAGCTTGTGTCCGGGCAGCATCTCGGGGCTGACCGAACTGAGAAACTCGGTGAAGGACGAGGTCCCCGCACTCATGAAAGCGGCAGGCAACCGTCCGCCCTCGAACCCTTCGAACACGCGACTCCCTCCACTCGCGTCCCACCCCTGTGTTGGGGGCGGGTGGGACGCCTCTGTTCTTGTTGACGGTGGCCGGACCGTGTTCCGGCCGTTGGGACTGACCCTAGTCCTGCGTGCGGCGGGGCCGGCCGCGCTGGAATGCGCTGTCAGCGAACCGCCGCCGGGGGCTACTGGCCGCCCTTCTGGACGAACTGCCGGACGAAGTCCTCGGCGTTGTTCTCAAGCACGTCGTCGATCTCGTCGAGGATGTCGTCGACGTCCTCGTCCAGCTGTTCCTTGTCCTCCTGGACGTCGGTCGAGGCCTCGGTCTCCTCGACCTCCTCGTCGCGGCGCGAGGTGTGCTTCTGACCCCCGGTGTCCTTCGTCGCCATGGCTTCCTACCTCCCCTTCCGAATCCCCGTTCGGGGCTCTTGCCCTTATCTTGGCCCAACACCGGGCGCCTCAACCCCCTTCCCGAGGCCCGATACCCGCTAGTTACCTTGGATCGGCCCGTGTGCCCGCGCACGTGCTCGTACGTGTGTCGGTCGCGCCTCGGGCGTGTCACCGGAGCCGTGCGGAAGGAACCGCGGCGATGACCGTTCCGCCGCTCCCGCCCCGACCGCCCACCCCCGACCGCCCACTCGGCGAGGCACCGGCCCGCCCCCTTCGGAACCGGCCCCGCGCCCTCCGTTCCGTCACGGACGGCACCCGGTGTCGGCGACCGTGTCCGGTCTTATCGGTCCGGTCGTATTGCGCCCCTTGCGTTACCCACGGGCTCGCGGACGGAAAACAACACCGGTCAAAAGCACCGAGGCCGGACAGGTCATCACCACAGGTCACACGGTGCAATAGGACCTGCTGTCCCCCGGCCCTTCCACTCCTTGTGCGCATTGACCGCGCCCGCACGCCGACATCGACGGCGGTGAGGCTTGCCGCATGGGCGGTGGACGCCGGTGCGACCGGATCCGGCCAGGCGCTCGCCCTCACGTACGCATCCCGAACCGGTCATCCTCCTTTCCCCACGGGACCTGTGACCTCTGGAGTTACGCCCATGTAACCGGGCGATCACCGATGGCACCCGGTACCGGTGTCCGCATCCGGCCACAGAACACCCCTTGCGCACAGGGCGCCGTTTCAATCGGTGAGCATCCGAATGCAAGGATCACAAGGTCGCACGAGCGGCGACTACGCGTAGCCATCACCAAACAAGGGGTCATAGGATCATCCCTTGCCCTCTTGAATGGATCTACACCAAGAGGGTCTTTTCACCACCAAAGTGTGCACTTATGGTTAGGGATCGTTTACCGGATGTCTCGGTGAACTTCGGGAGTCGAACCAACTTCGACCCTCGAAAGGGGCTTTCCGTACCTACAGGAATGGAAGTCCCGATTCCCCTGTCAATCCCCTGGAGAGTTAGGGAACCATGCGACCCTCCCCCGTTATCTCCGCCGTCGGCACAGGAGCACTGGCCTTCGGCTTGGCACTGGCCATGGCTCCGGGAGCCCTCGCGGCGACCGGACCCGTCCCCCAGGCCCCCGTGGCCGACGACAGCGCCTCCAGCATGGCGGCTGCACTCGAGCGAGACCTCGACCTGTCCCCGTTCGAGGCCGAGTCTCTCCTCGAGGCGCAGGAAACCGCCATCGACACCGACGCCGAGGCCACCGAGGCCGCGGGAGACGCCTACGGCGGCTCCCTGTTCGACACCGACACCCAGGAGCTCACCGTCCTGGTGACCGACGACTCGGCCGTCGAGGCGGTCGAGGCCACCGGCGCCGAGGCCACCGTGGTCTCCCACGGCGCCGAGGGCCTGACCGAGGTCGTCGAGGACCTCAACGAGGCCAAGGCCCAGGAGGGCGTCCTCGGCTGGTACCCGGACGTGGCCAGTGACACCGTCGTGGTCGAGGTGCTGAAGGGCTCCGACGCCGACGTCGACGCCCTGCTCGCCGACGCCGGTGTGGACGCCTCCGCCATCCAGGTGGAGGAAGCCAGCGAGACCCCGCAGACCTACGCCGACATCGTCGGCGGCCTGGCCTACTACATGGGCGGCCGCTGCTCCGTCGGCTTCCCGGCGACCAACAGCTCCGGCCAGCCCGGTTTCGTCACCGCCGGCCACTGCGGCACCGTCGGTACCGGCGTCACCATCGGCAACGGCACCGGCACCTTCGAGCGGTCGATCTTCCCCGGCAACGACGCCGCCTTCGTCCGCGGTACCTCCAACTTCACCCTGCACAACCTGGTCTCCCGCTACAACTCCGGCGGCTACCAGTCGGTGACCGGCACCAGCCAGGCCCCGGTCGGCTCCGCGGTGTGCCGCTCCGGCTCCACCACCGGCTGGCACTGTGGCACCATCCAGGCCCGCAACCAGACCGTCTCCTACCCGCAGGGCACCGTCCGCTCGCTCACCCGCACCAACGTGTGCGCCGAGCCCGGTGACTCCGGCGGCTCGTTCATCTCCGGTTCGCAGGCGCAGGGCGTCACCTCCGGTGGCTCCGGCAACTGCCGCAGCGGCGGCACGACCTACTACCAGGAGGTCATGCCGATGGTGAACTCCTGGGGCGTCAACATCCGCACCAGCTGACCCCGTCCCCTGATCCGTCCCCCGTCCGCGCGCAGGCGCGGGCGGGGGACGCCCATGTGCGAGGCGCGTGGCGGTGGAAGGAGCACCAGGAGGCGGACCCGGCCCCGCGCGCCGCCGGTGCCTGCGGCGCGCGGGAGCCGGGTACGCCCGGGGTCAGCGCCCGCCGGTGAGTACCGAGACCAGGTCGACGGCCGTGTCGGAGGCGTCCAGCAGGTCCCCCACGTGCTCCCTGGTCCCCCGGAACGGATCCAGGGTGGGCACCCGCTGCAGGGAGTCGTAGCCCGGCAGGTCGAAGATCACCGAGTCCCAGGAGGCCGCGGCCACCTCGTCGGCGTACTTGGCCAGGCAGCGTCCCCGGAAGTAGGCCCGGGTGTCCTCCGGCGGCTCGGTGACCGCGCGTGTCACATCCGGGTCCTCCAGCAGGCGCCGCATCCGCCCGCGCGCCGCCAGACGGTTGTAGATCCCCTTGTCGGCCCGCACGTCCGAGTACTGCAGGTCCACCAGCTGCAGACGCGGGTGCGACCACTCCAGGTCGTCGCGGGAGCGGTAGCTCTCCAGCATCTTGAGCTTGGCGACCCAGTCCAGCTCGGTGGCCAGACTCATCGGATCGCTGCCCAACCGGTCGAGCACCGACTCCCAGCGGTCCAGGACGTCGGCGGTGTCGGCGTCCACGTCGGTACCGAAGCGGTCCTCCACGTACTTGCGGGCCTGGTCCAGGTACTCGCGCTGCAGCTCCAGCGCGGTCATCCGCCGCCCGTCGCGCAGCCGCACCCGGTGCGTGAGGCCCGGGTCGTGTGAGACCGCCCGCAGGTCGGCCACCGGGGTCTCCAGGGACAGGTCCACGCTCAGGAAGCCGTCCTCGATCATCGACAGCACCAGCGCGGTCGTCCCCAGCTTGAGATAGGTGGAGATCTCACTCATGTTGGCGTCACCGACGATGACGTGCAGCCGCCGGTAGCGGTCGGGGTCGGCGTGCGGCTCGTCCCGTGTGTTGATGATGGGACGCTTCAGGGTGGTCTCCAGCCCCACCTCGACCTCGAAGAAGTCGGCGCGCTGGGAGATCTGGAACCCGGCTCCCTGCCCGTCGGAGCCGATACCGACCTTGCCCGAACCCGTCACCACCTGCCGGGAGACGAAGAACGGGATCAGGTGCCGGACGATGTCGCCGAAGGGCGTCGACCGGTTCATCAGGTAGTTCTCGTGGCAGCCGTAGGAGGCGCCCTTGTTGTCGGTGTTGTTCTTGTACAGCTGGATGGGTTCGATCCCCGGCGTGGCGGCCGCCCGGGCCGCGGCATCGGCCATCACCCGTTCCCCCGCCTTGTCCCACAGCACCGCGTCACGCGGGTTGGTGACCTCCGGCGCCGAGTACTCGGGGTGGGCGTGGTCCACGTACAGCCGGGCGCCGTTGGTGAGGATGACGTTGGCCAGGCCCAGATCCTCGTCGGTGAGCTGGGTGGGGTCGGCCACCTCACGCGCCAGGTCGAAGCCGCGCGCGTCGCGCAGCGGGTTCTCCTCCTCGAAGTCCCAACGGGCACGCCGTGCCCGAGCCGCCGAAGCGGCCAGATAGGCGTTGACCACCTGGGTGGAGGTGACCATCGCGTTGGCCCCGGGGTTGCCTGGCACGGAGATCCCGTACTCGGTCTCGATACCCATAATCCGCCGCACACTCATGGTGAGAGGTTATCCACCGGGGCCCGGTCTTGAACGCCTACTCGCCAATTGTGGCTCAAGTGCCGTGTTCCCGGGCGTTTCGCAACAGGCGGCACACCACTGTCATCGCAGGTCAGAACGCCATCGCACGATTCCGGGCCCGCCGGCGGGCCCGGAATCTTCCCGTCGGACCGACCGGTGGATCCTCGCGCCCCGGGGCCGGCGCCGGGCCCCGCCGCTACCGCGGACCGACCTCGTGGTCGCCGCGCAGGATCCGGTCGACCAGGTCTTCCCGGAGCGTCCCGTAGCCGGTGGCCGCCCACACGCTCTCGGCCGCGGGCACCTCGTAGTAGGGGACCTCGCGACCGCGGTGGTGCGCGGGCAGGACGACGGGACGCCGCCGGTCGCGGACGGCCCCGGCGCACGGTGCGCACAGCGGTACCGTGACGTCACCGCGCCCGCCGAACTCGCGCCACCGCGTCATCCTGGTACCGGTCCCGTGGAGCGGGTTCGCGTAGCAGTGCGAGCGCACGGGTGTGGAGCGCCGACGACCGGCGGGGCGGATGGCCCGGTCCACGTGGTCCTCCGCCGCGTCCAACAGCACCAGCACCCCGACGATGTCGACCAGCGCCCCCTCCGCGGGGAGCACGTCGTAGACCTGACGTGCCGCCGCGTGCGCGTCGAGGGCCTGGTGGAGCGCCTCGACCGCGCCGGGGTCGTCGGCGACCGGCACGGCACCGCTCACCCGTTCGCCGACCTCCACCAGTTCCCTCCCGGCCTTGGCGGCCAGCTCGTCCCTGCGGGCCTGGTTCGCGTTGTCGAAGGCGGCGTGCTGGGGCAGCGACGGGAGCCTGCGGGGCCTGCGCCAGCGGAACAGGGCCACGCCCAGCCCGAGCAGGGCGAGTCCGGCCAGGATCCAGGGCAGCACCGTGAACAGCACGTACGTGCCCGGCCCGAGCGAGTGGTACCAGTCGAGCGCCCCCGGGTCCCGCTGCTCGTCGGCGGCGGTGTAGGCCCCCTCGGGATCGTCGGACAGCGCGACGTCCACCGCCCTCTCCACACGCTCCGCGACCGGGGCGTCGTCACCCATCCCCATGGAGACCGCCTGGGAGGCGTAGAAGGCGCGGCTCACCTGGGTCGTGCTCCCCGTGGAGAAGTCGTGCCCGGACAGCCTCTCCCCGTCCAGGACCAGGTAGTGCCCCTCGCCGCCGATCCTGTCGTGCACGGCCGCCGCCATGAGGTCCGCCTGGCCGTTCCAGTCCCCGCCCTCGATCAGCGGGACGGCCAGCACACGCAGCGGCACGCCGGAGTCGGTGATCCGCCGTCCCGTCTCCTGGGCGAGCTCCTCGGGGAAGGCACTCGCGTAGGAGGGGTCGACGTGCACCGGCGACTCCTCGAGTCCGGCGACGACCCGTTCCGTCGCGCTCATCTCCTCCTGGACCGGGTCGGCCCGGCCCACCGCCGGCGCGGCGGGCACGAGGGCGACGGCCAGAAGCGCCACCACCACGGCCGGCCAGGAGCGGACGGATCGGTGCTCAGCGAACACGGGACTCCCCCATCAGGTCTTCGGCGTCGAGTCGGCCCTTGTCCCCGTATCCGGTCACGACCCACCGCCGGGCCAGTTCCAGGTGCGGCCGGCGTCCGCCCGAGGGAACGGCGACCCTGAGCGTGCGGCGCTCACGCTTCCGCTCCGACAGCAGGGCGCAGGAGGCGCACACGGGCTGCCCGTGACGGGGGCCGTGCAGGGCCGACGGGCCGTGCAGGGGATTCACCATACAGACCGGGGCATCGGCCCCGGCCGCGGTGCCGGGATCGGAGCCGAGCCGGCGCACCGCACGGTCCGCCAACACCACGACCCCGACCAGGTCGAGTTCGTCCGGTTCCCCGCCCAGGACGGCCATGGCCGCGTCGGTCTCACGCAGGGTCCTGTCCAGGCCGGCGTGATCGGCCGGAGCCTTCTGGACCGCCTTGGCCGCGCGGCGGACCGCCCGGTCCGCACGTGGCCGCAGGAAGCGTCCGGGCACGGTGTTCATACGCGTCACGGCGCCGGACGCGGACCACACCAGCGCGAGGGCCACCAGAGCGGAGAGGGGGCCGACCGCGAACAGCGCCTTGCCGAAGTCCCCGGAGACGAACCCGGACAGCCGCGAGGGACCGGGGGCCGGTTCGGCGCTGTCATCGATCCCGCTCGGCACCGGCGGCTCCTTCCCCGGAGCGGCCGACACCTTCTCCAGTTCGTCCAGCAGCTCGTCCAGCGCCTGTGCGGCCGTGTACTCGAACCGGGTCCCGGTCACGTCCGTCAGGGGGTCCCACCCGGCCTCCTCGGGGAAGGCCGCTCCGAACAGGGCCGCCTTCACCTCGGGGTCGGTTCCGGCCGAGTCGTCCACGACGACGAAGACGCCGTCCTCGTCCATGACGTGGTGGAGCGCGTGCGCGAGGACCTCCGGGTCGCCGCCGGACTCGTCGTACCGGCTCATGGGAAGCACCACGGTGTAGACCGGCGGCTCGGCACCGGCCACGCGTTCGGCGATCCCGGACAGCGCCTCCGCGCTCTCCCCCGCCAGGGGGTCCACGTACAGGGGCCCGTCCCGCAGCTCCGCGGCGACCCGGTCGACCCGGACCGTGGAGGCGACGTAGGGGGCGACGGAGGGCGGGGACGGCCCCACCTGCCGTTCCTCCTCGGGCAGGGTCGCGGTGTTGAAGTGGATCAGGGACGCGGCCACGGTGGCGGCCCCCGCGACGAGGACCAGGGTCCCGCCCACCATCAGGGCCCGGTCCCCGGGCGGCCTTCCGGTGAGTCCCACCGCGGTGGCCCGACCGCGCCTCCTGGAGCGGACCACCGTGAGGACCAGCCACACCGTCACCGTCAGACCGGCGGCGGCCGCGGTGGCCTCGCCCAGTACGGCCGGGCCGCTGGTGGTGTTCAACCCCAGCTCGTCGAGGCGGTGCTTCACCCACCAGCCGACCGGAACGGCCGCGTACCACCGCGGCGCGGCCCGCCCGGCGAGGTCGGGGGCGGTCAGCGTGTCCACGAAGGTGTCGGCCATCGTGTCCAGCGGCGTGTGGTAGGTGAACGCGTTCTCCCAGGAGAGCGCCCTGTCCGCCTCGTCCACGGGCAGGTCCACCTGACGGGCCATCGCCTGCACCCGGGACTCCCCCGGCTTCAGGAGGACGTACAGGCCGGGTTCACCCACACGGTCCTGCAGGGCGGAGAGGAAGGGACGGCCCCAGGACGCGTACTCCGGGACGGCACTGGCCACGACGTAGTACGGGACGTCCAGCCGGCCGAACGAGTCGCTCAGGCTCCGCTCCAGCTCCGCCACGTCGTAGTCGCCCGCGAGCGAGTCGTGAACGACGACCGCCTCACCCTCGGGCCGCTGCTCCAGGAGGCCGGCGAAGTGCTCGGCGTCGCTCACCCCGCCTCCGGGAGAGTCCTCGGGACCGGCGTGGACGGGGGAGGCGGAGAGCACCACGAGAGCGGCCGACAGCGCGACCGCAAAGGACGACAGCACACGGCGAACAGCGGTCACGGGGGACGGAGGACGCATTCCCACAACCTACTTCAGCCCTTCTCCCGGCTGACCTGCGGGTGTGCCGTCGACGCGGGCGGAGGTCGGGGTGGTCCTCGGCACCGCCGTCCACGGCCTCGCGGTGGCCATGGCGGTGAGCTCGGAGCCAGGCGGTTTCCCCGGCCCGCTCCTGAACCCCTCCCGCTGGGACACCACCGTCGTGGCCACTCCCGCAGAAGGGGTCCGGGCCAGGGGCGGAAGCGTTGGCTGCCGGAACGGGAGGGGGCCGACCGGCGGTGCCGGTCGGCCCCCTCGCGGGTGCGTCGTTACAGGTACTGGCCGGTGTTGGGCACCGTGTCGATGCTCCGCCCGGAGTCCGTACCCTTCTTGCCCGTGACCAGGGTCCGGATGTAGACGATGCGCTCGCCCTTCTTACCGGAGATCCGCGCCCAGTCGTCGGGGTTGGTGGTGTTGGGCAGGTCCTCGTTCTCGCTGAACTCGTCCACGCAGGCCTGCAGCAGGTGCGAGACCCGGAGGCCCTTGGACTGGTGGTCGATGAAGTCCTTGATGGCCATCTTCTTGGCCCGGTCGACGATGTTCTCGATCATCGCGCCGGAGTTGAAGTCCTTGAAGTACAGGACCTCCTTGTCACCGTTGGCGTAGGTGACCTCCAGGAAGCGGTTCTCCTCCCCCTCGGTGTACATCCGCTCCACGACCCGCTGGATCATGGCGTCCACCGTGGCCTTGGCGGAGCCGCCGTGCTCGGCGAGGTCCTCGTCGTGCAGCGGCAGGTCGGGGGTGATGTACTTGCCGAAGATGTCGCGTGCCGCCTCGGCGTCGGGCCGCTCGATCTTGATCTTGACGTCCAGGCGGCCGGGCCGCAGGATCGCCGGGTCGATCATGTCCTCGCGGTTGGAGGCACCGATGACGATGACGTTCTCCAGGCCCTCGACACCGTCGATCTCGCTGAGGAGCTGGGGCACGATCGTGTTCTCCACGTCGGAGGACACACCCGAGCCGCGGGTACGGAAGATCGAGTCCATCTCGTCGAAGAAGACGATGACCGGGGTGCCCTCGGAAGCCTTCTCCCGCGCACGCTGGAAGACCAGGCGGATGTGACGCTCGGTCTCACCCACGTACTTGTTGAGCAGCTCCGGGCCCTTGATGTTGAGGAAGAAGCTCTTGCCGACGTCCCGGCCGGTGCGCTCGGACACCTGCTTGGCCAGTGAGTTGGCGACCGCCTTGGCGATGAGCGTCTTACCGCAGCCGGGAGGACCGTAGAGCAGCACGCCCTTGGGCGGGCGCAGCTGGTGCTCGTAGAACAACTCCTTGTGGAGGTAGGGCAGTTCGACCGCGTCGCGGATCATCTCGATCTGCCCGGTCAGGCCACCGATGTCGGTGTAGGCGATGTCGGGGACCTCTTCGAGGATGAGCTCCTCGACCTCGGACTTGGGGATGCGCTCGTACACGTATCCCGAGCGCGGCTCCAGCAGCAGCGAGTCCCCGGCGCGGATCGGTTCGTCGCGCAGCGGCTCGGCCAGCCGCACGATCCGCTCCTCGTCGTGGTGGGAGATCACCAGGGCGCGCTCGCCGTCCTCAAGGATCTCCTTGAGCATGACGACCTCGCCGACGGTCTCGAAGGACTCCACCTCGACGACGTTGAAGGCCTCGTTGAGCATGACCTCCTGGCCGGGCCGCAAGCGGTCCAGCTCCACCGAGGGACTGACGTTGACCCGCATCTTGCGGCCGTTGGCAAAGATCTCGACGGTCTCGTCCTCGCGCGATCCGAGGTAGACGCCGAAGCCGGAGGGCGGCTGGGCCAGCCGGTCGACCTCCTCCTTGAGCGCCACGATCTGTTCGCGCGCCTCCTTCAAAGTGGAGACGAGCCGTTCGTTCTGACCGTTGGCGGCGGCGAGGTTGGCTTGCGCCTCCCGTAGCCGTTCCTCCAACAGGCGTACATGCCGGGGCGAATCAGCGAGCTTACGCCGGACCACGCTGAGTTCCTTTTCCATGTAGGAGACCTGGGCCGTGAGTTCTGCGACTTCACGGTCCTGGTCGCTCTGACGCTCGTCGTCGCGCTCGGCCACGTCCGCCACCTCCCTATGAGGAACTACATCGGAGCCTACCTACCCCCGCCCGATTCCTAACCTCCCAGGAAGGACGAGTGTCGTAGGCCTCATTCCGGAGTCTTGCGTCATCACAGGTCAGAGTGCTAACGGATGACCCGACGTAATGAGAAAGTAACCTCTGCGTCCGACCCGGGGCAAGCGCCCAGCGGCTGCCGACGTTCTTTTCGGCGCACGTCAGCGGGCTTTTCCGGGTACGCCGGAGCCCGCCCGGGCAGGATCCGCAGGACCGCACGGAGGGTTTCCACGGCGGTGTGCGGTGTGCACGGACGGGCTCAGGAGAAGGGTGGGACGGCCGCCTACTCGTTGTCGGCGGGAGCGGAACCCCCGGGCGCCTCGGGCGCCTCGGGCGCCCCGGGTGTCTCGGGCGCCTCGGGCGCCTTCGCGTCGGTGACCGCGTCCCCGACCTCCCCCGCCGGTATCTGCTCCGACGGCCCGGCGGCCGTACCGCTTCGCTCCCTGTCCCGCGCGGCGGTGAAGTCCTTGCCGTAGGCGCCCTTGGCCGGACGGCGGCGGCGGTCGGGGGCCTCGACACCGTCGGCCAGACGGCGCGCGACCACCAGGAACCCGGTGTGCCCGATCATGCGGTGGTCCGGGCGCACCGCCAGGCCCTCCACGTGCCAGGTGCGCAGCATGGTCTCCCACGAGCGCGGCTCGTAGAAGCGGGTGTCCTCACGCATTTCCTCCACCACGCGCGAGAGCTGGGTGGTGGTGGCGACGTAGCAGCACACCAGACCGCCGGGGATGAGGGCGCGGGCGACCGCGTCCAGGCACTCCCAGGGGGCGAGCATGTCCAGGAAGACGCGGTCGACGTCGGTCTCGTCCAGCTCCTCGACCAGGTCGCCGACCGTGAGCCTCCAGGCCGGGTGCGGGCCGCCGTGGAAGCGCTCCACGTTCTTGCGGGCGATCTCGGCGAAGTCGGCACGGCGCTCGTAGGAGTGCACCATGCCCTGCTCACCGACCGCGCGCAGCAGCCAGTTGGACATGGCGCCGGAGCCCGCCCCGGCCTCCACCACGCGCGCGCCCGGGAAGATGTCGGCCTCCACGAGCACCTGGGCGGCGTCCTTGGGATAGACGATGGTCGCGCCGCGCTTCATCGACAGGGTGTAGTCGATCAACAGGGGGCGCAGCGCCACGTAGGCCGTCCCGGTGTTGGAGCGGACCACGCTGCCATCGGGCTGTCCGATGAGGTCGTCGTGTTCGACCTTGCCCTTGTGCGAGTGGAAGGCGCCGCCTTCGCGCAGTGTGGTCGTGTGCATGCGACCCTTGGGGTCGGTCAACTGCACGGTGTCGCCGTCGGTGAAGGGGCCGCGGCGGCCATGGATACCGGTCAACGTCGCTCTCGTCTTCCACATCGCTGTTGGTTGGCAGGGCAGTCGCCCAGGCTATCGGCCCCCCGGTACCCCGGCGAACGGGCGGACGCGGCACGACGGTGGGACGGCCACGGGCCGGACGCGTCGGTCACGGCCGCGAGGGTCACGTGCGAAGATCCGCGCGTCCGGGCAGTATCAGCCTGCGGGGCCGTGACGACGCCCATCCACCACACGAGGACCACGGGAGACGACGACCCATGTCACAGCTGACCACGGGGCTGGGAATCGATATCGGCGGCAGCGGGATCAAGGGGGCGCCGGTCGACCTGGCCACCGGCGAGTTCCTCAAGGAGCGCAAGAAGGTCCTCACACCCGAGCGCTCCGCCCCCACGGCGGTGGCCGAGATCGTGCACGAGATCTCCGAGCACTTCCCCGAGACGGCGGGGGCGCCCGTGGGCATCACCTTCCCCGGCGTGGTGCAGCAGGGCGTGGTGCGTACCTCCGCCAACCTGGACAAGGACTGGATCGGCGTCGACGCGCGGGCGCTGTTCCGCGAGGCCACCGGCCATCCGGTCCGCGTCCTCAACGACGCCGACGCCGCGGCCGTGGCGGAGACCCGGCACGGGGCCGCCGCGGGGGTGTCGGGGGTGGTGCTCATGACGACCCTGGGCACGGGGATCGGCTCCGCCCTGGTGGTGGACGGGCTCCTGGTACCCAACACCGAGTTCGGGCACCTGGAGATCGACGGCCACGACGCGGAGACGCGGGCCTCGTCCGCGACCAAGGACGAGGAGGGGCTGTCCTACCGCGAGTGGGCGACCGAGCGGCTGCACCGCTACTACCGGGTGGTGGAGGACCTGCTGTGGCCGGACCTGATCGTGGTCGGCGGCGGGGTGAGCCGCGACGCGGACAAGTTCCTCCCCCTCCTGGACATCCGGACCCCCGTCGTGGCCGCGTCGCTGCGCAACACCGCGGGGATCGTCGGCGCCGCCCTGGCCGCCGCCGAGACGGAGACCGTCTGAGGGACCGCGTACGGTCCGGACGGCGCCGACCGGCCGGGGTCAGGGATGCAGGCGCAGTCCCCTGAACACCTTGTCGACGTCCCCCCTGGGGCCGTGCACGGCCACACCCACCAGGTTCAGGTCCTCCGCGGCCACGGCGAGCACGGCGGCGCGGTTGTCGTCGTCGTTGCCGGTCTTGAACAGCTCCTCTGTGTAGAGCGCGGCGGGCAGGTTCCTGGAGCGGGCGCGGTCGAGCGTGCGGGCCAGGGTCCGCGACTCGGCGGCGTGGACGAGGACGGGTTCGCGGAACATCGGCGGATAGGTGTTGCCGGACGCGTCCTCGTAGGGCTTGCCCATGGCCTCGGGTCGGGAGTGGGCGACGCCGCTGCTGAGGAAGGCGATGACGTTGAGCTTCTGCCACGCGGCCAGGTCCTCGCGCACGGCCACGGCGATCTTGGTGTCGAAACGCATGTGCCGATGGTGGCGGAGCCGGGACCCGCGGTCTTGAACGCTGGTGCGCGCCGGCGGTGCCGGACAATGGGGGCGTGACACAGGACTGGGCCAGGTACTGGAGGTCGCCCGAGCGGCCGCTGGAGGCGATGCACGCGCACTTCGAGCGGCACGCCTACCACCGGCACAGCCACGACGCCTACTCGTTCGGGGTGACGGAGTCGGGGGTACAGGCGTTCAACTGCCGGGGCGGCGCGCACGCGAGCGTGTCCGGAATGGTGCTGGCCTTCAACCCGGAGGACCCGCACGACGGGCACGCCGGTGGCGAACTGGGATTCACCTACCGGATCGTGCACATCGGACCGGAGCTGGTGCGGGAGGTGCTCGCGGACGCCGCCGAGGGGCGGGCCGGGCTGCCGCTGTTCGCCGATCCGGTGGTGCGCGACCCGGCGCTGGCCGGGGCGCTGCGCGGGCTGCACACGGCGCTGTCGCGAGAGGGCTCCGGGCTGGCCGTGGACGAGGCGCTGCGCGGTGCGGTGATGTCGACGGTGTGCCGCGGGGCGACGGGACGTCCGGCGGTGGCGGAGATCTCGGACCCGGACGCGGAGCGCGTGGCGGCGCGGGTGGAGGCCGTGCTGCGTGAGAGGTTTCCTGAGGACGTGGGAGCCGGGGAGTTGGCGTCGGCGGCCGGGCGGAGCCGTTTCGCGGTGTACCGGGCCTTTCGCATGGTGCGGGGGATGGCGCCCAGCGACTACCAGCGGCAGTTGCGGCTGCGGCGGTCCCGTGAGCTGATCGCGGCCGGGGCGTCGCTGGCGGAGGCCTCCGCACGGGCGGGGTTCGCCGACCAGAGCCATCTGACCCGGTGGTTCGGCCGGTACTACGGGATCACCCCGGGGGAGTTCCGCGCGGCGGGCGGTTAGGGCGCGGGTCCCCGGGAGGAGGGAGCGCCGGAAGGCGCCGGGTGGAAGGCGGACGAGGCCGGGCGGCCCCGCACAGAGGGAGACTGGGTTTCGGGGAGGACCCGGGACCCGCCCGCCTTCCGGGCGTGGACGACACTCACGCCCGCGTGAGCGCGGGCCGAGGGCCCGCGCGTGTCAGGTGGCGCCGCCGCCGGACACGGACAGGGCTCCCGCGATCCGCCGTGCGGCGTCCGAGGTCCGGGCGACCGGCGAGAGGGGGACCCCCGCCAGCGACGGAGGCACCCCGTCCTGGAGCGGCCAGCGCATCCACCACCACAGGCCGCCCCGGTGGGGCCGCAGCAGAGCGCGCTGGGGCCGGGCGCTGGGACCGGCGTCGACGGCGCCGAACGCACCGTCCTCCCGGACCTCCACCCCCCGCGAGCGCAGTTCGGCGGCCAGACCGCGCAGAGCGAGACCGGCCAGCTCCCCACGGTCCGCCGCCCCGGCTGGACCGGGGCCACCTCTCAGGTTCGGGTTTCCCGCGGACGGGATCTCAACGGTCACGGGGCGTCCCCTCCCAGGCTCTTCCGGGACCAACGACTCTTGCACTCTGCCGTACCGGGGAGGGGGACGGGCGGGTCTATGCGGATGCCGCATGGCTCGTTCTTTTTCCCACATAGCCACCGAGGACGCCCCGAATCCCTAACCTAAACTCATGCCCCAACCAGACGGCGTTCTCCCACCGGACCTGTGGACGCGGCCTCGCATGGCGAGCGCCCTGGCCACCTGTGACATGGCCTCGGTCATCGAGGGCGTGCGCACCGAGCGCGGATGGTCCCAGGGCGACCTCGCCCGCGCGATCGACTACTCCCAGAGCTGGGTCTCCCGCGTGGTCAACGGCCAACAGTCACTGACCGTCAGCCAGGTGCACGACCTCGCCCGGCGGCTGGGGATCCCGCTGCACCTGCTGCGTTTCGGCGGCGGCCCGCCGCCCCAGGCCGGTCCCGCGGAGAAGGGGGTGGACACCACGAGACGCCGTGACTTCGGACGTGTGGTCGCCGCGAGCGCCCTGCTCACCGCCACCGCCGCCTCCTCGGCCGCCGCGCCGCCGGGAGCCCCGGCCGCGGGCCACCGCTCCGTCAACGAGACGACCGCCCCCGCCCTGCGTTCCATCACCGGGGGCCAGCGCCGCATGGACGCCGGATCCCCCGCCCGCCACCTGTTGCCCGGCGCGGTGGCGCACGTGCATCTGTCCGAGCACATGCTCGCGCAGGCGCACGGGACACCGTTCCACGCGGAGCTGAGTGCCGCCGCCAGCGAGGCCTCGGGGTTCGCCGCCTGGCTGCACGCCGACCGGGGTGACACGGGCTCGGCCCGCACGCACTACCGCACGGCGGTGGTCCGCGCACGCCAGGCGGGCGTACGCCTGCTCGACGTGTACATGCTGGGCTCCCTGGCGGCCTTCGAGACCGACACCGCACAGGACCCCCACCTGGGCCTGGGGCTGGCCCAGGAGGCCGGACGCGTCCTCGGCCCCTCGGCCCACCCCACCGCACGCGCCTGGCTCGCCTGCGTGGAGGCGCTCGCGCACGCCGGGACCGGCGACGGCCCGGCCGCCGTGCGCGCCATCGACCGGGCGGAGAGGGAGGCGGCCCGATCGGCCAACACCGACCCGCCCTGGCCGTGGGTGTTCGCCTTCGACGAGGCCAAGGTCGCCGGTTACCGGGCTCTGGTGGATGTGCGTCTGAGCCGTCCGCACGAGGCCCGCCAGGCCTTCGCCGAGGCGTTCACCCCGAGGGCGGCCAACGCCAAGCAGTCCGCCGTGCTGCAGGTGGAACTGGCCTCGGCGCACGCCGAGGCGGGAGATGTGGACGAGGCGTTCCGCCTGGCCCGGGAGGCGCTGACCACGGGGATGCGGTTCGAGTCGGAGCGGGTCATCGGACGGGTGCGGGCCTTCCGGCGCCGGTACCAGGGATCGCGGCCGCGCTGCGCGGCCGACCTGGACGAGCAGCTCCTGTCACTGGTGACCGGCGTCACCACTTCCGGGTAGAAAAGCCGCGAAGCGACCAAAAGGGAGGTTTCGTGATCCGCATCGGAGTCACCGGCCACCGGGCCCTGGCCCCGGAGGTGGGCAGCACCGTCGCCTCACTGGTCTCCGCGCGCCTGAAGCCGTACGGCTGCGAGATGGTGGGCCTGTCCTGCCTGGCCGACGGCGCCGACGCCGTCTTCGCCGAGGCGGTCCTGGCCGCCGGGGCGCCGCTGGAGGCGGTCGTCCCCGCCGCCGGTTACCGGGAGGCGCTCCCGGAGGAGCACCACCCCGTCTACGACCGCCTGTTGGCCCAGGCCGTCCTCGTCCACGAGTTACCGCACACCGAATCCACACCCGAGGCGCACATGGAGGCCGGAAGGCTGGTCGTGCGGCGCTGCGACCAACTCGTGGCCGTCTGGGACGGCCGACCCGCACGGGGCCCCGGCGGCACCGCCGACGTGGTGGCCTACGCGCGTTCGCTCTCCCGCCCGGTGTCGGTGCTGTGGCCCGAGGGCGCCCGCCGCTGAGGCCCGCCGGCACAACCCCCGCGAGTCCGCGCTGCCCGGCCCCGCGGCAGCGGCCTCAGTCCCGGCCCGACACCGCCGCGTTCACGTCCGTGGCCCGCAGCACCCCGCGCACTCCGCCGTCCTCCGCCACCACCAGGTACTCGGGCAGTGGGCGACTGGTGAGCGCGTTCAGCAGCTCCTCGCCCTCAAGCTCCACCGGCACCAGTGAGTGCTCGGAGACCGCCCGGGCCACACTGGACACCGGGACCCACGCCCGGCGCTCCCCAGCGATCGCCCCGGCCGCCGCCGGATGCACGATCGAGGTCGCCGTGCCGTCGGGGTCGGTCACCACGATCTCCACACCCCCCGCCTCCCGGGCCCGACGCTCGGCCTCGGCGAGCGGAGTGTCGGCCGGCACCGTCACCGCCTTCCGGGCCAGGTCACGGGCCCGCAGACGGGGGATCTGCTCACGCACCCGGGCTGCGCGCAGCGCGCTCGTGGCGCCCGTCCACATGAAGCCGCCCAGGACCAGGCCCCACACCACGGTCCACGGGCTGGGCCCTCCGCCCGCCGACCAGGCCAGCACGAACGGCAGTGCCACGACCACCAGGGCCAGCACCCGGCCGCCCCAGGCCGCGGCCACGCTTCCCAGCAGGGGTTTGCCGGTCATCTTCCACACCCCGGCGCGCAGCAGCCGACCGCCGTCCAGGGGAAGCCCGGGCAGCAGGTTGAACACACCCACCAGCAGGTTGGCGATCCACAGCTGGAACAGCAGCTCACCGACCACGCTGAACGGGTCGGCGAACAGGTACAGGCCGAAGCCGCACGCCGCCAGGAGCAGGGAGAACAGGGGGCCGGCGAAGGCGATCCAGAACTCGCGGCCCGGTGTGGGCGCCTCGCGTTCGATCTCGGAGACCCCGCCCAGCACGTACAGCACGATGCGCCGGACCGGCAGACCGTACATGCGCGCGACCACCGAGTGGGCGAGCTCGTGCACCAGGACCGAGACGTAGAGCAGGACGGCGAAGACGAACGCCAGCAGGTAGGCGGCGGGGCCCAGCGCCAGACGGTCCTGGACGACCCCGCCGTAGACCAGGGTGATCAGTACCGCCACGATCAGCCACGAGGGCGTCACGTACACGGGGATGCCGAAGGGGCGGCCGATCAACAACCCCGGCTTCGCGGAACGGTTGCGGGCTCGGGACGCTGATGGATCACTACCGGTCGTCACGCTCCCAGCCTACGGCCCGTCCGCCCGTCCCGCGGATCCCCCGCGGACCGGGGAGGGCCGTCGCGTGCGCGGCGCTCGCCCGGGAGCCCGTTCACCCCCACACCCCTCACTCCGGTCGGGCCGTCCGGAGTCCTTCCTCGGGGTTCCTTCTTGTCACGGCCCTCTCGTACGCTCACCACATGACCACCGCGTTCCTTCCGTCCGCCCTCTCCCCCTCACGGGCCTCCGACTTCCTGCAGTGCCCCCTGCTGTTCCGCTTCCGCACCATCGACCGGCTCCCCGAGGCGCCCAGCGCCGCGGCCCTGCGCGGGACCCTCGTCCACGCCTGCCTGGAGCGCCTGTACGAGCTGCCCGCCGAGTCACGCACCCCGCGCAACGCCCTGGGCCTCGTCGACCCCCAGTGGAGGAAGCTGCGCGAGAGGAAGCCCGAGCTGGATGAGCTCTTCGCCGACGAGGCCGAGCGCGACACCTGGCTGGAGTCGGCCCGCGCCCTGGTCCAGCGCTACTTCGACCTGGAGAACCCCACCGCCCTGGAGCCCCGCGACCGCGAGATGCGCATGGACGTGTCCCTGCCCACCGGGCTCAAGCTGCGCGGCTACGTCGACCGCCTCGACGTCACCCCCTCCGGCCGGATCCGGATCGTGGACTACAAGACCGGCAAGTCGCCCCATCCCCGCTTCGAGGACAAGGCCCGGTTCCAGATCTTCTTCTACGCGGTGATGATCTGGCGCGACCTCGGCGTCGTTCCCACCCGCCTCCAGCTCGTCTACCTCGGCGGCGACGGCGCCGTGCGCTGGTACGACCCCACCGAGGACGAACTGCGGGCCGCCGAGGCGGAGATCTCCGACATCTGGGCGCGGATCGAGGCGGCCGGACGCGCCGGGGTCTGGGAGCCCAGGAAGAGCAAGCTCTGCGGCTGGTGCGAGCACCAGGCGCTGTGCCCGGAGTTCGGCGGCACCCCGCCGCCCCTGCCCGTCCGCTCCCCCGCCCCGACCCCGGCCCCGGCCCCGGCCCCCGAAGCCTGAGCCCGCCTCCGGGATGAGGCACAATCACCCCTGTGCCCGTCTCAGTACTGTTGGTCGACGACCAGCCCCTCGTCCGCGCCGGTTTCCGCATGATCCTGGAGTCCGCCCCGCACCTGTCGGTGGTGGGTGAGGCCTCCGACGGCCGCGAGGCGGTCCGCGCGGTCCGGGGCCTGCTGCCCGACGTCGTCCTCATGGACGTGCGCATGGCCGGGATGGACGGCATCGAGGCCACCCGGCAGATCGTGTCGTGGGCGCGGTCCCTGGACCACCGGGTACGGGTCCTGGCCCTGACCACCTTCGACCTGGACGAGTACGCGGTCGAGGTGCTGCGCGCGGGCGCCGCCGGGTTCCTGCTCAAGGACGCGCCGCCCTCCGAGCTCATATCGGCCGTCGAGGTGGTCGCGGACGGTTCGGCGGTCGTCTCCCCACCGGTGCTGCGCCGCCTGCTGGACCGCTTCGTCCCGCTCCTGTCCGCCGCCTCACCCGGCGCCGAGGGCGACGAGGACCCGTTGACCGCCCGCGAGCACGAGGTCCTGCGACTGCTCGCGCGCGGGTGGTCCAACGCCGAGATCGCCGCCCACCTGGTCCTGGGCGAGACCACCGTCAAGTCGCACGTGGGCGGCATCCTGGCCAAACTGGGACTGCGCGACAGGGTCCAGGCGGCGGTGTACGCCTACGAACACGGACTGGTCCGTCCGGGACAGCTCGACGAGGACGCCGGGCCGCCCTCCCGATGAGCCACGGGACCGAAGCCCGGGCACCGCACGGGGGCGCCGCGGCCCTCCTCCGCCCCCGGGCAGGGCCTTCCGGGGCCCCGCGTCCGCCCCCACGGCCCCGGCGCGTCGCTGTCGAAGGGCCACACGGCTTGACAGGATGTCCCGGTGATCGAACTCACCGGCCACCGCATCCGTCCCGGGCGAACCAGGCCCCCTCGGGCCGCGTCCCTTCAAGGGTTTGATCAACGCGCCGACCACCGTGGTGTACAGGCGGGGAGGAGACGGAGACAGGGATGCCAAGCAAGCGGGAGCGGCCCGTACCCCCGAGCGAGGACCGCCTGCTCAGCCGGATGCGGGACTGGCGGGCGGCGCACGAACGCGAGCTGACCCCGGAGGGCCTCGACGAGGACGAGGACGTCGACCTCCCGGACGCGCGCGCCATCGACCTGGTGTTGCGCGCCGGCGAGCTGATGCTGGCCAGCGGCGAGGGCACCGAGGCCGTCAGCGAGGCCATGCTGAGCCTCTCGATCGCCTTCGACCTGCCCCGCTCGGAGGTCTCGGTCACCTTCACCACGATCACCCTGTCCATCCACCCCGGCGGCGATCACCACCCGATCACCGGCGAGCGGGTGGTGCGCCGCCGCGCCCTGGACTACTTCCGGGTCAACGAGCTGCACGCCCTGGTACAGGAGTCCGCACTGGGACTGCTGGAGCTGGAGGACGCCGCCGCCCGCCTGAAGCAGATCCGGCGCGCCCGCATGCCCTACCCGAACTGGTTCATCGCGATCGGGTTCGGCCTCATCGCCTCCAGCGCGGGCCTCATGATGGGCGGCGGCTTCATCGTGGCGACCGTGGCGTTCATGGCCACCGTGCTGGGCGACCGCACCGCGGTGTTCCTGGCCAAGCGCGGTGTCGCGGAGTTCTACCAGATGACGGCGGCCGCGATCGTCGCGGCGACCATCGGCGTGGCCCTGCTGTGGGTGAGCAGCACGCTGGACCTGGGACTGCAGGCGGGGGCGATCATCACCGGGAACATCATGGCCCTGCTGCCCGGCCGCCCACTGGTCGCCAGCCTCCAGGACGGGATCAGCGGCACCTACGTGTCCGCGGCGGCCCGTCTGCTGGAGACCTTCTTCATCCTGGGCGCGATCGTCTCGGGTGTGGGCGCGGTCGCCTACACCGCGGCGCGCCTGGGCGTGAGCATCGACCTGGACAGCCTGCCCTCGGCGGGCACCTCCCTGGAGCCGCCGGTCCTGATCGGCGCGGCGGGGATCGCGATGGCGTTCGCGGTCTCGCTCGCGGTGCCGCCCCGGATGCTGCCGACCATCGGCGTGCTCGGCGTGATGATCTGGACGATCTACGCGGGCCTGCGCTCCCTGCTGGACGTGCCACCCGTGGTGGGCACGGTCGTGGGCGCGGTCGCGGTGGGCGTGGTGGGCCACTGGCTGGCGCGGCGCACGCGCAGGCCGGTGCTGCCGTACCTGGTGCCCTCCATCGCCCCGCTGCTGCCGGGAAGCATCCTGTACCGGGGGCTGATCCAGATCACCCAGGGCACCGGAACGGTGGAGACCAACGCCGTGGTGGGCCTGCTCAGCCTGGCGGAGGCGGTCATGGTGGGCCTGGCGCTGGGCGCGGGGGTCAACCTGGGCGGCGAACTGGTGCGGGCCTTCCAGCGCGGCGGCCTGGCGGGCGCCGGGATGCGCAGCCGTCCTGCGGCACGCCGTACTCGCGGCGGGTACTGAGTTCCTTCCGGCCGGAACCGGACGGGAGAGGACCCCCGCTGACCTGGGTGTGTCTCCCCCGGTGGGAGTGAAGGGCGGCGACAGGGCCGTCCGTTCGCCCCGAACCGCAGCAAGCATGTGATGTGAGCCACTACCCTTGGCGTCAGCTCAACGACGAGCGTCTTCGCGAAAGGCCAGTGCCATGTGCAGCCATGAACCTCCCTGCCCGTCCTTCGAGGACACCGACCGTGAGGCGGCCCGGGTCCTCTCCAGTCACCCGGAACAGGGCTGGAGCCTGCTCTGCAACGGTGTCGTCCTCTTCGACGACACCGGTGAGCTGCTCCCCGACGGGGTGTCCGTCGCCCCGCACCGGCCCCGCGTCGCCGCCTGACCGCGCGGGCGGACCACGCCCGGCACCGCGGCCGCGAGACCGCGGCCCCGCCCGGAAGGCCCCCGGCCCCGGGCGGTGGTCCGGTCATCCCCCGTCTTCGGGCCAGCCCTCGGGCAGCACGTCCCGGCCGCCCATCGCCTCGCTCAGCCGGCGCCGGAAGTCGGCGTGCACACCGGGGCCCCACACCAGTTCGCTCGGGGTGCGCAGGGCCTGCTCCATGGCGGTCCGCAGCGTGGCCGGGTGGGCCTCCCCCTCCACCACCGGCACCGCCAGCAGGGCGTGCATCCGGGTGATGACCGCGAACAGCTCTCCCGCCAGGGCGGGTGCGCTCGTCGTCGCCACGGCCTCCTCCAGGTAGGTCTCCCACCACGGGGGCCGGGCCTCACCGTCCCCGTCCTCCGTCGGCGTGGCGAAGCCCCTGCGCAGCCGCTGGCGCACCTCCTCGGCGGTGTCCGCGTTCCGGTCGCCCAGGCCCAGCCGCCAGGCCCTCTCGGCCGCGGCGGGGTCCCCCCGCAGGGCGAGCAGCCCCGCGAGGAGCTCCACCGCGGCGGCCGAGGTACCCGGCTCGGGCACGGGAGCGTTCCGGGCGCCGTCCGTCTGCCCCGCGCGCTCTCCCGAGTCGACGACCGCGCCGACGTCGACGATGGCGTGTTCGAGACGGGCCGCGGCGCGCAGCAGGCGCAGGTCGGGGGCGTCCACGACCGACAGGCCGCGTTCGACGGCCGCCGCGGCGGCGCCGGGCAGTCCCCGTTCCAGTAGGCGCCCGGACAGGTCGCGGGAGGCGTCGACGATCGTGGCGGCGTGCAGTCGGCTGATCGCCTCGGGGTCGGGCGGCAGGGTCAGCGCCGCCTCCCAGTGCTCCTCGGCACCATCGGTGTCATCGCGCTCCTCGGCGGCGCGGGCCAGACCGTAGTGGGCCACGGCGGTGTGGGCCGGGCCGCCGAGGTCGAGCAGGCGGCGCCAGACGCGTTCGGCCTCGGCGGCCTCGCCGTCCTGCTCCAGGGAGAGCGCGAGGTGGTGGGCGGCTCGCGGGGCGTACCGCGAGTCCCCCGTGGCCAGCGCGCGGCGGGCCGCCTCGCGGGCGGCGGGCAGGTCGCCGCGCTGGTCCTCGACCACGGCCAGGCCGAGCAGGGCGCGTGCCTGCACGTGCGGGTGGGGGTTGGCCGCCACGGCCTGCTGGTAGAGCTTGGCGGCGCGTGCGAGGTGACCGTTCTCGGCGAGGTCCTGGGCCTGGTCGCACAGGCCGGAGGCGTCCCGCCCGGGGGGCGCGGCGGACTCCTCCGTGTCCCGGGGGTCGGTGGCCGAAGGCGGATCGGCGGGGCCAGAGCGCGCGGGAGGTCCGGACGTCGTGGTCATGAAATCCGCTTTCCATGGGGGCGTCGGGGCGTGTGGTGGGAACGCGAGCCGTGTTGCGGCAACTCTAACGCGGGTCGCGCCTGGGGGCGGCGGCCCGCGCCTGGGTGTTGGCCGGGTGGCTTTCCCTCTCTTCCTGCCCCTCTTCACCCTTCCTCAACACGAGCACTGCCTTTACGACGTAGATTCTGCATCGGGCGCCATGGAGAGTCCTCCTCCGCCACCGGAAGGGACAAGAAAGGGGCGCCGGTCCGAAGGCCGACGCCCCTCACACCTTCGGCCGCCCTACATCTGGAAGGCCTCCGGCGGCGGGCAGGAGCAGACCAGGTTGCGGTCGCCGTAGGCCTGGTCGATCCGGCCGACCGGCGGCCAGTACTTGTCCGTGCGCAGCGACGCCAGCGGGTACGCCGCCTCGGCACGGGTGTAGCCGTGCCCCCACTCGTCGGCGGTCACCGCCTCGGCCGTGTGCGGTGCGTTGCGCAGCGGGTTGTCCTCGGCGCCCCACTCACCCGAGGCCACCTTGTCGATCTCGCCGCGGATGGCGATCATCGCCTCCACGAACCGGTCCAGCTCGGCCAGGTTCTCGCTCTCGGTCGGCTCCACCATCAGAGTGCCGTTGACCGGGAACGACATCGTCGGCGCGTGGAAGCCGTAGTCCATGAGCCGCTTGGCGACGTCCTCGTTGCTGACACCGCTGGCCTTCTGCAGCGGTCGGATGTCGAGGACGCACTCGTGGGCCACCAGGCCGTCCGCACCGGTGTAGAGGACGGGGAAGTACGGCTCCAGCCGCTTGGCCAGGTAGTTGGCGGACAGCACCGCGATCTCGGTGGCCGAGCGCAGGCCCTCCTCCCCCATCATCCGCATGTAGGCCCAGGAGATGGGCAGGATGCCCGCCGATCCGAACGGGGCCGCGGAGACCGGACCCACTCCCGTGTGCGGCCCCGCTTCGGGCTGGCTCGGGTGGTTGGGCAGGAAACCGGCCAGGTGGGAGCGGACCGCGACCGGGCCCACGCCCGGACCGCCGCCGCCGTGCGGGATGCAGAAGGTCTTGTGCAGGTTCAGGTGGCTGACGTCGGCGCCGAACTCGCCCGGCTTGGCCCAGCCCAGCAGCGCGTTCAGGTTGGCGCCGTCCACGTACACCTGGCCGCCCGCCTCGTGGACCAGGCGGCACACCTCGGTGATGGTGCTCTCGTACACGCCGTGCGTGGACGGATAGGTGACCATGATGGCCGCCAGGTCGTCCGCGTGCTCCGCGGTCTTGGCGCGCAGGTCGTCCATGTCGACGTTGCCGTTGTCGTCGCAGGCCACGACGGCCACGCGCATACCGGCCATGACCGCGCTGGCGGCGTTGGTGCCGTGCGCGGAGCTGGGGATCAGGCACACGTCGCGGTGGGCCTCACCCCGCGAGCGGTGGTGGCCGCGGATGGCCAGCAGGCCGGAGAGCTCGCCCTGGGAGCCGGCGTTGGGCTGCAGGGACACCGCGTCGTAGCCGGTGACCTCGGCCAGCCAGGCCTCCAGGTCGTGGATCAGGGCCACGCTCCCGGCGGCCTGGTCCAGCGGCGCCAGCGGGTGCAGGCCCGCGAACTCCGGCCAGGTGACCGGTTCCATCTCGGTGGTGGAGTTGAGCTTCATGGTGCACGAGCCCAGCGGGATCATCGTGCGGTCCAGTGCCAGGTCGCGGTCGGACAGGCGGCGCATGTAGCGCAGCAGCGAGGTCTCGCTGCGGTGGGTGTTGAACACCGGGTGGGTCAGGTAGTCGACCTCACGCGCCAGCTCGGCGGGCAGGCGGTCGGCGGCCTCGTCCACGCCCGTGCGCCCCCGGGAGGGGCCGCGCTCGGACTCGCCGAAGGCGGCCAGGACCTTCTCCAGGTCGGCCTCGGTGGTGGTCTCGTCCACGCTCACGCCGACCGTGTCCTGGTCGACGGCCAGCAGGTTGTACCCGGATTCCAGGGCGGACCGCATGACGCGGTCCGCACCCGGCACGCGCACGCGCAGGGTGTCGAAGTAGGCGGAGTGCACGACCTCGAAGCCGCGCTCGGTGAGGGCGTCGGCCAGGGCGGCGGTGCGGGCGTGCACCTGGCGGGCGATCGCGCGCAGGCCGTCGGGACCGTGGTAGACGGCGTACATCCCCGCCATGATGGCGAGCAGGACCTGCGCGGTACAGATGTTGCTGGTGGCCTTCTCGCGGCGGATGTGCTGCTCGCGGGTCTGCAGGGCCAGGCGGTAGGCGGGCTTGCCCGCGTTGTCCACCGAGACGCCGACCAGGCGGCCGGGCAACTGGCGACGCAGCTTCTCGCTGACGGCCATGTACCCGGCGTGCGGACCGCCGAAGCCGAGCGGGACGCCGAAGCGCTGGGTGGAGCCGACCGCGATGTCGGCGCCCAGGCCGCCGGGGCCGCGCAGCAGGGTCAGGGCGAGGATGTCGGCGGCCACCACCGCGAGGGCGCCGCGCTCGTGCGCCCGGGCGATGACGGGGCCGGGGTCGCGGACCGCGCCGCTGGAGGCGGGGTACTGCACCAGGACGCCGAAGGCCTCGTCCTCGGGCAGGCCCTGGGACAGGTCGGCGACCACGACCTCGATGCCCAGGGGTTCGGCGCGGGTACGCAGCACCTGCAGGGTCTGGGGGAAGACGTCGGAGTCGACGACGAAGACGTCGGCCTTGCTCCGCGAGGCGCGGCGGGCCAGGGTCATGGCCTCGGCGGCGGCGGTGGCCTCGTCCAGCAGCGAGGCGCTGGAGACGGGCAGGCCGGTCAGGTCCGAGACCATGGTCTGGAAGTTGAGCAGGGCTTCCAGGCGCCCCTGGGAGATCTCGGGCTGGTAGGGCGTGTAGGCCGTGTACCAGGCGGGGTTCTCCATGATGTTGCGCAGGATGACCGGCGGGGTGAAGGTGCCGTAGTAGCCCTGACCGATCAGCGAGGTGCGCGTGTCGTTGCGCGAGGCCAGGTCCCGCAGCTCGGCCAGGGTCTCGGCCTCGCCGATCGCCTCGGGCAGGTTCAGCGGCGCGCTCTTCCCGGGGCCGGTCAGGATGGACTCGGGCACGGCGTCGGCCATGAGTTCGGCGGTGGAGCCGTAGCCGACGGTCTTGAGCATCTCCTGGGTCTCGGCCGGGGTGGGGCCGATGTGGCGGTCGGCGAACACCCGGGCGGGTGTGCCGGGGGTGTGTACGGGCTGGTCTGGCACGGAGACCTCCTGGTGACAAGGCCGAGTCTGGTCGGCGGTGTTCCTCACGGTCTCCCCCTCTGTCACCGGGCACAGCGGTGCCCAGGCTTCAGAGCGGCCTACTCCACGCGATCCATGGTGCCTGAGAGGTTACTGGGGAGTATTGCCCCGTCGGCGCCCCGTTGGCGGGGTCTCTCTCGCGCGGCATCGACAGCCGAATGACAGTCTGTACATGTGTACAAGCAGGGTGGATGTCGGTTTTCATCCCTGTTGTGACTACGACGGTACTCGATGGCCGTGCCGAGCACCGCCTCCGGTCAGGTGTTGCGCCGCGTCGGCGGCGTCGGCCTGTGGGATCCCACGAACGGCCGTCGGGCTCCGCCCACGGGCTCGCGGTGCGCCCGGGAACGGGGCTCTCAGCCGGTACGGCGCTCCCGGCGGCGCCTGGCCAGCTCGTCCACGGGCTGGGGCGCCGCGGCGGGCAGGTCGGCCCGCTCCTCGGAGGGGAGCACGCCCAGCGCCTCCTCCAGCTCGTGCCAGACGTTGGCCAGGGCCAGGCCGAACATGCCCTGTCCGCGCTGCATGAGGTCGACGACCTCCTCGGGCGAGGTGCACTCGTAGACGCTGACGCCGTCGCTCATGAGGGTGATGCGGGCCAGGTCCGGGGCGGGACGGCCGCGCAGGTGGTCGACCGCGGTGCGGATCTGCTGCAGCGATATCCCGGTGTCCAGGAGCCGTTTGGCCACTTTGAGCAGCAGGATGTCCGGGAGGCTGTACAGGGGGGCGTTGTGGGCTCCGGTGCGCACGCTCGGCTCCACCAGGCCGGTCCTGGCCCAGTAGTCGAGCTGGCGGTAGCTGATCCCGGCAGCGGTACACGCCGCGGGGCCCCGATACCCGACGTCCATAGGCAGCGCCACCACGTCCTCTTCGCACAGTAGGCCCTGCTGCCCCGCCAGCCGCAGCGCGAACCGCCTGTCATGGGGATCCCGCTCGCCGCCCGCTACCGCCACGCCGACCTCCGGCTTCTCGTCCCACGGCGGTCTCGACAGGGGATGTCCACTCAGGGAACGGGTGCGCCGTGGGTTCCACTGGACTGACGGTAGGACGGCCGACCGGCAGCGTCAACGACACCACGCGGCGCGTCGCCAAGTGCGCGCGGGCCGGCGGCGTGGAGTCGTCCGGCGGCGCCCTGTACGCCGGTCGGGGTTTCGGCTCGGACCACCACGGCCATTTCCCTGCTCCAATCTATCACCGACACCCGGAACAAAGCCGCAGGTCACAGCATGTCCTTTTCGGCCGCACCGGTGCCGCGCACACGCGCGAACCCGCGCGCGTGCGCGGGTCCCCGGGTCCCATGGGCGGAGCACGCCTCCGGCGTCTACTCCGTACGCCTGCCGAAGTCCTCGGGCGAGATGTTGTCCAGGAACTCCCGGAACGCCTCGACCTGGTCCTCCTGCTCGTCCGGGATCGGCATCCCGGCCTCGGCGATCACGTCCTCGTGCGCGTAGATGGGCGTGCCCGTCCGCAGTGCCAGGGCGATCGAGTCGGAGGGCCGCGCGCTCACCTCCACTCCGTTGCTGAAGACCAGTTCGGCATAGAAGATGCCGTCGTCGAGGCCGGTGATGTTCACCGTCTCGAGTCCGGTGTCCAGGGCGTCGAGCACGTCCCGAAGCAGGTCGTGGGTGAGCGGCCGGGCCGGGGCCACGCCCTGCTGGGCCAGTGCGATCGCGGTCGCCTCCACCCCGCCGATCCAGATCGGCAGGTAGCGGTCCCCCTCGGATTCCTTGAGCAGGACAATCGGCTGGTTCGAGGGCATCTCAACCCGGACGCCGACGACCTCCATGTGCTTCACAGCGTCTCCGTCCCACGAGTCGTCATGCCGGATGGGCGCTCGTCCCTGCTCCTCCTGTGGATCAGGACCCGAGGGCGAAATCGGCACCCTTCGTTACAAAGCTGTCCTGTGGCGGGGGGCCGCAAACCTCATCGGCCCGCCCGCCGCACCCGAGCCCGCGCCCGATGTGCCCGTCAGCGTCGCGGTTTGGTCAGCAGGACCATCCGGAACTTACCGATCTGAATCTCGTCTCCGCCGCCGAGCTGGGCCTCGTCGACCGGCTCGCGGTTGACGTAGGTGCCGTTGAGGCTGCCCACGTCGCGGACACCGAACCCGTCGCCGCGGCGGAAGAACTCCACGTGGCGGCGGGAGACGGTGACGTCGTCAAGGAAGATGTCGCTGTTGGGGTGGCGGCCGGCGGTGGTCACGTCACTGTCCAGCAGGAAGCGGCTCCCGGCGTTGGGGCCGCGCCTGACTACGAGCAGCGCCGTGCCCGGCGGCAGGGCGTCGGGGTTCGTTGGGTCGTCGCCGCCCAGTTCGTCACCGGCCTCCTCGTCCTCCAGTGCCTGTATACCGGAGATGGAGATGGTCGACGTGACGTCTCCGCCGGAGTCCCCGCCAGCGCCGGGCCGGGAGTCCTGCTGTTCGGCCTTGCGGAGGGGAGTCCCACAGTGGGAGCAGAAACGGGCATCATCCGCAACGGCGTGACCGCACTGCGTGCAGTAAACGCTCGACATAGGTCGGCTCGGCCTCCTACCGCACGGGGCGGTGCTTGATTCGGCTGGTCGATGGCACGTACCGGGCACCGTACGGGCACCTGGCCCGCACACCGTCCGGAACGCGGCGAGACGTCCGCTGTCGCGCCAGCGGTGCGCCTCACACGGTCGGTCGCTAGGTCTCATCCCCCATGTTGTACTCCTTGTCACCCCCGGTGAAGGGTGTCCGCCGTTGCCGGGATACCCGGCCCCGTGGGCGACGCGGCGCTCCGGGGAACACTCGACTTTAAACCATATCCCTGTCCAGGAAGGTTCTCGCTCCTCCTCGGCCTGCCGTGGGCGCTCCGCCGCGACCGCGCCGGACGGCGGTGGGTCCGCTGTCCGGAGCACCGCCTCACGCCGATGGCCGACCCCCGTCGGAGAAGGACACCTGCCCTGGTGCTGATGCCCCGTCGGCGGGTTTGGTTCTGCGCGGATCACCGCGGATTCGCGTCGGCTTCGCCGGACCGCCACGACCTGCCCGTACTCCAGCTTAGCCAGCGGAGCCGCTCCGGGTGGGGTTCGCGGAAAAGCACGCCGCACCGGTGGAGCGGCGCCCGCCGCGTGGGCGAGGGCGAGGGACCGCCCGCGCCCACGCGGCCCGGCTCTCAGCCCTCGGCGCGCTCCACGACGGCCGACCACTCGTCCAGAAGACGGTGCGCGGTGTCGGGGTTGGGACCTTCGGCCCAAAGATGGGTCACGGCCTCCGCGGTGTCGGGGAGGACCAGGGCCCAGCTGCCGTCGGACTCGATCACCCGGACGCCGTCGGTGGTGTCGAGTTCGCGGCCGCCAGCCGCCTCCACGACGGACCGCATCACGCTCCCCTTGATCGCCCACGGGGTGGGCACGGAACGGCGCAGCAGGTGCGCCTGAGGGATCGTACGGTCGATCTGGCTGAGCGAGCGGCGGGTGCGGGCCACCAGCGACAGCAACCGCACGAAGGCGGCGATGGCGTCACTGGTGGGGCTGAACCGCGGCACGACGAAACCGCCGCGGCCGTCGCCCGCGAAGATGATGTCGTCCTCGGCCTGGACCGCCTTGGTCAGCTCGTCGGTGGCCGTGGCCGTCCAGTGCACCTTGACCCCGTGCGAGGCGGCCACCGTCTCGGCGACCCGCGTGGTGGTCACCGGCAGTGCCACCGTCCCACCGCCGTACTCGGCGCAGACCAGCTCCAGGACGACCAGCAGGGCGCGTCCGTTCTCGACCAGCTCACCGTTCTCGTCCACGATGGACAGCCGCTCGGCCACCGGGTCGAACCGCACCCCGAAGTCGGCGCCGGAATTGGCGACCAGCTCACCCAGCCGCGCCAGGTCACGGTTCTGCTTGGCGACGCTGTCGGTGGGCGAGGACTCGTCCAGCCGGTTGTTGACCGTGAGGACGTCCACCCCGATCCGGCCCAGCAGGGAGGGCAGGATCAGCGAGCCGCTGCCGCCGGCGCAGTCCACCACGACCTTGAGCTCGGCCTCGGCGACACCGGAGGTGTCCACCCTGCGCAGTAGTTCGTGGGAGTAGCTCTCCACGTTGCGGGACGGGAAGGTCAGCTCGCCGATCTCGCCGGGGAAGGCCCGGCGGTACTCGGCGCGGGAGAAGACCCTGTCGAGCTTGCGCTGGGCGGCGGGCGACAGGTCGGCGCCCTCACCGTCCAGGAACAGGATGTCCACCGACTCCGGGTCGCCCGGGGTGGTGCGCACGGTGATGCCGCCGCTGACACCGCTCTGGGAGGTGTGGAAGCGGGCCACCGGCAGCGGCACTACCTCCAGGTCGCGCACCTCTATGGCGGCGGCGGTGAGCGCGCTGATGACGGCGCGCTTGAGCGTGCGGGCCGCGCGCGAGACGTCACGCGAGGTGGTGACGATCGCGCCCTTCTTGAGGGTGGTGGCGTAGGCGTTGGCCAGGCGCACCGCCAGCTCCGGCGTGATCTCGACGTTGATCAGGCCCGAGACGCCCCGGGGACCGAACAACGAGCGCTGCCCGCGCGACTCCCAGATGACGTTGGTGCTGACCACCGCCCCGGCCTCGATGGTCTTGAAGGGGTAGACCTTGACGTCGTTGTGGACGTAGGCCTCGGACTCGATGACGCAGTCCTCGCCCACGACCGCGCCCTCCTCGATCCGGGCCGCGGCCATGACGTCGGTGTTCTTGCCGATGACGGCGCCGCGCAGGTTGGCGCCGCGGCCGATGAACACGTTGTCGTGCAGGACGGTGCGGTGGGCGAAGGCCTCCGAGCGCACCACGGCGTTGCTGCCGACCACGGTGAACTCGCGCAGCTCGGCGCCCGCCTCGACCTTGGCGTAGTCACCGACGTAGAGCGGACCCTTGAGCACGGCGGCGGGATCGACCTCGGCGCCCTCGCCGATCCACACACCCGGGGAGACCTCGAAGCCGTCGATGTCCACGTCGACCTTGCCCGAGAGCACGTCGGCCTGGGCGCTGAGGTAGCTCCCGTGGGTGCCCACGTCCTCCCAGTAGCCGTCGGCGATGTAGCCGTAGAGGGGCTCGCCCTCCTCCAGGAGCTCGGGGAAGACGTCGCCGGACCAGTCGACGACCTCGCCCTCGGCGACCCGCTCCAGCACCTCCGGCTCCATGATGTAGATGCCGGTGTTGACGGTGTCGGAGAAGACCTGGCCCCAGGTGGGTTTCTCCAGGAAGCGCTGAACGCGCCCCTGCTCGTCGACGATGATGATGCCGAACTCCAGCGGGTTCTGCACCCGCTTGAGACCGATGGTGACCTTGGCCCCGCGCTCGCGGTGGAAGCGGACCATGTCGGTCAGGTCGATGTCGGTGAGCGCGTCGCCGGAGATGACGATGAAGGGCTCGCCGCGCAGGTGCTCCTCGGCGTTCTTGACACTGCCCGCGGTACCGAGCGGAACCTCCTCGGCGACGTAGTGGAGCTTCATCCCCAGTTCCTCGCCGTCACCGAAGTAGTTGCGGATGAGGGTGGCCAGGAACTGGACGGTGACCACGGTCTCGGTGAAGCCGTGCTTGCGCAGCAGGCGCAGGACGTGCTCCATGATGGGTTTGTTGACCACCGGGAGGAGCGGTTTGGGCTGGTTGGCCGTCATGGGACGCAGACGGGTGCCCTCGCCGCCCGCCATCACGACGGCCTTCATGGGGGGCGTGGTGCCCTCCGGGACGGTGTCTTCGGTCTGGCTCATCGCCGATACCTCCGTACGGCCGTACCGCCGGGAAAGGCGACGGAAGGATGGTGCGCGGCGCGCGCGCCGTCGCGCGCGGTGGGACATGTTCTCATGACGGAGACGACACTCCCTTTCGATCCGACAGGACTCGTGGTGAGCCGGTCCGTCGGTGGATCAGGGGCCGGTCCGTCCCTGATCCGGACGGCTCGGCCGGTCCGAGCCGTCGGTCACCGCACCGGAGTCACCGTCAGCGGTCGCCGGTGTGGCTGGATCGGGTCGGTCCGTGGCGTGCCCGCGTACGGAGTCGCTGTCCCCGGCGGCCGGGAGGCCGCCGGCGTGATCAGCGCGTTCGTCGCGGCGGGTCTGAGCGATCAGGCCCAGCCCCTGTACGGCGTAGAGCAGTCCGGCCCACCAGTACAGAGCCGTTCCCCAGAGCGCGAAGGCCCAACCTATAATCCTTGCCACATCTGTGACTATCGAGGCGTATCCTGCGATGAACAGCAGGGGGAACGAGTACAGCAGGCACAGTGTGGCGACCTTCCCGGCGAAGTTGACCGGGAGGGGTCCGTAACCGAAGTGGCGCAGGATCGGCAGCGCGCCCAGGATGAGGGCGTCGCGCAGGACGAGGATGGCCATCAGCCACCAGGGCACGATGCCGCGGACGACCAGGCCGAGCAGTGCGGCGAAGATGTAGAGCCGGTCGGCCAGCGGGTCGAGTACGGTGCCCAGCCGCGAGGTCTGGTTCCATGCCCGGGCGATCTTGCCGTCGAGCCAGTCGCTGAGACCGGCCGCGGCCAGGACGAACAACGCCCACCAGTCGGCGTGGAGCACCAGGATGAGCCACAGGAACAGCGGCACGCCCAACAGCCGGAGCATGCTCAGTAGGTTGGGAACCGTCCAGACGCGGTCACTGACCGTCGGGCTGACCACATCGCCCCCCGCCGTGAGTCTGCCATCTTCCGCGGATCGCCCCATGGCACCAACGATAACGGGCGGGAGGGTCGTTTCCCGCCGTCATGGGGTCCACCGGCCCTGGCGTGGCCGGAGGACGGCCTCGGGCCGGTCGTGTCCCCACGTTCTCGTGGCCCCTTCCGGCGGCCCCCTCCTACCACTGTCCAACGCGGGATACCCGGACGCGGTTCCCGGCTCCCACGGGCTGTCCACCATGATATCGGTGCGCGGGAAGGGGCCCGGCTCCTCGGCGGGAGCACCGGGGTGCTCCGGTCGCGAACCGCCTCGGCGGGGTGTCTCAGCGGGGCGCGAGGAGGGTGGCCAGGCGGCGCAGGCGGGCCGGACCGGTGGGCTCGGCGTCCTGGAGCGGGATCTCCACCGTTCCCAGAGCCGCGAAGCGCTCACGGGTGGCGGCCAGGGCCTCGGCCGTGTCGGGCCCGGCCGCGGCCTCCGGTGGGATCTGGTTGACGACCACGGGGGCGAGCCGGAACCCGGCGTCGGTGAGCTGCTCGACGGCCCGGGCGGTCTCGGCGAGCACCATCCGCCGGGGCAGGGTCACCAGGCGCACCACGGCGTCCCGGCGCAGGCGCTCGGAGGCGCGCTCCAGGCGGTGGCGTCGGGCGTGCAGGCGCTCGGTGAGGGGGTCGGCCTCCTCCGTCGGGTCGCCGACGACGTCGGCGAAGGCCTCGGCGCGGCGGGCCCGCTCGCGCTGGCGGGTCAGCCCCACCACCCAGGGGGTCAGGAGCGTGGGCAGGTTGAGCAGGCGCAGCAGGTGTCCGGTGGGGGCGCTGTCCACGACCAGGGCGTCCCACCGTCGCCCCACCTCCTCCATACGGTCCACGAGCAGGTCGGCCAGCGCGGACTCGGCCATGCCGGGGCTGGCCCCCGCCTGCTCCAGGTGGCGGCGCACGGCGGGCAGGACCTCGCGGGGGACGGCCTTGCGCGCGTCCTCGGCGACCTGGGCGATACGTCGGCGCACGGCGGCGCCGGCGTCGGGTTCGGCGGCCCACAGGTTCGGGGCGACCTGGACGGGCTCGTCCTTGAGCGGGGTCTCCAGGGCGTCGCCCAGCGAGTGGGCGGGGTCGGTGGAGATGAGCAGGACCCGGCGTCCGGCGTCGGCCAGGGCCAGGGCGTGGGCGGCGGCCAGGGTGGTCTTGCCGACCCCGCCCTTGCCGCCGACGAAGGTGATCGGTGCGGCGGCGGGGGCGCCGGCGGCCGGCTCGGTCAACAGCAGCCTCCCGGTGCTCCGAAGTCCTCACGGCCCATCCGCTGGTGCCACTCGTGCAGGTCGGCGACCATGTACGGGATGAGGTCGAGGGTCTCGTAGGCGACGGGGTTGTCCACCCCCAGGGTCTCCAGCATGAGCAGGGCCCGCAGGGTGTCCTGCTGGGTGCGGGCCTCGCGCTTGCGCGCGTGCCCCCAACGCGCGTCGAAGACCGCCTGGTGGAAGTCCTCGAAGCGGTGCCAGGCGGTGACGGCGCGCCGCCAGGCCCGCCCCAGGGAGGCGGGCCCGGCGGCCTCTCGGTGTTCACGCATCAGGGGTCGCGGACTACTTGTCCTCGGCCCCCTCAGCGGCCGTCCCGACGGGGGCCTCCGGCTCGTCGGGCGCCGACCGGCGGGCCGCGAAGGCCTTGCGCAGGGCCAGCACGGCCTCCACCGTCATCCAGATGGCCAGAACGAAGATGGCCGCGTCCAGCGGCGCCAGCACGAAGGCCTGCATGGCGTCGCCCGACCGCAGGAAGCCCAGCAGCTGGGTGATGAGCGCCCAGGAGGTCATGGCGACGAGGAAGACCAGCGGGATCAGCACCGCGATCGGGTTGCGTCCGCGCTTGGTCACCCAGACCGCGATCACCGCGAGCGCCAGGCCGGCGGTGAGCTGGTTGGTGGTGCCGAAGAGCTGCCACAGCGTCCCGGCCGCGAAGTTGCCGGGCACCAGCGCCAGCACCAGGGGCACACCCACCGCGATCAGGGTGGCGACGGTGATGTTGCGGGACAGGAAGAGGCACGCACGGTGCACGAGTCCGCCCTCGGACGCCCTGTCCGCCGCGATGGTGCTGATCTCCTGGACCGTGTAGCGCTGCAGGCGCACCGCGGTGTCCAGGCTGGTGGCGGCGAAGCTGACCACGACGACGGTGGCGAAGACCACGCCGATGCTCTCGGGGATGCCGATGTTGGCGGCGAACCCGGCCACACCCTGGACGAACATGCCCGCGGGGCTGGCCCCGGCGGCGGTCCAGTCGGCGTACAGGTCGGTCCAGGCGCCTCCCTGGTTGGCGGAGAAGACCATGACGCCCGCGGTGCAGGCCAGGATGGAGCAGACCGCGAGCGTGCCCTCCCCCAGGGAGCTCAGGTAGCCCACGTACCGGGCGTCGGTCTCCTTGTCCAGCTGCTTGGAGGTGGTCCCCGACGCCACCAGGCTGTGGAAGCCGGACACGGCGCCGCAGGCGATGGTGATGAACAGCAGCGGGAAGATCGAGGGTGAGCCCTCGGGCAGGTCGCCGCGGAAGGCCGGGGCCTCGATGGTGTTCATGCCCACGACGACGCCGACCATGATGATGATCAGGCCCAGCACCATCTGCTGCTGGTTGATGTAGTCACGCGGCTGCAGCAGCATCCACACGGGCAGGCGCGAGGTGAAGAAGGTGTAGGTGAAGATCAGCACCAGCCACACCAGGGCGGGCTCCACGCCCAGCGCCCCGGCGACCGGGTCGACGGTGACGGGCAGCAGCTGCCCCAGCGGGATGCAGGCGTACACGATCGCCAGGGAGACCAGCGAGGGCACCAGGGCCGCCGTGCGGCGGCGGTAGATGAGCTGGCCCACGCCGATCGCCAGCGGGATCGTGACCAGGGTGGGCAGTACGGCCTCGGGGTTGTCGATGAACAGGCCGGCGATGATGACCGCGAACACCGCGTTGACCATCGTCACCAGGAAGAAGATGATCAGCAGGAACAGGATCCTCGCCCGGGCGCTGATCACGTCGCTGGCCAGCGCGCCGATGCTCTTGCCCTTGTGCCGGACGGAGACCACGATCGAGCCGAAGTCGTGGGCGCCGGAGGCGAAGATCGTTCCCAGCACGACCCACAGCAGCGCCGGTCCCCAGCCCCAGAAGACCGCGATGGCCGGGCCGACGATCGGCGCGGCCCCGGCCACCGAGATGAAGTGGTGCGCGAAGACGATGTGCTTGTTGGTCGGGACGTAGTCCACGCCGTCCTTGTAGGAGTGCGCGGGCGTCACGAAGGCCGGGTCCAACGCGTAGACACGTTTGGCCAGGTAGGCCGAGTAGAAGCGGTAGCCGAGCGCGAACAGCGCCAGGGCTCCGAGGAGGACGGCTACGGCAGGCATGGGGATTCCTTCACTGTGCGCACCTCGTGGGGGGGTGTGTGAGCGTCTGGTTGGGGATGACCACGGCTGCTCGGGTGCTGTGTGCCGGCGGTTCGAGTACAGTCCCGAGAAATTAACATGAGATGCGCATCACGGAAAAGGACGCATGTGAACGATTTGGCCACAGCATGGCGCGGCTCCTCAACAGGTGAGCTGTGCTGGCTGACCGCCGACGGGCCCGCCGCCGTCCCGGTCGTGCCCCTGTTCGTGGACCAGCCCTGCGTCGCCCTGCCCCTGGCCCACCTTCCCGAGATCGACTCGCTGCCCGGCCGCGCCGCCTTCTGCGTGAGCTCCCCGACGGGTCCGGAGGGGCCGAGCCTGGTCGCCACCGGCACGATCAGCGTGACCCTGGACCCCCGGGGCACGGAGTTCGGCGGCGACCTGGTGGAGCAGGAGGTGCTCAAGCACCCGCCGAGCCGGCTGCGGGTGGGCAGTCTGATGGCCCGCAAGGAGAACTGGTGGTGGATGGCACGCGCCCTCGTGCGGCTGACCAGGATCGACGACGTCCGCGAGCTTCCCGCCCGCACCCGCGCCGAGGACGCCGTCCTGGTGCGCGAACGCGACTCGGACGTGCGCGTGGACGTGGTGACCGCCAAGGACTGGTCCGCGGGCCCGGGCCAGGACGTGGAACTGTGGCCGCGCGACGGCGGCGACCTGGCCGGACGGGGTGAGCGGGCGCTGGTGATGGGCCACCACGCCAGCCCCGACCTCGAACGCTGGGAGCGGTGGGTCCGCGACGGGACGCTGTCCGGGCAGAGCCTGCGGGTCACCGGCGCCGACGGCGGCCCCGACCCGGACCCGCGCCCGTACCGCCTGCTGGAGCGGCTGCGCAACCACCGGGAGGTGGAGCGCGCCTGCCGTGCGGGCGTGGCGGCGGTGGAGCGCCGCCTGAGGTGCTGACCACCTGGCGGGACCGGCCGTGCCCGGGCCGCGCCCTCCGGGAGGCCCCGTTCCGCCCGTTCCGGTGGCCGCGAGGTGTGCCCGGATCAGAGGTCCAGGATGTGGTCGGCCTCCCTGCGTCCCGACAGCAGGGCACCGTGCACGGTGGCCGTGTGCTCGATCTCGGTGGCCTCTCCCCCGAAGAAGACCCTCTCGCCGATCGGTGCGCCCAGTGCCATCCGGTCGTCGTCGCCCGAGCCCACGGCCGTGAAGGAGAAGCTCCCCCGGGAGAACGGATCGTCCATCCAGTGCGTGACGAGGTGGCCGACCGGGTCGGGTGCCTTGCGGAACATGCTGCGCAGTGAGGCCATCGCGTGTCCGACCACGTCGGCGTCGTCCTTGTCCGCCAGGAACCGGGCCGCGTTGCCGCCGTTGCGGCTGACCAGGATCGGCGCGCCCAGGACTCGCTGGCCCGAGTACCAGTGGAACCACGTCCCCTCCTCGGTGCCCAGGTGGACGAGCACCTCGGCGTCGCCCCAGAACACGTCGTCGAAGAGCAGGAACAGCTTCTCCAGGCGGCCGTTGCCCAGGCGCTCCACCGCCTGGAGCTTGTCGTCGGGCAGCGGCGGGTCGAAGTCGACCCGCCCGGCCTTGAGTACGCCCAGCGGCAGGGTCACCAGGACCCGGTCGGCGGTAAGCACCTCCTCTCCGCGCTGGGTGTCCACGCGCACGCTGACACCGTCGTCGTCATGGGAGACGCCGAGCACCACGTGCTCCAGGCGCACGTCCAGTCCCCGCGCCAGGTGGTCGGTGACCTGGCTCATGCCCTCGGGGAAGACGACGTCGTCGCCGCTGAACTCGTGCAGGGCCGCCACCGTGGAGAAGGCGATCTCCTCGGCGTCGGCTCCGTGGTCGGCCTCGACCATGCGGTGCACGATCTCGTTGGCGTCGCGGGCCCGGGCACGTACCAGGTTGGCGTCGTAGAGGGCCTGCTTGACGCCCTCCTCCAGCGACTCCTGCGGACCGGCGCCGACCTTGTCCCAGTACATGTGCTCGTTGAGGAGGTGGACGTCCTCCATGTTGCGGCGGTGGCGGTCGAAGAGCAGCCGCCGCCCCTTGGGGTCGTAGGCGGTCTCGGTGGAGCGGTTGAACACGACCGTGCGGATGTCGGCCTCACGGACCAGCCGTGCGAGGGGGTTGTTCTCCTCGCCGCGCATCCAGGAGGCGCCCGCGTCCACCGTGGCCGCGCCCTCCCACTCACGGATCGAGTGGATGCGCCCGCCCAGGCGGTCGCGGCCCTCCACGACGGTGACGCGCTCCCCCTCGTCGGCGAGCCGGTCGGCGGCGGCCAGTCCGGCCATGCCCGCGCCCACCACGATGGTGTGCCCGCGCCCGGACCCGGCCTCGCGTCCGCGCGGCCGGGCCGTGTGCTCCCCGCTCGGCCCGTCACCGCTCTGCCCGTCACCTCCGTCGATGCTCTCCTCGCTGAGCTCCCCCGGGTCAGTCATACTTCCCCCTCCGTGTCGGTGACCGACAGTGCGAGCCTAAGCGCCTGGGGTGCCCGGCCCCCGCAGGGACACCCGCCGACCAGCGGAGTCGGACACGGCCCGGGGCGTGTCCGACGGGCGGACCGGCCCCGCAGGCCTCCGGGGGGCGCATACGGGGAAGGCGTTTCCACAGCGACCGGGCCCCATGCGGTGCGGCCGGTCCGGACGGGTCAGGGGGTACCTGCCACGAAGGCCGTGGTGGTCAGGGGGAATCGATGGCACGGCGCCCGGGAGCAGCGGCGCGAAGCCCGGGGCCGAGTGCCAGGACGGCTTCTCCCAGCGCACCGGGTCGGTCACGCGGCAGTCCCCGCTCCACGAGCTCAGGGTCCGGGCCACCCCGAGCGTCCCGTTCGCCGGCCGTCTCCGCGCGACCCCTGTCAGGCCGCACGGAGACGGCCTGACAGGCGGACCGTCAACCGGTCGTGGGCGGCTCCCCCTCGTCGTCCTCCAGCTCGACCCGCTCGCGGCGGCGCTCGCCCCTGACGTGCTCGTCATGGGTGACGCCACGCTTGCGGACGTGGACCTCCTCGACGGGGACCTGCTCCTTGGAGACGACCGGCCGCTCCTCGTAGAGCGTGAAGCTCTCCTCGCTCTCGCTCATCTCCCCCTCCCCGCGCGCCGCGGAGGGGTCGTCGACCGGCTGCCGCTCGACCTGCAGCTCCTCGTGGTGCAGCGGCACCGTCTCCTCGAACGGCTCGGTCTCCACGTACTTGTGCAGCCGGGCGTGTCCGGACTCGCGCCGCTCCACGCCGATGTCCACGCGCTCCTCCGAACGCGTCACCGACACGTCGTCGGTGTCGCCCGACCTCGCGGTGGCGCTCTCGTCGGCCATGGAGGCTTCCGCGGGCGCACCCGAGGGAGCGGCCGTCCGCGGACCGGGGCCCTGTCCGGCGGTGTGGCGCCCCTCCTGCTCCGCGGCCAGGGACTGGACCGGAGGACCGCCGTGCTCGGCGTAGTACTCGCGGACGGTCTGCTCCTCCTCAGGGGAGATGTGCCGGTCCGCTTCCACCTGCGGCGCGTCCTTGACGGTGGACTTGTCGTAGGGGATCCGGATGTCCTCCTCCACGGGCTGGGAGCCCTGGAGCGGAACGAGGGTCTCGTGCCTGCCGAACAGACCGGTGTGCACCGACACCCAGCTCGGCTGGTCGGTGTTGTCGTCCAGGTAGACCTGGTTGATCTTGCCGACGTTGTGACCCTCCTGATCGAGGACGTTGTGCCCGATCAGGTCTGCGGGTGTGCGATCGCGTGCCACGATGTCCCCCAATGGTTGCGTGGTCGACGGGGGCGCCGGAGCGCCCCCAACGCTGTCCGCACACTCCCTACCCGCCATGACCTGGGGAGACTAACTCTCCGGACCAGCCGCTAACCGGACGTGGGCGAGTCTTGTCCGGGATTTTTCCGGAGGACTCCGCCATTGGTCTCCGCCTTGTGCGGCCCTGACCGGGCAAGGGGTTCGCTCCACGGCACCGCCCCCCGGGTCGGCCGGGGGAACGCGGCGGGCCGGGGAGCGGGGCCCCTCCGCCGCGGCGCGGCGGCGAACCGGTACCGGGCCCGGTGGTGGGACCGGGCCCGGCGTCGTCGCGGTGGATCAGCAGGTGTTGTCGCTGCTGTTGCGCCAGGTGATGCCGCTGACCACGGTGTTGACCGCGCACGGGCTCTCGTTGAGCGCCGTGTCCACCAGCGTCAGGTTGCGGAACGCGATGTCGGAGGTGTTGGCGAACTCCGAGCGGGCCGCGATCCGGATGTCGCCGGGACCCGCGATCGTGCCGCCCTGCTCGGCGATCGTGACGTTGTGGCAGTTCTCGACCAGGACCGCGTTGCTGCCGGTGTCGGCGATGTCGACCCGTTCGATCACCGCGCCGCCGCTCTCGGAGACGCAGAAGATCCCCCGGCCGCCGCCACGGGCACGGACCTCACCGACCCGGATGTTGGTCGGGTGACCGCCGTTGAGCCGTCCGTTGCGGTTGGCCATGCGGAAGGCCGCGTAACCCGTGCCGGTTCCGGCGTCCACGGCGTCGACCAGGCCGACCGTGGCGTTGACGGTGTCGTTGAGCAGCAGGCCCGAGTAACCGGTGTCGCGCGCGGTCACGGTGCCGATGGTCAGCCCGTCCACCCCGTAGGTCTCCACACCGTGGTTGTCCGTGCCCGAGACGTGGACGTCGTCGATGCGGATGTCGCGCGCCTCGCGGACCGCGTCGTTGTCGCGGCTGTCGATGCGCATGCCCAGTCCGCTGGACAGGTTCAGATCGATCTGCCCGAAGTGGACGTTCTGCGAGGTCCGCACGTAGACACCGAAGTACGGGGATCCGGTGACCGACAGGCGCGGAACGGAGACGTCCTGGGCGTGCCTGATGCGTACGGCCGCGTTGCTGCCGGTCGCCGAGCCGGTCACGTTGATCGTGCCGCACACCTCCAGCGAGGTGTGGCTGGGCAGGTCGAGCGAGGCGTTGCCCGGCATGGAACCGGAGCCGCGCACCACCACGCGCTCCTGCGAGGTGCGGCCGGAGCTGAGGCTGTCCACCGCCGCGCGCATGGCGGAGAGCATGTCGCCGCCGGTGTAGACGGTGCCGCCGCCGTTGCGGGCGGTCCAGGTGGAGCCGTTGAGCACGGCCTCGGCGTGGTGGGAGCCGCTGCCGCAGTCGCCGGAGGAGCTGTCGCCGTCCACGCGGACCAGGTCCCAGACCTGGTTGGCGCCGCCGAGGGAGTCGTACTGGGACAGGCGGTCACCGGCGGTGGTGCTCCACTCCCAGACCTCCAGGGCCTTGCCGCTGAGGCGGTTGACCAGCTGGACACCGCTGCCCGTGTCGACCGGGCGCCACTGCTGGTTGGCGGAGCCGTGGTCGGTGTACTGGCGGATCTCGGCGCCGTTGTCGGTGGAGTGCTCCCAGACGTCGATGGCCTTGCCGCTGTTGCGGTTGACGATGCGGTAGTAGCCGTCACCGGCGGAGACGAAGCGGAACTGCTGCCAGGGCTGGTCGGTGCGGTCCCACTGGATGATCTGGGCGCCGTCCTCGGTGGAGGCGCCCTCGACGTCGGCGACCAGGCCGCTGTGCTGGTTGCGCAGGACGTAGTGGGCGCCGGTGTCGATGTCGGCGGCCTGGGCGGAGGTGGTGGCGACCGCGGAGAGGCCGCCCGTGCAGAGCACGACGGTCAGGGCCGCGTACAGGAACCGGCGCAGGCGGGAGAGGGGTCTGCGGGTGGGCGACGGCGCGGTCGGGGCCGCGCCACGGAAGGCGGGGGGGTTCATGGGCACTACTGCTCCTCTGTGCGAACTCCGGACGACGGTGTCCGGAAGGAGTGGGGGTTAGGGAGCGCTCCCAAGACACAGGAAGGTAACACGGAAAGCGCTTTACCGGTAGCGGCGTGACTACGGAAAGGAAGAAGCGGGCCCCGGCGCGGACCGTGGATCCCGTCACGGCGCGTCGAACGGCGGAGAGGCGCACGCGGCGTGTGCGGCCGTGAGGGGTTCCCGTCACCGCTCCCACACGCGGGGACACCAGGCTGGAAAACCGCTTTCCCCGCCGGAGGCGCGGGGAGCGGCGGACACGGGCACCGCCTGGTTCGGTCGCGGACGCCCCGCCCTCCTGCGGCACCCGCGGGTCAGACCTGGGGCGAGACCCGTGCCGGGACCGGCCTCACCCCCCGGAGCACCAGCCACAGGGCCAGGAGCAGTTCCGAGAACCCCAGCACCGCGAGCACCGGGGACAGGCTCGCGTGGAGCGCGGGCCAGGCGAAGAGCAGCAGGCCGTCCACCACGTAGGCCAGACCGCCCAGGCCCACCAGGACACCCAGGACCGCGGGAACCCGCCCCGAGCGCAGGAGCAGCGGGCCGAGGAGCGCGAGGTGGATCCCGAAGAACACCAGCGCCGCACCGAACCCGTGGGAGAACGCGTCGAGGTGGAAGGAGGCGAGGGCGTGCACCTGCTCCGGCCCGAGGGCCGACAGGTGGTCCGCGCCCTCCAGCAGGAGCATGGCCTGCGCGTACTGCAGCAGGAACGCGCTGACGACGGCCGTGTAGACCAGCCGGAAGCTCGCGGCCAGCAGCGCCCAGGTGCGGCTCACGGGCCGGAGCAGCACGTAGAACAGCACCGCGACCGGCACGTCGCACAGGAAGGCGACGAGGTAGCCGAGGAAGCCGAGCCGGAACAGATCCGGCGACGCCTGGATCCGCTGTGCCGTGGCGAGCGCGTCGCCCGGGACCACCAGGTTCGCGCGGACGGCCACCTCGGCGAACATCGCGCTCACGGCCATGACCAGCAGCAGGGCACCGGTGGCGCGGGCCAGGCGCGGGGCTGCCGCGTCGGAGGCGGGCACCGTCACCGCGACCCCTCCCGCCTCTGGTGTCCCGACGGCCGGGCGTGCGCGCGCGCCGAGGGCGTGCGGCGGCCCACGATCGCCGGAGCCTCGTGGACCAGTGCGTCGTCGGTGACCGCCTCCACCATGAACAGCGCGAAGTCGGTCCGCCGCGTGGTGTTGCTGGCCAGGACCGGGTCGCCGACGTGCCGGCTCCACACCGGCAGTCCCTCGCTCTCCCCCTCCTCCAGGTCGCTGCCGCGCACGACCGTCCACCGGGCGTCGCTGTCGAAGATCCGGCGGCACGCCTCCACCTGGTCGTCGATGTCGGCGGCGCGGACCAGCCGCATCAGCACGGTCATGACCCTGAGGGCGGCGCCGAACCAGCGCGAGTACACGTCCCTGCCGTCGCGGGTGATGTGCCAGCCGCAGGAGAACACCAGCCGCGCTCCCTCGGGCGCCAGGTCGAGCACCGCCTGGGCCGTTCCGGACGAGTAGCCGTGGACTCCCCACGGGACCAGGACCGTGAGCACCGCGTCGCACCCGGCGACCGCGCGCCCGATGACCTCCCGGTCGTCCGTCGGCCCCGGGACCACGGTGACGCGGTCCCCGAACCCCGCCAGCTTGCCGACGCTCTTCTCCCGGCACACGCCCACGACCTCGTAGCCGCGGTCCAGGGCGTGCTGGACCATGTACCGCCCGAGCTTGCCCGAGGCCCCGACGACGCAGACCCTCGCCGGGGGCGCGCCCCCGGCTTCTTCCCGTTCCCGTCGCGTGTCCATACGCGTCCCTCCGCTCGTCCGGCGGGCGCCCCGGAGGAACCGGTACGGCCGCGGGTCTCTTCCCTTACACCTGTAAGGCTGCTTGTGGAGGCTATCCTTACACCTGTAAGGCCGTCAAGGACGGGCGGCGAGGCATCGACGTAGTCGGAGACCACAGGTGGCATCGACCCCCAGACGGCAGCGCACGCCCCGTTCGTCCCTGAGCAGGGAACGTGTCTTCGAAGGCGCCGTGCGCGTGGCCGACGAGCGCGGAGTGGCCTCGGTGAGCATGCGCAAGGTCGCCGAGCATCTGGGGGTCGAGGCGATGTCGCTGTACCACCACGTGGCCAACAAGGACGAGATCCTGGACGGGATCGTCGACCTGGTCTTCGCCGAGATCGACCTGCCCCGGGACGCGGCCGACTGGAGGAGCGCCATGCGTCGGCGCGCGTCCTCCGCCCGCTCGGTGCTCTCCCGACACACCTGGGCGCTGGGCCTGATGGATTCGCGGCGCGCCCCCGGACCGGCGACGCTGCGGCACCACGACTGGGTGATCGGGTGCCTGCGCGGGGCGGGGTTCTCGATCGCGATGGCCGCCCAGGCGTTCTCGACCCTGGACAGCTACGTCTACGGGTTCGTCCTCCAGGAGTCGAGCCTGCCCTTCGACACGCCCGAGGAACTGGAGGACGTGGCGGGCACGATCCGCCAGCAGTTCCCGGCCGACCGGTACCCGCACCTGACCGAGATGATCACCGACCACGCCCTGCGCCCGGACTACGCCTACGCGAACGAGTTCGCGTCCGGCCTGGACCTGATCCTCGACGGCCTGGAGAGGATCCTCGACGGGCCGGGCGGTCCCTCCGGAGCGTGACCGTTCAGCCGGTCATGCCCTCCGGCGGCAACCAGGCCGCGAGGGCGTCCGGGTCGGTCATCGCCGCGTAGACCGCCGACGCGGGCGCCCGGACGGTCCTGCTTCCCTGGTCCTTGCGCGGTTCGGTCCGGCCCACGGTCCCCACCTCTTCACGAAAGCACCCTGTGCCCCGCACCTAGCGGGCACCACCGACGAACGGCGGGCATCCCACGGGCCCTCCCGTCCGGGCCTCGGGACCTCAGGTCGGACGGCGGCCCTGGACCGAGTAGACCGCGCAGGAGCAGGCCCGGAAGGACGGATCGGCCAGCAGGGCGCGCACGTCGGCGAGCTCGCGGTCGGTCATCCCCTCGCGCAGGAACGCCTCACGCAGGTGGCGGGTGTGGTGCGCGACCAGGTGCGCCCCCGGCGAGTCGGCGTCCCACAGCTCCAGCCGGGGCCGGGGGTCGACGCCCACCAGACCCGCGCGGCGCATCGCCTCGGCGGCGTTGCGCCCCCAGGCCGGGTCGGCCCCGGCGTGGATCATCAGCCTGGTCTTGGCCTCCTGGAACTCCTCGTAGAGCTTCTGGGACGCGGCGTCGGGCATGAGCAGCCCCGGACCGTAGGTGATGTCGAACTCGTCGAGCTGGAGTACCCCGCCGGGTTTGAGCGCGCGCACCAGGCGGTCCAGGACCGCGATGCGCTCCGGAAGGTGCAGCAGCACCAGACGGGAGTGGATGAGGTCGAAGGCCGCTTCGGGTAGCGGGTCGCGGACGATGTCGTGCCGGGCGACCTCCAGCCCCGGGGTGTCCGGGATCCGCTCGGGTTTGACGTCGGTGGCCAGCACGCTCCCGGTCGGGGCGACCCGACGGGCCAGCCAGAGCGCGACGCTGCCGCCCCCGGCGCCCACCTCCAGGCAGTTCCACCCCGGCCCGACCCCGGTCTGCTCCAGGCGTTCGGTGGTCATCGGGTCGTAGGCGGCCGCCAGGAAGCGGTGCTGGTCGAGGGCGTGCTCGCTGTGGTTGTCGAAGAGGTAGTGCGAGGTCTCGGCCCCGCTCGCGGACGCCTCGGCGGCTGTGTCGGTCACCGGGTCCTCCTTCGGTTCGGTGTCGTCGGTCAGTGGTGCGCGCCGACGGCCTCGGCCGCGACGCGGGTCAGGGTGGCCGTGCACACCTTCCCGGTCGGGCCGAGCGGCAGTTCGGGCAGGACGACCACGTGTTCGGGCAGTGCGCGGCTGTCCAGGCCGCGCTCGTCGCGCAGGAAGGCGATCAGCTCCCGCTGGGTGGGTGCCGCGGACCCCGCCGATGGGGACACGCAGGCGCACATGCGCTCGCCCAGGTCGGGGTCGGGCACGGGCACGCAGTGGGCCTCCGCGAGGAGCGGGTGGGCGCCGAGTTCGCGCTCCACCTCGGCGGGGAAGATGTTGACCCCGCCCCGGATCACCGTCCGGCGCAGGCGGTCCACCACCCGGAGCGCGCCGTCGGGGTCCAGCCGGCCCAGGTCACCGGTGCGCACCCACCCGCCCGGGGCCCGCCGTTCGGCGTCCAGGCCGGGGGCGGCGACGTGGCACAGCGGTGTCATCGGGCCCAGGGCCCAGATCTCGCCGGTCTCCCCTGCGGGGACCGGGCGGCCCTCGGGATCACGGATGCTCACCCGGGCCACGTCGGGCGCGGGGTACCCGGCCATACCCGGCTGCCAGGCCCGCGGACGGCGCCCGGTGTGGCAGTTGACCCCGTCGGTGGAGCCGTAGACGTTGACCACCGGTCGGCCGAAACGCGCCGCGCAGGCGTCGTGGACCTCCCGGTGCAGCGGCGCCCCGCTGGCCACCACCACGCGCAGGGACGAGGTGTCCGCCCGCTCGGGCAGCGCGGCCACGCGCCGCAGCATCGTGGGCACCCCGATCAGGTGGGTGGGGCGGTGCCGCTCGATCGCTCGCAGCGCGGCGACCGGGTCGAAGCGGGGCAGCACCACCAGGGTGCCGCCGTGCCGGGCCAGGGTCACCGGCACCCCGCAGGACCCGAAGGACGACGCCAGCGAGACCAGGACCAGACTGCGCATCGGCCCGGAACCCGCGTGCAGAGCCGCCACGTAGTTGCCCCGGCCGCCCGCCATGGCGTTGTGCGTGTAGGCGACCATCGAGGGCTCGCCCTCCGATCCGGAGGAGACCAGAACGCGGGCCGGGGACTCCGGGTCGGGGCGCGCGGGACGCCAGTCCCGGACCGCCTCGGGATCGGGCTGGTCCAGGCTGCGCGCCCCGAGGCGGGCCGGGCCGAACGTCCACACCTGGCTCAGATGCGGCAGGTCCATCCGGCGGACCTCCTCCGCCCTCCCCGGAACGGTGATGAGCGCGGAGGCCCGGGAGCGGTCCAGGAGGCTGCGTACGTCGGCCGGGGACCGCCCGTCGGGGACGGGCAGCGAGACCGCTCCGACGGCCGCGACGGCGAGTTCGGCCACGGCCGCGTCGCGTCCGTTGGGCAGCAGGACGCCGACGACGTCCCGCTCTCCCCCGCCCCCGGCGGTCAGCGCGGCGGCGGCGCTGTGCACCGCGGCGTCCAACCCGGCGTAGTCGAGCGTGCCGCGGTCGTCGATGACGGCCGTCCGGTCGGGATGGGCCCGCACGTGTTCGCGGAACAGGGTGTACAGGTCCCTGTCCGGGCACCAGCCGCGGGCGGTCCACTCCGCGCGCAGGTCCGGCGGGACGAGGTCGGTCAGCACCAGTCCGTTGGACGAGGTCCACATCATCGCGCCTCCTCCAGGCCCGCCCCGGGGACCGCCGGTGCGCCGACCGGCCGCGCCGTGGCGGGGGCGAAGCTCCACGGGGCCCGGAAGCAGGACGCTCCGCCGACCGTGTCGAAGGCCCCCGTGAACTCCGGCGCGGCGGCCATCGCCGCCAGGTCCTCGACCGGAGCGGGTCCGCCCCGGTCCCCGGGCGCGGTTCCGCGTCCGGCGGAGCGCAGCAGCCGGGCCGCGTCCGACAGCGCGGTCCGGGCCCGTGCCCCGGCGCCGGTGCGGGCGCCGGCCAGCAGCGCGGCCACCGCACCCTCGGCCGCGATGATGCCGCCGAGCACGTCGGTCAGGGTCAGCAGGGACGGTGCGGGCTCCTCCCCGGGGCCGGTCAGGAGGTCGGCCACCCCGCCGTGCGCCTGGACCAGGTAGTCGGTGGCCAGCGCGCCGGGTTCGGGGGGCTCCCCGCCCCACCCGTCGGCGTGCACGTGGACCAGGGCCGGGGCACGGTCGGCGAGGTCGTCGGGGCCCAGACCGAACCTCTCGGCGCGGCCGGGCGGCCAGTTGTACAGCAGGACGTCGGCCGTGGCCGCCAGGTCCCGTGCGGTCCGGCGCCCGGTGGCGGTCCTGAGGTCGGCCTCGACCGCGTCCTTGCCCCGGTTCAGGGCGAGGAACCGTGCTGAGCACTCCCCCGCCATCGGCGGCACCCCGCGCATCGGGTCGCCGCCCGGTGGCTCGACGCGCACCACCTCGGCGCCGAGCATGGCGAGCAGCAGTCCGGCGAGCGGACCCTGGATCCGGTTGGTGGCCTCCACCACCCGCAGCCCGGACAGGGGCGCGGTGGCGCCGGGGTCCAGCGGCGCCGGTCCGGGGACCGGTGCTCCGGTGCCGTCCTGCGTGTACAGCCGCCACTCCGACGCCGGAGCGGGCTCCTCCGCGGCCTCGGCGGTGCGGACCGGGGAGATGCTCATCCCCGCCCGGAACGCGGCGGAGCGCACCCGGTCGAAGTCCATGGCGGAGACCGCGGCGGGCAGTTCCGGCGGCAGCGGACACACCGCGGTGGCGAAGCGGCTCTGGAAGGGCGGCCATCCGGCGGCGGTCGCGTCCGGGGCGGTCCCCAGGTCGGTCCAGAAGCGCAGCCAGACCTCGGCGTCCAGGGTCTCGATCTCGAAGCGCGCCCCGTCGGCGGAGCGGAACGGCGGAACGGGCGCTTCGCCGGCTCTCCTCCGACCGCTCGGCGACGCGGCTCCGCCCGCCGACGCCCCTCCGCCGGCGGGCGGAGCGGATCCGGCACCGGGCGCGGTGACCGCGGCGACGTGGGGACCCGCGGCGAGCAGTGCGGCCTGGGCCGCGGAGACCGACGCCGACAGGGCCGGTCCGCCGCGCGCCAGGGCCAGCGCGGAGGCCGCCACCGCCTGCGCGGCCAGCACCCCCGCGCACACCGACGCGTAGTCCACACCGAGGAACCGGGGTTGCCCGCGGGCCCTGCCGTGCAGGTGGGCGAGCCCGCAGGCGGCCTGGACGTCGCGCTCCCCCGCCAGGGGCGCCGCGACCGGACCGGACCAGCCGATCGCGCAGCCGGCCGGTACCGGCGGCCTCGTGCGGACGCCCTCTCCGCCGGAGACACCGACCAGGCCGATCCACCCCGCCGGAGCGTCCGGGGGCGGCTCCCCCTCCAGCCGGAGGACGGCGCAGCCGAGCGCCTCCAGGCGCGCCGACGCCACCCGCAGAGCGACCGAGTCCCCCATCGTGCGGGCGGCGGCTCCGGCCAGCGGGAGCGGGACCGCCGCGTCCGCCGACCGCGGCGTCACGTCCACCGTCCCGTCCCGCAGGTGTCGGGGCGCAGGCCCAAGCGGTCGCGCAGCACGGTCCGGCGGACCTTGCCGGTGCCGGTACGCGGCAACTCGTCCCAGGTCCTCACCACGGGGTCGGCGAGTTCGGGCAGGTCGGCGACGGCGTCGCGCCACGCGTCGGTGTCGAGTCGGCCGTCCCCGGTGACCACCACCGGCACCGGAGGACCGTTCGGGACGCTCAGGAGGACGCACTCCAGCACCTCGGACAGGCGGTCGTCCACGACGTCCTCCACCTCCAGGCAGCTGCCCTCGCGCAGAACGTCCACCTCGCGGTCCACCAGCCGCACCCCGCCGGTGCGGGTGATGACCCCGACATCGCCGGTGTTCCACCACTCGCCCACCAGCTTGGACCGCCACCGGCCCTCCTCGCCGACGTAGCCCAGGCACAGGGCCCCGGTACGGCAGAACAGCAGACCTGGCGCACCGGACGGGACGGGACGCATGGTGTGCGGGTCGACCGCGCGCAGCCGGGTGCGGGTGGGCACCGGGTGGCCCAGGTCGCGGGTGGTCGGATGGCGCTCCCGTTCCCGGGCCAGCGCCCGCCGGGTGAGGAAACGGAAGGTCAGCGGCCCGGTCTCGCTCTGGCCCCAGCCCTGCATCCACACGGGACGCCTGTGCCCGGTGGTGCCGAGGAAGGTGCGCACGGTCGGCGGGTGCACGGCGTCGAAGGTGCTGATGTAGAGCCGCACCCGGTCGAACGGGTGGTCCTCCCGCTCCGCCCGGTGCTGCCAGCGCACGAAGGTGGCGGGATGGGCCTCCAGGGTGGTGGGGCGGTGCCGGTGCAGCAGCGGACCGGCCTCGGCCCAGTCGTCGCTGGTGACGGCCGACAGGGCGGCCGGGAACAGCCACAGCACGCTCGCGGTCCAGGCGAGCGCGCGGCCGTGCGCGAAGGAGAACGCCCCGGTCACCGTGTCGTCGGGGCGGCTGCCCAACAGGGGCCAGCGGTGCGACTCGAATCCGGCCAGGCGGCGCATGATCGTGCGGGTGGAGTGTGTGACCAGCTTCGGCACCCCGGTGGTGCCGGAGGTGTGCATGATCGCCAGGGGCGCGTCCAGGTGCGGCCTGCGGGGCGGTGGTGCGTCGATGCCGCGCACCTCGTCCAGGCACAGGATGTGCCCGGCCGGGCCCCCGAGCCCGGCCGGGCCGTCGACGACCAGGGTGCGGGCGGCGTGCACGGCGGGGTCGGCCCCCGCGTCCCGGGCCGCCGCCAGCAGCGCCGTGTCGGTGACCAGCAGTGCCGGCTCCAGCCGTTTGAGCAGGACCTCCAGCGACCCCGGCTCCAGGTGCGCCGACAGCGAGGCGGGCACCGCGCCCAGCCGGGCCACGGCACAGCTCAACAGCACGTAGTCCCAGTGGTTGCGCTTGGCGATCGCGACGCGGTCGCCGGGCCGGACACCGGCCGCGGCGAACCAGCCCGCGGCCTCGCGCACCAGTTCGGCCGCCCCGGGCACGTCCCGTTCGGTGCCCAGGTGGGGGGCGATGTCCAGGGGTCTGCCCAGGTGCACGGCGGTGGTGGCTCCGCGCCCGGCCAGGTCGTCGAAGAGGGTGCCCAGGTGGATGGGTTTGGTGAACGGCGTCATCGGTCCTCCCGGGAGGTCGGAACGGGGATCGCGGCCGTCGAGTCGAGGAGGGACAGGACCCTTCCTGCGGCCGTCATGGCGGAGGAGACCGCTCCCTCACTGCACGGGCGCAGCGCGATCCAGTCCCCGGCGTAGTCCACGGCCGAGGGAGGGCGGGCGACGAAGGCGGCGCGTGCCTCCAGCGCGCGCGGGCCCGCCGCGGGCAGCCCGTGGCGGAAGCGGTGCACACGGACCGAGTCGACGTGGTCCGACAGGCCGGGGACGAGGCGTTCGGCGCGCGCGGTGAGCCGCTCCGCCACCTCCTCGTCGGGGGCGTCGAGGAGCTCGGAGGCTCCCCGCGGCGAGGCGACCAGCGAGACCAGGCCCCGACCGGCCGGTACCCGCCCCGGGTGCTTGTTGTGGTCGGCGGTGACCACGTTGAGCAGCGGGTCCTCCGCGGCGGGCACCAGAGTGGCGAATCCGCCGCGCGCCCCGGCCGGTGCCATGGGGCGGCCCAGCACCAGGGAGACCCGGAGCATGGGCGCGTACTCGCACGCGTCGAGGTAGGCGCGCTCGGCCCGGGGCGCGCCGGGGTGCAGCCGCGCCGCGACCGGGGCGGGTACCGCCAGCACGGCCGCGCGTGCGGTGACCGGGCCCGCCGGGGAGTCCAGTCTGACCCCGTCGGGGCCCTCGGCCACGCCGGTCACCGGGTGTCCCGTGGCGACGTCGAGCCGGTCGGCCAGGGCGCGCGCGAGGGTGTCCATACCGTCGCGGTAGGTGCGCCACCGCGCGGTGCTGCCCGCGGAGGCCAGGTGCGCGGCGAAGGGGGCGGCGGCCGTCCGCTCCGGGTCCCAGCCGAAGAACCCGGCGGCCAGCGGGCCGATCAGCCGCTCGCGCAGCTCCGGATGGTAGGGGCGCATCAGGTCGGCGAGGGTGCGCGCGCCCAGCGTGGAGCGCTCGGGGTGTTCGGGGTCGGGCGCGGCACCCGCGAGCCGGACCTGCAGGCGCAGCAGGTCGATCCGTGCGCGCGGGGACAGCCCGGCCCCGGTGAGCAGTCCCAGAGGGCGGCCCGTGTGCGGCCGGGCCCGGCCGCCGCGCCACGTCGCCAGGGCTCCGCGGACCCGGGGCACCGCGCCCCGGTCGGTGTCCAGGCCGAGGGCGCGGATCAGCCGCCAGGTGGCCGGGTAGGCGGAGGCCGGGGGCAGCATCTCCGCGCCGGTGTCGATCAGGAAGCCGTGTTCGCGCAGGGTGCGCATCCGGCCGCCCACGGCGTCGGCGGCCTCCAGGACCCGTACCGAGTACCCCGCCCGGGCCAGTGTGTGGGCCGTGGCCAGCCCGGCGGGGCCGGCGCCGACCACGGCGACGTCGGGTGCCGCGCTCATACGGCGCCTCCCAGAAGCGCTGGGACGAACAGGTTCGCGGCGATCAGCAGGGCCACGGTGACCCGGTGGGTGTGGATGGCCATGCGCCGGGCGCGCAGGATGTCGCCGTGCACGAAGCCGATCACCAGCTGGGTCACCCGCATCACGAAGACGGGGACGAGCACGACGGGGAACCACCACGGGGCGATCCCGGCCAGGGTCGAGACGGAGATGAGCAGGCTCTCGGCCGCGGTCGCCGCGATGATGAAGGCGGTGTTGAGGTGCCGGGGCACCAGTGCGGCGACGGTGATCCGCCCGGCGGAGCGGTCGCCGCCGGCGTCGTTGGTGTTGGAGTACAGGCCGAACAGCATCGGGCCGAAGCCGAAGAGCAGTGCCTGGACCACGACGAAGCCGTTCAGCCCACCGGTGAGCAGCCCGTAGGGCACCAGCACCCAGCCCACGCCCAGGCCGATGAGGAAGATCTCCTGGAAGCCCCGGTAGCTGATCCTGAGCCCCCAGGAGTACTGGACCGAGGCGACGACGCACAGGGCGGCCAGCGCGACCGCCCACGCGGGCCGGTGCGGGGCGGCCAGGACGACGAGGGTCCACAGCACGGTGCTCACCCCGGTCGCCGCCCAGGCGAAGCGCAGGGCCTGCGGTTCGGTGAGCGTCCCGGCGACGAGGGGTTTGCGGGCCAGCCGGCGGCGGGCCGCGTCCGATCCGTAGTTGGCCGCGTCGCTGCCGTCCCGGTACCCGGTGACGTCGTCGAAGGCGACCATCGCGGCCACCACGGCAACCTCGGCGAGCAGGATGAGCAGGAGCAGCCCCAGCGTGCCCGGTTGCCAGCGCAGCGCAGGCGCCAGCACGGCCAGCACCAGCGGCAGGCCGATGTAGTAGTCGACGATGTCGAGTTTGGCCAGGCGCGCGTAGGCGGCCAGGGTGCCGCGCGCGGACGCGGGCGGATGCGCCTGCGCGACCGCGGGCGCGGCGGGTGCCTCGGTGGCGGGTGACTCCGCGGTGTGGTCGGTCATCGGGTCGTCCTCCTCGTCCGGTGGGCGAACGCGCACACGGTGTCGGCGACGTACTCCGCCCGGGTGTCGCCCAGGTGCGGGTAGAGCGGCAGGGAGAGGTTGCGCCGGGCCGCCGACTCCGCGTTGGGCCAGCGCTCTCCGGGCGGGGCGTACGGGGCGAAGGCGGGCTGCGCGGGCAGGGTCCGCGGGTAGTACACGTGGGTCTGGATCCCGTGGGCGGCCAGGTGTGCGCGTAGCTCGTCGCGTCGCTCGGTCAGGAGCGTGTAGACGTAGTGGCAGCGCCCGTCCCCGCCGACGGGCGGCGCCGTGATCCCGGCTTCGGCCAGTGGCGCGAACCGGGTGGAGTAGTACGCCGAGATCTCGGCCCGGCGTGCCAACCGGGCCTCCAGCCCGTCCAGCCGGTGCAGCTGGAAGAGGGCCATCACCTCGTCGAAGCGGCTGTTGTAGCCGACGCGGTGGTGGAGGAAGCGGTGTTCGCCGTCCTGGCCGTGGTTGCGCAGCATCCGCGCCCGCGTGGCGAGTGCGGCGTCGCCGGTGACCACCGCACCGCCCTCACCGGGCATGCCGAAGGTCTTGACCTGGACGAACGAGTAGACGCCCGCGTCGCCCCACAGCCCCGCGGGGCGGCCCTGGAGCGTCCCGCCCTGGGCCAGGGCGGAGTCCTCGACCAGGCGCAGCCCGTACTGGCGGGTCAGTTCCCGGTACCGGGGCATGTCCGCCATCACCGAGAACACGTGCGCGGGCATGAGCGCCCGGGTACGTCCGGTGACGGCCGCCTCCGCCGCGGCCGGGTCCATGGTCAGCGCGACCGGGTCGATGTCGGCGAAGACCGGGCGCGCGCCGCACCCGATGACGGTGCTCGCCAGCGGCGCGCAGCCGAAGGCCGGTACCACCACCTGGTCGCCGGGCCCCACGTCCATGGCGGCCAGGACCAGCGTGAGCGCCGAGGTCCCGCTGGAGCAGGCGACGACGTCGGCCGCGGTCAGCCGGTCACGCAGCGCGTGCTCGAACCGGGCGGTGTGCTCGCCGAGGATGAACTTCTGTGCGGCGCCCGTCCCGATCCCGTGGACGGCCTCCAGCAGGGCGTCACGGTCGTCCTCGAACAGGTCGGGGGGAAAGAAGGGGATGTCCCGCGTGGCCGTCGTGCTCATCCGCGCCTCCCCGCGTAGAAGTCCTCGATCCCGTCGCAGACGCGGTCCACCTGCGCGTCGGTCAGGTCGGGGTGGAGCGGGAGCGCGACCGCCGCGTCGCACGCGGCCTCGGCGCGCGGGAAGTCGCCCGGTACGTGTCCCAGGTGCGCGAAGCACGGTTGCAGGTGCAGCGGGACCGGGTAGTACGTCTCGGTCCCGATGCCGGCCGCGGCCAGGTGGGCCACCAGGTCGTCGCGTTCCTCGGCCTCGACGAGATGGACGTAGACGACCCGCCCGCCGCCCGGGTGCGGCGCGACGTCGCCGGGCACGGCGCGTATCCCCGCGACGTCCCGCAGACGGGAGTCGTAGCGCGCGGACAGCTCCGCGCGGCGGGCGATACCGGCGTCGAGCCGGGCGAGCTTGGCCAGTAGCACGGCGGCCTGGAGGTCGTCCATCTTGCTGTTGCAGCCCGGGACGACCGTGGGGTTGGCGATACCGGGGAAGTCGTCCAGCGTCCGTCCGGAACGGCCGTGGTGGCGCAGCTCCCGCGCCGTCTCGGCCAGGAGCGCGTCGTCGGTGAGCAGTGCTCCCGCGTCGCCGATCGCGCCGAGTGTCTTGGCGGGGAAGAACGACAGCACCCCTCCGGCTCCGAGCAGCCCGGCGTGCACACCGCGCAGCCGCATGCCGATCGCCTCGGCGCTGTCCTCCAGCACGGTCAACCCGTGCCTCCGGGCGACCTCGTGTACGCCGACCATGTCGGCCAGCCGGTCGAACAGGTGCACCGGCATGACCATCCGGGTGCGGGGTGTGGCCACCGCGTCCGCCGAGCGCGGGTCGATGCCGTATCCCCGCTCCTCGATGTCGGCGAAGACGGGGACGCCCCCGGCGAGCACCACCGCGCTGGCCGTGGCGACGAAGGAGTAGGCGGGGACGATCACCTCCTCGCCGGGACGCAGCCCGGCGGCGCGCAGCAGCAGTACCAGTGCGTCGGTTCCGGAATTGACGCCGACCACGTGTCGTGCGCCGGTCCAGCGGGCCAGTGCACGCTCGAATTCGGCGACCATCGCACCGTGCGAGAACTTTCCCCGGTCCATGACGCGCAGACAGTTCTCACGAATGTCTGGCCACAGTTCCCGGAAGGTCTCGGACTGGTCGAAGAAGGGGACGGGAAAACGTGTTCTCCCCGTGGGCGGGGCCTCGGGTGGCGAAAGCGTTCTCTTCACTTTTCCGTTTCCGTACCGCGGAGGGGGCGAGGGGACCGGGGACGGACCTAGGTCGTGTTTTTTGAACCATTCCGGGCTCGCGTCCGCCAGGCTGCCTCTCGCTACGCCTCTGCGCTCGTGAAGCACGACCAGGCTGAACTTCGCACATCGTCTTGCGAGAGATTGCCTGGGACGGCCGCTCGCTGACCCGAAAGCCTTCTAAAAAACACTCCCTAGCCGCCGAGGAGGGGGATGTCGTTCTTGCCGAGGTGGTAGTCGCGGACCGCCGCGACCAGCTCGGCGGTGGACAGACGGCCGCTGCCGTCGGTGTCCAGCTCGGAGAAGGCCCGGGCGGCCTCGGCGCCGTCGATGCCGATGGCGTCGAACCACTTCTCCATCTCGCTCGGGCTGATCTCACCGCTGTTGTCGACGTCCAGCACGTCGACGATCGCCTGGATGGTCGGCTGGACGATCTCGGCGAACCCGGCGTCGCCCCTGCTGATGATCTTCTGCTCGGCGACCGTGACGAACTGCTCCTTGGTCATCCGCTGGCTGCCCGCGGCCGTGGCCAGCTGGTCGAACATGCCCAGGTACGCCTCCTTGAGCGCGTTGCCCTTGGCGGTGCCCTCGGCCCCCAGACGCGAGATGATGTCGCTCGCCTCACTCTCGAAGTCCGAGCGCTCGATCACCCCGTTACCGTTGTTGTCCCAGAGACGGAAGCGCTCCTCGAGGCGGCTGTTGGCCTTGGTGGCGGTCGTCATTGAATTTCCCTCACATTCAACACGGAAAAACAGGCGTACGATGCTGCATCCCAACATGGGAAAGGATCTTCGACCGAGCCCAGTCGAACTCCCCCCACTTCCAAACATTACCTCCGAACCACCCCACACAAAAGGGGGTCAGAACAATAAGATCGGCATCTCCGATAATTTATATCGGACATTTATGAGCAAATACCGGATTCTTCTGGAACCGATTCGGAGAAAGCGGCCCCCGCCGCGGCGTCCGGAGTGCCCTGGCGGAACACCAGTGCCTCCCCCGCGGCCAGCCCCAGGTCCCGCCCGGTCGGCACCGGCTCGGCCTGGATCAACACGTTGTAGTGGTTGGGCATGTGGCAGCCGTCGAAGCCGAGCACCACCCCCACCCGACGGGAGCCGATCCACACCTCGTCGCCCCGGTCCACCACCCCCGCGGCGGTGATCTCGGCGAACCCGAGGAAGCCGACCCTGTCGATCCGGGCCCCCGCCGCCGTCTCGGTGTGGTCGGTGGCGACCAGCTCGTGCACCTCTCCCGCGCGGACGCACCGGCTCGCGTGGGGGATGAGCCGCATGCCCCGCTCGGCCCGGCGGTGCACCAGGACCTTCACCAGCGTCGCGGTGACCTCGCGTTTGGGGCCGTCCTCGTACGGGTTCATCCCACTCCCTCCTGTGTCCGCTTCCCCTCGGTGGCCGCCAACCGGTAGGCGTCACCGACCAGCCGCAGCGCGGACGGTCCGCCCGGGTCCTCGACCAGACCGTCGCGCACCCGCCGCTCGAACTCGGTGAGCACTCCGACGTACTCGTGCCACAGGGACCCCTTGAAACCGGGATGGCCCGCCAGCATGTCCGTCCTCAGGACCGCGCCATCGGCGGTGCGCACCTCGACGTCCTTGCGCTCGCCGGGATGCGACCAGTCGAGCAGCACCCTGACGCGGGCCCCGCCCCCGACGGCCGCCCCACGGCCGCGGCTCCCTCCTCCTCGCCGCCCGTCGGGAATCCCCGACGGGCGGCCTCCGACCGCGGTCCCCCCGGCCCGCAGTCCGACCTCGGCCCACCGGTCGGTGCCCGCGGCGTCCCGGTCCACACGCGCCGCCACCACCTCGGCCGGACCGACCAGCGACTCGACCAGGTCGAACGCGTTGGGCCCGTTGTCGGCGACGCATCCCCCTCCGCACCGCTCCGGATCCAGGTACCAGGTGTCGGTTCCGGCGTGCTCCTCGATCCGCTCCAGGTAGCGCACGGTCATCTCCACCACCCGCCGGCCGGCCAGGTCCTCACGCAGCCGCGCGACCCCGGAGTTGTACCGGCGGTGGAAGGCGGTGAACAGCGGGGCGCCCCGCTCCCGGGCGAGCGCGGCGAGCGGCTCCGCCTGGGCCGCGTCCAGTGCCAGCGGCTTCTCCACGCACACGGCCGCGCCCCACCCGAGGGCGTCGGCGCAGATCCGGGCGTGCGCGTCGTTGGGCGCGGTGACCACCACCGCGTCCGGAGCGACCTCGTCCAGCATCCGCGCGTGGTCGGTGTGGCCCGGTACGCCGGTCGGGCGTGCGGCCAGCACGGCCGGGTTCCGGTCGCACACCGCGACCAGCTCCAGTCCGGGTACGGTGCGCAGCGCGGCGAGGTAGAAGCGGGAGATCACACCGAGGCCGACCAGCCCGACCCGCAGCGGCGGCCTCATCGCGGGACTCCCTGGACGGGCGGGATCCCCAGCCCGGTCCGCTCGGCCAGCGCGGCCAGCTCCGTGTACAGCGACGCCTCCAGCGGCACGCCCCCGCGCCGCCGCTCCCCCGCCCGGTGGTACTCGTGCCAGCCGGGGTAGCGCACCGGCTCGGCCGGATCGGTCGGCGGGCACGCCAGCAGCGCGCCGAACAGTCCCTCCGCGTCCGCGCCGGCCCCCTCCCGCAGGGCGTCGGGCGCGACGGCGGCGACGAGGAAGCCGATGTCGTCGTCGCGACCGCTCGGCCCGCCGTCGCCCGTGAGGGCGTCGGGATGCGGTCCCAGCCCGGCGCCGGGCACCAGCGCGGCCAGCACCTCCACCATCAGTCCCAGTCCGAACCCCTTGTACCGGCCCTCCCTGCCGCCCAGCCACATCAGGTGCGCCCGTCCGGCGTCGAAGGCGTCCGGGTCGGTGACGGGTGCGCCCAGGTCGTCGCACAGAAGCCCCTCGGGCAGGACCTGTCCCCCGCGGGCCGCCTGGCGGATCCGACCGGTGGGCGCGGCCGTGGTGCTCATGTCGAGCAGGAACGGGGGATGCTGGCCGGCCGGGGCCGCGACGCTGAGCGGGTTGGTGCCCAGCATCGCCACCGCGCCGCCGGGCGGCCGGGCGATGCGCTGGCGTCCGCAGTTGCTGGCCACCAGGCCCACCATGCCGCGTTCGGCCGCGCGCAGCGCGTGGTAACCGGCGCATCCCAGGTGGGTGGCGCCGCGCACGGACACCAGACCGATGCCGTGGCGTTCCGCGCGCTCGGTGGCCCGGTCCATGGCCTCGCTCGCCGCCCACAGGCCCAGCGCCCGGCGGGCGTCCAGAAGTACGGCGGCGCCCAGGTCGGTGACGGTGCGGGGTTCGGCGGCGGGGTCGGCCCTGCCCTCGTCGAGCAGTGGCAGGTAGAGCCGTGTCAGGTTGGCCAGGCCGTGCGAGCGCGGTCCGGCGAGGTCGCCGTGGCACAGCGCCCGCGCCGCCTCCTCCGCCCGGTGCGGCGCGAGGCCGCGGTGGGCGAACACCCCGGCGGCGAAGGTGATCAGGTCGTCGTGGTCCACCCGCACGGACCCCTGGTCCGGCGGGGCCTGTGGCGGGATGTGGGAGGTGGTGCTCACGGTCGTCCGTTCGTCTGGGCGGTGAAGGCTGTCAGGAGGCGGGCCACCGCGTCGGCGAACCCGTCGAGCTCGGCGGCGGCGGCGAACTCGCCGTCGGCGTGCGCGTTGTTGGCGGCCAGGTCCCCGGGACCCAGCACCACGGTGCACGCCCCGGCGACTCCGGACATCCAGATGGCGTCACAGGTGAAGGCCGGCTCGCCGGAGGGCCACGGGTCGATCCCGGCGCGGCTCATCAGGGCCCGCCCCCAGGGATCGCGGTCGTCCAGCACGGGCAGGCCGCGCTTGTGCCACTCCAGGCGGGTCAGGGCCCGCGCGTCCGCGGCGGTCCGGTCGAACAGCGCGGTCCCGGCGAAGGCCTCCGCGAACGCGTCGAGGCCCTCGTCGAGCGCCTCGGTCAGCGCGGACTCCAGCACGCGTCCCGCACCGGCCCGGGCGTAGGAGAGGTTGAGCAGCAGCGAGCCGGTGCCGTAGACCCTGTTGTGCAGGGTGCCGGTGTGCAGCCCCGCCACGCACACGGCTCCCGACACGGCGTGCGTGTCGAGCGCGCGCCCCAGGTGCTGGGCCAGGAAGCCCAGCAGCACGGCGGCGTTGTGCCCGGTGTGCGGACGGTCGTCCACCGCGTCGTCCCCGTGGACCGACACCCGTGCGGTCATCGCCGCCGTGCTGCGCGGGAGGAACCGCATCCGTGTGGGCTCGCAGAACACGTTGAGCCGGCCGGTGTGGCCGCGCTCGACCAGCGGGCGGGTGCCCAGCACCCCCATGGCGCCGCCCTCCTCCCCGGCCACGGCCTGGACGATCACCGCGACGTCGCGGCCCAGGGCGGAAGACCGCTCGCGCGCGGCACGCACCCCGGCCAGCAGCGCCACCGCCGGGCCCTTGGCGTCGATGGCTCCGCGCCCGTGGAAGCGCTCACCGTCGAAGCCGACCGGGAGCCGCCCGGCGACCGTGTCCAGGTGCACGTTGAACATCACGGTGCGCTCCGCGGGCAGCTCGGGGCCCAGCCGCAGCACCAGGCTGGGCTGGCAGTCGAGGAAGGCGGGGTCGGACAGGGCCTCGCGCACGGGAGCCGGAACGTCGGGGCGGTCCATGTCGGCGGGGTCGGCCGGGGCGTGGCGCACCACGCGAAAGCCGGTTTCGAGCGCGGCGCGGGCGTAGACGCGCTGGGCCTCGCGCAGACGCGGCCGGGGCCCGTCCGGTCCGGTCTCCAGCGGTCCCGCGGTGGGCAGCTCCAGCAGCCGCAGCAGCAGGGCGCGGTCATCGGAGGAGAGGGTCGCGTTCACCGGGCCCCCTCCGTGCTCCGGGGCGCGGGCACCGCGCCCCACTGCCGGACCATGAGCCGTTCCAGTTCGTGCCCGTAGGCGACGAAGGCGGCGCGGTCCCCGCGGCCGGGGTCGCCTCCCGAGGCCCGCAGGTGCGGGCGCAGGTGCAGGTGGGGCTCGATGGACAGCGCTCCGGTGTAGCCGTGTTCGGCCAGCAGCTCCAGGCATGCGGCCACCCCGGCCTCCCCGGTGCCGGGGAGCACGTAGCCGACCTCGCCTCCGGGACCGGTCACCGCGTCCTTGACGTGGACGTGCGCCACGTGTGCGACGAGCGCGCGCAGCATCTCGGGGGCACGGTACCCGTGGGCGACGCCGTTGCCGGTGTCGAACAGCAGCCGCAGCGCCGGGCTGTCCACCTCGGCCAGCAGCTCCAGCGCCCGCTCCGCGCTCTCACCCGCCCAGCCCGCGCAGTTCTCGTGCACCAGCACCAGCCCGGTGTCCTCGGCCCGCCGGGCCAACTCGCGCAGGCGCGCGCGGACCCGGCGTCCCCACCCGGGTTCGGCCAGCCCGCCCGAGGGATGGGACATGATCCTGACCAACCGGGTTCCCAGCACGGCGCAGCGCCTCGCCAGGACCTCCAGTTCGGCCAGGTCGAGGGCGAAGTCCCCGGTGGCGGGCCGGGACCAGTCACCGATGCGCGAGGCGACGGCGACCACGTCGGTTCCGGTGTCCCGGATCCCGCGCGCGGCACGGGCGAAGGCCCGCTCGTCCACCTCGGCGATGGGAACCGCGTCGATGGTGCGCAGCTCCAGGCGGTTCCAGCCGAGCTCGGCCAGGGCGGCGAGCTGTCCGTCGAGGCCGGGTGCGGCCTCGTCCCCGATCCCGGCGGGTACCGGGCGGGGCCGCTCAGGCGCCGACGACACTGTCCACCCCCTGTCCCCGGGTACCGGAGGCGCACAGTTTCTTGGCCTCGGTGAGCAGCCGGACCGCCTCGATCTGGGTCGCGAGCGTCCCGGGCGCGCAGCGGGACCCGGCGTAGCGGATGTAGGCGGCCCGGATGAAGGCGGGGAGCGCGTCGTCGTCGAAGACCGAGCGGATGGGCTCCCACCCCTGCGCGTCCACCCGCAGCTGGGCCGTGTGGTCGGCCGCGCTGCACGGATAGTGGCCGGTCAGCAGGGCTCTGTCGAACTCCAGCACGATGCGGCGCTCGCGCACGGGAGAGGTCAGGTCCGAGTCGATCTGGCTGAGCACTCCCGAGTGGTGCCTCAGGCCGAGCCGGGCGCGGCCCAGCCGGGGCAGCCGTGTCCGGTCGGTCACCATGTCCTCCAGGGAGGCCGAGGCGATGTCCGCTCCCCCGGCGAGGGTGATCACCACGGCCAGCGCGTGCGGCACCTCCACGTCGAAGGCGGTGGGGTGGCCCGGCGCGTCGACGGTGCGGGTGAAACGGGGCTTGTTCTGCAGCACCGTGACGGCGCGCAGATCCCCGAAGGCCCTGCCCCGCAGGACCGCGAGCAGCCGTCGGGTGAGCGCGCTGTCCAGCCACTGGGTGGTGACGGTGATGTCCAGGCCCCAGCGCCGCCGGATCCGGGCGACGGAGGCCAGTCCCACCAGGTCCAGGGCCAGCGGCTTCTCCACGATGACCATGCGGTAGCCGAGCTCCGCCAGGTGCTCCAGCAGGCCGGAACGCAGGTGCGGCGGTGTGCACAGGTGGACCACGGTGCTCCGCGGCGGCGCGTGGCGCACCGCCTCCTCCGGGGAGTCGACCATGAGCACCCCCTCGGCCGACGTCCGGAACGGGTCGAACCCCACCACCGGGCCCGGGGCGAACAGGGTGGGTTCCCTGGCCCGGGCCTTGGCGAGCGACGGCAGGTGCAGTCCTTCTCCCGATCTGCCAAGACCGACGACGAAGGTGTGCAGCATAACGGACGGGCACCTTTCCGTTTCTTTTCCTCGCGATGCGCGGAGCACCACCGCATAGGTGTTCTCCGCCCTCGATCACCGCGGCGAAAGCGCCGGGCGACCGGGTGGACCTCCGATGCGGAGAACCCGGGAACGGTCGCTCCCCCCACCCGTGAACGTGTGGGGAGAAGGGGACCGCCACGGCGGTCTCCGTCCGCCGAGCGGTCCCACGGGCACCGTCCGCCCACCGCGGGGCCGGGTCGGTTCAGGACACCGAGAAGCTGAACATCCCGCTGGGCGGAGCGTGCCAGCCGTGGTCCGGAGCGACCACGAACCCGGGACTCAGGCAGGTGATGCCGGCGTGCATGCTCACGTCGGAGTCGGTGAGGTTGACCAGTACGTGGGCGGTGGCCGGAAGCTGGTGGCAGGCCCCCGACGGGGGGTCCGGGTAACGCTCCAGCGCCTCGAACTCGGTCGTGAACACCACGACCTCTCCCGTGGCGGCGTGGGCCGGAACAGCTCCCAGAACGGTCCCGCCCACCGTGAAGGCGAACACCGCGGCGGCGGACACCAGAACCCTCATTATTCCTGCCTCCCTTTGTCCTTCGAAACCTCTTAGGAGAAAACTCGAACCGCACGAATCACCGGTGCGGTGGGGCATCCTGGGCCATCCTCCCCCCTCCCCCACCGAAAGGGCCAGCCCCAGAACAAAGCGGCAGCGAATTTCGGACCGCCACTACAAGTCGCAAAACAGAATAAATCACAGAGTAAGGAAAATACTGAAAACAATATCTTTACAGAGGATCATGATCATCTTCACCTGTAGGACCTGGTATCGCCCGGAAGGTACCCGTTTCCGGGACAGCGTGGCCTCGGGCGTGTGGGGTCACAGGTGCTGTCACTACCTACTGTTACAGGTGATGTCACGAAAGGCTGACACACCTGTTCCCACTGGGCATCATGTTGCTCGGGCCGGGTCCGCCGGACCGGTACCCGCCACGCGCCTCAGGATGAGAAAAGACACTCATTCCTGCATGCACAAAAAAGCCCGCCCCCAGGGGGACGGGCGGCGGGCACGGCCGCTGCGGTCAGACCTTGCGCCACTTCGGGACCCAGGCGCCGTCCTGCACCTCGTAGTCGCCGAAGAGCGCCGGGGCCTCCTCCCGGAGGGCCTCGCCGATGCGGTGGAACAGCAGGCGGATCTCCTCCTCGGCGCCGGGCGCGGTACGCGCCTCCAGGGTGTGGCGCAGGGTGCGCACGTTGGCGGTCCACACCAGGCCGGTCGCCACGCCCTCGGGGGCGAAGCGGCGCATGAACGAGGTCTTGTGCTTCTTCTCGGCGAACTTCACGCCCTCGTCGTCCAGGCCGAAGTGGTCGGCCATCCAGAGCTGGAACTCCTCCATCTGCTGGAGCATCGCGGTGGCGCGCTCCATCAGCTCCGGGTCCTCCTCGGCCCAGTCGGGGAACCAGAACGGCAGGTCGCTCAGGCGCACGAAGCGCAGGGACTCCTGGGAGACGGCCACACCCGGGCGGTGCCGGATGAGCTCGTGGGTCAGTACGCGGGACACGTTGTGCAGGACGAAGCTGAAGCTGATGTGTTCCAGGACCGAGCCGTGCAGACTGGCCAGGAGGTTGCCGAGATAGGCGTCCTGGTCCTTGCGCACCCGGGTGACGTTGGGGTTCAGACCCGGCTCCCAGGAGCGGTAGCACAGACGCCCGGCGAACTCGGCGAGGTTCTGCGGGTCGTTGAGGTGGGCGTCGAGCTCACCGCGGTCGAACCTCTCCAGCCACGCCTCTCCACCGACCTCCTTGAGGTAGTCGGTGATGGCGTCGTAGTCCACCTGCGGACGCGCCACCAGACGGACCTGCGGCTCGACCCTCTTCACAGCATGCCTCCCGTTCGTGATCCCCGCTCCCCGAACGCACGCCGAACAGCCGTGACCAGGGGTTCCGGGGCACGGGAGCGTGATGGGGGCGGGGGCTGACCAGCCTCACACGAGGGTACACGGGGCCGGCTCCGGTCAGCCTGGGGGCCGAGCAGGGGATGAGGGCCGGGCCCCCGCCGGATCACTCCGGTCGGGGGCCCGGTCCGCGTTCGGTGTCGTCCGTCGCGTTTTCCGCCTGTGATGTCACCGGTGGAGAAGGGCTCACAGGCTAGAAACCGTAGAAGTAGCCAGGAGCGATGAAGAGTCCGACGACAATGGCGATGATGCCCCAGAGCATCTGCCCTCGCAGCACTCCGAGGACGCCGGCGACGATGAGGATGATTCCGAGGATCGTAAGCAAAATACCCATATACAACCACTGTCCCGTAACGGATTGATCAAACTTTTCGGTGGGCCGTCTTTGCGGAAAGAAGTCCCACCGCAGGTGAGAGGCCGTGTACGGGGCACCGGAACAGTCCGCGAGGCACGGGCGCGGGGTCCGCGCGTGGGAAGCACCGCGCGCGGACCCCTCCTCCGAGGGGCGGGCCGACCCGTCTCAGCCGCGGGCCAGGCGCAGGGCCCGTGCCACGACGCCCTCGCCGACGGCGGCGGTGAGGATCGACTCGGGGTGGAACTGGACCGCGTACCACCGCGCGGCCGGGTCCTCGACCGCCATCACGACGGGCTCCTCGCCCGCCTCGCCGTCCAGGACGGCGGTGACCCCGAAGCGCTTCACCAGGTCGGGGACGGTGTAGGTGGAGTGGTAGCGGGCCGCCGGGAAGACGTCGCCGCCGCCCAACCCGGCGAGGAGTTCGCCGCCGGCCACCCGGACACGGCCGGGCTTGCCGTGCACCGGCTCGTCCAGGGTGCGCAGCTCTCCCCCGGCGTGCTCTACCATTCCCTGCAGCCCCAGGCACACCCCGAACACCGGCAGGCGGCGGGCGGCGAGCTCGTCCAACAGGGCCGACATCCCGAAGTCCGCGGGCAGGCCGGGGCCGGGTGAGAGGACCACCAGGTCGGGGGCGAGCCGGTCGAGCAGGGAGGCGTCGAACCCGTAGCGGACGGTGGTCACCTCGGCCCCGTGGCGGCGTACGTAGTCGGCGAGGGTGTTGACGAAGGAGTCCTCGTGGTCCACCAGCAGCACCCTCATGCCCTGGCCGGGGAGTTCCGCGGCCGGGGCGGCCTCGTCGGCGGGGACCGCGTCGGCCTCCTCCGACTCTCCGATCCGCTCTCCCAGGGCGAGGGTCTCCAGCAGGGCGCGCGCCTTGAGGAAGGTCTCCTTCTCCTCGGCCTCGGGGTCGGAGTCGTAGAGCAGGGTGGCACCCGCCCGTACGGCGGCCACTCCGTCACGGATGTGAGCGGTGCGCAGGGTGAGGCCGGTGTTCATGGAACCGTCGAAGTTCAGGACACCGACGGCACCGCCGTACCAGCGGCGGGGGCTGGTCTCGTTCTGCTCGATGAACCGCATCGCCCAGGTCTTGGGCGCGCCCGTGACGGTCACCGCCCACATGTGGGTGAGGAAGGCGTCCAGTGCGTCGAACTCGCGGCGCAGGGTGCCCTCGATGTGGTCGACGGTGTGGATCAGGCGCGAGTACATCTCGATCTGGCGGCGTCCGATCACCCGGACGCTGCCCGGCTCGCACACGCGGGACTTGTCGTTGCGGTCCACGTCGGTGCACATGGTCAGCTCGGACTTCTCCTTGACCGAGGAGAGCAGCTCCTGGATGTTCTCGGCGTCGCCCAGGGCGTCCTCGCCGCGTCGGATGGTGCCCGAGATCGGGCAGGTCTCGACTCTCTGCCCGGTGCCGGGCTCGCCGCTGACCCGGACGAACATCTCCGGTGAGGCGCCGACCAGGTACTCGCCCTCGCCGAGGTTGAAGAAGAACTCGTAGGGGGCGGGGTTGCGGTCGCGCAGCAGCTCGTAGAAGCGGGCGGGCGAGGAGCAGCGGGCGTAGGTACGGTGTCCGGGCACGACCTCGAACAGGTCGCCGCGGCGGAACTTCTCCTTGGCCCTGGCCACGACGCGCGCGTAGGAGCCGGGCTCGGGCCCCTCGGGCACCTCGGTGGCGACCACGGGCGGGGTGAGCCCGGTCTCGCGCGGCAGGCCGCGGGTGGTGGCCTCGGCGCGGTCCCCGTCGGCGGCGACGGTGAAGTCGTAGGTGTAGCGCACGCACGTCTCACGCTTGCGGTCGCGGACGATGACGGCGTCGGGCAGGTGCAGGACCAGGTCGCGGTCGTCGGGATCGCGGTCGATGTGCTGCTCGATGGGCTCGAACTGGAAGGCGAGGTCGTAGCCGAAGGCGCCGTACAGGCCCAGGTTGGTGTCCTCGGGGCTGTGCAGGGCGGCCAGGACGGCGCGCAGGGCGGTGAAGACGCTGGGGCGGCGGCTGCGCTCCTCCTCCGTGAAGAACGTTCCGGGGTCGGGCTCGGGGACGGTGACGGCGACGCGGCCGTGTCCGAGGTCGGCCATGGTGCTGCCGGGGTCGGGGACTCCGACGGAGTACAGGGCCTCGGCCAGGACGGGCAGCAGGACGCGGCCGCGGTCGTTGAGGGCGGTGGCGGTGACGGCGCGCCCGCGCGTGGTGATCTCCAGGCAGGGGTCGACGTAGCCCAGGTGCCAGCGGTCGTAGCGGCCCGGATACTCCATGCCGGAGGAGAGGACACCGCCGCGTCGGTACTCGACCGAGCGGACGAGTTCGGTGAGGACCTCGGGGTCACAGGGGGTCGCGCTGCGGTGGACGGTCACGCCGCCCTGGGTGCGGTACGTGGTGGTCTGTGCGTCGCTGGGGTTCACGGCCGGTCCTTTGGCACTGTGGTCGGTCGGGGTGGGTCACACCGTCCGGGGCCGTGAAAACAGGAAACGACCGCCGGTCCGGGGCGGTCGCCGCATGGGTATGCGCACTCGGAGCACCGCCTAGGGGCGGCGCCACCACTGGGCCTGGGTGGTCGTGTGTCGCATACGCATGAGTGTAGCGGGTGCGACGGGCTCTGGGGAGGGAAGCACCGCATAGTGTTCCCCCGAACACGCACCCGCTCCGCGGGAGGGCCGGGTCCCCGGGCAGGATGACGGCGCCGAACCACCGCACGGCCCGCGGAGAGTCCGGGGCGTTCGCGCGGGGGCACGATGCCGTGTTAGGCTGCAGAGCTCACTGTCGCTTTTCGGACTAATCACAAAAAACCCAGCATGCGGAGCATAGCAAGCAGATGGATTTCTGTCAAGTGGACGCCGAAGAGGCGTCGTCAGCCGCCCTGGCTGTGGAACAGACCCGGGTCAGCGCGATGTACGAGCGCCTGGACGCCCTGCGCGCGCACACCGCCGACCAGCTCGCCACCGCCCACATGCAGGAGCGCGGAGGTTTCGCGGCCCTCGTGGAACGCGAGACGCGTTCCTACGAGCAGGCCCGCCGCCAGGCCCAGCTCGGGTCGGTCGAGGAAGGGCTGTGCTTCGGCCGGATCGACCTGGTCCCGGAGGAGGGGAACGCCTCCGGGGAGGGACCCGAGACCCGCTACGTGGGCCGGATCGGACTGCGCGACGCCGAGTACGGGACCATCCTCGTGGACTGGCGGGCTCCGGCCGCCCGCCCCTTCTACGCCGCCACCCCCGGTGACCCGCACGGGATCACCCGCCGCCGCCACCTGCGGGTACGCCGCCGCAGGGTGGTCGGGCTCGACGACGATGTGTTCGACCCCGGCGGTCTGACCGACACCGACCGCCGGCAGCTGGTCGGCGAGGCGGCGCTGCTCGCGTCGCTGCACCAGGGACGGACCGGGCGCATGGGCGACATCGTCGCCACCATCCAGACCGAGCAGGACCGGGTCATCCGTGCCCGGATGGCCGGGGTCCTGGTGGTCCAGGGCGGTCCCGGCACCGGCAAGACCGTCGCGGCCCTGCACCGGGCCGCCTATCTTCTCTACACCCACCGCAACGTGCTGGAGCGGCGCGGGGTGCTGGTGGTGGGCCCCAACCCGGCGTTCCTGCGCTATGTCAGCGACGTGCTGCCCGCTCTCGGGGAGACCGACGTGGTCATGCGCACGGTCGGGGAGCTGTTCCCGGGGGTGACGGCCTCCGCGCACGATCCGCACGCCACCGCCGCGGTGAAGAGCTCGCTGGGAATGGTCGACCTGCTGCACGCGGCCGTGGCCGACCGCCAGCGCACGCCCGAGGAGGCCCTCGGCGGTGAGGACCTGCTCGTGGAGACCGACGCTGGCGTACTCACCGTGTCCGGCGCGCTGTGCGAGCACGTGCTGCGGACCGCGCGGGGTCTGCGCCTGTCGCACAACATCGCACGCAAGTACGTGGTGAACACCCTGCTCGGGGAGCTGGCGCGGTCCGAGTCGACACTCCTGGGCCGTCCCGTGGCCGAGGAGGACCTGTCCTTCTCGGGTGAGCGGCTCTGGCACGAGGAGCCTGTGCGGGAGGCGCTGGACGGTCTGTGGCCGTACCTGACTCCGCGGCGGCTGCTGCGCGAGCTGTTCGCCGACCCCGCGGCGCTGGAGCGGGTCGGGGCCCGGGCCGGAATCGGTGCCGAGGCGTGTGCGGCCCTGGCCCGCTCCCCCGAGTCGCCGTGGACCGTGGAGGACGTTCCGCTGCTGGACGAGGCCGCCGAGCTGCTGGGGCACGACGACAGTGCCGAGCGTGCGCGGGAGCGCCGTGCCGAGGCCGAGCGGGACGAGGAGGAGCGGTACGCGCAGGGAGTGCTGGAGTTCACCGGGCTGTTCGAGGACCAGATGATGGACGCCGCCGGTCTGGCGGCCCGGCACCGCGACACCGGGCCCGCGCGCACCACCGCCGACCGGGCGGGCTCGGACCGGGAGTGGACCTACGGGCACGTGATCGTGGACGAGGCCCAGGAGCTGTCGCCGATGGCGTGGCGCACGGTGATGCGCCGGGTGCCGACGCGGTCGTTGACCGTGGTGGGCGACGTGGCCCAGACCGGCAGTGCGTCGGGGACGCGGTCGTGGTTGACCGCGCTGGATCCGTACGCACGGGGCAAGGTGCACGTGGAGCGGCTGCGGGTGAACTACCGGACCCCGGCGCCGATCATGGCGGTGGCCGCCGACGTCTTGCGCGAGGCGGCACCGGACGAGGAGGTGCCCGAATCGGTGCGCGGGGAGGGTGACCCGCCGCGCGCGGTGCGGCTGTCGTCGCTGGAGGGGGAGCTGTCCGCGCTGGTCGACGGGGAGGTCCGGACGATCGGCGCGGGCAGGGTCGCGGTGGTCACCGCCGACCGGCACGTGGACACGGTGGCGGCGGCGCTGCCCACGGCCGCCCGTCCGGGGGCGGGCGGTTCGGGTACGGGCCGGGACGCCCTGGAGGAGACGGTGGTGGTCCTGACCGCGACCGAGGCCAAGGGGCTGGAGTTCGACTCGGTGGTGGTCGTGGAGCCGGACGCGCTGCTGGCGCAGCCGCGCGGCGCCAACGACCTGTACGTGGCGGTCACGCGCGCCACGCGCCGGCTGACGGTCGCGCACACCGGGGAGCTGCCGGACGTACTGGGCCGCCTGGCCTGAGGGCGGGCTCGGGACGCGCGGAGTGCGTCGCCGGCCACCGCCCGGCGTCCGGTGGGCCGCGGGATCAGAAGGGCCACCAGGAGGCGCCGGTGATCCTGCTCCCCAGCAACCCGAGCAGGTCCGTGGTGCCCAGGCCGAGGCGGGCGCCCGCCTCCAGGCCGGTGGCGAGGACGGCGACCAGGAGGATCAGCACCAGGGCTGGGGAGGGCCGGCGGCGGGGGCGGGGCGCCTCGGGAGCGTCACCGTCCTCGCCCGGTCCCTCCAGCCAGGGGCGGTCCAGCCGGGCGACCTCGCGTCGCAACTCCTGCACCTCCGCGTGGTAGTGGTCGCGTTCCTCACGAACGCGCTGGAGTTCGGCGCGTTCGGCTCTGACGGCGGCGCGGGCGTCGATGACGTCGACGCGCGCGCCCTCCGGTCCGTGCCTGGAGTGCCAGCGCTCCAGCCGGGACAGGGGCAGGTCGACGTACTGGGTGGGCCAGTTGCCGTCGGAGCCGTCATCCCCGAGGAGCTCACCGGGCCCGGGTTCGGTCTCGGCCGCGTAGTCGCGCGTCGCCTCCGTCGCGGTGTCGGTTCCGCCCGCACCGCCCGGCCCGGTTCCGGGGCCCACCGGCAGGGGCGGTGCGTCGGCGGGCGTCCGCTCCTCGGGGCCGTCCGTGAGGTCGGGGCCCCGCGGCGGTTCGGGAGCCTCGTGCGGACGGTCCGGCGGCGCCGGGGCCGTGGAGGATGCCGCGACGGTCCACTCATCCTGGGACCGGGGCGGTTCCTGGGGTTCAAGGGACTCCGGGGGTGGCTCCGGGGTCCTGTCCAGGCTGGCTGGTCCACCCGTTCCGAAGGTGTCCTGGGACGGCACGGGAGGGACTTCCGCGTCCTGCGGCTCCGGCGCCTCCTCCTGGAGCTCCGGAGCCTCCTCCCGGAGGTCCGCCGGGGCGTCCGGGACGATGTGCGGTTTGCGGGGTTCCCGCGCCCCCCAGGGCTCGGGGGCCTCGAAGATCCGGGGAGGTCCGGAGGGGTCCAGGCCCGGTCCGGGCACGTCCTCCGGGCCCCCGGGGTCCGGATCCTCCGGAAGGGGCTCGGGTTCGGGGACGGCCTCGGGCCAGAGCGCCTCGTCGTCCTCGTACGGCGATCCGTACGTCGCGGATCCCCCGCCCCCGGGCCGCTCCGTCGAGCCGGACGCCCTCTCCTCGGCGATCCCCTTCAGCGAGCGCTGGCCGCCGGGCACGTGCGCGGCGGCACCGGCCGCGGACACGGGCGGGGGCCCGGCGTCCTCCGCTCCGGTGCGGCCCGGGAAGAGGCGGGGTCCGGAGGGCGGCCGCGGCCCCGTCTCCTCCTCCCCGGGCTCCTCCGCCTCGGGCAGGTCGGAAAGGGGCGCCCCGGCGGGGGGATCCTCTTCGTCGGGCAGCCGTTCGGGGGTGGGGACACCGTCGGCGGAGCGGGGCCGGGGGTCGAGCCAGTCGCGGATCAGGGCGCGGCGGTCGGCGAAGGTCGGGGCGCCGGGCACCCCGCGCTCCCTCAGGTGCTCGGTGAGCGCGTCCCCGCCCTCCTCCCGCAGGACGGTCACGAGTCCCTCGGCGACCTTCCGGTAGTCGGAGGCGGGAGGGGTGAGGAAGGGCGCGGGGGTGCCCGGGACCGGTGGGCCGAAGGCCAGGTGCTGTCCCCCGGCGGTGCCCAGCACCGGATCGTAGGTGGAGAACGACCAGCTCCACCCGGCCGCCGGGATGGCGCGGGGCGGGGTGAGCACGTCGTGCAGCACCCGGTGCACGCCCCACAGGAAACGCAGCTGCACCGCCTGCCACAGGTCGGCGCGCTCGGGGGCCAGGGCGATGTGGATCGGCAGGTCGGGGCGGTACAGGGCGGCGGCCACGGCGCCGACCAGGACCGGCTCGTCCTCGACGGTGGTCTCGGCCGCGCGCCTGTCGCGGGTGCGCACGGCCCCGGGTGCCGCGGTGCGCTCCCAGGGCTCGGGCACGGGCAGGGTGTCCATGGTCGCCCAGCCGGGCACCGGTGGCCGGCGCTCTGCGGGACGGGTGTTGGGGTTCTCGTGCAGGGACAGCACGCGCGGCAGGGCGAGGCCGTACGCCGGTCCCACGATGGCCCAGGCGTGTGCGGACCGGACGTCGCCGGGCCACCGGTAGACCAGGGCGGCCTGCCCGTCGGGGTAGGCGCGGGCCCAGAGGGTCTCGGGGTAGTCGGCGGGATCGCTGTCGGGCAGCGCGGACCGGTAGTCGGCGGTGAGCGCGGGGACGAGGCGGTCACGCCAGGAGCGCAGCACGGGCTGCTCGGACTCGGGGAGGGAGGAGGCGGCCGGTCCGGGGCCGACACGGCCGAGGAGGGTGGGCTCGGCCCAGGCGAAGTGGATCTGGTGGTACGTGCTCTCCGGCAAGTCGCCCCTCCCACGGGTTCGCGGACCGAGGCGGCGCGGCCGCTCCGCCGCCACTAGGAAGGTATCCGGTCAAAGCATCGTAAAACCGTGTGTTCTTACATATGGAGGGTGTTGTGCGTGGTTTGTCCGAAACCCACCGCCCCGGCCGGACGCGCCCGCTGTTCCCGGCCGGGCGCCGACGGCCGTACCGCTACACGCCGCGCCGGACGGTCCTCACGCCGAACACGACCGCGCAGACCACGAGCACGGCCCCCAGGAGCTGGAGGCCCGGCGAGTCGTCGGCCTCCCCGTGCACGACGCCGACGACACCGATCGCGACGGTGAGGACCGCGGCGACGACGAGGAGGTACTTCATGGGGGTTCCCTTCCAGGGGCCGGGCCCGCCGCCGGTCGTGCCGGCGAGCGAGTCAACGCGGTCGGTGCGTTCGGTGCGCGGTACGCCGTGGTGGTTCGTCCCCCGATCCCTCGAACAGGTCACCGGACCGCCACTCGACATCCGCGAACGCCTATCGATCATCGTCTGTAATCTATCGAATTTCAATAGATCCAGCGGCTCCGGCTGGGCCGTCCCGCCGTTCGGCCGTGCCGCCCGCGCGCTGGGGAGCGTTCCGGCGCGGGCCCGTCCTACCTACCCGGCCCGCGTGGCGGGGAGCGCGTTCCCCCGCCACGCGAGCGGATCCGGCCCGTCCACGCGCTATCCGGCCCCGTCCAGGCGCTGCCACTGCTCCTTGTCGAGCACCAGGTCGGTGGCCTCGATCGCCTCGTTCAACTGCTCCAGGGAACTCACCCCCACCAGCGGCACCACGCTCGGGTCGCTGTCCATCAGCCAGGAGAGCACGACCTGGTTGCGGGTGGCCCCGGTCTCCCGGGCGACCTCGTCCAGGACGGCCAGGCGGGCGGGAGTGCCCGGGTGGTCGTAGGCCTCGTCCAGTTCGGCGGCCTTCTCCGGGCGGGTGTAGGCACCCCACAGCAGAGGGGTGTAGGCCACCAGCGTGTGTTCCCGGCCCTCGGCGGCCTCGGACCGGACGAAGTCGAGCAGCTCGGGGGTGACGTGCATGTGCCCCATGGACCGCAGCGGCACGTCGAACCGGGGCTGCAGGTAGCTGTACCGGTACTGCAGCACACGGGGACGCGGCCAGCCCCGGGCCTCGGTGACGGCGCGGGCCCGCTCCAGGTTCCACGTGCGGTGGTTGCTCAGGCCCACGTGCTCGACGGCGCCCTCGCCGACGAGCCCGGCGAAGGCGTCCAGGGTCTCGGACAGCGGGGTCTCGCGGTCCTCCTGGTGGGCGTAGAGCACGTCCAGGCGGTCCACGCCCAGACGCCGGCGGCTGCGCTCCGCGGCCGTCGCCACGGCCTCGGCGGACAGGCCCTCCTTGGTCTCCAGGCCGGTGCCGGGCACGGTGGGCTGCGCGCCGAGCTTGGTGGCGATCACGACCTCGTCGGTGATCCCCCGCTCGCGGCGCCACCGGCCCAGGAAGGTCTCGCTCTCGTGTCCCTCGAAGCCCTCCACCCAGAACTGGTAGCAGTCGGCGGTGTCCACGAAGGTGCCCCCGGCCTCCACGAAGCGGTCGAGTATGGCGGCGGAGGTGGCGTCGTCGGTCTCGCTGCCGAACTTCATCGCGCCCAGGCACAGGGCGCTGACCCGGCGGTCGCCGATGGTGGTGTAACGCATCAGGAGGTCTCCTCGACCGTCTCGGGGGTTCGTCGCTCGGCGAACACGCCCAGGTAGTAGTCGATCTTGTGCTGGATCACGGTCTGGCACTGGCGCATCTCGGCGATGCGCTCGTCCAGCCGGCGCTGGTGGCCCTGGAGCACGTCCAGGCGTGAGGGGATGGTGTGCTCGCCCTCGCGGACGAGTTCGGCGAAGTCGCGCAGCCGTGCGATGGGCATGTCGGTGTCGCGCAGGCACCGGATCATGTTGAGCAGTTCGACGTCGTCGGCGCGGTAGCGGCGGTGCCCGCTGGGAGCGCGGTCCACCCGGCGGAGCAGACCCGCCTTCTCGTAGTAGCGCAAGGTGTCCAGAGTGAGACCGAAGCGCTCGGCGACCTCACCCGGGGTGTAGTAGTCCCTCATGAGAAGAAGCATGGGACCTGGAGCGCACTCCAGGTCAAGTGGGGCGGAGGAAAAGCCCTCAGCCGCCGCTGCCGCGGATGGCGCCGACCACCGCGTCGGTGAGGTCGTCGATGATCTCCTCCTCGCCGACCTCGGGGTGCTCCAGCCACCACTCCCCCGCCGCCTGCACCATGCCCACGACGGCGTGCGCGACGATCTGGGAGCGCGGGCGGTCGCCGATGCGCAGTTCCGCGACGAGCTGGTCAGCGAGCTCCTCGCCCAGGCGGCGGACCATCATGCCCAGGTCGCTGCGGGTGCGCGAGTCCTCGGAGGTGGCCCGGTCCATGAGGAACCGGTAGAGGTTGAGGTTCTGGGAGATCATCGACAGGTAGGCGCCGACCGTGGCCCGGGCGCGCACCTCGAACCCGGTGTGCTGGTGCAGCTCCTCCCGGATGCGCTCGATGAGCGGGTCCACGTGGCGCCGGGCCAGCGCCCGGTACAGGCCGCCCTTGTCGCCGAAGTGCCGGTACAGGATCGGCTTGCTGATCCCGGCCTCGGCCGCGATGGCCAGCATCGACGCGTCCGGGCCGTCACGCTGGATCACCCTGTCGGCGGCGTCCAGGATGGCGCGGCGCCGCTCGGGGTCGCGCCCGCGTCCGCCCCGTCCCCCGCGCGTGGGGGGAACCCCCGGCACAGGCGTGCCGGGGGTGTCGCTGCTGTCGGTCAGAGCGGTCTGCCGCGTGCGTTCGAAGGCCACAAGGGATCACCGTAGCGGTTCGGCGCCGCGGGGGCGGCGGATCAGGTCCGGAGCGCGATCCAGGTGGCCCCGGCCAGGGCCAGGAGACGGCCCTCGGCGTCGTAGAGGGCGCTGCCGGTGCGGATCTTGCGGCCCTCGACCGACTCCAGGTGGCCCATCACCACGTGGGTGTCCCCGATCCGGGGCGCCCGGTCGACGCGGACGGTGATCCTGCCGAGGAGGGCGGGGCGGCCGACCACGTCGCTGGACCAGCCGCCGGGGCAGTCCAGGGCGGCCCACACCTGGGCGAGGCCGACGGTGCCGGAGCCCTCGTCCAGGGCGGGGTGCGGGGTCCAGGTGCAGGCGACGGTGTTGCCCACCGAGTCGGGGCCGGCGCCCGGGCGCACGGATCCGGCGAACAGGCGCAGGCCGTCGCCCTCGGCGCGTTCGGGGCCGCAGCTGTAGCAGCGCGGGAAGGGGTGGGCGGTCAGGCCCGGATAGCGGCTCTCGGCCTCCTCGGCCTCGGGCACCCCGACCGGGCCGCCGGGGACGCCAGGGTTCCCAGGAGTGTCCGGGAGTTCGGTGACCGTCGCCTCGGCGACCAGCCGGGCGCCTTCCTCGGCGGCGGGATCGGTCAGGTTGAGCGCGCCGCCGGGCCCGTCCTCCACCGTCAGCGTGTGGTCCAGGGGCGGTGGAACGCGCAGGGTGACCTGGACGGCGGGCCCGCCGACCGCGGTGAGCCGTGCGGCGAGCAGGCCCGCGGTGTAGCCGCCGTTGCCCGAGCCGTCGGGGCCGTTGTAGCCGGTGGGGATGGTGATGGTGGGGGCTCCGTTGCCCATGGTGGCGTTCATGCCGCCAGGGTAGAGGTCGGATGTTCGGATCGGCGAGGGCGGTTGCCGGACCTGTCCGGCGCTCCGCCGTTCAGGACCGGACGGCAGGTGCTCCGGCGCCTCCGACCAGGCACGGGACGCGGTGCGGTCACCCTCGTGCCCGCCGGCCTCCTCGGCTCCACGGCCGCGGCGACCGGGTCAACCAGCGTTCGAAGGTTCTCCGGTACCGGTGTCACGGGTGTCGTCGTCCGGGTCCTCGGGGCTGAGGAAGAAGGCGCCCAGCGCACCGGCCAGCGAGGCGAACACGACCACCGAGTAGACGGCCAGGGCCACCTCCAGGCTCTGGGCGAACGCGTCGTCGGCGGTCAGCGGCTCCCCCGCCACGGTCGCCAGGGCGGCGTCGTGCAGGGCACTCGCGTAGTCATCGTAGGAACCCAGGATGTACAGGAGCTGGCTGGAGCCCAGGACCACGATCGCGGTGACCACCGCCAGCCAGGTGATGCGGCCCGACAGCAGGCGCGAGGCCGACCGCGATCCCCGGATCGCCGCCGAGAGCACCCCGCCGACCCGCGCCGTGCGCAACAGGGTGAGGGCCCGGGCGAAACGCAGGAAGGGCAGGGCGAGGAAGAGGACCTGCCACCAGTTGCGCCTCCAGAAGAGGCGCTGGTCGCGCGCGACGTAGGCGCGCAGCGCGAACTCGGCCACGAAGAGCAGCCACAGCAGCCAGGACAGCCAGGACAGCGCGGTGACCACCGAGGGCTCCGTCGCCAGGGCCTGGCCGAGGACGACGAGGACGAAGAGCAGGCCGAGCGCGCCCATCGGCTTGTCCAGCCAGCGGGCCAGGGCCTCCGCGGCCTCCACGCCGCGCCGCGCCTCCAGCGGAGGCCGCGGTCCGGTAGATGTGCTCATGGATGACCACTACCCGTGACCCGTGGCCGGTCACCGGGCCCCGTGGTGCGCGGCGGTTCCGCCGACCGCGTTTCCGAGCCACGCCGCCTGGCGGTGTGACATGCCGCTGACGGCGTAATACGTTCTTTGTCCCGTCGGAGAGGCCACACTGTACTGCGTTGGTCACGGTCGTGCCCGGGGACGGTGTGCGCGGGCCGTGTGCGTGGGTCTTCGAGCAGATCCGGCGGGACCACCGACCGGGCCCGGCGCTTCGGGACGGGCGCTCGCACGGCGGTACCGGACCTCGTGGAACACGGCAGTCACGGTGCCGGCGCCTTCCGGTGCCGGCGAAGCGGAGGAAGCCGCCGCAGAGACCGACCGCCGCGCCCGCGTTTCACGGTCCGGCGGCCACGTCGACGGAAGGACCGGGGGTGGGGCGATGAGCGACACCGACTGGCCGCTGGAGACCGGCTTGTTGCGCGCGGTGTTCGACAGCCTGGGTGCGGGGATGTTCGTCACCGACGCCGAGGGCCGGCTCACCGCCTCCAATCCCTTCGCGCAGCGGATCCTCGACCGGTCCCAGGAGCAGATGCTGGGCCTCGACCTCCATGGTCTGCTGCACCGCGACGCGGACGGGAACGAGGTTCCACGGGAGGAGTGCCCCGCCCTGGCCGTGCTCGGGAGCGGTCAGCCGGCCGAGGGAAGCGACGAGTTCTACCTGCGGGGGGACGGCACGCTTGTCCCCGTCATCTGGGCGGCCACCCCGCTCCAGCACGGAGGGGACCTGGACGGCCTGGTCATCGTCTTCCACGACTTCAAGCGGCACCGCGACGCCGTCGAACAGACCGCGGCGCACCTGGCGGCCCTGGAGGAGTTGACCGGCAGGCTGAGTATGGTGGCGGAGGTCTCCGGACTCCTCGTCTCCACCCTGGACACCTCCGAGATGCTGGACAAACTGGTCCGACTGCTGGTGCCGGAACTGGGTGACTGGGCGGTGGTCGACCTGATCCCGGCCGGGCGGACGGAGGAGCTCCAGCGCATCGCCGTACACGCCCTCGGCGACCGCGGTACGGCCGAGTCTCTGAAGGGTCCGCTGCCGCCACCGCCGCGCACCTCCCGTACGGCACTGGCGCGCGCCCTGTACAGCGTCCAGCCCCTCATGCTCGACGCACGGGCCCTGGCCCGCGAATCGGACGAGCCGCTCGCCCGGGCGCACCGGCAGCTGTTCGACCGCCTGGGCGGGCACTCCGCCGTGGTGGTGCCGCTGTACACCCGCAGACAGGTCCTCGGTGCGTTGACCGTGGCCCGGACCGGGCAGCGGTCCGCCTACACCGACGCCGAGTTCCTCGTACTGAGCGACATCGCACAGCGTGCCGGACTGGTGATGGAGAGCATCCAGCTCTTCGAGCGGCAACGCGGCTTCGCCGAAACCATGCAGCGCCAGCTCCTGACCCCCCTGCCGCAGGTCGACCACCTCGAGCTCGCCGCCCGCTACCAGCCCGCGCAGCAGAGCGCGGAGGTCGGCGGGGACTGGTACGACGCGTTCCTCCTCGCCGACGGTGTGATGACCCTGGTCATCGGTGACGTGGTCGGCCACGACCTCCAGGCCGCCGCGCACATGGCCGAGGTCCGCAACATGCTGCGCGCCCTGGCCTGGGACCGGCAGGAGCCTCCCAGCCTCATCATGCGGCGGCTGGACGAGGCCATGACCAACACCAGCGACGCCCCCATGGCCACCGCCGTCCTCGCCCGCCTTGAGGGCCCCGAGGGCGGTCCCTGGCACCTGCACTGGGTCAACGCCGGACATCCCCCGCCGCTGCTCGTCACCGCCGACGGCCACACCCGCTACCTGGAGGGCGGCCACGGTCCCCTCCTCGGTATGAGCGCCACCCTGCACATGGGCCTGGACTGGCCCGACGCCCGCGAGGAGATCCCCGCGCGGTCCACCCTGCTGCTGTACACCGACGGCCTCATCGAGAGCCGCGACCGGCCCATCGACACGGGCATGGCCAGCCTGCGCCGCCACGCCGCCGCCCTGGCACACCATGACCTGGAGGACTTCCTCGACGAGCTCCTCGCCCGTATCAAACCCAGCGGCGACGACGTCGCCCTGCTCGCCCTGCGCCTTCCGCCAGCGGGCGCGGGCGCCGACGGCGACACGCGGCCGTCCCCGCAGCAGCACGCGCACAGCCCCGCCGCCGTCGGCCGGGGGGCTCCCGGCTCGCGCGTCGAGAACACCCCGGTCGGGGACACCTCCGAAGAGGCGTAGGCCCCGCGGCGGCACCCGCCCCGGCGGAGACGCGGGAGCCGGTGGCGGTCAGCGCACCGGCAGCCCGGTGACGGCCCGGCCGATGATGAGCCTCTGGATCTCGCTGGCGCCCTCGAAGATCGTGAAGATCGTCGCGTCGCGGTGCCAGCGCTCCACCGGGTACTCCCTCGTGTACCCGTTGCCCCCGAGGATGCGCACGGCGTTCTGGGTGACGAACGTGGCGGTCTCGCTGGCGTAGAGCTTACTCATGGAGCCTTCGGCGTTGTCGAAGTCCTTGCCGTTGCGGGCCATCCACGCGGCGCGCCACACCAGCAGGCGGGCGGCGTCGATGCGGGTGGCCATGTCGGCCAGGGTGAAGGCCACGCCCTGGTTGTCCCCGATCGGGCGACCGAACTGCTCGCGCTGGACGGAGTAGTCGCGGGCGTACTCGTAGGCGGCGCGGGCACAGCCGACCGCCATCGCCCCGACGCTCGGACGGGAGGCCTCGAAGGTCCTCATCGCGGCCTGGCCCTTGGAGCGCTTGCCCTCGCGGACGCGGGCGAGGCGCTCGTCGAGCTTCTCCTTGCCGCCCAGCAGGCAGGCCCCGGGGACCCGCACGTCGTCCAGGACGACCTCGGCGGTGTGCGAGGCGCGGATCCCGTGCTTGGCGAACTTCTGCCCCTGGCTGAGTCCGGGAGTGCCCGGCGGCACGATGAACGTGGCCTGTCCACGGGAGCCGAACCCGGGCTCCACGGAGGCGACGACCACGTGGACGTCGGCGATGCCGCCGTTGGTGGCCCAGGTCTTGGTGCCGTTGAGCACCCACTCGTCCCTGGCCTCGTCGTAGACGGCGCGGGTGCGGATCGCCGAGACGTCGCTGCCCGCGTCGGGCTCGGAGGAGCAGAACGCGCCGAGCTTGACGTCGTCGGCGGTGCCGAACATCTGCGGCACCCACTCGAAGAGCTGTTCCTGGGTCCCGTTGGAGGCCACGGCCACGGCCGCCAGCCCGGTCCCGGTGATGGACAGGGCGATGCCCGGGTCGCCCCAGTACAGCTCCTCGAAGGCGACGGGGATACCGACGCCGCTGGGCTCCAGCCACTGGTTGGCGAAGAAGTCGAGGGAGTACAGACCGATCTTGGCGGCCTCCTGGATGATCGGCCAAGGGGTCTCCTCCCGCTCGTCCCACTCGGCGGCAGCGGGGCGGATGACGTCGGCGGCGAACCCGTGGGCCCAGTCCCGGACATCGCGGACGTCCTCGCTCAGTTCCAGGCTGAAGGCGGGCGCGGCGGCCTCACTCATACGTTTACATCCTTTGTCGGGCCCCTCCGGGGGGAGAGGGAACTGCCAGCGTGTGTTACCAACGGTAACACTTGGGGTCTCCCGCCACAACGTCGCGTTTCCACACGGAGGGCCGGGGTGCGCGCACCCCGGCCCCTCGCGGTTCGTCCGGCTCAGTCGAGGGCGTGCTTCTCCAGGAAGGTGTAGACGTCGTGCTCGTCCACACCCGGGAAGGTGCCCGAGGGAAGCGCCGAGAGCACGTGCGAGTGCGCCCGGGCCGACGGCCACACGTTGCCCTCCCAGCGGGCGGCCAGATCCGCGGGCGGACGCACGCAGCACTCTCCGCCCGGGCAGTTGGACTTGGTGCGGTTGGTGGTCTCGCGCCCCCGGAACCAGCGCGACTCCTTGTAGGGCACGCCCAGGGTGATGGCGAAGTTGCGCTCGCGGCTGGGGTCCACGTGGGCCACGCACCAGTGGGTGCCGTTGGGCTTGTCCGTGTACTGGTAGTAGATCGAGTAGCGGTCCGGCGAGGCGAAGACCTGGCGCCCCGACCACTGGCGGCACATGCGCTGACCCTCGATGGCCCCGGTCTCGTCGGTGGGAAAGACCAGGCCGTCGTTCTCGTAGGCCTTGTAGATGATGCCGGTCTCGTCGTTGCGGATGAAGTGGCAGACCAGGTCCAGGTGGCGGTTGGCCAGGTTGGTGAAACGGTGCGCGGCCATCTCGTAGGAGACCGAGTACACGTCGCGCAGGTCCTCCACCGACAGGTCGCGCTCCTGCTTGGCCTCCTGCAGGTAGCGCACCGCGGTGGACTCGGGGATCAGGACGGCGGCGGCGAAGTAGTTGGCCTCCACCCGCTGGCGCAGGAAGTCGCCGAAGTCTCGCGGCTGGTTGTGGCCCAGCGCCACGTGGCCCAGGGTCTGCAGGAGGATCGTGCGCGGGCTGTGCATGCCCAGCGTGGTCTCGCGCTTGAGGTAGATACGCCGGTTGACGTGGTCGGTGAGGGAGCGCACCGAGCGGGGCAGGTCCTGCACGTACCTGAGGGAGAACCCGTGGTGGGTGGCGATGGCGAGGATCTGCCCCTGGGACAGCGCCCCCGCGGTGTAGTTGACGGCGTTGAGGGTCTCGGCCGCCGCCTTCTCGATGTCCTCGAAGTAGTTGCCGCGCTCGCGCATCTGGCGTCGCAGGTCGGCGTTGGCCCGGCGGGCCTCCTCGGGGGTGGCCGCGGGCTTGGCGCTGCGTCGCTTGAGCTCGCCGTACAGGCCCACGATGTGTTCGAGCACGTCGTTGGGGACGCGCTTGCCCACTCTCAGGTGGGGCAGGTCCAGCTTCTGGTAGAGGGCGTCGCGCTGGGCCTCCTCCACGGAGATCTCCAGCTGCGCGCGCCGGCTCGGGGGCTGCTTGGACAGCAGCTCCTCGACCGAGACGCTGAGGGCCGAGGCCAGGGACGTGAGCAGGGAGAGCTTGGGCTCACGCTTGCCGTTCTCCAGCAGGGAGAGCTGGGAGGGGGCCCTGCCCACGCGTTCTCCCAGGTCAGAGAGGGTAAGGCCGCGTGCGCGCCGCAGATGCCGGAGCCGCTGGCCAAAGGTGACGAGATCTAGGTCACCTGTCAAAGACGGTATTTCTTCAGTACCAAAGTACGCCATGGCTTCATGGTACGGAAAGAATCAACGATCTTCACTAGATTTTGAGTGGAAAAGCCTTGGTTCTTGCCCAAGAATCGTAGTTACCGGCGGGGAACTTACCGCACAGGGCTCACCCCCTGGCTCTGGGCAGGACCTCTCTCGACCGGTGTGAACACCTTGGGGACTACACGTAAGGCGGGAACGAACATGGGCACCAGCGCTCGACGACAGGAAGCCAGCGCCGAACTCCAGCGCGACTGGGAGACCAACCCCCGGTGGGCCGGTATCGAGCGCACCTACTCCGCCGACGACGTGGTCAGGCTCCGCGGCTCGGTCACCGAGGAGCACACCCTGGCCCGTCGCGGCGCCGAGCGGCTGTGGGACCTGCTCCACACCGAGGACTACGTCAACAGCCTCGGCGCTCTCACCGGCAACCAGGCGGTCCAGCAGGTCCGCGCCGGCCTGAAGGCCATCTACCTCTCCGGTTGGCAGGTCGCAGCCGACGCCAACCTCTCCGGCAACACCTACCCGGACCAGAGCCTGTACCCGGCCAACTCGGTTCCGTCCGTGGTCCGCCGCATCAACAACGCGCTCATGCGCGCCGACCAGATCACCTGGGCCGAGGGCGACGACAGCGCTCCCGACTGGCTCGCCCCGATCGTCGCGGACGCCGAGGCCGGGTTCGGCGGCGTCCTCAACGCCTACGAGCTGATGCGGGGCATGATCGCCGCGGGCGCGGCCGGCGTGCACTGGGAGGACCAGCTGGCCTCCGAGAAGAAGTGCGGCCACCTGGGCGGCAAGGTCCTCATCCCCACCAGCCAGCACGTCAAGACCCTGAGCGCCGCCCGCCTGGCCGCGGACGTCGCCGGTGTCCCGTCCCTGGTCATCGCGCGGACCGACGCCCAGGCCGCGACCCTGATCACCAGCGACGTGGACGAGCGCGACCAGCCCTACATCACGGGCGAGCGCACCGCGGAGGGCTTCTACCGCTTCCGCAACGGCGTCGACGCCTGCGTGGCCCGCGGCCTGGCCTACGCCCCGCACTCCGACCTGCTCTGGATGGAGACCGGGACCCCCGACCTGGATGTCGCCCGCGACTTCGCCGAGCGCATCAAGGCCGAGTACCCGGACCAGATGCTGGCCTACAACTGCTCGCCGTCCTTCAACTGGAAGCGCCACCTGGACGACGCGACCATCGCGAAGTTCCAGCGCGAGCTGGGCCACATGGGCTACAAGTTCCAGTTCATCACCCTGGCGGGCTTCCACTCGCTCAACCACTCGATGTTCGACCTGGCCAAGGGCTACGCCCAGAACGGGATGACCTCGTACGTCGAGCTGCAGGAGGCCGAGTTCGCGTCCGAGGCCGCCGGCTACACCGCCACCCGCCACCAGCGCGAGGTCGGCACCGGCTACTTCGACGCCATCAGCACGACCATCTCCCCTGAGGGCAGCACCACGGCTCTCACCGGCTCCACCGAGGAAGACCAGTTCTCAGCGGCTCACTGACACTGGTCTTCGTTCCCAGGAGGCCGTTCCTCCCCGCTTTCGTGGCTGGGGCGGGGCGGGGCGGCCTCCGCCCCCTAGCCGTCGGCCATGCGCGTTCCGTGTCATACGCGCATGGCCGGCGGCTTCTCGCGTGCCGGAACCGGGAGGCGGGACGTGCCCCCACGGAGGGGCACGCCGCACGGGGGTCCGCCCCCGAGGAGGCACGGCCCCTGGCCACCGGACGGGGCGGGACCTAGGCTTGCGCCGCGCGGACCCGCGCACCCCCGAAGAACCGGAGGCATCCCCATGAGACTCCTCGAACCGCTCCCCTCCACCCTGGCCATGCTGCGTCGCGTGCTCGCCGTGGGCGCACTGGCCGCGTTCATGGCCCTGGGCACCTCCGCCTGCGAGGAGGTCATGCCGGAGATGGACACCGAACAGGGCGAGGACGAGGGCGGCGAGGACGAGGACGAGGGCGACGAGGACGACGACTGAGTTCCTGACACCGGGCGGGTCACCCCCGTGTACTCCTGGCAACGGAGGCGCGTCACGTCTAACGTGGTCCGCACATGGGTCACAGAAGAATAACGCCCGGCTCGCGCCGCTTCGAGGGGCGCGTGCTTCTCCGGACACGTGCCGCGAGACGGTCCGCGGCGCGGACCGGGGACGGCCCATGGCACCCGTCCACGAACCGATGGAGCCAGCAGTGAGGCTTGAGGGCATCAGCCAGAAGACCGTGACCACCATCCGCCGCGTACTCGCGGGCGGAGCGATCGCCGCCGTCGCGGTGTTCGGGAGCGCCGCCTGCGAGGACGAGGTGGACAACGGCGAGAGTGAGGCGCCGGCCGTGGAGGAACCGGGCGTGGAGGGCCTGGACGACGAATAGCGGCCCTCGCGTTCGGGCACGGCGCGCCGGGGCGGCGGTCGGACCCCTCGCCCCGGCGTGCCCCCGGCCCCGTGGTTCCCCGGTCACGCGCCCCGCCGGACAGCGCGTACATTGCATGGCGTGACCGACAAGATCCGCTCCCCGCGTGCCGAGCAGCCCGAGGAACCGTCTCCCGCCCCCACCGTCCCCGTCGACCGGCGCCTGCTGCGCTGGGAGATCCTGTGCGTGCTCGCCCTGTCCCTGGGCGCCGCGGCGGTCTCGGCGACCATCTCCTTCCTCGGCGTGCTCACCGCGTCCGAGGCCCTGTCCGAGCAGACCGCCAGCCTGGTGCGCCCCCGCGCGGCGGAGGAGCGCCCCTGGCTGGACCTGTCCTGGCAGCTGTACGCGGTGGCCTTCGCCCTGGTACCGGTCCTGCTGGTGGCCTACCTCATGCGCCGTTCGGGGGAGTCCTCGCGCACGCTGGGCTTCGACATGCGCCGCCCCGGCTTCGACCTGGGCGGCGGCGCCGCCCTCGCCGCGGCCATCGGCGCGGGCGGCCTGGCCGTGTACGTGGTGTCCTGGCGGCTGGGGCTGACGGTCACCATCGCGCCCAGCGCTCTGGCCGGCAACTGGTGGGACGTTCCCGTCCTGGTTCTCCAGGCGGCCAAGAACGGCGTCCTCGAAGAGGTGATCGTGGTCGGCTACCTCCTGCACCGGCTGGGGCAGCTGGGGTGGACACCGTGGAAGGCGGTGCTGGCCAGCTCGGTGCTGCGCGCCTTCTACCACCTCTACCAGGGCGTCGGGATGTTCTTCGGCAACCTGGTGATGGGCCTGGTCTTCGGCTGGTTCTACCTGCGCTACGGACGCGTGATGCCCCTGGTGGTGGCGCACACGGTCATCGACGTCGTGGCCTTCGTCGGCTCGGTGTACCTCATCGGCCGCCTCGACTGGCTCCCGGTGTGAGGCCGCGCGTGGCGAGGACGTCCTCCAGGTAGCGGGGGCGGCCCAGCAGCATGCCCACGGCCAGGTTGACCACGACCAGGAAGACCACCAGGAGCAGCGGCGCGTGCCAGCCCCCGCTGCCCTCGTGCAGCAGCCCGAACAGGAAGGGCCCCGCGCCGCCCATGAGGTAGCCCAGGCTCTGGCTGGAGGCCGACAGCGCCGCCGTCCCGGCGCCGGTGCGGGTGCGCAGCGCGAAGGAGGTCAGGGCGAAGACGAAGGTGCCCATGCCGATGCCCACGAGTGTGGTCCAGACCCACACGCCCGACAGCGGAGCGGTCCACAGCCCGGCCAGTCCCGCCATGTAGGCGACGGCGAACACGGCGACGAAGGGGCGCTGGTCGTCCAGACGGGTCAGCAGCGTGGGCAGCAGCAGGGACATGGGGATGCCCAGGAGGGTCAGGTAGGACAGCGCCAGGCCCGCGGTCTGGGCGTCCATGCCCTGGTCTCGGAGCATCTGCGCGTACCAGCCGAACATGATGTAGGCGATCGAGGACTGGGTGCCGAAGTAGAGCACGGACTGCCAGCCCAGGCCTGTGGACAGCACCTGGCGAAAGCCCAGCGCCTGGGCGGGGTCGCCGCGTCCGGGCCCGTGGCGCAGGACCAGCAGCCAGGGCACGGCGGCCGCGACGCCGAAGAGGGCGTAGGCGCCCAGGGCCGCGCGCCACTCACCGGTGGACTGCTCCAGGGGCACGGTGGCCGCGGCGGCGATGGTGGTGCCCAGGGCCAGGGCGGTGGTGTACACGGTGGTCATCAGGCCCACGCGCTCGGGAAAGTGCTGCTTGACCAGGGCGGGCAGGATGACGTTGCCGACGGCGCCGCCGGACAGCGCCACGGCGCTCAGGGCCAGGAACGCCCACGGCTCGGGGGCCACGGCCCGGGCGGCGAGGCCGACGGTGACCGCGGTCAGCGCGCAGACGAGCAGGTGGTGCTCGCCGAGGCGCCGGGCCAGGAGGGGGGTGAGACCGCCGAAGAGCGCGAAGCACAGTACGGGCAGGGTGGTGAGGAGCCCGGCGCCGACCGCGGTCATGCCCAGCCCCGCGGTGACCTCGTCGAGCACGGGGCCGACGCTGGTGATGGCGGTGCGCAGGTTCAGTGCGGCCAGGGCGATCCCCGCGGCGATCAGCAGCAGGACCGCTCGCGGGGGCCGTGCGGTTCCGCCCGCGGAGGGGCCGCTCGCCACGGGGGCGTGGGGCGCTGGTCCGACGCTCATGGAGGCGACTCACAGAGATTCATAGGATGACCCGATGTACTTCATGAGGATAACGCATTGCCGCTCGAGGCCAATTCCTGGCCGTAACTGGTCTAAGCTCCGGGCTTAACCGTTCCGTACCTGTGCGCTGGCCCTGTTATCCGGCGACCCGCCCTAGGAGGTAAACGCGTGCCCCTCGCCTCGACACGCCGGACCGGTCTCGTCGACCAGGTCATCAGTCAGCTCAGAGCCCAGATCGACTCGGGGGAATGGGGTGTCGGCGACCGCATCCCCACCGAGTCGGAGCTCTCCGACCAGCTTGAGGTGGGACGCAACACCGTCCGCGAGGCCGTTCGCGCCCTCGCCCACGCGGGGCTGCTGGAGATCCGCCAGGGGGCGGGCACCTTCGTCCGCGCCTCCAGCGAACTCGGCGGCGCCCTGCGTCGCCGCCTGGAGCGCTCCCGGCTGAGGGAGAACCTGGAGGTGCGCCGCGCGCTGGAGGTGGAGGCGGCCCGGCTGGCCGCGCTGCGCCACAGCGAGGAGGACATGGCCGACATCGACCGCGCCATGGCCCTGCGCGAGGCCGCCTGGCGCGAACGCGACATGGGCGCGTTCGTGGAGTCGGACTTCACCTTCCACCGGGCGGTCGTCAACGCCACCCACAACACGCTGCTCATCGACCTGTACGACGACATCGCGCAGGTGGTGTACGCGAGTATCGCCCACACGGCCTACGAGCAGAGCGACGAGGCGACCGACCAGCCCTCCTCGTCCACCGAGGGAGTGGACCACTCGAAGCTGACCGAGGCGATCCGGGGCGCCGACGCGACCGGGGCCGCCCGTGAGGCGACCTGCTACATCGACGAACTGCTCTCGCTCACCGAGGGCTGAGCGGCCCCGTCGCGCCGGGGTGCGGGGGCACCGCTCCGGACGGGCGTTCAGTCGCCCCGGTAGGCGTCGCCCACGGCGGAGCGCGGCGAGACCCTCGGCCGTGCCTCGGGGCGGCCCTCGGCGCCGCGCACGGACGCGTCACGCAGTGCGCCGAGCGTCCGCGAGCGCCCCGTCCCGCCGCGGCGGGAGCGCTCGCCCCCGCCCTCCCAGCCTGCGACCCGCGAGGGGTCCAGGCCGAGCAGCTCCAGGGTGCTCTCCCCCGCGTACACGGCGTCGATGATCTCCCGCTCCCGGGAGACGCTGTCCAGGGTCTCGGTGATGATGGAGCCCACCTGTCCCCGCGGCAGGCACACCACTCCGTCGTCGTCGGCGACGATCCAGTCGCCCCGGCGCACGGGCAGGGGGGCGGGACCGCCCGCCGTCATGCTGATCTGGCGCCCGACCGAGCCGCCCGCCTCGTGCCCGGCCTCGCGGACGGCGACCCCCGCGCCGAACACGGGCAGCTCACAGCGGACGATGGCGGCGATGTCGCGTACGCAGCCGTCCAGGACGATCCCCCTGACCCCACGGGTACTGGCGGCCACGGCGAGGAGTTCGTCGACGTAGCCGTACTCGGCCTCGCCCGCGACGTCGACCACGAGGGCGGAGCCGGGAGGGGCCTGGGCCACCGCGACGTGGATGGCGAGGTTGTCCCCCGGCGTGCAGCGGACCGGGAAGGCGGTCGCCGCGAAGGCGGCCCCCGGCCAGACGGAGAACAGGTGCGTACCGAACGGCCGACCGCCGCACCGTGCCAGCGCCACCGTGCCCACAGCCGTCAAGGTATCCGCAAGCGCCACGTCAGCCTCCCATTACACCCGCGCCGGTGCGGCCGGTTCGGACCGGCCCCTTCCTATACTCACGGGTAACTTAAGCGTGACGCAAGCCATGCGAAGCGGAAACACGTAAAAATGCTACCGCTGGTTACAGATTCGGCCGAAGAACACGGGAGCGTCCGTCCCGGGTGCCGCGGGCCCTTCCCGGGCCCGCGGGGCCGGTCTCCGGCCACGGCGCGGTCGGACGCGGTCAGTCGACCCGCTCCAGGGGGCGCTCTCCCCCTCGCCGTTCCTTGCGCACGGACAGGTGGTCCCAGCACTCCGCGTAGCCCACCCCCGGTGTCGAGCGCACCGAATCCAGGGCCTCCACCAGCTGGCACCGGTCGGGCGCGGTGAGGACGCCGATGATGTCGTAGCGGCCGAAACCGCTGGCCAGGAAGGAGATCCCGGGCATGTTCGCCAGTGCCGCGCCCAACGCCTCGGCGTCGCCCCGGCAGCGCAGGCCGAAGCCCAGCCGCTCGTTGGCCCCCACCGCCGCGGGCTCCACCAGCGCGGTCACGTGCACCACACCGGAGTTGAGCAGCCGCACCACCCGGGAGCGCGCGGCGGCCTGCGACAGGCCCACCTGGCGTGCCAGGTCCGCGTAGGAGGCCCGCCCGTCCTTGAGCAGCTGGCGGACCAGGCGCCAGTCCAGGGCGTCCAGCTCGATGTCGTGCAGTTCCCGCACACTGCTGTGGGCGTCCTTGAACACCGCGTTGGCGCGGAAGACCTCCGCGCCGTCCACGCCCGGCAGCGAGCGCAGCTCGGACAGCTCCTTGGACAGGGCGGCGTCGTCGGCCACCCGCACCTGAGCGACGGCGGGGAAGCGCCCGGCCGCCTGCGCGGCGAAGGTCACGGCCTCGCGTTCGCCCAGCGCGTCCAGCAGAGACCCCACGGGTCCGCTGACGTGGAACGACACGTGGCCGAGCACCTCCATTCCCACGACTCCGGCGTGCAGGACCCCGACGATCCTGATCGCCCCTGACCGCACGAGCTGGCGCACTCTCGCACGCACCGCCGTCCTCGACAGGCCGACTCCGTCGGCCAGTGCCTGGAACGTCGCTCTGCCGTCCCCCTGCAGCGCACGCATGAGCGCGGCGTCAACCGCATCGAGCACGATGGCTTGCCTTTCATTCCCATGACGCCGTCCTTCCCCCCGGACGACGCCCCCTCCTGCGGCCAGATCATCCCAGCTGCGGCGCCCGTGCACTACTGATCACGAAAGAAATCGGCTGATTCACCCCTTTGACTGCTCCGAAAACTTCGCCCAATGCCCCATCAACCACCTCAGTGCCACATAACAGACTTGTATAGAAGATCCATCATCACTGAGTAGTCGTCTCCACAACTCTCGCAAAGCGCCACACTGATCTGGCGGGCCCTCCAACACCCCAGGGAATCCCCCCATGCCCAGAGGCCACACGGGCGGCCCGCTCGACGCGTCCGAGCACACGCATGCCACCCGGCAGGGAACCGAACGACCCCTCCCAAGCGTGTACATAACAGGGGTTTCGGACACTTCCGGCCCCAGGTACCGCTCGGTGACCGCGGCGGGGACGACGGAGACAACGGGGCGGCAGTCCCGCGGCTGGAGAGGAACCACCGGTGGCAGCGGAGGACGATCAGCGGGACGGGGCGCCCGCGCGCCCCAGTACGGGCGGGGCGCTGCTGTGGACTGCGGCGTCGGCCCCCCTCCCGGGCCTGGCACACCTGCGGATGCGGCGCAGGACCGCGGGAACGGTGATCCTCGGCCTGTACCTGTCCGTGCTCCTGGGCCTGGTCGTGTGGGGCTGGCGGCTGGGCGCCGGCGAGACGGGGGCCATGACCATGGTGGCCACCATGGCGCTGCAGAACCGGTGGTTGCTGAGCGCCATGGGCGCGGTGTTCGTCGTGGCGGTGCTGTGGCTGACGGTCATCGTGCACTCCTGGGTGATCACCAGGCCCGTCGGCGCCTCCCTGGGCTCGCGGGTGCTCGGCGCCGCCGTGGTCCTGCTGCTGTGCCTGTCCGTCGCGGCGCCCTCCGCGCTGGCCCTGCACGGCGGCTACACCGCCTACCAGACGCTCAACAACGTGTTCCACGCCGAGGAGGACCCCCTCCAGCCGCCGCACGACGAGACCGACCCGTGGAACGGCCAGGAACGGGTCAACGTGCTGCTGCTCGGCTCGGACTCGGCGGACAACCGCTACGGCGTGCGCACCGACAGCATGATGATCGCCAGCATGGACACCCGCACCGGTGACACCGTGCTGGTGGGCCTGCCGCGCAACCTGGAGAACGTCCGGTTCCCCGAGGACAGCGCCCTGGCCGAGCGCTACCCCGAGCCGTACGGCTTCGACCTGCTGCTCAACGAGGTGTACCAGACGGTCGCCGAGGAACCCGAGGCACTCGCGCTCAGGCCGGCCGCGGCCGATCCCTCCGCCGACACCCTCAAGAAGGTGATCGGGTACAACGTCGGTCTGGAGATCGGCTACTACGCGATGGTCGACATGATGGGCTTCCGCGACCTGATCGACGCCATCGGCGGCGTGGAGGTACTCATCGAGGAACCGATCCCCTACGGCGTGCACGGCGGGGTGCTGGAGCCGGGTCTGCGCCACCTCAACGGCCACGACGCCCTCTGGTACGGCCGCTCCCGGACCAACAGCGACGACTACGGCCGGATGGGCCGCCAGGGCTGCCTGCTCAAGTACGTCGCCGAGCAGGTCGAGCCGACGACCGTCCTGACCAGCTACCGCAGACTGGCGGGCGCCACCGAGCGCACGCTGAGCACCGACATCCCCCAGGCCAAGGTCCCCGCGTTCATCGAACTGGCCGACATGGTCACCGACGGGGGCGGGATGAGCACACTCCAGCTGTCGCCGCCCCAGGTCAACACCGCCAACCCGGACTGGGAGACGGTCAAGGACCTGGTCGCCGAGGCCATCGCCGGGGAGGAGGCCGGTGACGGCGCTCCGACGGACGACGCCTCCGGCTCCCCGTCCGAGGACGCGTCCGACGAGCCGACCGAGCCGGCCGGGGCCGGGGAGGAGTCCGAGGACGACGGTCTCACCGAGTGGCAGGAGTACACCGGCCTGGACGAGGAGGAGCCCGCGGAACCGGGCCGCCAGGTGGGCGAGGAGCCCACCGCCCTGGAGGCCCTGTGCCCCTGACCCCGCGCTGACCCGGGTCCCGGGCCCGGCTGCCCTGGAGCGGTCCACGCGAAACCCCCTCTGACCGGTGTCGGTCAGAGGGGTTCGGTCTGTTGCGGCCTCCCCACGGCCGTGTGACCCTGACGCCGTGACCCCCGCGCAGATCTGGACCCTCGTCGCGTTGGGCGCCTTCCACGGCCTGCACCCGGGCATGGGCTGGCTGCTGGCCGTGACCCGCGGCCTGCAGGAGGGCGGCCGGGCCGAGGTGCTGCGCTCCTTGCCCGCCATCGCCGTCGGACACGCCGTCAGTGTCGGAGTGGCGGCCGTGGCCATCACCGCCACCGGCTCGGCCACCGCCTCGGTGCTCTTCCCGGTTGCGGGAGGCATGGTGATCGTACTCGTGGGGCTGGTGATGCTGCTGTCGCGGAAGCACTTCCACTGGCGCGAGGTGCGGCTGCCGCTGTGGCAGCTGACCGCGTGGTCGTTCCTGATGTCGTCGGCGCACGGCGCGGGCCTGATGCTGATGCCCGTGCTGTCGGGGCGGCTCACGCACACGCACTCCGGCGGGCACGGAGCGCACGGCGCCGTGGACCGGTCGGCGGAGGAGCCGGAGGAGGACCGCGGAGTCGTGGGCGCCGGGGCCGGAGGCGCCGGCGGAACCGAGGCGGCCGCGGCTCCGGAGGGCGCCGTGGCGGCCGCGGAGACGTGGAACCTGTGGGACGCGACACTGGTCGGCCTGGCCGCCACCGGGGTGCACACGGTGGCGATGCTGGCCGCGGCGGGGGTCGCCGCGCTGATCGCCCACGACTTCCTGGGTGTGCACGCGCTGCGCTGGCGCGGGGTCACCATGGACCGGATCTGGGCGCTGACGCTGGTCCTCGGCGGCCTGTTCGTCCTGTGGTCGGTCCGTTAGGACTGCTCTGTGACCGATTCGGCAGTCAGCGCGTTATCCCTGGTCAACGGCATGGAGGACGGCGACCGACCCCTCGGCATGGGAAATATGCCCGTAGTGTCTGAAATCTGGTTAATTCTGTAGGAGTTAACCACTCTGAAGCCCGCGCCGGCAGTCGACGAGCGCCGCCCGGCACGAACGTGGAGGAGCAAGGGGCATGACACACAGATCCGTGCGGTCCGAACGCCGGTGGTACAGGCTGATCACCACTGTGGCCGCCGTGGTCGTGCTGGGCGTCGTCGCCGTCGTGGGGGTCCGCTGGTTGGCCCACCACACCGACGTCCTTCCCCTGTCGACCCCCTGGGGCCCCGACTGCGCGGTGTGGGTGGACGGGGAGCAGGTCCGGCTGGACCGGGACCAGGCCCAGCGGGCCACCACCGCGGCCGCCGTCTCCGTGCAGGGCGACAGCGCCCCGATCGCGGCGCCCGACACCAGCGACGTCCCAGACTCCGTGACGACCCTCCTGGAGGAGGGGCCCGAGGAGGACGCCGGCCCCTCGCTGACCTGTCGGTCCACCAAGGACCCCGAGCTGAGGGTGCAGGAGGACCTGGAGCCCTCCGGCCTGACCGCGCGCGCCCAGCACCTCAAGGACGGCATGGAAGAGCACTTCTCCGGCCTGAGCCTGGGTGGCTACCATCCGGGCGGCTACGACACCGGGCACGGCGAGGACTCCGCGCACTACGAGGGCCGTGCGATCGACGTCTTCTACCGGCCGGTCAACGAGGAGAACCGCCGCGAGGGCTGGGTGATGGCGCACTGGCTGATCGCGCACGCCCCGGACTACGAGATAGACGTGATCATCTTCGACGACAAGATCTGGAGCACGTACTATCCGTCGCTGGGATGGCGCCACTACGAGGCCGACCCGGACAACGAGATCCTGAGGCACCTGGACCACGTACACGTGGACGTGCAACGCGGCGCGGAGACCTCCGACGGGGGTTAGGGCGTGTGCGGCGGCCACGCCCCGGGCCGGTACCGCCGCCGGCCGGTGTGGCGGCGGCAGCGCGGCGATGAGGACGTCCGAGGGGGCGGGAGCGGTCGCGGCGACGGCCGGGCCTGCGCCGCGACCGCCGTCCCCGGCCCGCTGTCCCCTCACTCGTCCAGGCGGAACCCCACCTTGAGGCCCACCTGGAAGTGCGCGACGTCGCCCTCCTCGATGTGCCCCCGGATCTCGGTGACCTGGAACCAGTCGAGTTCGCGCAGCGTGGCCGAGGCGCGGTCGATGCCGTTACGGATGGCCTGGTCGATCCCCTGCGGCGAGGTGCCGACGATCTCCGTGACGCGGTAGGTGTTGTGGGACATGTGGGACCCCCTGCGTAGTCGTTTACACGGTCGCGCACGGCGCGACCCCCCGCCTCCTGCTCTCCCCGTAATCCCACACGGCCACACGGGAGCGCCCTCCTTGCGCCCGTCCGAGGGCCGGGGAACGGGGCCGGGAACTTTACTGTGTGCCGAGAGCGACCAAGGAGACGGATGGGGCTCCCTTGACCCAAGAAAGCCGTGGTGACCACCGGAACAAAGAGGCACATGTTATGTGCGAAATGCCAGGTGAATCCCGATATGTGACCTAAGGCCCAGCATCAGCGGGACTCTCCCGAGACAACGTTGTAACTGACTCTTGACGTACACCGGGGGGCATCGGTGTACATTGGTTTCTAGCGCTTCGGTCCCCCGTCGAAGCGCGGGTGCGATGTTTCGAGCCCCCGTCGAAACATCGCCTGCGACGCCGGGTGGTTTGCCCCCGTAACCACCCGGCGTCGCCTTGTGTCCAGTCCGGGCCGCCTTCCGGCCGCCTGGCGGAGAACACCGACTCGTGCCCGTGGCTTTACCATGGAGACCGTTTCTTCGACTGGGGGTCAGCATTGGGTCAACCGACCGATCGACCGCGCTGCTCGCGGCGCGACTGCCGTGCCGAGGCGACGTGGGCACTGGTGTGGAACAACCCCAAGCTGCACACTCCCGACCGGCGCAAGGTGTGGGTGGCCTGCGACGAGCACCGGGAGTACCTGTCCAACTTCCTGGGCATGCGCGGGTTCCTGCGCGAGACCACGCCCATGGACGAGTTCGAGGGCTGACGGGGGCCGAGGAACCGTCCCGGCCCCGGGTCGGGACGGCCGGGGCCGGGAGCCTCCCCTTTCGTCCCCGCCCCCGCCGGGGCTTCCGCTCCACGGCCGTCCGCCAGGCCTCCACGCGCACCGCCTCGTGGCCGGGGTCGCCCGCGTGGGAGAGCGGTTCCCGGCCGGGGCTCGGCCCAGCCGGTCTCATGGCCCGCGCCCCCTCCACGGTGCGCGGGCCCACCCCCGTGCCCGGGGCCCGCGTCAGCTGCTCGGGGGCTCCAGCAGGCGGCGGGCGCGGGCGAGGTCGTCGGGGGTGTCGCAGTCTGCCACGGCCAGGTCGTCGGTCAGCGGCACCGCCCGGGGCCGGAGGGGGCCGAGCAGGCGGTACAGGGACCGGCCCCGGTAGTCGGCGAGGGCGGTGCGGACGGCGTCGGTGCGCCACACCCCGGTGAGCCACTGCTCGTGTCCGGTGGAGTCCACGAACACCGCGCCCGCGTCTCCCTCGTCCGGTGCGTCGGTGAGGGCTGCCAGGTGGCCGGTGTCCAGGTGGGGCAGATCGGCCGCGAGCAGCGCGAACCAGGGGGCCCGCGCGTGCGCCAGTCCGGCGCGCAGGGCGGGCACCGGGCCCGCGCCGGGCGGGTCCTCGCGGACGTAGAGGGCGCGTGGGCTCTCCCTCGGTGGGCCGACCACGATGATCCGGCCCCCGCCGGTGCCCTCCCCGGCCTCCCCACGGCTCTCCGCGGTGTCCCCCGCGCCGGCGGGCGTCGCGGTCCCGGTGCCGTGGGTACGGGCCGCGTCGGCGTTGTGGGCTCGGACCGTGTCGGTGACCCGCTCCAGCAGTGTCCGTCCGGCCACGGCCAGCCCCGGTTTGTCGGCGCCGCCCATGCGGCGGCCCGCTCCCCCGGCCAGCACGACCGCGTCCAGTGGCGCGCTCACCCCGTGGACCATGGCGCTCACCCCTCCGTCTCGGCCAGTCCGTCGACCACGTCGTCCAGGACGAACCCGCGGTCCCCCATCGACATCATTCGCAGCTCCTTGAGCGCGGGCACGGTGTCCACGCTGGTGCCCCGCGGCCCCTGGACCGTGCACACCCGCATGCAGTGCTGGGTGGGCTCGCGCCAGAAGTCGCGTTCGTCGATGGGCGCGATGCGGTACACCGTGGCCGGGTACTGGACCGGTCTGCTCGGCGAGTACCACTGCTGGGTGCGCGCCAGCACGAACCCCGTCAGGAGTGAGTCGAACACCCCGCCGAAGACGAGGTCCGTCAGGGCCTCGCGGTCGCCCTCCCGCTGGCACTCCTCGCAGCCGTCCAGCTCGGCCCGCAACAGCCATCGCGCCCGTGCGTGGCTCACTTCGGGGTTCTTGAGCTTGCTCGGGTGTCGGTGTCCCATGGGAAGAAGGTTACGCAGATCGGCGGAGACCGCCGACCCGCCGTGTCAGCCCTTGACGCACACCACCTGGCGCAGGCGGGCGACCACCTCGACCAGGTCGGTCTGGGCCTCGATCACCGACTCCAGGTCCTTGTAGGCGGCCGGGATCTCGTCCACGACGCCCGGGTCCTTGCGGCACTCCACTCCCCTGGTCTGTTCGGCCAGGTCGGCCGCGGTGAAGGTCCTGCGGGCCTTGTTCCGGCTCATCCTGCGCCCCGCCCCGTGCGAGGCGGAGTTGAACGAGGCGGGGTTGCCCAGCCCGCGCACGATGTAGGTCCCGCTCGCCATGCTGCCCGGGATGATCCCGAGCTCACCCTCCCCGCGTGGATGGCGCCCTTGCGGGTGACGAGCACGTCCACGCCGTCGTAGGTCTCCTCGGCCACGTAGCTGTGGTGGCAGGAGATCCACTGCCCGTGGTGCACGTCCGGCATGACGGCCAAGCCGTGCACCCACGGCACGCGGGTGACGTTGCGCAGCTGTTCCATCGCCGCGGTCTCGACCTCGTCGGGGTCGGCCCACATGCGGATGGGAACGCGTTCCTTGGGAACCTCGGTGCAGGGCATCTCCGGCCACCTCCCTTTCCGGACCAGGCCCGCGTGCGGTTCGCGAGGGCACGTACGCGGTCGCGCCTCCGAGGCTTCGGGCCAGAGTGAAGCGGGGCGTGCAACGTGTCTTGTGGGATACCCGGGATCGCGTGGAGCGCACAACGGGAAGGCGCGGCGCGGTGAGGCGCACGTGGCGGTGCGCACGGCGGTGCGGCCCGTGGTCCGCCGCGGGCGGACGGGCCGCCGCCCACGCGGGCCCGCGGCGGGCGGGAACGCGGGGGCCCGGCGCACCGGGACGGGACGGGCCGAGGGACGGAGCGGGGTCAGCCGCCGATCGCGGACATGGGTCGGGACGGTTGCAGGAAGCTGGGGTCGTTGATGCCGTGTCCGGGCAGCTTGGTGGCCACGGCGGCGGTCCAGCTCTGGGCGATCTCCTCGTCGGTGGCGTCGCCCCGCAGCAGGGCACGCAGGTCGGACTCCTCCCGGGCGAACAGGCAGTTGCGCACCTGCCCGTCTGCGGTGAGGCGGACCCGGTCGCAGTTCCCGCAGAAGGGCCGGGTGACCGAGCCGATGACACCGACGGTCGCCTGCTCCCCGTTGGGGAAGCGGGCGCCGCGCACGTGGAAGAGCTCGGCGGGCGCGCTGCCGCGCGTCCCGGCGTCGGCGGCGTCCAGGGTGAAGTCGTTCTCAAGGCCGGCGAGGATCTCCTCGGCGGTGATCATGGTGTCGCGCCGCCAGCCGTGCTGGGCGTCCAGCGGCATCTGCTCGATGAAGCGCAGCTCGTAGCCCCGCTCGATACAGAAGTGCAGGAGGTCGGCGGCCTCGGCGTCGTTGACGCCGCGCATCAGGACGGCGTTGACCTTGACGGGGGTGAGTCCGGCGCTGGCCGCTCCAGCCATACCGTCGAGGACGTCGTCGAGTCGGCGGCGCCGCGCCAGGGTCTCGAACACGTCCGGTCGGAGGGTGTCGAGGGAGACGTTGACGCGGTCGAGACCGGCCTCGGCCAGGGCGGGGGCCATCCGGGCCAGCCCGATGCCGTTGGTGGTCAGGGCGGTCTGGGGTCGGGGCCGCAGCTCGGTCGTCCCGGCGATGAGGCCGGGCAGGCCGCGGCGGAGCAGGGGTTCACCTCCGGTGAAACGCACCTCGGTGATGCCGAGGCGGGTCACACCGACACGGACCAGGCGGAGGAGTTCGTCGTCGGTGAGCAGTTCCGGCTTGGGCAGCCACTCCAGCCCTTCCGGGGGCATGCAGTAGGTACACCTGAGGTTGCAGCGGTCGGTGAGCGAGACCCGCAGGTCAGTCGCCACTCGCCCATAGGAGTCGGCCAGCACGGGCGTCACCCTCTCCAGTCCGAGTTACCGGGCAGTTCGTGCACAGAGGCATCTGCCCGGGAGATGCCCATAGATAAGCGTAGAAGATCCCCTTTTAACGATGTGTATTCACGAACACACCATATGACGCAATTCGTTGTTCAACACGAGAAGTTGTCGGCACCTGAGGCGATCGCACACACATACGGACGCGATCGTTACTCCCCCGATGCACGGCGGTCCCGCCGCGCCGTCCCGACCGCGTCAGGCTTGTACGAATGTCCAACACCGCCCTCGTGCATACCGCCCCCGCCCCACCGTAGGGTTCCGGGGACGGTCGCGGACGGTCCCGATCGTCGCAGACGAAGCCGCGGGCAAGGAGGCGGAACACGGTGATCACCACACGCGAGTGGGCTCTGGCGGGCGGACCCGACGGTTCGGGGAGGCTGGCGGCACGGGCGTGGGCCCCGACCGGGGGCGAGCCGACCTGGCTGGCGGTGCTGGTCCACGGCTACGGCGAGCACCTGGGACGGTACCAGCAGGTGGCCGAGGACCTGGTCGCGGCGGGCGCGGTGGTCTACGGCGCCGACCACCGGGGGCACGGGCGCTCCTCCGGCGAGCGGGTGCTGGTCGAGGACTACGCGGACGTGGTCGAGGACGTGCACCGGGTCGTCACCCAGGCGCGCACGGCCTACCGGACGCTGCCGCTGGTGCTCATCGGCCACTCCATGGGCGGACTGATCGCCTCCCGCTACGCCCAGACCCGCCCCGAGGAGCTCCGGGCACTGGTGCTCTCCGGACCCGTGCTGGGCCGGTGGGCCGCCCTGGAGCAGCTCGCCGCCGCCGAGGAGATCCCCGACGTCCCCATCGACCCCTCCACGCTCTCGCGCGACCCCGCCGTGGGCGAGGCGTACGTGGACGACGAACTGGTCTGGCACGGTCCCTTCAAGCGCGTCACCGTGAACTCCATGCTCACCGAGATGGAGCGGGGCCTGGCCTCCGGAAGTGTGGGCGCGCTGCCGCTGCTGTGGGTGCACGGGTCCGAGGACCGGCTGGTGCCCCTGGAGGGCACGAAGGTGGGCGTCACCTCGCTCATGGGCGAGGACTTCACCGCACGGGTCTTCCCCGGCGCCCGGCACGAGGTGTTCAACGAGACCAACCGGGACGAGGTGCTCGGCGAGGTGGTCCGCTTCGCGCGGCGGTTCGCCCTCCCGGACGGTACGTCCTAGGGAACGGGCACCGGCCGTGCGCGAACGGCGAGCCGGTGGCGGGGCTCCCCCGCCTCCCCGCCCGCCGCGCCCTCAGACGTACAGCCGTCCCCGGGGCTGGACCGGGTGGGCCAGGGTCTCGGTGTAGGCGGCGGCCAGGCGCTCCACGGCGTCGGCGAGCACGTCCGGCGGCTGGGTGTAGGACAGGCGCAGGTAGCGCTCCAGGGTGCCGTCGGCTCCGAACACCGGCCCGGCCGCCGGGTGCACCCCGTGCCGGACGGCGGCCGTGCTCAGCACGCTGGCCATGGGCTGGGGCAGCGTCGTCCACAGCACCAGCCCGCCTCCGGGAACGCTGGGCCGCCAGTCGGGCAGCCGTTCCCGCAGCGCGTACAGCAGCGCGTCGCGGTTGCGGCGCAGCTGGCGGCTGCGCTCGGCGCGGATGCGCATCACGTCGGCGAGCAGGTGGGTGGCGGTGAGCTGGTCCAGCACCGACCCGGCCAGGTCGAAACGCTGGCGCGCGGCCATCAGACGGGTCACCATCGGCGGCGTGGCGCGGATCCACCCCACCCGTAGTCCGCCCCACAGCAGCTTGGCCACCGAGCCCACCGTCAGTACCCGGCCGTCGGTGTCGTAGGCGGCCACCGGCGTGGGCAGGTCGCCGGAGTCGATGGCCAGTTCCGTGACCGACTCGTCGATGACCAGGTGGCTCTCCGACCGGCGCGCCTCGCGCACCAGGACGCGGCGCTCCTCGTCGTCCATCAGGGCGCCGGTGGGGTTCTGGAAGTCGGGGATGAGGTAGGCCAGTCCGGGCTTCCACCGGCGGAACGCGTCGACGAGGTACTCCATGTCCCAGCCCTGCGGCGTCACCCCGACGGTGCGTACCCGGGCCCCGCCCCGGCGGACGGCGTCCAGCGCGTGCGGGTAGGTGGGCGACTCCACCAGCACCTCGTCGCCGGGCTGCACGAGCAGGTCCAGGGCCAGCGCGATGCCCTGCTGCGCGCCGTTGGTGACGAAGATCTGCTCGGGGGTGGTGGGCAGTCCGCGCTCCACGTAGCGACGGGCGATGGCGTGCCGCAGCTCGGGCAGGCCGTAGGGGTGGTACCCCAGTCCGCCCACATGCGCGGCGAGCTGCTCGGCGGCCCGGAGCGCGGCGGCGCGCAGCCCCTCCACGGCCGGGGGTGCGGCCACGCCCAGGTCGATGTGCTCGGCGGCGGGGGCGAACGGCGAGGGCTCATCGGTACCGGAGTCGGGCAGGACGGTCCAGCTGCCCGCGCCCTGCCGGCTCTCCAGGAACCGGTTCTCGCGCAGCCAGGCGTAGGCGGCGGTGACGGTGTTGCGGCTGACCCCGAGCGCGGTGGCCAGATCGCGTTCGGCGGGCATCCGGGTGTTGCTGGGGACCCGTCCGTCCATGACCAGTCCGCTGACGGCGTGGGCGATGGCCAGGTAGTAGGGGCGCTCCACGGGCGCCTCGCCGATGAGGCGGGCCAGGAGGCGTCCGTTGATCCGCCCGGAGCGCTCCGCGGCGCGGTGACCGCTCTGCCTCGCCATGCCGTCTCCCGTCACCGCGTCGCGAACCAGGCCACTTGCCCGTGATTGGCACTTCATTCCCAGCGCCACATCCGCCACGATACTCAGGTGGCTCCCCCGCCGGGCCCCGGTGGCTCCGTGCCCCGGCCCCGCGTTCCCGGACCGCGCCTCCCGGCCCCGCGTCTCCCGTGCGGATCTTCGTCCGATGATCCCAGGTGCGAAAGGAACCCCATGACCGCACAGCCCCGTTCCGCCCGCGGCGCGGCCTCCGACCTGCTGGGCCGGGTGCTGATCACCCCGGTCCTGCCCCGCCCCCGGGTGCGCCGCCTGGTCCGGTTGTACACGGGCCTGGTCCTCTACGGCCTGAGCGGCGCCCTGCTCGTCCACGCCGGGCTGGGCGCGATGCCCTGGGACGTGCTGCACCAGGGCCTGGCCCGGCAGACCGGGCTGTCCATCGGCACGTGGAGCGTGCTGGTCGGCGCGATGCTGATGCTTCTGTGGATCCCCCTGCGCCAGAAGCCGGGTCTTGGCACGCTGAGCAACGTGGTCGTGGTGGGTATGACGGTGGACCTGTTCCTGTGGCTACTGCCCGCGACCGAGGTGTTGGCGGTGCGAGTGGCGTTGCTGGGACTCGGGGTGGTGGTGTGCGCGGTCGCGACCGGGTGCTACATCGGCGCCCAACTGGGCCCGGGCCCCCGGGACGGGCTGATGACCGGCCTGGCCGCGCGAGGATGGTCGGTACGCCTGGCGCGGACCGCGATCGAGGTGGGCGTTGTGGCCACCGGCTTCCTCCTGGGTGGAACGGTGGGTGTGGGGACCCTGGTGTTCGCGGTGGCGATCGGCCCGCTGGCCCAGCTCTTCCTGCCCCTGATGCGCATGCCCGACCGGGCTCCCGAGGCCACCGGGCTCCCGGACGCCCGGTGACCGCCGGCGGGCCGGTGCGCCGGTACGGCCTCCTCCCGCCCCACCGCCCCGCCGTGTGCCCTGTTCTTCGGGATCGCCTGCCCCGCCCGGGTTTCCGGTCGTCTGGCCACCGTACTCTCGATGGCCGGAAGCTGGCCTGTGACCGAATATTGATCACCGCGTCGTAACTTCTGGCCTGACAATCTCCCCCATTTCCCCACATTTCTCCCTGCACATTCCTATGCACGTGCAAGTGCGGTGGCGCGCCCCCTCCGGAGAGGGGAGGATGGGGACCGCGGTGAACGGAAAGGACCGTGTTCGGGCCGGTTCGCGGGCACCGGCCTTTTCGCCTGCCCTCACCTGGGCACATAACCGGGTGGAAGGCAAGCGGCGGCTGGTGCGGAGGCATAACGTGGCCCGAGCGGCGCCCCTTCCCGACCACGGGTCCGCTCCCGGTGGCGGGCTGGGTGGGAGAACCCCGGCGGAGCACGCGCACAGGCGTGCGCGCGTGGGGCCGCGAGAACGCGGTGCCATCCCACGAGGCGCCAACCGCAGGAACCAGGACGACGTGATGGGGGTGAGCCGCGTGCCCGGCTGGATTGAGGACTACGCAATGATCGGCGACATGCAGACCGCCGCGCTGGTCGGGCGTGACGGCTCCATCGACTGGGCGTGCCTTCCCGACTTCGACTCCTCCGCCTGTTTCGCCGCGATGCTGGGCGACGACCAGAACGGCAGCTGGATCCTGCGGCCCGCCGAGGGCGACCCCCGTGCCACCCGCCGCCGCTACCGGGGCGACACGCTCATCCTGGAGTCGGAGTGGGACACCGAGAACGGTTCCGTCCGGATCATCGACTTCATGCCGCCGCGCGGCGGTGCCCCGCACATCGTCCGCATCGTCGAGGGGCTGGCGGGTTCGGTGTGCATGGAGACCACCATGCGCATCCGCTTCGACTACGGCCACGTCGTTCCGTGGGTGCACCGCGCCGGTACCGAGCTGGTGGCCATCGCGGGCCCCGACTCCGTCTGGCTGAGCAGTCCCATCCCCCTGCAGGGCCACAACTTCACCCACGACGCCACCTTCACCGTCACCGCCGGACAGCGTGTTCCGTTCGTGATGACCTGGCACCCCTCCCAGGTGGAGGAGTCCGACCACCTGGACGCCGAGAAAGCGCTCTCCCGCACCGAGCGGTTCTGGGAGAAGTGGGTGAACCAGTGCACCTACGAGGGCCCCTACCGCGAGGCGGTCATCCGCTCCCTCATCGTGCTCAAGGCCCTCACCTACCGTCCCACCGGCGGAATCGTCGCCTCGCCCACCACCTCCCTGCCCGAGCACCTCGGCGGGGTGCGCAACTGGGACTACCGCTACTGCTGGCTGCGCGACGCCACCATCACCCTGGAGGCGTTGATCCGCTCCGGGTACAAGGACGAGGCGCTGGCCTGGCGCGAGTGGCTGGTGCGCGCGGTCGCGGGCGAACCCCAACTCATGCAGATCATGTACGGCATCCGCGGCGAGCGCAGGCTCACCGAGTGGGAGGCCGACTGGCTGCCGGGCTACGAGGCCTCCCATCCGGTCCGGATCGGCAACGCCGCCGTGGGCCAGTACCAGCTGGACGTCTACGGCGAGGTCATGGACGTGCTGCACCTGGCCCGCCGCCACAACATCCGCGGCGGCGACTACCTGTGGGGGCTGCAGCGCTCCCTGGTCAACTACCTGGAGTGGTGCTGGGACGAACCGGACGAGGGCCTGTGGGAGGTGCGCGGTCCGCGCCAGCACTTCGTGCACTCCAAGGTGATGGCCTGGGTGGCCGCCGACCGGGCGGTGCGCAGTATCGAGGAGTTCGGCAAGGAGGGTCCCATCGAGCGGTGGAGGTCCCTGCGCGACACCATCCACGCCGAGGTGTGCGAGTACGGCTACGACCCCCAGCGCAACACCTTCACGCAGTACTACGGCAGCAAGGAGCTGGACGCCGCGCTGCTGCTCATCCCCGAGGTGGGTTTCCTTCCCTACGACGACCCGCGTGTGGTCGGCACCATCGAGGCGATCCGCAAGGACCTGATGGTGGACGGGTTCGTGCTGCGCTACCGCACCGACCTGGACGACTCCGCGGACAAACTGCCCGGTGACGAGGGCGCCTTCCTGGCGTGCAGCTTCTGGATGGCCAACGCGCTGCTGTCCATCGGCCGCCAGGACGAGGCCCGCGACCTGTTCGACCGGCTGCTGTCGCTGCGCAACGACGTGGGTCTGCTGGCCGAGGAGTGGGACCCGCGCGAGAACCGCCAGGTCGGCAACTTCCCCCAGGCCTTCAGCCACGTGCCGCTGGTGACCACCGCACTGAACCTGAGCACCCACCAGGGAGGCTGGCGCGCCGAGTAGGGCGCCGCACCCCGCCCGGCCGACCCCACACGGCCCTCGTCCCCGGCACGTCCTCCCCCACCGGCGCCGTCCCCCGCCGACACCGTCCTCCCACCAGAGCAGGAGCGCGCCCCCGCGGCTCGACCGGTCGCGGGGGCGCCGCCACCTGGCCGCCTACCTGGGGGCACTCGGTCCGGCCCGCCGCTCACGCCCTGCTCGCCCGCCACACGCGGGTGCACGGCGCGCAGAGCGCCGGGACGGAGCGCGTCCGCGCCCACCCTCGCCAGCGGCAGGACCGCGTCCGCGGCCAGCGGGGCCGTGCACGCGGACGGGTCGGACGCCCGGCTCCGGGCCCCGGGGGGGGAACGCACGGTCCGGGAACGGCCCGGAGGCCCGGAGGCCCGGAGGCCCGAAGCGGCCGTGGACGTCGCTCCGTGGCGCTAGTGTTCTGGCCATGCCCAAGGACCTGAAAGAAATCATGGAAGCTGGCTGGGCCGAGGCTCTGGAGCCGGTCGCACCGCAGATCGCCGCGATGGGCGAGTTCCTCCGGCAGGAGGTCGCGGAGGGCCGCACCTACCTGCCCGCGGGGGAGAACGTCCTGCGCGCCTTCCAGCAGCCCTTCGCCGACGTGCGCGTGCTCATCGTGGGCCAGGACCCCTACCCGACCCCGGGCAACGCGGTGGGCCTGAGCTTCTCGGTCGCCCCGGACGTGCGCCTGCCCGCGAGCCTGCGCAACATCTACAAGGAGATGGTCGACGACCTGGGGGTGCCCATGCCCTCCAACGGCGACCTGACCCCGTGGACCCACCAGGGCGTGCTGCTGCTCAACAGGGTGCTCACGGTGGAGCCGGGCAAGGCCGGATCGCACCGGGGCAAGGGCTGGGAGGCCGTCACCGAGCAGGCCATCCGCGCGCTCGCCGAGCGCGACAAGCCGCTGGTGGGGATCCTGTGGGGGCGCGACGCCCGCAACCTGCGGCCCATGATGCCGGGTGTGCCGTGCGTGGAGTCCGCGCACCCGAGCCCGCTCTCGGCCAAGAACGGGTTCTTCGGCTCCAGGCCCTTCAGCCGCGCCAACGAGCTGCTGAAGGAGCAGAACTCCGAACTGGTGGACTGGGAGCTGCCCTAGCCGGTCCGCGCACCCGGACCCGACACGTTCCACAACCCCCGAGACCCTTGTGAACTGCGGACTCGGTGCCACCTCCGGCGCCGGGTCCGACCGCGTTTCCACCCCCTCGAAACCGGAGAGGCCCCCGATGGCGAAACGGCTCACCTACGCGGAAGCCCTGAAGATCCTCGGACAGAACGACTCGGAGGTGATGGGTCTCGCCGAAAGGCTCACGGACGGCGGCCTGGGACTGATGGGGGTCCCCGACCTCTTCGGAGCCCGAGGAGCGCTGGTGAGCGGGGGCCGCCGGGCCGTCGAGGGGATCCGGGACAAGATCAGCGGTGAGAGCCGCCTGTCCCGGACCGAGAAGATCGAGGCCGCGCACCAGATCCTCGTGGTCGTCGCCTTCTTCGAGGCGGTGGAGGAGGCCCTGGCCGCGCTGGACGCGCCCTTCGCCCTGAAGGACCTGGAGTTCACCAAGGAGGAGCAGACCGGGCTGATGCAGCGCGTCCTGGCGCACGGCGGCTCCGCACCGGCCATGTCCCTGGGACCGGGCTGGGCTCCCCGTTTCTTCTCGGACTTCCTGTTCCGGGACTTCGCCGAAGCCCTGACGGGGCTCGCGGTGGCCGAACGGCACGGCATCACCTCGGGCGACCACTCCCTCCTCAGGAAGATGGGGGACGTCGTCCCCGAGTACGCCGCCCGGCGGTACCGGGAGTCCTACCGCCAGCTCTCCGCCGACATCCCCGAGTTCGGGATGTGGGTGCACCTCGCCGAGCACGAGAACACGCGCGCGGCCGTCGGAACGGGGCTCGGGGAGCTGCGGCGGTACCTGGAGGAGGTCGGTTCCCACCGCGAGGTGGACACCCGGCGACGGGAGCTGTCCGCCGGTTACCAGGCGGTCCTGCGCCAACCCGTGCTGCGTTCGGAGGACCTTCCGCCGGGGCTCTCCCTGCCCACGTTGGAGGAGGCCTACGTCGCCCCCCGGGGCCGTGCCGCCTACGCGGTGCACAGCGGTACCCCCTCCGCCGAGGAGTGGTGGGACCGGCTGCCCGTGGTCGAGGACCTCCAGCCGGTGATCGCCGCCCACCTCGTCCACCCGCTCGCCACGGAGATCCCCACGGTCATCCTGGGCCACCCCGGGGCGGGCAAGTCCAAGTTCACCGAGATGCTGGCGGCCCGCCTGCCCGCGTCGGACTTCCTCCCGATCCGGGTGGAGCTGCGCTCGGTCCAGCCGAACGCCCCCATCCACGTGCAGATCGAGGAGGGACTCGCCGCGACGCTCCACACACGGGTCTCCTGGCGCGAACTCGCGGAGTCGGCGGACGGGGCACTGCCCGTCGTCATCCTGGACGGCTTCGACGAACTCCTCCAGGCCACCGGCGTGGACCGCTCCGACTACCTGGAACGGATCCAGGAGTTCCAGCACCAGCAGGAGGCGTTGGGCCAACCCGTGACAGTCATCGTCACCAGCCGCACCGTGGTGGCGGACCGGGCCCGCTTCCCCGACGGCTCCATGGTGATGCGGCTGGAACCCTTCAACGAGGAGCAGATGGGGAAGGCGCTGGGCGTGTGGAACCGGGTGAACGCCCGGTCCCTGACCCACGAGGGGCGTTGGCCGCCCACGATGAAGGAGCTCCTCCCCTACCGGGAACTGGCCGAGCAGCCGCTGCTGCTGATGATGCTGCTGATCTACGACGCGGCGGAGGAGCCCCTGCTCCGGACCGAGAGGACCCTCTCCCACGGCGAGCTGTACGAGAGCCTCCTGGGAAAGTTCGCCCGCAGGGAGGTGGACAAGCACCGGCCCCATCTCAACGACGGGGACCTGGGCGACGCGGTCGAGGACGAACTCCGCCGTCTGGAGGTCGCCGCCCTGGCGATGTTCACCCGCCGCAGGCAGAGCGTGAACGCCAATGAGCTGGACCGGGACCTGGCGGTCCTCATGCCCGACGCGGCGGTGCGCGCCGAGGACGCCGACCTGCACGGTCGGATCGCCCCGGCCCACCAGGTCCTGGGCAGGTTCTTCTTCGTCCACGAGGCCCGCGCGAAGGTCTCCGGAGGGGACGCGAGCGTCTTCGAGTTCCTGCACGCCACCTTCGGCGAGTACCTCGTGGCGCGGGCCGTGGCCGCCGCACTGGAGGAGCTGGACGCGTCCCGGGCGAGCTCGTCCCGGCGCAGGGGACGCGCCGCGCGGATCGACGACGGGGAGCTGTACGCTCTGTCCTCCTTCGCCGCCTACGCGGGACGCGAGAAGGTCGTGGACTTCCTCGCCGAACTCCTGGAGCGCCGGTTCACCGAGGAGCCGGAGGCCCGCGATGACTATGCGCGGCTGCTCGTGGAGCTGTTCCAGGAGGCGCCCTTCCCGGCCTCCAACCGCTCCTACACCGCCTACGAGCCCGTGCGGCTGCCACTGACCCGACGCGAGGCCAACTACACCAGCAACCTCATGATCCTGCTGTGTCTCGTGCGCGAGGATCCGGTCGACATCCGGAAGCTGTTCCCCGACTCCCCCGACCCCCTCCAGGACTGGCAGCACACGGCCGCGCTGTGGCGGACCCTGCCGGGAACCGAGTGGTTCAGCATCGTGGCGACCCTGCGTGTGCGCCACCTGAACGGCTGGCACGCGGGCGGGGTCGCCACCGTCGTGGATCTGGACGACGCCTCACCGGTCAGCGTCGGGGAGAGCATGGGGTTCGAGCTGCGGATGAACGTGGACGCCGAACCGTCCGTGCTCGACCCCTACGAGATCACGGTGCCGCACGACACGACCACCTCCCGTCTGCTGCGGTCGACGGCGATGCGGGTCAACGGCACGGCCGCGCGCTTCCTGCTCGGTCTGCTGCCCTATCTGCGTCACGTCTCCGATGACCTGGCGACCTGGTACTCGGAGTCGGGCACCGAAGGCGAAACGGCCTGGTTCGACCTGCACGAGGTGCTGCGGCTGCGCCTGACACCGGTGACCGAGAGCCCCCACGAGCGGCTGAAGGCCTACAGGCGGTTGTTCGCCAGCAGTCGGACCCTGGGACGTCTGGAACACCTGGCGCTCAGGCAGGCCGTGGAGGACCTCGGCATGTCCTCACCCGAGAACGGATTCGCCAAGGATGTACGGACTCTGCTGGAGTACTACCTCTCCCGGGTGACGGAGGTGGTGACCGGCCCCCAGCTCAGCCTCCCGGTGGTCGCGCCGACGCTTCTCCGTCTGGAGGGCTTCGTCGGCCAGGAGAGCCTCTCGCGCGTCCTCGGGCTGGCGCGCGGGGACGCCCTCCCCGAACTCCGAGCGCAGGCCACCGACACCGTCGTCCCCGTTCCCCTGTCCCGGGACCGCGACCAGGCGGGTGTGGGGAACCACTACGACAGCGCGGGCCCGGGCCACGGGCTTTCGTAGCGGCGCCGGCCCCCACCGGATGATCTTGCCCCCAGCGGCAATCTCGGCGGGGTGGTTTCTAGTGTTTGTTGCAACGTTCCTGGTCAGGGGAGAGGGTTGTGGCAGGGAAGCGACTGAATCGAGATGAGCGGGTCCAGATCCAGACGCTGTGGTCTGAGGGCTACACCTACGAGCAG
>NZ_VWVU01000015.1 GCF_008638365.1 Nocardiopsis quinghaiensis | reverse complement strand
TTCGGGGGACGGGTGCGCGTGGGTTGCGGGCGATCATCGAGGAGGTGTTGTTGTCGGTGATGTATGAGGTGCCTTCTCGTGAGGATGTGGGGCGGGTCATTATTACGCGTGAGTCGGTGCAGGAGCATGTCAATCCCACCATCGTGCCGAGGAGCAAGGCGCGTCGTACCCGTCAGGAGAAGTCGGCCTAGGGACCCGTCCTGCGGCGTGGCCCGCTCCCCGGGGACACCGGGAGGAGCCGGCGAAGTGTCCGCGCCCGCCGCGACGACGGGCACGTGAAGGGGCGCCCCCGACCGGGGGCGCCCCTTCACGTCGTCCGGCTCCGCCGGGGACCGCCCGCGGCCCGGGGCCACGGCTCCCGGGTCACTCCTCTTCCAGCACCAGCGCCATACGCGCGATATCGGCGTTCTGCTCGGCGATCACGTCGTTGGCCATCCTCAGCACCGTCTGGTCCTTGCCCTCGGCAAGCACGTCCTCGGCCATGGTGACCGCTCCCTCGTGGTGGGTCGTCATCAGCTCCACGAAGAGCTGGTCGAACTCGTCGCCCTCCGCGGCCGCCAGCCGCTCCAGGTCCTCCTCGGAGGCCATGCCCGCCATGTCGTCGTGGTCGACCTCCAGTGCGCAGGTGGGCACGTCGCCGTCCTCGCCGTGGTGTGTGCCGTCGCCCTCCAGGCCGCAGAAGTTCTGGTGCGCCGGGTTCTCCCTGGCCGGACCGAAGACGTTCTCCTCCAGCCAGCTCTCCATCGCGGTGATCTCCGGGTCCTGGGCGGAGGAGATGCGGTCGGCGATGAGCTTGACGCCGTCGCGCTCGTACCGCTCGGGGACCAGGTCGGTCATCTCCAGGGCCTGGGAGTGGTGCTCGATCATCTGCACCAGGTAGGTGACGTCGGCCTCGTTGTGGCCCTGCTCCTCGGCGAGGGCGGCGATCTGGTCCGCGGTGGCGGGGGAGGAGGACTCCCCGGGTGCTCCGGGGGCGATGACGTTGGCCGACTCCTGCCCGCCGTCGTCGCCCGTACAGGCTGAGGCTCCGAGCAGCGCGAGAGCGGCTCCGGCCGCGAGTGCCAGGCGACGCACGAGGTGTCCTCCATGGGGGTGAGGCGCGGTCGGGGCCGCGGTGTTCGTGGGGTGGGGACGCGCCGAAAAGGGCGAGGCCCTGCGGGCTTTCTACTCACTCGCTGGGTGTTTTGTCCAGTCCCGGGAGTGACGCGGACGCCGTGTACCCGACAGAACACCTGGAGTACCCCCTGCGCTGGAGTTTCGGAGCCACCATAAGTTGGCACTTCATCAGACCGAAACTGAGGGCCGCGTGACGCCCAATGATGCGTTGACTCTGGTTCCGGGCCGTGCCCGCTCCGGGTGCTCCCGCTACCGGGGCGGGGCCCCGGCCCTCGCCCCGCCGGCTCCGGGCGGCTCCGGGAGGCCGGCCGCTTCGACGGTGGCGGAGGGTGTGCGGGTGGAGGGTCTCGCCCCCCGGCCGCGGTCGGCCCTTTCCTCCTCCGGTCCGGCGGTGGAGCGGCCGGGGCCCGTGGGGTGTCGTGCGAACCCTGGGCGCCGTAGCACTTCCCGGAACGTTAGTCGGGTTGCGTGATCAGATCGGGTCAGGTCGACACTCTGTTAACAACCATGTTTCTTTTGTCTCCCCCTATACATATAGATGTTGAACTGTGTACGTTCTTCCTGTTTCACTCCAATCAGAATCGGGAGTACACAGGATGGCTTCATCCCCCTCAACCCCCAACCCCCCAAGAGCCAGGCGCAGACTGGCCGGACTCACCGTCGTCGGAACGGCCGCCCTCGTGGCCGGACTCCTCGGCCCGGTCCCGGCCTCGGCTGACGACACGTTCGTCAGCGACGCCGACACCAGCTCCAACGTCACTCATGTGGCCAACGTCCCGAAGACCGAGACGATGAGTGCCTACAACTCCGATCTCGCGTTCACCGGCGACTACGCCATCGGCGGCAACTACGACGGTTTCGTCGTCTACGACATCTCCGAGCCGGAGGACCCGCAGGTCGTCTCCGAGGTCCTGTGCCCCGGCGGCCAGGGTGACGTGTCGGTCAGCGGGGACCTGCTGTACTTCTCCGTCGACTACCCGCGCGCGGGCACCGAGTGCGGCGCCCCCTCCGTGTCCACCACCGACCCTGACGGGTTCGAGGGCATCCGGATCTTCGACATCTCCGACAAGGCCAACCCGCAGTACGTGTCCGCGGTGCGCACCGACTGCGGTTCGCACACCAACACACTGGTCCCGGGCAAGGACGGCGAGCACGAGTACGTGTACGTCTCCTCGTACTCGCCCTCGGAGCGCTTCCCGAACTGCAAGCCGCCGCACGACAAGATCTCCGTCATCGAGATCCCGGTCGACGACCCGTCCGAGGCCAAGCTCCTCGACACCCCCGTGCTCTTCCCCGATGGCGGCAACACCGGCACCGCCGGCTGCCACGACATCACCGTCTACCCCCAGCGGGACATCGCGGCGGGCGCCTGCATGGGTGACGGTGTCCTGATGGACATCTCCGACCCGACCGCGCCGGTGGTCACCGACGTGGTCCAGGACTCCAACTTCGCGTTCTGGCACTCGGCGACCTTCACCAACAACGGCGAGACCGTGCTGTTCACCGACGAGCTCGGCGGCGGCGGTGGCGCCACCTGCAACGAGGAGGTCGGCCCCGAGCGCGGCGCCAACGCCATCTACGAGGTCGGCGGCAAGAAGGACGCATCCGAGCTGCGGTTCCAGAGCTACTACAAGCTGCCGCGCCACCAGGCCGACACCGAGAACTGCGTCGCGCACAACGGCTCGCTCATCCCGGTCCCGGGCCGTGACTTCTTCGTGCAGTCCTGGTACCAGGGCGGCGTCTCGGTCATCGACTTCAACGACAAGAAGAACCCCGAGCAGATCGGCCACTTCGACCGTGACCCGATCGACGACGACCGCCTCGTCCTGGGCGGCTCCTGGTCGGCCTACTACTACAACGGCTACGTCTACTCCTCCGACATCACCCGCGGACTCGACGTCCTCAAGCTGAACGACCCCCGGTTCCGGGTGGCCGAGCAGGTGCGGATGGAGGAGTTCAACCCCCAGTCCCAGCCCGAGTACAGGCCCGGTCGGGGCAACGGCCGCTGACCGTCCCCGCTGAGCGCCCCGGACCCCTCGCGGGCTCCGGGGCGCTCCACCCGAACGTCTCCGGACCCTTAGGGGACCGGATGACGGGTACGAGCAACAGGGGCCGTGGCCGTGTACGCCGCGGCCCCTGTGTCTCCCCCCCCACCCCCTAGTGCACACAGGAGAGCCCATGCCCGCACCCCCAGCACCACGGGCCCGGAGAGGTCTGCGGCGTACCGCGGCCCTCGCGGCCACCGCCACCGCGTCCCTGCTCGTCGGACTCCTCGGCCCGGCCGGCGCCCAGGCGGACGAGGCCCCGGCCGACAGCGTCCACAGCGCCAACTTCACGCACGTCGCCCACGTGCCCAAGCCCTCGGCCGTGCGCAGCGTCAACTCGGACCTGGCGTTCACCGGCGACTACGCCATCGGCGGCAACTACGACGGTTTCGTCGTCTACGACATCTCCGAGCCGGAGGACCCGCAGGTCGTCTCCGAGGTCCTGTGCCCCGGCGGCCAGGGTGACGTGTCGGTCAGCGGGGACCTGCTGTACTTCTCCGTCGACTACCCGCGCGCCGACAAGGACTGTGGAGCGCCCGCGGTCCCGGTCACCGACCCTGACGGGTTCGAGGGCGTGCGCGTCTTCGACATCTCCGACAAGGCCGACCCGCAGTACGTGTCCGCGGTGCGCACCGACTGCGGATCGCACACGCACACGCTGGTGCCGAGCAAGACCGGTGACAGCGACCTGCTCTACGTGTCGTCGTACTCGCCGTCGGCGGACTTCCCGAACTGCCAGACGCCGCACGACAAGATCTCCGTCATCGAGGTGCCGCACGACACGCCCGAGGAGGCCGCGGTCGTCAACGAGCCGGTGCTGTTCCCGGACGGCGGCAACCACGAACAGGACGGCCTGTTGCTGCCCACCCAGGGCTGCCACGACATCACCGTGTACGCCGAGCGCGACATCGCCGCGGGCGCCTGCATGGGTGACGGCCTCCTGATGGACATCTCCGACCCGGTGAACCCGGTCGTCACCGAGCGGGTCCGGGACGAGAACTTCGCGTTCTGGCACTCGGCGACCTTCACCAACGACGCCAGGACCGTGCTGTTCACCGACGAGCTCGGCGGCGGTGGCGCCCCCACATGCACCGAGGAGATCGGTCCCGAGCGCGGCGCCGACGCCATCTACGAGGTCGGCGGCGGGAAGGGCTCGCCGGAGCTGAGCTTCGCCAGCTACTTCAAGATCGACCGCCACCAGGGCGACCAGGTGTGCGTGGCGCACAACGGCTCCCTGATCCCGGTCCCGGGCCGTGACTACTTCGTGCAGTCCTGGTACCAGGGTGGTATCGCGGTGATCGACCTCAACGACCCGGGCGACCCCGAGGAGATCGGCTTCTTCGACATGGACTCCCGTGTCGAGGAGGGCGTGCAGGACAACGACACCTGGTCGACGTACTACTACAACGGCTACGTGTACTCGTCCGACATCACCCGGGGCCTGGACGTGCTCCGCATCGACGACCCGCGCCTGCGCGCGGCCGAACAGGTGCGGATGGACGAGTTCAACCCGCAGAACCAGGAGAGCTACCGGCCGGGCCGCGGCAACGGTCGGTAGGTAGGCGGGGCGGACGACACCCCGAACGGCGGCCCCGGCGGGGGCGGTGCTCCGGCACCGCCCCCACTTCTCGTATTCAGCCGAAGAGGCGGTCGGTGGGGGCGTCCACGGCTTCCAGGACCCGGCCGGTGAAGTAGACCGTGCCCAGGGCCAGTACGCGTGCGCCGAGCGCTCGCAGGGCCGCGGGGGAGAGGCCGTCGGCGTCCATCCGGCCCCAGTGGTCGGGCAGGGCGTGCTCGAACCGCAGGTGGGCCTCGGGCAGGCGCACGGCGGTCACCGGCAGGTCTCCCAGGACCTCCACGGCCCCGGACACGTCCTTGTGGTCGGGCAGGCACAGCAGTACGTGGTCCACCCGGCCCCACATCCCGCGGGCGTGGGCCAGCGCGGCGGTGACACCGTCACGGTCGATGGCCGAGTCCACGAGGACCTCCGCGTCCGGTGCCGGTCTCGTACCGCCGTCGCCCGTTTCCTCCCCGGTGGTCCTGCCGTCACCACCGTCGCCCGTTTCCTCCCCGGTGGTCCTGCCGTCACCACCGTCGCCCGTTTCCTCCCCGGTGGTCCCGCCGTCACCGCCGCCGCCCGTTTCCTCCCCGGTGGGGACGGCATGGCGGGACAGCCTTCCCGGCAACCGGAGGGTGCCCAGTACGGCGTGCAGACGTTCCCGGTCCAGTGGAGGGCGGCCCAGGTGCTCCAGCATCCGTGCGGCGGCGGCCGTTCCCAGCACCCCCGACGCGGCGGACAGCCCCGGCGGGCGCAGCGCGTGCGGCGGCTCCGCTCCCGGCCGCCCCGGGTCGACCACCTCGGCGCCGACCCGGCCGCCGGTGGCCCCGGACAGGGCGGCGTCGACCTCGGCGGCCACCTCCGCGGTCTGCGGCAGGCGCACCAGCGCGCGGGTCCGCTCCCCGGCGACCCGTGTCTTCTCCCGGGCGATCTCCTCCACGGTGTCGCCGAGGACCCCCACGTGCTCGGCGAAGACCCTTCCCAGCGCGACGACCTCGGGGCCGACCAGACGCAGCTCGTCGCGGTGCCCGCCCATCCCGGCCTCCAGCACGCACACGTCGGCGCCCACCTCGCGGGCGTGCAGCAGCCCCGCGACCAGGAACAGTCCGCTCGGCGCCAGGTAGCCGCCGAACTCCTCCACCGGCGGCAGCCCCCGGCGGGCGGTGTCGATCCGGGTGCCCAGCGCGTCCAGCTCGGTGTCGGTCACCGACATCCCGTCCACCCGCACCCGTTCGCGGTAGGACCGGAAACTCGGCCCGGTGACCAGTACGGAGCGCAGCCCGGCCGACGACAGCGCCGCCGCCGCCGTGGTAGCGGCGGCGCCCTTGCCCTTGGAACCCACCACCCCCAGCACCGGGGCGCGACCGGAGTCCAGTCCGAGGGCGCGCATCAGCGCCGCGGCGCGTTCCAGGCTGCGGGCCCGTCCGGGACGCCGCCGTGCCCACTCGGTGAAGAAGGGGTCAAGACTTGGCATGGCACCAGTATGGTCTGTGCGACATGTGCCACCGGCTCCTTTGCCCGGCGCCCGGGCCCAGGTGAGGGCGCGTACACTGACGCGGGTGTACACCCCGAACAAGCGAGACACCGAGACACCGAGACACCGTGAGTGACGCCAGCGCCGAGCAGCGCTACGACGAGGTGACCGCGGAGATCCTCTCCCGCGCACCCGAGTCCGACATCGACCCTCGTCTGGACCGGATCCGCACACTGCTGGACCTCCTGGGCGACCCGCACCGCAACTTCCGGGTCATCCATGTCACGGGTACCAACGGCAAGACCTCCACCGCACGCATGATCGACGCGCTCATGCGCGCACGCGGCCTGCGTGTGGGCCGCTACACCAGCCCGCACCTGCGCACCGTGCGCGAACGCATCGTCATCGACGGGAAGCCGGTCTCCCGGGAGCAGTTCGTCGAGGCCTACGACGACATCCGGCCCCAGATCGAGATGGCCGACCTGATGAACGACGCACCGCTGTCGTTCTTCGAGATCCTCACCGGGATGGCCTACGCGGCCTTCGCCGACGCTCCCGTGGACGTCGCCGTGGTCGAGGTCGGCATGGGCGGCCGGTGGGACGCCACCAACGTCGTCGACGGCGACGTCGCCGTGGTGACCCCCGTCGGTATCGACCACACCGAGTACCTGCCCGACACACTGGAGGGCATCGCCGAGGAGAAGGCGGGCATCATCAAGCCCGACTCCGTGGTGGTCCTGGCCGAGCAACCGCTGCCCGCCGCCGAGGTCCTCCTCCGCAACGCCGTCGAGATCGGGGCCCAGGTGGCCCGGGAGGGTCTGGAGTTCGGTGTCATCTCCCGCGAGGTCGCCGTGGGCGGCCAGCAGGTCGACATCAAGGGCCTCACCGGCAACTACGACAACCTGCTCCTCCCGCTTTTCGGGGCACACCAGGCCGGGAACGCGGCCGTCGCCATCGCCGCGGTGGAGGCCTTCTCCGCCGGTGAGGACGCCGACGGCCTGGACCCGGAGATCGTCGGCGAGGCCTTCGCGGAGGTGGACTCCCCGGGCCGCATGGAGGTCGTGCGCACCAGCCCGACCGTCATCGCCGACGCCGCGCACAACCCCGCCGGGATGATCGCCACCGCCGCGGCCGTGGAGGAGGCCTTCGCCTTCTCCCGGCTGGTCGGAGTGGTCGCGATCATGGCCGACAAGGACGTCGAGGGGATTCTCGACCCCCTCGAACCACTACTCGACGAGATCGTCGTCACCCGCAACTCCTCACCGCGCTCCCTCGACCCGGATCGGCTGTCCACCATCGCCCAGCAGATCTTCGGCGAGGACCGCGTGCACGTGGCACCCCGACTCGACGACGCCATCGACCGGGCCGTGAGCCTGGCCGAGGAGAGCGGCGAGTTCGGTGGATCCGGTGTACTGGTCACCGGCTCGGTCGTCACCGCCGGTGACGCCGTCCACCTGCTGCGCGGCGCGGGGGAGTGACGGGCCGGACGGTCCACTACGAAGGGAACCCGCCGTGCGTGTAGTCTGCGCCGTCATCCTGGCGTTCGAGGTCATCGTGATCGGCCTCTTCATCCCCGTCGCCATCTCCCTGGAGGGGATGGCCCCGGCCCTGGCATCGGGACTCTGGGGCGGGATGGCCGTCGCCGCCCTCGTGCTCTCCGGTCTCCAGAAGTACCGCCCGGCGCACTACGCGGCCTGGGTGTTGCAGGCGGCCTTCCTGTTCACCTCCTTCCTGGTCTCCGGGGCGGTGCTGATCGCCGTGGTGTTCGTGTCCCTGTGGGTGACCGGTGTGATCATGGGCCGCCGTACCGACGAGATGAAGGCCGCGCACCGGGCCCGGGCCGAGGCGGAGGCCGCCCGGGAGGCCGGGGAGGACGGCGACGTCGTGACCTCCGCGTCGTCGCGGCAAACGCGATAGTGTGACGCACGTCCGGACGGGTGGCCGGCCGGGAGGGACTCCCGCTCCTCGGCCCCCGTTTCCGTGACCCATCACCCGAACCCTCCGCGTGCGGCCGACGCCGTGGGCGCGAACCGCCCACGTGCGCCACGCGGAGCCCCAGTGAGGAGTTGACACGCACGTGGAGCGCACTCTCGTTCTCATCAAGCCGGACGGCGTCCGCCGCAACATCGTCGGCGAGGTCATCTCGCGCATCGAGCGCAAGGGCCTGCAGCTGGTCGCGATGGAGCTGCGCACGCTCGACACCGAGACCGCCAGGACGCACTACGAGGAGCACGCCGAGCGCCCGTTCTTCGGCTCGCTCGTCGAGTTCATCACCGGCGGTCCGCTGGTGGCCGTGGTGGTCGAGGGCGAGCGCGCGGTGGAGGCCTTCCGGGCCCTGGCCGGTGCCACCGACCCGGTGACCGCCTCCCCCGGCACCATCCGCGGCGACTTCGCGCTGGAGGTGCAGCAGAACATCGTGCACGGCTCGGACTCCACCTACTCCGCCGAGCGCGAGATCAAGCTGTTCTTCCCCGACCTGTAGCCAGGGCGGAACGGGCCGCGGGTTCTTCGGCATGGGACCCGCGGCTTCGTCATGTGGTGTGACTTCTTCTGATTCGTCCGTCGGCGGGGCAACAATTCGGTGTGTTTGCGTAACGGGCTAAGTGCTGACCGTTACGATACGGGGGACTGGATACCTATCGTGACGGAACGACTACGTATGGTCGCTCCGCGTCACCACGCCCGACACGGCGCCTCTGAGGACGTTACATGCCGAACAACCTTGCTTTTCTCGGCCGGGACATGGCCGTCGACCTTGGCACCGCCAACACGCTGGTGTACGTGCGCGGACGCGGCATCGTTCTGAACGAGCCGTCGGTGGTCGCGCTCAACACCTCAACGGGCAGGATCGTCGCCGTCGGCATCGAGGCCAAGCAGATGATCGGCCGCACACCGGACAACATCACGGCGATCCGGCCCCTGAAGGACGGCGTCATCGCCGACTTCGAGATCACCGAGCGCATGCTGCGCTACTTCATCCAGAAGATCCACCGACGGCGCCACTTCGCCAAGCCGCGCCTGATCGTCGCCGTCCCGAGCGGTATCACCTCGGTCGAGCACCGTGCCGTCAAGGAAGCGGGTTACCAGGCGGGCGCACGCCGGGTCTACATCATCGAGGAGCCCATGGCCGCCGCCATCGGCGCCGGGCTCCCCGTCCACGAACCCACCGGCAACATGGTCGTGGACATCGGCGGCGGCACCACCGAGGTCGCCGTCATCTCCATGGGCGGCATCGTCACGTCCCAGTCCATCCGGGTGGGCGGCGACGAGCTCGACCAGGCCATCACGACCTTCGTCAAGAAGGAGTACTCCCTGATGATCGGGGAGCGCACCGCCGAGGAGCTCAAGATGGCCGTCGGCTCCGCCTACCCCAGCGGCGCCGAGGAGGTCCGCGCGGAGGTACGGGGACGCGACCTCGTCAGCGGCCTGCCCAAGACCATCGTCCTGTCCGAGACCGACGTGCGCCAGGCCATCGAGGAACCGGTCATCGCCATCATCGACGCGATCCGCACCAGCCTCGACAAGTGCCCTCCGGAGCTGTCCGGCGACATCATGGACCGCGGTATCGCCGTCACCGGCGGAGGGGCCCTGCTCCGCGGACTCGACGAGCGGCTTTTGCACGAGACCGGCATGCCCATCCACGTCGCCGACAACGCGCTCGACTCCGTGGCACTCGGCTCGGGCACCTGCGTCGAGAACTACGAGCGGCTCCACCAGGTCCTCGTTCCCGAACGGCGGCGATGACATGTTCCGTGACTCGTCCCGATCCCGACTGATCCTGGCCGTGCTCATCGCGGCGGCCGTGGCCCTGCTCGTCCTGGACGCGCGCCCCGGCGGCGACCCCGTCACCTCGGCGGCCCGTACGGGCGGTGAACTCGTGTTCGCGCCCGCCGCCGCGGGAGTGAACTGGGCGACCGCGCCCGCGACCGCCCTCTACGACGGTCTGCGCCGAGGCCCCGGGGCCTCCGGCCGCATCGCCGAACTGGAGCAGGCCAACACCGACCTGAAGGACCAGCTCCGGGCCGCACGCATCGACGAACAGCGTGCGGACCAGCTCGACGAACTCCTGGGCCTGGCCGGCCTGGGCGGCTACGAGATCGTCGCCGCGCAGGCCGTCACCCACGTCACCGCGCGCGGCTACGCCGACACGGCCACCATCGACGCCGGCACCGAGTCCGGAGTACGCCCGGACATGACCGTGGTCAACGGCTCCGGCCTGGTGGGACGCGTGACCGAGGCCGGTCCGCACACCGCCACCGTCATGCTCTCCACCGACGTCAAGTCCGCGGTCGGCGCCCGACTGGAGGCCACCCGCAAGATCGGCGTGGTCAACGGCGGGACCGTCCCCGGAGGCCCCGACGCCGAGCTGACCCTGGAACTGTTCGACCTGGAGGCGCCGGTGGAGTCCGGCGACCGGGTGGTCACGCTCGGCTCGCACGAGGGGGCGCCCTTCGTTCCCGGCGTGCCCATCGGCACCGTCGACGACGTGCACGTGGCGCCCGGCGCGCTCAGCCGTATCGCCCGCATCACCCCGGCGGTGGACTTCTCGTCCCTGGACGTGGTGGGCGTGGTGGTGCGAGGCCCCGACGAGGGCCCGCGCGACTCCGTGCTCCCGCCCCGACCCGACAAGGGGGACCGGTCATGAGGACCGTAGTGACCCTGGTCGCGGTGCCCGCCGCCATCCTGGCCCAGGCCGCGATCGTCAACCGGCTCCCGTTCGACTGGGGAGCCGGACCGGACCTGGTGGTCGCGGTGGTCGTCGCGGTCGCCCTGACCACCAGCCCCGCCGCCGCGGCCGGGTGCGGATTCGCCGCCGGGCTGGCCATGGACGTACTCCCGCCCGCCGAACACGCCCTGGGCCGCTACACCCTGGTCCTGTGCCTGGCCGCCTACGTGCTGGCCCTGCTGCACAGGAACACCGGCACGACCGGTGCCCTGAACGGGCGTCCCCCGGTGCGGGCGGTGATGGGGGTGGTGGCGGCCACGGCCCTGGGCGTGGGCCTGGGATACGCGGTGGTCGGCCTGCTCATGGGAGACCCGCGGGTGTCGTTGGCCGCCGTCGCGGTCAACACCCTCGTGGGCACCGCGCTCACGGCCCTGGCCGCACCGCTGGTCGCCTTCCCGCTGCTGTGGGTGCGCGGCGCGCTCGGCGACAACGAGTACTCCGCGATCCGGGGCCCCCTGCCCTCGGGGAGGTGGTGAGCCGTGCGCGTGGCACCCGTAGACGACTTCGAGCCTCCCGGGCGCAGACTCGGCCGGACCGGGATCGTCATCGCCCAGATCCTGGTGGTGACGCTCCTCGCCGTCCTGGCGGCCCGGCTGTGGTACCTGCAGGTCCCGATGTGGGACCACTACCGGGACCTCGCGGTGGCCAACCACCACCAGAAGCTCATCGTCCCCGCCACCCGAGGGCAGATCCTCGACGCCACCGGTCGGCCGCTGGTGAACAACCGGACCGAGCTGGTGGTCTCCGGCGACTACCACGAGCTGATGGACATGAAGGACGACGGGAAGAAGGTCCTCGGTGACCTGTCCGAGGTGCTCGACGTGCCGCCGGAGGAACTCCGGCAGCGCATGCGCCTGTGCTCACCCACGGTGAGCCGTCCCTGCTGGCCCGGATCGCCCTACCAACCCGTCACCCTCGCCGAGGACGTGGAGCCGTCCGTCGCCCTGCAGGTCATGGAGAGCGCCGACGACTTCCCCGGCATCAGTGCCCAGGCCCACGCCGTCCGCGAGTATCCGCAGGGCGAGCACGGCTCCCAGATGCTGGGCTACCTGCAGCCGGTCACCCAGGAGGAGCTGGAGGCCCGCGAGGACCTGCGCACCCAGTTCACCGGTATCGACCAGGTGGGCCGCGACGGTGTGGAGGCGGTCTACGACGCGCAGCTGCGCGGCGCCGCCGGGGAGCGCGTTCTGGGGGTGAACAACCACGGCGAGGTCATGGAGGTGATCTCCGAGAAGCCTTCCGAACCGGGGATGCACCTGGTCACGCACGTCGACCTGGGTGTGCAGAGGGTCGCCGAGGAGGCGCTGGCCAAGGGTATGGCCAACGCCCGGCCCCGCTACGAGGCCGACTCCGGCGCCGCCGTCGTCCTGGACGTGCGCACCGGCGGCGTGGTGGCCATGGCGAGCCTGCCCACCTACGACCCCGCCATCTGGCGCGGCGGCATCGACCAGGAGACCTTCGACGAGATGCTCAGCGCGGAGGCGGGTGAGCCACTGCTCTCCCGTGCGGTGCAGGGCACCTATCCGCCCGGCTCCACGTTCAAGGTCTCCTCGCTCTCGGCGGCCGCGGAGAACGGGTACTCGCTGCGCAGTACCTACGCCTGCCCGGGCTCTGTGAGCCTGGCGGGGCAGAGCTACGAGAACTACGCGGGCCGGGGCCACGGGCCGATCAGCCTGCACAAGGCCATCGTGGTCTCCTGCAACACCGTCTTCTACAACCTCGGCTACCAGATGTGGGAGAAGGACGGCGGCCTGTACCCCGAGGGGGAGGCCGAGGAGGCCATGGCCAACATGGCGCGCGGCTTCGGCTTCGGTTCCCCGACCGGGATCGACCTGCCCTACGAGACCTCCGGGCGCATCCCGGACCGCGAGTGGAAGCGCACCTTCTGGCAGAAGACCAGGGAGGACAACTGCCACCGGGGCGAGCACGGGTATCCGGAGGTCGCCAAGACCGATCCCTCGCGTGCCGCCTACCTCAAGCTGCTGGCCTACGAGCAGTGTGTGGAGGGCTTCGAGTGGCGGGCCAACGAGGCCGTCAACTTCGCCATCGGCCAGGGAGACGTCCTGGTCACACCTCTGCAGCTCGCCAACGCCTACGCGGCCGTCGCCAACGGGGGCACGCTCCACGAGCCCCGCATCGGCCGGGCGCTGGTCTCCGCGGACGGGTCAAGGAAGGAGGAGATCGAGCCGGTCGTGCGCGGCCGGCTGCCGGTCAGCGACGAGACCCTCGACTACTTGCAGAAGGCGCTCACCGCGGTTCCCAAGGAGGGGACCGCGCGCGGCGCCTTCGCCGGGTTCCCGCAGGACAAGGTCTCCGTCGCGGGCAAGACCGGCAGCGCCGACGTGGAGGGGCGCCAGGTCTCCTCCTGGTTCGCCTCCTACGCGCCCGCGGACGACCCGCAGTTCGCCATCGCAGTCCTGGTCTCCCAGGGCGGCACCGGCGGTATGACGGCGGCGCCCATCGCCCGCGCCATCTACGACGGCATCTACGGGTTCGAGACCCCGGGCCCGGTCGCGGCCGAGGGGGAGGGCGGCTCCGGACCGGCCAAGCCGCTGCTCCCGGGCGGCAAACCGCCCGAGGGACTGCCCGCCGTCCGTCCCGACGGTTCCATCGACGTCCTGGATCGGTAGTCATGACCACACACCTGGGGGCGCCCCGCACGCGAAGGTCCGAGTTCGGGCGCAACGCGGCGGGCCTCATGCGCCGACTGGACTGGACGCTGATCGTTTCGGTGGCGGCCCTGTGCGCCCTCGGCTCCCTGCTGGTGTGGTCGGCGACGATACCGGGCGACGGCAGCGACCCGATGGACTCCACCGGTCACCTGAGCCGCCATCTGTTCCACCTGGCGATGGGGTGGACGCTGTGCCTGGTGGTCGCCTCGGTGGACCACCGGGCGATCCGCGCGTACGCGCCCATCGCCTACCTGGTCACGGTGGTCCTGCTGGCCCTGGCGCTCACCCCGCTCGGCCAGGTGATCAACGGGTCGCGCGGCTGGATCGTGATCGGCGGGTTCCAGTTCCAGCCCAGTGAGCTGGCCAAGGTCGGACTGGTCCTGATTCTGGCCACGCTGCTGGGCGAGCCGCGCGACGGCGAGGCCAGGCCGATGACGCGGGACGTGCTGTTCTGCCTGGTGGCGCTGGTGGTGCCGCTGGCGCTGGTGATGTCCCAGCCGGACCTGGGCACCACGCTGGTGCTCGGCGCGATCTTCCTGGGGATGCTCACGCTCTCGGGAGCCCCGGTCGTGTGGGTGGTGGGCATGCTGGCGTGCGGTGCGGTCGGGGCGTTCTGCGTGTGGTGGTTCGAGATGCTGGAGCCCTACCAGGTGGACCGCATCGCGACCCTGATGGACCCGACGGCCGACCCGCAGGGAGCGGGGTACAACTCCCACCAGGCGCTGATCGCGGTGGGGTCGGGCGGGTTCAACGGGACCGGGCTGTTCCAGGGCGAGCAGACGCACGGGCGGTTCGTGCCCGAACAGCACACCGACTTCATCTTCACGGTGGCGGGTGAGGAGCTGGGATTCGTGGGCGCGGTGCTGGTCATCGGCCTGTTCGGGCTGGTCCTGTGGCGGCTCCTGCGGACCGCCCAGGGGTGTGAGAAGCCCTATCCGCGCCTGCTGTGCGTGGGCGTGGCCGCCTGGTTCGGGTTCCAGGCCCTCATCAACATCGGGATGTGCCTGGGGGTCGTGCCGGTGACGGGCCTGCCGCTGCCGTTCGTGTCCTACGGAGGCACCGCGATCGTGGCGAGCATGCTGGCCCTGGGCCTGGTGCTGGGGGTCAACTCCCGGGACCGGGGCTTCGCGTAGGGCCTGTTCCCGGACGCGGGCCGAAGTACGGCGGAGGTCCCGGAACACGGCGTAGCGGCACACGGCCGGCGTCCCGGCCGCCGGTAGCCTGGCACCGTCAGCGTGGTCGTGTGCCACGAACCCCGGTGACAGCTCCCGTCACGGCGGGAGCCCACGCACGACTCCGACACGAAGTCCGTCGAACGAAGGCCCACACCATGTCCGTCGAAAGCCTCTTCCCGCGACTGGAACCCCTGCTGACACAGGTGGGCAAGCCCATCCAGTATGTCGGCGGCGAGCTCAACTCCGTGGTCAAGGACTGGGACGACGCCCAGGTGCGCTGGGCGCTGATGTACCCGGACGCCTACGAGGTCGGCGTGCCCAACCAGGGCGTGCAGATCCTGTACGAGGTCCTCAACGAGCGTGAGGGCGTGTTGGCCGAGCGCACCTACGCGGTGTGGCCGGACCTGGAGAAGCTGATGCGCGAGCACGGCGTGCCGCACTTCACCGTGGACGCCCACCGGCCCGTGGCCGCCTTCGACGTGCTCGGGCTGAGCTTCGCCAGCGAGATGGGCTACACCAACATGCTCACCGCGCTGGACCTGGCCGGTATCCCGCTGTACGCGGCCGACCGCACCGCCGAGCACCCGATCGTGCTGGCGGGCGGGCACGCGGCGTTCAACCCCGAGCCGATCGCCGACTTCCTGGACGCGGTGGTGCTCGGCGACGGCGAGGAGATCACCCTCGCCATCACCGAGATCATCCGCGAGTTCAAGGAGGAGGACGAGCCGGGCGGACGCGACGGGCTGCTGCTGCGCCTGGCCGCGACCGGCGGGGTGTACGTGCCGCGCTTCTTCGACGTGGAGTACCACCCCGACGGGCGGATCGCCTCCTACACGCCCAACCGGACCGGGGTACCCGGCACGGTGCAGAAGCACACCGTGATGGACCTCGACCAGTGGCCCTACCCCAAGAAGCCGGTCGTGCCGACCGCCGAGTCCGTGCACGAGCGCTACAGCGTGGAGATCTTCCGGGGCTGCACCCGCGGCTGCCGCTTCTGCCAGGCGGGGATGATCACCCGTCCGGTGCGCGAGCGCAACAAGGAGACCGTCACGAAGATGGTCGAGGACGGCGTGAAGGCCTCCGGTTTCCAGGAGGTGGGGTTGCTGTCGCTCTCCAGCGCCGACCACAGCGAGATCGGTCAGATCGCCAAGGGGCTCGCCGACCGGTACGAGGGCACCAACACCGGTCTGTCGCTGCCGTCCACCCGCGTGGACGCGTTCAACATCGACCTGGCCAACGAGCTGACCCGCAACGGGCGACGCTCCGGGCTGACGTTCGCCCCCGAGGGCGGCAGCGAGCGGATGCGCCGGGTGATCAACAAGATGGTCACCGAGGAGGACCTCATCCGCACCGTCACCGCCGCCTACGCGGCCGGGTGGCGGCAGGTGAAGCTGTACTTCATGTGCGGCCTGCCGACCGAGGAGGACGAGGACGTCCTGGCCATCGCCGACCTGGCCACCGAGGTGATCCGGACCGGTCGCGAGGTGACCGGGCGCAAGGACATCCGGTGCACGGTGTCCATCGGCGGGTTCGTACCCAAGCCGCAGACCCCGTTCCAGTGGGCGGGGCAGACCTCGCACGAGGACGTCGACGCACGGTTGCGCAAGCTGCGCGACCGGTTGCGGGGCGACCGCAGGTACGGCAAGTCGATCGGCCTGCGCTACCACGAGGGGCGTCCCTCCGTCATCGAGGGCCTGCTCTCCCGGGGCGACCGCCGCGTGGGCCGGGTGGTCGAGGAGGTGTGGCGCGCCGGCGGCAGGTTCGACGGCTGGAGTGAGCACTTCTCCTACGACCGGTGGACGGAGGCCGCCGAGACGGCCCTGGCCGACCTCCCGGTGGACGTGGACTGGTTCACCACCCGCGAGCGTGACGAGGAGGAGGTCCTGCCCTGGGACCACCTGGACGCCGGGCTCGACCGGTCGTGGCTGTGGCAGGACTGGCAGGACTCGCTGTACGGCGAGGAGTCGCTGGAGGTCGACGACTGCCGGTGGAACCCCTGCTACGACTGCGGCGTGTGCCCGAGCATGGGCACCGAGATCCAGATCAACGCTCCCGCGGAGGGCCGTCCGACGCTGCCGCTGACCGTGGTGTAGAGCCCGTTCCCGGGCGCGGGGACGCTCCCCGCACCCGGGAACGGGCTACGGCGTCCTGGAGGTTCTGGGCGTGCTCCCGGCCCGGGCGCAGGAGGCGGGGGAGGTCCGGGACGACGTGGACGCCGCCGACGCCAGGGCACTGGTCAGCGGGTGCGTCGCCCGGGGGCGGTGAGAGGCCGACGTGGCCGGCTCCGGGTGCCGCGAGGGGCGTGGAGGAGGACGTCGCGCTCCGGGCGCTGACTCGACCCTTTGGGGAGTGCGGCCCTGGAGGAGGATGCACGGCCCGGCGCCCCGCTCGCGCCGGGCCGTACGTGTAGTAGGACTCGCGGCTCACGCGGGGGGTTGCCATCTGGAGCGGATTTTCTTCGGATTTTTTTCGGGGGACCCCTTGTTCCGGTGGTGAACGCCGATTCGGTATCCGCTCTGACCGCTTCGGGACTTTTCGATCGCAGGTCAGTGGGGGAGATACCGGTATGCGTAGTCCTGTTGGCGCATGTGCACCATCGCGCACCGTACGCTGAACAGGACGAGGAACAGCCCCTTCAGGCCGCCCCGCCGGCCACATCAGGGGGCATGAGGAAAGGAGTTGAGCTGCCCCCCGCATCCGAGGGCACCACCTCACCCTCCACCGCCAAACCCGGACAACGGCTTCGCGTCCGCTACGCCAAGCGCGGGCGCATGAGGTTCGCCAGCCACCGTGACATCGCCCGGGCTCTGGAGCGCGCCCTGCGTCGGGCCTCCGTACCCGTGGCTTTCTCCGCTGGCTTCTCACCTCACCCCAAGGTCTCCTACACCGGTGCGGCCCCGACCGGGGTCGCCAGCGAGGCGGAGTACCTTGAACTCACCCTGGCCGAGGCGCGCCCGCCCGAACGGGTCCGAGCCGACATCGACGCGGCGATGCCCTCCGGCATCGATGTCGTCGAGGTCGTCGAGGCCCGGCACCCCGGGCTCGCCGACCGGCTCCAGGCCTCCGCATGGCGGGTGGAGATGGCGGATGTCGACCCCGGCGACGCCGCCAGGGCGGTGGCCACCTACATGGCCGCCGACAGTGTCGAGGTGGAACGGATGACGAAGAAGGGTCGCCGCCGCTTCGACACGCGACCCGCGGTGGTCCGTATCGACGTGTGCACTGACTCCCACGGGCGCGCCCCAGAGGAACATCACACGACATATGCCATACTTCGGATGGTTGTACGGCACACGACACCTGCTGTTCGGCCAGACGACGTGCTGACCGGTCTTCGCCACGTGGCCGACCTCGCGCCGCCGTCATCACCGCTGATGACCCGGCTGGCGCAGGGGCCACTGGACGAGACGACAGGTGCGATCGCGGACCCGCTCACCCAGGACCGTTCCGAAGCTCACACGAGCCCCGGACCCGCGAACGACAACGCGGACGAGCGGCGCGACAGCGCACCACGGCCGTCGGCGCCCATGCCGGGACCGCGCTGATGAGCGGCCCCAAGACGGGGAGCATGAGCGTCACCACAGGACTTTGCCCCGACGGCGCCCCGGTGCCGTCGGCGCTGACACAGCAACGACAGTTCTCGCGAGCCGAGCCGCCGACCGACAGGTCGCGCCGAGTCCGAGAACTCTGACGGGAGACCGCCCGGATGCTCGACAACGAGCCCAACAACGGTGCCGAAGGCGCCGAGGGCACAACTGAGACGAACAACGACATGGCGGCGACGCCCCCCGCGAGGGGCGGCGAGGTGCGTGTGACCACACCTGCGCCGGCCAGGGGCGTCCGCCGCGCGGCCGGACCGCCCCCCGAACCGGACGACGTCTTCACACCTCCCTCGATGCCCGTCACCTCCCTCGCCGGATCCGGTGAGGGAGGCACGGTCAAGACCGCGGTGACCACGCCTGCCTCGCGTAGGCGCACCGTGCGCGCCGCGGGCCGCCCCGACGAGGCGGCGGCCGCCGCCCCGGCCGTGAGTTCCGAGGCGGCGGAGGCCACCGCTCCGGCCCGGGCCGAGGAGGGGGAGGACGCCTCCACCGCCCGGAGCCGTACCCGCTCCCGCGGCCGTTCGCGCGCACGCTCCGCCGAGGACACCGGGACCGGTGGGGCCGAGACCGCCAAGGGCGGCGGGGCCAGGACCACCGAGGCGGCCGGGCAGGAGGACGAGGAGTCCTCCGGCGGAAACGTCTTCCAGTCGCCGGCCATGCTCTTCCAGCCCCCGGTGGCCAGTGCCGCACCCGCGACCGTCCGGACCGCCGACACCAGCGCCGAGGACGAGGACTCCGAGGAGGAGGCCGAGTCCACCGGTGCCGAGGACAACGGCGAGGAGGGCGACGAGCGCCCCAACCGCCGTCGCCGCCGTCGTGGTGGCCGCGGGCGCGGCCGGTCCCGTGCGGACGACGAGGACGACGCCGAGCCCGCCGCCGAGAGGAAGGCGGAGCAGAAGGAGTCGAAGAAGGAGCCGAAGAAGGACACCGGCTCCGGTGAGGACGGCGGCCAGGCGTCCGACCAGGGTGAGGACTACGGCGAGGACTCCGAGCGCGGCAGCCGCCGCCGTCGCCGCCGTCGCCGCCGGGCCACCACCGGCACGGGTGCCGATGCCACCGGGGACGACCCGCCCAACACCGTGGTCCGGGTGCGCGAGCCGCGCCAGGAGAAGCCCATCGAGGACGAGGTCCAGGCGGTCCGTGGCTCCACCCGGCTGGAGGCCAAGAAGCAGCGCCGCCGTGAGGGCCGCGAGCAGGGCCGCCGCCGGCCCCCGATCGTCACCGAGTCGGAGTTCCTGGCCCGCCGGGAGGCGGTCAAGCGCGACCTGGTGATCCGCCGGATCGGCGACCGCACCCAGATCGCCGTCCTCGAGGACGACGTCCTCGTCGAGCACTACGTCGACCGGGCCACGCACCGCTCCTACGTGGGCAACGTCTACCTGGGCCGGGTACAGAACGTGCTGCCGTCCATGGAGGCCGCCTTCGTCGACATCGGCAAGGGCCGCAACGCGGTCCTGTACGCGGGCGAGGTCAACTGGGACTCCTTCGGCCTGGACAGCCAGCCCAAGCGCATCGAGTCGGTGCTCAAGTCCGGCCAGCCGGTCCTGGTGCAGGTCACCAAGGACCCGGTCGGTCACAAGGGCGCCCGCCTGACCAGCCAGATCAGCCTGCCCGGCCGCTACCTGGTGTACGTGCCCGGCGGCTCGATGACCGGCATCAGCCGCAAGCTCCCCGACAAGGAGCGCGCCCGCCTCAAGCAGATCCTCAAGAAGGTCATGCCCTCCGGCGCGGGCGTCATCGTCCGCACGGCCGCCGAGGGCGCCAGCGAGGAGGAGCTGGAGCGCGACATCACGCGCCTGGCCAAGCAGTGGGACTCCATCAAGCGCAAGTCGAAGTCGGCGAACGCCCCGGCGCTGCTCAACAGCGAGCCGGACCTGACGGTGCGGGTCGTGCGCGACGTGTTCAACGAGGACTTCTCCAGCCTGGTCGTGGCCGGCGACGAGGCCTGGACCACCGTCCACGAGTACGTGGACTACGTGGCGCCCAACCTCGCCGAGCGTCTCTCGCACTGGACCGAGGACCGCGACGTCTTCGCCGCCTACCGGATCGACGAGCAGATCAACAAGGCCCTGGAACGCAAGGTCTGGCTGCCCAGCGGCGGATCGCTGGTCATCGACCGCACCGAGGCCATGACCGTGGTCGACGTCAACACCGGCAAGTTCACCGGCCAGGGCGGCAACCTGGAGGAGACGGTCACCAAGAACAACCTGGAGGCGGCGGAGGAGATCGTCCGTCAGCTCCGGTTGCGTGACATCGGCGGCATCATCGTCATCGACTTCATCGACATGGTGCTGGAGGCCAACCGCGACCTGGTGCTGCGCCGCATGCTGGAGTGCCTCTCGCGCGACCGCACCAAGCACCAGGTGGCCGAGGTCACCTCGCTGGGCCTGGTCCAGATGACCCGTAAGCGGGTCGGCCAGGGCCTGCTGGAGGCGTTCTCGCACAGTTGCGAGCACTGCAACGGGCGTGGCCTGGTGCTGACCAGCGACCCGGCCGAGGGCAGGGACGGCGGCAGCGGCGGTGGCAACGGCGGCCGCAAGAAGAAGAAGGGCAAGGGCGAGTCCGACAAGGACGCCAAGGCGGAGAAGGCGGAGGAGCCCGCGGACAAGCCTGAGCAGGCCGCTGACACGAGGGCGGAGGAGCCGGAGCGGGTGGACGAGGCCCCGGCCGCCGAAGCCAAGGCCGACGCCGAGCCCGCCAAGAAGACCCGCAAGCGGGCCTCCCGTTCCCGTAAGGCCGCTGAGGCGGCCGCGCAGGAGCAGGAGGAGATCACCGCGGCCGCGGACGAGGCCGCTCCGGTGGAGGCCTCCGGCGCCACCGAGGAGAATGCCACCGAGGAGAAGGCCACCGAGGCCGCTGAGACCCCCGAGGCCGAGGAGGCCCCGGTCAAGAAGACCCGCAGCCGGCGCACCACCCGTCGGTCCGCCCGCGCGGCGGCCGACGAGGGTGAGTCCGACGCGGCGGACAGCGGCGGCACGGACGCCGCCGCGGAGACGCCCGTCACGGCCGAGGGCGAGGACGAGGCCGCCGAGCGGCCCAAGCGGCGCCGTACCCGGCGTACCAAGGCGGCGGCCACCCCGTCGACCGCCGTGGACGCGGGCTGAGCCGAGGGGCGGCAGCCCCGCCGTGGTCCGGACCGGGCGTATGTCCGGTCCGGACCACGGCACGTGTGCAGGCCCGTGGCGGGCCAGTGGTAATCTGATGGACGGTGCGTCGGCGCGCTCCACCACATCGCGCGCCCCGACACCGAAGTGCTCTCCACGCAGGGTTTGTTTCCCTCGGATCCCCGCGCCCCGCTACAGGCGATCAGTGGATCGTGGAACGAGGCGCCTCCCCGCCCACACGGGGAGTGGGCCTCCCGGCGGGCCTGGGCACAGGCACTGCCGGACCCGGACCCCGGACCTCACGTCTCGGGGATGGTCCCGAGCATTATTCGTTGAGCGAGCAGGAAGAGAGTTACCCGGTGTACGCGATCGTGCGAGCGGGCGGCCGACAGGAGAAGGTGTCTGTCGATGACGTCCTGAACATCGACAAGGTCTCTGAGGAGACTGGCGCCACCCTCACGTGGCAGCCCATCCTCGTCGTGGAGGACGGCAACGTCATCAGCGACGCGGACAAGCTGAGCGGCTACTCGGTCACCGCCGAGATCCTCGGTGAGACCAAGGGCCCCAAGATCAACATCCTGAAGTACAAGAACAAGACCGGTTACAAGAAGCGCCAGGGGCACCGCCAGAAGCACACCCAGGTGCGCGTCACCGGCATCGCGGCGAAGTAGGAGGCCTGGAGAAATGGCACACAAGAAGGGCGCTTCGTCCAGCCGTAACGGTCGTGACTCGAACGCCAAGCGCCTCGGCGTCAAGCGCTTCGGTGGTCAGGCCGTCTCGGCTGGCGAGATCCTGATCCGTCAGCGCGGCACCAAGTTCCACCCCGGCGCCAACGTCGGCCGTGGTGGTGACGACACGCTGTTCGCGCTGGTCGCCGGTCAGGTCAAGTTCGGCAGCTTCCGCGGCCGCAAGGCCGTGAACATCGTTCCCGTCGCCGCCGAGTAGGGCCGCGCGCGGACGTTGTGAAGGTGGGGCGGGCCAGGGAACACTGGCCCGCCCCTCGCGTTGTCACTGGGTGACACACGTGTTTGTAGGCCCCGTACCGGGGCCGGAGAGTAACGGGGAGAGTTATGCCTGACTTCGTCGACGAGGCGGTCTTGCACGTCAAGGCCGGGAACGGCGGGCATGGCTGTGCCTCCGTGCACCGTGAGAAGTTCAAGCCGCTGGGCGGCCCGGACGGCGGCAACGGCGGCCGGGGCGGCGACGTGGTCCTGGAGGTCGACACCCAGGCCGCGACCCTGCTGGACTACCAGCGCCGCCCGCACCGCGCCGCCCGCAACGGCACGCCCGGCCAGGGCGGCCACCGCGCCGGGGCCAACGGCGGGGACCTCGTCCTCACGGTGCCCGACGGCACCGTGGTCACCCGTGCGGACGGAGAGGTCATCGCCGACATGGTCGGCCACGGCACCCGCCTGGTGCTCGCCCGGGGCGGCAGCGGCGGCCTGGGCAACGCCGCGCTGGCCTCCAAGAAGCGCAAGGCGCCCGGCTTCGCACTCAAGGGCGAGGAGGGCGAGGGCTTCGACGTGCGCCTGGAGATGAAGACCATCGCCGACGTCGGCCTGGTGGGCTTCCCCAGCGCGGGCAAGTCGTCCCTGATCGCCGCGATGTCCGCGGCCCGCCCCAAGATCGCCGACTACCCGTTCACCACCCTCGTGCCCAACCTGGGCGTGGTGGAGGCGGGCAGCGTCCAGTACGTCATCGCCGACGTGCCCGGGCTCATCCCCGGCGCCAGCGACGGCAGGGGTCTGGGCCTGGAGTTCCTGCGCCACATCGAGCGCTGCTCCACCCTCCTGCACGTGCTGGACTGCGCCACCTACGAGCAGGGCCGCGACCCGGTCAGCGACCTGGAGGCCCTGGAGGCGGAGCTGTCCGCCTACGGCGAGCGCGCCGGCGTGGACCTGTCCGACCGGCCGCGTCTGGTCGCCCTGAACAAGGTCGACGTGCCCGAGGCGCGCGATCTGGCCGAGCTGGTCACCCCGATACTGGTCGAGCGCGGCTACCAGGTCCTGGAGGTCTCCGCGGCCTCCCGCGAGGGCCTGCGCGAGCTGTCCTTCGCCCTGGCCGAGCAGGTCGCGGCGGCACGCGAGGCCGCACCCGTGGCCGAGCCCACCCGGATCGTGATCCGGCCCCAGATGATCGGCGACATCCCCTTCCAGGTGGTGCCGCTGGGCGACAACACCTTCCAGGTGCGCGGCGACAAGCCCGCCCGGTGGGTGCGCCAGACCGACTTCTCCAACGACGAGGCCGTGGGCTACCTCGCCGAGCGCCTGCACCGCATCGGCATCGAGGAGGAGCTGGCCAAGGCCGGTGCCGCCGAGGGCGCCGAGGTGCGTATCGGCACCGAGGAGGACTCCGTGGTCTTCGACTGGGACACGTCCACGGACGCCGAGATCGTCCCGTCCGGCCCGCGCGGAACCGACGCCCGGCTGGGCTGATCCGCGCGGGGACCGACGGCCCGGCCGAACAGGCACGAGCGCGGTGCCAGGCGCCGCGCCACTGGATGGAAAGCCCCTCACGGTGCACAGCACAGAACTGGAAGAGACCGACTCCCCGGAGGCCGCGGGCCGCGCGGCGGTGGCCGCCGCGGGCCGGGTCGTGGTGAAGGTGGGGTCGTCGTCGCTGACGACCCCGGAGGGCCGGATCGACTCCGGCCGCATCCGCGACCTGGTCCGTGTACTGGCGGACCGCCGCGCCGTCGGCCAGGAGGTGATCCTGGTCTCCTCCGGCGCGGTCGCGGCCGGGATGACCCCGCTCGGGATGACCCGCCGCCCCCGCGACCTGGCCTCCCAGCAGGCCGCCGCGAGCGTGGGGCAGGGACTGTTGCTGGCCGCGTACACGGCCGAGCTGGCCGGGCACGGGCTCACCGCCGCACAGGTCCTGCTCACGGTGGAGGACATGATGCGCCGGGTACAGCACCGCAACGCCCAGCGCACGCTGCGCCGCCTGCTGGACATCGGCGCCGTGCCGATCGTCAACGAGAACGACACCGTGGCCACCGACGAACTGCGCTTCGGCGACAACGACCGGCTGGCGGCCCTGGTGGCCCACCTGATGCGCGCCGACGCGCTGGTGCTGCTGTCGGACGTGGACGCCCTGTACGACGGTGACCCCTCCGCGCCGGAGTCGTCGGTGGTCAGCCTGGTGCGCGGCCCGGCCGACCTGGACGGGATCGACATCGGCAGCACGGGAAAGCGGGGCGTGGGCACCGGTGGAATGGTCACGAAGGTGGCGTCCGCGCGGATCGCCACCGAGGCGGGGGTGCACACCGTGCTGACCTCCGCGGCCAACGCCCGCGCCGCGCTGGAGGGCGACCGCGTGGGCACCCTGTTCTCCCCGGGCGGCGGGCGGCGCCCCTCCGCACGCCAACTGTGGCTGGCGCACGCCACCGCCGGACGGGGCAGCCTGGTCCTGGACCCCGGCGCGGTCGCGGCGGTGGTGCGGGAGAAGGCGTCCCTGCTGCCCGCCGGTGTGGTGAGGGTGGCCGGCGACTTCAGCGCGGGCGACCCGGTGGACCTGTGCGACGAGCGGGGCGGCGTGGTCGCGCGCGGACTGGTCAACTACGACGCGGCCGAGGTGCCCGACCTGATGGGGCGGTCCACCCGGTGGCTGGCCCGGGAGATGGGGCCCTCCTACGAGCGGGAACTGGTGCACAGGGACGACCTCGTTGTGCTCTAGGGCGTTCCCGGCCCTCCCGCCGGGCGGGCACGGGCGGCGGGGCCGACCGGCCGGGGCCTTCGGGGCACGTTCGGCCGTGGCGGTCCTCGCCGCCGCCCTGTGCGCGGGGTGCGCGTCCGCCGCCCTCCCGGCGCCGGAGCCCCCGCCGGACGGCCCGTTCGACTACCAGCTCGGCGGCGGGTACGCCCCCGCCCCGGACGTGGCCACGGTGGTCCGCGACTCCACCGGCGACCCCGTCGCGGGCCTGTACTCCGTCTGCTACGTCAACGGCTTCCAGACCCAGCCCCAGGACCGGGACCGCTGGCTCTCCGAACACCCCGGCCTGGTCCTGCGCGACGCCGACGGCGATCCCGTCGCCGACCCGGGGTGGCCGGACGAGATGCTGCTGGACACCTCCTCCGCCGACACGCGGGAGGAGATCGTCCGCGTGGTGGGGGAGGCCGTCGCCACCTGCGCCGAGCGGGGCTTCGACGCCGTGGAGTTCGATAACCTGGACTCCTTCGATCGCTCGGGCGGGGCACTGACCGCGGAGGACAACCTGGCCCTGGCCGCCGAGCTGGTCGCCGCCGCCCACGACCGGGGGCTGGCCGCGGCCCAGAAGAACGCCGCCGAGATCACCGGCCGGGCACGGGAGGAGACGGGATTCGACTTCGCCGTGGCCGAGGAGTGCGTGGCCTTCGACGAGTGCGGCGCCTACACCGACGCCTACGGTGAAGGCGTCCTCGCGGTCGAGTACCCAGACACACTCGGTTCCGCCCTCGCGGAGGTCTGCGGCGCTCCGGGCACGCCGCCCCGCACCATCCTGCGCGACCGCGACCTGCTCATCCCTGGTGAGGCGGGCCACCTCCGCGAGTCCTGCTGACGGACCCGGCGCCGGAGGGCACGCTCCTCCCGGTCCGTTCGGACCGACCGGTCGGCGGGGCCGGGCCCCCGACCCCGACCGCCGGACGCGAAGCCCCTCCACCGCCCTGTCATGCGCTTGTGGAAGGGTTCACCACAGGACCTTCCGAGGAAGAGGGTGACACCCATGCCGAGTCTGGTGGCACGTGTGCTGTCGTTGGCGTTCCGCGTGGCGCGCAAGCGTCCGATGGAGACCGTGGAGGGCGCGCGACAGCGCATCAGCGAGCCCAAGGACGACCCCGCGCCCCCGGCCTGGGTCGCCAAACGGCACGGGATCACCCGGCGCGCGGTGGGGGACTTCGACAGTTACACGGTCCTGCCCCGGGAAGGGCGGCCGGACAAGGCCGTGCTGTACGTGCACGGAGGCACCTACATCAGCGAGATCTCGCCGTGGCACTGGGTACTGATCTCCCGGATGGCGGACGCGGGCTGCCGGGTGGAGGTCCCCCTCTACGGGTTGGCGCCGCGGCACACCTATCGGGAGGCCTTCGGATTCCTCCAGGCCGTGTACCGGGAGCTCCTGGAGCACGTCGACGCCGGCCGGACCGTTTTCGCCGGTGACTCGGCAGGAGCCGGGCTGGCGCTCGCCCTCGCGCAGACACTGCCCGAGGTGGACCTGCCCCGGCCCGCGCGGCTGATCCTGGTCTCCCCGTGGGTGGACCTGACCATGTCCAACCCCGACATCGTCGAGGTGGAGGGGGACGACCCCTGGCTCAGCCCGGTCGGGTTGAAGGAGGCCGCCAGAGCCTGGGCGGGCGGGGAGCACCTGGCGGCCCCCCGGCTCAGCCCCGTCAACGGCGTGCTCTCGGGGCTGCCGCCCGTGGACCTCTACATCGGCACCCACGACGTGTTCCTTCCCGACACCCGCCGCCTGCACGCGATGATCGCCGAGGCCGGGGGTGCGGCGGAGTTGCACGAGGAGGCGGGAGCCTTCCACGTCTACCCGCTGGTCCCGGTCCCCGAGGGCAGCAGGGCGCGGGCGCGGATCATCGGCACCGTCCAGGAGCTCTGAGCGCCGGAGCCCGGGACGCCCGGAGCCCTACGTCATCTTCCTGACCGCCGACAGGGGAAGCCGCTTCATCGCGAAGCCGATCGGTGCCCACGGCCACGCGGGCACGTACGCCCTCACCCTGCGCTTCTCGATCGCGGCGACCATCGAGCGCACACCGGTCTCCGTATCCACCATGAACCTGGTCCTCTGCTGCACGTGCTCGTTCATCTCCGAGCGGATGTAGCCCGGGTAGATCACGGACACGTCCAGGCCGGGCACCCGCTCCGAGCGCAGGCCCTCGGCGATGGCGGCCACACCGGCCTTGGTGGCGGCGTAGACGGTCATGGCCTTGCGCATGCCGCGCAGCGCCGACATCGACGAGATCATCACCAGGTGGCCGTGCCCCTGGGCGCGGAAGATCTCCATGGCCGCCTCCGACTGGGCCAGGGCGCCCACGAAGTTGGTCATCGCGGTCTGGCGGTTGGCGTCGTAGCGCCCCTTGCCCAGGGCGGCGCCCTTGCCGAGCCCGGCGTTGACGATCACCCGGTCCACGGTGCCGAGGGCCGCGGTCAGTTCCCTGAAGGCCCCGAACACGGCCTCGTCGTCGGTGACGTCCAGCGCCCGCAGTTCCACCCGGCGGTCGGGGTGGGCCGCGGTGATCTCCTCGCGCAGGGCCTCCATCTTCTCGGTACGCCGCGCGCACAGTCCCAGGTCGTAGCCGAGCGCCGCGAACTGGCGCGCCATCTCGGCTCCGAGGCCGGCGCTGGCACCGGTGATGAGGATCGTTCCCTTGCTCATGTGTGCTTCTCCGTGCTGTCTCTCGTGCTGTCCCCGGGTCCTGCCGCGGAGCGCGTCCAGGAGGGGAGGGGACGCCGTGCGAAGTCCATGCCGTTGACACTACGTCCTTATTGAGCAATGCTCAATAGTGTGAGCGACCGAGCGCCGCGACGTACGCGGATGACCCAGGACGAACGCCGGCGCCAGCTGGTCGGGATCGGGCTGCGGATGCTGGTGGAGAAGCCCATCCAGGAGCTGCCCATCGACGAGGTGGCCAGGGAGGCGGGCATCTCCCGGGGGCTGCTGTTCCACTACTTCCCGAACAAGACCGCCTTCCACGACGCCGTCGTGGCCGCCGCGGGGCGCCGGATCGTGCGCAACACCGCCCCCGACGAGGGGCTCTCCCCCAGCGAGGCGGTCGCGCAGTTCGTGGCCCGCTACTACGGGCAGGTCGACCGGCGCCGCGAGTCGTACCTGGCGCTGGTCTTCGGCAGCGGGGCCGTGGGCCTGGGCGGGGAGCACGTGGAGGACCTGCGCCTGGCCATGGCCGAGCGCGCCCTGGCGGTCCTGGGCCTGGACGGGGACGCGCTGCCCGTCGCACACGGGTGGATCGCCTACGTGGAGGACCGGGCGCTGCGCTGGTCGGCCGTCCCGGAGGAGGGCCGTGCCCGCCCCCTGCGGGAGGAGGTCGCCCACTGCGTCCGCGCGCTGGAGGCCCTGCTCGCGGTGCGCTGAGGAGGCCCGCAGGACGGAGGGCCCGGGTGGCGTTTCCGCGACCACGGCCTAGGATTCGGGCGTGAGCGAAACGATGAGCCGAAGCGACGACCATCCCCAGCACGGCGAGGTCCGCGAGATCCCCACCGTCCGAAACGCGACCACGCTCGTCTACGCGCCCGAGCGCGACGGCCTCGCCGACGCGGGCGAGATCGTGTGGACGTGGGTGCCCTACGAGGAGGATCCGGGCCGGGGCAAGGACCGCCCGCTGCTGGTGGTCGGCCGCCGCGACGGGCTCCTGCACGGCCTGATGCTGTCCTCGCGGCGCCCCGACGGCTGGGAGGTCCAGGACTGGCTGCCGATCGGCTCGGGCCCCTGGGACCGTGAGCAGCGCGACTCCTACGTACGGGTGGACCGGCTCTTCGAGTTCGACGAGGACGGCATCCGCCGCGAGGCCGCGGTCATGGACGAGGACCTGTTCTGGAGGGTCGCGGCGGTCCTGCGCTCCCGTTACGGCTGGCGCTGACCCGGAGAGGGCTCCCGGGCCGCGCCGGCGGCCGGGGCCGGCGCGGCCCGGGAGCCCTCTCGGCCGGGGCCCGGTCCCGGTGGCGCGGACGAACACGGGCGGATACGCGAAGCGGTCGTCGCGGCCTGTGGACGACCGTGTTCCCGGACGCACGGCGCTATACGCTGGAGGTGTTCACCCCGGTGCGTATCCCTGACGTCCTCCGACGCCGCAGGGCGGGTACTCCGGGATGGCCTCCCAACAAAGAGAGAGCACCATGAGCGACATCGAGCGCGAGGTCCACGCCGTGGCGGAGCGCGCCAGGGACGCCGCGGCCGACCTCGCCCCGCTCAGCCGGGCGGTGAAGGACACGGCGCTGCTGGCGATCGCCGACGCCCTGGTCAAGCGAGCCGAGGAGATCACCGCGGCCAACGCCGAGGACGTGGAGCGGGCACGCCAGGACGGCACCGACCCGGCCATGATCGACCGGCTCACCCTCACCCCGCAGCGGATCGAGGCCATCGCCGACGCCGTACGCGAAATCGTCGAACTGCCCGACCCGGTGGGCGAGTCCGTGCGCGGCTCCGTGCTGCCCAACGGCCTGGACCTGCGCCAGATCCGGGTGCCGCTCGGTGTCATCGGCATCATCTACGAGGGCCGTCCCAACGTCACCGTGGACGCCGCCGCCCTGTGCCTCAAGAGCGGCAACGCCGCCCTGCTGCGCGGCTCCTCCTCGGCCTACGCCTCCAATACCGCCATCGTCGAGGTCCTCCGGGACGCCCTGGCGGGCACCGGCGTCCCCGTGGACGCCATCCAGATGGTGCCCGGGCGCACCCGCGAGTCCTCCACCGCGCTCATGCGTGCGCGCGGTCTGGTGGACGTGCTCATCCCGCGCGGCGGCGGCTCCCTCATCCAGGCCGTGGTCCGCGACTCCACCGTTCCGGTCATCGAGACCGGCGAGGGCCTGTGCCACGTCTACGTGGACGCCGAGGCCGACCTCGACAAGGCCGTGGCCATCGCCACCAACGCCAAGGCGCAGCGCTGCTCGGTGTGCAACTCCGCCGAGACCCTGCTGGTGCACGAGGCGGTGGCCGGGGTGTTCCTGCCGCGCGTCCTGGAGTCGCTGGCCGAGCACGGAGTGACCGTGCACGGCGACCCGCGGGTGCTGGAGGTCGCCGCCGCGCACCGGACCGGGGCCACCGTGGTGGAGGCCACCGAGGAGGACTGGGCGACCGAGTACCTGGCCATGGACCTGTCCGTGCGCGTGGTGTCCACCATCGACGAGGCACTCGCGCACATCCGCAGGTACTCCACCCAGCACACCGAGGCGATCGTCACCGACTCGCTGAAGGCCTCCCGGTACTTCGTCTCCCGGGTCGACTCCGCCGCGGTCATGGTCAACGCCTCCACGAGATTCACCGACGGCGGCGAATTCGGCTTCGGTGCCGAAATTGGTATTTCCACTCAGAAACTGCACGCCAGAGGGCCTATGGGCCTCACCGAGATGACCTCCACCAAGTACGTGGTCACCGGTGACGGCCATCTCCGGTAACGGGGTCGGAAGGGCCGTCCGCACCGACGGGCGGCCCGCGTACGCGAGGACCGGTACGAGGAAGCGGTGAGGAGGATTCGTGTTCCGGTTGGCGCCTGGAACGTTTTCCTTCCGGCAACCTGGACAAAAGCGAATCTTCGTCCCGGGAGTATTCACAAAGCGAAGTTCGGGCGATACTTTCACTGTGGTGTCTCACGGCGCTCCTGAGCCCACTCGGAGCGCCAGTCCCCACGGTCACGACGAAAGGAAATCCCCCATATGAAGCTCCGGAGCAAGGTCGCGGCCATCGCCACGACCGCCCTGGCCATCGGCGGTGCCACGATGGCGGCCTCTCCCGCCCAGGCGGACCTCGTCACCCTCTGCTCGGGCCACGGCGGTGCGATCACCCTGCCCACGGACCTCGCGGTCCCCGCCGGCGAGAGCTGCTTCCTGGACGGCACCGTCGTCCAGGGCGACGTCACCGTCCGCACGGGCGCCAACCTGCACATCGTCGGCGGCGAGGTCGAGGGCAGGGTGACCGTCCAGAAGGACGGCTACTTCGACGCCGAGGAGAGCTCCATCAGTGACCGCGTGGTCAACCGCGGTTCCTACGGCACCTACATGGAGGGCAGTTCGGCCGGTGCCGCCCTGCGCACCGTCCCGGTGGAGGGCGGCAACACCGACGGCTTCGCCTACGTGGTCGACTCCTCCGTCCGCAGCGTCAACGCCGAGGTCGGCTCCGTCTACGTCTCCGGCTCCCGCGTCAACGGCGTGTTCAAGGCCGACGGCGTCGAGTACGCCGACATCTACGACTCCGTGGTGCGCGGCGACCTGTCCGTCACCGACCCGGCCAGCGGCGGCATCCTCTGCGACAGCGAGGTCATCGGCGCGGCGGCCTACACCGGTGGTTCCGGACCGGTCGCGGTCGGCGCCGGTGAGGAGGAGGGCTTCTGCTCCTCCGTCAACTACGTCGACGGCGACCTGAGCGTCACCGGTGTCAACGGCGGCGTCTACGTCGACAACAACATCGTCGGCGGTGACCTGGTCACCTCCGGCAACACCCCGACCGCCCAGGTCGGCGACCACAACCGCGTCCGCGGCGACATTCTCACCGAGGAGATCGCCCTGCGCAGCTTCTCCGCCACCGTGGTCGAAGAGTTCGAGGCCCACGAGGACGGTCTCGTGAAGGAGGTCGAGGAGGCCCGCGCCGAGACCATCGACGACGCCATGGCCGCCGGTCCCGCCTTCTAGACCCGGTCAAGCCCGTCACCGAGGGCCGGAAGCGGGGCGACCTGTTACGGTCCGCGGACAGCGAGCCCGAGGACGAGGAGAGACACGTGCCGACCACCGTGGCCTACGGCGACCACCCCAGCCAGAACGTGCACCTGTGGGACCCGGTGGGCGGCACGGGCGGGCCCGCGCCCGTCGCGGTGCTGTTGCACGGCGGCTGGTGGCGCGACCGGTTCGACGCCGGCCTCATGGATCCGCTGGCCCGTGACCTGGCCGCCACCGGATGGGCGGTGTGGAACGTGGAGTACCGACGCACCGGCGGCGACGGCGGGGGCTGGCCACAGACCCTGGACGACGTCGGACGGGCCCTGGAGTTCCTCACCGTGGCGGCCGCTCGCGGGTCCGGGCGCTACGACCTGTCCCGTGTGGTGTCCGTCGGGCACTCCGCGGGCGGGCACCTGGCCCTGCTCAACGCGCTCGACGAGAGAACGCCCGTGACCGCCGTGGTGGCCCTCGCACCCGTCACCGACCTGGAGCGCTGTGCCGGGGCGGGCCTCGGCGAGGGCGCGGTCGGGCCGTTCCTCGGCCAGGATCCCTCCGCGGCGCTGTACTCCGACAGTTCACCGGTGCGGCGCGTGCCGCTCGGCGTGCCCCAGTTGGTCGTGCACGGCGACGCCGACCAGCGCGTCCCCGTCGAGCACAGCCGCGACTATGTGGCCGCCGCACGCGCGGCCGGGGAAGACGTGGACTACCGCGAGGTGGCCGGGGCCGACCACTTCGCGGTCATCGACCCGGCCCACGCCGCCTGGCAACGGGTTCGCGGGTACCTGTCCGAACCGCGCTGATCCCGGAGTCCGCGCACACGGCGGAAGGGGGAGGCGCTCCGCCGGTGCGGACCGCCTCCCTCGGTACCGGGCCACCGCACCGCCGCGGCGCGATGTCAGGAGGAACCGTTGGACCCCTGGCCGCCGCGGGAGGAGCCGTTGCGCCACCGGTCGGCGACGGTGTCGAAGATCCTGCCGCCCGCGTTGGCCGCGCTGCCCGCGACGTCGCGCAGGGTGCCCAGCAGCGGGTCGCCCGAGCGCTCCCACGCCTCCTTGTAGGAGTCGGCGGCCCTGCGCGCCTCCTCACCGACCTTCGCGTCGCGGTCGGAGGAACGGCGCGGGTAGTCGCCGTTGACGATGCGCTGGTAGGAGCCGTTCTCGACCCACCGGTGCAGCTCGGCCAGGCGCACCACCGCGAACGGGTGGGTCTGACCCATCAGGCTGACCATCTTGAGCAGGCTGTCGCGGGCGTCGCCCCCGGACTCGTAGTCACGGGCCTGCTCCAGGAACGCGTCGGGGTTCATCTCCACGAGTCTGGAGCCGCCCGCCAGCTTCATCAGGGCGCGCTTGCCCGCCTCGGGGTTCTGGCTGGCGAGGACTCCGGCGCGGTCGCAGGACAGCTCGGACTTGCGGTACCACTCCTCCAGCGCGGCGACGATGGCCTGGATGCCGATGAAGCCCAGCGGCACCCACGCCACGCGGGCGGCCAGGCGGATCAGGGCCAGCAGCATGGTGCGGTACACGGCGTGGCCGCTGAGGATGTGGCCGACCTCGTGACCGACGACGAAGCGCTGCTCCTCGGCGTCCAGCAGGTCGAACAGGCCCGTGGTCATCACGATGAACGGCCGCTGGCTGCCGATCGCCATGGCGTTCGGCTTGGGGTTCATCTGGATGTACAGCTCGGGCACCTCGTCCAGGTCCAGGACGTAGGCGGCGTCGCGCACGTAGTCATACACGTGCGGGAACTGGGTGGGGCCGACCCGGACGGCACTGGAGAGGAACATCAGTCGCAGGGCTCGTTCGTTGAACAGTCCCGACAGGCGCTTGAACACCTCGTCGAACCCGCGCAGCGAGCGCAGCGCCACCAGGGCACCGCGGTCGGCGGGATGCTCGTAGGCGCGGGGTGAGATCTCGGGGAGCCGGACGCGAACGCGGTCTGGTGTGTTGGCCATATCGGCATGCTATGTGCCGGGGTGGTGCTTGGCCACGGTTTCCCGAACGAGATATGACGCGATTTCCAGGCGTCGGGGACACGCCCGGGAAAGCACCTTTCGTGGTGCCCGTCGCCCCAGCGCAAGGGGCGAACGGGGAGGAAGGGGACAGTGTCGGTGTCCAGTGTCGGCTACTCTCGGTTGGCCGGTCCCGGCAACGGCAACGTCCAAGGCGAAACGGAGCGCACAGTGGCGCACGAAGCTTCCGACGCCCCCCGGAGCGGAGGGTCCCCCACGCGGGGAGGAACCGTCCCGACCAAGGTCGGCATCATGGGTGGCACCTTCGACCCCATCCACCACGGGCACCTCGTGGCGGCCAGCGAGGTCGCGCACTTCTTCGAGCTCGACGAGGTGGTGTTCGTCCCCACCGGCCAGCCCTGGCAGAAGGACCTGGCCAAGGTCACCCCCTCCGAGGACCGCTACCTGATGACGGTCATCGCGACCGCCGAGAACCCCCAGTTCCGGGTGGACCGCGTGGAGATCGACCGCTCCGGGCCCACCTACACCCTCGACACACTGCGCGAGATGCGCTCCAAGTACGGACCCGGGGTCGAGCTGTACTTCATCACCGGGGCCGACGCGCTGGGTGCCATCCTGAGCTGGCACAACGTCGACGAACTGTTCGAGCTCGCGCATTTCGTAGGCTGTAACCGTCCCGGTCACCATCTCAGTGATCCCGGGCTGCCCGAGGGCAAGGTCTCCCTGATGGAGGTCCCCGCGCTGGCCATCTCCTCGACCGAGTGCCGGGAGCGGGTCCGCAAGGGCGAGCCCATCTGGTACCTGGTGCCCGACGGCATCGTCCGCTACATCAACAAAACCGGGCTCTACCGAGAGAGCTGAAAGGCAGCAAGCACAACGTGACAGCCACCGACAGGGCGCTGGAGCTGGTCAAGGTCGCGGCAGAGGCCGCCTCCGACAAGCTCGCCCAGGAGATCATCGCCTACGACGTCAGCGAGCAGCTGGTCATCACCGAGGCCTTCGTGCTGTGTTCGGCGCCCAGCGACCGGCAGATCCGCTCGATCGTCGACGAGGTCGAGGACCAGCTCCGCATCCAGACCGGTGCCAAGCCGGTCCGCCGCGAGGGCGAGCGCGACGGGCGCTGGGTGCTGCTGGACTACGCCGACATCGTCGTGCACATCCAGCATGAGGAGGAGCGCGGGTACTACGGCCTCGAACGGCTGTGGAAGGACTGCCCCGAGATCGACCTCCCCGAGAACGCACGCGGCGCCGAGCGTACTCCTCTGGACGAGCAGTAACACCGGCACCATCTCGACGAAACTCCGAGCGGAGAGACACAACCACGTGAGTGACGCGCCTCGTGTGCTGTTCTGGCGGCACGGACGTACGGCCTGGAACGTGGAGAACCGCTTCCAGGGGCAGACCGACATCGAACTCGACCCGATCGGCCACGCCCAGGCCAGACGGGCGGGAGAGCTGCTCGCCTCCATGAACCCGGACGTCATCGTCGCCTCCGACCTGAGAAGGGCCGCCGACACGGCCGGATACCTGTCCCGCGCCTCGGGCGTGCGGGTGGAGTTCGACAAGGGGCTGCGCGAGCGCTTCGGCGGGTCCTGGCAGGGGCTGACCGGGGCGGAGCTGTCCGAGCGCTGGCCGGTCGAGCACGCCCGGATGGACATTCCCGACGGTGAGGACATCGCCGAGGTCGGTGACCGGATGCACGCCGCCATCGAGCGCGGACTGGGTAAGACCCCGTCCGGGGGACTGCTCGTGGTGGTCAGCCACGGTGCCGCCCTGCGGGTGGGGATCGCCCGGATGCTCGGGATCCCCGACGAACAGCGCGAGGTCCTGGGACCGATCAGCAACTGCTGCTGGTCGGTGGTCCAGCGGCGTCGGGACCACTGGCGGCTGATGGAGCACAACGCGGCCAGCCTGCCCGAGCCGGTGGTGCTCAGCGACGACGCGTAACCGTTTCGACGTTCGCGCCGGATTCCGCTAGGGTGCAGGGAGTCGGCAGGACCGCACAGGTCCGATCGGCTCCCTTACGGGGCTATGGCGCAGCTGGTAGCGCGCCTCCATGGCATGGAGGAGGTCTGGGGTTCGAATCCCCATAGCTCCACGTTGAGGCCCGTGTGGTCGGTGGACTTGGTCCGCCTTCCCCGCGGGCCTGTTTCTTTGGGGGGCGGCCCCCAGGCCCCCCGGTGCGCCGCTCGGCCTTCGGCCGTCGCGTCTCGCGGCGCGCTCGCGGCCGGGGTGGTCCTTCTTCCCGGCTGTGGCCGGGCGGGGGTCAGGCGGTGTCCCGCCGACGCTTCCAGTGGACGTAGCCACCCCTGAGACTGCGCGCCTGGCGTCCCGTGCCGTTGAGCATGCGGACGGCGCGGGGCGAGACCACGCAGTACGGTCCCTGGCAGTAGGCCACGATCGTCACGTCCCACGGCAGCTCGTCCAGGCGCTCCTCCAGCTGGCGCGAGGGGATCGACACAGCGCCGGGCACGTGGTCCTCCTCGTACTCCTCCGGTGAGCGCAGGTCCACCAGCACGACCTCCCCGTCGCGGAGCAGCTCCTCCAGTTCGGGCCCGGTGACCGCGCCGACCGCCTCGTCCCTGCCCAGGTGCTCCTCGATCTCCGCGCGCAGGTCGCTCGTGCGCTCCTCGGCGAACTCCTGGAACCCTCCCAGGAACCGGGAGACCTCCCGGTCGCGCAGGGAGTAGTGGATCCGGGTGCCCTCCCTCCGGGTGGCCACCAGCCCCGCCGCGCGCAGCTGCTGCAGGTGTGAGGAGGTGTTCTTCAGCGGCATCCCGCCCCGCTGGGCCAGTTCCTCGACGGTGCACTCGCCCTGGTCGAGAAGGTCGAGCAGTCGAAGCCGCACCGGGGCGGACAGCACCTTGCCCAGGCGGGCCAGGTGCTCGTAGATCGGTGCCTCGGGAAAGTCAGTCATAGTCGGGGAGGTCTCCGTTGAGGAAGCGGATGTAGCGCTCGGCGTCGCGTGCGAGGAGTTCCTTGGCCCCGGCCCCGATGCTGGGCTCCCACCACCCACCGTGGATCCGGTCGAAGTCCAGGTGGTCCACGGAGGCGACCACGCGGCGCACCAGGCGCTCGGGCAGCGGGAGGCGGTTCGGCGCGCTGTAGAGGAAGGTGAGGTGGTCCCCGCCGGGGGTGACCATGACCGTGTCGCCGGTGAACAGCACGCCGGCCCCCTCGTCCAGGTGCAGGACCGCGCTGCCGGGGAAGTGGCCGCCGGTCTGGACGATCACCGTCCCCGGCAGGGGCCGGTGCTCCCCGCTCCAGGTGCGCACCCGCCCGCTCGGCCGCTGCAGCCAGTGCGCGTCCGCCTCGGGCAGGAGGACCTCGGCTCCGAACAGGTCGGCCCACTCCACGGCGGAGCCGTACATGTGCGGATGGCTCGACGCGACGACGGCGACACCGCCGAGCCGTTCGACCTCGGCCACGGCGTCCTGGTCGAGGAAGCCGGGCGGATCCCACAGCAGGTTGCCCGCCTCGGTCCGCACCAGGACGCCCCGGTGGCCCACACCGATCCCGGGTTCGACGCCGATGCCCACGACGGACTTCTCCACCGGCCGGAGCACGGTCCGGTGGCCCTCCGCGGCCAACTCCTCGCGGGTGGCCCAGTGGTGCCCGTCCCGGGGCACCCACTGGCGGTCGTCCTCGCAGATCGGGCAGTCGGCGGGAGCGGTGCCGGAGGGCGCCCGGTTGGCGCCGCAGGTGCGGCAGACCCAGTAGTCGGTGATCCCGCCGGACGCGGTGGGTGTGGCGGCCATGGGGTTCCTCGCCTCTTCGGTGCCCTGGTTGTCCAGTATTCTAGTGATGAATAGAATAAGGGTGTGCCCGAACCCGCACAACCCCGGCGGGACGGTCTCACCGGCGCAGCCACACCGCCGCGTTCCCCGGCAGGCCGCCGCCGTCCGGCTCCGCGCTGGCCACCAGTACCTCTCCCGAGGGCAGTTCCACGGCCTCCTCTCCCGTGTTGACCAGTACCAGCACGTCCGCGCCCCGCCAGAACGCGAGCACCGGCCCCCGGTTCAGCCTGTCGTCCCAGGTCAGCACCTCGTCCGCGGCGAACCCCCGCCGGTGTGCCAGAGCCAGGCGGTACAGGCTGAGCACCGACTCCGGGTCACCGGACTCGGCCTCCACCGACCACCGGCCCCACCCCTCGGGCTGGGGCAGCCACGGGGCCCGCCCGGAACGCCCGGCCTCTCCCCGGTCTCCGCCGAATCCGTACGACGCGCCCCCCACCGTCCACGGCAGCGGCACCCGACACCCGTCCCGGCCCTTGTCGGTGTGCCCGCTGCGCAACCAGCGCGGGTCCTCCAACGCCTCCGTGGGCAGGTCCGCCACCTCCGGCAGCCCCAGCTCCTCGCCCTGGTACACGTACGCCGACCCCGGCAGTGCCAGCTCCAGCAGTGCCAGCGCCCGTGCCCGCCGCGTGCCCAGTTCCAGGTCCGGCTCAGGATCGTGGCCGCCGCTGAGCAGCCACGCGCCCTGGTCGGTCCCCGCGGGCAGCCCCAGCACCGACACCGGGCGCACCACGTCGTGGTTGCCGATCACCCACGTGGGCACCGTGCCCACCCGCGCGGCGTCGGCGATCGAGGAGTCGATCACCCCGCGGTAGGCGTCGGCCTCCCACGCCGTCCGCAGGAAGTCGAAGTTGAACGCCTGGTCCAGCTCGTCCGGACGCGTGTACAGCACCCGCCGGTCACTGGGCAGCCACACCTCGCCCACCGTGGCCCTGGGCGGATCGAACTCGGCCAGCACGCGTCGCCAGTCCCGGTACACCTCGTGCACCCCGGGGCGGTCCAGGAACGGATGGTCCGGGTTGGCCGCGATGTCCTCGAAGCGACCGCCCTCCACCAGCACCAGGTCGCGCAGCGGCTCACTCATGTCCTTGACCAGCGCGTACGCCACGTCGATCCGGAAGCCGTCCACCCCGCGCCCGCTCCAGAACCGCAGGATGCCGCGGAACTCCTCGCGCACCCGCTCGTCGTCCCAGTTCAGGTCCGGCTGCTCGGGGGCGAACAGGTGCAGGTACCACTGCCCGTCGGCCGTGCGGCTCCACGCCGGACCGCCGAACGTGGACCGCCAGTTGGTCGGCGGCAGCTCCCCGTGCTCCCCCCGCCCGTCGCGGAACACGTACAGTCCGCGCTCGGGTGACCCGGGCCCCGCCGCCAGAGCCTCCTCGAACCACGGGTGCTCCTCGGAGGTGTGGTTGGGCACGATGTCGATCATCACCCGCAGGCCCCGCGCGTGCGCGGCCTCCACCATCGCGTCGAAGTCCGCCAGGGTGCCCAGGCGTGGGTCCACGTTCCGGAAGTCGGCCACGTCGTACCCGCCGTCCGTCCACGGGGAGGTGTAGAACGGAGACAGCCAGATCCCGTCCGCGCCCAGGTCGGCCACGTGGTCCAGCCGCGAGGTGATCCCCGCGATGTCGCCGGTCCCGTCGCCGTCGGCGTCGGCGAAGCTGCGCGGATAGACCTGGTACAGGACCGCGTCGCGCCACCACTGCTGCATGATGAGTTCCCTCCCGGGAGTCGGGTGATCGGATGGTCGGGTGCCTGCGTCGGATGCCGGAGCCCCCACCCCCGGGCCCTCGCCGCCGTGGTTCACCAGGACAGGCCGCGTGTGCCCCGGGGTGCGGCGGTGGACTGCCTCAGGATGAGCTGCGTGGGCATCTCCAACTGGACGTCGTCGCGCGCGGTTCCGGTGAGGATGTCCACGGTGAGCCGGCCCGCCGCCAGTCCGGTGTCGTAGGGCGCCTGGTCGACGGTGGTCAGGTCCAGCACCGACGCGGCCTCGTGGTTGTCGAACCCCATGAGCGAGACGGAGTCGGGTACGCGCACACCGGAACGGCGCAGCGTGCGGTACGCGCCCAGCGCGATGGAGTCGAACTCGGCGAGCACGGCCGTGGGCGGGTCGTGGTCCGACAGCAGTTCTCCCATGGCGAGTCCGCCGCCCTCGTGTCCCGGGGACCTGACCACGCTCCACGGGGACAGCCCCGCGTCGGCCATGGCGGCCCCGTACCCCTCCAGCCGGTGCCGCGAACTGGTGCTGAACCACTCCTCGGTCCGCGAACCGATGTAGGCCACGCGCGTGTGCCCCAGGTTGAGCAGGTGCCGGGTGGCCCCGGCCGCGCCCGCACGGTCGTCGATGTACACACTGGCCCGCCGCGGCACGCACTGGCCGACCAGCACCATCGGCACGCCCACGTCGTCCAGGCGGCGGCACTCCTCCTCGGACAGGTCCATGGAGACGGTGACCACGGCGTCGGTGTTGCGCCGCAGCGGTAGCGAGCGCGTCCACCCCTGGCGCGCGCGCGTCTCGCCGACCTGGTAGACGAGCATGTCCAGGTCGGCCTCGCGCAGGGCGTCGCTGATCCCGGCCAGGGCCACGCCGAAGTACCACGGCTGCAGGAAGGGCACGACCACCGCGACCCGCCCGGTGCGCCCGGTGACCAGTCCGGAGGCGTTGCGCGAGACCACGTAGGAGAGTTCGTCCGCTGCCCGCTGGACGCGGTGCCGGACCTCGGGGGCGACTCCGGGGGCGCCGCGCAGCACACGGGAGACCGTCGAGAGGGAGACCCCCGCGCGATCGGCGACGTCCCGCATGCTCGCGGGTTGGCTGGACATGCTTTCCACGGTAGGAGTGCGACCCGGGTTATGGCAACGTTTTCATGGGAGTGAACCGGCGGCTCACTGTTCTTCCACCCGCGTGACGTAGCGCGAGACGCTTTCTCTGTTGACTACGTCACATGGCCGGTGGCATCGTTTGCACACCACCTCGGGGATGAACCAGGACACACTCGATGCGCGCGCCAGGGCGGTCCCCGGCGCGGAAGGAGAGAGCCATGCCAGTGCTTTCACGTCCGAAGGGATACGCGGTACGCGCCTGCGCCGCCGGTCTCGCCGCCCTGGGCCTCACCCTGGCCACAGCGTGCGGCCAGCCTCCGGGGGAGGAGACCTCGGGCGAGGGCGGCGAGCCCGCGGGTATCGCCGACGACCCGCAGTTCGTCTGGGCGGTCACGGGAGCCGACCGCGCCATCCACGAGGAGGTCGCCCGCCTGTGGAACGAGAACAACCCCGACAAGCAGGTCGAGGTCTTCTTCCTGGCCCCCACCGCCGACGAGCAGCGCCAGGCGATGTTCCAGGACCTGCAGAACCAGGCCGGGGAGTTCGACGTCCTGGGTCTCGACGTCATCTGGACCGGTGAGTTCGCCGAGTTCGGCTACGTCGAGAGCCTGGAGGACCTGCGGGGAGAGGTCGAGGGGGTCAGCCTCGAGGGCTCCCTCGACAGCGCCCAGTGGCAGCAGGAGCTCTACGCGCTGCCCTACTCCTCCAACGGCGCGTTCCTCTACTACCGCACCGACCTCGTCGAGGAGCCGCCCAGCACCTGGGACGAGCTCTACGAGACCGGTATGGCGGCCGCCGAGGAGGAGGGCATCTCCGCCTACGTCGGCCAGGGCGACCAGTACGAGGGCTTCGTCGTCAACTACCTGGAGCTGTTCTGGTCCGCGGACGGCCAGCTGTTCGACGACGCACAGGAACAGAGCACCTTCCTGGAGGGCGACGCCGCCACCACCGCCCTCGACTTCATGACCGAGGCCTACGACAGCGGCTTCTACGCCGACGGCTTCGACTCCATGGTCGAGGACGACGCGCGTGCCCTGTTCCAGGCGGGCGAGGCCGTCTACATGCGCAACTGGCCCTACGCCGTCCCGCTCCTGGCGGGTGAGGGCGACGAGGAGAGCGCGGTCGCCGACGAGTTCGCCGTCGCCCCGATGCCCACCTTCGGCGGCGAGGGCACCACCAGCGCCCTGGGCGGGCTCAACAACGCGGTCAGCACCCTGAGCGAGAACAAGGAGCTGGCCCGCGAGTTCGTCGCGTGGGCCGCCACCGACCCCGGGGCCCAGGACATCCTGGCCCAGCACAGCCTGCCGCCGACCATGCTCAGCGCCTACGAGAACGCCGAGGACCCCAACTTCGAGATGCTCGGCGAGATCCTCTCGCAGGCCCACGCCCGCCCGCCGGTGCCCGGTTACAACTCGCTGTCACTGGCCATCCAGGACAACCTGCACCCGGCCTTCCGGGGACAGGGCGAGGCCGGGCCGGCCCTCGAAGCGGTGGACCAGGCGGCCGACGACGCGCTCGAACAAGAGTAGGGGCGATGGCGACGACCCAGAGAGTCCGTGTGACCAGCGGCCTGGGTGAGCGTGCGATGGGGCGGATCTTCCTCGCCCCCTCGTTCGCCTTCATGGCCCTGATCGCGCTCTTCCCGGTGTTCTACGCGATCGTGATCAGCCTCTACGACATCAGGGGGTTCAGCCAGGAGTTCATCGGAGCCGACAACTACGTCCGGGTCATCACCGACTCCGGTTTCCTCGACGCCGTCTGGAACACGCTGGTGTTCACGGTCGCGTCGGTGTCGCTGGAGTTCCTCATCGGCATGGCGTTCGCGCTGATCATGCACCAGGTGTTCATCGGCCGCGGACTGACCCGTGCGGTCATCCTGATCCCGTGGGTCATCCCGACCGCAGTGGCCGCCCAGGTGTGGCGGTACATGTTCGACCGCAACCCGGGATTCGTGAACTCCGTCCTGGGCACGGACATCAACTGGCTGCGCGATCCGACCTGGGCGATGGTGGGCATCATCAGCGCCGACGTGTGGAAGACCGCGCCGTTCGTGGCCCTGCTGCTGTTGGCGGGCCTGCAGACCATCCCGAAGGACTACTACGAGGCCGCCAAGGTGGACGGGGCCAACGCGCTGCAGCGGTTCTGGACCATCACCCTGCCGCTGCTGCGCCCGGCGATCGTCGTGGCCCTGCTGTTCCGCACGGTGGACGCCCTGCGCATGTTCGACTTCGCGTACGTGTTCACCGGCTACTCGAACTCGCTGGCCACCCTGTCGGTCTACGCGCAGCGCTACCTGGTCCGCGATCCGGACCTGGGCTACGCCAACGCGCTGTCCACGGTCACGTTCGTCATCGTCATGGTCGTCGGCCTGCTCTTCATCAGCCGGATGGGGCGCCACATGGTCGGCGACGTGGCGCGGAAGGAGAAGTGATGGCGGCCGAGACGGTGAGGTCCGGCAGGCCGGTCCGCAGACCGCGTCGGCGGATACACCCGGCGGTGGTCGGCGCGCTCAAGCTCCTCGGCCTGGCCGTGGTGCTGCTGTGGTGCCTGTTCCCGTTCCTGTGGATGGGTATGACCAGCCTGAGGTCGGGTTCGGCGGCGATCACCGAACCGAACATCCTCCAGGGGCCGTTCGACCTCAGCAACTACCGGGAGGTCTTCGACCAGGGTTTCCAGTTCGCGCTGCGCAACTCGCTGGTCGTGGCCTCGGTGACCACGCTGATCTGCGTCCCGGTGGCCGCGCTCGCGGGCTACGCGCTGGCCAGACTGCCGCTGGCGGGCAAGTTCGCGCTCCTGGCGGCCACCCTGGTCGCGACGCTGTTCCCGCCGGTGGCCCTGGTCAACCCGATGTACCAGATGTACCTGCGGCTCAACGAGTGGACCGGGATCAACCTGCTCAACTCCTACGCGGGCATGATCATCCCCTACGTGGCACTGACCCTGCCGCTGGCCATCTTCATCCTCGCCACGTTCTTCGCGGGCATTCCCCGGGAGATCGAGGAGTCGGCGAAGGTGGACGGGGCCACCCCGTTCCAGGCCTTCCTGCGCGTGGTGGCGCCGCTGGCGGCGCCGGGCGTGGGCGCGGCGGCCATCCTGACCTTCGTGTACGCCACCAATGAGTTCCTGCTGGCCTTCTCCTTCGCACCCAACGACCTCAACGTGCAGACCGTCCCGGTCTTCGTGGGCACCTTCCAGCGGGTGGGCTACGAGAACCCGATCGGTCAGGTCATGGCCGCCTCGGTGCTGGTCTCGATCCCGTTGATCCTCTTCGCCCTGCTCCTGCAGCGCAGGATCGTGGCGGGCCTGACCTCGGGCGCCGTCAAGGGCTGAGGAGGGCCGGAAGCGGTCGGCCGGGCCCCGGTGGCGATGTGCCCCGGGGCCCGGCCCGCGTCCGGGGCCGCCTCAGCCCAGGCAGCACCGGACCACCCGGAGCACCTGCTCACGTGGCTCGGTGATCTCCGGCCGGGTGATGCCGCGCATGATGAGCCCCTCGGCGTAGGCCGTCAGGGTGCGTGAGGCCGTGTCCGGATCGGCCGCTCCCAGGTCGGCGAGTATCCGTGAGGTCCAGCCGTGGACGAGTTCGGAGCCCCGCGCCAAGGAGGCGCGCACCTCGGGGTTGTGGGCGCCCTCCATGGCCAGGGTGTAGCGGGCGACGGTCAGGGCGCGGTCGGTCGTGGTCGCCTCGGTCACGAAGCCGAGCGCGGCGTCGGCCAGGTGCTCGACGTCTCCCAGGGAGGCGTCGTAGAGGGCCGCCCAGATCTCCCTGTCCCTCTCCTCCAGCCGTTCGACCACCCCGCGCACCAGTGCCGCCCGGGTGCGGAAGTGGTTGGAGGTCGACCCCCGGGGCAGTCCCGCGGCGGTGTCCACCTTCCCGTGTGTGAGGGCGTGCAGCCCGTGGGTGCCCAGCAGGCGGAGCGCGGCGTCGAGGGCACGGATCCTGTTCTGAGACATCGGATCACTATATTCGTAGTGACGTGTAACTACGATCGTAGTAATATGTCTGGTATGCATGGAAGAGCACTGGTCGTCGGAGGGGGCATCGCCGGACTCGCGGCGGCCCGCGGACTGCTGCGCGCGGGCTGGGAGGTGGAGGTCCGTGAACGCCGGGGCTCGCCGCCCGACATCGGCGGGGCGCTGGGTCTGTGGCACGGGAGCATGGCCGCGCTCGACCGGCTCGGTCTCGGCGAGCGGATCCGCGAACGCGCTGAGCGCCCCAGCCGGGGAGTGCTCGCCGACCCCTCCGGGCGTGCCCTCGTGTCCGTCGGCCGACGGGGCACGAACGCCTGCCTCATCTCCCGCTCGTCCCTGCTGGCGGTCCTCCTCGACGGGCTCCCCGACGGCCTCGTGCGCTGGAGGACGCCCGTCACCGAGGCGGACGTCCGCGGTGCGGGGGCCTTCGACGCGGTGGTGGGCGCCGACGGCATCCACAGCCTCGTCCGACGCACCGCGTTCCCCTGGGCCGCCGTTCCCCGCCCGCTCGGCACGGTCGCCTACCGGGGCACGGCCCCCGGACCGGTGGGGGTGGCCAGCGAGACGTGGGGGAGGGGCAGGCTCTTCGGGGTCACCCCGATGGACGCACGCACCACCAACTGGTTCGCCTCCCTGCGCACGGAACTCCTCCGGGGCCGGGAGGACCGGGACCACGTGGACCTGCTGCGCGAACTGTACGGCGGCTGGCACCCCGTGGTCACGCGTGTCCTGGACGCCCTGCCCGGAACCGGGGTGGACCGGCGCGAGCTGCACGACCTTCCCGCCCTGGCGAGCTACGTCCACGGCCGCCACGTCCTCATCGGCGACGCCGCCCACGCCATGGCCCCCAACCTGGGGCGCGGCGCCTGCGAGTCACTGGTGGACGCGGCGGCGCTCGCCGACGCCCTCGGCGCCGAGCCCGCCGTCGGAGGCGCGCTGGCCCGCTACGACCGCCGACGGCACGGGCCCACCCGTCGTATCGTCGATGCCTCCCGTGCGCTCAACCGGGTGAGTACCGCTGTCCGCCTCCACGGACCGAGGAACCGCGCGATGGGCGTCCTCGGTCACCTGCTCTGAGCGGGGCCCGCGTAGCGGATCACGCCTCCGGGCCGGACAGGAAGTCCGTCAACTCCTCCAGGAACCGGTCGTGTGCCTCCAGCTGGGCCCAGTGACCGCAGTCGGGAACCAGCGCGAGCCGGGCGTCCGGCATCCGGCGCACGGCCTCGCGCGACCCCTCGGGCGGCACCAGCGGATCGTTTCGGCCGTGGAAGAACAGAGCGGGGGCGGTGATCCGCTCCACCAGCGGCAGCAGGTTGTTGCGCATGGCACGCGGGCCGATCGTGGCCTGGTTGTAGCGCAGGTATCCCAGGCCGGCCTCCGCGCGCAGCGCCTCCCGGCGGAACTCGGAGACCACCTCGTCCGGAAGCGCGGAGACATCCCTGACGACCATCCGCAGCGCGGTTCCGACGAAGCGGTTGGCCAGCCTCGTGGCGGGCAGCAGGATCCGGTCGGGCAGGGCCGGTACCAGTCCGCCCGGGGCGATCAGTACGAGGCCCCGGACCAGCCGCGGGTGGCGCAGGGCGAGGTTGAGCACGGTGTCACCGCCCATGGACACGCCCACGGCCACCACGTCGGCCAGTCCCAGCTCCGAAGCGAGCGCGGCCACGAAGTCGGCCTGGCGTTCGGGCCCGCCGACCGGATCGATGCCTGTCGTGCCGCCGAAACCCGGCAGGTCCGGAGCGACCACACGGTACTCCCGTGACAGCGGGGCGAACAGGCGGTACCAGGAGATCGCCGCGTTGTCGGAGCCTCCACCGTGCACCAGGAGCAGCGTCGGCCTCTCCGGGGACCCGCCCCGCAGGACCCGGACGCTCCCGCCGCACAGGGGAACGTGCCCGACCCTCGCGCCGGGCGGCAGCAGCGGTGCGGTCATGGCGTCTTCCTTCCGCGAGACGGCGGTCACGGCGGGGCGGCTGGGACCGGCCTCAGCGTCGTGTGACGTCGCTCCCGTCCAGGTCGGCCACGTCCTTGCCCATCAGCTCGGCGGTGATCTGCAGTTCCGCCAGCGTCGCGCGCAGCACGTGCTCCACGCCCGCGGCGCCGTCCACGGCCAGCCCGTACACCCACGGCCGCCCCAGCAGCACCGCCTGCGCCCCCAGCGCCATCGCCACGGCCACGTCCGCGCCCGAGCGCACACCCGAGTCGAACAGTACCGTGGCCCGGTCGCCGACCGCCTCCACCACCTCGGGCAGCGCGTCCAGGGCCGCCACCGCGTTGTCGACCTGTCTCCCGCCGTGGTTGCTGACCACGATCCCGTCCACGCCCGCGTCCACCAGGTCGGCGGCCTCGTCCCCGCGCACGACACCCTTGACCAGTACCGGCAGGTCCGTCCACCGGCGGACACGGGAGATGTTGTCGGTGCTCAGCGACTTGCTGGCGAACGCGCCCAGGAAGTGGAACACCGCCTCGGTGAAGACCCCGCCCGGTTCCGGGTCGGCCTTGAGCCGGGACAGGAACTCCGGATCGCTGAAGTAGTTCGCCGTGCCCTGGCTGCGCAGGAACGGCAGGTGGCCCAGCGACAGGTCGCGCGGCCGCCAGCCCAGCCGCTTGGTGTCGGAGGTGACGACGATCGCCTTGGCGCCGGCCGCCGTCGCCCGCCGCACGAACGACTCGGCCAGAGCGTCGTCGCTGGGCCAGTACAGCTGGTACCACCACGAGTCGACCGCCCCGGCGACCTCCTCCATCGGCGTGGACGCGGCCGTGGACAGCACCATCGGCACCCCCAGCGCGTTGGCGCCCTCGGCCACGGCGAGCTCCGCCTCCTCGTGCACCTGCTCCAGCACCCCGATCGGCGCGGTCAGCAGCGGGGTGGGGTAGCGCTCCCCGAACAGGGTGACCCCCAGGCCGCCGGACTCCTCGGCGCCCGGCCGCAGGGTGCGCGGGCGCAACGCGTAGCGGGCGAACGCGTCCACGTTGGCCCGGGCGGTGCGCTCCCGTCCGGCGCCGCCCTCCACGTAGCCGAACGGCCCCGGCTCCATGGCCTTCCCGGCCAGGTCGCGCAGGTCGTCGTGGTGGTAGGGCAGCCGGGGCAGCTTGCCGTTGGTCGCGTCGGCGTAGACGCCGTCCTGGTACTGGGCGAAGTCGGTCATGGGGTCCCTCACGGGCGCCGGAGCGCCGGGTACGGGCGCCGAGGGGCACGGCGCGGGAACGGAAGGCGGGCGGGGCCGCGGGCGGGGAGGAACACGTCATCCCAGCGGTCCGCGGCCGTCGAGCCGTTCGCGCCGACCGGCTCTGGCCGGATGCTACCGGGTGCTCACGTGACCGGGGTCACCCGGCTCCGCTCCGCGGGTCCGCCGCCGGGACTCCGCTCTCCGGACTCGGCGATGTGCAGTGCCGCGACAAGCTCCCGGTACAGGCCGTAGCGCTCCGTCAGCTCTCGGTGATGGCCGCCTCGGTGATCGCGTCCACCTGCGAGGTGGCCTCGTCCAACAGCAGCACGTCGGGCGAGCACAGCAGGGCACGGGGCTGGAGGCCTTCCGGCGGCTCGTTCCCGAGTACTTCGGGCTCCAGGAGGTGATCATCTGGCGTTCGGGAACGAGGAATCCTGGGACGAGTGCGGTGCGGCCGACCTCGCCCTGTACGCCCTCGTCGAGCGCGGCCACGCCGACGGCAGCATCGATCCCAGGATCACCCCGGCCTGGGTACAGCAGCTCATGTGGGCAGGGCTCCACGCCGCGTGGACCCACGTCGACTCCAGCCGCACGCCCGCCTACGAGGTCCTCAACCTGTGTGTGTACTCGCTGGTCAAGGCGGTCGTGAATCCCGACCGGAACGACGAACGCGCCTGACCCCGGGCGGCGCGTGCAAGGGCCCGCCGGGCCGATGTGCCCGACGGGACGGAAGGGACTACAGGTACAGGCCGGTACCCCGACCCTGTTCCGGGACCTCGTTGGCGATGGCGTGCACGTCGCGTTCGCGCAGGATCACGTAGCGCTCGCCGTTCAGCTCGACCTCGCCCTGCTCCTCGGGATCGAAGAGCACGCGGTCCCCGGTCTTCACCTGGCGGGCGCTCGTTCCGGCGCCGATGACCTCGCCCCATGCGAGCCTGGTCGCCAGTCTGACCGTGTCCGGGATGACCAGGCCGGCATTGCTGCGCCGCTCGCTCTTGTCGGGGGCCGTCTGCACCAGCAGACGGTCGTGGAGCATCTGGATCTCTAGCTTTGATTCGGGCACCACTCCAGGGTATTCGGCCCGAAACAGGCCATCGCACGTCCATCCACCGGCCCCGAAGTCGCAACCCACTCCCGATCTCCGGTACAGTTATTCCATCGCCGAGCGGGGGAACCGTCCGGCATACCAGGGGCTATGGCGCAGCTGGTAGCGCGCCTCCATGGCATGGAGGAGGTCTGGGGTTCGAATCCCCATAGCTCCACGTTGAGGCCCGTGTGGTCGGTGGACTTCGTCCGCCTTCCCCGCGGGCCTGTTTCTTTTGGGGGGCGACCCCCCAGGCCCCCCGGTGCGCCGCTCGGCCTTCGGCCGTCGCGTTTCGCGGCGTGCTTCTGGTCGTGGTCTGCTGCTCGGACTTCGTCCGCCCCGCCGCAGCCCGCGATTCTTTTCGGGGACGTCCCCCAGCTCCCGAGGGGCCGTTCACGAGTCAGCTCGTAGTCGGTCCATGAGATCCCGTCCGACTCTTCCTGTCGGGTGGGATCCCGTCGTCTCCGGGCTCGCCGGAAGGTCTGGGCGCCGGCCCGGGAAGCTCCCCCTCCTCCAGGGCGCGGCACCCATCGAGAACGCCTTCCCCGATCGCCCGTGACAGCACGGCCGTCCCGTCCCGCCGTGGTTTCGAGTCTCCGCTCCCCTGGCCGCGACCGGGCGCCTGTGTCCGGTCCGCCGCGTCGACGAGGCAGTCCAATCGGTTGCACGTTTTGAGGTACCCGGTCCCGAATCCGACGTCGGATGCCGGCGAAACCGCAGGACACGGGAGTGGGAGGCATCCGAGACGTCCGATCCCCTTGCAAGCGGTTGCATTAACCCCCCTTGACACGGAAAGCGCTTTCTCTACTATCGAGGAAAGCACGTCAATGCTCATGCTCAACTACGAAGGGTAAACAGTGAGACGATCAATCGAGCGTCGACTCGTGTCGGCGCTGGCCACTGCGGCCGCAGCGGCCGTGGTGGCGGCTGGTCTGGCCCTGCCGATGTCGCAGGCATCGGCGCAGGCCGACGGCGCCACGGGTTACGCGACTCAGAACGGCGGGACCACCGGCGGTGCGGGCGGACAGACGGTACGGGCCACGACCGGGACCCAGATCCACGAGGCCCTGTGCGCTCGGCCCAGCACCAGCACCCCGGTCGTCATCGAGGTGGAAGGAACCATCAACCACGGCAACACCTCCAAGGTGTCGGGCGACGGTTGCGACACCGCCGACGACGTGATCGAGCTCAAGAAGATCAGCAACGTCACGATCGTCGGCGTCGGCGGCGGAGCCGTGTTCGACCAGCTGGGCATCCACATCCGGGAGTCCCGCAACATCATCATCCAGAACGTGACCGTCCGGAACGTCAAGAAGTCCGGCTCACCCACGTCCAACGGCGGTGACGCCATCGGGATGGAGAAGGACGTCCGCAACGTCTGGGTCGACCACGTCACCCTGGAGGCGTCGGGCGGGGAGTCGGAGGGCTACGACGGCCTCTTCGACATGAAGAACAACACCCAGTACGTCACCCTCTCCTACAGCACCCTGCGCAACTCCGGCCGTGGCGGCCTGGTCGGGTCCAGCGAGAGCGACCGTTCGAACGGCTACGTCACGTATCACCACAACTTGTACGAGAACATCGACTCGCGCACGCCCCTGCTGCGCGGCGGCATCGGTCACATGTACAACAACCACTTTGTGGAGATTCAGAAGTCCGGCATCAACTCCCGGGCTGGGGCCCGCGCGAAGGTGGAGAACAACTACTTCAAGGACTCCAAGGACGTCCTGGGCACCTTCTACACCGATGAGAGGGGCTCCTGGGAGGTCAGCGGCAACATCTTCGACAACGTGACCTGGTCCAGCGAGGGCGACGATAACTACCCCGCCGGACCCAACCCGCAGTCCACCACGTCGGTGAGCATTCCGTACTCCTACGAGCTCGACGACGCCGGCTGCGTGCTGGAGGTGCTGGAGCAGACCGCGGGCGCGGGCAAGGGCAATCGGATCTCGGACGGCAACTGCGAAGCGGAGGACCCGGCCGACCCGGACCCGACCGACCCGGACCCGACTGACCCGGACCCGACCGACCCGGACCCGGACCCGACCGACCCGGACCCGACCGACCCTCCCGGCGGGACCAACCTCAGCATCGGGGCCGGTGCCGACGGCTCCAGCAAGGCCAGCGGGACCAGCTACGGGAACGTCATCGACGGCGACACGAGCACCTACTGGTCGCCGACCGGCTCGACCGGTCGCATTTCGGTCAAGTGGGGCTCCAACGCCACGGTGTCCACGATCAACATCCGTGAGGCGGCCGGAGCCGAAGGCAACATCGGCTCCTGGCAGGTCGTCGACCACGACACCGGGGCCGTCCTGACCACCGGCAGCGGAGCCGGTGTCATCACCTTCGACTCGGTGACACTGCGAAAGATCAACTTCGAGATCACCAGCTCGAACGGCACGCCGCGCGTCGCCGAGTTCGAGACCTACGCCGGTTAGCCGCCCGGAGACGATGGCGGCGATGGCGAGGTGGTGGTGAACGGCTCCACCGCGGGGCCGACCTCGTTCGCGGCCACGGGCGCACGGGAGAACCGGGTGACAGAGACGATCACGGTGCAGGCGGGCTCCGGCAGCAGTACCGTCCGGCTCGTGGCCACCGGCTCCGATGGCCCGCCCAACACCGACTACCTGGAACCCCCGTCCGGCAAGGCCTGACCGGCCGGGACCGGGACCGGAACCGAGATCCCAGATGGGAAGGGCCCTGGCGGGGCGTGCCGCCAGGGCTTCCTCATGCACGGTCCCGGACGGCGGCGGCCCGGCAGGGGCTTCGCGCCCGCGCCGATGGCCGCCGGTTGGAGCCGCACGGCCTTGGCCACGGTCGGCCGCGCGGTCCTCCCGGTTCGCCTCGTGGCGCCTCTCCGGTGCCGGGCCGCGGTCCGCTCCCCGTGTCTTGCGCCACGTCCGCCCTTCGCGCGACCCTTGGTGCGCACGTTGAGGAGAGCGGAGAGGGCGATGGGCGAGGCCCCGGACCGGATCGAGCGGCAGGTGGACGTCGCCGCGTCCGCGCGGCGGGTCTGGGACCTGGTGACACGGCCAGGATGGTTCGTCAACGACGAGGAGATCGCCGACCACCAGATCACGCCGGACGGGGACGCGGACATCGTGCACGATCCCGTCCACGGTGCCTTCCGGATCCGTGCCGAGAGACTCGAACCCCACGGCTACGCTGCCTTCCGCTGGTTCTGTGGCGATGGAGGGGGTTCCACGCTCGTGGAGTTCTGGATCGAGGAACGTGACGCGGGCGGGGTGACCCTGCGGGTGGCGGAGAGCGGCTTCACCTCGCTGGAGGCGTCGGAGGAGGATCGGCGCGTGCGTTTCGAGGGGGACGCCGTCGGTTGGGAGATGGTGCTCTCGCTCGCCGCGGCCCACGTGGAGGCGTCCCGGTAAGGCCACCGGTCGGGTCCCCGTCACTCCGGGGAGGTGTGCCGCCCGTCCACGAAGGCGAGGAGCGCCGGATCATCGGAGACCAGGCGTTCCACCTCCTCTCCTCCGTCGCACCGGCACAGGGCCACCGTCACCCCGGACGGGGTCCGTTCCACCACCCGCCACACGGCGCCGTGGTCCTCCCAACGGACCAGGACCTCGACGGGGTCCTGCTGTGGTCTGTCGCTCATGCCTTCCCTGTGCCCCGCTCCGGGGCCCGACGAACAGGGTGCCCCGCACGGGGGCGGAGTGTGGGACGTCCTACACCGCGGCCTGGTCATCCCACCCCTCCGTGTCCGATAAGATCTAACCGTTGCCGCAAGGCACGCGGGGCTATGGCGCAGCTGGTAGCGCGCCTCCATGGCATGGAGGAGGTCTGGGGTTCGAATCCCCATAGCTCCACGTTGAGGCCCGTGTGGTCGGTGGACTTGGTCCGCCTTCCCCGCGGGCCTGTTTCTTTTGGGGGGCGACCCCCAGGCCCCCGGACCCCAGGCCCCCCGGTGCGCCGCTCGGCCCGCGGGCGGATTCCCTCCCTCTCACCTCTTGAACCCGACTGTGCCGCGGGTCATAATCAACACATCAGTTGATTAACAGGAAAGTTGAATAAGCAGATGGCGAACGACCCGTTGAGTCTCACGTTCGCGGCGCTCGCGGACCCGACCCGCCGGGCACTGCTGGCGAGGCTCGCCGAGGGCGAGGCGACCGTCAACGAACTGGCGGAGCCGTTCCCCATCAGCCTTCAAGCGGTTTCCCGGCACCTGAAGGTGCTGGAGAGGGCGGGTCTGGTCACCCGGGGGCGCGACGCGCAGTGGCGCCCCTGCCGACTGGAGACCGCACCTCTGGAGGAGGCGTCGGTGTGGATCGGGCGGTACCACCAGCAGTGGGAGGACCGCTTCGACCGGCTCGACGCGGAGATCCGCAGGATCCGGCAGGGACAACGCGGTACCCAGGGAGAGAACGACCATGAGTGACCTCACAGTGATCGCCGAGCCCGGACAGCACGACATCGTCATCACGCGCAGCTTCGACGCGCCCCGCGACGTGGTGTTCAAGGCCATGACCCGACCCGAGCACCTCGCCAGGTGGTGGGGGCTCAAGGAGAGCGAGACGGTCATCGACCGCGCCGACGTGCGCCCGGGCGGCTCCTGGAGGTTCGTCGAGCGCATGCCCGACGGGCAGGAGCACGGCTTCCACGGGGTGGTCCACGACGCCGTCGCGCCGGAGCGCCTCGTGCAGACCTTCGAGTACGAGGGCATGCCCGGGCACGTGTGCATGGAGACCACCACGCTGGAGGAGAAGGACGGCCGCACCCTCTACACGGCGGTCTCGGTGTTCCAGACCGTCGAGGACCGCGACGGTATGATCCAGTCCGGTATGGAGTACGGCCTGAGGCAGTCCATGGACGCCCTGGACGAACTGCTGGCCACGATGGCCTGAGGAGGCCGCAGGGACCGGCCGGGCCCGCGGCGGTCCGGCCGATCCGGCCTGTGGACGGCGCCGGCCCTGTCCTTCGCGGCCGGTACTGTCGACCCGTGGCAGATCTTCCCGACATCCCCGTCCTGCTCGACGCGGCCGTCGCCGCCCTGGGCGGCAGCCGCCGCGAGGGCCAGGCGACCATGGCCGGTGCCGTGGCCGAGGCGGTCGACAAGCGCGAACACCTGGTGGTCCAGGCCGGTACCGGCACCGGCAAGTCCCTGGCCTACCTGATACCCGCGATCAGACACGCGATGGCCAGCAAGAAGACCGTGGTGATCTCCACCGCCACCATCGCCCTGCAGAACCAGCTCATCGAGCGCGACCTGCCACGCCTGGCCGAGGCCCTCGCGTCGCTGCTGCCCCGCGAGCCCACGTTCGCCGTGCTCAAGGGCCGCCGCAACTACCTGTGCCGCAACCGCCTGCAGACCGCGGACGGGGAGGCCGAGGACACCGAGCTGTTCGACCCGCGCCAACTCTCCTCGCTGGGCCGCCAGGTGGCCCGCCTGCACGAGTGGGCCGAGGACACCGTCACCGGTGACCGCGACGAACTCACCCCCGGCGTCAGCGACCTGGCCTGGCGCCAGGTCTCGGTGGGCGCCAACGAGTGCATGGGTGCCCGGATCTGCCCCTTCGGACAGGAGTGCTTCGCCGAGTTCGCCCGAGAGGCCACCCAGAGCGTGGACGTGGTGGTCACCAACCACGCCATGCTCTCCATCGACATGTCGCAGGGCTACCACATCCTGCCCGAGCACAGCACGATCATGATCGACGAGGCGCACGAACTCGTGGACCGCGCCACCTCCGTGGCCACCGGCGTCCTGAGCGAGCGAGCCGTCAACGCCGCCGCCAAACGCGCCGCCCGCCTGGTCGAACCCGGTGTCAGTGAGCGCCTGACCGAGTGCGCCGACGGCCTGGCCCTGATGTTCACCGAGTCCCCCGAGGGACGCCTGGACCACATCGGCGACGCCCTCGCCAACGCGGTCGCCGCCACCCGCGACGCCGCCTCGGCCTGCGTCACCGCCATCGGCCCCTCGCCAGGCGAGCTGGACCCGGACGGAGCCAGCGACCGCCGCCTGGCCCTGGCCGCACTCGGCGAGGTGCACGACACCGCCGTGCGGATCCTGGAGTCCTTCGAGCCCGCCCTGCGCGACCGCACCGAGGTCGTGTGGCTGACCAGGACACCGGGTCGCCAGCCCTCGCTCAGCGTCGCCCCGCTCGGTGTCGGGGGGCTGCTGCGGGACAAGCTCTTCGGTGACCGCACCGCGGTCCTGACCTCGGCCACCCTCACCCTGGGCGGTTCCTTCACCGCCCTGGCCAACCAGTGGGGGCTGGGACGGGAGGTCGCCCGGGAGGCGGCCGAACGCGCCGCCGCGGGCCGCACCGACCCGGATCCGGGCCACCGGGACACGGCGGGCCCCGAAGCCGCCGGCACGGACGGTTCCGACGGCGGACCGGACCCGGACGACGACGATGACGGTCCCCACCGCGCGGCGGGGGAGCCCCGCTGGCGCGCACTGGACGTCGGATCGCCCTTCGAGCACGCCCGCAGCGGCATCCTCTACGTGGCCACCCACCTGCCGCCGCCCGGTCGCGACGGGCTCGCGCCCGCCTACCTCGACGAGATCGCCGAACTCATCGAGGCCGCCGACGGCCGCGCGCTGTGCCTGTTCTCCTCCATGCGCGCCGCCCAGCAGGCCGCCGAGGAGCTCCGCGAGCGCCTGGACCATCCGATCCTGTGCCAGGGGGAGGACTCCACCGGTCAGCTGGTCCGCCGGTTCGCCGAGGACGAGCGGTCCTGCCTGTTCGGCACCCTGTCGCTGTGGCAGGGCGTGGACGTGCCCGGGCCCTCGCTGTCCCTGGTGATCGTGGACCGCATTCCCTTCCCCCGGCCCGACGACCCGCTGGCCTCGGCCCGCCAGCGCGCCGTGGCGGCGCACGGCGGCAACGGCTTCCTCTCGGTGGCCGCCACCCATGCCGCCCTCCTGCTCGCCCAGGGCACCGGGCGGCTGCTGCGCTCCACCGACGACCGGGGCGTCATCGCCGTTCTGGACCCGCGCCTGGCCACCGCCCGCTACGGCGGTTTCCTGAGGGCCTCCCTGCCGCCCTACTGGGGGACCACCGACCCGGCGGTCGCCAGGTCGGCGCTGCGCCGCCTGTCCGGCCGGGCCGAGCCCGAACCCGCCGCCGGATAGGTGCTCGGTGCCCGCAGACCCGTCGGGGCCCGGCCGCGGCGGACCACCGGCGACACGGCGGCCGGGCGCCCGCGAGAAAGGGCCCCGGCCGTGTGCCGTGGAATCGTGTGCCGTCGTGGGACCGGACGTCCCCGGCGGCTCCTGTGCTCCGTTCCGCCGCGGCCCGCCTCAGCCCCGGGTGCGGTAGCCGAACAGCCGGACCGCGTACGCGGGGGTCTCCTCGTCTTCGGCCTCCTGGATGAACCAGCGGTCGTCGTGGTCGCCGACCAGCAGCTCGTTCCACATCATGTCGATGAGTTTGAGCCGGGAGACCACGGACGACTCGGGGTCCAGCACGATCGAGTAGGCGCGGTCGGACAGCCGCTGGGTCACCATGCCCACGGACTGCCCGTCCCAGATGGCCGGGACGGGGGCGTGCCCGACCTCCACCCCGCACAGCCGTAGCTGCTCCACCTCCTCGTCGAGGGCCTCGGCGGCCAGGGCGCCGTCCAGCCGGAGGGCGTCCTCCAGCTCGTCGCGGTCCCCGTCCTCGCGCAGGTAGGCATGGTAGGTGCGGTAGCCGCAGGTACGGCACTTGCGCCACACGACACAGCGAGCCAGTCCGTAGGCGGACTGCGCCTCGCCCACACTCTGGTAGTCGCTCACCTCGCGAATCGTGCCGCAGTCGCAGCACAGGGCCGTGAGATCCTGCTTCATCAGAGTCCCCCCTCCCAGGCGAGTATGCGATGAACGGAGCCCGTTAGGGAACCCGTTCGGCGAGGAAGTCGCGGCAAGGACTCGTCATCAATGCCCAAAATGGCCCGGTGGAGGGTTTTGGACGTGACCTCGGCGGCGTGTCGGTGCGGTCGGTCCTCCACCGACCCGTCAGAACACCGCGCGCCGCTGGAGCGTGTCCGCCGCACACGTCCTAGTCGTCCATCGACAGGCCGCGCTTGTTGCGGGCGCTCCAGTCGCGCATCCGCTGCGGATAGCCGACGATCTGCACGTCGTACGCGGGAACCGCCAGTTTGCCGGCCACCTTGCGGATCACCTCGGGGGATCCGCACCTGCGGCGGATCCACTCGCCGTTCGTGGCGACCGCGACGGCCGTGGTCCGGGTGGCGAAGGTCTCCGGCTCGACGAAGAACTCCACCCCGACCTTGCTCTTGGCGAAGTCCATCAGCGCCTTGATGTCCGAATCCTCGGAGGCACGGTCAAAACGGGCCTTGCCCCTGCGGTTCGCCTTGCGGAGTCCGAAACGGTCTCGCCATCCCATCGGCGCTCATGTCCCCTCAGGTACGGATCGGGTGAGCCCCGGTGAGGCTCGGTGCGGCTGTCTGTGCCGGGGCCGGGTGGTCTCCCGTGGGGGGACCACGGTGCCCCGAGTGTATCGGGCCAAATCCACACCCATCGGATGCGTAGCCCCACGCTGCACGGTTTTTCCGCGTTCCACGGACAGTTCTGTCACCACGCTGCTACGTTCTGTTCTCACGCGGCACTTACAGGGGGAGTGATCATGCCGATGTGGACATGGGCGGGGGAGACCGCACGCCAGCTCAGGGCGGCGGGACAGACGGAACTGGCCGAGGCGGTGGCGGGCTTGCCGGTGCTCTGCGAGGCCGGGGACGCGGTGCGCGTGGAGGCCGTGGCCCGATCGGCTCTGCGTACCGCGCGTCGGCTGGTCGCCGAGACGGGGGGAACCGGTCCCGGGGTGCCGGGGCTCTTCGGACCGCCGACCCTGTTCTTCCTCGCGCACTGGCCGCTGGCCGTGCGGGTGGGGGCCCTGGCCGAGGGCGGGCGAGCGCTCGCCCAGGTCAACGCGGCCGCCGAGGACGAGCCCGACCCCCACACCGACGGTCCGCTGCCGGTCTCCCTGCTGGAGACCCTGGTGCGCTGCCACGCCAACGTCGACGCCCGGGGCACCACCGGCCTGCGCCGCGAACTGCTGTCCACCCGGCGCCTGGCCGGTTGGGAGCGTACCCCCGCCTGGCCCGCGTTCACCCTCGCCCGGGTGAACCTCCTCATCGACGAGGACCTGGCCGGCCGCGCCGAGACCGAGTTGCGGCGCTACGAGCACACCGCCACCGGCCCGGCCGTGCTCGGTGCCGACGGGGTGTTCACCCTCGCCAGGGCCCTGCGGTACCAGGACAAACACGCTGAGGCCCTGGAGGCGCTGGACCGGCTGGAGGCGGAGCTGGCCCTGGACGGGGTCAACTCCCGCCGGGCCGCCCTGTACCGCCGTATCCGCTTCGAGCGGGCACGGCTGCTGTCCTGGCTGGCCCGGCTGGGCCAGTGCCGGCCCCAGGAGGCCATCGCTCCGCTGCCCACCGTGGAGGAGGCCGAGGCTTGTCCGAGCCTGCGGCCCGCATGGGTGGAGGCGGTGGAGAACCTGGTGTGCCAGGGCGCCGTCCGCAACGACTGGCGGCTGGGCGTGCGCGTGACCACCTGGTCGCGCTACTTCGAGCGGGTGGGAGCCCCCCGGCGCGGTGCGGAGCTCGCCCTGTCCGCCGCACGCCTGGCCGCGGGCCGCGGGGCCCGCTGGGTGGCGGGATGTTCCGCTCTGCGGGCGGAGCGGCTCATCGGGGAGCTGGGGCGCACCGAGGAGATCGCGGGGGACCTGGCGGAGGTGCGCGCCATGATCGAGGGGATGCCGCCGGTACGGCCGCTGGCCCCGGCCGAGAACGTGCTGGACTTCCTCAGGGCGCAGTCCGCCGAGGAGGTCGATCCCGAGCAGCAGGCCGAGCAGGTCAACGCCGCCCTGGAGCGCGCTCCGCACGACACCCCGCTGCTGACCGCGCTCGGCCAGGTCGGCCGGACGCTGATGCTGTCTGACGCGGCGACCGAACCCCAGTGGCGGCACGTACGCGAGCGGCCGGGTGACCAGCGCGCGGCGCTGTCGCTGCTGGAGACCCTCCTCCACGACAACGACACCGTCGGGGTGCGCACCCTGGTGAGCACCCTCGCCGCGGGCGTGCTGGACAACGAGGCCGACCGGGCCGAGCCCGTGCACATGGAGGCCGTGCAGCTGGGCGCCCTCGCTCCGCATCCCTGAGGCCGCCCGGCCGCCCGGCTCCGGCCTCCGCCCTGCCCCGGCGGGGGCCGCCGTGTGCGGCCGGCACCCGCGTACCGCGTCGACCAGCGCGCACCGAACCCGCGCGGCCGGGCGGCGAAGGGGCCCACAGGTCAACACCCCCACCAGCGTTCGAGGCGCCCCTGTGCCTACCCCGCTGCCTCCGCGTGGGAGGAGAACGGGTCGTCGATCACGTAGAGCCATCTGCCGTCCGGCCGCCGACGGGCCAGTTCGGTGGTCACGGTCGTCATCGAACCCTCCCGGGAGCCCAGACCGGTCACCGTGGCGGTGTGGGACATCAGCGCCAGGCCCGCGGACTCCTCGGTCCGTCGGGGTTCGAGCCGGACCCGCGCCCCGGCCGCCACGTAGTCGCCCAGCGCCTGGCGAATCGCCTCCCGGCCCCTCACCGTCACACCCGGTTCCGGGGAGAAGGCGGCGTGCGGTTCGTACAGGTCCACCAGCCCCTCCACATCGCCGTCGGCGAGGCGGCGCGCGAAGAGCCTCCCCAGCTCCTCCGGCCCGGTCGCGACCTCGCCGACACGACCCCGGTACGCCGGACGGTCCCCCCAGCCCGCGGACTCGACCAGATCGAACCAGTTCGGCACCGACCCGTGGGGGGCGTGCAGGCTCACCAGGTGTCCGGGAAAACTCAGGGGACCCGCCTTCTCCGGGTCGTCGCCCGCCTGCTCGACGATGGCTTCGGCGAGCGTGTAGCCGATGTCGTTTCGGGGGAACGCGGCATGGACCCTGTCGGCGAACCCGGCGGGGAGGCTTCCGCGGTCACGTCCGAGTATGTCGGCGGCCACACCGAGCTGCGTCACCGCGGCCTCCGTCCCCTTCCGGTGCGCGATGCCCTCGGAGGTGTGCAGCGCGACGGCGTCCCACACGATCGCGACGCGCCTCTCGTCCACGCCGTGATCGCGCAGGAACCGCGCGGCGGTGTCGGCCCCGTCGACCTCGAACCGCTGCCGGCCGTTCCCCGCGTCCACCACCCCGGTGTCGTGGAGGATCCCGGCGACGAAGACCAGTTCGTCGTCGTAGTCCTCGTTCGGCCGCAGACCGCTTCGGGCCGCGAGCTCGCGGCCGAACAGGTAACCGCGGAGGGAGTGGTCGTACAGCCACACGGGAAGACGCCGCGCGGCGAACTCCCTCGCGCGAACGGCGAGTTCCGTCGCCGGAAGGTCGAATCCCTGTTCGCGGTCTGTCGGGTACAAAGCGTTCACCCCTTGTGGAGAAACCGAAGCCTGCGGTGCCGGTCCAACGATCCAGGCTGGGAAAGTCTCCGTGCCAGTGTCTGGAATGCCAATACTTGCTAAGATCCGGCCATGAAGACGGTCGGCGTACTCGCGTTGGACGGAGCGATCGGTTTCGAACTGGCCATCCCGGGCCAGGTGTTCGGCACCGCCAACACCGTCACCGACGTGCCGAACTACGACGTGCGCGTGTGCGCTCCGGGCGGCAGGGCCACGACCGACTCGACCTTCGGCCGGATGGAGCTGCACACCGGGTGGGGGCTCGACACGCTCGGATCAGCGGACATCGTCATCGTCCCGGGAAACACACGGTTCCTCGACGAACCACCCGCGGACGCGGTCGAGGCGGTACGGGAGGCCGCGTCGCGGGGTGCGGTGGTGGCCTCGGTCTGCGTCGGCGCGTTCACCATGGCCGCGACCGGACTACTGGACGGCCTGCGCGCGACCACCCACTGGCAGTACGCCGACGAGCTCGCGAGCCGCCATCCCCGGGTGGAGGTCGACGCCACGGTCCTGTACGTGGACAACGGTTGGATCCTGACGTCAGCGGGCATGGCGTCCGGCTTGGACCTGTGCTTCCACCTCGTCCGCAGGGACCTGGGCGCGGAGCACGCCGCGGCCACGGCCAGGAGGACCGTCATGCCCCTGGAGAGGGGCGGAGGCCAGGCCCAGTTCATCGAACACCCCGACCCGGCGGCTTCCACGCCCTCTCTGCAGCACACACTGGAGTGGATGGTCGCCAACCTCCACCGCCCCCTCACCCTGGAGGACATGGCCGACAACGCCGCCCTGAGCGTACGGAGCCTCAACAGGCACTTCCGCTCCCAGGTCGGGACCACTCCGCTGCGGTGGCTCCTCCAGGTCCGCGTCAACCGGGCGCAGCGACTCCTGGAGTCCACGAACCAGTCGATCGACCGGGTCGCCGCCGAGACGGGGTTCGGCTCGACCCCCACCTTCCGCCACCACTTCACACGGCTGACGGGGGTACCGCCCGGCGCCTACCGCAGCACCTTCGGGAAACGACGGCGGGAGTGACGGGAAACGGGACACCGCCGTTGACCAAGACGTGACCAACGTCACGCACAATCGGCCTATGGGAGTGGTCCACGCGCACGGCGCGGCCGAGTGGGAACAGGCGATCAGCGTGGGATTCGTCCCGCTCCGGCTCGGCCATGCCACCGACGCCTTCCACGGGACACTCACGCAAACCGCCCTGCTACCCGGGTTCACCCTGGCGACGGTGCGCACGCACGGGGACTCCGAGGTGCTGCGCACACCGCGGCTGACCTGTGCCGAGCCGCGCGAGGACCTTCTCTTCTCCCTCCACCTGAGCGGTAGGGGCTCCGTCCGCCAGGGGGAGCGCGAGGTGTCGCTGGAGCCGGGGTCCGGCGCGGTCTACGACGCGGCCCTTCCCTACTCGCTCCGGTTTCCCGAGTCGAGCCGGGAGATCGTGCTCCAGATGCCGCGGCGGATGCTGTCCGAACGCTTCGACCGCCTCGACGAAGCCCGCGGCCGTGCCCTGACCGCTCGGCAGCCGGCGACCCGCGTCCTGTCGACGTTCCTGCGGGAACTGGCCGGTACCGTGCCGCTCCTTGGCGCCGAGGAGCGCGCCGAGCTCGCCTGGAGCGCGGTCGACCTGCTGGCGACCGCGTTGCGCGCGGCGGCGGGGCAGGCATGGACGGTACCCACGGGCCGGCTCGCGTTGCTGGAGTCGATGCGCGCCTTCGTCCGGGATCACCACGCCGACCCGGAACTCACCCCGGCGGTGCTCGCCCGGAGGCACTCGGTCTCGGTGCGCTACGCCACCGCCCTGTTCGCCGAGTCCGGCACCTCCCCGGCCGCCTACATCCGCGATCAACGACTGCGCCGCGCGTACCGGGCCCTCACCGACCCGCGTCAGTCGCACCGCACCGTCGCGGGGATCGCCGCGCGCGTCGGATTCCGCGACCGGACCACGTTCACCCGCGCGTTCGTCCGTCGCTACGGCACCACCCCGGCCGACCTGCGCGCGGGGTAGGAACCCGGTGGCCGGGGACACGGTCCTCCTACGGCGGCGGGCGGCCCGCGCGCCGGAGCAGCGGTCCGACCGTTGCCGGAAACGCCGCACGGCCGCGCGCCAGGCGCCGCACCAGCGCCTCCTCCCCCTCCTACGGTGATGGCCTTCCACCCATCCCGTAGAGGAGAAGCCCGAGATGTCTGGTACCTACCGTGTCGCCGCGGTGCAGGCCGAGCCCGTCTGGCTCGACGTCGACGCCACCGTGGACAAGACCATCGCGTTGATCGCGGAGGCCGCCGCGCGGGGAGCGTCGCTGGTCGCCTTCCCCGAGACCTGGATCCCCGGATACCCGCTGTTCCTGTGGTTGGGCCCCGTCGCGGGACAGATGCCGTTCATCGCTCGCTACCACGCCGACTCGATGACCGTGGACGGCACCCGTCTCACCGCGATCCGCGAGGCGGCCCGCCGCCACGAGGTCTGCGTGGCCCTCGGTTACAGCGAGAAGGACCACGGCAGCCTGTACATGGCACAGAGCGTCATCGGCCCGGACGGAGGCGTACTGCTCCACCGGCGCAAGCTCAAGCCGACGCACGTCGAGCGCGGTCTGTTCGGGGAGGGCGACGGCAGCCACCTGAAGGTCGTGGACAGCCACCTGGGCAGGATCGGCGCCCTGAACTGCTGGGAGCACCTGCAGCCGCTCAGCAAGTACGCGATGTACGCCCAGCACGAGGAACTGCACATCGCCTGTTGGCCCGCCTTCGGCCTCTACAAGGGCATCGCCCACGCTTTGGGCGCCGAGGCGAACATGGCGGCCACGCAGACCTACGCCCTGGAGGGCGGCTGCTTCGTGGTGGCGCCGACGCACCTGCTCACCGCGGAGGGGGTGGAGGTCTTCGCGAGCACCGACGAACAGCGCGCCCTGCTCACACCCGGCAGCGGCTGCTCCCGGGTCTACGGGCCCGACGGCTCGATGCTGAGTACTCCGCTGGACGAACACACCGAGGGGCTCGTGCTCGCCGACATCGACCTCGCGCTCATCGACCTGGCCAAGAACGCCGCGGACCCGGCCGGGCACTACGCGCGTCCGGACGCGACCCGGCTGCTCTGGGACAACCGCCCCCGAAGCGCCGTACTCACCCCGGGGAGCACGGACGCCCCCCTCTTCCCCGAGTTGGGAGAGCCCGAGGAGTGATCCGTCGGACGGGCGGAGGCATCGTGAACGCGAGGAGGACGGCCCGACGGACAGAGGACCCACAGCCCTCGAAGGCTCGGCGCCCTCATCGTCGTGTCGGCCGTACGGCTACACGGTGGTGGCGCGCACACCGTCCGCGAGCGAGCGCCCGGCCGGGTAGGCCAGCGCGGCGGCGGGCAGCGGGGCGGGTCTGCCGCTGGCCAGTACCCGAATACGTCCGGGCCGTCCGCCGTCGGGGACCCCGCCGACTCCGCCGATCCGGCGCAGGGTCTGCGCGGAGACCGCTCCGGCGGCGGTGAACAGCACGGCCCGGCCGCCGAGGGCGGCCGAGATCCGCTCCCCGACCAGGTCGTAGTGGGTGCATCCCAGCACCACGCCGCGCACGTCGGCGGGGGTCAGTTCGGCCGCGTAGGCGACGGCGTCGCCGATCAGCCGGGGGTCGGCCGACTCCACCGCCTCGGCCAGTCCGGCGCAGGCCACCGGGGTCACCTCCACGCCGCGCGCGAAGGTCTCGACGAGTCGGCGCTGGTAGCCGCTGCGCGTGGTCGCGACGGTGGACCACACCGCGATGGGCCCTCCGGCGGCGGCCGCGGGCTTGATCGCGGGGACCGTCCCGATCACCGGGACCCCGGGCTCGAACTCGGCGCGCAACTCGGCCAGTCCGTGCACCGAGGCGGTGTTGCAGGGCACCACCACGGCGTCCAGCCCCGGTTCGTCGGCGGCCTCGCGGGCGGAGCGGGCCCCGGCCAGCGCGCGCGCGATCACCTCTTCGGAGGTGCGCGGACCCCACGGCATGTGGTCCGGGTCCATGGACAGGAACAGGTCCGCGTCCGGCCGCGCGGCGCGCAGGGCCGCCGCGGTCGAGAGCATGCCGATACCGGAGTCAACGAGAGCGATACGCACGAATCCCGATCCTACGGCCAGCCCCGTACCGCCCCGGCGAACCGGCGCGCGGCCCTCCACACCATGGTGGTGGCCCGGATACGGCCCTGGGTAGGAGGTCTGTGGGGAAGACACGTAACAAATGGGGTGGCAAAAGACCGTTACCGATAGGTAGAACTAGGTGGATCGGTCCGGCCGCGCGGCCTCGCGCGACCGGACCCGACCTACGCTGTGCGTCGCCGAGGAACGGAAGAACCGGAATGGCTCCTCAACACCAGGGAACGAGCAGCGGCACCTCCACCGGGGGGCGGACGGGCTTCGCCGAGCACATAGCGGCGGTCCAGAAGCTGCGCCGCGACTACCGCGCGCTACCGCAGGACGCGCCGGTGCGCCTGGCCAAGCCCACCTCCAACCTCTTCAGGTTCCGCGAACCCACCAGCGCGCCCGCCCTGGACGTATCCGGTTTCACCGGCGTCATCGCCATCGACCCGGTCGAACGCCTCGCCGACGTGGGCGGTATGACCACCTACGAGGACCTCGTCGCGGCCACCCTCCCGCACGGGCTCATGCCGACCGTCGTCCCGCAGCTGCGCACCATCACCCTCGGCGGCGCCGTCACCGGCATGGGCATCGAGTCCTCCTCCTTCCGCAACGGCCTGCCGCACGAGGCCGTCCAGGAGATGGAGATCCTCACCGGTGACGGCGACATCGTCACCGCCACCCGCGACAACGAGCACAGCGACCTCTTCTACGGCTTCCCCAACTCCTACGGGACCCTGGGTTACAGCCTGCGCCTGCGCATCGACCTGGAACCGGTCTCCCCCTACGTGCACCTGCGCCACCTGCGTTTCCACGACGCGGCCGAGACCATGGACGTCCTCGCCCGCGTCTGCGCCGACCGCGAGCACGACGGCCAGCCGGTCGACTTCGTGGACGGGGTGGCCTTCGCCCCCGACGAGCTGTACCTGACCCTGGCCCGTTTCACCGACCAGGCCCCCTGGACCAGCGACTACACCGGCAAGGACATCTACTACCGGTCCATCCGGCGCTACGCGGGTACGGGACCCGGCGACTACCTCACCGTCAACGACTACCTGTGGCGCTGGGACACCGACTGGTTCTGGTGTTCCCGGGCCTTCGGCACCCAGCACCCGCTGGTGCGCCCCCTGTGGCCGCGCTCCCTCAAGCGCTCCGACGTCTACCGCAGACTCGTCGCCTGGGACCGGCGCACCGACTTCTTCCGGCTCCTCACCCACTACCGGGGCAGGCGGCCCCAGGAGCCGCTCATCCAGGACATCGAGGTGGACGTCGAGCGCGGCGCGGAGTTCCTGGACTTCTACCACGCCGAGATCGGCATGACCCCCGTCTGGATGTGCCCCCTGCGCCTGCGCGAGCCCCGGCGGCCCGGGCTGGGCGCCGACGAGGACGTGTGGCCGCTCTACCCGCTGGACGGGGACCACCTCTACGTGAACTTCGGCTTCTGGGGCATGGTCGACATGAAGCCGGGCCAGCGCCGGGCCCACCACAACCGCCTGGTCGAGGAGAGGGTCGCGGAGCTGGGCGGCCACAAGTCCCTGTACTCGGACTCCTTCTACACCGAGGAGGAGTTCTGGCGCCTCTACAACGGCCGGGCCTACACCGGCCTCAAGGAGGCCTACGACCCCCGCAAGCGGTTGCTCGACCTGTACGCCAAATGTGTACGCAACCGCTGAGGCACCACATCACCGGGACGCGACCCGAGGGGATGGGCCGCATCCGATACAGGAAGGACAGAGTATGCGGCTTGCCGAGATCTTCGAGCGCGTCGTGGGATCCGACGCGCCCATCCGATTCACCGCCTACGACGGCAGCAGGGCCGGAGACCCCGACAGCGACGTGGCACTGCACGTGCGCACCCCGGTCGCCGTCAACTACCTGGTCCAGTCACCCAACACCGTCGGCCTGGCCCGCGCCTACGTCTCCGGCCACCTGGAGCTGGAGGGCGACATGTACACCGCCCTCAGACGCATCGAGGACTTCGTGCTCACCGACGGGATCGACCTCTCGGTACGCGACATCGCCGCGATCATGCGGTCCGTGGGCTGGGTCAAGCTCCTCAACCGGGTCGCTCCGCCGCCGCAGGAGGTGTCCCGCGGACGCCTCACCGGCCTGGGCTGGCGCCACTCCAAGCAGCGTGACGCCGAGGTCATCCACCACCACTACGACGTCTCCAACGCCTTCTACGAACTGGTCCTGGGCCCGTCCATGACCTACACCTGCGCCGTCTTCGACGAGGAGGACGGCTCCCCGGACCGGGTGGGGCGCTTCGACGGCGCCCTGGAGGGCGCCCAGTTCCGCAAGTACGAGCTGGTCTCGCGCAAGCTCGGCCTGGAGCCGGGCATGCGCCTGCTCGACGTGGGCTGCGGATGGGGCGGCATGGTCATGCACGCCGCCCGGGAGCACGGGGTCCGCGCACTCGGCGTCACCCTGTCCAAGGAGCAGGCCGAGTGGGCTGCCAAGAGGATCGCGCAGGAGGGGCTGTCGGAACTGGCCGAGGTCCGTTACATGGACTACCGGGACGTTCCCGACGGCAGCTACGACCGGATCAGCTCCATCGGCCTGACCGAGCACGTGGGAGCCAGGAACCTGGCCTCCTACTTCGCCTCGCTCAACACCAAGCTCGTCCCCGGGGGGCGGCTGCTCAACCACTGCATCACCCGGCCGCGCAACGACCTGCCGCCCATGAACACCAAGGGCGTCATCAACCGGTACGTGTTCCCCGACGGCGAGCTGGAGGGCCCCGGCAGGATCCAGACCGAGATGAACGACGCCGGATTCGAGATCCGCCACCAGGAGAACCTGCGTGAGCACTACGCCCTCACCCTCCGCCACTGGGGCGCCAACCTGGACCGCCACTGGGACGAGGCCGTCGCCGAGGTCGGCGAGGGCACCGCACGCGTGTGGCGCCTCTACATGGCCGGGTGCGTGCTCGGCTTCGAGCGCGACGTGGTGCAGCTGCACCAGATCCTCGGCGTGAAGCTGGACGGCACCGAGGCACACGTGCCGCTGCGCCCCTGGTTCTGAACGGAGTCCGGGCGGACCCGTCGCGGTCCGCCCGGTCCGCCGCACCCGTCCGGGCCGTGCCGTCCCGGCGGCGGAAGGTCCCCTCCTGCCCGCGGGCGGGGGCTCGCGGCCCGTCCACGGGCCCCGCACGACGGTTTGGCGGCATTATGGACCCGGGGGCGCGTTCGACGGACACACCCCGCCGCGCGAGGCCCCAGCCGCACATCCACCGGAAAGGACCCCACCGTGTCCGAGTCCTTCGACGGCAGCACCGACGGGCACACACCCGCCTCCGACGTGCCCGACCATGTCAAGCGCACCGCCGTCGACCTGATCGCCGCCTACACCGACCGCGACCGGGAGGAGCTCGACGGGCTCGTTCCGCACGCCTCCGACGACGCGGACGCCGTCATGTCCGAGCTGAAGGTCATCGCCGCCTTCCTCAGCCGCCGCGTGCAGCAGACCGGCGTGGTGTGGAAGCCCGCCGACTCGCGTGAGGCGGTCGCCCGCATGGTCGCCGAGATGCTCCCGCCCGAGCTGGAGTTCGCCGTCTCCACCGCCTGGGAGGCCCACTCGGTCGGCGAGGAGGAGGCCGCCGAGCGCCTCACCCAGGGCGATCCCATGGTCTACGTGCACATGCTCGCCGCCTTCGGCGCCGCCATCGGACTGGCGGTGTACAAGCGTGCCGAACTCCTCTCCGTCCTGCGCCAGGTCACCGGACTGGTCGAGTAGTCGGCGGTTCGCCCAGCGGCCGCGACACTCCGGGCGACTTCCCGTTCGCCTAACGGGTCAGACACGAAGGACAGTGGTTTACTTCACTCCAGGCGGTTCCTTACGTAGGTTTCCTACCAACCCCGAGGGGACCCTCGAAAGGAACGGAGGCGAGCCATGGCCCGCAGACGAACACACGGGTACGTTCCGCTCACCGCCGCGGCCGCGGCCGCGGCCCTGGCCCTGGCCGCGACGGCGTGCGGCACCGGAGGGGGTGGCGGGGGCGAGGCCTCCGACAGCCTCCTGGTCTGGATCATGCAGGGCACCAACCCCGACGAGACGGGGTTCTTCGAGGCCGCCAACACCGCGTTCACCGACGAGACCGGCATCGAGGTCGAGGTCGAGTTCGTGCCCTGGCAGGACGCCCAGAACAAGGTCTCCACCGCCATCGCGGGCGGCACCATGCCCGACGTCGCCGAACTCGGCAACACCTTCACCCCCGGCTTCGCCGACGCCGGGGCCCTGCACGACCTGGCCGGCTACGGCGTCGACACCTCCCAGTACATCCCCGGCCTGATGGAGATGGGCCGGCTCGGCGAGGGCGTCTACGGCGTCCCCTGGTACGCCTCCATCCGCTCCGTCGTCTACCGCGGCGACCTGTTCGAGGAGCACGGCCTGGAGGTCCCGCGGAACTGGGACGAGCTGCGTGAGACCGCCCTGGCCCTGTCCGAGGCGGAGGAGGACATGATCGCCTTCCCCGTCCCCGGTGACGCCCAGTACTCGGTCATGCCCTGGATCTGGGGCGGCGGGGGCGAGATCGCCGTCGAGGGCTCCGACGGCACCTGGACGTCGCAGGTCGACAGCGAGGGGTCCCGTGCCGGGATCGAGTTCTTCACCGGCCTCGCCCTGGAGGACGGCACCTCCACCACCGGCGCCGTCAACTGGAACGAGATCGCCGTCATGGAGGCCGTCGCCGAGGAGGAGGCCGCCATGGCCATCCTCGGCAGCGCCAACCCCAAGGCCATCCTGGAGGCCAACCCCGACCTGGAGGGCAGGATCGACTCCTTCACCCTGCCCGGGCAGGACGGCGGGTACATGCCCTCCTTCGCGGGCGGTTCGCTGCTGTCGGTCTTCGAGGGCACGGGCAACGAGGAGGCGGCCTGGCAGTACGTCCAGCACCTGACCGGCGACGAGTTCTCCACGCGCTGGTCCGAGGAGACCGGGTTCTTCCCCGGCGTGGCCAACGGGGTCGACGCGTTCTCCGCCTCCGCCGACCCCATCCTCGAACCCTTCGCCGTCCAGCTCAAGGAGGCCAGCCGGGGCGTGCCCGTCACCCCCGCCTGGACCCAGGTGGAGGCCGAGAAGGTCCTGGTCGGCATGCAGCAGTCCATCCTCAACGGCGAGGCCACGGTGGACGAGGCGACCGGGGAGGCGGCCGACGAGATCGAACGCATCCTCAACGGGGGGTAGACACGTGCGAACACCGGTCGGGCTGGGCCCCGGCAGCGGACCGGGGCAGGACACCCGCCGCCCGTCCGAGCCGTCCCCGAGACGGCCCGGGCCACGGCGGCGGGCGCCGCTCCTGGGCATGCGCGGACGCAGGGCGCTCCTGCCGTGGGTGCTGCTCGCCCCCGCGCTGACGGTCATCGGACTACTGCTGCTGTTCCCGCTCGGCCGGATCGTGTGGCTGTCCTTCCGCGAGTACCGGCTGCGCAACCTGGTCTCGGGCGAGTCCGACTTCATCGGGTTCGCCAACTACGCCACCCTGCTGACCGACCCGTACCTGTGGCGGATCGCCATGGTCAACACGGTGGTCTTCGCCGCGGTCGCGGTGTTCACCACCATCGTCGTGGGCACGCTGGTGGCGCTGCTGCTGGCCGCACTGCGCCCGGTGCCCCGGGTGGTCGTGGTCTCCTGCGTCATGGTCGCCTGGGCCATGCCCGCGGTCAGCGGCACCTACGTGTGGATCTGGATCTTCGACGTCGACGACGGGGTCGTCGCCCAGGCGCTGACCTCACTGGGCCTGGTCGACCCCTCCGGGTACAACTGGTTCGCCGACCGACTGTTCTTCTACGCCATCGTCACCCTCAACATCGTGCACGGCGGCTTCCCGTTCGTGGCCGTCACCGTCCTGGCCGGACTGCTCACCGTCCCCAGGGAACTGCACGAGGCGGCGCGCATCGACGGCGCGGGAGCCTGGAAGCGCTTCTGGCACGTCACGTTCCCGGTGCTGCGCCCGGTGTTCGCCGTGGTCACCGTGCTCTCCACCATCTGGGACTTCAAGGTGTTCGCGCAGATCTACCTCATGCCCGGCGGCGACGTGGGAGGGTCGCGCATGCTCAACCTGGGCGTGTGGTCCTACGTGCGCTCCTTCGGCCACAACGACTACGGCCTCGGATCGGCCATCGCCGTCCTGCTCACCCTGCTGCTGCTGGCCATCACCGTGCTCTACCTGCGTGCGCTGTTCCGGGAGGACGGGGTCGGATGAACACGGCGACGCGGGGGCGGATCCGCTCAGGAGACCGGGCCGTGGACCCCCGCGACCAGCTTGTCGCGCACCTGGCGCCAGTCCACCGAGGCCAGGGAGCGCTGGCTGAGGTCCTCGCGCACCGCGGCCATGGTGCGCAGGCCGTACTCGTCCAGCGGACGCCCGTCGTCGTTGTCCCGGTTGACCAGGTTGTCGACGTAGGCGTACAGCAACTGCCCGTTGGTGTCGTCCAGGGCGTGTCGGACCGCGCGTTCCCGGAAGCGCGCGTCATACGGGATCCAGCTGATGACGACCTCGGTGGGGGAGGATCCGGCGGAATCGTACACGGCGCTACGCCACCGCCTCCGGCGATCCTGTCGACACGGTCCTACCTTCCCCTCCGTCACCGGGGGGAGAACGCCCACCCCCGGACAGGGGAGGAGTCTAACCGCCCCGTCCGGGTCCGGAGCAACCGGAACCGGAGTCGGATTCGGACTTCCGGGCACCGCTGAGGAGGAGTATCCGTGGTCACGAGCACAGACACCACATCCGCCGACCCCGCCTGGGAGGCACGGGTCCGTGACGCCCGACGCAGGGGGGACGCCCTGCGCGCGGGCCGGTTCCTGGCCAAGGGGGCCGGGGTGGCCGTCCTGCTGGTGTTCACCCTCTTCCCCGTCTACTTCATGCTCATCAGCGCGTTCTCCGACCGGGCCACCTCGGGCGCCGGGGCGCTGCTGCCCACCGGTGTGTCCCTCGACAACTTCGTCTACGTGCTCACCGAGGCCGACTTCGGCACCTACATGCGCAACTCGCTCACGGTCGCCTGCATCACCGTGGCGGGTGCGTGCGTGCTGTCGCTGCTGGCCGCCGTGGCGGTGGCCCGCTTCCGCTTCCGGCTGCGCACCGCCGTGCTGGTCATGGTCCTCGTCGTGCAGATGGTGCCGCTGGAGGCGCTGGTCATTCCGCTCTTCCTCCAGGTGCGCGACCTGCAGCTGCTCAACACCCTGCTGGGCCTGGGCGTGGTCTACGTGGCGTTGTCCCTGCCGCTGGCGGTGTGGATGATGCGCGGGTTCGTCGCCGCCGTGCCGGTGGAGGTGGAGGAGGCCGCCTACATCGACGGAGCCTCGTGGGGGCAGATGTTCTGGAGGGTGCTCTTCCCACTGGTCGCGCCCGGGCTGGTGGCCACGGCCATCTTCTCGTTCATCGTGGCGTGGAACGAGTTCGTGCTGGCGCTGACCTTCATGACCCAGAGCGAGAAGTACACGGTGGCGGTCGGGCTGCGCCAGTTCTTCGGCCAGTACGCCAACGACTGGGGGCACGTGATGGCCGCCTCCACGCTCATCACCATCCCGGTCATGGTCTTCTTCGTCCTCGTGCAGCGCTTCCTCGTCTCCGGGCTCGTCCAGGGGGCCGTCAAGGGATAGGGACGGGAGCAGGGCCGGCCCCGGGGGAGAGGACCGGCCCCGCCGCGCGCCGGGAGGGGCGCGGGTCAGGCGCGGAGTTCGCGCTTGAGGATCTTGCCGGTGGAGGTCATCGGCAGCTCGGTGCGGAACTCCACCTCACGCGGGTACTTGTAGCCCGCCAGGCGCTCCTTGGACCACTCGATGATCTCCTCGGGACTGGTGTCGGCGCCCTCCTTGGGGATCACGAACGCCTTGACCTCCTCGCCGTGGGTGCCGTGGGGGACGCCCACGACCGCGGCCAGGCTGACCGCCTCATGGGTCATCAGGACCTCCTCGACCTCGCGCGGGTACACGTTGTAGCCACCGCGGATGATCATGTCCTTGGAGCGGTCGACGATGAAGTAGAAGCCCTCCTCGTCGCGACGGGCGATGTCGCCGGTGCGGAACCAGCCGTCCCGGAGCACCTCGGCGTTGGCCTCGGGGCGGTTGTGGTACCCCTTCATCACGCAGTGCCCGCGCACCGCGATCTCGCCCTCCTCCGACTGGTCGTTCCAGTCGTTGTCGATGAGCTTCATCTCCACGCCCCACACCGGCAGGCCGATCGAGCCGGTCTTGGCCTTGGTCTTGGGGTTGTTGAACGACACGACCGGCGAGGTCTCGGACAGGCCGTAGCCCTCCTTGATGCCCACGCCGAAGGTCTTGGTGAAGTCCTCGGAGAGCTGACCGGGCAGGGCGGAACCGCCCGAGACCGCGTCCACCACGTCGCCCGCGATCTTCTCCAGGTCGTAGGTCCCCGGCTCGGCGGACTGCACGGCTCCCAGCAGGCCCCAGTACATGGTGGGCACTCCCGCGAAGCCGGTGACACCCTCCTTCTCCATGGTCCTGAGCGCCTCGGCGCCGTCGAAGCGCGGCATGAGGACCATCGTCCCGTGGCGGTACAGGACCGAGTTGAGCATGACCGTCTGGCCGAAGATGTGGAACAGCGGCAGGACCACCAGGGCGACGTCGCGGCCGTCGGGGTGGGATTCGACCATGTTGGAGGAGACGATCGCGTTCATCAACAGGTTGTTGTGGCTCAGCTCCGCGCCCTTGGGCTTGCCGGTGGTGCCACTGGTGTAGATGATGACCGCGGTGTCGTCGGGATTGGCCTGCACCGTCTCGAACTCGCCGGGCTGGCCCTCCAGGGCCTTCCAGAAGGTCTCGGCACCGTCGATGGTGGACTCGGTGGCGCCCGGAGAGGCGGGCAGGTCCACGTAGAACTCGCAGCCGTCCACCTGGTTGAACGCCTCGAAGGAGCGCTCGCCCAGCGGCAGCTCCGGGGACCCGGTGAAGGCGAAGAGCGCCTTGGCGCCGGAGTCCTCCAGGTGGTAGGCGATCTCACGCGGGGTCAGCAGCACGTTCAGCGGTACGACCACCGCGCCCGCCTTGAGGGCGCCGAAGTACACGAAGGGGAAGTAGGGCAGGTTCGGGCTGGCCAGCGCGATCCGGTCCCCGGGCCTGACGCCCCGCGACACCAGGAGGTTCGCCACCTGGTCGGCGATCATGTTCGTGACCGCGTAGTTGAGGCGCAGGTCGCCGAAGACCAGGCACTCCTTCTCCGGAGCGGACCGGGCGCCGTCCTCCAGAAGCACGGACAGATTGAGCATGGGGGCCTCCCGCAGGCAGATGAGTCCAGGACGGAACAGGGAAGCGGAACCCGGTGTGACCGGGGTCGCGTGTGCTGCGCCACTTTTACGGCAGAGTAACAAACCGGCTGGTCGGTGTGGAGGGTCCAGGGGCGGTAATCCCGCCGATCCTCGTCCCGCCCCCGGCGGCCCCGCCCGGTACGCGGGACCGCTGCCCGGTCCGCCGGCCGCGTTCCCGCGCGGAGAATCCGTCCGCGACCGGATCCGTCAGCCGCTAACCTGAGTCGTGTACACCACGAACCGGCTAAGGAACATTCAGCGATGACAGCGGTAGACGGCGACCAGAAGACGGGCGACACCTACGACGCCCGCGCCCTCCAGGACAAATGGCAGGCGCGCTGGGCCGCGGAGCTTCCGTTCCAGGCCGACGAGGACCCCGCGGACACCCGCCCGCGCTCCTACATCGTCGACATGTTCGCCTACCCCTCCGGTGACCTGCACATGGGCCACGCCGAGGCCTACGCCATCGGCGACGTCATCAGCCGCTACCGCCTCCAGCGCGGCGACAACGTCCTGCACCCGGTGGGCTGGGACTCCTTCGGCCTGCCGGCCGAGAACGCGGCCATCAAGAACAACTCCCACCCCGCCGAGTGGACCTACGCCAACATCGAGACCCAGGCGGCCTCGTTCCGGCGCTACGGCATCAGCGTGGACTGGTCGCGCCGCCTGCACACCAGCGACCCCGAGTACTACAAGTGGAACCAGTGGCTGTTCACGCGCTTCTTCGAGCGCGGACTGGCCTACCGCAAGAACGGCCAGGTCAACTGGTGCCCCCAGGACCAGACCGTGCTGGCCAACGAACAGGTCGTGCAGGGCAGGTGCGAGCGCTGCGGCTCCGACGTCGTCCGGCGCAGCCTGAACCAGTGGTACTTCAAGATCACCGACTACGCCCAGCGCCTGCTGGACGACATGGACCAGCTGGACGGCGGCCGCTGGCCGGACGAGATCCTGGCCATGCAGCGCAACTGGATCGGCCGTTCCACCGGCGCCGACGTCCACTTCGCCGTCGAGGGCCGTGACGAGCCCGTCACCGTCTTCACCACCCGGCCCGACACCCTGTACGGCGCCACGTTCTTCGTCGTGGCCGCCGACGCGGACCTGGCCGACGAGCTGTGCGCGCCCGAACAGCGCGAGGCCTTCGACGCCTACCGCGCCGACGTCGCCAAGCTCTCCGACATCGAGCGCCAGGCCACCGAGCGCCCCAAGACCGGTGTGTTCCTGGGCCGCCACGCCGTCAACCCGGTCAACGGCGAGCGCATGCCCGTGTGGGCGGCCGACTACGTCCTGGCCGAATACGGCCACGGCGCCATCATGGCCGTGCCCGCGCACGACCAGCGCGACCTGGACTTCGCCCTGGCCTTCGACCTGCCGGTCAGGGGCGTGGTGGAGACCGGCGAGCCCGACCCGGCCGAGACCGGCGTGGCCACCGCGGGAGAGGGCACCCTGCGCGGCTCCGGCCCGCTGGACGGACTGTCCAAGACCGAGGCCATCGAGCGCATCATCGAGGTCCTGGCCGAGCGCGGCACCGGCAGCGGCACGGTCAACTACCGGCTGCGCGACTGGCTGCTGTCCCGCCAGCGCTACTGGGGCACGCCCATCCCGATCATCCACTGCCCCTCCTGCGGCGAGGTGCCCGTCCCCGACGAGCAGCTGCCGGTCACCCTGCCCGAGCTCAAGGGCGCCGAGCTGGCGCCCAAGGGCATCTCCCCGCTGGCCGCCGCCACGGACTGGGTCAACGTGGACTGCCCCTCGTGCGGCGGCCCCGCCGAGCGCGACACCGACACCATGGACACCTTCGTGGACTCGTCCTGGTACTTCCTGCGCTACTGCTCCCCGCGGCTGGACACGGCCCCCTTCGACACCGGGGCGGTCGAGAAGTGGGGGCCGGTGGACCACTACATCGGTGGCAAGGAGCACGCCACCCTGCACCTGATGTACGCGCGCTTCTTCACCAAGGTCCTGCACGACATGGGCATGGTGTCCTTCACCGAGCCCTTCCGGCGCCTGACCAACCAGGGCCAGGTCATCAACCAGGGCCGCGCGATGTCCAAGTCGCTGGGCAACGGCGTGGACCTGGGCAGGGAGATCGACGTCTACGGCGTGGACGCGGTCCGACTGACGATGCTGTTCGCCTCCCCGCCCGAGGAGGACGTGGACTGGGCCGACGTCTCGGCGGTGGCCGCGCAGAAGTTCCTCAACCGCGCCTACCGGGTGATGGTCGAGGCGGGCACGGCCAGCGAGCCGGGCACCGACCCCGCGAAGGGCGACACCGAGCTGCGCCGGGCCACCCACCGCACCGTCGACCAGATCACCGCCCTGGTCGAGTCCCGTCGGTTCAACGTGGCCATCGCCCGCGTCATGGAGCTGGTCTCGGCCGCCCGCAAGGCCATCGACTCCGGCCCCGGCGCCGCGGACCCGGCGGTCCGCGAGGCCGCCGAGTCCGTGGCCGTCTCCCTGTCCCTGTTCGCGCCCTACGTGGCCGAGGAGGGCTGGGAGAAGCTGGGCCACACCGACAGCGTCGCCGTCGGCCACTGGCCCGAGATCGATCCGGACCTGCTGGTGCAGGAGTCCGTGACCTGTGTGGTGCAGGTACAGAGCAAGGTCCGTGACAAGCTGTCCGTCGCGCCCGACATCGACCCGGCGGAGCTGGAGCGGCTGGCCCTGGCGTCGGAGAAGGCGCGGGGATTCATCGGTGACAAGCAGATCCGCAAGGTGGTCGTGCGCGCGCCGAAGCTGGTGAACATCGTCGTCGGCTGACCGGTACGGGTGACGGCGGCCGCCGGAGGCGGTCGCCGTCCGTGTGCGGTCGGCGCGGCGGCCGACAGGGAGGCGGTGGCCGGGTGGGTCCCCTCGTGCGGGTGGCCGTGGTCGGCGCGGGCGCGGCGGTACTGTCCGCGGTCGCGATCGGCGGCGGTCTGTGGCTGGCCGGGGACGACCCGGACGTGCCCGAGGGCGGTGACGTCCACACCGCCGCTCCCGGGTGCGGGGTGGTCTCCGACGGGCTCCTCACGGGACTGGTGCCCGGAGCCGTCCTGGAGACCTCCGAGCACGGCCCCCTGTCGGGCGGCGACAGTTCGGTGTGCTCGTGGTCCTCCGCGGGGCTGTCCGACGGCCCGCAGGGGGTACTGCGCTTGAGCCTGTCCGCCCGCTTCACCGACGACACGGGGGAGGATCCGGTCAGCGGCGACCAGCGGGCACGGGAGGCCTACGCCGCCCTGGTGCCCGTACGCGGCGACACGGTGGAACTGCCCTCCGGGGAGGGCCGGGTGTGGCACGGCCAGGCGCCCGGAACCGCGGAGCTGGCCTTCACCACCGACAACCTGCTCGTGCGGGTGACCTACGCCGGGACCTCCGGCACCGAACCGGTCGGCTTCGAGGACGCCCGGAACCTGACCGTGGAGTTCGCCGAGCAGCTCGGAGAGGCCTTGTGAGCGACCAACACCCCGATCCCCGGTATCAGGGACAGGAACACGGCCAGGACCAAGGGCAGCAACCGCCGCACCAACAACCGCCGCACCAGGAACCTCAGCCTTCCCCACAGCCTCCAGGGCAGCAGGGCCCCCAGCCGTCGGCACCGGGGCAGCAACCGCAGTACCCACAGCAACCGCAGTACCCACAGCAACCGCAGTACCCACAGCAGGCGATGCAGCCCCAAGGGCGGTACCCGCGACAGCAGCAACCGCGGAATCCCCCGCCGTACGGGCCGCGACCACCCGCCCCCGAGACGGTGCCGTCCGCCCAGCCGCAGAGCCGGGGATGCGCCACCGCCGCCGTGGTCGCCGCCGCACTGGTCCTGGTCGTGCTCGCGGCGGGAGCGGTCTGGTACGTGGCGAACCGGAACGATCCCGAGACGGGCGACTTCGCGTCCGCGCCCGAGTGCGCCGTCGCCGAGACGGAGGCCCTGGACGCGCTGGTGCCCGACCACGCACTGGAGGTCGAGGAGCCGGTCGGCGGCGAGCAGGACCCCTTCGGTTCGGGCTGGCAGTGCCGGTGGGCGACCCCGGGCGGGCCGGGCGAGGTGGTTCCGGGTACCGCGACCCTGGTGATCGTGGCCGCCCCGAACCCGGGCGGCGTCACGACGGCCGTCGACAACCTGCGCACCACCACCTCCCAGCACGAGACCCGGAAGCTGGAGGGGGTCGGCGACGAGGCGGTGACCTGGGTCCAGGGCGAGCCGTACACGGTCTCCTGCGTGGGCGCCCGGGTGTCCAACCTGTACCTGGAGACCTGTTACAGCGTGGCGGGCGGCTACGACGCGGTGGAGCCGGCTGAGGAGGAGCGGATCGTCGCGGGAGCCGAGGAACTCGCGGTGTCCGTGGTGGAGGCGCTGCCGGAGTCCGTGCCGGAGTAACCGCCGGGTGCGGGCGGCGGTGCCAGGCCGCGGACGTCGACGCGGACTACCAGGCAGTGTCCAGGAACTCCGCCAGCGCCGGGGAGACCTCCTCGGCGAAGGGGCGCTGGGAGTCCAGGACGGTGGCGCCGGGCTGGTCCTCGTAGCGGCGGAGGATGTGGTCGGTGCCGGGGATGTCGACGCGCTCGGCGTCCTCCAGGCCGGTCATCAGCCGGTCCACGTCCTCGCGGGGGACCTGGGTGTCCTCCTCGCCCCACAGCACCAGCACGGGTGTGCCCTCGGGCAGGTCCTCGCCCAGTTCCACGGGGTCGAAGGAGTCCATGTAGGCCAGGAAGTCCTCGTTCATCGGGGAGTAGACGCCCTGGACGCCCACCGTGCCGATGTCCGTCGACCGGAGGGAACGGCCCGCCCTGACCGCGGCCCGTGCGGTGCGCGCGTCGGAGAGTATCTCGACGGCCTCTCCCCCCTCGACCTGTTCCAGGGCCTCGGCCACGCGCACCTGTTCGGTGAGCTGCCGGTCGATCAGGTCCAGGTAGCGGGTGCCGGGAGGGGCGGCCAGCACCAGGGCGGGGGAGGGGCGGTCCCCGTCGATGAGCTCGTGGGCGCGCAGCGCGTAGAGGGCGCCCTCGCTGTGCCCGACGACGACCACCCGCCCGGGGTCCACCTCCGGCTGGGAGACGAGTTCGTCGTAGGCCGCCGCCACCTGTTCGTCGAAGAGCCGCGGATCCACGGACCGGACCTCGCCTCCGGACTCCGGGGACTCGAAGTCGGGTCCGCTGCCGTACTTGTCGTAGCGCAGCGAGGCGACCCCGGCGTCGGCGAGCACCCGGGACAGGTTCCAGTTGGTGTTGGCGTCGGGGCGCATGCTGCTGTTGCCGTCGCGGTCGGTGGGGCCGCTGCCGGAGATGATGAGTGCGCCCGGGACGGTGCCGGAGGTGCCCTCCGGCACACGGAAACTCGCGGACACCTCGTGCCCGCCGCCCTCGAAGGCCAGCTCCCGCTCGGTGCCGCCGACCCCGGGTGCCTCGACGGCGCCGTCGTCCTCCGACGCGGGCGCGCAGGCGGTGGCCAACAGGACGGCGGCGGCCCCGCCGACCAGCGCGGCGCGCCAGCGGGCGGCGGGGGAGGAGGCAGGTGTGAACACCTTCTCAGCCTAGCGGTTCGGGTCGGCGGCCCCGCTGTCGCCGCAGGCGTGACTCCTCCACCGCGCCGTCCACGGACGGGACCTCTCCCACGGACGCGGGAGGCCCCCGGTCCCTCCGGGGGGGGGGACGGACCGGGAGCGCGAGGAGTCAGACGCGGCGCATGACCGTGACGACCTTGCCGAGGATGGTGGCGGCGTCACCGTTGATGGGCTCGTAGGCCTCGTTGCGGGGCATCAGCCACACGTGGCCGTCCTCCTCCCGGCGCAGCACCTTGACGGTCGCCTCCTCGTCCAGCAGCGCCGCCACGATGTCGCCGCTCTCGGCGTCCGGCTGCTGGCGGACCACCACCATGTCGCCGTCGGTGATCGCGGCGTCGGTCATCGAGTCACCGACGACGGTGAGCATGAACAGGTGCCCCTCGCCGACCAGCTGGCGGGGCAGCGCGAGCACGTCCTCCACCGACTCCTGGGCCAGGATCGGGCCACCGGCGGCGATCCGGCCGACCAGCGGCACGGCCGCCGCGCGCGAGGGGTCGATGTCCCTGGGGGTCACGGCCTGCCCGTTGGTACGGCCGGGGGTGCGTAGTTCCACGGCACGCGGACGGTTCTGGTCGCGGTGCAGGTAGCCCTTGCGCTGGAGCACCTTGAGCTGGTGGGCCACGCTGGACGGGCTGGACAGGCCGACCACCTCCCCGATTTCCCTTATGGACGGGGGGAAGCCCTTCTCACGCACATAGCGCTGGATGCAGTTCAGCACGCTCTGCTGGCGCGCGGTGAGTTTGGGGGCTTCGGACGTGGACCCGCCCGCGTTCTCCACTGGCGCAAGAACGGTGGCGGTGTCCGCGGTCCCGGGATTCTCCTCCGGCACGGCCGGGCCTCCTCGGCATTCGGTTCGGTCAGGGCCTGCTTGTGTGACTGGCCACCGCCGGCCCGCGACCGCGCCGACCTGGGTGTCTGCGTGATGGCGAAACCAGCGTGAAATCACCGCCAACTTTAGTCGTTGCGCACGGTGATATCAAACAAGCGTTCGAGGCCGGGGTAATTGCTCCCGTGTCTTTTCGCGGTCAATTTCCGGCCCGTGCTTATGTGTGTACACGCGTTCACGCCGCGTTGTCCCACGAATGCGCGAACACGTGTCCGCGGAGCTCGTTTCGGTGTGATACGGAAGACACCTTCTCCTCTGCCGGTTCGGCCGAAAACCCGGTGACGTGGTGCTTCCGGGTGTGGCGGGCCGTCGCGGTTCGCGGCCCGGGCGGCCTTCCGCGCTATCGTGGACCGCGGTGCCGTGCGCCTCCCAGGGGTCGGCAGGCGCCGAGTCCCCGCCCCTCCGCCGCCGTCCGCCCCGTGTCCGCGCGATCGTTCGCCGTGTCGGGACACGCCCCCGCCAGAGTTGCGTCACACGGCACAGGCCCTTAGGTTCGACCACAACATCTGGTGTTTCGAAAAGAGGCGATCACCCAGAAGTTGTAGCTTAGTGGTATCCAAGGGTTGTCGTTCGGTGAGAGAAGCAGGTGAACCAGGGTGCACTGTCCGTTCTGCCGTCATCCGGACACCAGGGTGATCGACAGCAGGTCCACCGACGACGGCGCGGCCGTCCGGCGCCGCCGGTCCTGCCCCGTCTGCGAGCGCAGGTTCACCACCCAGGAGACCGTCCTGCTGATGGTCGCCAAGCGTTCCGGTGTCACCGAGCCCTTCAGCCGGGCCAAGATCATCGCCGGGGTGCGCCGGGCCTGCCAGGGCCGCCCGGTCTCCGAGGACGCCCTCGCCAAACTCGGCCAGCAGGTCGAGGAGGAGATCCGCGGTCGCGGCCTGGCCGAGGTCCCGGCCCACGAGATCGGCCTGGCCATCCTCGGCCCGATGCGCGAGCTCGACGAGGTCGCCTACCTGCACTTCGCCAGCGTCTACCGCGGCTTCGAGAGCCTCGCCGACTTCGAGGCCGAGATCGCCAGTCTGCGGCGGGACCGCGAGTCCGCGCCCGACACCCAGACCAGTACTACCGGGTAGCGCCCTCCCGCGGCCGGGAGGCGACCGCTAGCGGGGCGCCGCCCCGGGGCGGGCACGGAGGAAGAGCACGTCCGGTCCCGCGCCACCCCACGACAAGACGCCGCGCACGGCCGGTAGCCGTGCCCACGAGGTAGAGGCAGGGGAGAGTCCGCGATGACGGAAACCGCCAGCGGTCCGACAGGACGCAAGGGCAAGGGGAACCGCAAGGGGATGAAGATGAGGCGCGTCTTCACCTCCCCGGGTACGCACCCCTACGACTCCCTGGAATGGGAGCGCCGCGACGTCGTCATGACCAACTGGCGTGACGGCACGGTCAACTTCGAGCAGCGCGGTGTGGAGTTCCCCACCTCCTGGTCGATGAACGCCACCCAGATCGTGGCGAGCAAGTACTTCCGCGGCGCCCTCGGCACCCCCGAGCGCGAGTGGAGCCTCAAACAGCTCATCAACCGCGTCGTCGGCGTCTACACCACCACCGGCCGCGAGCACGGCTACTTCGCCTCCGACGAGGACGCCGAGGCCTTCGACCACGAGCTCAAGTACGCCCTCGCCCACCAGCTGTTCAGCTTCAACTCCCCGGTGTGGTTCAACGTCGGCACCACCTCCGCCCAGCAGGTCTCGGCGTGCCAGCCCTACGACGCGATGGTCAGCACTCCGGCTGGGCTCGTGCCCATCGGTGAACTGGTGGAGAAGGACGCCGTCGGCACCAAGGTCTACGACGCGCATGGCCTGACCCGTGTCGTGGCGACCAAGGCGAACGGCGTCAAGGATGTTCTGCGTCTCCATACCAAGGCCGGTTACACCCTTGACGCCACGTCAGACCACCTGGTGTGGAAGGCGACGGGGGACGCGCTCGACCATGGACGCTTCCTTCCGGCGGGGGAGCTCCATCCTGGCGACAAGGTGCAGTGGCACCGGCGTGAGGCCTTCGGTGAGTCCGAGATCCGTTCGCTGGACGTCGCGGAGGCCGCACTCGCGGGGTGGCTCCAGGCAGACGGATTCGTTGGGCAGTACGAGGGCACGAACGAGTCCTTGACCATCGAAGCGACAACCGTCACGCCAGCGGAACTGGAGTGGGTCGCCTCCGCCTTGGACAACGCCCTTCCCGGAGTGCATCGCGAGGAGAGCCACGTCAGGACCCAGGACGACACCCTGGACTGCCGACGAACCAGGCTCCACGGGAACTGCCTCAATGACTTCGTCGAGCGCTGGGGACTGCGTGCGCGCGGCACGGATATGGAGGTCCCGGAGCTCCTGTTCACCGCCCCGCTGCCGGTTGTTCGCGCATACCTGCGCAGCCTCTTCCAGTCGGAGGGCTATGTCTCCGATCGGGAGAGTTCCACCCTCCTCGGACTGGACATGAGCTCCGAGAAGCTGGTCAGGGGAGTCCAGCGGCTGCTTCTCCGGTTCGGAATCTTCTCCCGGGTGTGCCGGAAGGTAGAGCCCGGGGAGAACCGCCACGGTCTTTGGGCGTTGGGAATCCAGCCCCTGGGTGAACGGGAGCGGTTCCACACCGAAATCGGTTTCGTGGACGAACGCAAGGCACTCAAGTTGGAGCGGAGCTTGGAGAGGCCCGGACGTGCGGCCAAGCAGACCAAGCTTCTGGAGATCGCCCGTGTCGAGAACCTCGGCGCTATGGAGGTCTACGACATCCAGACCGAGAGCGGTGAGTACCTCTCGGGGAACCTTCGCGTGCACAACTGTTTCATCCTGTCCGTGGACGACACCATGGAGTCGATCCTGGACTGGTACAAGGAGGAGGGGATCATCTTCAAGGGCGGGTCCGGCGCGGGTGTGAACCTGTCGCGCATCCGCTCCAGCAAGGAGCTGCTCTCCTCCGGCGGCACCGCCTCGGGCCCCGTCTCCTTCATGCGCGGCGCCGACGCCTCGGCCGGAACCATCAAGTCCGGCGGCGCCACCCGCCGGGCGGCCAAGATGGTCGTGCTGGACGTCGACCACCCCGACATCCAGGACTTCGTCGAGACCAAGGCCCGCGAGGAGCACAAGATCCGTGCCCTGCGCGACGCCGGCTTCGACGTCGACCTGGGCGGCGACGACATGTTCAGCGTCCAGTACCAGAACGCCAACAACTCCGTCCGGGTCTCCGACGCGTTCATGCGCGCCGTGGAGACCGGCTCCGACTTCGGCCTGACCTCCCGCACCACCGGCGAGGTCGTCGCCACCGTCGACGCCAAGGACCTGTTCCACCGCATGGCCAAGGCCGCGTGGGAGTGCGCCGACCCGGGCGTCCAGTACGACGGCACGATCCAGGACTGGCACACCACGCCCGAAAGCGGACGTATCAGTGCCAGTAATCCGTGCAGTGAATACATGTCCCTGGACGACTCGTCCTGCAACCTGGCCTCGATCAACCTGCTGAAGTTCCTGCGCGAGGACGACACCTTCGACGTGGAGCGCTTCACCAGGCTCACCGAGCTGGTCATCACGGCGATGGACATCTCCATCACCTTCGCCGACTTCCCGACCGAGAAGATCGGCGAGACCACCCGAGCCTTCCGCCAGCTCGGCATCGGCTACGCCAACCTGGGCGCCCTGCTGATGGCGACCGGCCACGCCTACGACTCCGACGGCGGACGCGCCGTCGCCGCCGCCGTCACTTCGCTGATGACCGGCACCGCCTACCGGCGCAGCGCCGAACTGGCCGGGGTGGTCGGCCCCTACGACGGTTACAAGCGCAACGAGCAGCCTCACAAGCGGGTCATGCGCAAGCACGCCGCCGCCAACGACGACCTGCGCACCGTGGGATCCCTGGAGGAGCCGATCCACGCCGCGGCCACCCGCGAGTGGGCCGAGTGCCTCAAGGTCGGCGAGCGCAACGGCTGGCGCAACGCCCAGGCGAGCCTGATCGCGCCCACCGGAACCATCGGATTCATGCTCGACTGCGACACGACGGGCATCGAGCCGGACTTCTCTCTGGTCAAGTTCAAGAAGCTGGTCGGCGGCGGCTCCATGCAGATCGTCAACCAGGCCATCCCGCGCGCGCTCAGGAACCTGGGCTACCAGGACGAGCAGGTGGAGGCGATCGTCGAGTACGTGTCCGAGAACGGCCACGTCGTGAACGCGCCGGGCCTGCGCCCCGAGCACTACGAGGTGTTCGACTGCGCGATGGGCCGCCGCTACATCCAGCCCATGGGCCACGTGCGGATGATGGCCTCGGCGCAGCCGTTCCTGTCCGGAGCGATCTCCAAGACGGTGAACGTGCCGGAGGAGGCCTCGGTCGAGGACTTCGAGCACATCTACTTCCAGGGCTGGAAGCTGGGTCTGAAGGCGCTCGCGGTCTACCGGGACAACTGCAAGGTCGGCCAGCCGCTGTCCACCGGCAGGACGGAGGAGAAGAAGGCCGAGCCCGAGGCGGCGACCGCCGAGGGGGCCCGCCCGGTCCGGCGCCGCCTGCCCAAGAAGCGCCCGAGCGAGACCACGTCGTTCTCCGTGGGAGGGGCCGAGGGCTACATCACCGCGGGCTCCTACCCCGACGACGGTCTGGGCGAGGTGTTCATGAAGCTCGGCAAGCAGGGGTCGACCCTGGCCGGGGTGATGGACGCCTTCTCCATCGCGATCTCCATCGCCCTGCAGTACGGGGTGCCCCTGGAGACCTACGTGGAGAAGTTCACGAACATGCGGTTCGACCCGGCGGGCATGACCGATGACCCGGACATCCGCATGGCCCAGTCGGTGGTGGACTACATCTTCCGCCGCCTGGCCCTGGACCACCTGCCCTACGAGGAGCGCGCCGCTCTGGGGGTGCTGTCGGCCGCCGAGCGCCAGGCGCAGCTGGCGGGCGAGGACCCGGCACAGCTCGCCGCGCAGGTGGAGTCCTACGCCCAGTCCGCGGCCACCCGCGGGGCGGAGGCCGCCGAGGCCCCGGCCGCGTCCCGGGAGGAGGAGCCCGAGGCGGCGGAGAGGCCCACCGCGGCGCACTCCACCACGGAGCTGATGGAGGGCAAGGGCTTCGTCGCGGACGCGCCGCTGTGCGTCACCTGCGGTACCAAGATGCGCCCGTCGGGCAGCTGCTACGCCTGCGAGGGCTGCGGCGCCACCAGCGGCTGCAGCTGATCCGCTGAGGCCGGACCACCGGTGGGGGAGGGGCACGGCGCCCGGCGCCGTACCCCTCCCGGTACTGCGCCGGCGGTGCCCGGGCGAACCGGAGGAGGAGCGGGACCGTACGCCGTCTCCACCGGGGCCGGACGGGGCCGCCTCAGTCGCGGCCACGGTCCTCCGAGGCGGTCGCGACCGCGGCGACCGCCGCGGTCACACCCAGCACGGCGGGCCAGGGACCGACCTTCCTGGCCAGCGGGTGGGCCAGTCCGAACGCGCCCACGTACACGCCGGTGAGCGCGACCGCGGCGCCCACTCCCGAGCGGCGCCGCCACGTCCCGAAGGCCGCTGCGCCGAACGCCGCCGGCACGACCCCGCCCAGCGGGCGGTTGCCGGTCGTGCGGGCCACGGTGTAGCCGCCGAGCAGGCCTGCGCTGGTGAGGACGGCACTGGGTACTGCGGGCATCGTCGGTTCCCCCTCTGCTTCCGGCCGGGACCGGTGCGGTGCATGCGGCAACGACGTTATCCCGGTCGGAGGAGGCCGGCACGCGGGGCCTTCCACACGTGTCCGGCCAGGGGCCGTGCCCAACCCGCCAACCCGCCAACCCGCCAACCCGCCAACCCGCCGGGAAGTCTTCCCGTCCTGCTCCCGACACGGCCCCTGGGTTTCGGACGTCTCCCGTGCCAAGGTTGATGCTGTCCACTATGGTTCGCCCGGCCGCGCGATCGGTCCCCGTCCGGAACCGGACCGCGGTACGCGACGTCGAAGCCGATAGTTCCCCACCTCCGAAAAGGAGTTCATGCCTATGTCGTTCGCGCAGACCGTGCGCGGCGCGGCTGGCGCCGTCGCCCAGGGCGGCGACCCGCGCCAGGCGGTGTCCGACGCAGTGCAACAGGCCACCGAGGACGGTGGGCTCGACCCACGGGACTTCGTCGCCGCCCGTGAGCAGGGCGACTCCGTCGGAACCCGCATCGAGCAGGAGAGCACCTCCCTCAACAACGCGGGAGAGGCGCTCAACCGCAGCTACTACGAGCGCGGCGACACCGGCCCGGTCCACGTCATCTGCCCCATGGTGATTCCCCGCGGCCGTACCTTCCTGACGATGCTTCCGGCCATCGCGCTGGTCGTCCTCGGCGTGGTCGGCGCCTTCGTCGTCCTGACCCCGCAGGCCCTGGCCGGTGGAAACCCTCTGCTCAACCCGTTCTTCGGCATCCACTACTGGCTCATCACCCTCGCGATCGCCGTGTTCATGTGGTGGCGCCAGGGCATGGTGATGGTGCCCGAGGGCTGCGAGGCGATCGTCACCCGCTTCGGGAAGATGGAGAACATCTACCAGCCCGGCCGGGTCACGCTCTTCAACCCCTGGAAGCGTGTCTCCTACATCGTCAACACCACCCGCGAGTACCCGTTCAACGCCCCGATCCGCTCGGCGCCCACCAAGAGCGGCGTGCAGGCCTCCATAGACCTGTTCGTGCAGTTCAGGATCATCAACTCCACCGACTTCGTCTACACGCTGGGCGGTGTGAACGGCTTCCAGGAGAAGCTCAACAACGCGATCAGCGAGACCACCCGGAGCCTCATCTACGAGCAGGAGGCCTCGGCGATCTACGACATGGTCGGTGACAACACCCAGAGCCTGGTGGAGCAGCTCAACCGCCAGTTCAGCGGGATCGTCGAGCTGACCAGCGCAAACATCACCCACGCCGAGCCCTCCAACCAGGAGTACCGGATGGACCTGGCGGCGCCGGAGATGGTGCGCGTGGCCAAGGACGCCTACACCTTCGAGTACGAGCTCCAGCTGCGCAAGGAGCAGAACGAGGGTGACCTGAACAAGGAACTGGCGACCCTCAACGAGACCCTGTCCGCGATCCAGGCCGACATCGCCCAGTACCAGGCGCAGATGGACACCGCCCTGGAGCGCGAGACCAACCGGGCCCGCTCCCTGGCGCACCAGCGCTTCGTCGAGGCCGAGTCCGAGGCCAACGCGAACGCCGCCCTCCTGCAGGCCCAGGCCCTGGACATCCGCGCGGTCAGTGCCGCCGAGGCGCCCGAGATCCTCAACTACCGCTTCCGCGGGAACCTCCTCGACAAGCTGGAGGCGGTCGCCGACAGCCTGCCGCGGGTTCTGCGGATCGGGTCGGGCGACTCCGCCAGCGTCGACTACCTGCGCATCGCCCAGGAGATCATCGGCCAGGCCGACACCGCCCTGTTCTCCCAGGAGGACATGGAGGGCCTCCGCTCCCGGCTGGACGACATCCGGGGCCGTATCACCGAGCGCGAGCAGGAGATCAACGCGCTGATCCGGGACGCCGAGAGCCCCCAGGCCGCGCCGGAGAGCGGCGAGGACCCGGGAGAGGACCGGGTGGAGCAGATCCGCCAGTCCGTCTCCGATCAGTCCATCGACGAGCGCCTGGCCGACACCCCGCAGGAGTCCGACGAGTCTCCCGAGGCGTACGGGCGGCACGAGGCTCCGGGGGAGGCCGGGTCGTCCGCCCGCGTGCAGCCGCCGGCCGACGCGCCGCCGCCCTCGGGCGCCCCCCGCCAGTCCTCCGAGGACCCGCCACCGCCGCCGTGGTCACAGCACGGCCCCCAGGGCCCCCAGGGTCCCGGCCAGAACCAGGGAGGTCAGTAAATGAGCCAGCCCGTGAACGCCGGCAGCGGCTCCAGCATCAAGGAGTCCCTCGCCTCCTGGGGTGACCTGGCCGGTCTGCTGCGCGGCGGCGACCAGGGCGCGATCGTCCCCGTGGTCATCCCGCGCGACAACCGCGGCCTGCGGTGGATGGTCCTGGTCTGGTTCGGCCTGTTCGCCCTGTGCTCGGCGCTGATGATGGCCCTCAACGCCGTGGCGGGCGGGATCTTCGCCGGGATCGGCTACACCGTCCTGGCCGTCCCGACCCTGATCGTGGGTGTGCTCAGCATCATCGCGGCGGGCCTGTGGTGGTGGCGCGGCTCGATCATCGAGATCGAGGAGGGCACGCACGGCATCCTCACCAAGTACGGCGCGATCGTGAAGCCGATCGGCCCGGGCCGCCACTACCTGTGGCACCCGTGGTCGCGGGTGGACTTCGTGGTGGACACCCGCACGGAGATCCCCTACACGGCGCCGGTCCTGGCCTGCCCCACGCGTGAGAACGTGCCGCTGAAGTCGATCGAGTTCTTCCTCAAGTTCCAGATCACCGACCCCATCCGGTTCGTGACGATCATCGGCGCCAGCAACTTCGACCTGGTGCTGTCCAGCGCGGTACAGGACGCCATCCGCCAGCGCAGCCGCCAGGTCAACACCGAGTCCGCCTACGACCTGCGCGGTTCCAACGTGGAGGACATGCGCCGCCTGCTCAACGGGCAGCTGGAGAAGTACGGGGTCCGGATCACCGGCTGCAACATCCCCGACGTGCAGCTGCCCAACCAGTACCAGCAGCACCTGTCCACGCGGGAGCGGGTCGCCAAGGAGCTGGTGGCCTACGAGCAGGAGTGGGAGCTGACGCGCAAGCGCCGCATCGACACCCTGCTGATGGACATCGAGCGCTCCAAGAAGACCCGTGACGCGAAGATCGTCGAGGTCAACGCCTCCCTCAACAAGGCGCGCAAGGACGTCGCGCAGATGCTGGAGGAGCAGGTGACCGAGGCGCAGCGGGTGCGCTACGAGATCGAGACGCGCGGCCGGGCCGACCTGGTGGCCGCCGAGAACGAGGCGAAGGCGCAGCAGCGCCTGGCCACCGCCTACCGGGACAACCGGGCGGTGCTGGAGTACGAGCTGGCCCGCCGACGCCTGGACGTGGGCGCCACGCTGGCCGGGCGTGCCCCGCGTCCGGTGGTGGTGCAGACCGAGGCCGGGTCCGGGGACAGCTCGACGCTGTCGACGCTGCTGACCGCACAGCTGTTGCCGCAGATGATGAACGAGGGGTCCGCTCGGGCGTCCTTGGACACCTCGGCGAACGACGCGCGGGGGGCGGTGGACTCCGCGCAGGGCGCGGTCGCCGCCGCGGCCGAGCGCCAGCAGCAGATGGCGGAGGAGTACCGAAGCCGGCAGGACGCCGCGATGCGCCAGCAGTCCGAACGCGGTGAGGGCCACGGCGAGCAGGGACGCCGCCAGTAGCCGGTCCGCCCGACCCGCGGCCCGTGGCCGGACCGTGCGGCGGGGAGCGAGAAGGTGAGGGGTCCGCGGCCGGGAACGGTCGCGGACCCCTCACGCTGTTCCGGGGCATGCGGGGCCGCGGGCTCCCCGGGCGGGATCAGCCGACGGGGGAGAGGGCGGTGTAACCCGCTTCGATGTCGATCCCGTGTCGGGCCGCGATCTCCACCAGGTCCTCCACCTCTCCTGCCTGGGCGCTGGCCAGGTCGTCGTCACCGCGTGCGTGGGCGCGGCGCAACGCGGTGATCGAGTCGTGGAGCCGCAGGTGAAGGGTGAGCACGAACTCGCGCATGGAGCCTCTCCTCAGGGTTGGCGGCGCTGCCGGAAGGGGGAGGCCGTGGGGCCTCTCCCGGGGGGCGCGTCCATCTGTACCGGCCCAAGGTGAGAGGAGCGTTGGAGCAGTACAGCCACCGGCAAGGAGAAAGTAAGGACTGCGGTCGAAGACCGTCCGTCGAGGGTGGTGTGGAGGACGACGGGTGAGGTGCTAGTGGTCCACCCAGACGTACCAGTCGCCCGACACGTGCTCGTAGATCTTCGAGCCCTGCCCGGGGACGAACACTCCCTCGGGGACCTCCTCGGTGCTGTAGGCCAGCCCGGAGGGGGCGAACAGCCCGGAGCCCTCGACGGCGTAGTGCGTGATGTCCCCCGACACGGAGATACTGCGCAGCGAGTACATCCCCGTCCGCTGGCCGTTGAGCGGGATGGTGGTGAGGTCGCCGGTGTCCTCGCGCAGGGTCATCAGATCGTCGGCGGAGGCCTGTACCCGCGTCTGGAGGGGAACGTCGGCCACGGCCAGCCCGAGCGCCACGGCGGCGATCACCGGTGCGGACACCCAGCGCAGCCAGTAGTAGCGGATCATCGGACGGGCCACGGCCAGGGCGATCCCCAGGCGCAGGGCGCCCATCCCCGCCAGGAGCAGGCCGCCCACCAGGCCGAGGGCGAACGTGGGCAGGTGCCCGCCGGGCACGCTGTCCTCGAAGAGCAGCACCAGCCCCACCACGCCGCACGCGGGGATGTAGAGCCGCCCCGGGGGGCGTGAGGCCCAGCTGATCAGGCGTTGGCCGAAGGTCGGCTTCTCCGCGATCTCGATCAGTTTGGCCACGGACCCGTCAGGGTTCGGACCAGAAGCTGCGGCGGACATGGTGTTCCCCCCACCGAATCCGTGTCATGGAGACGCCGGCCCGAAGACAGGTGTGGCAGAGGGGCCACAGGGCCGCGTCACAGTCGATACGGCCGTCGTAGTGCGGCCTGTTCCACAGGATAGAGCAGTGGAGGGACGTGTTCGGGGAAGCGAGGCGAAACAGCGGGATCTTTCTCCTCCGCTCCGAGTGGTCCGCGTACCTGTTGCCGGCGCCGCCCGGCCCCTTTCGGGGACAGCACGAGGCGGCCCCCGGGCCACCGTCCGCCGTCCACGGCCGTCGACACGCACAACGCCGTGACCAGTGCCGCAACCGTCAACGAGGAGGGCGGCGCCACGTCCGGGGCGTCCGTCGTGAGGGCGCCGAGCACGGCTCCGGCGCCGGACGGGGCCCGGCCGGCCGTGTGAGCAGACCCACTGGGAGGACGAGCGGGAACGACGCGCGCGGGGCGGGGCCCGCGATGCCGTCGCCGTCACGGGCCGCGGCGCTGCGCCTGTCCCGGTCTTCGGCGGAACCGGCCCGGCCGGTGGCCCCGCCGTTCTAGGGTGGGAGTGTGCCGACCACTCCCACACCAGCCGCGCAGCCCGCCGCCCCCACCTACGAACTGGAGGACGAACTCCGTTCCTCCGGAGCGCGGGTGGTCGCCGGGGTGGACGAGGTGGGACGCGGGGCCTGGGCCGGACCCCTGCTGGTCTGCGCCGCCGTCCCCGGCGAGGGCGGCCCGCCCGCCGGACTGACCGACTCCAAGCGCCTGACCCCCAAACGCCGCCGCGAGCTCGCCGACCAGCTCCGCCCCTGGGTGGCCGACCACGCCTTCGGCTGGTCCTCTCCCGAGGAGATCGACGAGGTCGGCATGACCGAGGCCCTGCACCGTGCCTCCCGCCGCGCCCTGGACGCGCTCGCCCCGCGTCCCGACGCCGTCGTCCTCGACGGCGGGCACGACTTCATCGGCCGCCCCTGGCGTGTCCGCACCCAGGTCAAAGGCGACCTGGTGTGCGTCAGCGTCGCCGCCGCCGCCATCCTGGCCAAGGTCCACCGCGACGCGTTCATGGCCGAGCTGGCCGCCGACCACCCCGGCTACGGGTTCGAGCGGGCGGCCGGATACCCCTCGCCCGTGCACCGGGCGACCCTCGCCGAGTCCGGTCCGACTCCGCACCACCGCATGAGCTGGGCCTACCTCGACGCCCTCCCCCGATGGAAGCACCTGCGCAAGGTCCGCCCCGGCTCCGGCGGACAGATCCCCCTCCTCTGACCTCTGACCCACCGGATCCGCCGTTCGGACACCCGCCGCCCGGGGCCGCGGGCGGGAGACCGGGGCGATCCCTGGACCGACGTCGGCCCACACCCGGCAACCGGGCCGCCGGGGGCACGACACGCCGCCCCGCACTGGACATCGGCCCCACTTGGGACAAGGCTTTGGCTGTGGACGTCGGCCCCCCGGCGCCCATCCACCCCGACCCCCGCCGGTCAGGAGAACCGACCGCCCACGGACCCCCACGCAGGAAGGGGCACGGATGACGCGTGAGACGCGCTCCACCACCGCCGCGGAGCCCGAACGCGCCTCGGGACTCGACCGCCTGCGCGCCCTCTACCACCGGATCCCCCTCGGCAGACGGCTCGTGTCCGCCCTGGTACTGCTCACCGTGGTCGCCGTCGTCGCCTTCGTCACGGGCCTCCCCGTCCTGGGCGCGGTCACCGGGACCCTCGTCCTGCTGATGGTCCTCACCGCCCTCATGCGCTCGACCGACGCCTTCGTCACGGTGATGGTGTGCGTGCTCTGGCTCGCCGTGGCCGTCCCCCTGTTCCAGATCCCCCTCACCGGCGACCCCGTCACACTGCTGATCCCGCCGCTGCCCCTGCTCGTGGTCCTGGCTGCCAGCCGGGCACGCGAGTTCCCCGTCTGGCACACCGCCGCGCTCTCCCTCACCGCCGGACTCATCGCCGGATTCTCCCTGGCCCTGGTCGGACTGGTCGTCGAGTCCTTCCCCGCCTCCTGGGGAATCGCCCTGCTCTACGCCGCCGCGGGCGCCTGCCTGCTGTGGCGGCTGTCCGCCTCCCGCCAGATCCTCAGGGACAGCGAGGCCAACCGGCGCGAGACCGCCGGGGCCATGCCCGTCTCCCGCCGCACCGGACGCGGCGACCGCTCCGACGGACCGGACGCCGAGGGACGCGCCCAACCGCTGCGCGGCCGCTCCGACACCGGCCCCCGCCCCGTGCGCTCCGCCGCGGGAGAGGTCCACGGCGAGGAGCCCGTCCCCGTGGACCGGGCCCTGGCCGAACTGGAGGACATGATCGGGCTCGACCCGGTCAAACAGCAGGTACGCGGAATCGCCGCCTCCATCGAGGCCGCCCGGCTGCGCGCCGACGCGGGGTTCCCCGTCGAGCGCCCCCTGCGCCACCTGGTCTTCTCCGGCCCGCCCGGTACCGGTAAGACCAGCGTCGCGCGCACGCTGGCCACGATCTTCCACTCCTTCGGCCTGCTGCCCACCTCCCGCGTGGTCGAGGCCCAGCGCGCCGACCTCGTGGGGGAGTACCTGGGCGCCACCGCCATCAAGACCAACGAGCTCGTGGACCGCGCCCTGGGTGGTGTGCTGTTCGTCGACGAGGCCTACTCGCTGGTCAACGAGGGCGACGGGCAGTCGGACCGGTTCGGCAACGAGGCCGTGCAGACCCTCCTCAAACGCGCCGAGGACGACCGCGACCAGCTCGTCATCGTCCTGGCCGGATACGAGAAGGAGATGGACGCCTTCCTGGCCTCCAACCCCGGCCTGGCCTCCCGCTTCGCCACCCGCATCAGTTTTCCCAGCTACTCGGCCGACGAGCTGTTCCGCATCGCCGAGTCCCTCGTCCACCAGCGCGGCGACACGCTGGAGGCCGGGGCCGCACAGGCGCTCCGGCGAAGATTCGACCAGGTGGTCCAACGCGAGGTGGTCGACGAGCTCGGCAACGGCCGCTTCGCCCGCTCGGTGGTCGAGAAGGCCGCCCAGGCCCGCGACGTGCGCGTGGTCACCGCCGGAGTGGACGGCGACGCGCCCGCGCCCCGCCCCGAGGCCGAGGACTTGATCACGGTCCGAGCCGCCGACGTCGAGACCGCCCACCGGGAGCTGACCTCCCGCCTGCCCGGTTTCGGCGAGGCTCCGGGCATCGAGGAGGCGCTGGCCGAACTGGACGCCATGATCGGCCTGGAACCGGTCAAGGAGCAGGTCCGCTCCATCGTCGCCCAGCTGCGTGTGGCCAAGCTCCGCGAGGAGCAGGGCCTGCTCAACCAGGCGCCCATGAGGCACTTCGTGTTCTCCGGCCCGCCCGGCACCGGCAAGACCACCGTCGCGCGTGTGCTCGGCCGGGTCTTCGCCGCCCTCGGCCTGCTCGGCCGTGCCGACGTGGTCGAGGCCCAGCGCGCCGACCTGGTCGGCGAGCACCTGGGGGCCACCGCGGTCAAGACCAACCGGCTCGTGGACCGCGCCCTGGGCGGTGTGCTGTTCGTCGACGAGGCGTACTCCCTGGTCAATCCCGGCTACAGCGGCGGGGACGCGTTCGGCGCCGAGGCGATCCAGACCCTGCTCAAGCGGGCCGAGGACGACCGGTCCCGGCTCGTGGTCGTGCTCGCCGGGTATCCGGCCGAGATGGAGCGCTTCCTGCTCTCCAACGCCGGGCTGTCCTCACGGTTCAACGTGCGCGTGCGCTTCCCCTCCTACAGCCCCGCCGAACTCACCGAGATCGCCGAGGCCGTGGCCGCGCGCACCGGTGACGCCTTCGACGACACCGCGCGAGAGGACCTGCGCAGCATCTTCGCGCACGTGTGCGAGGCCGGGTGGATCGACGAGCTCGGCAACGGCCGCTTCGCCCGTTCCCTGTTCGAGAAGGCGTGCTCCCACCGCGACCTGCGGGTGTCCCAGGAGGTGGGTGAGGCCGCGACCGCGGCCGAGCTCACCGTGGTGACCAGCGCGGACGTGCGCAAGGCCTATGCCGAGGCCACCCAGCAGGCATAGGGATTGTTCGGCGCACAGGCCTGAGGAACCGCCCTCCGACCGGCTGCTAGTGTCCGACGCATGACCGCTTCTCCCACTTCCTCCTCCGTGTCCCCCGTCACCCAGGCGCTCATCCTCGCCGGCGGCCAGGCCACCCGGCTGCGGCCCTACACCGACACCCGCCCCAAGGCGATGGTGGAGGTGGCCGGACGTCCGATCATCGACTACCAGCTGGAGTGGCTCACCGGCCACGGCGTCGAACAGGTCGTCGTCTCCTGCGGCTACAAGGCCGAGGTGCTGCGCGAGTACCTGGATGCCCGCGAGGACGGGCCGGAGATCACGTTGCTGGTCGAGGACGAGCCGCTCGGGCGCGGTGGCGCCCTGCGTTACGCCTCCACCGGCCTGCGCGACTCGGGCGCCCCCTACTTCGCGCTCAACGGTGACGTGCTCACCTGGTTCCCCCTGGACGAGATGGCAGCCCACCACCGGGAGCGGGGCGGACTGGCGACCCTGGCCCTGTCCCAGTTCCGCACGACCTGGGGCATCGTGGACGTGGACGACGAGGACCGGGTCGAGGGCTTCACCCAGAGCCCGCTGCTTCCGGTGTGGATCAACGCCGGGGTGTACCTGTTCGAGCCGGGCCTCACCCCGCTGCTGCCCACCAAGGGCGACCACGAGTCCTCCACCTTCCCCGACCTGGCCAAGGAGGGGCGGCTGACCGCCTACCGCATCGACGGGTTCTGGCGCGGCGTGGACACCGCCAAGGACGTCAAGGAGGCGGGGGAGCAGATCACCGCCATGCGGAGGGGCGACTGACCGCCGCGGTGGCGGGGCGGGTGCTCACCCGCCGTTTCCCGCAAGGTCGGACGTCGGCTGACGGAGCCCTGAACCGGATGGGTATCGTCGCGGATGTGACGAACGACGGTTTCATCCTCTCCAGCGCCCCCAACTTCCGTGACCTCGGCGGTCACCGCACGGCCTCGGGCCGCACCGTCCGGCACGGCCTCGTGTACCGCTCCGACGCCCTGCACACCATCGCGGCGGACGAGTTGCCGGTCTACAACGGCCTGGGCATCCGGCAGCTCGTCGACCTGCGTACCCCGCACGAGCGTGAGACCCTGCCCGACGTCGCCCCGGAGGGCGCCGAGTACGCGGCCGTGGCCGTGCAGGACCCCGAGGCGGCCGGGGCCAACTTCTCCCTGTCCCTCGCCGATCCCGAGAAGGCCCGGAGCATGTTCGCCGACGGCGCCGCCGAGCGTTTCATGCACGGGGTCTACCGCGAGCTGGTCACCGACGCCGAGGCGCTCACCGGGTACCGCGACCTGGTCGAGCGCGTCGCCAAGGGCCCGACCGCGCTGGTCTTCCACTGCAGCGCGGGCAAGGACCGCACCGGTTGGGGCGCCGCCCTGCTCCTCGGCCTGCTGGGCGTGGACCGCGGGACCGTCGTCTCCGACTACCTGGCCAGCAACGAGCGCCAGGCCAACACCGACAAGTGGATGCGCGCGCTGGCCGCGAACAGCGGCCTGGACTGGGAGGAGGTCGCTCCGATGACGCGGGTGCGCGCCGAGTACCTGCAGACGTCCTTCGACCACATCGACGAGGTCTACGGCTCCTTCGACAACTACGTCGCGGACGGGCTCAAGCTCTCCGGGGCCGTCGTGGAGCGGTTGTGCGAGCGCATGCTGGACTGACTTCCGGCCCAGGACGGGCCGGGCGGCTTCCTCTGGTCCGGGGGACGGCCGGGGCGGGGCTCCCGGCCCCCTACAGCGCGTCCAGGCGGCGGCGCAGATCGCTCTCGCCGGTGGCGGAGTCGAGCACCCCGCCCAGTGCGGCCAGCACCGTGGGCCGGTCCACGCCCCGGTCCAGCATCCGGCGCGCCGCCGCCCACAGGTTCGCGGGCCGCCCGTGCCACAGCCGTCGGGCCAGCCGCTCGTGCCGGTCCAGCTCCCGCTCGCGCTCCGGGTCGTCCCCGGTCACCGGCCGGTACCAGTGGTCCTGGCCGGTGGAGTGCCGACCGTTGTGCGGTGTGGCCGCCTCGTACTCGCCGTAGTGGTCCAGCCGCAGCAGCGCCCGCCGGCCCTTGGGCGTGTCCGGGTCGAACTCCTCGGGCGCCCACGTCACCAGTTCGCTCGCCAGCAGCGGGAACGCGAACATCCGCCGCGCCAACGACGCGAAGTCGCCGTCCGGCAGCAGCCGCCGCACCGCCTCCTGGCGCAGGCCCAGCGGGCGCGCCGGATCATGGTAGGTGCGGACGAACTCGGTGGTGGACTCCCAGACGGCGTCCAGCGTCGCACCCACCGCCACCTCCGGCAGGCCGCCGCGCGCGCCCGCCCAGCGCACCCACGCCGCCAGCACGTGCGGCATGGCCTCCTGCTCCTCGGACAGCAGCACCACCCGGCCGGGCAGCCAGTGCAGCAGGAAGGACTCCACCTTGCGCGGGCTGACGCGCATCGGCCGACCACTGTCCACGTCGCAGCCGTGCGAGATGATGTGGTCGACGCAGCGGCTGGCCGCGTAGGAGTCGGAGAGCTCGGCGGCCTCGTCCGAGGCCAGGAAGCGGGCCGCCAGCACCGCCCGCCGGTCGCGCCGCCACACCGGCGTGGGGGAGACCTCCACCCCCTCCGGGGGAACGGGCAGTGTCCGTACCCGGGCGTTGGCCAGCGCGAAGTGCGTGGCCAGGGAACCCCCGGTCAGGTCCGAGGCCTGCAGCCCCACCAGCTCCACGGTCGGCCCCGAGGCCGGGTCGCCCGAGGCGGCCACCACCTGCTCGGTACGCTCCAGCGCACGGGACAGCAGCGCGCGGGCCTCGGTCAGCTCGATCCGTGTGAACCGGGCGAACTCGTCCGCCTCGGCCCTCTTCCGGCACTGCTCCAGCAGTTGTTCGACCTTGGTGGTCACCCAGGCGTCGCGCAGCACGCCGCCGCCGTTGTGGTCCAGGACCAGGATCAGCGCGTGCTCGGGCGGCAGCGCCCCCGGGGCCCCGGGCCGGTCGCGGTCGCGGCTGAACACGCACACCACGTCGTCGGTGTCGCCGAACTGGTCGCTGCTGACGTAGGCGGACACCGGGGTGACCACGCCGAGCTGGGAGGCCCACTCGGGCACCTGCAGGCCGCGCTCCCTGAGCGCGATCATCCCCTGTTCGGCCAGGCTCCGCTGCGTGGACGAGGTGCCCAGCACGGTGATCGCCGCGAGCACACCGAGCCCGGCGGACTTGCCGGAGGCGGTGGCGTGCGCGATCAGCCCCTCGCCGAGCAGTCGTTCGACGTCCACGCCGGGGACCCGCTCGCCCCACCAGGCGCCGAGCATCTCGCTGAAGGCCAGTTCGGCGTCGAGGGGGTGGCGCATGGCCAGCAGTGCTCGGGCGGCGCGCAGCATCTCGTCGAAGACGGCGTCGGGCACCGGTTCGGGACCTGTGGGTGGAGGTATCGGGGAGGGCACCACCCGAGCGTATGCCAGCCCCGGGCATGGGACTCGCCTCCGGAGGACTCCCTGACGGCTCCGTGCCGGCCGACACACCGCGGGGCGCGGTCCCTCCCGGCGGGGCGGCCGCCCCCTCCCGGCGTCCGGTGGCTCAGCGTGGCCCGGGAACGGGGCGATGGCTGGTGAACAGGGACGTTCCCGACCTTCGTGGTGCCTTCCTGACGGTCTGTGAGGGCGGTACGGAGTTCACCATCGCCTCCAGGTGCTCGCGGGCGACCCGCTCGACCAGATGCGGTGTGACCGCGATGCCCAGGTGTTCGACGCAGTGCCAGGTGTCGCTGACGCAGCGCTCGACGCAGCGACGGGACAGGGCGCTGAACTCGTCGTGGAGCCGCGCCGATATCTGCCTGAGATCCTGGACCGGGAAGGTCTGGAGCATTCTTGCTCACACCCCTAGCTGACTGAAGATGGCCTGGACGGTGACCTCCACCCATTCCACTTGTTCTGGACGGAGTGTCAACCCCTCTCCTGGCACGCTGTTGACAAAACCTCTGGGAAGCATTATTTACTCGAACACCACCATCACCCCAGGTCAACGAGATGAAAAGGGCATTCTGGGCATATAACGTTCCTACCGTGAAGGAGAGAGTGCAAGTCATCATGAGCATCCACAGCCCGGAATTAGCCGAAAACACGCCGGAGAAACCTTCGGTCCACCTCGACACGGTCGGCCGGTGGCCTATTATTTACCTTCCGCGTCCGTGAGCGGTGTCCCTCCGCCGAGGGCGGTGCCCCGGCACGACGGCCGTTGCGTGCGGACGGGTGTGTCTTATGCTTGAGCCGTGACAGCGGCCGAGAGGAGTCATCGAGCGTGACTCCCGAGAGCCGCGGAGCCCCCAGATCACCTTCGGCGCCGCTTACTTTTCGGCTTTCACGCCGTGGACGGTCCGTACGGTCGACAGGGGCCGCGCGGTTCAGGCAGCAGCCCCAACGAAACACGGATGGGGAATCGACGGTTCCGGAGGTGTCGAGCAGTTGAGCGCCGAGACGTCCATTCCGCCGCCCAGGATCAGCGGGGCGCAACTCCCCGACGCGGTGCAGTCCCTTCTCACCGACTCCCCGGTCGGATTCGCGCTACTCGACTCCGACGACGCCTTCGGCACGATCAACCAGCGGCTGGCCGCCGTTCTGGGACGCACCCCCGCCGAATGCCTCGGCAGGACCCCCGGCGACCTGCTGGAGGAGAGCGGTGAGCGGACCGCGGCCGCCAGCCACCGCACCTGCCTGGCCAGCGTGCGCGAGGACGGGCACGCCGTGCGCGACCGCTACCGCACCCGCGCCGGCGAACTGTGGGACCTCACCTGGTTCCCCGTCACCGAACCGGACACGGGTGACTCCTACGTCGCCCTCATCGCCGTCCACGACGTCGGCCGGGGAACCGGGCTCGACGGCGCCGACGCCCACCGCGACGAGCAGCGGCTGCGCGCCCTGCTGCACGCCGGCAACCAGATCGTCTGGACCGCCGGACCCGGCGGCGACGTCCACGAGGACTGCCCCCAGTGGCGGGCCATCACCGGCCAGGACCTGGACCGCTACCTGGGCCGGGGCTGGCTGGACGCCCTCCACCCCGACGACCGCGCCCGCGTCGAGCGCGCATGGGACGACGCCGTCCTCGACGTCACCCCCTTCGACGCCATGTTCCGCGTGCGCACCTGCTCGGGCGGCTACGGCCACTACCGGGCCCGCGCCCACCCGATCATGGACGGCTCCCGGACCACCGAGTGGGTCGGGACCCTCGTCGACATCACCAACGAGCGCGAGGCCGACGAACTCCGCCAGCGCCTGAACCAGCAGCTCAGCGAGGCGGCCATGCGCACCGCCCGCCTGCAGAAGGCCACCTCCGACCTGGCCGAGGCGCTCACCGCCGACGAGGTGGTCAACGCCATGTCCGAGATCGGCCGCTCCGGCGTGGGCGCCGACCACACGTGCGTGGTCCTGCTGGACCGCGCACGCCTCCGGCTGCGCACCATCGCCGCGGAACACGCCCACCAGCTGCCCAGGTCCGCCTTCCCGACCGACCACCCGGACATCGCGGCCAGGGCGATCGCCGACCGGCTGCCCCGCCTGGCCGCCAACCCGGCCGAGCTGGCCGAGCTGCTCGACGACGCCCCCGAGGTCGCCGAACTCGTCCGGTCCACGCCGGAGAGGGCCTGGGTCGCGCTGCCGATGATGGCCGCGGGGCACCCCATCGGCGCGCTGCGCTTCGCCTTCTCCTCCCCGCGGAAGGTCACCGACGAGGAGCGCGTGTTCCTGGAGGCCCTGGCCGGGCAGTGCGCTCTGGCCATCGGCCGCGCCATCCTCTACGAGCAGGAGCACAGCACCGCCGTGGAGCTCCAGCGCAGCCTGCTGCCCGAGGAGCTGCCGGAGGTGCGCGGTGTGCGCCTGGCCGCCTACTACCGGTCCGGATCGCAGAACGTGCAGGTCGGCGGCGACTGGTACGACGCCTTCCCGCTGCCCGACGGCCGCGTCGCCGGGGTGCTGGGCGACGTCATGGGCAAGGGAATCCAGGCCGCGGCCGGGATGAGCCGCATCCGCAACGCGCTGCGCGCCCTGGCGTTCTCCATGCCCGAGCCAGCCGACGTCCTCACCGGACTGGACCGCATGTTCTCGGCGACGGAGGGCATGGACCAGGTGACCACCCTGGTCTACTTCGTGCTGGACCCGGTCACCGGCCAGCTCGACCTCAGCAACGCGGGGCACCTCCCGCCGCTGGTCGTGGCGGGCAACGCCGGTCCGTCCCTGCTCGAAACCGATCCCGACACACCGCTCGGGGTCAGCTCCACACGAGGCCACCACAAATTCTTCGTGCAACCCGGTAACACCGTCGTCCTGTATTCCGATGGACTGGTTGAGAACCGCAAGCGGTCCGTCGACTCCGGACTCGACGAGCTCGTCGATGTGGCGTCGTCGGCTCCTCCGGAGGTGGTGGGCGATTCACAGCAGATGCTGGAGTACCTTGTTGAGAGCATGCTCGATGGGTATGAGCAGGACGATGACGTCACTCTGCTCGCCGTTCAGCTTCCGGTGATCGATTCCGTGTCGGAGCGGTAGCACCGGTTCGCGGCGGAGCGGTGGACCGGCGGCAGACCGTACGAACAAGTCCATTGCCTTGCTTACAGTGAAGAAGCCGTTTCGCCCCGCGATACGGGGGTGATCCTCTGCGGGGATGACCCCCCGGAGCGCATACGCTTGAGGGGGCCGACCCCCTGGGGAGCGCATACGCTTGAAAGACCAACGGCTTCCCCGTTCCAGTGGGGACGATCCCAGGCCGCAGGTGGGAGAGGGCGCGGTGCCCGGTCCCGGCCAGGCGGACCACCGGGTCCGACAATCTCGCCACACGTCCGTTCGAGAGGTGTTTGTGTCATCTGCCAGTTCGACTCGCTCGAAGCAGTCCGAGTCACTGCAAGAGCCCGTCATTCAGCAGCTGATCGAGCGTGGGCGGTCCCAGGGCTTTCTTGAGCCCGAGGACGTGCGCCGTGCCTTCGAAGAGGCCGAAATCCCGATGTCGCAGGCGCAGTCCGTGCTCCGTAGCCTCGCGAAGGAAGGCGTGACCGTACTCGTCCCCGAGTCGGCCTCCTCCCGGCGCAAGGCGCCGCGGCGCAAGTCGGCGACCACGCGGTCCACCAAGGCCGCGGCCACCGGCGGGGCCGCCAAGCCCGCGCGCGCGGCGGCGGCCAACGAGCAGCCCGAGACGGTCACCGCGGTGGTCGACTCCGTCGCCGAGGCCGTCGAGGAGGTCGAGGGCCCCGCGAGGAAGACGGCCAGGAAGGCCGCCACCAAGAAGACCACCGCCGCCAGGAAGGCCGCGCCGAAGAAGGCCGCGGCCAAGAAGACCGCTGCCAAGGGCCCGGCGGCCAAGGGCGCGGGAGCCAAGAAGACGGCGGGCAAGAAGGACCTCGCACTCGCGGCGGACGGTGAGTACTCGGAGACCGAGGAAGGCCTGGACGACCTCGAGCACACCGGTGCCGAACTGGAGCTGGTCGAGGACACCCCGGACCCGGCGGACAAGGACGCCAAGCCCGCCAAGCCCGAGGCCGTGGGCGCTCCCGCCAAGCCCGCCAACGAGGACGAGTCGTTCGTCCTCTACGACGATGACGACGACGCCCCGGCGGCGCAGGTCGTCGCGGCGGGCGCGACGGCGGACCCGGTCAAGGACTACCTCAAGCAGATCGGCAAGGTTCCGCTGCTCAACGCCGAGCAGGAGGTCGAGCTCGCCAAGCGTATCGAGGCCGGCCTCTTCGCCGAGGAGAAGCTGTCCGAGGAGTCCGAGCTCCTCACCTTCGAGCTGCGCGACGAGCTGGAGTGGATCGCCGAGGACGGCGGTCGCGCCAAGAAGCACCTGCTGGAGGCCAACCTCCGCCTGGTGGTGTCGCTGGCCAAGCGCTACACCGGCCGCGGCATGCTGTTCCTGGACCTGATCCAGGAGGGCAACCTCGGTCTGATCCGCGCGGTGGAGAAGTTCGACTACACCAAGGGCTTCAAGTTCTCGACCTACGCGACGTGGTGGATCCGCCAGGCGATCACCCGCGCCATGGCCGACCAGGCGCGCACCATCCGCATCCCGGTGCACATGGTCGAGGTCATCAACAAGCTGGCCCGCGTGCAGCGCCAGATGCTCCAGGACCTGGGCCGCGAGCCCACCCCGGAGGAGCTGGCCAAGGAACTCGACATGACCCCCGAGAAGGTCGTCGAGGTCCAGAAGTACGGGCGTGAGCCGATCTCCCTGCACACCCCGCTGGGCGAGGACGGCGACAGCGAGTTCGGCGACCTGATCGAGGACTCCGAGGCCATCCAGCCGGGCGAGGCGGTCAGCTTCACGCTGCTGCAGGAGCAGCTGCACTCGGTGCTGGACACGCTGTCCGAGCGGGAGGCGGGCGTGGTGTCCATGCGCTTCGGGCTCACCGACGGCCAGCCGAAGACTTTAGACGAGATCGGCAAGGTCTACGGAGTCACCCGGGAACGCATCCGGCAGATCGAGAGCAAGACGATGTCGAAGCTCCGTCACCCGTCGCGTTCACAGGTACTCCGCGACTACCTGGACTAGTCCTTCCAGGTGGTGGCCGGCCCGCTCCGCGCCTGACGGCGTCGGTAGGGGCCGGGGGCCGACGAGGACCGACCCGTTCCCGGTGTGCCGCCTCGCCCTGTGGGCGGGGCGGCACACCGGGTTCCGGTGCCCCCATGGTCCGCGCGGGTGTGGCGACTCCCGCGTGTCCCGGAGCATCCCCCGTGGTGCTCCGGAACATCTACCGCGTTCCGAGGCGTCGCCGCGCCTACCCGGAACGCCGTGTTCGTCCATCCGACGGTGACCATGTTGCCGCACGTGCTGTAGGTGCGGCATAAAGCCGCGATATCGAGTCGTTATATTACGGGGAGTGGCGGGCGGCCGCTCCCTGTCGCGCGTCCTCAGCCGCGGACGATGACGTGTAGAACGCGCGGTTCGGGCAACTCCACGGTGTGCCCCAGATCGCGCAGGGCGGCCACCAGCTCCTCGGGGGTGGAGGCGTCCACACCCTCCACGAGCAGGGAGCGGGCGATGTCGCCCCGGGTGGCCTTGGCCATGTGGCTGACCACCGAGCGCTTGACGGTCCCGTCCACGACGCGTTCGCGCAGCACCTTGACGGCGACGCCGTTCGAGGGGGCGAACGCGGCGGCGTAGACCGCCGAACGGCAGTCGACCAGGAGCCGGTCCCCGGTCAGCTCGCCCAGGGGCGCGGACAGCTCACGGCGCCAGTAGGCGCCCAGACCGCCCAGGGGCGGCAGCTTCACACCCATGGACAGGCGGTACGGGGGAAGCCGGTCGGTGGGGCCGACCACGCCCCACAGGCCGGAGAAGACGAGGACCCGCCCGGCCGCGTCCGGGAGGTCGGGCAGGCCGAGCCGGTCGTAGAGCACACCCGTGTACAGGTCGGCGGCACGCAGCGTCGGCGCGGTGGCCAGGTCCATGTTGCGCTTGAGCGCGTCGGCCTGGCCGGGGCCGATCCCCAGGACGTCCATGGCGGTGTCCGCGGGTCCCGCGCACAGCTCCGTCAGCGCGCCCACCACCCTCTCGCGGGCCCCGGCCAGCTCCGGGAGGGTCAGCTCTCCCGGGTCCAGGCGCGGCCCCTCCCCTGAGGTGGCCTTGCCCTCGGACGGCGGCAGCAGGACGATCATGGTGCGGACTCCCAGGTGGACGCGGGTTTCGTGTGCCCGCCCATGTTAGGGCGACCGCGTGCGGGCCGGGGCGGCCCCTCCTCCCGCGGAGGCCGGCGGATAGCATCGGCCGCTTCGGGCGAAGGGAGCGGAATGCACGAGTGGGCACGGCGGGTGACGAGGGACTGGCCGCCCTTCGAGGTCGAGGAGCGCGACGGCTGGCGGTTCGGGTTCGCCGAGGGGATCACCAAACGGGCCAACTGCGCGCTGGTGACGGATCCCGGAGCGGACGTGGCCGAGGTCACCGCCTACTACGCCGGGCGCGGGGTGCGGCCCTGCGTGCAGGTGTGGCCGGGGGAGGAGGAGGTCGACCGGCGCCTGGCCGGGCACGGGTACACGGTGGTGGAGCCCACGCTGGTCCTGGCCCGCGACCTCGACGAGCCCCCGGAGGCCTCCGGCACGTCCTCGGTCTCGACCACGCCCGGAGCAGCCTGGGCGGACCTGGACCTCACACGCATCCTCGGCCGGGTCGACGCGGCCTACGCCACCGCTGGGAGCGGCAGGGGCGCCGCGGTGCTGGACGGGGAGTCGGTGGGCGTCTGCGCCATGTTCACCGAGCCCGGGGCACGCGGCAGGGGCGTGGCCACCGGGCTCCTGGCCGACCTGCTGCGCTGGTCACACGACAAGGGCGCGCGCAGGGCCTACCTGTGCGTGGTCGCGGACAACGCCCCGGCCCTGCGCCTGTACGAGCGGGCGGGGTTCACCAGGGTGTCCGGCTACCACAACCGGGTCCTGGGCTGAACATGACGAGGGCGGCGGTTCGATGAACCGCCGCCCTCGCTCCCGTTCGTGTGGCTAACGCTCGTCCGTCTTGCTCTCGTGGAGCTTCTCGGTCTCGTCCTGGATGTCCGAGGCGATCTTGCGGAGAGAGTCGTCATGCTTGCGCATGTGGTGCGCGCAGAACAGTAGTTCACCGCCGGAGTTCAGCAGCACCCGGACATAAGCCTGTGCACCACAGCGGTCGCAACGGTCAGCAGCCGTCAGCGGCTGGGTGGGGGCAAGGGTTCCAGTCACTTCGCCATCCTCAATACTCGGCGTTAGTCACCTCTGACAACATCTAACCCGACCAAGACGTTCCCAACCCGACCCCATGTACGCCGACAGCGGAATCTGTCTGATAGGTGCCTTGCTGGGAGGCTTTCGGGCTCGACGTCGTTTCTAGTACTGGTTGTACCCGTAGGGAGGGGGTGCATCCCCGGAAACAGGGCGCATCCAGGCCGCATCCACCAGAGGTGGTAGTCTCGCGCGGGGCAGGATCCCGTCCTCCCGCCGCGTCCCGGTGGTAGCAAGCGACAGGCACGCCGCCCCCTATCGTCAGTGCGGCGCGGTACAAAGGGCACGCACCGCATCAGCGCCCTGATGGCCCTCAATACGCAGGAGATGTCCGAGTGACCGCCTTGACCGCAGCCGTCCACGACCCCGAGGATTACTCCGCCCGGCACCTGTCGGTCCTCGAAGGTCTTGAGGCGGTGCGCAAACGGCCGGGCATGTACATCGGGTCCACCGACAGCCGCGGCCTCACCCACTGCATGTGGGAGATCATCGACAACTCCGTGGACGAGGCCCTGGGAGGCTTCTGCGGACGGATCGACGTCACCCTGCACGCCGACGGATCGGTGTCGGTGAGCGATGACGGCCGCGGCATCCCCGTGGACGCCGAGCCCAAGTCCGGCCTGTCCGGTGTGGAGCTGGTCATGACCAAGCTGCACGCGGGCGGCAAGTTCGGTTCTGGTTCCTACACCGCCTCCGGAGGCCTGCACGGCGTCGGCGCCTCAGTGGTCAACGCCCTGTCGGCGCGAGTGGACGTGGAGGTCGACCGCCAGGGCCGCACCCACGCGCTCAGCTTCCGCCGGGGAATCCCCGGCCGTTTCGCCGGACCCGGACCCGACGCCGAGTTCACCCCCGCCTCAGGCCTGGAACAGACCCGCAAGGTGGCCCAGAAGGTCACCGGCACCCGCATCCGGTTCTGGCCGGACCTGCAGATCTTCCTCAAGGAAGCCGAGATCGCCCGCGAGTCGCTCCTGGACCGGGCCCGCCAGACCGCCTTCCTCGTACCGGGGCTGACCATCGCCGTGCGCGACGAGCGCGCGGAGGGCGAGCCCGCCTACGAGGAGGAGTTCCGCTTCGACGGCGGCATCAGCGAGTTCTGTACCTTCCTGGCCCCCGACGACCCGATCAGCGACGTGCTGCGCATCCAGGGCAGCGGCAACTTCACCGAGACCGTCCCCGTACTGGACGACGCCGGGCACATGGTGCCCGCCGACGTCGATCGCCGCCTGGACGTGGACGTGGCCCTGCGCTGGGGCACCGGCTACGACACCACCGTGCGCAGCTTCGTCAACGTCATCGCCACGCCCAAGGGCGGCACCCACATCAACGGCTTCGAGCGTGCCCTGGTGCGGGTGGTCAACGACCAGTTGCGCGCCACCAAGCTGCTCAAGAACAGCGACGACCCCGTCACCAAGGACGACACCCAGGAGGGCCTCACCGCGGTCGTCACGGTCCGCCTGCCCGAACCGCAGTTCGAGGGCCAGACCAAGGAGATCCTCGGGACCTCCGCGGCGGCCAGGATCGTCTCCCAGGTGATCGGCAAGGAGCTGCGCGAGTTCCTGACCTCCACCAGGAAGGTGGACAAGGCCAAGGCCCGCATGGTCCTGGAGAAGGTCGTCGGCGCGGCCAAGGCCCGCCTGGCCGCGCGCCAGCAGCGTGAGACCCAGCGGCGCAAGAACGCCCTGGAGAGCTCGGCGCTGCCCGCCAAGCTGGTGGACTGCCGCAGCGAGGGCCTGGAGCGCAGCGAGCTGTTCATCGTCGAGGGCGACTCGGCCCTGGGCACCGCCAAGCTGGCCCGCGACTCCGAGTTCCAGGCGCTGTTGCCGATCCGGGGCAAGATCCTCAACGTGCAGAAGTCCTCGGTCGCCGACATGCTCAAGAACGCCGAGTGCGCGGCCATCCTGCAGGTGGTCGGCGCCGGGTCGGGGCGGACATTCGACATCGACGCCGCCCGTTACGGCCGGATCATCCTCATGGCCGACGCCGACGTGGACGGCGCGCACATCCGCTGCCTGCTGCTCACGCTCATCTACCGGTACATGCGTCCGATGCTGGAGGCGGGGAGGGTCTACGCGGCCGTTCCGCCGCTGCACCGCATCGAGCTGACCAACATCCGGCGCAAGCGCGGAGCCAAGCCCGAGGACCGCTACATCTACACCTACTCCGACGCCGAGCTCTCCCGCACGCTGCTGGACCTGGAGAAGCGCAAGATCTCCTGGAAGGAGCCGGTGCAGCGGTACAAGGGCCTGGGTGAGATGGACGCCGACCAGCTGGCCGAGACCACCATGGACCCGCGCCACCGCACGCTGCGCCGGATCCGCGTGGAGCAGGCCGAGGAGGCCGCCTCGGTCTTCAACCTGCTGATGGGCAACGAGGTCGCCCCGCGCCGCCGCTTCATCCAGCAGGGCGCCCAGGAGCTGGACGTGGCCCGCATCGACGCCTGAGCCGTCAGGGGGTCTGCGGCGGCGCCCAGACCCCCTCGGCGAGGAACCGGTCGATGGTCGCGCGGTAGGGGAGGGGGTCCAGGCCCCTCTCCGCCACCCAGGCGTCGTTGTAGTAGCTGTGCTGGTAGCGTTCGCCGCCGTCGCAGATCAGGGTGACCACGCTGCCCCTGCGGCCCTCACGGAGCATCCTGGCGACCAGGTGCCACACTCCCCACAGGTTCGTGCCCGTGGAGCCTCCGGCGCTCAGCCCGGTGACGTCGTGCAGGTGCCGCATCGCGGCGATGCTCGCGGCGTCGGGCACCGGCATCATCACATCGATCACCGAGGGCACGAAACTCGGCTCCATGCGGGGGCGGCCGATCCCCTCGATCCGTGAGGGCATGCCCGTGGTGTAGTCGGCCGCTCCGGTCACCCAGCCGGGGAAGAACGCCGAGTTCTCCGGATCCACCACCGCCAGGCGGGTGCTCAGCCGCCGGTAGCGCAGGTAGCGGCCGATGGTGGCGGAGGTGCCGCCGGTGCCCGCGCCCACCACGATCCAGTCGGGGCAGGGGTGGCGCTCCAGGCCGAGCTGCTCGAAGATCGACTCGGCGATGTTGTTGTTGCCGCGCCAGTCGGTGGCCCGCTCGGCGTAGGTGAACTGGTCCATGTAGTGGCCGCCCGTCTCGGCGGCCAGCCGTTCGGCCTCGGAGTACATCGCGGGCGGGGCGTCCACGAAGTGGCACTTCCCGCCGTAGCGCTCGATGAGGGCGATCTTCTCCGGGCTGGTCCTGCGGGGGATGACGGTGACGAAGTCCAGGCCGACCAACTGGGCGAAGTAGGCCTCCGAGACCGCCGTGGAGCCCGAGCTGGCCTCCACGATCGTGGTGCCCTCCCGGATCCACCCGTTGGCCAGCCCGTACAGGAACAGCGAGCGCGCCAGCCGGTGCTTGAGGCTGCCGGTGGGGTGCACCGACTCGTCCTTCAGGTAGAGGTCGATGCCCCATTCCGGGGGCAGCGGGAACACGTGCAGGTGGGTGTCGGCCGAGCGGTTGGCGTCGGCCACGACCCGGCGCACCGCCTCGTCCGCCCAGGAGCGGGCGCTGTCGTCACACCGGTCCACCCAGGGGGTGTCGTCGCCCGGTTCGTTCGGTGAGGGTGCCATGTCCAGCAGAGTAGTCCGCACGCGCGCGGGAGAAGCCGGGACCCGGAGGTCCCGGCCTCCTCACCTGGACGTCGCCTTCCGGCGGGCGAAGCCGAACTCCGGAACGGGCACTGCCTAGTCCAGCGAACCGCCGGACATCACCGAGTACATACGGCGGTAGGTGGACGCCTCCTCGTGGCGGCTCTGGCGTTCCAGCGTGCGCGCGAGCGCGATGTGCGCCCAGTTGTCCACCGGGTCCAGCTCGATGATCCTGCGGAAGGTCCGCTCGGCCTTGTTGAGCTGTGCGGAGTGGAAGTAGGCGCGGCCCAGCAGCTCCAACAGGGAGCGGCTCTCGGGTTCGTGTTCGAGGATCGGTTCGAGGGTCCGGGCGGCGTAGATGGGGTCACCCAGTTCCATGAACATGCGGGCACGGTTGAAGGTGTCGTAGGTGTTCTCTTCCACGGTGCTCCTTCCGACGACGCGGGGTCGTCCCGGGTCACAACGGCCGGGGCGGCGACCGCATTCCCTGGTGGGGAGGGTGGGGCGGGTGCCCGGTGCGGTCCGACGCGGCCGCACCCGGCCTCCGCTCCCACTGAAGAGATCCCCGGACATGTGCGTCGCGACACACCCGGCCGACGCGTCCCTCCCGGAGCGGGGAGAACCTCAGGGGTCGACGGGGGTGACCCGTCCGGTGTCCACGTCGTAGACCGCGCCCGTCACCGGCAGGCCCTCGGGCAGCAGCGGATGGTGGCGGATGCGCTCCAGGTCGTGTCGGAGCGCCCCCAGCTGGTCGTTGTCGGTGTGGAACTCCAGGCTGCGGGTGTCCACCCCGTACTTCTCCTGGATGAGGTCGTGGACGGCGTCGTCGCTCTCCACGGAGGCCATCTTGCAGCGGGTGTGCGGCAGGACCAGGACCCGGTCGACGCCGAGCAGGTACACCGCCAGGACCAGGGTGCGCAGGGTGTCGTCGGTCACCCTGGCGCCCGCGTTGCGGAGGATCTTGGCGTCCCCCGGCTTCAGTCCCAGCGTGTCCAGGGGCTCGATCCTGGAGTCCATGCAGGTGACCAGGGCCAGACCGCGTGCGGCGACCGGTTCGAGGCCGTTCAGGGAGAAGGACTCGGTATAGGCGTCGTTGGCGGCGAAGAGGTCGTCGAAGGCACCCGTGGAGGGGGTGGCACCGTTGTTGTCACTCACGTGGAGTCGCTCCCTTGTTCCGTGGTCACATGCGCCGCGCGCACCGGATCCGGTCCGGTGCGCGCGGCGTTCGGGCGAAGAACTCAGGCGTCGGCCCCGGGAGGGGCGATCCCGGAGTCGGTCTGCCCACTACCTACGGTAACGATCGCTCGGGGAAGGGTCTCACCCGACCCGTCCCGGCGGTCGGTCAGGTCGGGCAGGCGCACCGGCTTGCCGTCGGCGCGCGCGGCGCGGGCGGGGGAGCGGCCGATCCAGCCGAACAGCAGCGTGTCCTCGCCCTTGAGGTAGCGGTGGCAGCGGACACCGCCGGTGGCGCGGCCCTTGGAGGGGTAGGACTCGAAGGGCGTGACCTTGGCCGAGCCGGCCTGTGTGCCCTCCAGGGCGTTGGAGGAGCCCGAGACGGTGACCACCACGGAGTCCTCCGGGAGGGGCACGGCGCCGAACCACAGCACCCGCGCCTCCTCCGACAGGCGGACACCCGTCACGCCGCTCGCGGGACGGCCCTGGGGCCGCACGGTGCTCGCGGAGAAGCGCAGCAGCTGCGCCTCGGAGGTGATGAAGGCCAGGTCCTCCTCACCCGTGGACAGCTGGGTGACGCCCATGACGCGGTCCTCGTCCTTGAGCGCGATGACCTCGAAGTCGTCCTTGTTGGGCGGGTAGTCGGGGGAGACCCGCTTGACCACGCCGCCGCGCGTGCCCACGGCGAAGCCGGGTCCGGAGGCGTCCATCGACACCACCGACACCACCCGTTCGCCCTCGTCGAGCTGGACGAACTCGGTCACGTCCAGTCCCGAGGCCAGTGGCGGCCCCTCCCCGCCCTCGTCGGGCAGTTCGGGCAGCTCCACCACCGGAACGCGGATCATCCGGCCCAGGTCGGTGACCAGGCCGACGTCCGAGCGCGAGGTGGTGGGGACGGACACGTGGACGGCGTCGTGCCGGGTACGCAGGCCCTCGTACACGCGCGGCACGGTGGCGCCCTTGCTCCGGCCGATCGTGCCGTGCACGCCCATCAGCACGTGGCAGGGCTTGTCGGCCATCTCCAGCGGGATCACCGCGCTGCGCGACGCGCCGTCGCTCTCGCGCAGCTGGGTGCGGCGCGGGGTGGCGAACTGCTTGGAGACCTCGCCCAGCTCCTTGGAGACCAGGCGGCGCAGCTTCTTGTCCGACTCCAGGATCTCGGTGAGGGCCTCGACCTCCTTGTTGAGCTTGTCCCGCTCGGTCTCCAGCTCCAGCCGGTCGAAGCGGGTCAGGCGGCGCAGGGGGGTGTCCAGGATGTAGCGGGCCTGGACCTCGGACATGTCGTAGGCGCCCATGAGGGCCTCGCGGGCGGCGGCGGTGTCGTCGGCCTCGCGGATCAGGGAGATGACCCGGTCGATGTCCAGCAGGGCCACGATCAGGCCGTCCACCAGGTGCAGGCGCTCCTGGCGCTTGGTGCGGCGGAACTCGCTGCGGCGGCGCACCACGTCGAGGCGGTGGTTGACGTAGACCTCTAGGAGCTCGCGCAGGCCCAGGGTCTGGGGCTGGCCGTCCACGAGGGCGACGTTGTTGATGCCGAAGGACTCCTCCATCGGCGTCAGGCGGTACAGCTCCTCCAGGACGGCCTCGGGGTTGAAGCCGTTCTTGAGCTCGATGACCAGGCGCAGGCCCTGGGTGCGGTCGGTGAGGTCCTTCAGGTCGGAGATGCCCTGGAGCTTCTTGGCCTGGACCAGCTCCTTGATCCGGCTGACGATCTTCTCCGGGCCCACGCTGTAGGGCAGCTCGGTGACCACCAGGCCGGTGCGGCGCGCGGAGACCTTCTCGATGGAGACGGTGGCACGCGTCTTGAAGGAGCCGCGGCCGGTCCGGTAGGCGTCGCGGATGCCGTCCAGGCCGAGGATGGTGCCGCCGGTGGGCAGGTCCGGCCCCGGCACGAACTCGGTGAGCTCCTCCAGGGTGGCGTCGGGGTGGGCGATCAGGTGGCGGGCGGCCGCGACGACCTCGCCCAGGTTGTGCGGGGCCATGTTGGTGGCCATGCCCACCGCGATCCCGGAGGCGCCGTTGACCAGCAGGTTCGGGAAGGCCGCGGGCAGGACCTCCGGTTCGGTCTCCTGACCGTCGTAGTTGGGCTGGAAGTCGACGACGTTCTCGTCGATGGAGGAGACCAGCAGCTCGGCGGCGTTGTCCAGGCGGGCTTCGGTGTAGCGCATGGCGGCGGGAGCGTCGTCGCCGCCCAGGGAGCCGAAGTTGCCGTGGCCGTCGACCAGCGGCACGCGCATGGCGAAGGACTGGCTCAGGCGAACGAGTGCGTCGTAGATGGCGCTGTCACCGTGGGGGTGCAGCCGCCCCATCACCTCCCCGACGACGCGGGCGCACTTGACGTGGCCGCGGTCGTGCCGGAGCCCCATCTCGTTCATCTGGTAGAGGATGCGCCGCTGCACCGGTTTCATACCGTCGCGCGCGTCAGGTAGCGCGCGTTGGTAGATGACCGAGTAGGCGTACTCCAGGAAGCTGCCGCGCATCTCCTCGGAGACGTCGATGTCGATGATCTTCTCGGCGAGATCCTCGGGGGGACGGGTAGTAGTACGGGCCATGTCCGTAATTCTGGCCTGTGCCAGAGACTGAAACGTACATGGGCGCGTGGTTGGGGGAGTGTGAGCCGTGCGACGCCTGGTTTTCGCCCCTTTCGGGGAGGGTTTTCGCCCCGGGGGCGGGCCGGGGCGGGAACCACCGTCGACGGCAGGGGCGGGAGGCGGTCCGGCCGCTGGTCACGGCCGGTTCCCGGGACCCGCGGGGACGCCGGAGAGCAGGCGTCCCCGCGGTGCTTCCGCGACCGCAGTCGTCGTCAGCCGGTGAAGGGAATCGTGATCGAGGCGCCATCGTCGGGGCCGAGCAGAACCTTCGAGGACTGACTGCCCAGGGCGCTCCACAACTCGACGCGGACGGAACCGCCGTCCAGGTCGCCGAGGGTTCCCTCATCGCTCGCCAGGCCCTGGTCCTGCGTGTACTCCTCCCATCCGTCCAGATCGTCGGTGGCGAGGTAGCGGTAGGTCTCCGTCCGGTCGTCGGTGCCGTCGCCGTCCAGGTCGTAGACCACGCGGACCTGGACCGCGTTGGCGGTCGCGTTCCCGGAGTCCACCGGAAGGGAGAACGCCGTGGAGCCGCCGGTGTGGGAGCCGGTCAGGCCGTCGGCGCGCAGGACCACCCGGTCGTTCGGCGGCAGGCCGTCCTGGTTTCCTCCTCCGGCGGAGGCCACGGTGATCTCGTCGACGGAGCCGTGCGGGGTACCGGAGAGCGCGGAGGGGGTCAGGTGGAGCCGGCCGTCGCCGACACCGCCCTCGCCCGGGTCGCCCGGGTCGCCCGGGTCTCCGGGGTCTCCTGGGTCGCCCGGGTCTCCGGGGTCGCCTCCGCCGCCCTCACCCGTGGTGGAGGCCAGGGAGCGCGGTTCCACGCGCAGTTCGACGCCGTCGGAGAAGGAGACGGTGACCGGTTCCGGGCCCGGGTTGAACGCGGTGTGGGTGCGGCCGCCGTCGCCGTCGAAGACCGCGTAGTGCGCGGTGTCGGCGGTGACGGAGGTGTCGACGGTGCCCACCTCGGCGAGCGTGGAGACCCACTGGTAGGTGTGCGGCCTGGAACTGCCCGCCTCCGGCTCGTAGGTGTCCCACTGCTCCTCGAACATGCGCAGGGCGTCGTCGCCGTCGGAGAGGGCCCGGTGCGCCCAGTGGATGTCGCGCCAGATCTGCGGCTCGCCGCCGAGGCGGTCCACCAGGGACTCGTACATGGCACCGGCGTGCTCGGGGTCGTACCCCAGGTACAGCGAACCCGCGGTGATGGGCAGGTAGTTGATGCCGTAGTGCTCCTCCTCACCGCCGTCCCACCAGATGCGGTAGTCGCCGCCGTCGCCCCAGACCATGCCCACGACGTCGTGCTCGAAGTCGTCGGGGAACGTGTCGCCGCCGTGGTCCTGCCAGTAGCGGGTGATGGCGGAGGCCTGGGTGGTGTGCAGGTACACGCCCAGGTCGCGCAGCTCCTCGTCGCCGGTCAGCGAGCCGAACAGGGCGGTGGCGGCGGCGAAGTGCATGCCCTCGGAGGAGGACTCCTGGTTGTTGCCCGCGGCGAACCCGGCGTGCCCGGAGGCCCAGCCGTGTCCCGCGTAGGGGGAGAAGGAGCGCAGGCGCGGGAACATGCCGCTGTCGGGGTCGGGCTCGGCCACGTCCCGGATCAGCAGGCGGACCATGCCGCCCCAGGCGTCCTCGTCGGCCCACGCGCTGTCGTAGCGGGCGACGACGGCCGCCGCCGAGACGAAGTAGCCGTAGTGGAAGTCGTGGTCGTTGAGCTCCTCGGCGGCGCCGAAGCTGTCGGGGTAGCCGAGCATGGCGCCCCACTCGGCGTTGTGGTGGAACTGGCGGGTGCCCCCGGCGGTCAGCCAGTCCTCCAGGCGGCCCCTGACCAGGTCGAGGAGCTCGTCGCGGGCCTCGGTGTATCCGATGGAGTCGGCGATGGGCACGAGCTGGGCCAGGCGGCCCATGGCCTTGCCGTCCCAGTAGGTGTCGCCGGGTTCGGGGAAGGGCTCGGGGTCGGCGAGGACCTCGTCGATGAGCTGGCGCATCCGGTCGTGGTCGGTGCCGTCCACGGTCGGCAGGCTGGGCAGGATGCCCTGGGTGGTCAGCTCGGTCGTGAAGCTGGTGCCCTCGACCACCCGCATCTCGCCGCGCGGTGAGGTGTAGGCGAGGTCGGTGGTCCCGGTGGTGGCGTTGTCCCACTGGTGGGGGTAGAGCGCCATCAGCGTGCCGGTCTCCCCGCCCTCACGCGCCTCGGTCTCCAGCCGGTAGGTGCTGGTCAGGGTGGCGGCGGCCTCGTCGTAGTCGTACTCGACGACGGAGCCGGTGACGAAGGAGTGGGCGTAGGGGGCGAAGTCGCCCAGGTCCTCGGGGGAGGGGAGCGCCGCCACGGAGTAGTGCCCGTCGGCTCCGGTGGGGGCGGTGAAGGTGTTTCCGGACCGGGTCCAGGCGGCGCCGGAGGGGGCGAAGAGGGCGTAGTGGCGGCCGTCGACGCTCGCGCCGAGCACCGGTCCGTCCTCGTGCCAGACCTCGGGCGGGCTGGAGAAGGCCACCTCGGCGTCGCCGCCGCCGGTCTCGGCGTAGGCGAAGGGCATGCCCTGGCCGATGGTGGCGCGCAGGGAGGATCCGCCGCCCTCCCAGTGCGCGGTGACCGTCCAGTCGCCGCTGTCGGCCACACGGGTGTCGGGGGAGTCCAGCCCGGTCGTGCCCAGGGACAGGTCGGCGACGTGGGGGTACTCGTACTTGAGGCCGTCGCCGACGAGTCGGTGGTCCTCCGGGTAGCCCATCTCCAGTCCGCCCGCGTGGGGGCGGAAGCTGGCGGGGTGGGCGAAGAGGTTCTCGCCGTACGGGTTGTCGGGATAGCGCTGGAAGATGAGGGAGGACCACCACTCGTTGGTGGGGGCGGGACCCTGGTAGTCGTCGGTGACCTTGGGCGAGACCGGGACGCCGTTGAGGTCGGAGGGGACGGAGGCCCCCGCGGGGAGGGCGTCGGTGTAGCTTCCCGCGCCCACCGGGACCTGTGCCGTCGACGCGGACGCGGTGTCGGCGCCGTCGAGGGTGAGGGCCGGGGCGGACGCCCCGACGACGGCGAGTACCGCCGTGGCCGCCAGCGCCCCCAACCGCGTGCTCCGCCGGGACGGGTCCCGGAAATGCGGACGCCTGGGTCCGGATCGACTCCATGGATGCTGCATGGTGCGCCTTTCGCTCGTTTTCGCGGGAGGTCACTCCCCGTATGTGCGGGAGCGCTCCCAGACATGAGCCCTGGCGATGAGTGTTCAGCTGAACACGGAGAAGCGCAATGCCGGTAAAGTGGAAAGTTTCCTTACTGTTACAAGAGTGGCCCTGTGCGCTTTTCGGGAACCCGGTCTCGATATGTCTGCCTGGACGCGTCTCCGGGAGGTCGGGCCTGTGGACACCGCTTCGCCGGTCCCCGGGCTCTGGTACCAAAGGACGTATGGCCACACCCACCCCTGAGGACACCGCCCCCACCGCTCCCACGGACGCCTCCGGCGGCGCGCTGCGCGAACGCGCCGAGGTGCACCTGCGCGCCCTGGCCGGGGACTCCGCCCGGCTGCGCGAGGACCAGTGGACCGCCATCCACGCCCTGGTCGCCGAGCGTCGCAGAGCCCTCGTCGTCCAGCGCACCGGCTGGGGCAAGTCGGCGGTGTACTTCGTGGCCACCGCGCTCAGGCGCGCCGAGGGGGCGGGCCCCACCGTCATCGTCTCCCCGCTGCTGGCGCTGATGCGCAACCAGATCGCCGCCGCCGAGCGCGCGGGTATCCACGCGCGCACCATCAACAGCTCCAACACCACCGACTGGGAGACCGCCTACGTCGACGTGGCGGCGGGCAGGGTCGACGTGCTGCTGGTCAGTCCCGAACGCCTCAACAACCCCGAGTTCCGTGACCGGGTCCTGCCCGAGCTGGCCGCCGGGGCGGGCCTGGTCGTCATCGACGAGGCCCACTGCGTCTCCGACTGGGGCCACGACTTCCGCCCCGACTACCGGCGGATCCGCTCCCTGCTGCACGACCTGCCCGACGGCGTCCCGGTGCTGGCCACCACCGCCACAGCCAACGAGCGCGTCACCCACGACGTCGCCGAGCAGCTCCGGGCGGGCGGTGAGCGCGAGGACACCCTGGTCCTGCGCGGCCCCCTGGAGCGTGAGAGCCTGCGCCTGGCCGTCGCACGGCTGCCCGACTCCACGGCCCGGCTCAGCTGGCTGGCCGAGCACCTGCCCAAGATCCAGGGCTCGGGCATCGTCTACACGCTCACCGTCAGCGCGGCCCAGGAGACCGCCCGCTTCCTGACCGAGCAGGGCATGGACGTGCGCGCCTACACCGGACAGACCGACCCCGACGAGCGCCGCGAGGCCGAGGACGACCTGCTCGCCAACCGGGTCAAGGCCCTGGTCGCCACCAGTGCGTTGGGCATGGGCTTCGACAAGCCGGACCTGGGCTTCGTCGTCCACCTGGGCGCCCCGCAGTCCCCGATCTCCTACTACCAGCAGGTCGGCCGCGCCGGCCGCGGCGTACAGCGGGCCGAGGTGGTGCTGCTCCCCGGCCGTGAGGACACCCAGATCTGGGAGTACTTCGCCGGGCTGTCCTTCCCGCCCGAGCAGACCGTGCGCCAGACCCTGGACGTGCTCGCCGCCGCCGACCGGCCGCTGTCGCCCGCCCACCTGGAGACGCGGGTGGACCTGCGCCGCACCCGCCTGGAACAGATGCTCAAGGTGCTGGACGTGGACGGCGCCGTCCGCCGGGTCCGGGGCGGCTGGGTGGCCACGGGACAGCCGTGGACCTACGACGCCGAACGCTACGAGGCCGTCAGCCGGGCACGCGAGCGCGAGCAGCGCGCCATGCTCGACTACCTCGACCTCGGCACCTGCCGGATGGAGTTCCTGCGCCGCCAGCTGGACGACCCGGAGGCCGTCCCCTGCGGACGCTGCGACGTGTGCACGGGGGAGTACTGGCCCACCGACGTCGACTCCACCCGGCGCGAGGCCGCCGCCGAGCACCTGGACCGGCCAGGCACTCCGATCGCGCCGCGCCGACAGTGGCCGACCGGGATGAGCACCCTGGGCGTGGACCTGTCCGGCAAGATCAGGGAGGAGCTGCGGGCCGGGGAGGGGCGCGCCCTGGGCCGCCTCACCGACATCGGCTGGGGCAACGAGCTGCGCCGCGTCCTGGCCCCCGACGCCCCCGACGCGCCGGTGGACGAGCGCGTGATCCAGGGCGTGGTGCGGGTCCTGGCCTCCTGGGGATGGGAGCGCCGCCCCGTCGGGGTGGTGGCGATGCCCTCGCTCACCCGCCCCGGAATGATCACCGACCTGGCCTCGCGACTGGCCCGGCTCGGGCGGCTCGCACCCGTGGGAGCGCTGGAGTACCGCGCCGAGCACGGACCGGGGCCCCGAAGGCACAACAGCGCGATGCGCCTGGAACAGGTGTACTCGGCCCTGGCCGCGGGGGACGGGCTGAACGCGCGGATGGCCGAGCTCCAGGAGCGAACACCGGGGCCGGTGCTGCTGGTCGACGACCTCGTCGACACCGGCTGGAGCCTCACCGTGGGTGCCGCACTGCTCCGCCGGGCTGGGGCGCCCGAGGTCCTGCCGCTCACCCTGGCCACCACCGGGGGCTGATCCGGCCGCGTCCGTGCGGCGGCGGGGCCGGCGGCCTGTGTCACCGCACTAGCGGATGCGCTGGCCGCGCGGGGCACCGCGGCGGACCGGCTGCTCCTCGCCCAGGTCCGGGCGGGCACCCGGCTGGTGCAGGGCGCGTGCCGCCAGGTGGTGCGCCCGGCCCAGCGCCTCCTTGGGATGGCGTCCGGCCAGCCACGCGGGCAGGAAACCGGCGACGAACGCGTCACCGGCGCCCACCGAACCCGGGGACGGCTCCACCGGCTCGGCGGGCGCCGTCACGCAGTCGTCGCGGGTCTTGGACGCCCACAGGCCGCCCTTGTCACCGAGCTTGAGCACCACGTTCGGGAACCAGGCGGTCAGTACCTTCGCGGCGGCCTCGGGTTCGTCCCGTCCGGTGAGCACCCGGGCCTGGTCGGCGTTGGCGAACAGCAGGCGCGCGCCCTGGGTCCAGTCCAGGAAGTTCTCCGCGCCCGCACGCTCCAGCGGCGCGTGCGAGCCGGCGTCCACCGAGATCGACATCCCGCTCTCACGGGCCATGCGCAGCGCCACCCGGGCGGCGCGCCGGGAGTCGGGGTTGATCAGCGTGTACCCCGACACGTGCAGGTGCCCGTCCGGGCCGAACACGTCGCGGGGCAGGTCCTCGGGCTGCAGGCGGGCGTTGGCGCCCGGGTCGCTCAGCATCGTCCGGTCGCCCCGGTGCGTGATCATCACCACGCAGGTGCCGGTGGGGCGCTCGGGGTCCATCACCATGCGTGAGTCCAGGCCGTAGCCCATGAGTTCCATCTCACGGGTGCGTCCGGTGATGTCGGAGCCCCGGCGACCGACGAAGGTGGTCTCGATGCCCTCCACGGCCAGCCACGAGGCGATGTTCGCCCCGGAGCCGCCGCCGTACATGACCACGGACGCCGGGGTATCGCTGCCGCGAGCCAACGCGTGGAACGCGCGCGCGACGGCGTCGGTCATCAGGTCACCGATCACGACCACTCGTGTCATTTCGCCAGCCACCGCCGAGGATTATGAGATTCCGTGCTCGCACGACGTTAACAGGTGAACTGTCAGCGGCGTGTAACGAAGTGACAGCACCCCGGCCACACCGGATCCGATTCCCTCCCGGAGGCTCGCATCCCCGCGGTACGGGCGAACCCGGGCCCGCGTCCGGGCCCGGACCGGGGCCGCGAGACCGGCCCGTGGGGACGCGCCGGGCAGGGGCTCCGAGCGGGGTTTTCACGGCACCCGCACGTACTTTCCCCGGATTCGGCCGTTTGTCGTTTAGTCTCACAGTCGTGCAGTCCTACCCGAACCACTGGGAAGCCGACGTCGTCCTCACCGACGGAGGCACCGCGCACCTGCGCCCCATCACCGCCGAAGACACCGACCTGCTCCGCGAGTTCCACGCCAGGCTCTCACCGGAGACCATCTACTACCGGTTCTTCGCGCCCTATCCCAAGCTCTCCGACCGCGACGTCAGACGCTTCACCAACGTCGACTACGAGGACCGCGTGGCACTGGTCGCCACCATCTCCGACTCCCTCGTCGCCGTGGTGCGCTACGACAAGGTGGCTCCGGAGGAGGCCGAGGTCGCCTTCGTCGTCGAGGACACCCACCAGGGCCGCGGCCTGGCCTCGGTGCTGTTGGAGCACATCGGCGCGGCCGCCCGCGAACGCGGTGTGCGCCGTTTCATCGCCGACGTGCTGCCCGAGAACCGGCGGATGATCAACGTCTTCCGCGAGGCCGGCTACACGGCCCAGCAGACCTTCGACGAGGGCGTCATCCGGCTCACCCTGGACCTTCAGCCCACCGACGACTCCACCGAGGTCATGCGGGCCCGTGAACAGCGCGCCGAGTCGCGCTCCATCGCCCGCCTGCTCTTTCCGAACTCGGTCGCGGTCATCGGCGCCAGCCGCACCGCGCACACCATCGGCCAGACCGCCCTGCGCAACCTGCTCGGCGGCGAGTTCCAGGGTCCCGTCTACCCCGTCCACCCCGAGGCCAGGGCGGTCGTGGGCGTACGCGCCTACCCCTCGGTCCTGGACATCCCCGACCAGGTCGACCTCGCCGTCGTTGCGGTACGCGCCGACATGGTGGTCGACGTGGTCGAGCAGTGCGCCGAGAAGGGCGTGCACGGACTCATCGTGGTCAGCTCCGGGTTCGGCGAGATCGGCCCCGAGGGCCGTGCCCGCCAGGACGAGCTGGTGCGCACCGCGCGCGCCGCCGGGATGCGCGTGATCGGCCCCAACTGCCTGGGCATCGCCAACACCGACCCCGCCGTCTCGCTCAACGCCACCCTGTCACCGGACCTGCCGCCCACCGGCACCATCGGGTTCTTCTCCCAGTCCGGCGCCCTGGGCCGCGCCATCCTCCAACGCGTCGCCGAGCGCGGGATGGGCCTGTCCACCTTCGTCTCGGCGGGCAACCGCGCCGACGTGTCCGGCAACGACCTCATGCAGTACTGGCAGGAGGACCCCGCCACCGAGGTGGTGCTGCAGTACCTGGAGTCGCTGGGCAACCCGCGCAAGTTCACCCGTCTGGCCCGCCGCCTGGCCAAGCAGAAGCCGGTCGTGGCGGTGCGCAGCGGCGGCTCGGCGCGGACCACGCCCACCGGCCACGCCGCGGGCGGGCTCTCCCTGCCCGACTACGCGGTCACCTCCCTGTTCCAGCAGGCCGGCGTGGTGCGGGTGGACGACATCACGCAGATGTTCGACGCCGCCCAGGTGTTCGCCTACCAGCCGCTGCCCGAGGGGCCCCGCGTGGGCGTCATCGGCAACTCCGACTCCCTGGAACTGCTGGTCAAGGACGCGGCCGTGCGCCAGGGGCTCAAGCCGCACGACCCGGTCAACCTGGGTCCCCAGGCCACGGCCGAGGACTTCGACCGAGCGCTGGAGACGGCGCTGGCCGCCGAGGACGTGCACTCGGTGGTGGTGGTGTTCGTCCCCGCGCTGCACCCCATCTCCGACGACGTGGCCAGTGTGCTGCGGGCCCGCTCCCTGAACTCGGCCAAGCCCATCGTCACCACCTACCTGGCCCGCCAGGGGATCCCCGACGAGCTGCGCCAGGTCGGCGAGCGGGGCGAGACCCTGCGCGGATCGGTGCCCTCCTACCCCTCCCCGGAGGACGCGGTGCGCGCCCTGGCCTACGCCACGCGCTACGCCCAGTGGCGCAACCGCAAACCCGGACGCCATCCCGAACTGCCCGACATCGACCGGGCCCGCGCCCGCGCCACCATCGCCCGCGCGCTCAAGAACACCACGCCCCGGGTGGAGGACGTCGCCTGGTTCGGCGGGGAGCGCCGCTACGACGAGGAGACGGCGATCTCCGGCGAGGACGCCCGCGACCTGCTGTCCTGCTACGGCATCACCGCCTACCCCGACATCCCGGTCTCCTCGGGCGAGGAGGCCGTGGTGGCCGCCGGGGAGCTGGGCTACCCGGCGGTGGTCAAGGCCGACTCACCGGACCTGCGCCTGCGAGCGGGCGGCGCGTTCGTGCGCGCCGACCTGCGCACCCCCGAGGACGTACGCAGCGCCTTCGTCTCCCTGCACGACCGCTTCGGCGAGGAGGCCTCGCTCGTCGTGCAGCGCATGGTCGCCCCCGGCGTGCCCACGGTCATCCGGGCGGGGGACAACCAGTCCTTCGGGTCGGTGGTCTCCTTCGGCCTGGCGGACGTGACCGCCGAGCTGCTCGACGACCGGGCCTTCCGGCTGGCACCGCTCACCGACATGGACACCTCCGACCTCATCCACGCCGTGCGCGCCGCCCCGCTGCTGTTCGGGCTGCCCGCCGGTGCGACCTCGCTCGCCGAGCAGCCCAACGTGGAAGCCCTGGAGGAGCTCCTCATACGGGTGTCGCGCCTGGTGGAGGCCTTTCCCGAGATCGGCTACGTCGACCTGGACCCGGTCCTGGTCAACGCCACCGGCGCCCACGTGCTGGGCGCGCGCATGTGGCTGCGCGAGGCACCCGAGGTACGCCCGGACGCCGGTCCCCGGCGGCTGCGCGGGGTGACGTTCTGATCATGAGGTGGGCGTCCCGGTTCACGTCCCGGTCGCGAAGTGTCACGGGAAGGGGGCAGGATAGGAGTATGAGGAAAACACGTGCCGTGTCCACGGACTGGCGGCTGGAGATCGAGCGCAGCGGGTACTACCCCGCGCTGGTGATCGACGCCGTCGACGATGTCCTCGGTGACGAGAGCGCCGAGGCGTTCATCGTGCACCACGAGGCGACCTTCGACCCGGCCATGGAGATGCGGCGGCACATCACCGTGATGCTGCTGACCGCGACCCGGCTCGTGGTGTGCCACACCGACGAGCACCCGCCCACCGAACCCGGCGGCACCTCGCACGCCTCCACCACGACCGACAGCATCCAGTTGGGCAACATCCAGTCGGTGGCCCTGACCCGGGTGGTGCCCAACCCCGCCGAGTACACGCCGGGCAGCCTGCCCAGCGAGCTGGTGTTGAGCGTCAACCTCTCCGTGAACTGGGGCGCGATCGCCCACATCGACCTCGAACCGGCCTCCTGCGCGGACGAGACGTGTGAGCTCGACCACGGTTACACCGGTGCGATCACCGCCGAGCCCCTCACCCTGCGGGTGAGCGAGGCCGCGGACGGCGCCTCGGCCGTTTCGGCGATGATGCACTTCGCCGACGCCCTGTCCGCGGCGAGCACCGGCCGCTGAGGACGCCGGGGCCGGAGGAGCCCTCTGGCGGCCCGCGGGTCCCGGCGGCCTGGGGGAGGGGAGCCTTGGGAGGCGAGAGGCGAGCCCCGCCGTGTCGCGTAACACGGGGACCATCGCCCGTCACCGGGAATTGACGAACGCCGTGGTGCCCTGACGATCCGGCCGTCTAGGGTTGGACCGGATTCGTGCACAACGTACGAGTGAGACGCGTCCGGTCACGAGCCGGACGCGTGACGCGTGCGGCGACGGGCCCGCGCGCTCCCACCCCTCCCCGCACACGCGAGGACGCACCCGGAGAAAGGTCAGCTCGCGATGACGCAGCACCCCTCCCCGACACCCTCAGGCGACACGCCCCTGGTACGCCTGACCGTCGACCGGGCCATCGCCACGGTCACCCTCGACTCCCCCCGCAACCGCAACGCGCTGTCCGCGCGGCTGCGCTCGGAACTGTCCGGGGCCCTCGCCGACGCGGTGGCCGACGACGAGGTGCGCGGTGTCGTGCTCACCGGCACGGGCTCCGTGTTCTGCGCGGGAGCCGACCTCAAGGAGGTCGGCGCGGCGCTCCGGGGCACCCCGGTCGAACCGGCGCCCGAGCTCCCCGAGATCTTCGAGCAGATCATGGGTGCCCCCAAGCCGGTGGTCGCCGTCCTCAACGGTGCCGCCCGAGCCGGGGGCATAGGGCTGGTGGCCGCCGCCGACATCGCGCTGGCGCCCAGGAGCGCCACGTTCGCCTTCACCGAGGTGCGCATCGGCGTGGTCCCCGCGGTCATCTCCGTCCCGGTGTCCGCACGGATGCACTCGCGCCAGCTCAGCCGCTACTTCCTCACCGGAGAGCTGTTCGACGCCTCCGAAGCCGCCAGGGCGGGCCTCGTCACCCAGGCCGTCCCCGACCGCGACATGGAACACGCGGTGGACGCGGTCCTGCAGGGGCTGCGGGGATCGGCGCCGCGCGCGCTGTCGCGCACCAAGGAACTCCTGGGCGAACTGGGTTCGGGCGCGCTGGCCACGGCCGGCCGGCGGGCCGAGTCCTTCGCGCGGATGGGTGAGCTGTCCGCCGAGTTCTTCGGGAGTGAGGACGCGGCCGAGGGCCGTGCCGCCTTCTTCGAGAAGCGCCCGCCGCGCTGGGCCCGGTAACCGGGGCCCGAGGCGCCCTCCGGCGCGTCCTGGGGTCGGACGTCCTGCCACCGGGTGTCCGGCCCGGGCGACCCGGGTGCGTCCGCCCCCGAGGACAGGTCACAATGGTCGGGTGAGTTACTCCGGAGATATCAGGGTCGGTGGCCCCGCCGACCTGCGACGACTAACGCATCTGACGATCACCAAACTGGCCGTCGGGCCAATGGACAACAACACCTACCTGCTGCGTTGCCGTGCCACCGACGAGGCCGTGCTCATCGACGCGGCGGCCGAAGCCGACCGCATCCTGGAACTGATCGGCGAGAACGGCCTGACGAGGGTGATCACCACCCACCGCCATCAGGACCACTGGCAGGCCCTGGCCGAGGTCGTCGGCCAGACCGGTGCCCGAACGGTCGCCCACCCCGACGACAGCGGGGAACTCCCGGTCTCCGTGGACGAGCCCGTCGTGCACGGGACGCGCGTCCCCGTGGGGGAGAGCTTCCTGACCGTCATCCACCTGCGCGGGCACACACCCGGATCGATCGCCCTGCGCTACGACGACCCCGAGGGCCGGACCCACCTGTTCACCGGTGACAGCCTCTTCCCGGGCGGTGTCGGCCGCACCTGGTCCGACGAGGACTTCCGCGTTCTGCTCGGGGACGTGGAGGAGCGCCTGTTCGGCTCGATGGCCGACGACACCTGGGTCTATCCCGGGCACGGACGCGACACCACCCTGGGAGTCGAGCGCCCGCACCTGGACGAGTGGCGCGAGCGCGGCTGGTAGGGGTTCTCAGGCGCCGAAGCAGCAGAAGCTGATCCGCCCGAGGTGAGCGGCCACCGCCTCGGGCAGGGGCGCTCCCCGCGCGAACGCGCGGTGGAAGCGGCGCATCGCCACGTCGGCCCTGGAGTCCCCGACGGGAACGGGGCTGGCCACCACCGCGCGGACTCCGGCGGCGAGCAGCGCACCGACGAACCCCAGTGGAGCCCCGGTACGGCCCGCGAAGCCCCGGCCGCTCCAGCAGGTGGACAGGACCACCACGTCCGGCACCCGGGACAGTGCGGTCAGGTCGCAGGCCAACAGGGGACCGTCGTCCAGCGTGACCGAGGCGAGCATGGGCGAACGGTGGGGAACGCGCCCGTGCCCGGCCAGGTGGACCAGGTCGGCCTCCCCGAAGGCGGCCAGCACGTCGGAGCGCCCGGTCCGGTCGGCGGTGAGCACGCGTGCTCCCGGGTAGAGGCCGGCCAGCCCGGCCACCTCGCGCCCGGCCCCGGCGGGTCCGGGCGCTGCCACCAGCAGTACCCGTCCCGGCGCGGTGGGAGCGGCGGTGCCGGAGGGGGCGTGGTCCAGCCAGAACCGGGCGGTGGGCACCAGGTGCGTCGGGCGTCCCCGCAACGGGGGGAGCATGCCCCACGGCGGATCGCCCAGGTAGGGATCGCCCGCCACCACCAGCGGGCGGTCCCCGAACAGCGGCAGCAGTGGACCGAGCAGGGCGTCGGCGGCGGTGTCGGCCGCCTCCCGGACGTCGGTCCCGAACGAGGGCCCGGGGAGCAGCAGCGGGTGCACGAACCGGCCGAGTACCCGTGCCACATGGCGGATCGGTCCCAGTACCCGGGCGTGGACCCGCCCGGCCACGGCCACGAGCGCCACGGCCTCCCCTCCGGTCCGCGTGTACCGGACGAACGCCCGGTCGCCGAGCCGCTCCAGCAGCGCGTCGGCCACGGGGCCGGGGCGGGGATCCCCCCGTGTGCCGTCCGCGTGCTCCCGCACAGGTGCGGAGGGCGGTGGGGGACCGGCCGACCGCGCGGACCGGGTCTCGTGGTGTGCCTGCCAGCGGGCGGACTCCAGGCGTCGGGCGACGGTGTTGGGGTCGCGGCCGTGGACCAGGGCGTCCCGGTAGTGCTCGGCCAGCGAAACCGTCGCCGGTGTACGCACCCCGGGGCCGGGGACGTGGGGGACCGCCCAGGTCCGGGCCAGTTCCGCCCACTCCAGGGCGGCCGCCGCTTCCCCGGCCTCCAGTGCGTTCTCCAACCCCGCCTGGACCACGTGCGGGTCGTTTCCCGCCTCCGCGAGCCAGGGCCCGGGCAGGCGGGACGCGGCGCGGTCGAGCGTGTCCAGTGCCCGGTGCGCGGCGACCCGTCCGTGCGGTTCCGGTACCGCCCACGGACTCCGAACGGCCAGGGCGTTCCGTGCCCGGGACACGGGACGGGACCGGTCGCCGCGCACCGCGATCCGTTCCAGGCGCGCGGCCAGCCGGTACCACAGGGAACCGGTGCCGAACGTGTGCCGGACCCGGCGGGTGAGCTCGACGGTGCGGAGGCGGTCGCCCCGCAGCAGCCACAACTTGGCCTCCACCAGCATGGTGTTGGCCGAGGCGGGTGCGCCGTCGGCCCAGGGGCCGTCCGCCAGGGCCGTCGCCGCGTCCTCCACCAGTCCCTCGGCCAGCAGGGCCTCGGCCAGGTCCACGTGCAGTGCCTCCCGCCGCTCCGGGGGAAGGCGGTCGGTCAGGCCGTGGAAGGTGGCGATGGCCCCGGAGGCGTCGCCCCGGTAGAGGCTCAGGCACCCCAGGTTCTGGCGGACCACCATGTCCATCAGCGGCAGACGGCGCTCCCTCGCCAGGGAACGGGCCTCGCACAGGTGGTCCTCGGCCTGTGCGAAGCGCCCGCACAGTGTCTGTGCGAGTCCCAGGTTGAGCAGGACCCCCGGCATCACCGTCACGGACTCGGCCACCGGGTGGCCGCGGAGCCGCCGGTGGGTGTCGGTCAGCAGCGCCGCGGTCTGTTCGAACATGCCGCCCTCCTGCGCCAGCAGGACTCCGCGGGTGACCCGGGCGAGCAGCGATCTGCCGGAGCGCAGCACGGTGTGGTCGAACTCGCCCTGCCCGCCTGGGAGGGGGAGGGCCGAGGGGGAGTCCGGGGACGGGGGAGCCGACTGGGCGCGCAGGGACACGTACGGGTGCCTTTCACCGAAGGGGCGATCCGACCCCAGGAATAGCAGCGGTGCAGGGCCGAGGGGAGTGGTCGGAGCCGATCGGGGGCCATCCGGCGTGCGCGAACCCGGACGAAGCCGGATGAAGGAACACGATCGGGCGCGTGTTCCCGTTGTCCTCCAACCCGGGTTCGGAGCGTCCCGTACTGTGACGGCTGGGACACCGCGGCAGCGGGGCACCGGTTCGGTGCCGGGGCGGACCGAGGACGCGGTTCGGCCGCCCGGTCAGATGGTGAACCAGTCGGTGACCACCGGCGGGTGGCCCATTCTGCGCAGGGACAGGCTGATCGGACCACGGGCCAGGCCGGACAGGGTGAACCTGCCGTCCTCGCCGATCCGCAGGCTGTCGGTGGATCCGGGACGGCGCACGTGGAGGACCGCGTGTTCGCACTCCTCGGTGGCCAGCCCGGACAGGGCGCGCAGCCTCCCCTCCGAGTGGACCTGGAGGTCCATGGTGAGGTCTCCGTGTTCGAAGCGCAGGACGGCCACCGCCACGCCGTCCGCCCCGCCCCCGGCGGAGCGGAAGACCTCGGTGGTGGGTGCCGCCTCCCCGGTCAGCCGTGCCACGTGGGCGTCGTCGTCACCGCGGCCGAAGGCGGCCAGGGCGGCCGGCCGTCCCTCCAGGGCCCACGGCGGGAGGGGGCCGGTCCCGGGCTGGTTCCTCACGTCGGTTCCTCCAGGAGGCGGCGGAGTCTGCGGAGCATGCGGCGCCGCTGGTTCGTGGTGGTCCCCGGGCCCTCCCGGTCGTCGGCGGACCGGGGGCCATCGGGATCGCAGGACCCGTCCGTGGCCCCGTCGAGGTAGAGCAGGGCGGCACGCCGCTCTCCGGGGTCGGTCAGCCGCCGGATCGCGCGGCGCAGCTCGTCGTGCTCCTCCTTGTGCAGGTACGCGGACTCGGGGCTCGGATCCCCGGCGGAGACGTCCTGGAGGAGACTCTGGGGATCGACTGGCCGGAGGCGTGCGCTCTGTCGGCGCTGGCGGCCGCAGACGTCGCGGGTGACCCGGCGCAGCCAGGCGCGGAGCAGCTCGGGGGAGCGCAGGCGGGGCAGGTGCTGGTTCAGGGTCAGCCACACCGTCTGCACGGCGTCCTCCCGGTCCGGGGCGGACAGGTGGTAGGAGCGGGCGACCGCGTTCACGACGGGCAGGTGCCGGTCCACGATGGCCTCCCAGGCCCTGTGCTCGCCCCGGCAGGCCCGCCGCACGAGTTCCGCGTCACCGGTGGCGGGGCCGGGGGCGGTGGCGGGAGGGGGCGCCGGGGACGGGTCGCCGTCCTGTCCGCCCGCGTCCTGTGTCGTCCCGTCTGTTCCGGGGCCGGCCGTGTCGCGGCCGGTTGTGGCCGAACCCGGAGAAAGCGAGGGTACTTCCTCCCCGTAAAAGGTTGAAAGTACGGTTCGAGGAGATGCGTGGGTGCCGTGGATGCCCTCGTGCGACTGGTCTGGCAAACCTGCCCCCACTATGATCGGACTCCCGCTCGCCAGGTCTCACGCTAGTCCCTGGGACTTTCGGGCGCGGCGGGAACGCTGGAAAAGACCAGTGTGAGCGCTGGTTCTCAGTGTGCCCTTGGGGCACAATGGGGCAAAAGAATTCAGGCGGGTATGCAACCTTCTCGTGGTACGAGGGCGTCGGGGAAGCGCACTCGTTCGTATCAGGAGGTTCGGTGTCCGCACGTGGCGTCTTGTACGTCCACTCCGCGCCCGCGGCGCTGTGCCCACACGTCGAGTGGGCGGTCGCGGGCGTCGTTGGAGTACCCGTGAAACTCGACTGGGTCGCCCAGCCCGCGGCACCCGGCAACCACCGAGCCGAGCTCAACTGGCAGGGGAAGCCGGGAACCGCGGGCGCGGTGGCCTCAGCGCTGAACACGTGGCAGCGTCTGCGTTTCGAGGTGACCGAGGAGGGGTCGCCCGGTTGCGACGGCGTGCGCTACAGCTACACGCCCTCCCTCGGCATGTTCACCGCCCTCACCAGCGCCGCGGGGGAGGTCCTCGTGCCGGAGGGCCGCCTGCGCCTCGCCGTGGAGCGGTCCGCCGCCGACGGCGTCGAGCTGGCCGCCGAGATCGACCGTCTCACCGGCCGGGCCTGGGACGAGGAGCTGGAGCCCTTCCGCTACGCGGGCGACGGCGCTCCGGTGCGCTGGCTCCACGCGGTGGGATGAGCGCCCGGGAGGGGCGGGTGCGCGGCGCCCGGACGGTCAGGGCGGCTCCCCCTCACTGGGCCAGATGGCGGAGGCGAGCAGGACGGCGGCCCATATGCCCAGCGGCACCAGAGGCCAGTAGGGCACGAGTTCGCCGTCCATCAGGCTGACCACGCCCCAGACACCGGTCAGGAACACCGCGACGCCCATCCACCAGCGCCACTCGTCGCCCCATTCCCGCCAGGGAACGGAGAGGACGGACAGGTCGCCTCCGGCCGGGGGCCCGTGCCGGAACCCCGGGTCGGTGTGCGCCGTCCCCGGCCAGGGTTCGCGCCGGGGGTCCTGCCGGGGCGGTGGGCCGGACCAGGCGGGTCCGGGACCGAGGAACGGGGATCCGTGTGCGGAGAGGCCGGGAACCGGAAGGTCGGCGGTCAGCGGGCGCAGCTCACCGAGTAGCACGGCGCCCAGTGCCAGACCGACCCGGTGGTCGTACTCCTCGTGGTCCAGGCGGCCTTCGACGAACGCTGTGGTGAGGTGCTCCACCGTGAGGTCGCGTTCGGCGTCCGAGGCGCGCATCTGGTTCAGCGGCAGGCGTTCGTCCTCCACTTCCCACCCCCAAAGGCGCGAGCTGGTGACCACACGATACGCGTCGCACCCGGCGTGGGAAAGGGATACACGGAAAGTGAGCCAGCGCCTCCCATGAGAGGCCCAGGAGCTGCGAGGACGCCGTGCGCGACCCAACCGGCACCGTCCCCGGGGAAGCCGGGGGAAGGGGTCCCGGACGCGCTTCAGGAGGCCAGCCAGCGGACGACGGCCCGGCAGGTCGCCGGATCGGCGCCACCGACCAGACCCGTGTGCTCGTAGGTCCCCCCGTAGCCGAACGGAGCGCCGTCCAGGCGGGTGACCAGGCCACCCGCCTCCTCCAGGACGAGGGCGGGCGCGGCCACGTCCCAGTCACGGACCGGTACGTCCTTGACGAACAGGTGCGCGGAACCGTCGGCGACCAGGCACAGTTTCAGCGCGATGCTGCCGCTCTCCAGATAGGCGCCGTAGCCGAAGTGCTCATGGACCCGGCGGGCGATCCCCGCCGGCTCGGGGGTGTTGTCGGTGAGCACGCCCCAGCCGGGCGGGGCCGCCCCGCGGGACGGCAGCGGGCGCCCGTCGCGCCGTGCGCCCCGACCGCGCACGGCCGTGTAGAGGGTCCCGGTCTCGGGGGCGAACACCCCGGCGACCTCGGGCCGCCCCCCGGTCACCAGCGCCGCCTGCGTCACGTACCCGGGGAACCCGTGGACGTAGCTGGCGGTTCCGTCGATGGGGTCGATCAGCCAGTAGCGGGGCGGACGCTCCCCGAGCAGTGACTCCGGATCCTCCTCGCTGATCACCGGGATCCGCCCGTCGATCCTCCCCAGCCTTTCCGACAGGGCCTGGTGCGCCATGGCGTCGGCCCGGGCCTTGAACTGGTCGCCCTCCCACACCCCGCTGCGTGCGGAGGCGTCGGGCCGCCATGCGCGGAGCAGGCCGCCGACCTCCACGACCGCCGCGGCCACCGCCTCCGACAGCGGGTGCGTACCGGCCACCTCGTGCGCGGCGGTCATCGGGCACGCACCGGCACAGCGGGAGCCTGGCCGCCCGCCGAAAGCCGTCGGGGCAGCGCGGGAGCGCCCATGGGCGCGGGGGTGATGCCCTGCGCGGTGAACTCGGACTCGCTGAGGAAGTCGTCCGTCCACCGCCGGACCATCGCCACCCCCTCGCGCCAGTCATCGGCCAGGCGGGGACCGTCGGCGACGGCCTGCCTCAGCAGGCCGGCGATCTCGTCGACCCCGGCGGCCGCGGTCAGCGACGCGGTGGAGGAGAACCGGGGGTTGATCTCGAACACCCTCGGCCTGCCCTCCCCGTCCAGGCACAGCTGCACGTTGAACGGTCCGTCGGCGCGCAGCGCGGTCTGCACCGCCCTGCAGGTGCGGACCACCTCCTCGTGGCGCCGGGTCACCGCGTACCTGGTCACCCCCTGTTTGAGGACGACCTCCTTGGGCACCACGGCCTGCACGACGCCGTCCCGCCACACCACCACCGACACCGTGTACTCGGGCCCGGTGATCCTCTCCTGCACGATCAGCTCGTCCGCCGCGTAACCGCTCTCGGACACCACCTGGACCATGTCGCGGACCGAGTCGATGACCACCACCCCGCGGCTGCCCCGCCCGGTGCGCGGTTTGGCGATGAGGCCCCCGGGCACCGAGCCCGCGGCGTCGCTGGGCCACTCCGAGGCCAGCCAGGTACGCGGCACCCCGATCCCGGCGTCCTCCAACTCCCGCATCAGCACGTACTTGTCCAGGCAGGTGGTGACGAAGTCCAGCCGGGGGAGCAGTATCGCCACCCCGTCCTTGGCCAGTTCGCCCACGTGGACCAGTTCCTCGTCCACCAGGGGGACGACCGCGACGGCGCCCTCGTCCGCGCACAGTGCCCGCATCCGGGGCAGGAACGCGTCGCTGTCACCCGGCGGCACCAGGTGGCCGCGATCGGCCAGGTACAGGCCGGGCGCGGCGGGGTCGACATCGGTCGCCACCACACGGAAACCGTGTTCACGCAGGTGGAGAATGGTGTCGGGGGTGGGGGCCGACCCCGCTGTGGTCACCACGACGGTTGGCTTCCCCGCAGGCTGCTGTGGCACCTTCAGAACCCTTCCAAGCGCGGTCGGTGAGTGTGGAGGATGGTTACCGAGCCTAGACCGCGGGCTACCGGATGGCCCGTGGTTGGCCGGATCCGGCTGCCGGCGAACCGGACGGTCCCCTCGCGCGTGTACTCGTCGGCCCTCCGCAGGAGGGGACGGGTGCGCGACGCCGCCGCGCACCCGCCCCCGACGTGCCCGGTGGGCCTGCTCCGTCGAGTCCGCCCCGGGACCGCCGCCTCCTCGGCGCCTACTTCTGCTCGTAGACCGGGGTGGTCATCGCGCGGCCCACGGCGTGCGAGAACAGGTTGAAGCCGAGGAAGGCCGGGCTCGCCGACTCGTCCACGTCCAGACGGGGGACGTCCACCGCGTGCACCACGAAGAAGTACCGGTGCGGACCGTGCCCGGGGGGCGGAGCGGCGCCGATGTAGCGGTGCGCCCCAGCGTCGCTGCGCAGGGTCACGGCCGATTCCGGCAGGCCGGAGCCGTCGCCGGCGCCCGTCGCCAGCTCGGTGACCCCGACGGGGATGTTCGCCACCGCCCAGTGCCAGAAGCCGCTGGCGGTGGGCGCGTCCGGGTCGAAGCAGGTGACGGCGAAGCTCCGCGTCCCCTCGGGGAAGCCGCTCCAGGACAGGTGCGGTGAGACGTCCTCGCCTCCGGCGCCCATGATCCCGCTGACCTGGGCCTTGGGCAGGGTCTGCCCGTCGGCCACGTCGTCACTGGTGACGGTGAACGACGCGACCTGGGGCAGGAAGTCGTAGGGGGAGGGTGGCATGGCCACGAAGGGGCCTCCTTCGTTCGTCTGGGTGAGCTCCTGCGGCCCGGTCGGGGCCCCGACGGAAGGCGGGTCCCCGGTCCCGGACCCTACGAACATACGCCTCACCGGGAGCGCGCGTCTCGGGACGGGACGCCGTGTCGGAAGACGGGTCCCACACCTGGTTGCGCGCGAACGGGGAGGCGCTCCGAGAGGACAGACCGACCGGGCGGTACGGTCTTGTCGACAAGAATCGGATTCGGTCCTTCGTACACCGACAGGGAGTCGCCATGACCACTCGTTGGGGCATCACCATCCCGCTGGAGGGAGTCCCGCTCCCCGAGCAGCGGTCCGTCATCGAGCAGATGCCCGACCTGGGCTACACCGACGCCTGGTCGGCCGAGGCCAACGGCACCGACGCCTTCACCCCGCTCGCCCTGGCCAGCGTGTGGGCTCCCCGGCTGCGCCTGGGCACCGCGATCGTGCCCGCGTACACGCGCGGTCCCGCCACCCTGGCGATGAGCGCCGCCACCATGGCCGCCGCCGCGCCGGGCCGGTTCTCGCTGGGCATCGGCACCTCCTCCAACGTGATCGTGGAGCGGTGGAACTCCATCCCCTTCGAGGAGCCGTACAAGAAGGTGCGCGACACGGTGCGCTTCCTGCGGACCGCGCTCACCGGGCAGAAGGTCAAGGCCGACTACGACACCTTCAGCGTCAAGGGCTTCACGCTCGGGGCGGTCCCCGAGCAGGCCCCGCCACTGCTGGTGGCGGCTCTGCGCCCGGGCATGCTCAAACTCGCCGGACGCGAGGGCGACGGCGCCATCATCAACTGGCTGTCGGCGGAGGACGTGCGCCAGGTGACCCCCTACGTGCGGCAGTCCGGTGAGGACAAGGAGGTCGTCGCGCGCGTCTTCGCCATTCCCGACACCGACGCGGACACCGCCCGTGAGATCGGCCGGTGGGCCATCTCCGCCTACCTCAACGTTCCCGTCTACCGGGCGTTCCACGAGTGGCTGGGCCGTGAGGAGCTGAACCCGATGTGGAAGGCGTGGGACGAGGGCGACCGCAAGGGCGCGCTGGCCGCGATCCCGGACTCGGTGGTGGACGATCTGATCGTGCACGGCCCCGCGGAGTACTGCCGTGAGCGCATCCGGGCGTACATGTCCAACGGCGTGACCACCCCGGTGATCGCGCCGATCGGTCCGCCGAGCCAGGACCCGGCCGCCGTCGTGCGGGCCCTCGCCTCGGGGGACTGACGGGACTCCTCCGGGGAGAGCCGGCGGAAGGGCCCGGCGGAACCTCCCGTGCCCGGGTCTCCGCCGGGCTCCTCAGCGGGGCCGCCACTCCGCCCCGCTCTCCTCCACGGGACCCAGGAGGCGGCGAGCCCGCAGCACCAGTTCCAGTTCGAAGCGCTCACCGGGGTCGTGCAGCCGAGCGCCGAACAACTCCTCCAGCCGGCGCATCCGGTATCGCACGGTCTGCGGGTGGATGCTCAGCCGCTCCGCCGCCTCGTTGGCGTTCAACCCCGACTCCAACCAGGACAGCAGCGTGTCGGCCATCCGCTCCCGCTGCGGCGGGCGCAGCCGTGTCAGCGGGGCCAGACGCGACCGCGCCATCTCCGCGACCAGACCGGTGTCCCGGGTCAGCAGCAGCGCGGGCAGGTGGTCGCTCCACCGCACCACGCCCCCACCCGGCACCGCGCCCGTCCGCACCAGCTCCGCCAGGTCGCGGGCGCGCGCCAGCGACGCCGGCGCCCGGTCCAGGGGCACGCTCGGACCCAGCACCGCGCACGCGCCGCGCAGTGAGCGCTCCAGCGACCGCAGCCGTCCCGGCCCCTCGGGATCGGGTACCAGCGCGCACGGTTCCAGCCGGTCCTGGTCCACCAGCACGTCCGACGGCAGCGCGGGTACCGCGGGGAGCGCACCCGTCGGTGACGGCGCGTCCGCGGCCACCGTGCCCGTGTCCCCGCGCGCCGCCCCGTCCACCGCCGTGCCGGGTGTCTCCCGGTACAGCAGCGCCACCGCCACCCGGTCGGGCATCCGCCACCGGGCGGCCCGGGCCAGTGCCGGTACCGTCCGCGACTCCTGCTCCGTGCCCGCCTCGGCCAGCAGCACCTCCAGCAGCCGCGCCCGGCGGCGGCGCAGCGCGTCCGCGCCCGCGCCGCGCACCCGCGCGTGCCCCTCTCTGGCGGCGGTCGAGACCTCCTCCTGGAACGCGAAGACCGCCTCCCCCAGCACCGCCATGTGGTCGCGGGTGAGCGCGTCAGCGTCGGCCAGCCGCCGCCACGCCACGGCCGCCGCCGTGCGCATCCCCGTGTGCAGGCACTCCAGGGTGCGCCCGTGCCGGGCCTCGCCGGCGCCGAACGCCCGGAACTCGGCGGCCAGGGCGTCCACGTGCCCGGGGGAGCGGCCGCCGCTCTCCACCCGGTCCAGGAACGCGTGCACCCCCGCGTCGATCACCCGGCGCAGCCCCTCGGCGTCGGCGGGCTCCAGGGGCGTGGCGTGGCCCTGCGACCGGCGCCGGATGCCCTCCAGGGCCTCTTCCACCAGCGGCGGCACCAACGGGCGCAGCCGGGCACCCAGTTCCGGGGGGATCCGCGCGAACGGGTCCGTCCGAGGGCTCTCCCGCGGATACGTCATGTCACCTCCGGCGCGGACGCACGGCGGAGCCGCCCGTGGCACGCCCGCGCGTGCTCTGTGCGCCAGAAAGCTCGGTCGCCCCCGGGGGAGGGGAACCGCGTTCCCATACCATCAGAGCCCGGCTTCCGGAACAAGCCCGGCCTTTCCCGCGCGCACGAACGCATCCGGACACCGCTGGTCACGGAGCGGGTGGATACGGTAACAATGGTGCGGACACGAAGTCCTTCCCCCGAGGACTCCTTCGAAAGGTGCTCCGATGAGACGGTCCCCGCTGTTCACACTGCCCCTGGCCCTGCTGTTGGCCGTCACGGCCTGCTCCGGGGAGGAACCCCGGGACGAGGAGGCGGCCCAGGAGGCCGCGCAGGGGGACGGGGACGCCTCGGCCGCGGCGCTGCGCGCCGCCGAGGGGTTCGTGGCCTCCCTGCAGGCGGCCGACGGCGAGGCGGGCTGCGCGCTGATGGACGAGGCCGCCCGAGGGGCCCTGGTGGACACGCACGGGACCGATGACTGTGCGGCGGCCTTCCCCCTCTACGCCGAGTCCCTCCAGAACGGGGAGGGCATCGAGACCGGCGAGGCCGCCATCGGTACCGATCTGGAGGGCGACGCCTCCATCGCCACGGTCACCCTGGTCTATCCCGACGAGGACCACGGCCCCCTGGAGCTGCGCCAGGACTCCGACGACCAGTGGGTCGCCACCCGTCTGCCCGGCGTCTCCCTGGGCGGTGCCTGACGACCGGACTCCGCGGCCGGGCCCAGGGCTCCGTGAACCTCACGGTGGGAGGCCCCGTTCAGGTGAAGAGGGCGTAGCCGAGGGCCATGCCGCCGATCACGACCACCACGGCGATGACCGGCCAGATCCACTGGTCGGTCGGTCCCGGGGACGGGGCCGCGGGGTTCAACGGCTCGGCGCCGTTCTGGTCCTGGGGTTTCTTCCGGCTGTTCACCCCATCTGGCTTACCAGACACGGCGGGGAAGCGGGATTCCGGTCGGGCGGCGGCCCGGTGGCCGCGAGCCCGGGGAGAACGCGTTTCAGCGCGCGTTCGGGCAGGCCCGCGCACAGGCGTCGACCTGCTGCTGGACGATCGGGGCGTACAGCTCCAGCAGCTCGTCACGGGGGACCTCGTCGTCGGGGAACATGCCCAGGACGCGGACACCCTCGGCGAGGCCGAGCATCTGGCAGCAGATGGCGCTGGCGTAGCGGCGTTCGGGGGTGGTGTCCCCGATCAGGGCGGAGACGCCGTCCAGGAGCTTCCCGCGCGTCTCCTCGCGGGAGCGGTCGGGTTCGGGGGAGTCGCGGACATGGGAGGCGGCGACCAGCCAGCCGTCGGGGACACCGTGCTCCCGCCTGGTCAGGACCTTCTGCACCAGGGCGCGGCCCATGCCGGAGCGGGGCAGGTCCAGCTCGGCGAGCGGGACCTCGTGCGGCCCCATCTCGTTGAAGAGCTCGGCCTTGCCGCGGTAGTGCTTGATCACCAGGGCGGGGGAGACCCCCGCGGCGGCGGCGATGTCGCGGATGGTCACCCCCTTGTAGCCGTGCTCGGAGAAGAGCTCTCGCGCCGCGGCGATGATGGTGCTGCGGCTGTCGGGTCTGGTCACGGTTCCACCCCTACGGACTCCTTGGCGCTCCCGGGCCCGGACGCCGTCACGATGGTCTCGTACTCCTCGTCCCTTCCGTGCTCCCGGGTCGGAATGAGCGCCCCCACCAGCACACTGGCCAGGGCCACCGCGACACCCAGCCAGTGGAGCAGCGTCATGGCCTCGCCGGAGGGGAACACCGCCCCGCCCACGTTCACGGTCAGGGACGCGAAGACCAGCGCGACCACCGCGCTGCCGCTGGAGGTGCCCAGAGAGCGGACCAGGGTGTTGAGCCCGTTCGCCGAGGCGGTCTCACCGCGGGGCACGACCGCCATGACGAGGGCGGGCATGGCGGCGAAGGCGATGGCGGTGCCGATGCTGACGAACATGTTGCCCAGCACCACGTTCAGGACGGTGTCGGAGTTGAACACCCGCCACAGGTAGGTCAGGCCCATGACGGTCGAGCCGATCAGCAGGGTCGGCTTCCCGCCCCACCGGTCGAGCATGCGGCTGGAGACCGGCGAGAAGCACAGCATCATCAGGCCGCTCGGCACCATCGCCAGCCCGGCGGTGACCACGGGCAGGGCCAGCCCGTATCCGGTGTCCGCGGGGACCTGGAGCTCCTGGGTGGTGACCAGGCCGTTCAGGAACATCGCGAACCCGGCGAAGTACGAGGACACGTTGGTCAGCAGCATCGAGGGCCGGAAGGCCGTGCGCAGGTTCACCATGGGCTCGCGCGTCCGCAGCTGGAGGGGGACCCAGACCACGAGCACGACCGCGGAGAGCGCGGTCAGTCCGATGACCTGTCCGCTGGCCCAGCCCCACGAGGAGCCCTTGGACAGCGCGAGGAGGAAGCCGACGAGGACGACCGAGAGCATGATCGCGCCGACGATGTCGAAGCGGCCGGAGGAGCGCTGTGGGGACTCGTTGATCAGCAGGCGGATGGCGACGATGAGGACCGCACCCACGAACGCGGTGGACCAGAACAGGGAGGTCCACCCGAACGCGCTGTAGAGCACACCGGAGAGCGGCAGTCCCAGTGCGGAGCCGATACCGAGGGTGGCGCTCATCAGGGCGATCCCCCCGGAGAGCTTCTCCCTGGGCAGCTCGTCACGCATGATGCTGATCCCCACGGGGATCAGGGAGGCGCCGAACCCCTGCATGGCGCGGCCGGCGATCAGGAGCAGGAAGCCGCTGCCGAGCGCCGCGATGAGCGAGCCCACGGTCATGACCGAGAGGGAGACGACCAGCATCCTGCGCTTGCCGTACATGTCGGCCATACGGGAGACGATCGGCGTGGCCACGGCACCGGTCAGAAGGGTGGCGGTGACCAGCCAGGACGCGTCGTCGGCGGACACGCCGAGGATCTGCGGCATGTCCGGCATCAGGGGGATGACGAGTGTCTGCTGTAGCGAGACGATCAGGCCGCAGAGGGTGAGGATTCCCGTGGTGGCCCAGGCGGGCACGCGTAGGACGGACGTCATTCGGCCTCCGGGGACGATGCGCACGAGTGCGGTGCGGGAGTGTTCGGGCACCCGATCCGGACACACTCGTCCGAGCTGGCCGGATGGGTGCGGGAAAGGGGGAAGAAAGGGGTGAACGACCGTTCACCCTCATTGAGTAAACACTGTTACACCCCGGTGGTCAAAGCCTCGGCCGGGATTGGGACCCTTGTCACCCGCGGACGCCGGCGCCGGTCCCCGTCGGTGTCAACGGGGAGGTACTGGGTAGCCGCCGGTCCGGGAGCGTCGGTGTCCGCTCCGGGCCGCGGCGGTGCGGGGGAGGAGTCGGCCTGCGGGGGCGCGCCCGCGCGTGGGGTACCGTCCGGCGGGCCCGACGCGACGTGAAGGACCCGGGGGAACAGGACGTGGTAGCGGTGCCGAAGGACGACGTATCCGAGGGCGGCCGGAGCATCCGCATCGGCTTCCTCGCCGATCCCGGCCTGCCCAGCAAGATGGCGGAGCGGATGGCCGACAAGCTGGCCGACGTGTTGTCCGAGAAGGTCGACGACACGGTGCTGTGGCGGGTGAGCGTACGCTCCGAGCCGCTCGTCCTCGACGGCCACGACGACATCCCCCTCAACTCGATCGCCCGCACCGCCTCGGCGGAGGAGGACTGGGAGTACGTGGTCGCCCTGACGGATCTGCCCCGGCGCGTGGGGAACCGGCCGCTGCTCTTCAGCCTCAGCAAGGCGCACAGGCTGGCGATGCTCTCCCTTCCCGCCACGGGCTGGATACGGATGCGCGCCCATGTGTGGCAGGCGGTCGTGCACCTCGTCGACCGGATGACCGCCGAGGACCCGAGCCGCGGACGCGCGAGCAGGCCGGCGTCGGAACACGCGGGGCACCGCCTCGTCACGTTCGCCTCCCCGGTCCGCAGCGTCGGGCACGAGTACGACATGGACGAGTACCTGGTGCTGGTCGGACTGCGCGGACGGATACGTCTGCTGCTGGGTATGGTGCGCAGCAACCGGCCGTGGCGGCTCGTGCCCAGTCTCTCCAGCGCGTTCGCCGCGGCCGCCGCCACGGGCTCCTTCGGTGTGTTCTACAACTCGATGTGGGTCATCGCCGACGCCCTCAGCCCGCTGCGTCTGGCACTGATCAGCGTGTTCGCGCTGGCGGCCATGACGGTCTGGCTCATCGTCTACAACGGGCTGTGGGAGCACCCGACGAAGCGGCACGAACGGGAGGCGGCGGCGCTGTACAACGTCTCCACCGTCTGCACCGTGGGGCTCGGCGTGGCGTGCGTGTACGTCCTGCTGCTCGGGGTGACGCTCACGGAGGCCCTGGTGGTCATCGACGACAGCGTCATGGAGTCCTCGCTCGGCCACGCGAGGTTGGACAGCTATGTCTCCATCGCCTGGCTGGCCAGCTCCCTGGGAACCATGGCGGGTGCCCTCGGCTCCAGCTTCGAGGACCAGGCGGCCGTCCGCGAGGCCGCCTACAGCGCACGGGAGCGGGAGCGCCGTGAGAGGTTCGACGAGGAGTCCAAGGAGGAGGGAGTCCGGAGGGACGCGTCCGGATGAGGCCGTGACGGGCGGGGCGCGCAGGGGCCGCCGCACAGGAAACGGGGCCGGGAAGCGATCCCCCGGCCCCTCGCCGGAGGGCTGGTTCAGGCGTCGATCCGGCGGGCCTGCCCCTCGCCCTCGCTGATGCTGATCTTGCGCGGCCTGGCCTGCTCGGCCACCGGCACGCGCAGCGTGAGGACACCGTCGGTGTGGTCCGCGGTGACGTTGTCGAGGTCCAGCGCCTCATCCAGGAAGAGCTGACGGGAGAACGTGCCCGAAGGCCGTTCGGCCACGACCGTCTCCCGGTCCTCCACGGCCGCGCCGGTGCGTTCGGCCCTGACGGTGAGCCCGTTCCGCTCGATCTCCAGGTCGATGGAGTCGGCCCTTACACCGGGCAGGTCGAAGTGGACCACGAGGGAGTCGTCGTCGCGGTAGGCGTCCATCGGCATCGCGGCCGGGTGGACGGAACCGTCGAGGAGGCGCTGGGCGATCCGGTCAGCCTCACCTGCGTCGCCCGCATCATCGAGCTCCAGGAGGAGAACACCCGCCTGCACGACACCGGCCCCGAGCGGTTCCTTCCGGGGCCGGGCCCGTGAACGGTGTGCCCGGCTCCGGACGCAGGAACCGGGGACGGGCAGCAGTGCGGTCCGGCGGCCGCCCTCAGGCTTTCGCGGTCAGTCCCTGTCAGCCGAACACGGCTTTCTGCACGTCGTCCGGACCGTCGAACCGGTCCGTCTTGACGTTCGAGATCCTTTCGACCAGACCACTGTCCGCGCCGTTGTCCTTCGCCAGCGACGCCAGGTCGTCGCGGCTGGCGGGATAGTCGGCTCCCTTGAGCGCCTTCTGCAGGTCGATGGGGTTGACGCTGGCCATGGCGGCCTCCTGTTCTGTGTTGGTACAGACGGCCCCCGTCGCCTACCCGACCCCCGTGGCACCAATCTCGCCGGAAGGCAAAACGATGTCCGGCCCGGTGACGCATCGACCGATACGCGGATGAACGCCTCACGCGCGGTGGACCGCTGCCCGGCGGCATGTGTATGTCGATCAGGCCGTACCGGCCTTCGGTGCCGTCCCCGGCCAGCAGAACGGTGTGGTTGTCACCCACGGCGCCGTAGTGCGGCAGGGCGGGATCGCTGCCCGGGGTGGCGTACGACGCTCGCCCGGGTCGGATCGTCCGGACCGATCCCGGCGGGTGAAGCGGATCACCGGCAACAGTCGGGGCGCCTTGGCCTGGTACGTCCCGAAAGCGGGCGCCGCCTGCAGGAACCGCGCGAACGCGGCTTCCCGCTCCTCGCCGGTGAGTTCGAGGGCCCGCACCGGTACGGTGACGCCGTCGCCGTCGATGACGGCCTCGATCCCGACGTCGGGGTGCGCCCGCAGGTTGACCACCCAGGCCGGGTCGCGCGGCGCTCCCATCGCCGAACCGACGACCAGCCAGTCGTCGCCGTCGCGCAACGACATCGCCGGGTTGATCCGCTCGGTCCCGCTCCGGACGCCGCGATGGTGGATGAGGACGAGGTTGGTACCCCACGCTCCGACTCGGCCGGCGTGTGCCCGAAACTCCGCGATGACGCGGTCGTTGAACTCGGTCATGGTTCTCCCTCCGTGGCCGGGCCGTGCTCCGGGTTCCTGGGCGCGGTCCGGACGAATCGGTTCACGAACATGCCGCCGCCTCTTTCCTTGTCCGGCCATCTGATTAGTTGTCCGGACAAGGAAGTTGTCGGCCTCATCCCCGGCGAGTCCGGACGCGGGCTTCGGGCGAGAACCGATGGCCCCTCGACTACCCGGGCAACACCCGTGGAGGCGGTTCGGTTCGCCCGCTATGGCGGTCCCAGCACCGGCAGGGGAGTGCGTAGGTATGGACGCGACGCCAACGGACGGAGAGGCGCACGAGCGGATCGCGGCGGCCGGGCCCGGGTTCGACGGCCGGGCCGCACGGGGCGCGGCGGTACCTACCTGCCGGGTCCGTCTTGAACCTGGCTGCCTTCGAAGCGGGGGCCGTACCAGTCCAGGCACACGACGGTGGCGTCGTCGGCCAGGTGCCCGTCGCAGGCGTCGGTGACCGCGGCGGCCAGAGCCCGTACGACCTGCCGGGGGTGTTCGCCGGCGGTGTCACGGATCAGGCGGGGCAGGTCGACGGTTTCCGCCTGGCGTTCCTGCATACCGTCGGTGTAGAGGACGAGGCGGTCGCCGGGGCGCAGGTCGAGGTCCTGTACGTGGTAGGTGGTGGGGGCGGGGACGCCGAAGGGCAGGTTGACGTCCAGGCGCACCTCGTTCACCGTGCCCTCGCGCAGGAGCAGTGGCCAGGGGTGTCCGGCGTTGACGAGTTGTGCGCCGGTTCCGTCCAGGGCGACGCGCACCAGCTGGCCGGTGGCGAGGCTGTGGCCGCCGTGGTCGAGAAGGGCCTGGTGGGTCTGGCGGGCCTGCTCGACCAGGTCGGTGCCGGCGCGGCGGGCGCGGCGGGAGGCGTTGACCAGGAGGGTGGCCATGAGGGAGGCGTTGACGTCGTGGCCCATGGCGTCGGTGATGGACAGGTGCAGGGTGTCGTGGTCGAGGGTGTAGTCGTAGGTGTCCCCGGCGACGGAGTCGGAGGGCACCAGGGCCGAGGCGAGGGCGAACTGCGCGGCTTCGCAGGAGGGTGCGCCGGGCAGGAGCTGCCGCTGGACCTCGGCGGCCAGGGTGATCGGGGTGGTACGCCGGCCCCAGTGGTAGAGGTCGGTGAAACGGCGGTCGGTGACGATGATGTACGCCAGCGCGTGCGCGGCCTCGTGGATCTCGTCCAGGATCTCCTCGGTGACGTGCGGCAGGGTGAGCTCCAGGACGCCGATGGTGTCACCACGGTTGGTCACCGGGGCGAGCACCCGCTGTCCGTGTCCGCCGCCGGGGGCCCGCACCAGTTTCTGGGCGCGCAGTACCTGTTCGTAGACGCTGCCGGCCAGCGGGATCTGATCGGTGTGGTGGTCGGCCTGCGTGGTGGTCGCTTCGTTGACCTGTACCATCTGCTGACCGACGTTGTCGACGAACAGGAACGACACCGCGTGCGCGTCGAACCGGTCGCGTAGATTGCGTGCCACCACATCGAGCGACGCCACCGGCTCCGCGTCCTCCGCCGCGGCGAGCACCTCCGCCAGCCCGATCCGGTCACCTGCCATCGTCGCTCCCACCGTCTTCGTGCACATGCCTCGATCTGACTACAGGCATCATTTCCTCTGTCCACACCGGTGCACCTTGAGCAACAGGTAGGCACGCTCAGCCACGCGCGGAAGTCCTCCCGAAATCCGCATGACGCGCGAGGGACCCGGTGTCGCCGTCCCCGCCGACCGGCAGCCGGGGCCGGTCCTGGGGACGCGGAGCCCACGCTCACGGTGGTCCCGGCACCGTCCACCGAGCGGGCCGTACGCATCGGGTACGCCCGTACCTCGGCCGTCAGCCAGGAACCGTCCCGGGGCCTCGGCCGTCGAGTCGTTTCGCGGCCGAGTGACGCGTGTGAGGTTACCTCACCCCGGGGAACCTTCCAGGGCCTCCGGAAGAGGGGCGGTGTGGATGATGTGCAGGTGGCTGACCGCTCGGGTGAGGACCACGTAGAGGCGGTGGAGGCCGCGGGGCTCTGCTGAGACGATGTGAGCGGGTTCGGCGACGATGACGGTGTCGAACTCCAGCCCTTTGGCGAGGGCCGCTGGTACACACACCAGCCGGCCGGCCTCCACCGCGTCCTCGGTCTCCCCGATGAGCGCGGTCCGTATCCCCTCCGCTGACAGACCCTCACGGATGGCGGGGATATCGGTGTCGGCGGCGATGATTCCCACCGAAACCTCCTCCTTGAGCGCTTCCCGGCAGGCCAGCGCGAGAACCTCCGACCAGTCGGCCGGGTCCGCGGCGGTGATCCGAAGGGATCCGGGGACGTCGCGCACCCCGGTGGGCACGCCCAGGCCGGGGGCGATCTCCGGCAGCAGGCGGGCGTCCGGCTGGCCCAGGTGTTCCAGCAGCTGCGTCCAGTCGTCGACCGCCCACGGGCTGGTGCTCTGGGCGATGTCACCGAGCACGGTGAGCGATCCGCGGGTGCAGCGCCGGGCGACCGCCCGAGCCTGCATGGGGCTGGGGTCCTGGGCCTCGCCGACGACGATGTGGCCCAGGGTGCCCGGCCGCTCGATCAGGGAGGCGGCCTCGTCGATCAGGGCCAGAGACGTGCTCCGATCTCGCCCGGTGCGGGCAGCACGTTGCGGATGTAGGACAGGAAGGAGCGGTTGGGTCCGATGACGGCCACCCCGCCGTCCCGGCGCAGCCGGTCGCGTTCGGTGAAGAGCAGGTAGGCGATGCGGTGCAGGCCCACGGCGGTCTTGCCGGTTCCCGGTGCTCCCTGCACGCAGAGGGCGGGACGAAGCGGTGCACGCGAGCGGAACGGCGTGCGCTAGTAGGCGTCTTCCTCGACGCCTCCGGCGAGGAGTGGTTCCATGAACAACTCCGGATGGTCGCGCTCGATGACACGCAACCGCCACTTGTTGTGCACCAGCACCAACAGCTCACCGTCGTTACGACGCCTGAGCACCTCCG
>NZ_ML703339.1:158158-193542 GCF_008638365.1 Nocardiopsis quinghaiensis | reverse complement strand
TCAGGTGTTCCGCACCCCGCCAAACCGGCGGTTTGTGGTGTTCCTGATCGGGGTAAAGCCCGTCCGCTTCCGCATTTCTGTGGAAGCGCCTCCCGAAGCCTACCGGCTCAGAGCACTGCTCGAACCAACACGGTTTCGGAGAGGAAGGATGCTGCCGCCGGACCGGTCCGGTTCCGAGCCGGCCCCGAGGGCCGCTCGCCGTCCCGTGGCGACTCGGTGAACACTACTCCTGTCCGGAACACCGAGCAAACCGAAACACCTGTGTCGCCACTCACACTTCACTCCCTCCCCGTCTTCCCGTCGCCGCCGCCCCTCACCGCTCGCCGCTCGCGCTTCGCAACTGACGACCCGCGCACCGCTGAGGACACGACGACCACGGACACCACACGGACACCAAGAGCCACATCCCCACCACGTATCGAAGGAGGACTCACCTCGTTGAGGAAGGCGACCCGGGCGAGTACTCACCGGAATGACAAAGAACGGGTGCGCTCTGGATGACCTTCTGGTTCAAGCTGTGACCGATTTGGAACACGGACGGGGACGTGAATAGGAGATCTTCTCCACCCGCCCTCCCCCTACCTCTCCTATTGCAGTGTTTCCGCAGGCCAGAGCCCCATCACATCAAACCAGGGGCGTTTACCAGCAAACATGCAGAAAGGCGGGAAAAGTTGTTGGAACACCCTTGAAATCCTTCTGGTGGCGATACATGATGTGCAGCGTTACTGGAACGGATTCTGGCCCGGTGGCACCCCGCTGGACGGGGACGGACCACGACCAGGCCGCGTGCCGGATGTTCGGGGGGACGGCGGGCGCAGCGCGGCCATGCACCCATGGAAGGACCTGCATGGACACCACAGCCCCCACCGAGACTCCTGGAAGTCACACCAGCTGGAAGCGTTTCGCGCTCTTCTCCATCCCGGCGAGTGTCGCCGTGGGCGGCATTCTGATCGCCATGGCCCAGGGTGCGCTCGCGGCCTCCTTCACCGTCTCCGGCCAGGACTTCAAGATCTCCGCCGCCGAGCTGGACGGTGAGGGTTTCGTCCAGTACGGCTGGCTGGACCAGACCGTCCGCGAGGAGGCCGTCCCCGTCGCCGTCGCCGGAATCGAGCACGCGGAGATCGAGGGCCTGTGCCAGTCGGTCCTCACCGAGTTCCCCATCATCGGCGAGATCTCGCTCCAACTGACCGCCGGCGACCAGGGCACCCCCGTCATCGCGGAGAACCTGGTCATCGACATGTCGCAGATGGACGGCGACGCCGAGTTCAAGAACATCGAGATCGGCCGCGACGCTGGCACGCTGGACCAGGGACCCGAGGGAGCCCAGGGATTCAACGACCTGTTCGGCATGCAGTCCGACACCATCGTCGTGGAGGACCTGGAGCAGACCGCCAGAGCGGCCAGCGCCGGGACCTTCCGCCTCTCCGGGCTGAGCCTGGGCATCAGCCTCGGGGAGAACGAGTGCTTCTGAGGTCGCCGCGGAGCCTGACGGGGGGCTGGCGCCGATGGCGCAAGCGCCGTCCCTTCGCGGGAGGGCTCCTGATGATCCTCTCCGGTGTCGTCATGACGTCGTTCGTCGTGATGCCGGTGGAACTGATGGTCCAGACCGGGATCGGCGGGGTCTCCTCGCTGATGTTCGGCGGCATGCTCGTCGTCCTCGGCCTCATCACCTGGTTCACCCCGAACCAGCACGTCATCTCCGGATCGTTGGCCGGATTCCTCGGCCTGGGCGCACTCATCCTCTCCAACCTGGGCGGTCTGGTGATCGGCACGCTGCTGGCACTGGTCGGCGGCGGCCTGGCCTTCTCCTGGCGGCCCGTGACCCGGCCGCCGCGTGGAGGGCGGCGCCCACACGACCAGGCACGGCAGGAGATGTCCGGGGAGGCGAACAGGGAGAACGGTGAGGGGCCGGATGCCCCGGTCCTCCCGCCTCCGGCCGTCCCCCGCGCCGAGGGGTGACTCCTCGGAGAGCACAGACCGTCCGAACCATGCCCCCCCCTGATCACCGGGGGCACGCGGGAGCGGATACCCGGGCCCGCGTGTTCCCGGTCGTCCACCAGGAAAACCACGTCTACCGAGTCGGCGCGTACCTCTGTACACCGCCCGGTCGGCGCGTTCGCGCGTCCACCGGCCGTTACACACAAGGAGTACTCATGTCGGTTCCGCGACCGATGGCCCCCGCTCGCGTCCTCCTCGCCGCCGCCGCGGCCGGCGCCCTGGCGCTGACCTGGGGCGGCAGTGCCGCCGCCCAGCAGGGTTCGACCACCGTGGCGCCCGCCGGCGCGGCCTTCGAGGCCGCGTTGAGCGGCAGTGCCACCTTCACCGCAGGCAGCGTCGTGGTGACCTGCGATGTCTCGTCCACCTCCCCGGGCGGCGGAAACAACCTCGTGCCCGGGGCGCCCGGCAACCACAACCCCGACGGCGCGGTCTCCTCCACGATCAACGCCCCGGACTTCACGGACTGCTCGACCAACGTGCCCTTCGTGGGAGCGACGGTCGCCGTGAACGACCCGGTGTGGGAGATGACCATGCAGCACGGCTCGCCGAGCGTCGGCACCATGGTGATCCCCGCCGGGGGCATCGTGGTGTCCACCAGCGGCCTGTCCTCGTGCACCGCGACGGTCAGCCCGGGCGGCCCGGTCGGCATCAACGGCTCGTGGACCAACGGCGACCCGGCCTCGACGCTGGCCTTCGACACCGCGGCCCCGGTCGTGGTGACGGGCGGGTTCGGCTGCCCGACCAACGCGACCGAGGCGCCCTTCCAGGCGACCTACGAGGTGACCAACACCGATGACCCGGCCTCGCCGATCACCGTGACCGGCTAGGTCGTGTTCTTTGGACCGTTCCGGGCTCGCGTCCACCAGGCCGCCTCTCGCCACGCCTACGCGCTCGTGAAGCACGACCAGGCTGGACTTCGCGCATCGCCTTGCGAGAGATCGCCTGGGACGGCCGCCCGCTGACCCGAAAACCTTCCAGAAAACACTCCCTACGAACAGGCTCCGTCCCCCGGGCCACGGGACCGCGTGTGCGATCGCCCCGTGGCCCGGACACGGCCGCCATGCCGTCGGGGGCCGCCGCGCCTCGCGCGGCGGCCCCCTCGCGGGGTCTCCCTACATGTCGTCGTCGCCCATGTCGTCTTCGGACGTCTCCTCGTCCATGGGCTCCTCCGACATCTCCTCGCCCTCCATGTCGTCGCCCTCCATGGACTCGTCCGACATGTCGTCGCTCATGGACTCCTCGGACGTCTCCTCGTCCGCGGACTCCTCCGACATCTCCTCGCTCTCCACGGTGTCGCCTCCGGCGGCGCCGTCGTTGCACGCGGCCAGGCCGAAGACCGCGACGAGACCGACGGCGCCGCCGGCGAGGATTCGGCTGAGCTGGTTCGGGGGAATCGTGCGCATGGTGTTCTCATCTCCTTGTCATCGCTGTCGCGATGGGTTGGCCGGGTCCGTTCGGGCCCGGAGGTCTGTCGCGCGGTGGCGGCCGGGGTCAGGCCACGGTCACGGTGACGGTGTGGTGGCCGGTCGCCCCGTCCGGCGCGGGCGGCGCCTGGTCGGAGGGCTGCGTGTGTCCGTCGCGGTCGGTCGCGCGGACGGCGATCCGGTGCTCTCCGGGCTCGGCGTCCCAGTCGAGGACCCACTGCCGCCAGGTGTCGGCGGTGTCCTCCTCCGCGAGCCTCGCCTCGGTCCACTGCCCGCCGTCGACGCTCACCTCCACCCGGTCGACACCGGTGTTCTGGGCCCACGCCACACCGGCGACGGTGGCCTGCCCCTGCCCGAGGTCCGCACCGTCGCGGGGGGTGTCGATGCGCGACTGGGTCTTGACCGGGCCCCGCGCGGACCAGCCCCGGGGCACCCAGTAGGCGTCGAAGGCCTCGAACGTGGTCAGCTCGATCTCGGTGATCCACTTGCAGGCGGACACGTATCCGTACAGGCCGGGAACGACCATGCGGACGGGGAATCCGTGCTCGTAGGGCAGCGGGCGCCCGTTCATGCCGACCGCGAGCATGGCCTCCCTCCCGTCCATGGCGTCGGCGACGGGCGTGCCGATGGTCATCCCGTCCTGGGAGCGCGAGACGAGCTGGTCGGCCGGTCCCCCGTCGGCGGGGGAGCGGACACCGCTCTCGGTGAGGAGGGAGGCCAGCGGCACGCCGATCCAGCGCGCGTTGCCCACGTAGGACCCGCCGACCGGGTTGGACACGCAGGCCAGGGTGATGTCGCGCTCCCTGAGGTCGGGATGGTCCAGCAGTTCGGCGTAGGTGACGACCCGCTCCCGCGTGGTCCCCAGTCCGTGGATGCGCAGCGACCACGTGGAGGCGTCGACGCGCGGCACCGACAGGGCGGTGTCGATCCGGTAGAAGTCGGCTTCGGGGGTGAAGAAGGGTGCGAGCCCGTCCAGCTCCAGGTCGGCGCCGTCGGGAAGCGGTGCGGCCCGGTCGCCCGGGCGCGGGAGCACCGCGTTGTCGGGAGTGAGGCCGGCCGCGGGCGCCGAGGCGGTCAGGAACCGGGCGCCTGCTCCCGTGCCCGCGGACGCGGCGGCCGCGGCCCCGGCCAGCAGGGCGAACCGGCGCCGGTCGAAGCCGGCGGGAGGAGGGCCGGTGGAGGAGTCCGCGCCGTCCACAGCCTGTGGACGCTCGGCCGCGACGCCGAGCAGCCAGAGGAGGACCCCGGTACAGGCGGCGGCGCCCGCCAGCGTGGGCAGCGCGTCGAGCGGTCCGCTCCCGGGACGGGTGAGCACGGACGCCAGGCCCACGGCCGCGAAGGCGGCGATCCCGACCGGGCCGACGGCCCTCCTGCGTCCGGCGGCCGCTCCCACCAGGGCCGCCGCCAGGGCCAGGAGCACCGCTGTCCCGATGAGCAGGACGGGTTTGTCCGCCGTCCCGAAGGCGTCCACGGCGAACTGCTTCACGGGCGGCGGCGTGAGGTCGACGACGGTGTCCCCGACGGCCAGCAGGGGTGTGCTGGTGGGACGTGACAGCGCCACGGCGGCGGCCTCGGCCACGGCCAGCGCGGACGCGGTGGCCACGAGCCCGGCGACGGCGGCCGGTCCCCGGCGGGTGCTGCGAGTGGTCTCGGACATGTCCCCGGTTCGGTGCGGATCCGGGCGGGGCGACAGCCAGAATGATAACGAGTGGGTAAAGTCCGCCAAACCGGGGTCACCGGCCCGGCGACGGCGCCGAATGCCTGTGGCAGGCATGGAAGAGGTGGTGGCCGATGAAGCGGACGGCCGGATGGGAACACGGGGAGGCCGGGACTCCCGGCGGTGGAGGCGCGCGTGACGAACCCCTGACGCGCTTCCTCCAGCAGGCCGCCATCGGCGACCTGGCCGCGTTCGAGGGGGTCTACCGGCAGCTGTCCGGCCCGGTGTTCGGCATCGCCCGCCGGGTCATGCTGAACGACGCGCAGGCCGAGGAGGTCTGCCAGGAGGTGTTCTTGGAGGTCTGGCGGACCTGTGCCCGCTATGACCGGTCGCGGGGAAGCGTGTCGGCGTGGGTCCTGACCATCGCGCACCGGAGGGCCGTGGACCGGGTGCGCTCGGAGCAGGCCTCGTCGACCCGTCTCGCCGCCGCCGGGCGCCTGGAGTCCGAGGCGACCCCGCGGGACTCGGTTCCCGACCAGGTCGAGCACCGGCTGGAGCGGGAGAAGGTGCGCCGGTGCCTGAGCAGGCTCACCGAGGCCCAGCACGAGGCGGTCCGGCTCACGTACTACACGGGGTACACGCAGCGGCAGGCGGCCGACCTGCTGAAGGTCCCGCTGACCACGGTCAAGGGGAGACTGCGTGACGGCCTGATCAGGCTGCGTGACTGCCTGGGGGTGAGCGTATGAACGAGGCGGGTGTGCACGGGCTGACCGCGGGGTACGCGGTCAACGCCCTGGCCCCGGAGGAGGCGGAGGCCGCCGAACGGCACCTCACGGAGTGCGAGGACTGCCGGCGCGACCTGGCGGACTTCCGTGAGACGGCGGTGCGTCTGGCCGGGGCCGAGACACGGGAACCCCGGCCCGAGGTGTGGGAGGCGGTCCGCGGGGCCGCCCTGCGGACCCGCCAGCTGCCGCCGCTGACCGATGCGTCGGAGCGGGACGGCCGCCCGCGTGCCGAGGTGGTGCGCCTGCCGCTCCGGTCCCGGTGGCTGCCGTGGATGATGGCCGCGGCGTGCGCACTGGTCGCGGTGATGCTCGCGGGGACCCTGGTCTCGGTGAGCCAGCGGATGGACTCCGAGGCCCAGCACTCGGCGGCGATGGAGGAACTGCTCGCCGCCTCCGACACGAACATGGTGGAGGCCCCGCTCGGCGAGGCACGGGCGACGGTCTTCGCCTCCTACGAGATGGACGCGGCGATGCTGGTGGTGGAGGGTCTGCCGTCGGCTCCTCGGGGGATGGCCTACCAGATGTGGTGGGCGGACGAGGGCGGTGTGCGCTCCGCGGGGATGCTCGAACCCTCGGCGGAGGGTCGGCACTCGGGGATGGCCAAGGACATGGGGAGCCCGGAGCAGCTGCGCGTGTCACTGGAGCCGGAGGAGGGCGCCTCGGAGCCGAGCGGGCGGGAGATGTCGATCGACATGTGACCCGGTGCGGCCCGTGGTCTCGTGCCGGGGTGACAACTACGCGCGGGTGGGGACTCACCCGGGGACGGAGAAACGGCGCGGGTTCCTCGCTTACGGTCGCAGTACTTCCGGGGAGTCACGAGGCGAAGGCTCCCCGGGCAGGCGCGGAACGCTTCGCCCGTCCCGTCCGCTCCCGGAGACACCATGGCGCCCAACGCCGAAGGATCGTCCGCAGTCCCACGACTGTTCCAGGCCCTCAGAACGGCGCGGGTCCTGGTCCGCGCCGGTGTGCTCGGTCCCGGACGCCCCGACAGGATCGTCCGTCAGCTCCGCGCCCTGCGCACGTGGGGCGCCACGATCGCCGGCGGTTACGCCGCCGCGAACGAGCGCGTGCCCGACGCCGTCTCGGTCATCGACGAGCGGGGGCCCGTCACCTTCCGCGAGATGAACCTGCGCGGACGCGCGCTGGCCCGGGACCTGCACCGCGCGGGGGTGGGGCCAAACGCGCGGGTGGGCGTGCTGTGCCGCAACCACAGCGGCTTCGTGCAGGCGATGGTGGCCTGCGGCCGCCTCGGTGCGGACACCGTGCTGCTGAACACCGGGCTGTCGGCGCACCAGTTGGCCGAGGCGGTGGTGGGCAACAGGGTGTCGGTGACCATCGCGGACGCCGAGTTCGAGGGCCTGTGCTCGGAGCTGCCGCCGGAGGTGGTCCGGGTGACGGCCTGGGGCGAGCCGTCGGCCGGGGGGCCACGGGTGCCGTGGCGGGCGGAGGAGGGCACGGAGGACGATCCGCCGCCGCCGGAGCGTCCGGGCCGGTTGATCGTCCTGACGTCGGGGACGACGGGTGCGCCCAAGGGGGCGCGGCGGCCGACCCCGAAGGGGCCGCAGGACGCGGCCTCGGTGCTGTCCCGCATCCCCCTGCGCTCCTCGGACCGCGTCCTGGTCTCGGCGCCGATCTTCCACACGTGGGGGCTGGCGGGCGTACAGCTGGGCATGTCGATGCGGGCGACCCTGGTGACGCGCCGATCGTTCGATCCCGAGGACGTGCTGCGGACGGTGCAGGAGGAGCGGTGCACGGCGCTGTTCGCGGTGCCGGTGATGCTGCGGCGGATCATGGACCTGCCCGGGGCGACGCGGGAGCGGTACGACACCTCGTCACTGCGGGTCGTGGCGTGCAGCGGTTCGGCGATGAGCCCGCGGCTGATCACGGACTTCATGGGCGCGTTCGGGGACGTGCTCTACAACCTGTACGGGTCGACCGAGGTGTCGTGGGCGACGATCGCCACGCCCGAGGACATGCGCGGTTCTCCCACCACGGCCGGTCGGCCGCCTCTGGGAACGCGGATCGCGGTCCTGGACGGGGACGGTGCGGAGGTCCCGCCGGGAACCGAGGGGTCGATCCACGTCGGCAACGACATGCTCTTCGACGGCTACACGAACGGGCGGGGCAGGAGTGTCGCGGGCGGGTTGATGGAGACCGGCGACCGGGGCTACGTGGACGCGGACGGGCTGCTGCACGTGGCGGGCCGGGACGACGACATGATCGTCTCGGGCGGGGAGAACGTGTTCCCCCGGCCGGTGGAGGAGGCGATCGTGACGCTTCCGGAGGTGCGGGAGGTCGTGGTGGCGGGCGTGCCCGACGAGGAGTTCGGGCAGCGCTTCGCGGCCTTCGTGGTGCCCCACGAGGGCGGAAGCGTGGACCCGGACGGGGTTCGGACGCACGTGCGCGATGTGCTCGGCCGGTTCTCGGTGCCGCGCGACGTGGTGGTAGTGGACGAGCTGCCGCGCAACGCCACGGGCAAGGTGGTCAAGCGCCTGTTGCCGTACCGGGCGCCGCGCCAGTAGATCCGCGCGGATTCCGGCGGACCGGAATCCGCGCGGACGAGCCGGACACGAATCCCCCTTCCCTTTCCTCCTGAAGTGCGTGGCTCGGGAAGAAGGACCGAACCCGACACCAACGCCTTTTCCGACCTGCACGGACATGCGTCGACACTCCCATCGGCACCCCGTACCAATTTTCTTGCACGCAAGGTAATTGTGTGCTTTGAATATCGGGCATGAGGTAACTATCATGATGTCGATGCCCGACCGATCCCCCGCCCCCGCGGGCGACTTTCCTCTTCCCGCCGTCGACGAGCAGATGTGCTTCGCGCTCTACGCCGCGTCACGTGCGGTCGTCAACCTCTACCGGCCCCTCCTGGACCCCTTGGGGCTGACCTATCCCCAGTACCTCGTGATGATGCTCCTCTGGGAGCGCGGCGAGTGCTGGGTGAAGGACTTCGGGTCCGCGCTCCAACTGGACTACGGCACCCTCACCCCGCTGCTCAAGCGGCTGGAGGGCCGGGGACTGCTGCACCGGGGCCGTGACCCGCGGGACGAGCGCTCCGTCCGTGTCGTCCTCACCGACGAGGGCAGGCGGCTGAGGGCGAGCGCCGAGGGCATCCCGGAGGCGATCGGCGGGGTCATCGACCTTCCCGAGGAGGAGTTCGAGGCCACGAGGCTGGCACTGCGCCGCCTGACCGCGAACGTACTCGCGGGTGAGGCCCGGCTGCCCGAGGACGGCTGAGGCAGGACGGACTCCGTCACCACGTCCGTCGGCGGCGGTCGCCGGTGGGGACGGGCGCCACGGGGGTCGCGCCCGTCCCCGGCTGGTGGCCGGTCGCGGCCGGCCACCAGCCGTTCCGGGGCCGGGGCCGCCGGTGTCCGCCGCCCGTCCTCCCGTTCCCCTGAGGGTCGGTCCGGGCGGGGACGGGGCGTGTGTGCGCCACGCACGACGCCCTAGGGTTGGGGATATGTCGATCTGGGCGTCAGACAACCGCAGTGGCCAAGTCCGCGAGGCCCTGACCATGCTCCTGTCCCAGGGAGTGATAGACGACTTCCGGATCCGGCCGGACGAGGAGTTCCCCTTCCGGGTGACCGTCCCGGCCGGCGTGGTCCCCATGACCGAGCACCAGGCCGCGCACTTCGCGCTCGGTGCGGCCGTGGGCCACTTCGGGCGCCTGGCGCGTGCCAGGGACGGTTTCTAGCACCCCCCGGGTGTGTGCTCCCAGTAGTCCGGCGAGGTCTCGGTCACCGACGTGGTGACGAAGACGTTCCACAGGCCGAGCGGATCGTCGGAGCCGGCGGCGTAGGCCCGCCCGAGACGGTGGACCGCCCGGCCCGCCGACACGTGGCCGTAGTTGTCGTCGGTCACGCACACCCCGGAGCCGGGCTCCTCGGTCGGCGGGTCCGTGGGCTCCTCCGTGGGCTCCTCGGTCGGCGGATCCGTGGGACCGCCGTTCCCGTCCCCGATGCCCCAGAAGTCGACCGTGTACCCGGTCGAGCAGACGGTGGCGAGGAAGTAGGCACCCGCCGTGCCGCAGCCCTCGGACGGGGCGACGGGGGTGCCGTGTCCCATGCCGGAGACCGTGTAGTGGGCGACGGGCGCGCTGTCGGCGTCACCGCCGTGGTAGGCGGCGGTGGTGGACCCGGACAGCTGCTCGGTGGCTTCGGGACCGCCGGACAGCCCGTGCACGTCGGTCCACTGGCTCACGCCTGCTTCGCCGTTGGCGGGGGCCACCGTGGTGTCGGACGTGCCGTGCCAGACGGCGACGCGTGGCCAGGGACCGCTCCGACCGGGGTTCTTGGAGCGCACGGCGTCACCCCACTGCTGCGCGGTCCTCGTCTTGCCGGGGCTCATGCAGCTGAAGGCGTCGATCATGCCGCTCGCGCAGCCCACCGGGATCCCCGCGACGATGCTGCCCCCGGCGAACAGGTCGGGGTAGGCGGCGAGGAGTTCACCGGCCATGGCCCCTCCGGCGGAGAGCCCGGAGACGTACACCCGGTCGGCGTCCAGTCCGTGGGAGGACACGGCGTGCTCGACCATGGAGCGGATCGAGCGTGCCTCACCGGAGTCGCGCGCGGTGTCGCCGCGCTCGAACCAGTTGAAGCAGCTGGTGGCGTTGTTCGCGGACTTCTGCTCGGGGTAGACGAGGGCGAAGCCGTGTTCGTCGGCGTGTTCCGCCCACCCGGAGTGGCCGTGGTAGGCGGTGGCGTCCTGAGCGCAGCCGTGCAGCAGCACGACCAGGGGCGCGTCGGCGGACAGCCCGTCGGGCACGTAGGCGTACATCGACAGATCGCCGGGGTCGGTGCCGAACGAGGGGACCGGCGTGAGTGCGGCGGCCGAGGCACGCGGAGCGGGGGCGACCAGCAGGGCGGCGACCGCCACGGCGACGGCGGCCAGCGCGGCGGTGAGGGAGAGGGCGGTCCGCCCCCGTGTGAGGGGTGGGGGCGGTGGGGTGCGATGGGCGGAGGGCACTGCGAAATCCATGGGGGGGTACCTCCGAGGGGATTTCCGAACGGTGAGCGGGGGTTCGGTGAACCGTGGCTGGGAGCCTAGCCCCGCTGTGACGCGCACGACATGTACGAGAGACCCCGGTCACGGGTCCGTCGCCAGTGGGAAGCCCACAGCCCGGCCGGAACCCATGGGTGCTGACCACATGTCTCCCACGCGGGGTGTGTCCACCACCCCTATCCCCCGGTGGGGAAGGCGCACCTAGTTTGCTGCCATGACGACGCACGAGTTCCTGTCGGGCACGGCGCGGCAGGCCACCCAGTCCCCCGTCCCCGAGACCGCGGGGGGCGTCCACACCACCCGGGTCGACCTCACGGGGAGGACCGCCCTGGTGACCGGGGCGGCCAGCGGCATCGGCAGGGCCTGTGCCCTGCGCCTGGCGGACGCCGGGGCCGACGTCCGGCTGGTCGACCTCGACGGGGAGGCCCTGGACGCGCTGGCCGAACGGGGCGTCGGCGAGGCGGTGCGCCTGGACCTGACCGACCTGGACGCGGCCGAGGAGGCCGCCCGGGGCGCGGACATCGTGGTCAACAACGCGGGCGTCCAGACGGTCGCACCCGTCCAGGACTTCCCTCCGGAGCGTTTCTCCCTCATCCTTCGTCTCATGGTCGAGTCGCCGTTCCGCGTGGTACGCGGCGCCCTGCCCCACATGTACGAACAGGGGTGGGGCCGCGTCGTCAACATCTCCTCGGTGCACGGGTTGCGCGCCTCGGCATACAAGTCGGCCTACGTGACCGCCAAGCACGGCCTGGAGGGCTTCTCGAAGGTGGTCGCCCTGGAGGGCGCCGCACACGGGGTGACCTCCAACTGTGTGAACCCCGGATACGTGCGCACCCCGCTGGTGGAGAAGCAGATCGCCGCCCAGGCGGCGGCGCACGGCATCCCGGAGGAGCGCGTGATCTCGGAGGTCCTGTTGGCCAGGACCCCGCTCAAGCGGCTGATCGAACCCTCGGAGGTCGCCGAGCTGGTCGCCTACCTGTGCGGTGGGGACGCGTCGTTCGTCAACGGCGCCTCCCTGCCCGTGGACGGAGCATGGAGCGCGAGCTGAACACCACCACTTCCGGCACCCCCGACCCCGGCCCCGGCCCCGGCACCTCCGGCCCCGGCACCCCCGGCCCCGTCGCCTCCGGGCCCGGGGGCCCGGGCGGGGAGGGGCCCGCGGGTTCCGACGGCCAGGCGCTCTTCCTGGACCTGCTGCTGCGCGACGCACCGGCCGTGGAGTACGAACGGCCGGTGCTGCGCGCGCGTGCCCGCGGTGAGGACCCGGAGGCGGTGGCCGCCCTGGAGGCCTCGAAGCTGACGGCGCTGCGGGTGCGGTCGGTGATGCGCGACCGGCAACGCCGCGAGTCGGAGCTGGGCGCGCTGTTCGAGACGGCCAACGACCTGGCGGGGATGCGCAGCCTGGACCAGGTGCTGCAGGCGATCGTGGAACGGGCCCGCAACCTCCTGGGCACCGACGTCGCGTACCTGACGCTGAGCGATCCGGAGGCGGGCGGCACCTACATGCGGGTGACGTCGGGGTCCGTGTCGGCGTCGTTCCAGCGGCTGCGGCTGGCGCCGGGCCGGGGGCTGGGCGGGCTGGTGGCCACCACGGCGCTGCCGTACGTGACGGCCAACTACTTCGCCGACCCGAGGTTCGTGCACGCGGAGAACATCGACCACGCGGTGCGAGAGGAGGGCCTGGTGGCCATCCTGGGCGTGCCGCTGAAGATGAACGGGCGCGACGTGGGCGTGCTGTTCGCGGCGAACCGGCGCGAGCGCCCCTTCGCGCACTCGGAGGTCGCCCTGCTGTCGTCACTGGCCGCGCACGCGGCCATCGCGATCGACAGCGCGAACCTGATCGACGACACGCGGCGCGCCCTGGACGAGCTGCACACCGTCAACGAGCGGCTGCAGCGGCACACGGCTTCGGTGGAGCGCTCGGCGGCGGCGCACGACCGGTTGACCGACCTGGTGCTGCGCGGCGGCGGGGTGCGCGAGGTGGCGGCCGCGGTGGCCGAGGTGCTGGGCGGCGCGGTGCTGATCCACGACGCGACCTCGGACGAGTCGGTGACCGCCGGCCCGCAGGGGGTGGTGGAGGGGGCGGACCGGGGCGGCGCGCCGTGGGACTCCGGCGACGGCGGCCTGGCCGAGGCGGTGCGCTCGTCGCTGGCCAGCGGCCGTGCCGTGCGGTCGGGCCGGGCATGGGTGGCGTCGGCGGCGGCCGGGACCGAGCCCCTGGGAACGCTGGTGCTGCGCGGGGTGGAGCTGGACTCGACCGACCAGCGTGTGCTGGAGCGGGCCGCGATGGTGACGGCGCTGCTGCTGCTCATCCGCCGTTCGGTGAGCGAGACCGAACTCCGGGTGCGCGGTGACCTCCTGGACGAGCTGCTGGAGGTCCCCGCGCGCGACCCGGCGTCGCTGCGGCAGCGGGCGTCGCTGCTGCGCGCGGACCTGGACGGCCCGCACGTGCTGGTGGTCGCGGAGGCGCCGGGCGCTGACCCGGGACGGCTGCGCTCGGCGGCGACCCATGTCGCCGAGACCACCGGGGGACTGGCCGGGAACCGGTCGGGCCGCCTGGTGCTGGCGCTGCCCGGAACGGACCCGTCGGCGGTGGGGCGCCGGGTGGCCGACGAGCTGTCGGCCGCGGCGAACGGCCCGGTGACGGCGGGGCTGGCCGGGCCGACGGACGGCCCGTCGTCGTTCCGGGACGCGTTCGCCGAGGCGGCCCGGTGCCTGCAGACGCTGCGGGCCCTGGGCCGGGAGGGCGGCGTGGCCACCACAGAGGACCTGGGGTTCTCGGGACTGCTGCTGAGCCAGGACCGGGACGTGCCGGGGTTCGTGTCGGCGACCCTGGGCCCGCTGCTGGAGTACGACGCCAGGCGGGGCACGCTCCTGGTGGAGACGTTGCGGGCCTACTTCGCGGCGGGGGGCAACCTGTCGCGCGCCAAGGAGGAGCTGCACATCCACGTGAACACGGTGGCGCAGCGCCTGGAGCGGATCGGTCAGCTGATCGGGGCGGACTGGCAGCGCCCCGGCCGGGCACTGGAGCTACAGCTCGCCCTGCACCTGCACGGCCTGCTGGACAAGGGTGTGGACCTGCTGGGCGACCAGGACGGCGGTTGAGGAGAACAGGGGGCTGTAGTGGTTGTCGTCGGGGAGTTCGACGGTGACCAGGTCCTCGGGGAGTCCGGCCAGCCGTTCGCGCGTGTACAGCCCCGGGCTCTCGTCCATGAGGCCGCGCCCCGTCCACAGCAGGCGGGCGGGGCAGGGCAGCCGGTGGACGGCGTCGAGCGCGTCGGGGTCGGCGAGGACCTGCTCCCCGTCCGTGCGCACGGCCTCCTCGTCGCAGGCCGAGCGCAGGGCGGGCGGCTCCCCCGCGAGGTCGCGCAGGACGTAGTGGTCCACCCAGGTGTTCCAGCGCCCCTCGAAGGCGGGGTGGCGGCGCCAGAAGTCCCGGTAGTGGTCGGGATCCTCGAAGGTCATGCGCAGGCGGGCCATGGCGGGGCCGAGGACGGTGCCGATGTCGGTCCCGGGCGGGACGGGCAGTCCGTGTCCGCCGTCGACCAGCAGCAGTCCGGACACCCGGCCGGGGTGGCGGGCGGCGGCCAGGCAGGCGACGAACGCGCCCATGGAGTGGCCGACCAGGACGGTGCCGTCGATCCCGTGGTCGTCGAGCACGGCGACCATGTCGTCGGCGTGGGCGGCCAGGCCGTGCGGTCCGGTCAGGTGCCCGCTGCGTCCGCGTCCGCGCAGGTCCGGCGCGATCAGCGGTGGACCGCCGAGCCGGGACAGCTCGGCGGCGAGGCGGGCGAAGGAGTGGCCGTTGGCGGTGATGCCGTGGACGGCCAGGATCGGGGTGCCGGGGCCCCCGCCCCAGCGGGTGACGGCCAGGCCGCCGGAGGCGGGGACGGTGTACTCGTCCCCGTCGCTCCAGGAGGTGGTGTCGGTCATTTCCGTACGTCCTTCCTGTCGCGCAGGGCCGAGCGGACGCGCCCGGGGAGGGCGACGAGTCCGCCCGGGAAGAAGAACACCATCAGCACGAACAGCGTGCCGAGGATGAACAGGGGCTGGGACAGCGGCGCGGCGATCCACGCGGGAAGCTCCGTGAAGGCCTCGGAGCCGCCCAGCTGGAGGAGGCGGTGGTCGGCGTAGGTGTACAGGGCGGCGCCCAGCAGCGGGCCCCAGCGGGTGCCCGCTCCGCCCAGGGCCACCATGACCAGCAGGGTGAGGGTGAACTCGGCGGTGGTGATGGTGGGGGTGACGCCGCCGACGACCAGCAGGTAGACGACGCCGCCCAGGGAGGCCAGGCCGCCGCCGACCGTGAAGGCCGTGAGCTTGTAGGGGTAGGGGTTGACGCCGAGGACGGCGACGCGCTGCTCGTTGGCGCGGATGCCCTGCCAGACGCGGCCGACCGGGGAGGTCGTCAGCCACCAGACGACGCCGACGGAGACCGCGGCGTAGGCGACGGCCACCCAGTACAGGTTGACGGTGTCGGCCACGCCCACGAACGCGTCCGGGACCATGGCGGTGTTGAGGGACAGCCCCTCCTCACCACCGGTCAGGCGGCCGGGGTCGCGGGAGATGAGGATGGATCCGGCCTGGGCGAAGGCGAGGGTGACCATGGCCAGGGCTATGCCGTTGACGCGCAGTGAGACGGCGCCGAGGACCAGGGACAGCAGGGTTCCGCCGACGACGGCGACCAGCGCCGACCACAGGAGCGGGAGCTCGACCACCCGCATGAGCAGCGCGGCGGTGTAGGCGCCGCAGGCGAAGTAGAGGGAGTGCCCGAAGGAGAGCAGCCCCACACGGCCGTAGAGCAGGTCGTAGCTGGTGGCCAGTCCGCCGAGGACCAGGCAGAACGCGATCAGGTGCAGGGTGGGCGGGCTGTTGAGCGCGCCCTCGAACAGTCCGGGGACGTGCAGTGTGGAGAAGGGCAGGGACAGGGCCACCGCCAGGACGGCGGCCGGGCCCGCCCACGCGGGCGGGCGTCGGCGCCCGCGGACGCCGCCCGTGGCCGGCGGCGTGGTGCCGCCGCCGGGGGTGCTGGCGCCGGGGGCCTGGGCGGCCACGTCGGTGTCGGTCATCATGCCACCCTCTCCGCGGACTTCTTCGCGGTCAGACCGCCCTGCCTGGTGAGTAGTACGAGGGCCAGGACGATGACCACGGCGATGTCGCCGAGGCCGGCGACGGTGTAGTAGTTGGCGAACTGCTGGATGAGGCCGACGGTGACGGAGGCGATCGCGCAGCCGGTGAGCGAGGTGGTCCCGCCGATCACCACGACGATGAACGCGAAGATCAGCAGGGACAGCCCCTGGGTGGGGGTGACCACGCCGAAGTACAGGCCGCCCAGCGCCCCGGCCAGGGCCGCGGCGGCGCCGCCGATGGCGAACACCAGCGTGAAGGACCTGCGCACGTCGATGCCGAGGGCGGTGACCATGGCGCGGTTCTGCACGCCCGCGCGGACGATGAGCCCGTAGCGGGTGCGCGAGTTGAACAGCCACAGGGCCGCGAACACGACGACGGCGGCCAGGATGAGCAGGAAGCGGTCCTTGGGGATGTGCACGCCGAGGACGGAGGCGGCGCCGCTCACCAGCGCGGGTTTGGGGAAGGTGAGCGGGTCGGCGCCCCAGACCGCCTGGATGAGCGCGGGGACGGCCAGGCTCAGGCCGACCGTGGCGAGGATCTGCTCGCGGTGCCTGCCGTAGAGCGGGCGGATGACGCAGAGTTCGACCAGGGTGGCGGCCAGGGTGCCCGCGGCCACGCCGAAGGCGACGGCGAGCAGGAAGCCGAACCCGTCGGGTCCCGCTCCGGGCAGGTACTCGGCGGCCCACCAGGTTCCGTAGGCACCGATGGCCAGGAAGGCGCCGTGCGCGAAGTTGAGCACGTCCATCAGGCCGAAGATCAGCGAGAGCCCGGAGGCGATGAGGAAGTAGAGGGCCCCCAGGCCGAGCCCGGTGATGACGAGGAGGATGACGGTGCTCACGCGGTCCGCCTCCCTTCGGTCTCGGGGGGAGCGGAGGGAACGGCGGCCGCGCGGGCCACGCCGAGGAGTTCGCGGACCCGGTCGGCGTCGTCGAGCAGTTCCAGGGCGGGCCCGGTGTGGACCACGCGTCCCGCGTCGAGTACCACGGCCCGGTCGGCGACCCGGCGGACCAGGGACAGGTTCTGCTCCACGAGCAGGACCGGCACCTGCTCCGCGGCGCGGGCGACGGCGTCGGCGACCTCGCGGACGATGCGGGGCGCGAGGCCCTTGGTGGGCTCGTCCACGATGAGGAGCCTGTTGTCGTTGAGCAGGGCCCGGCCGATGGCGAGCATCTGCTGCTGTCCGCCGGACAGGGTGCCCGCGGGCTGGTCGGCCCGCTCGCCGATCTCGGGGAACAGCTCGTGGACGAGGTCGTAGCGGTGCCTGCCGGGGCGGCGCTCGGCGATGCGCAGGTTCTCGGCGACGGTGAGGGCGGAGAAGACCCCGCGGTCCTCGGGCACGTAGCCGATGCCCCTGGTGACGATGGTGTGGGTGGGGTGGGCGGTGATGTCCGTGCCGTCGAAGTCCACCCGGCCGGTGCGCGGCACCAGCCCGAGCAGGGCCTTGACGGTGGTGGTCTTGCCGACGCCGTTGCGGCCCAGGAGCGCGGTGACGCCCCGGCCGGGCACGGAGAGGGACACCCCCTGGAGGATGTGCGAACCCTCGATCCACACCTGCAGGTCGGCCGCGTCCAGCAGCGGCCTCCCGGCGCTCACGCCCCGTCCCCGAGGTAGGCGGCCTGCACCTCGGGGTCGGCCATGGCCGAGTCCGGGTCGGTGAGGGCCAGCAGTGCGCCGTGGTGCATCACGGCCAGGCGGTCGGCCATGTCGAGGAGCACCTCCATGTGGTGTTCGACCATGAGGACGGTGCAGCCCTGTTCGCGGTGCACGTCCCGGATGACGGTGGTGAGCTCTCCGATCTCCCCGGCGCTGACCCCGGCCATGGGCTCGTCCAGGAGGATCAGGCGGGGTCGGCGGGCCAGGAGGAGGGCGAGTTCGAGCTTGCGCTTGTCGCCGTGGGACAGGTCGCCGGCGAGGGCGTCCGTCCGGTGGGCGAGGCGGACCAGGTCCAGGACGGCGGTGGCCTCGGCTCCGCCGTCGGGGGTGGCCCGGCGCCAGAAGCGGCGGGACTCGCCGGTGCGGGCCTGGACGGCCAGGCCGACGTTGGCGCCCACGGTGAGGTCGCCGAAGACGCTGGAGGTCTGGAAGGTACGGCCCATGCCGAGCCGGGCACGGCGGTGGGGCGCGTACCGGGTGACGTCGGTCCCGGCGAGGCGGACGCTGCCGCCGGTGGGCCTGGTCAGTCCGGAGACCAGGTTGAACAGGGAGGTCTTGCCCGCGCCGTTGGGGCCGATGAGGGCGACGAACTCGCCCTCGTCCACGCGCATGGTGACGTCGTCCACGATGACGGCGCCGCCGACCGACCAGCTCAGGTGTTCCAGGGCCAGGCCCGGAACGGCGCCGGGGGCGTCCGCGCCGGACGGGCGGGGGGCGGCGGTGGCCGCCCCCGCGGCCCCGGCGGTGTCCGTGGCTTCGGAGGCCATGCCTACTCCGCGACCGCGGGCTCGACGTCCGCGGCGGGGATCTCCGCGACCAGCTCGGGGTGTGCGTCCTCCCCCTCGCCGACCAGTTCGACCTGGTACATGGGCTGGATGAGGGCGTGGTCCTCGGCGCGGATGGTGAGCTCGCCCTTGACCCCGTCGAAGGTCCAGCCCTCCAGCGCGTCGATGCGCTCCTGGACGCCGTCCCCCGCGGTGGCGGCGTGCACGACCATCTGGGCGGCGGTGAAGCCGTCGGGGGTGAAGAGGTCGACGGTACCGCCCTCTGCCTCGACGGACTCCCTCATGGTCCGGGCGACCTCGGTGTCGGAGGCGCCGTCGAAGTAGTGGGAGAGGAAGGAGATGCTTCCGCCCGCCTCTCCGAAGACCGGGTAGGACGGCTTGATGTCCAGTCCGGTGACGACCTCGGTGGAGTCGAGGATGCCCTGCTGGTCCAGGGCCTGCCACATGGCGGAGGCGGTCTCGCCCGCCCACGCGACGAAGACCAGGTCGGGCTCGGCCTGGCTGACCTGCTCGGCGAAGGGGGTGAGGTCGGTGGTGTCCGGCGGGGCCAGGACGCTGTCGACGCTGGCGCCCTCCGCTTCGAGGACCTCGGCGACGGCGGAGACGTTGTCCTGGCCGAAGGCGTTCTGCTGGGCGAACACCAGGACGTCCGCTCCCTCGGGGTCGTCCATGAAGGTGCCCGCGGTGAGGATGTCCTGGTAGGTCTGGCGGCCGGAGCGGAAGGTGTGGTCGTTGATCCCGCTGATGGCGTCGGTGGCCGCGGGACCGGAGACGAAGAGGACCTCGTTCTGCTCGGCGAGCGGGGCGACCTGGACGGCGATGCCGGAGGCGGTGGACCCGGCGATGATGTCGTGGCCGGTGCCGATGAGGTCACGGGCGGCGGAGATCGCCTTGGTCGGGTCCCCGGCGTCGTCCGAGTACTCGACCTCGACGGGGCGGCCGCCGATCTCCATGGTGCCGTCGGTGGCGTGGTCGAGTCCGGCCTCGAAGCCCTGCTTGTACTGTTCGCCGTAGCTGGCGAGGGGGCCGGTGGCGGAGTAGACGATGCCGACACTGATGGGCGCGTCCTCGCCTCCCCCGGCGGCCTCGCCGGGGCTCCCGCATGCGGTCACGGCGAGGACGACCGCGCAGGAGGCGGCGGTCAGGGGGGTCTTGCGCATTTCTCTCCTCCAGTCGGCACCCGTCTGTCCGACACAACCGCCCGAGCTGGGGGATGGGGTGCCAACCCGAAGGTAGAACCGGGGTGACCCGTTTCACATGTAGCGAGCACATACATTCGGTCCCGAATCGGTGTACCGGAAACCCACACGCGCTGTCGGACCGGAGGCGGAGGTGCCCCGGTGACGGGTGCCCGGAGGGCCGTCCGGCCCCGGCGCGCGGGCGCCGGGGCCGGACGGCGCCGGGGTTCAGCCCTCCCGGGAGGGCTCCCCCGGGTAGTCGCCGAACGACCACAGGTTGCCCTCGGGGTCGCGTACCGCGAACTCCCGGGCTCCGTAGTCGGTCCCGGCGAGCGGACGGACGATGTCGGCTCCCCGGCCCAGGACGCGTTCGTACAGGGCGTCCGGGTCGGAGGTCACCACGTAGCAGCCCATGGTGCCCGGCTCGCGCGACCAGGCGCGGCCGGGACGGTGGCTGCCGAGCATGACGCCGCCGGAGCCCTCGGGCCAGTTCAGCTGGGCGTGGTCGACGGTCCCGTCCCCGTCGTACCGCGCCGCGAGGACGAGGCCGAAGGTGTCGACGTAGTAGTCGATCAGCACGGAGGCGTCGTTCGCTTGCAGGGTCACCCAGACGGTCGGATTCCTCGTAGCCATGGCCTCAGTCTGGGGAGCCCGCGTGGCCCCCGTCTTGTATGTTTCGGAACTCCTCGGCCAGCCACGTTCCCGGCGGTGCCCCGGCGAAGCGGCTGAAGTCGTGGCTCAGGTGGGCCTGGTCGCTGTATCCGGCCTCCGCGGCGACGGCCGCCAGGTCGACGCGGCCGCGCAGCCTCACCTCGGCGGCGATGCGCGTCTTGGCGTGCTCGAACCGCATCAGCATCGCCACGGTCTTGGGGGAGCGACCGACCTCCTGGTGGAAGAGCGTGCCCAGGTGGCGCGGGCTCACCCCGACGGCACGGGCGAGCGACTCCACCGGAACACGTCCCCGGCCGCGCTCCAGCAGGTGCCAGGCGTACGCGACCTCCGGGCGCGGGCCGACGGTGTCGTGGTCCCGGTGGCTCCGGACCAGGTAGGAGGACACCAGGGCGAACGCCTCGCGCCAGCCGCCGGTACCGGTCAGGCGGTCGTGCAGTCCGAGGGCCCGGCGTCCCAGCAGGTCGGCGCCGTAGAAGTCGCTCACTCCGAGTTCGGCGCTGGGCACCCCGAAGAGCGTGCGGGAGGCCAGGGGATGGAGCGCGACCTGCACACCGGCCTGGCCCGGACGCTGGCGGACGTGGCTCGCCCGCACGTGCAGGCCGCCCAGGAGGAGGGGGTTGGGACGCGCGTCGGCCAGCCCCTCACCGGTGTCCGCGGCCTCGACCCCCTCGTCCAGGGACACGATGAACGTCAGCGAGGACGAGGGCAGGCCGCGGTGCACGGTCTCGGGCACGGCCAAACCCCGGTAGCCGACCATCGAGACGGCTCCCGGCGCGCTGTGCGGCGGTGCGACGGCGAAGTCCCAGAGCGGGGACGCTTCATCCTGCCTGTCCACCCTCGCGACGCTAGCACGCGTGTCCGGGGTGAACCCGGTGGTCACAGGTATGCGCCAGCGGACCGGATCCGGTCCGTCCCGGCCCTCCCCGGCCACCGTCAGCCCGCGGTTCCTCCGGAGAGGCGGCGCACGGCCGCCAGGCCGTCCGGGGTGCCGGGCCAGTGGCGCTCCAGCGCCTGTTCCCCGGCACGGCGCACGACCGAGCGCAGGACGAGGGCCGCGACGATCGCGTCGTCGGCGTGACCGAGGACGGGGACGAAGTCGGGTACCAGGTCGACGGGCAGGGCGAGGTAGGCCAGTAGCAGCCACAGACGCACGCGGACCCCGCGCGGCAGTTCCCGGTCGCGGGCCAGTCGGGACACGAGCCGCAGCAGGTCGGGGAGGAGCCGTACGGCTTCGACGAGCAGGTTGCCTCTGGGCCGGGCGAGGGCGACGGCGACCAGCGCGAGCAGCCACAGCAGCACCAACCCGCCCACGGCACCCACGAGAACGCTGACCCACAGGTCCATCAGGCGGTTCCACAGACGTCACTCGTCATCGGGCTCCGCTCCCCGACCGTTGTCGGTGCCGTCGTGGGGGACCGGGGGATCAGCAGGCGCCCTCGTCCCTCCACGGGTTCCACTCCTGGCTGCCGCCCGGCGGGAACTCGTGGATCCACCAGCGCGCCTCGTACTCGCGGCCCTGGTACTGAACCTGGTCGCCCTCGGCGTAGACGGTGTCCCGGTCCCACTCCGGCGCGTCGCAGGAGCCGCCGGAATCCTGCTGGTCACCGCGGCCGCCTCCGTTGCCGTGGTCGCCCCGGTCTCCCCGGCCGCCCTGGTCATCGGAGTCGTCCTCGGAAGGAGAGGCCTCCTCCTCGGGTTCCTCCTCCTCTTCCTCTTCCTCCTCCGGCTCCGGTTCCGGACCGGTGGACACGGTGACGGCGACGGTGCCCTCCTCGGGCAGGATCGTGCCGGGCTCGGGGGTCTGCCCGCTCACCTCGCCGACGGGCGCGGTGTCGTGGTGTTCCTCGGTGGCCTCCACGGTCAGGCCGAGCCCGGCCAGGGCGGCGCTGGCGTCCTCCCGCGCCATGCCGACCAGGGTGGGGACGATGACGCCCTCGCTCACGTGGAGGACGACCGGCTTCTCACGGTCCCCCTCCTCGCCCACCCCGGGCTCGGTGGACAGCACGGTGCCCGGCGCTTCTTCGGCGGAGTGCTCCTGGACGATCTGGATGTCGGTGAAGCCGGCCTGGCGCAGCGCGTCGCGCGCCTCGTTCTCGGACCCGCCGACCACGTCGGGAACCCCCACGAACTGCGGGCCGGCGGAGACCCACAGCAGGATCTCACCGCCCCGCTCCACCGTGCTGCCCGCGGAGGGCGTGCTTTCGGCGACCGATCCGGGGCCGACGGTGTCGCTGTAGGTCTCGTCGAACCGCACGGTCAGGTCCAGGCCGAGCGCGGCCAGGCGCTCCTCGGCCTCCTCGGTGGAGACGCCCACGATGTCGGGCAGCTCGACGCGGTTGTCCGGAACCAGGGTCCAACCGGCGGCGAACAGCACCAGGACCAGCACGCCCGCGCCGACGAGCACGGGGACGCGCCGCCACAGCGGGACGGGCGCGCCCCGGTCCTCCCGACGCCCCTCCGGTACGTCGGTGATGACCGGGATCGGCCTGGTGTCGTCGGAGGCGAGGTCGGCCGGGGGCCTGGAGAGCGACCGCAGCACCTGTTCGACGACGGTGAGGTACTGGCCCGCGTCGCGTGGGCGGTAGCGCGGATTGGGGTCGGTGGCGTTGGCGACCAGCATGTCCAGGTCGGACGGCAGCTCGGGGATGGCGGACGAGAGCCGCAGCGAGTAGGTGTCCGGGGCCACGGACACACCGGTCATCAGCGTGTACAGGAGCCGCCCGACGGCGTGCACGTCGGCGTGGGTCTCCGGACCGGCGTCCTCCTCGGCGTCGAAGAGCAGCGGGAAGCCGGTGACCCGCACCCCGCCCTCGCCGTCCACCACGACCTTGTCCAGGTCCAGTTCGCCGTGCACGGCTCCCGACCCGTGGACGACGTCGAGGGCGGTGAGCATTCCGGCCACGATGGTCAGGGCCACGTGCGGCGGATAGCGGAGGTCCCCGCCGCCCAGCGTGCGGGCGAGGGTCTCTCCCTGCAGGTACTCGGTGACCGCGTACACGTGGTCGCCGTCGCGCCCGTGGCCGAGGATCCGCGCGAGCCCCGGATGGATGAGATCCTCCAGGGTCCGGGCACGGTCCAGGAACGCGTGCACGGCGCCGTGGTCGCGCACCAGCCACGGGTGCATGACGGTGACCGTGACGGTCTGGTCGGCGCTGAGGTCGTGCGCGACGTGAACGGTTCCCGAGGCACCGCTACGAAGCCGTTTACCGAGGATGTAGCGCTCGTGCAGCGTGATGCCGAAGAGGGGATCGGGAGCGGGGGTCTCCATGCGAGGAATTCTATGTCCCCGGGCTCTGACACATCGTCCGCTATCAGGACGAATGCGGACAGGGAGCGCCCGATAGGGTCAACTCGCAGCACCCCCGGTACCGAAACGTTGCGAGGTCCCTGTGAACCTTCCTCCCCCCGGAACGACGGACGACCGCGTGGTCGGAGTCCTGCTCGGCGCCGCGTGCGGCGACGCCCTCGGCGTGCCCTACGAGTTCGGGCCGGCGCTGGCCGAGGACCGGGTCCCGGAGATGGTCGGGGGCGGGCTGGGCCCCTACGAGCCGGGGGAGTACTCCGACGACACCCAGATGGCGGTGTGCATCGCCCAGGCCCTGCGCGACCACCGCGACCCGGTGTCGGCGGAGGCCCTGCGCCAGACCGCCGACGCCTTCCTCCGCTGGGCGGACGACGGCGCCTCCGACATCGGCCACCAGACCGCGTGGGTGATGCGCCGGTCCGGGCACGCCCACGGGCGGCCGGAGGTCGCCGAGGTGATGGAGCGCGCGTCGGCGGACCGCTTCGCCGGAGGAGTGCCGAGCGCCGGGAACGGGTCGCTCATGCGCACGGGTCCGCTGGCACTGGCCTACCCGGACGACCCCGGGGGCCTGGCCGTGGCCGCCGACCGCTACAGCCGCCTCACCCACGGCGATCCGCTGGCCTCCGAGGCGTGCGTGCTGTGGTGCGAGGGGATCCGCCACGCGGTCGCGCACGCCGACCTGGCCGGGGTACGCGCTGGCCTGGACCTGCTGCCGAGGGCCCGGCGCGGAATGTGGGCGGCGTGGCTGGACGAGGCCGAGGAGCGGCCGCCGCACGCCTTCTCCCCGAACGGGTTCGTGGTGACGGCCCTGCAGGCGGCGTGGTCGGCCGTCGTGCGCGGCGACTTCACGACCGCGCTGCGGGCCGCCGTGCGGGCGGGCGACGACACCGACACCGTGGCGGCCGTCGCCGGGGCCCTGCTGGGCGCCCGGTGGGGTGTGAGCGCGATCCCCCGGGAGTACCTGGACGCGGTGCACGGCTGGCCCGGATACCGGGCCGACGGGCTCGCCGAACTGGCGCTCGGCGCCGCCGGGCGCAGGACGGCGGAACGCTAACCTGACCGTGTCCCCTCCTCGACGGCCTTGCGCGGGGAGGGCCCTCGACGGCTTCCGACCGACCTTCTCGACGACATCGAGGTATGCCATGTCCGGTGAACTGAACTGGGTACGTGCGGACCGGCACCCGGAGCTGCTGGCCGCACCGGTCCTGGCCACGGTGCGGGGACGAGACGACGTGCGGGTGGCGGAGATCGATCCGGAGCTCGCCGACACCGCGGAGTTCTGCGGGCGGTACGGGATGCCCATGGAGACCAGCGCGAACTGCGTGGTGGTCGCCGCCAAGCGCGGCGGCGAGGTGTCCTACGCGGCGTGCATGGTGCCGGCCACCCGGCGCGCCGACGTCAACGGGACCGTCCGCCGCCACCTGGGCGCCCGCAAGGCCTCGTTCGCCCCCATGGACGAGGCCACCGGGCTGACCGGCATGGAGTACGGCGGTATCACGCCGTTCGGCCTGCCGGAGGGGTGGCCGGTCCTGGTGGACGAGGGCGTCGCCGCCGGGGGCGAGGTGGTCGTGGGCAGCGGGGTGCGCCGTTCCAAGCTCCTGGTGCCCGGCAAGCTGCTCGCCGACCTTCCGGGGGCCCAGGTCCTGGCACTGACCAGGTAGCGGGTCCGGGGCGCGGTCCGGGCGCTCCCGTGCCCGGGAGCGCCCGGACCACCGCATGTCGACACGGCGACAGGGCGACACGGCGACAGGGCGACACGGCGGGGGAGGCCCGTTCCGAAACCGCCCCCGTCAGTCCGGGCCGCCTCCGGCACGGCGGCCACGTCCCAGCGCCGAGGCCACCGCGCCGATGGCGAAGGAGGCGCACAGCAGGAGGACGAGCAGTACCGCCAGGCCCGTCGACCCGTCGATCAGCGTGGTGAAGTTGGCCAGGACCAGGAGCGCCGTCCCGGCCAGTCCGATCGTTCCCAGGACCGGTGCGGCCCGCGTACGCCACATCCCCGTGTGCTCCGCGCCGCGCCCGAAGAAGACCACGATCGCGATGCTGACGAGCATCATCAGTACCAGCACGCCCAGCGTCGCCAGACCGCTCATCCAGGTGAACACCTGGCCCACCGGGTCCGCCCCGGCCGCGGCGAACACCCCGACGAGGACGGCCGCCGAGCCGGTCTGCGTGAGCGACGCGGTGTGCGGCGATCCGTGGCGCGGGTGCGCCCTGCCCAGCGGCGCGAGCGCGCCGCCGCGCCGACCGAGCGCGTACAGGTAGCGGGCGACCGTGTTGTGGAAGGCCAGCAGCGCGGTGAACAGGCTGGTCAGAAGCAGGACCTGGAGAGCCGCCGCGACGGGCGAACCGGCGTAGCGGTCGGCGACGGCGAAGACCAGTCCCTCGATGTCGGCGGTGGCGGCGCCACGCGCGTTCTCCGCGCCTACCGCCATGACGAGGGCCCAGCTGACCAGGGCGTAGAAGCCGCCGATCACCAGCACGGCCGTGTAGGTCGCCCGGGGAACGGTCCGGCGCGGGTCACGCGCCTCCTGTCCGTAGACGGCCGTCGCCTCGAAGCCGATGAAGCAGGCGACGGCGAACATCAGCCCGATGCCGGGCGAACCGGAGAGGAAGGCGCCGGGGGTGAAGGGGGCCGCGTTCAGGCCCTCCGCTCCGCCCTGGAGGAGGACCGCGCCCGCCAGGACGGCGACGACACCGACCTCGCAGACGATCAGGACCGCGAGGACCCGGATCCCCATGTCGATACTGCGGTAGCCGAGGAGCGCGACGACGGCGAGCAGGGCACCGCTCCACACCCACCACGGCAGCCCCGGTCCGCCGAGGTCCGCGACCGTCTGGGCGAGGGTGGCCCCGGCCAGGCCGTACACGGCGGCCTGGATCGCGGTGTAGGCGAGCAGCGCCACGCCCGCCGCGCCGGCGCCCGGGACCGGACCCAGCCCCGCGGTGACGTAGGAGTAGAAGGCTCCGGCGTCCTGGACGTGCCTGCTCATCTCGGCGTAACCGACGCTGAAGAGCAGCAGGACCGCGGTGACCGCGAGGTAGGCGACCGGCGCGCCCGCGCCGTTGCCGATCGCCATCATCACCGGCAGGGCGCCGCCGATGGCGACGAGCGGCGAGGCCGCCGCGACCACCAGGAAGACCACGCCCGCTACACCGAGCCCGCCTCGCAGCCCCGCGGTGGCGGGCTGGTCCGGCGTGGCCGTGGACGCGTTCTCAGTCATGGCATCCTCCCCGTCCTTGCTGCCCGGAGCACCCGTGGCCGCCCGCCGTCGGCGGCACGTCCAGGGTGGGGTTGCGGTCGAAGAAACCGGTCGGACGCAGCTTGAAGCCGGTGTAGTCGACCGGCATGATCGGCCAGTCCTCCGGCCGCGGCGCGTGGGTCAGCCCGAAGGTGTGCCACACGACCAGGTCGGTTCCGTCCACGTTCCTGTCGGCCGCGGTGTAGGCGGGCAGCCCGGCTCCGCCCGGGTGCTGGTTGACGAAGTCACCGGCCGGGTAGCGCTCGGCGTGGTCGTGGGGGGTCACCCACAGGTGGCGGGTGGCGAAGGCCGCGCGGGCCGCCACCGACGAGGACGGGTCGGCGAGCAGCACCGGCTTGCCCTCGGGCTGGAGGGCGTAGGCGACGGGTTGGCCGAGCCGGTTGCGCGAACCGGGGTTGGAGATGTGCCAGACCCGGTCGACGGAGGCGTCCGCGTCGCGTTGGGCGCGGCTCTCGGTGTCCAGCACCGTGCGCTTCTGGACGAACGCGTTGCCGCGCGGGTTGTCGGGTCCGATCGGCACCCGGGCGGCGTCGACCTCCTCGACCCTGTTCTCGGTCCCGTCCACCCGCATGTCCAGACGGGCGCAGAACAGGTGCTGGTGGAAGGGCGCGCCCACACCGGGAGCGACCTCGGAGGCGTAGGGGTAGTCCCCTCCGGGATGGGCGGAGGTGAAGACGATGCCGGTGGCCTTGGCCTCGAACTCGATGGTGCCGTCGAGGTACAGGTACCAGAAGAACCCGTAGTCGTAGTTGCCGACGGTGGTGAAGAAGGAGACGACCATGCGGCGCTGGCGGCGGGTCTCCGAGGACCCGGCCCAGAGGTCGGTGTGCTTCCACAGCACGCCGAAGTCCTCCTCGTGCATGCACACGGCGTTGGGCAGGACCTGGGGCTCGCCGCCCTCGTCGGCGATGACGGCGTCCATGTAGGTGATGTCGCCGAGGCAGTCGCAACCGAGTCTGAGCGCGTTGGCGTACCGGCCGACCATGTACTCGCCGGTGTCGAAGTAGTTCTGCCAGGACCGTACCGGGGAGGGGTCGGCGTAGGGGACGACCATCTCGGCGATGGACGCGCGGTGGACGATGGGCCGGTCGCGCCCGTGGTCCCGGTCGTGGAAGGCGATCTGGTGCAGGACGAGGCCCTCCCGGGCGTCGAAACCGATCCGCAGCGACCAGTTCTCCCAGGTCAGCCTGTTGCCTTCGAGGGTGAAGCTCGGTCCCTCCGGCTGGGTGATCTCGATGGGCCTCTGCGTGGTGCGGTACGGCCCGCTGACCTCGGGCTCGGTGTAGTTGCCGTTCTCTGTGGGCACGGGCACCGGCCCGAAGTCGAGCACCCTGTCCACGGTGCGGTCGAGCACGTCCACGTAGCCGACCAGCCCGTCCACCGGGTGCGCCCAGGCGTGGTCGGCCTCGTGCTCCTGGACGAACGCGAGCCCGCGCAGGACGCGGCGGCCGCGCTCGTCGGGGTACTCGTCGTCGTAGACGCCGGCGGACAGCGGTGCCACGCGCACCCGTGCGGGGTCGAGACCGCGGACCCGCAGTGCCTCCAGCCAGCGTTCGTCGGTGTTGAGGACCTCCTCCACCAGGGCGAACTCCTCGTCGAGGACGGGGAGCTGCCCCTCGACGGCGGCGTCCAGCACCCGGTCGGAGTCCACACTCCCCCGGGTGAGGGACACGACGAGGTCGTGGGCGGGACCGCCCGAGGTGTCGTGCAGCAGGACGCGGACGCGGCGGTCCACGGGGTTCCCCGGCGCGTGGGCCAGCAGTTCGGCCTTGGCGGGTTCCTCCAGGCCGAGGTAGGCGAACCGGGTGGCCGGGGTGACGTGTCCGGTACGGGTGAGGAGGGTGCGCGCGGCGGTGATCTCGTCGGGGATGAGGGGGTCGAGCGGGTGCGGTGCCGGGTCGTCCATGGGGGCCTTCCGGGGATGGTGGCGGTGTCGGCGCGGGTGGGAAGCGCGCGGGGCGGTGGCGGTGTCGGCGCGGGTGGGAAGCGCGCGGGGCGGGGCCGCCCGCGGTCCGGGCCGCGGGCGGGGCGGGCGAATCGCTCAGGCCAGGTTGGTCCACACGCTCTTGACCTGGGTGAAGGCCTCGATCGCCGACCAGCCCATCTCGCGGCCGAGTCCGGAGGCCTTCATGCCGCCCCAGGCCGCGGCGGCGTCCAGGACCGGCGGCATGTTGATCCACACGGTTCCCGCCCGGACCCGCGCGGCGAGCCGGTTGGCGACGCCGATGTCGCGGGACCAGATGACGGCGGCGAGTCCGTAGTCGGTGTCGTTGGCGCGTGCGACCAGCTCGTCGGGGTCGTCGTAGGGCAGGACCGACAGGACCGGACCGAAGATCTCCTCCCGCGCGATGCGCATGTCGTCGGTGACTCCGGAGAAGACGGCGGGACGGACGAAGTACCCGGTGTCGCCGTCCAGCGGGGCGCGGTCGTGCAGGTGGGCCCCCTCCTCCTGGCCGATCCGCACGTAGCGTTCTGCCTGGTCCCGCTGTTCGGCGGAGACCAGCGGGCCCATCTGGGTGTCCTCGGCCAGGCCGTGGCCCAGCTTCGTGGCGGCGGCGCCCGCGGCGAGCTTCTCGGCGAACTCGTCGTGGCGGGCGGCGTCGACGTAGAAGCGGGTGTAGGCGGCGCACACCTGGCCGGAGTTGAGCAGTCCGCCCATGAGGTTGCCCGCGACGGCGGCGTCGATGTCGGCGTCGGAGGTGATGACCGAGGGGGCCTTGCCGCCCAGTTCGAGGGAGACGTGCTTGAGGTCGTGCCCGGCCCGGGCGGCGATCTCGCGGCCGACCCCGGTGGAACCGGTGAACGACACCTTGGCGACCTTCGGGTGGCGGACCAGGGCCCTGCCCACCTCGGGGCCTCCGGTGACCACGTTGACGACGCCGTCGGGAACGCCCGCCTCCCTGACCAGCTCGGCCAGGCGCAGGGTGGTGAGCGGGGTCTGCTCGGCGGGCTTGACCACCACGGTGTTGCCGGTGGCCAGGGAGGGGGCGAGCTTCCACACCAGGATCATCAGCGGGAAGTTCCACGGGGTGATGAGCGCGCACACGCCGAGCGGTTCGCGGCGGGTGCGGTAGTCCACGTCCGGGACGGACAGCGGCGCGGTGATACCGGTGATCTTGGTGACCCAGCCCGCGTAGTAGCGCAGGTGCTCCACCGCGTTGGGCACGGAGAATCCGGAGCTGACGGCGAGGGGCTGGCCCTGGTCGGTGGTCTCCAGGCGGGCGAACGCGTCGGCGTCGGCCTCCAGGAGGTCGGCGAGGCGGAGCATGAGCCTGGCGCGCTCGGCCGGGAGCATGCCCGCCCACTCGGCCGACCCGAACGCGCGGGCGGCGGCGTCCACCGCCGCGTCCACGTCGGCCTCGGCGGCCTCCGGCACGTGGGCGATGACCTCTCCCGTGGCCGGGTCCAGGGTGGGCAGGGAGCCGCCACCGGTTCCGGTGGTCCACTCGCCGTCGATCAGCATGTCGGTCCTCATCGGGACACCTCGTCTTCCGCCCGCGTCACCCGCGGGACTCGTGGGTCTGTGGGATTTCGTGTGGCCGGGGCCCGCAGGTCCCGGGGTGTGCCGCCGCCGGCGGCGTCCGTCACGTGTGGTCCGCGAGGAGGAGGTCCGACGCCTTCTCGCCGACCATGATCGCCGGGGCGTTGGTGTTGCCCGAGGGCACGGACGGCATGACGGAGGCGTCCGCCACCCGCAGCCCCTCGACGCCGTGGACCCGCAGGGCCGGGTCCACCACGGAGAGGGAGTCCACGCCCATGCGGCAGGTGCCGACCTGGTGGTGGTAGGTGGTGACCGCACGCCGGACGTATTCGCGCAGATCGGCGCGGGTGCGGGCCTCGGGTCCGGGGGCCACCTCGGCCTTCCGCCAGGCGTCGAAGGCGGCCGATGCGCCGATCTCGCGGCAGATCTCCACCGCGTCGACCAGGCTCTCCAGGTCGTGCGGCTCGGACAGGATGTTGGGGTCGACCAGGGGAGGAGCGGACGGGTCGTCGGAGGCCAGGCGCAGCGTGCCGCGGGAGAGCGGTCGGACGATGCCGGGCGCGATGGTGTAGCCGTGCTCGGGCACCGGGTACCCGTCGGCGGGCAGCACCATGTGGATGAAGAGGGGCTGGAGGTCGGGGACCGTCCGGGCGGGGTCGGTGCTGGCGAAGAGCTGGCTCTCCAGCAGGTTCCCGGTGCCGGGAGGGAGGGGGCCGTCGGCCTCGTAGACGTTGCTGACCAGCAGGTGGTCGTGGAGGTTCTCACCGACCCCGGGCAGGTCGACCCGCACGTCCACGCCGACCTCGGTCAGGTGCGCGGCGGGGCCGATCCCGCTGTGCAGGAGGACCTGGGGAGAGCCGATCGCCCCTCCGCTGAGCACGACCTCGCGTGCCGCCCGGGCCTGGTGGATCCGGCCTTCGGCCTCGTACTCGACGCCGACCGCGCGGCCGGACTCCAGCAGAACCCGGCGGACCGGGGCTCCGGTGGTGACGGTGAGGCCGGGGTGGGAGCGGACCGGTTCCACGAAGCCGCGCCAGGCGCTGATCCTCGCGTCCCCGTCTATGGTCGTGTGGTTGAATCCCGCGCCGAGCATCCGCTCGCCGTTGAAGTCGTCGGTGACGGGGAAGCCCAGCGCGGCCGCCGCCTCCACGAACGCCCTGGAGGTGGGATGCGGGTCGGCGATGCGCGTGACCGGGAGCGGCCCGCCGGAGCCGTGCCACGGACCGGCTCCGTCGGCGTGGTCCTCCGAGCGTTTGAACAGGGGCAGGACCGAGTCCCAGTCCCATCCCGTGCATCCGGCGTAGGCCCAGGAGTCGTAGTCGGCCCGGTGCCCGCGGACGTAGATCATCCCGTTGAGCGAACTGCTGCCGCCGAGCACCCGGCCGCGCGGCCAGTGCAGGGAGCGGCCCGCCGCGTGCTTCTGCGGCACGGTCATCACGGCCCAGTCCAGCGGGGTGTGCCACAGGCCCGGCCAGCCGCGCGGGTCGTGGATCATCGGTTCGCTGTCGACGGGGCCGGCCTCGACGACGTGCACGGTGTGCCCGGCGTCCAGCAGGCGTCGGACGACGACGCTGCCGGAGGAACCGGAGCCGACGACCACGAAGTCGTGTTCACGGGGAATGGCTGTGTCCATGGCGTTTCCTTCCCGGACCTCTGTGCGTTCCGGGAAAGCTACGTCCGCGCGGCGTCGGCCCGTCGCCTTTCCCCGCACAGCCGGTCTCCGTTTCCCGCACGGGGGGCGGGCGCCTTGTCGGACGGGGGTGACGGGGATAACATCCGGTCAGCCCCGGCGCGGAGATAAGCGCATGTCAGACGCCTGGGGGAAGGGAGCAGGGAGTGGGGACCGTGTACTCCACCGACCGGATCGACCGTTTCGAGGCCGAGGCCTCCCGGGCGTTCGCGCCCCTGCGCATGCGGGCCTCCGGCGACCGCCCCTTCCACGGCGCGTTCACCTCGACCCGGGTCGACCAGCTGGTGCTGACCCGTATCCGCGCCGATCCGGTGGTGGTGCGCCGCGACCCCGGGGTGATCGCCTCCTCGGATCCGGACCTGATCAAGGTGGCGTGGCACGTCTCGGGCCGCGCGGGTGTCGGCCAGGCCGGGCGGCAGTGCCTGCTCACCCCCGGTGACCTGGTGGTGTACGAGACCGGGCGCCCGTACGAGCTGCCTTTCTGGGAGCCCTACGACACGGTGGTGGCGGGTGTGCCGAGCGCCATGTTCGGGGTGCACGCGGACCTGCTGCGGCGCCGGGTGGCGTTGCCGGTGCGCGCGGACAGCGGGTTGCGCGGGATCGTCTCGGCTCTGTTCCGGGGCGTGGCGTCCGGGCTGGACGAGGAGACGGGCGGCGCGGCCCGGCACCACCTGGCGGCGGCGCTGGTGTCGCTGGTGTGCGCCGCGTTCGCGGACGCGCCCGCCGAGGAGGCGGCGGACCCGCTCGCCCGTGTGCGGGCGTACTGCCTGGCGAACCTGGCCGATCCGGACCTGTCGGTGGAGTCGGTGGCCGCGGCGCACCGGATGTCGGCGCGGTACCTGTACAAGCTGTGCCGCGAGCAGGGGTTCACGCTGGCGCGGTGGGTCCGCTCGGAGCGGCTGGCGCGCATCCGGCGGGACCTGGCGGACCCCCTGCTGGCCGACCGGAGCGTGTCGGCGATCGCGGCGCGGTGGGGCGTGCTGGACGCGGGACACCTAGGGCGCATGTTGCGCACGGAGTTCGGTGTGACGGCACGCGAGATCCGTGCCGAGTCGGGCTGAGGGGATTTCCCGTCCGTTTCGGGACCAGAGAAGCCCAGATGGAGCGCGGTGCGCCCTCCCTCGCACTATTTACTGAACGATCGGTCTGTAATACTGTTCGCACAGGAAGCACAGCCCGAGGAGAGGACCGTCAGGTGTCCGAGACACTGCAGAGCTACGCGCGGGGGGCGTGGTTCACCCCCGCGGACGAGGGCTCGCCCCTGGCCGACGCGAACACCGGCGAGACCGTCGCGCGCATCTCGGCCGAAGGCCCCGACGTCGCCGGGATGGTGGACCACGCGCGCCGTGTCGGCGGCCCCGCGCTGCGCGCGCTCACCTTCCACCAGCGCGCGAACCTCCTCAAGGAGGTCGCCAAACACCTGATGGGGTACAAGGAGGAGTTCTACGCGCTCTCCCACCGGACCGGTGCGACCAGGCGCGACACCGCCGTGGACGTGGACGGCGGGTTCGGCACGCTCTTCAGCTTCTCCAGCAAGGGCCGCCGCGAACTGCCCAACTCCACCGTCATCCTCGACGGGCCCCTGGAGCAGCTCGGCAAGCAGGGCACGTTCGTCGGCCAGCACGTGTACACGTCCCGTCCGGGCGTGGCCGTGCAGATCAACGCGTTCAACTTCCCGGTGTGGGGCATGTTGGAGAAGCTCGCCCCCGCCTTCCTCGCCGGGATGCCGAGCATCGTCAAGCCCGCCGGGCAGACCGCCTACCTCACCGCCGCGGTCGTACGGCGGATGGTCGAGTCCGGACTGCTGCCGGAGGGCTCCCTCCAGCTCCTCGTCGGCAGTCACAAGGGGCTTCTCGACAACCTCGGCCCGCAGGACATCGTGGGCTTCACCGGCTCCGCCGCCACCGGCGCCATCCTGCGCAACCACCCGAACGTGGTCAGCGGTGGCGTACAGCTCAACGTCGAGGCCGACTCCCTCAACTGCTCGATCCTCGGTCCGGACGTGTCCGAGCAGGACCCCGAGTTCGATCTGTTCGTCAAGCAGGTCGTCACCGAGATGACGGTCAAGGCCGGGCAGAAGTGCACCGCCATCCGCCGGGTCATCGTGCCCGGGCCGATGGCCGACGCCGTCGTCGGGGCCCTGACCGACCGGCTGTCCAAGGTGGTCGTGGGCGCGGCGGACCACCCGGACGCGCGCATGGGCGCCCTGGTCTCACTCGACCAGCGCGAGGAGGTCCGCAAGGCGGTCAAGGCGCTGCGCACCTCCAGCGAGATCGTCCACGGCGACCCCGGGACCGTGGAGGTCCTCGGCGCCGACGCCGAGGCCGGCGCGTTCATGTCCCCGGTCCTGCTGCGCGCCGAGCCCGGCGCCCGGGAGCCGCACGAGGTGGAGGCCTTCGGCCCGGTCAGCACCGTGATCGCCTACGACGGCGTCGCCGAGGCCGTGGAGCTGGCCGCGCGCGGCAGCGGCAGCCTGGTGGGCTCGGTGGTCACCAACGACCCGGACGTGGCCCGCGAGGTCGTCCTGGGTGTCGCGCCCTGGCACGGGCGCGTCCTGGTGCTCAACCGGGACGACGCCAAGGAGTCCACCGGCCACGGTTCTCCGCTGCCCGTCCTGGTGCACGGCGGGCCCGGTCGCGCGGGCGGCGGCGAGGAGATGGGCGGTGTGCGCGGCGTCAAGCACCACATGCAGCGCACCGCCGTGCAGGCGTCCCCGGACATGGTCACCGCGATCACCGGCCACTGGACCACGGGTTCGGAGCGCAACGCGGACGACGTGCACCCGTTCCGCAAGGACCTGTCGCAGCTGCGGATCGGCGACACGGTCCGGTCGGCGGAACGCACCGTCACCCGCGCCGACATCGACCACTTCGCCGAGTTCACCGGTGACACCTTCTACGCGCACACCGACGAGGAGGCCGCCGCCGCCAACCCGCTGTTCGGCGGGATCGTGGCGCACGGCTACCTGGTGGTGTCGCTGGCGGCGGGCCTGTTCGTGGACCCGGCGCCGGGTCCGGTGCTGGCCAACTTCGGCGTGGACGGCCTGCGCTTCCTCACCCCGGTGAAGGAGGGCGCCACCATCCGGGTGACGCTGACCGCCAAGCAGATCACGCCGCGCACGAACGCCGACTACGGCGAGGTGCGCTGGGACGCCCTGGTCACCGACCAGGACGGCGAGGCCGTGGCCACCTACGACGTGCTCACTCTGGTCGCCAAGGGCGAGGAGTAGACAGGTGGGCCCTGTGGGCGGGTCGCCTCGTGGACGAGTAGCCATGTAGGCGTGTCGACACGGCGGTGGCCCCCGCGGGGGGCGGCCCGGGGGCCCCCCGGGTCCACGGGCCGGCGTGCGCCCCCCGG